>NZ_JAHKPD010000018.1:267205-596905 GCF_018860245.1 Pseudotamlana agarivorans
CGTATACTAAAAAGATCGTAAAGCAGTAATTATGGTAGAATTAAAATCGATTAAATCAACTGATCCTATTTTCCCTTAAAACCTGTGTAGGTAAACTGTTGATGTCGTAGAGATGCAATCAAATTTTAAAACCATCATAAATTATTTTTAAATTAAACTAAACAAAAATGAAAACAAAATTTTTACAAACCATGTTATTTATTACCTGTGTTTTGATGCAGGTTAATATCACTAATGCTCAAGATCCAGGTGATCGTGCGCAAAAACTACGAGGAACTTGGTGGGCTAATCTTCCTCCAGAGTTATTCGATGAAAGGATAACGAGTCTCAAAACTTTAGATGGCTTTCAAGTATCGTTTAATAGTGGGGCTAGTCAATCGGCATTGCATAGTGCGCCATGTCCATTACTGAGCGGGTTAGATGGAGCAGATGCCGTTTTTCCAGCTGATAATGATACCAAAACTATGGATCAAATATCAATTATTAGAGATGCAGGTTTTATGGTTAAAGCGTATTCAAATGCCGAACATTTTGTTGGAGATAATTCTGCTGAATTTGAGGAGTTTGTAGCAAGTTTTAAAGCATGGTGTGATACCAATCCAACAGCTCAAGCATTTATCAATAGCGAATCATATCATACGAAATCAGGATATCCTAACCGTCCTTATATGTTTTGTTATGCAGAATTCGTTTTAAAGTATTATTCTCAACAATATGGTCAATATATTGATGCATGGATTTTTGATGATGCTGAAGGAAATATGGAAGAAAATGGTGACGATGCAACGAGCGGAAATATAGATGATCAACGTATATATGAAGCATTTGCAAATGCTGTACGTTCAGGAAATGATGATATCCCAGTGGCATTTAACAACGGAAGGAGTACTTCAAATCACAATTCTTATCCTTTTGCAGCTGCTACAAGATTTGATGACTTTACGTTTGGTCATGCCTTTGGTGGAAATAACAATCATGCTGAAAAAATAACTGGAAACCAGTTTAATAATAATTACAAACACGTAACGCGCATGACGGAAACCAATGGTTATGTACATGAAGGTGGAACATGGACCTGGGACGACAAAATTGTTGGGAATTATCATTCTAAATTGTCTACTACAGCCTGGAAGTATGGGCCTACCCAGGCATGGGAACAGGATGATTTTAATACATGGAATGAAGAGGCGCTTTCAGCAGGAGGTATGATGACCTGGGGAGGTTCTTATAATAGAACTGAAACAACAATTTATGCTTGGGTGTATGATTTGTTACAGGGATGTGATGACTATTTGTTTGAACGTGGTATTTCAAT
This sequence comes from Pseudotamlana agarivorans, assembly GCF_018860245.1. GTDB lineage: Bacteria > Bacteroidota > Bacteroidia > Flavobacteriales > Flavobacteriaceae > Pseudotamlana > Pseudotamlana agarivorans_A. The sequence continues at coordinate 268,521 of NZ_JAHKPD010000018.1, forward strand.
TAATAGTGAAAACAACGGAAATGACAATGGTCAAGTTGGCAATGGAAATAACCTCGCTTTAAGCGGAACAGCCACACAATCTTCAACCTATTCTAGCGGTGCAGCTTCACTTGCTATAGACGGTAATACCAATGGTGCATGGCGAGGCGGTTCTGTAACGCATACAGAAACTGAAGATAATGCTTGGTGGGATTTAGTTTTAGATTCAGAATCTTCCATAGAAGAAATTGTAATACATAATAGAACAGATTGTTGTGAGGATAGATTATCAGATTTTATAGTTTTTATGTGGGATGAAGCAGGTAATCGTACCTTAAGAAAATTTTATACAACAGCCCCAGATTCTTCTTTAAGTATAAATGTTGGTGGCTTAGCAGGTTACAGAATTAGAATTAAATCGAACTTAGCTGCTACAGCACTTAGTTTAGCTGAAGTGGAGGTATATGGAACGCGTAATTTAGCCTTAAACGGCATAGCTACCCAGTCTTCAACAGCAAATGGAGGTGCCGCCTCACGAGCTATAGATGGTAATACTAATGGGGCGTGGAGCGCAGGTTCTGTAACCCATACTTCGGCAGAAGATGGAGCCTGGTGGGCTTTAGACCTTGGTGCAGATTATAATATCGGAGAAATCAAAATTTATAACCGTACCGATGCCTGTTGTACAGAGCGTTTATCTAATTTTACCATGTTTATGTGGGATAGTAACGGAAACCGTACCATTAGAAAAGTAATCAATACCACGCCAGATCCCTACATCACCATAGATGCCGGTGGTGTTTTAGGTAAGAGTATCCGAATTAATTCAAACTTAACCGGTACGGCGTTAAGTCTTGCTGAAGTTGAAGTTTATAATGCTTCAAGTAGTTCTACAGCAAAAGCTGCTGATGGTAAAATAGGGGCTTCAAATGCTGCTGTTAGTACTTCATTGAAGGTTTATCCAAATCCAGTACATAATGTGTTTACGGTTCAAACACCTGATGATACTTCAGAAAACACTGCCTATTCAGTTTGTAACCATTTAGGACAAGTGGTTCTTAAAGGCCGTTTTAAAGGGGATTCAACTCAAATAGATGCTAGTGCATTAAAAGCTGGGATGTATTTTTTAAGAGTTTCTAGCGGTGAAAAAACGTATACTAAAAAGATCGTAAAACAGTAAAGGAAACTTAATCTATAATAAAATAATGCCCCGGATGTTACGCATTCGGGGCTTGTTTTTTAGCGTTTTTCTAGCAAAAGAAAACATAATCTTGAATTGGTTTTAATTTCAACTGATTCATGTATTCTAAAATAACTTTCTGCTCATCTTTATTAGCAACACTAATGATGCTTTGTATATTTTCAATGTCTTCTAAAAAACGAAATGGTTTTAATACTGTGCCGTAAATATCTTTACCTATTTTTTTAGGATTATCGCAAACCCATTCAAACGGAATATTCAAAGCTGTTAGTTTTTTAGCGATGGTTTTTCCTTTGTTTCCAGCACCCCAAATCACTAAAGTTTTATCTTGCCGGTAATCGAGTTCAAGAAAATATTTCAGTTTAATATCTATAAAATGATTTTCAGCATAATGCTCATGAGTTCGTGAGGTGCGATCGCTATAATCTCGCCAATCGTGTAAAACGTCGTCACAGGGTATGCATTTTAAACCGTATTTGTAAAACCTGAAAGCCAAATCGTAATCTTCAGGGTATAGGTCTGGGTTAAAAGCATCACAAGTCAAAAAATCATCACGATGTACCATCCAACAAGGTGAAGGGATCACGCATTCTTTATAGATTTCAGAATAATTGCTGCCTTTTTCAGTTAAATCATTCAGCCAAACCTCGTAACTTTTGTAACCTGCTTTAATACCAGATTCAGCAAAATAGTGCACTTTACCTAGGGCGACATGTTGCTTTCCGTAGGTTAATAAATTTTCAACTAGAACCTCAATTTTATTTAGGCGCATCACATCATCACTATCCATGCGTGTTATGAAATCGCCTTGACTATGTTGAAAAGCTAATCTTAAAGCGTCTATAATGCCGCTTCCAGGATTTTTTAAAAGCTTGATGCGGTGGTCTTCAGAAGCAAATTTTTCAACGATATTAAAACTGTGATCTGTAGAATGATCGTCTACAATAAGCAACTCCCAACGACTATAGCTTTGCTTAATTATGGAGGTAAGACAATTCGTAATGTAATTTTCAGTATTTTTAAACGGAATTAAAATACTAACAAGAGGTGTCTGCATGTCGCGAATTTAACAAAACCTTAGCGAATGCACCCGTTACTAAATAGTATTTTGCGCATCTATTTTAATAAAAAAAAGAATACATGAAAAACAGATTTTTAGCCTTAACCCTCACAGGCTTAATATTGGCCAGTTGTGGTACAAAAAAGACATCAGCAAATGATTTAGCTGTAAATACACCAATTGAAACTTGGTTGGACTTGGTTCATATTAATGAAGACCGTGTTCCGGTAACGATAAACCCAGGGCGTTTTACAGTTGATGAAGTGACTTATAGGTTGCCAAAAGTGGTTCAAGGGACTTATGCGGTTAGTGATTTTGGTAAGTATGTTGATGATATCAAGGCTTACGATTACAATGGTAAAGAAATGGCTGTTAAAAATGTAGATGATAATACTTGGACCATTTCTAATGCTAAGGAATTAGATAAAATTAGCTATTTAGTTAATGATACTTTCGATATTGAAGAAGAAGGCGGAATTGGTCACGAAACACCATTTTCACCCTCAGGAACAAATATTGAAGAAAACAACTTTGTACTTAACCTTCATGGTTTTATAGGCTATTTTGATTCTTTGAAAACCAATCAATATAAAGTTGATATTACGAGCCCGTCAAAATTTGTGCGTTCAGCAGCTTTGCAAGAAGTAGGATCTAAAACAAGTGAAGACGGTAAAACAACCACGTCAAGTTATATCGCTCAAAAGTATTTTGATATTACAGATAATCCATTAATGTATGGCGATTTAGATGTTGAAACTTTTCAAGTTGGCGACATCAAAATTGTATTAAGTGTTTATTCTCCAAGTAAATCACATTCAGCAAAATCGTTAAAAGAAACGGTTTATAAAATGATGGAGGCTCAAAAAGCATATTTAGGTGATATTAACGCGACCTCTAGATATGATATTTTCTTGTATTTATCTGAAGGTAAAGAAGATTCTCCAAAAGGTTTTGGTGCTTTAGAGCATCATACATCTACTGTAGTGGTTTTTCCAGATAGCATGCCGGCTGCTGCTTTATCTAAAAATATGATTGACGTGGTTTCACACGAATTTTTTCATATCGTAACGCCGTTAAGTGTACACTCTGAAGATGTGCAGTATTTCGATTATAACAATCCTACATTCTCCAAACACTTATGGATGTATGAAGGGGTTACAGAATATTTTGCAACCTTATTTCAAATCAATCAAGGTTTAGTGGATGAGGCTGAATTTTACAACACCATTATGGGAAAAATCAATTATTCAAAACAAATGGATGATACCATGAGTTTTACCATAATGAGTGAAAACGTTATTAAGGAACCTTATAAGGATCAGTACTTAAACGTATACCAAAAAGGCGCGTTAATTGGTATGTGTATTGATATTTTAATGCGTGAAGAAAGTGATGGTCACCGTGGTATTTTATCACTTATGAAAGAATTATCTAATAAATATGGTAAAGACAAGCCTTTTGAGGATGATAAATTATTTGATGAAATCGTAGCAATGACTTACCCTTCTTTAGGTGAGTTTTTTGAAATGCATGTTATTGGTGATATTCCAATTAATTATAATGAATTTTTCGATAAAGTAGGTCTGGAAGTTAAAACAGGTCAAGTTGAAGGTAATCATATTATCATGGGTGGTGCGCCTATAGTTACAGGAGATCCTGAGAAACGTGTTATCTTTTTTACAGAGCAAGTTGCGGGGAATAGTTTCTGGGTAGAGCAAGGTGTATTACCAAACGATATACTAAAATCGGTTGATGGAAAACCAATGACCTTCGAAAACGCAAATACAATTTTACAAGAAATTTATACTTGGGAAGAAGGACAAGATGTTAATATTATTGTCGTTCGTGATGGTGTAGAGAAAGTTATAAAAACGAAAGTGACTAAGACATACATTTCAGGTGAAGGTCTTAACGAAAAAGCTGATGCTACCGCTGCTCAAAAATCATTGCGTGAAGCTTGGTTACGAGGGTAGTTTTTCGGAGCTAAGTAGTTAAGAAGTTAAGAAGTTAAGAAGTTAAGAAGTTAAGAACAAAAAACGATTGGTGAACTGTGTTCACCAATCGTTTTTTGTTTGTTTTAATTTGTGTATTTCGCAGCCTTTCCGTTGCTTGATGCATTTTTTATAAACTCACGAATGTCATCGTTGGCAGATATTAAATCATCTTTTCTAAGATACATCATATGTCCGCTACGGTAACCTTTGAATGTAAAACGGTCTTTCATTTTTCCACTCGGATCGACTTGCCACGTGGTGTATTTTGCGGCAAAATAAGTTGTCGCGCCATCATAATACCCGGATTGGACAAGCACTTTTAAATACGGGTTTTGTGCCATAGCCTCTCTTAGCCCTTCTCTTACATTATCGTTTCTTCTATCCCATGGGTGTACATTTCCAAACATGTTATATTTTATGTCGGTTTTAAAATTTAAATGTTCTCTTATATAATAATTTATAGCCGGTGTAAAAGAGTGCGACCATGAAGAGATTTCGGCGTTATAATCTGGAGAGTTGCCAGATTCTGTTTTGTCAATACCTAAATATCTAGAATCTAAACGCCCGATTGTTTGCCCTGTTTTATCCCGAAGTAATGCTTTCCAGAAATAGCTGTTAGGTACTTCTAAATTATGTTGAATGATTTCTTTTTCAGTTAAACCAGAGTAGTAGGCTACTTTTTTAGCGATTTGTTGTTTTTCAGTTTCCGAAATAGAACCACCTTTAGCCAGTGCCGGCATGAAGTTGTTTATGGCATAATTTTCAACTTCAGGAAGAATTTCCAATAAATCCTTTTGTTGCAGTTCAGTAGGTAATACTTTATGATACCAAGCGGCAGCAGTAAAATATGGCAAGTTCAATGAAGCGTAAATAGGTTGACCAGTGCTGTATAGTTTATAATCGGCAGGAGAAACCATAATAACCCCATTAAGATACATCCATTGGTTAGATTGTAGTTCGTTAGCTAAACCCATAACTCGAGTGCCTCCGTAACTTTCACCAATAATATATTTAGGAGATTCCCAACGGCTTTTTCTAGAAACAAAGGTATTCATCCATTCTGCTAAGTATTTAATGTCAGCGTTAATACCAAAAAAGGTATCGCGCTCTGGAAGTTTACCATCTTTATCGGCAATCATTCTTGAATAACCTGTGTTTACAGGATTTACGTAAACAATATCAGCCACATCTAAAATAGAGTTGGGGTTGTCTTTTACGCCGTAAGGTTGTACTGGATAACCCTCATCATCGAGATTTATAACTTTAGGCCCAGTATATGCAATATGCATCCAAACCGAAGCAGAACCTGGGCCGCCATTAAATGAAAAAACTAAGGGGCGATTGGCTTTATCCTTAACGTTATTGCGTTCGTAATAGGTGTAGTAAAGTGTGGCAATGGGATCACCTTTTTTATTCCAAACAGGCTGCGTTCCTGTGGTAGCTTTATAGGATATGCTTTGACCTTTTATTGTGGTTGTATTTGTGGTTACAACCATCGTGTCAACAGGAATTTTTCGAGACTGAGAAAATGCAGAAAAGAAGAATAAGGCAAATAAAAAAAGTAGTAATCGCTTCATAAGTATTCAAGTTTTTAAACTCAAAGGTAATGAAAACCGATTTTAAAACCCTTCAAAAACACCTAGTCCAAAAAGGGCAAAGTCATATTTAACAGGGTCTTTGGAGTCTAATTCCCGCAAAGCGGTGTCTAATTCTGACAAAGCTTTGGCATCATTTTGCTTTCGGGTAAGTAAGCCTAATTTTCGAGCAACATTACCGGAATGTACATCTAAAGGGCACGATAATACGGAAGGCGAGATGGTTTTCCAAACACCAAAATCGACACCAGCTTGGTCGTTTCTTACAAGCCAACGTAGCATCATGTTCAACCTTTTTGCTGCCGAACCTTTATTTGGATCCCCTACATGTTTTAGAGTTCTTGATGGATGATCAATAGAAAAAAACGTCTTTTTAAACTCATGAATTGCGAGTTGCATCGTGTTTCCCTTAAGATGCTTTAGAAAAACAGTTTCCAGACCACCGTGATTTTGATAGATGTTCTTTAAAGATTTTATGAAATAGGTTAAATCTTCAGTATTAAAGGTGCGATGTACATAGCCTTCAAAATGATCTAAGTCATTTTCTTTATGGTTTATTATAAAATCATAGGGTGAATTTCCAAGCAATTGCATCATACGATCTGCATTTTTTATAATCATTTTACGATTTCCCCAGGCTATCGTTGCTGTTAAAAAGGAAGCGATTTCAATGTCTTCTTTCTGTGTAAAACGATGCGGAATTTGGATAGGGTCACTGTCAATAAATTTCGGGTTATTGTATTCAATGACTTTAGCGTCTAAAAATTCTTTTAATTCTGAGGTATTCAAGTTAGATAAATTGAAGTTCAACATGATTTTATGTATTCAAAAATACTCTTTATTATGTAATTGATAAAAACACATTTTACTATAGAATCCTGAAAAATATTATTTTTATCTTTGAAGGGTGAAATAATACCGATGAATGGCGTTAGTTTGTCGAAAAACAGGGTTTCAACACTTTGAATGAACTAAATTTCAAACAAACAACGTTATTTGGTTAAATATTAAAACATACATACTTATGAGAAAACTAATTGTACCAATTTTAGCATTATTTTTTATAGCCTGTGACACGGAAGAAGTAAAAGATATATCAAAACCAGATGATTCTATTGAAGCCGTTAAAGAATATGCTTTAGTGAATCAAATATTTCAGGATATAGGTAATAATTCAGGCGATGCTGTAATTACCTCTGAGAATTCGCAAACTTCAAAAATTGATGGTGCTAAAAATGAACCAAATATTACTATAGTGCCTTTTGATTTAACTACTTTCCCTAAAACAATAACAGTCGATTTTGGAGAAGGGTTGTTGTGTAAAGACGGTATTACACGTAAAGGTGTTATAACAATTGTGTCTACTAATTGGTACGGACAAAAAGGTAGTGTGCATACCACAACTTTTAATAATTATTACCATGAAAGTTTCCAGGTAGAAGGGACGCATGTTGCTAAGAATTTAGGTAAAAATACAGCTGGTTTTTCTGAATACAGTGTAGCTATTAGCAATGGAAAAATAACGACTGCAACTGGTGACAGTATTTATTATACTGAAGATTCTATGAGAACCTGGATTTCTGGATTCAACACGCCTTTAAATATTTGGGATGATGAATACTTGTTAGATGGTATGCAATCTGGTGTAAGTTCGAAAGGTGTTGAGTACAGCTTAACCATTGATGAAGCGTTACATTTTGTGTTACTACCACGACAAGTTAAATCTGGAATTCTATCAATTGATGTAGGTTTGTTTAAGGATATTAAATTAAATTATGCCGATAAAACCATCACTGTTTTAGGTGTGACTTATCCGTTGGTGAACTAATAATTTATAAAAGTCTGAATTGTGTCTACCCTATTCAGACTTTACTTTAAATGTTGTTTTTTAAAATTAATACTAGGTTAATTTCTTTCACTGAAATATTTTACCAAGACAAAAGAAATAAGAATACGAATGAAAAAAATGACAATCATTTTTGTGTTACTACTATTAGTTAGCTGTAGTAGTGATAGTGAAAACAATAATTCTACATCAAAGGGAGAAGTTGAATTAGTAACAGGAATTAATATCAGAAGTTCTGAGTATTCTGAGGTAACTCGATTAGGAAACCCAAATGTTTTTACCAAAAATCAATTTGTTGTTTTTCCAAACCCTTTAGCTCGGCCTTATTTGAGTGTGAAGTCTTCTGTAAATATTTCTGATGCTTGGGTTATAAGTGCTAATGCAGAAAAAACACAACAACAAGCAGATTTTAGTTCAATTTTAAACTCAGACTATTACAATGAATCTGAAATCGAATTAAATGCCAAAATGGAATTTATTGATGTGAATTCAACTAATTTAATATTGAATTTAGAAAATTTAAGTTCTGGTTATTACAAGGTTTTTGTAAAAATTAATGGAAATTTATATTGGGATAATATTTTCTTGCAAGGAAATGACTTAGATGTTGATGATTTAATAAATTATTGGGATTAAAAAAAACTTGGGTAAATTGGATAAAATTAAGTGCTGTAAGTATTTATTAAATTAGGTGTCTAATCTAGCTATTAAATTTATTCATAACCCATTAATTTGAACCACTCCAAAGTCATTTTACCCACCATTGTTTTTTCTCAATTTTGTTGTACCTCCTTGTGGTTTGCTGGAAATGGTGTGATAACCGATTTAATTTTTACCTTTCATTTAGAACCGTCTGCATTAGGGCTTTTAACTTCAGCGGTACAATTTGGATTTATAATTGGTACTTTTCTATTTGCTTTTTTTACCATTACCGATCGGTTTTCTCCTTCAAAAGTCTTTTTTGTGAGTGCGTTTTTAGGAGCATTTTTCAATGGTTTGGTTGTTCTTAAAGGGCATAGCATTCATACTTTGATATTGCTTAGGTTTTTAACGGGGTTCTTCTTGGCAGGCATTTACCCCGTAGGGATGAAAATAGCTGCAGATTACTATCATAAGGGTTTAGGGAAATCTCTTGGCTTTTTAGTAGGAGCCTTGGTTTTGGGAACGGCTTTTCCGCATTTATTAAAAGGTTTTAGTCATTTTTTGGCTTGGGAAAACATCGTTTATATTACTTCAGCGCTAGCTTTATTAGGAGGTGTTTTAGTTTTAGTTTTTGTTCCTGATGGCCCTTTTAGAAAATCCGCGAAAGCGATGGATTTATCGGTATTGTATAAAATATTTAGAAATGGTGATTTTCGTTCTGCTGCTTTTGGGTATTTCGGACATATGTGGGAACTTTATGCGTTTTGGGCTTTTGTACCCTTACTTTTAACTAGCTATGTGAAAACACATCCCAACGCAGAGTTTAATATTTCGGTATTAAGTTTTAGTATTATCGCTCTGGGCGGAATCGCTTGCGTGATATCAGGGTATTTATCTGAGAAATTTCAAGCGAAACGTGTCGCTTTAACCGCTTTAATTTTATCTGGAATTTGTTGCATAGCATCGCCGTTGTTTTTCGGAATCACTTCCGAAGTGGTTTTTATCGTAATTATTGCGTTTTGGGGTATGATGGTAATTGCCGACTCGCCATTGTTTTCAACATTAATTGCGCAAACGGTGAATCCAGAATTTAAAGGAACAGCCTTAACCATTGTGAATTGTATAGGTTACTGCATCACGATTGTAAGTATTATGCTTTTAAATAAGTTAAGTACCTATATACCTATGGAATACCTTTTCGTAGTATTGGCTGTTGGCCCACTTTTGGGTGTTACGGCATTATTAAAAGAGCCAAAGGCTTAGCTCGTTATTTTTCCATCTACCATGGTTAATTTTCTATCGGCCATGTTGGCTAAATCTTCATTGTGCGTTACAATTACAAATGTTTGTCCGAATTCATCACGAAGCTTAAAAAATAAGTTGTGAAGGTTTTCGGCAGATTCACTATCTAAATTCCCAGAAGGTTCATCGGCAAAAATTAAAGCTGGACTATTAATTAAAGCTCTAGCTACGGCAACACGTTGTTGTTCTCCTCCCGAAAGTTCGTTAGGCTTGTGGTCGTATCTGTGAGATAAGCCTAAAAAGTCAAGGAGTTCTTTTCCGCGTTTTTCAGCATCAGCTTTATTGGTACCTTTTATAAAAGCTGGTAGACAAACATTTTCTAAAGCCGTAAATTCTGGAAGTAATTGATGAAACTGAAAAATAAATCCGATATGCTCGTTTCTAAACTTCGCTAGCGCCTTATCTTTTAAATCATTGATTTTAGTTTTATTGATACGTAAATCAAAAGGTTTGCGCGAAGAAGCACGATCTAAAGTGCCTAGAATTTGTAACAACGTCGTTTTTCCAGCACCAGAAGCACCAACAATAGAGACCACTTCTCCTTTTTTAATATGGATATCTACGCCTTTTAAAACTTGTAAATCGTCGTAAAATTTATGAATGTTTTTTGCTTGAATCATCTATAAGAAATAATAGGGGTGAATTTACTACTTTAAAGCGTTATGGACAATTAAGTTTACTTTTTTTGTGTTATCTGTTTTTAGGGGTATATTTATAGAGGAGTTAAAAATTAAAAATTAAAAATGGTCAACTCTATTTAGGGAGGTTCAGTTAATAATGTTTAACAAGAAATTTATTTTATTTAAAAAACAATGTCAACTTTCAATAACCAATAACCAATAACCAATAACCAATAACCAATAACCAACAACCAACAACCAATAACTATTTATGGAATATTTTTTACCCATTTTTAATGGAAAATAGCAATTTTAGGAATGATTATCTTAAGAAAAGATATAAATAAACCCGTGAAAATATTAGTGACAAGCATTGTTGTACTTTCTACTATTTGCCTTGTTGGATATTTTCTAGGAAAATCCATGTTTTATATATCCAACCAATAATAAATAATAATTAATCAATAGTCAATATTTAATATATGGCCTACAAAAGTTTTGAAGAATATAATGATGAAGTAACCGGCGACGTTACCAATCGATATAAGCATATAATTGAAGATTTAGGAGAAGATACTCAGCGTGAAGGTTTACTTAAAACCCCCGAACGCGCGGCCAAGGCGATGCAATTTTTAACTCAGGGTTACGAGCAAGATCCCGTTGAAATTTTAAAAGGCGCTATGTTTAAGGAATCTTATAATGAAATGGTTATTGTAAAGGATATTGAATTGTATTCTTTATGTGAGCACCATATTCTACCTTTTTTTGGGAAGGCTCATATTGCTTATATTCCAAACGGACAAATAGTTGGACTAAGTAAACTACCTCGAATAGTAGATGTCTTTGCAAGACGTTTACAAGTACAGGAGCGGTTAACTAAACAGATTTTAGACTGTATAAACGATACCTTAAAACCGCAAGGTGTTGCTGTGGTAATTGAGGCTTCACATATGTGTATGATGATGCGTGGTGTACAGAAACAAAACTCGGTAACCACAACTTCTGGATTTAGAGGGCAGTTTGAAAAAAATGAAACCAGAAACGAATTTTTGAAATTAATCGGGAAATAAAATTGGAATATTTCTTGTTTAAAGCTTAGTAAAAATAATAGTTGTTAATGAATAAAAATAAAAAACTCATTTTAGGGATTGTGTTTGACGCCATTGGTTGCCTCTCATACTTTTTCCCTGGTATCGGTGAGTTATCAGATATAGTTTGGGCACCAGTTTCGGGTTGGCTCATGACTAAAATGTACAAAGGAAAAGCGGGTCGTGTAGCTGGAGTTGTGGCATTTGTTGAAGAAATTATGCCTGGATTAGACTTTATGCCAACTTTTACATTAATGTGGTTTTATACCTATGTTTTTAAAAAAGATAAAAAAGGCTAATTTATATGAATGTATGGCTTATTCTTTTTGAGTTTTTTTCCTTTATGAAATGTTGTAATTCATAGTAACTATATAGGTTTAATATTATTAAGGATCTAGATTTTATAAGAGTTATCGCTATAAATTCACTCCTGAAATATTGTTTGCAATAACCGCGGAAATAACTATTAAAATTTCGTAAATTTGCCTGCGTTTAAAAGCGCAACATGACAAGTACTACAAAATACATCTTTGTAACCGGTGGAGTTACATCTTCCTTAGGTAAAGGAATTATAGCAGCATCTCTAGCTAAACTGTTACAAGCTCAGGGTTACCGAGTTACCATTCAAAAATTAGATCCGTATATAAACGTTGATCCAGGGACGTTAAATCCTTACGAACATGGCGAATGTTATGTGACTGAAGATGGTGCCGAAACCGATTTAGATTTAGGACACTACGAGCGTTTTTTAAACCGTGCCACCAGCCAAGCGAATAACGTGACAACAGGTAGAATTTACCAAAGTGTTATTGAAAAAGAGCGTCGTGGAGAGTTTTTAGGAAAAACAGTTCAGGTGGTTCCTCATATTACCGATGAAATTAAAGAACGTATACAAATTTTAGGTAAATCTGGCGATTATGATATCGTGATTACCGAAATAGGTGGAACAGTAGGTGATATTGAGTCCTTACCATACATTGAAGCTGTACGTCAGTTACGTTGGGATTTGGGAGAAGATAACGGTATTGTTATTCATTTAACTTTAGTGCCATTTTTATCTGCTGCAGGCGAGTTAAAAACAAAACCAACACAACACAGTGTGAAAACCTTAATGGAAAGTGGTGTTCAAGCAGATATTTTAGTTTGTAGAACGGAGCATAACTTACCAAAAGATTTACGTCGTAAATTGGCCTTATTCTGTAACGTAAAGGAAAATGCAGTTATTCAATCTATTGATGCGTCTACTATTTATGATGTGCCTAACTTAATGCTAGAGGAAGGTTTAGATAAGGTAGTTCTTGAGAAATTAGCACTTAAAAGTGATGTGCCAGATATAGAAAGGTGGAATCAATTTGTACACCGTCATAAAAATCCGAAATCTGAAATCACTATCGGGTTAATTGGAAAGTACGTAGAATTACAAGATTCATATAAATCTATTTTAGAAGCTTTCATTCACGCTGGAGCCGAAAATGAAGTTAAAGTAAAAGTTGAATCTGTACATTCAGAATATATAAATAAAGATAATGCGCATTTGAAACTAGGCCATTTAGACGGTGTTTTAGTAGCTCCAGGATTTGGAGAGCGTGGCATTGATGGTAAAATTGATGCCGTTCAATACGTAAGAGAAAACAATGTGCCTTTCTTAGGGATTTGTTTAGGTATGCAAATGGCGGTTATTGAATTCGCTAGAAACGTTCTAGGTATTGAAGATGCAGCATCTTCTGAAATGAATTCAACGACAAAAAACCCTGTAATTGATTTGATGGAAGATCAAAAAACAATTACCGATAAAGGTGGTACGATGCGTTTAGGAGCATGGGCTTGTGACTTAAAATTAGGATCTGCCATTCGTGATATTTACAAAGCAGAAAGCATTAGCGAGCGTCACAGACACCGTTACGAATTTAATGGGAAATATAAGGACCAATTGGATGCTGCAGGTATGAAAGCAACTGGATTAAACCCAGATACTGGTTTGGTAGAGATTGTAGAAATTCCAGAACACCCATGGTTTATAGGTGTGCAATACCACCCAGAATATAAAAGTACTGTTGCCAACCCGCATCCATTATTTGTGGCTTTTGTAAAGGCAGCTTTAACAAACAGTAGAGAAAAAAGAAGTGCCAGTATGGCAAAAAAATAAAATTGGATAGTTTATTGATAACCAATTAAAGATTATAACAAATACTTCGTCATTTTAATTATAGATAAACTCTTATTTATTTCTGTTAAAACGATTAAAATGACACTAATTAAAATATGGAAGAAAAAAAATTAGATCTTAATTCGATAATAGGTTTTGTACTTATATTCGGTATCCTGGGTTACATGTTATGGCAAAATCAGCCAACACCAGAGGAAATTGAAGCCCAAAAGAAAGCTAAAGAAGAATACGTAGCATCAGAGCAAAAAGCTAAAACAGATCAAGAAACAGCGGTAACCACTGCTTCAGATTATGTTGCGGGTGCTGGTGTAGATTCCTTACAGCAAATTGAATTAAAGAATAAATTAGGTGCTTTTGCTTATTCGGCGATGCAATCTAAAGGTGGAGAAACTACGGTTGAAAGTGATTTATTTGAATTGAAATTCGACAGTAAAGGTGGGTATCTTTCAGAAGTGCGCCTAAAGCAATTTGTAGATTACGATTCGCTTCCTATTTATTTACTTCAAGATAAAAACGCATCGTTCAATATTAATTTTGGTACTACAGATAGTCGCATCTTAAACACAAAAGATTTGCCATTTGTTCCCGAAGTGACTAAAAACGGTGATGTAACTGTGGTTTCTATGAAACTTAAAGTTTCTGAAAGTAAGTTTTTAGAATACCGATACGAAATTAAAGAAGGAGATTACATGATCGATTTTTCGGTACGTTCGCAAGGATTAGGTAGTGTTATCAATAGTTCTTCTGAAATTAATTTAGATTGGAAAATTAAAGGATTCCGCCATGCGAAGAGTATCACTTATGAAAATAGATATACCGATGTGCATTATGAATATGAAGGCGGTAAAGCTAACTATACAGGGGCTAGAGATGCCGATAAGGATATAGAAGATGCAACTTGGATTGGCTTCAAGCAACATTTCTTTTCTTCGGTTTTATTAAATGAAAAAGGCTTTAAGACAGCAAATATTAAAACGGTTAACCTTGTTGATGATGAGGTTGTAGATACCGTTTACACCAAAGATTTTGCAGCTAAAATGCCTTTAGTTTTACAAGGTGGTGAAATTAACGAATCGATGGATTGGTATTTCGGTCCGAATGATTTTGATATCTTAAATGCTTACGATAGAAACCTTGATGAATTAGTGCCTTTTGGTTGGGGGATTTTCGGTTGGATAAACCGTTATATTTTCATGCCGTTGTTTGGTTTCCTTGGAGGATTTATGCCTTATGGAATTGCTATTGTGGTGATGACGATCATGGTGAAAATATTATTGTCTTTCGTGCAATACAAACAATTCTTATCTCAGGCTAAGATGAAAATTTTAAAGCCTGAATTGGATGAGATTCGTGAAAAGCACAAGAACAATAAAATGAAAGCGCAACAGGAAACAATGGCCTTACAAAATAAGGCAGGAGCTAGTCCAATGGCGGGTTGTTTACCAGCTTTGGTGCAATTACCTGTATTCTACGCCTTATTTCAGTTTTTCCCATCGGCTTTCGATTTGAGACAAAAACCTTTCCTTTGGGTAGACGATTTATCATCTTATGATGTTATTGCAGAATTACCTTTTAATATTCCTTTTTATGGTAGTCACGTAAGTTTGTTTCCCATTTTAGCGTCTATTGCTATTTTCTTTTACATGCGTTTAACAACAGGGCAGAATATGCAAGCGGCTCAACCACAGCAAGAAGGTATGCCTGATATGGCTAAGATGATGAAATACATGATGTATTTCTCACCTATCATGATGTTATTTTTCTTTAATAATTACGCCTCTGGTTTAAGTTTGTATTACTTTATTTCAAACTTAATTAGTATCGGTATTATCTTAGTGATAAAGAATTTTATTCTTGATGAAGATAAAATTCATGCACAGATTCAAGAGAATAAGAAAAAGCCTAAGAAACAAAACCGTTTCCAAAAGAAAATGGCTGATATGATGGAGCAGGCTGAAGCCCAACAAAAAGCTCAGAAAAAAGGTAAATAATACCATTTGATATATTTTTAAGGAGGCTGTCCAAAAAGTATTAAAGTGCGTCATTCTGCAAGTTCAGGTTGACAAAACTTTACTTTTTAGACAGCCTCTTATTTTGTTATAAGAATTAACGTGATCATCCGTTAGTAATGTATAATTTCCGCGAAAGCGTTATAAATAATTTAAATTATGAAAAGGATATTGAGCTTATTGATTGTCTTATTTATAAGTCATCATGTTTTTGCGCAGGGCATTAATCAATTTGATGCAGAAGGTAAGCGCAACGGTGTTTGGAAAAAGTATTTTGAAGACACGAAAATCTTAAGGTATGAAGGTCAATTTAAACACGGGAAAGAAGTTGGCTTGTTTAAGTTTTATAAAAAATACAAGAAGAAAGCTGTATTATCGGCAACAAAATTATTTAATGATACGACACATAGCGCCGAGGTTAAGTTTTTAGCATCCAATGGAAAAGTAATTAGTGAAGGCCAAATGAATGGTAAATTACATATTGGAACTTGGAAATACTATCAGAAAAATTCAAAAAAGATATTAACTGTTGAAACTTATAATAGTAATGGAGAACTAATAGGTGAACGTTTGGTGTATTATCCGAATGGCGCTGTTGCGGAAAAAAAACAATACAGCAATGGTAAGTTAGAAGGTAAAGCATACTCTTATACAGATCGCAATAAGGTGCTCACCGAAAGCACCTATGAAAATGATGAACTTCATGGGGTTTCTAAATCCTATAACCCCAAAGGACAATTAGTATCGGAAGGCGTGTTTAAAAGAGGCAAGAAAACAGGGGTATGGAAGTTCTATAAAAACGGGGCATTGGTTAAGGAAAAGAACTTTTCATATACAGCTAAACGCACAAAAAAAACTCCTTAATTATAAGGAGTTCTCTTTTTTTATAGACAATAATCCGAGGAAGGAAAGAGTGAATATTGTCTACAAACTAACAAACCAAAACTAACTAACTAACTTTTCTTTTTCAAAAGAGATGCGTTTTACCACCTCTTGTATTATTTCAAAACTACTCACATAATTTTTGGTGAGCTTATTTGTTTTATTTTAAACGACTCATGTTAAATCTGCATCTTTAGTAAATATAATAAATTTGTAAGAAATAACACTCAAAAATTAAATTTATTTTGTTGGTGTAGTTCTAATATTACTATTGATGTCGTATAAATATATCAATTAATATATGAAATAACAACTTTATTAGTGATTTATTTATTAAAATGTTAAAATATTGTTGATTTTATTGTGTTTGAGATAATCGTTTGGTAGATGTAAATCTTGTAATTATATGTATCTTTGTGCCCTAATTTTTTAAGTATGAAACGAGTAATTATTGGCCTTTCTGGCGGCGTAGATTCTAGTGTAGCGGCATACTTGCTAAAGGAGCAGGGCTATGAAGTTATTGGTTTGTTTATGAAAAACTGGCACGACGATTCGGTTACGATTTCTAATGAATGTCCGTGGTTAGATGATAGTAATGATGCGATGTTGGTCGCAGAAAAATTAGGTATTCCATTTCAAACGGTCGATTTAAGCGAGCAGTATAAAGAACGTATTGTTGATTACATGTTTAATGAATACGAAAAAGGTAGAACACCAAATCCAGATGTTTTATGTAATCGTGAAATTAAGTTTGATGTGTTCATGAAAATTGCCTTAGATTTAGGTGCAGATTATGTTGCAACGGGGCATTATTGTAGAAAGGGAACCATTCAGAAGGATGGTGAAGCTATTTACCAGTTACTGGCAGGTGTAGATGGTAATAAAGATCAGTCGTACTTTTTATGTCAGTTATCACAAGCGCAATTAGCAAAATCATTATTTCCTATTGGAGAGCTCACAAAACCTGAGGTTCGTGAAATTGCAACAAAATTAGATTTAGTAACGGCCGATAAAAAAGATTCTCAAGGACTTTGTTTCATAGGGAAAGTAAAGCTTCCAGATTTTCTTCAACAACAATTAAAACCTAAAGAAGGAGTAATTGTTGAAGTACCTAGCGACCAGACAGTTTATGATAGTGAGGAACCAGCATTCAATTCCGTAGAAGAAAAATTAGCCTATTTATCTCGTAAAATTAACTATACGGTTGATTTAGGAAAAATAGTTGGTAAACATCAAGGGGCTCATTATTTTACAAAAGGACAACGTAAAGGTTTAGGTGTTGGCGGTACTGTAGAACCTTTATTTGTTATTGATACCAATGTTGAAGAAAACGTCATTTATACAGGTCAAGGGAAGGAACACCCAGGTTTATACAAAAAAGCGCTTTTTGTGAGTCAAGAAGAATTACATTGGGTACGTGAAGATTTGGCTTTAAACACTGGAGAAACCATGGAAGTTCAAGCTAGAATTCGTTACAGACAGGCCTTAGAACCAGCAACACTATATAAAGTAGAAAATGGCATGTATGTGTCTTTTGAAAACTTTCAATCGGCGATTACTGAAGGGCAATTTGTGGCATGGTACCTCGAGGACGAACTTATTGGTTCGGGAGTAATTTCGTAATTTAGCATCACCTAATCTTTTGACTATGAAAAAAAAGCTTCTGTATTTAAGTGTTCTTCTTTTTCAATGTGCCGTTTTCGCCCAGGTTCAAGATGCTTGGGTTTACTTTGTGGATAAGGAAAATGTTTCAGCATCTATAAACAATCCAATAAGCATACTTTCTCAAAAAGCTATTGACAGAAAAAGGAAAGCGGGTATAGCTATTGATTTTAGAGATGTTCCTGTTAATGAAAACTACATCGCCCAATTAAAAAATACTTCTGGAATTTCAGTTTTAGCCAAATCTAAATGGTATAATGCGGTTCATGTTCGAGGTTTAAAAACGGACATCGATAATTTAAATTCTAATCCATCATTATCGTTTATAGATGCTATCGATTTTGCAGATAAACGTTTAAATGCTAAAAGAAGGGTATATTCTAAATCAGCTCAGGTCTCAGATAAATTCAGCTTAGAAAATGAAACCGTTGATTTTGTTTATGGAAATACGCAAAATCAAGTAGAAATGATTCAAGTCGATCAATTACATCAAAATGATTTTACGGGAGAAGGCATTACTATTGCAGTATTGGATGCGGCCTTTACAAACGTGAATACCATGACTGCTTTTCAACGTTTAAGAACTGCTGGCGACTTAAAAGGTGGTTATGATTTCGTTGATGGTACCTATGATGTTTACGCTTATACACCACCTAGTGGAAGTATTAGTCACGGTACTCAGGTTTTAAGTTGTATGGCAGGTTTTGTTACAAATGAATATGTAGGTACAGCTCCAGATGCGACGTACTATTTATTTAGAACCGAGGATGGAAAGGATGAAAACCCTGTTGAAGAAAGTTATTGGGTTGAAGCCGCCGAACGTGCAGATAGTTTAGGTGTTGATATTATAAATACCTCATTGGGGTATCAGGATTACGGACCTAATTACCCGAATTATACCTATACAAGTGACGCTATGGATGGCAACACCGCTTTTATAACAAGAGGATCTAACATAGCCTTTGAAAAAGGTTTACTGTTAGTGACTTCAGCTGGGAACTCGGGGAATTCGGGTGTTGGCGCGCCTGCAGATTCTCCTAATGTTTTATCGGTTGGAGCCGTAGATGCCTCGGGGCAATACGCAAGTTTCAGTTCTATAGGTAGTTCGATACAACCGTCTCAAAAACCAGATGTTGTGGCTAAAGGATATAGATCGAACCTTATTAATAGGAATGATGTTATGGTTCAAAATAACGGGACTTCTTTTAGCGGACCAATAATGGCGGGAGGTGTGGCCTGCTTAATGCAAGCACTCCCTAATAAAACGCCAACAGAAATAATGGGCTTAGTTAGAGGGGCTGGATCGCAGTTTAATACACCAGATTATCAATTGGGTTATGGTATTCCAGATTTATATCAAGCTTTACAAAAGGGCTTGTCGAGTATTGAATTCAATAGCTTGGCTTTTAAAATATATCCGAACCCCGTAAACTCAAATTTGTTTATAGATTTTGGTACAGATGAAAGTGAAGCACAGTTAAAGTTATTTAATGTATTGGGCGTTTTGGTTTTAGAAACTGTTGTGAATAATAAAAAAGGAGTTTCAATAAGCCATTTGCCGCAAGGACTGTATTTAGGTGAAATTCAATTAGAAAATGAAACGAGATCCTTTAAAATCATAAAAAAGTAATGAATCGCATCACTGAATTATTCAATATAAAATATCCAATCATTCAAGCAGGTATGGTTTGGAATAGTGGTTGGCGCCTCGCATCGGCAGCCAGTAATTCTGGTATTTTAGGACTTATAGGCGCAGGGTCTATGTATCCAGAAGTGCTGCGTGAACATATTCAGAAATGTAAAAAAGCGACTGATAGGCCTTTTGGTGTTAATGTACCTATGCTTTATCCAAATGTTCAAGAAATTATGGACATTATTATTGAAGAAGGCGTGAAAGTAGTATTTACTTCCGCAGGAAACCCTAAAACATGGACGTCCTGGTTGCAAGAACGTGGTGTGACCGTCGTGCATGTGGTTAGCAGTGTGAAGTTTGCTTTAAAAGCGCAAGAGTCTGGTGTTGATGCTATTGTAGCTGAAGGTTTTGAAGCTGGAGGACATAATGGAAGGGACGAAACAACCACTTTAACTTTGATTCCCATGGTAAAAGAGCAGGTTAAAATTCCTTTAATTGCTGCTGGAGGTATTGCTACCGGGAGAGCTATGTTGGCGACTATGATTTTAGGAGCCGATGGGGTGCAAATTGGTAGTAGGTTTGTGGCTAGCGAAGAAAGCTCTGCACACCAAGCTTTTAAAAACGCTGTTGTTGAAGCTAAAGAAGGTGATACCCAACTCACTTTAAAAGAACTGGCTCCGGTAAGATTGTTGAAAAATAACTTCTTCAATCAGGTTCAAGATTTATACAAATCAGCTCCAACCATTCAGGATCTTAAAACTTTATTAGGAAGAGCCCGAGCTAAAAAAGGTATGTTTGAAGGCGATTTAATTGAGGGTGAATTGGAAATAGGGCAAATTTCAGGAATGATACATGATATAAAACCAGTTTCAGAGCTTGTTAAAGCCATTGTTAAAGAATTTGAACAAGCTAAAAATCAAAATCTGAATATCAATTAAGTGAAATAATCTGCTTTTTACTTTTTATAGTTTTCCTAGATTCCCGTAAAATAAGGCTACTTTTGCAGCATGCAATTATCGCAATACACTAAAGAATTTAAATACAATTGGCAACTCGCTGCACCAGTGATGTTGGGTATGCTCGGGCATACTTTTGTGAGTTTTGTAGATAATATCATGGTTGGGCAACTAGGAACAGCCGAGCTTGCAGCAGTATCTTTAGGGAATAGTTTTATGTTTATTGCCATGTCTCTAGGGATAGGTTTTTCAACAGCTATAACACCTTTAATTGCAGAGTACGATGCCGCTAATGATTTTACCAATGGCAAGTCGGCCTTTAAAAATGGTTTGTTTTTATGTACGGTTATCGGTATAATACTTTTTCTTTTAGTCCTTTTTGCGAAACCTTTAATGTATTTAATGAAACAGCCCGTTGAGGTTGTAGAATTGGCTATTCCTTATCTAGATTTGGTGGCTTTTTCCCTAATACCATTGGTTGTTTTTCAGGGGTTTAAGCAGTTTAGTGATGGGATGTCCATGACCAGATACCCGATGTATGCAACGCTTATTGGAAACGTGATAAACATTGTTTTAAATTACCTTTTCATCTTTGGGAAATTTGGTTTTCCTGAGTACGGACTTGTAGGAGCGGCATATGGTACCTTAATTTCTAGGATTGTTATGGTGTGGTACATATGGTACCTACTTAAAGGAAAGGAGAAATCGAAGGCTTATGTAACAAACATCAAGTTCTTCATTTTAGATAAACTCATGCTTAGAAAACTGCTTGATTTGGGGGCGCCAAGTGCCATGCAAATGTTTTTTGAAGTGGCGATTTTTACATCGGCGATATGGCTTAGTGGTTTATTAGGTAAAAATCCGCAAGCGGCCAATCAAATTGCTTTAAATTTGAGTTCAATGACCTTTATGGTAGCCACCGGTTTAAGTGTAGCAGCTATGATACGTGTGGGAAATCAAAAAGGATTGAAAGCCTATTTTGAATTACGCCGTATTGCTTTTTCATTATTTTTAATGAGTGTATTATTGGCAACAGTTTTCGCTATCATATTCTTCGTTTTTCATACAGAATTGCCTAAAATTTATGTAGATTATGATGATGCTAAAAATCTTTTAGATAACAAAGAGGTGGTAGGAATTGCTTCAAAATTATTGATAGCCGCCGCGATTTTTCAAATTAGTGATAGTATTCAAGTGATGGTTTTAGGAGCGTTACGTGGCTTACAGGATGTGAAAATACCAACTATTATAACCTTTATTTCGTATTGGCTCATCGGGTTTCCAATCTCTTGGTATTTAGGGAAAGAAGATGCCTATGGGAGTTTTGGTATTTGGATCGGGCTTTTAGCAGGATTAACGACTGCTGCGATTTTATTGTATATAAGGTTTAATTATTTAACGAAAAGGTTAATTTTGTCAAACAACAAATCATAAGAAAAATGAGTCTTCCAAAGTTTATTTTAGGTGATAATACCGAATTTCCAAATGCTATTTATGTTATTCATACCGAATTTCCACGTTTCATAATCAACCTTGAAAATGACGAGGTGGAATGGTTTGAAGATTTTGATGCCGAAGACCAAAAAGAATTAGAATCTGAAACTGAAAATGCTATTAAATTGGCTAGTGACTTTTACGATAATGAAGTAGCGCAATACGAAGACTAATTTTTATTATGATTGAAGATTTATTAAAGTACGACACCGAATTATTTTTATACTTAAATAACCTAGGATCTTCATCATGGGACAACCTTTGGCTTATCATTACGGCAGAACTCACTTTTGTTCCGCTTTATGCCATCTTATTGTATTTGATTTATAAGAAATTCGGACTTAAAACTTTACTTATTGTTGCTGTTGTTATTGCCTTAATGATTACGTTTACCGATCAAACAACCAATGCTTTTAAACGTGGATTTCAGCGTTTACGCCCTTGTGGAGAACCAAGTATTGCAGATCAGGTGCGTTTTATAGCGGTGCGTTGCGGTAAATATGGATTTTTCTCTGGTCATGCATCAAACTCTATGGCAGCTGCTATTTTTGCAGGGCTCATGTTAAAACCATACTATAAATACCTCATGATTATTTTAATAGGTTGGAGTTTAATTGTGGCGTATAGTCGAATTTATGTTGGTGTACATTACCCTTTAGATTTACTTTGCGGACTCACCTTCGGGGTTATTGCTGGGACCTTGTTTTATTTCCTTGCTCAGTATTTATTGAAGCGATACGCTAGAAATTAAGAGCTCATTTTTAGCAGTAATTCCGCGGCAGCAAAAGGTGTAGTTTTATTATTTTCTAACAGCTGAATTTGTGCATTTAAGGCTGCTTCTATTTCAGGATTATTAAAAAATTGGGACGATAATTGGTGCTCTATAGTTTGTATAAGCCAGAATTTATTTTGCTGGTTGCGTTTTTTTATAAAATAGTTGTTTTCTGTAGTGATGCGCACATAATCTAAAATCTGTTTCCAAATAGCATCAATGCCTTCTTTTCTCAGTGCACTACATACGGTAACTTTAGGTTGCCAACCCGATTTATTTTTTGGGTAGAGGTGAAGCGCACTATTAAAATCGATTTGCGCTATTTTGGCGCGATCTAGATTGTCGCCATCAGCTTTATTAATGGCTATAGCATCAGCCAATTCTATTATACCACGTTTAATTCCTTGCAGTGCATCACCTGCCCCTGGAAGTTTCAGCAGTAAAAAGAAATCGACCATACTGTGAACCGTGGTTTCACTTTGCCCCACGCCAACCGTTTCAATAAGGATCACATCAAAACCAGCAGCTTCACATAAAACAATGGATTCTCTGGTTTTTCTGGCAACACCTCCTAGGGACGTCCCTGATGCCGATGGGCGAATAAAAACGTTGTCATCTTTTACCAAATCGCCCATTCTCGTTTTGTCTCCTAAAATACTGCCTTTCGAAATGGTGCTGCTCGGGTCGATGGCCAAAACAGCCACACGTTTGCCTTGAGAAGTTAAATGCTTGCCAAAGGTTTCGATAAAGGTACTTTTACCAACACCAGGAACACCAGTAATACCAATACGAATGGATTTGTTGGCGTGTGGTAAACACGTTTTTATAAGTGTTTTGGCTTGTTCGAAATGTTTTGGATTCTGACTTTCAATTAGGGTTATGCTCTGACTTAAGGCCGTGATGTTTTTAGCTAAAATACCTGAAGCAAGTTCGTTTAGAGAACTTGTTTTATGACGCCTCGATTTAAATGCCGCAATAGCCGATGTATTTGTAGTTTCGGAAACTGAAACTCCTTTACTTTCTTGTAATGAAGACTTTTTAGGCTTAGACACGTGTAGACAATTGTTTGTCTAAATTTACAATTATTTTTCTGTTAGACTGAAATACTATTTTAAAGGCAATGCGATTTTAACATCATCCCAAGCCATAGTTAAAAAGAGGTTGTCTGTTGAATTATCGAATGCAATCGTAAATTGCTCAACATCATTATCCAATTTTTGAACGGGTACGTTGGTCGTAATGACATCGTAATTCGGGTCCCACATGGGTTGCATTTCAGCATTTACACCCCATTTATATTGTTTTGAATTGAAAATGACAGTCCAAGTAGAATCTTTAGGGACAGTCCATAATGTGTATTTTCCTGGAGCCAATGGCATGCCATTAATTTCAAGGTCTTGATTGGTTTCGAAAGTTGTAGCCTCGTTTGCTCCTGTACGCCAAACTTGATTGAAAGGGACTAAAGCCCCAAAAATTTCACGACCCTTTTTGTAAGGTCTGTTATAGAAAACCTCAAGTTCTAAATCATTTAATTTAAATTCTACAGTATCCTCCGGACTTAATCGTGGTGCGAAAATATTTTCAACAAAAACAGAATATAAAAATAATCCTAAGGCTACTACAGATAATAGAATTAAGACGCGTTTTAAAAAGGTGTTCATAGGGTATGATCATTAAATAGGTGATAAAGATAAATTAAAAGAGATAACTACTAAGCTGCAAACGCAGTTTTATTTAACCTAGTCTGTAAGTTGATATAAAAATATTGTAATTTTTGCAACACTTTAAATTTTTGATCGTCTTTAATACGAACAAACCAAATACCGAAAGAATTAAAAGCATGCTTCAAGCAGATATCATTGAACAGTGCAAAAAGAACAATCGTAAAGCACAAATGCAGTTGTATAACCAGTACTGCCAAGGGATGTACATTGTTGCCAAACGATTTGTGAAAGACAGTGCTGAGGCTGAAGATGTCGTACAAGAAGCTTTTATAAACGCGTTTACCCGTCTACATCAATATCATGCTGAAGTTACTTTCGGGGCTTGGTTAAAACGTATTGTTGTTAATAAAAGTCTGGATTTTTTAAAAGCAAGAAAACAAGAACTCGTAGAGTTAAACGAGGTGCATTTAAAAGTTGTAGAAACAGAAAAGGACAGCAAATGGTTGGTAGATGATGCTATTACTGTAAATGATGTGAAATTGGCAATTGCGAAATTACCCGATAAATATCAATATGTAGTGATGCTTTATTTAATAGAAGGCTATGATCATGAAGAAATTTCAGAGATTTTAGGCATATCTAATGTGTCTTCACGAACACAATTATCTAGAGGAAAAAGGAAGTTACAAGAATTATTAAAAGTTAAAAAAAATGGCTCAAGATATTAGGGAATTATTTAAGAATAGTAAGGTTACTCACCAAGAAATGCCTGAAAGTCATGAAGCTCGTTTTCTAAATAAGCTGGATCAGGCATTACCACAAAAAAGTCAAGGGTATCCAAATTGGATGAAAATTGCGGCAGCTATTGTGGTATTTCTAGGATTGGGCATGGGGGCATTCCAGATTTTTAAAGTTGAGAATAATGAGGAGTCGTCTACAGAAGTAGCTACTGCAAAACCTATTGAAAATAAGACTTTGGGTGATATTTCTCCAGGGCTTAAAAAAGTTGAGGATTATTATTTGGCGAGTATAAATTTAGAATTATCTAAAATCGATCCTACGCCAGAAACCAAGGAATTATTGGATGGTTATTTAGAACAATTGGAGGTTTTGGATCGGGCCTATCAAAAATTATCAGAAGAGTTATCAACTTCTGGACCTAGTGAACTAACAGTAAATGCGCTAATAGATAATTTAAAATTGCGCCTTAATTTATTGTACCGCTTGAGGTCACAATTACAAATCTTAAAAAACGGTGAAGATCTTGGTGATGCTTCACAACAAAACATTTAACAATCAAAAAATGAACAAATTAAATATATATAAAATCATTACTGTGCTCTGTTTCATGACTACGGCTAATTTTTACGCCCAGCAAAAACTGACTAAAGTCAAGCAGAGTATCGATGTTGATAAGGAGGTTAAAATAGACTTAAACACGAGTCATTGTAATATTGTTTTCGACACTTGGAACAAGGATGTGGTTGAAATAGAGGCTTACATCAATGGTGAGCAGTTAACTAAAGAAGAACTTAAGAATGCCTTAGATACCTGGGATATTAATGTGAATGCATCCATGCAAGAGGTGATGATTGCTTCAAAAGCAAACCATAAAAATGTATGGGTTTATAATACTGGTGGTGATTATGATGATGAAGCCGTTCATGCCATTATTGAAGAATTGAAATTTGAATTGGCTGAAGTGCCTGAAATGGATCTGGATTTGCACTTAGAGCTTCCACAACCCCCAATACCACCTGATTTACCCAAACTACCAAAGTTTCCGAAATTACCTAAGTTGCCTAAAAACATTGGTGCTGTAAAATTTGATTACAAGGCTTATAAAAAGGAGGGTGATGCCTATATGGCAAAATATGCGAAAGAAATTGAATCACAGTATGGTGATGATTTTGCTAAAAACATGGCATCTTGGGGTGAAGCTTTTGAAAAACAATGGGAAGACAGTAAATATGCTGAAAAAATGGAAGCCTGGGGCGAACGTTATGCTGAACGTATGGAAGCTCATGCCGAACGTATGGAGGCGCATGCTGAGCACATGGAAGAACAGGCTAATAAACATAAAAACGAGGCTGAAATGTTGAAAAATGAGCCATGTAAAATCATCATTAAAAACAAGGACAACAGGGATAAAAATAAAGCAGAACGTGTTATTCTAATACAAAATAGGCAGAAGAAAATAGAAGAGCTTGTAAAAGGGTATTCCAATTCTAAAGCTGTTAAAACAATAAAAATTAAAATACCCAAGCATGCTAAACTGAAGGTTAATGTAAAATACGGAGCCATTGAATTTGCTTCGAATGTTGAAAATATAGATGCTAATTTAGAATACGCAAAATTACAAGCAGAGCGCATTAATGGAGGTTTTACTTCTATTAATGCTTCGTATTCACCGTTATCTATAAAACATTGGAATACTGGTGTGCTAAACCTTAATTATGTAGAAGATGCCAGAATTGAAACCGTAAATCAGCTCACTTTAAATGCAGTTTCATCTCATGTGGAAATTGATGAACTTTTAAAAACAGCTGTTATTAACGGTAATATTGGGAATCTTAATATTTTAAAAATAAATGATAAGTTTTCTAATTTAAATGTGAACTTGCAAAATAGTAACGCTGTAATTAATCTGCCCGATACAGATGTGAATTTACAATACACTGGAACGCGTTCGCAGTTTAAGCATCCTGGAAAGGCTTCTAAAGAGCAAGTTTCTAGTTTTTCTAGCGGAAACGGTAATAGTGATAAGAGTATCACGGTGAATGCCAAATTTAGCAGTGTAACTATTAAGTAATCTGAAAATTAACTCCTTATTTCCTTTTCTAGGGCCGCTGTAATGGTAGCTAATTTTTCTTCATAATCAAACCACAGGGTATTTTCATTTCTTTTAAACCACGTGAGTTGGCGTTTAGCAAAACGACGTGAGTTTTTTTTAATTTCTGAAATGGCAAAATCTAAAGTCCATTCGCCATTTAAATAATTGAAAATCTCTTTGTATCCAACCGTATTTAAAGCGTTTAAATCTTGATAGGGTTTTAAGCGTTTTACTTCATCAAGTAAGCCTTGTTCTATCATAATATCGACACGTTGGTTGATGCGGTTGTATATGATTTCCCTATCGGCTTTTAAGCCTACGGTTATGGTCTTAAAGTGACGTTTTTCTTTGCCCTTATTTAGAAATGATGCATATGGTTTTTCGGTTCCGATACAAATTTCTAAGGCTCTAATTACCCGATGCGGATTATCAATCGCAATAGTGTCGTAACTTTTGGGATCTAAGTCTTTAAGTTGGTTTTGTAAATACTCTAAACCTTTAGATTCTAACTCATTATTTAAACCTTCACGTATTTTTGGGTCTACTTCTGGAAAGTAATCTAACCCTTTTACTGCGGCATCAACATAAAGCCCCGAGCCGCCAACCATAACCACAACATCATGTTTTTTGAATAAAACCGCTAAGCAAGTAAGTGTGTCTTTTTCGAAAGCACCTACGTTGTAATTTTCTTGAATGGATTTATGCTGAATAAAATGGTGTGGAGCAGCAGCGCGCTCCTCTGGGGTTGGTGCTGCGGTACCAATACTCATTTCTTTAAAAAACTGCCGTGAATCGGCTGAAATAATTTCGGTATTAAAATGTTGTGCGAGTTTAATGCTGAGTGCTGTTTTTCCAATGGCTGTAGGGCCAACAACGCTAATGAGGTATTTGGATTTTGAATTTATGATAGTGGTTTTTAGATATTTTGTAAAGTTATATTGAAAAACGGATTCGCCAAATGTTTGAAGCTAAAAATATCTTTTGAAAAACGTCCTGCGTTAAGGATTGCAGTGGAAATCCTTTTTAAAGATGGAAGTACAAAAACACAATTTATATGATTATTTAAAATCAAAAATAAAACAGCCAACATTCCCTAGAGCTTTAAAAAGATTGCAACGGAAAGCCTGACCACGCCAGAGCGTGGTAACGCCCAAATCCATTTATAGGTTTTCACCACAACGGTAGCAAAATTGAGCGCCATCTTTATGTTTCTCGGCCGTACAGTTTGAACAGGACTGGGAGTTCATATGTAATAAAGGTTCTTGAGATTTTGAAGGTTCTGGCTTTTTATTGCTTTGACTGGTGTATTCGGCAGAAACAATACCGGTTGGCACGGCAATAATCCCGTAACCAATAACCATGACGATGGAGGCCAAAAATTGTCCGAACGGGGTTTGTGGGGCGATATCGCCAAACCCAACAGTGGTTAGGGTAACGATACACCAATACACACTTTTTGGTATGTTTGTAAATCCGTTTTCCTCACCTTCAACAAGGTACATTATTGTGCCTAGAATAATCGCAATAATGACAACCGCAAATAGAAACACCGCTATTTTTGCACGACTGGCTTTTAGTGCGTTTACAAGGTTTCTAGAAGCACCTAGATAACGGGCTAGTTTTAATATTCTAAATATGCGAAGTAAACGTAGAGCGCGTAATGCTGCCAGAGCGTGTATGCCACCAAAAAATAATGAAATGTATTTTGGAATGGTAGAAAGCAAATCGATCATACCATAAAAACTAAATATATAGCGAATAGGTTTTTTTACCGTAACCACGCGTATGATATATTCTATGGTGAACAGGATGGTAATTATCCATTCTGATATGTTTAAAAAGGCATGATATTCTTCATCAATACTTTTAACGCTTTCGAGCATTACCAACACGATACTGGCAATGATGGTGATGAGTAAAATAACATCAAAAAGCTTTCCCGCAGGAGTGTCGGCTTCATAAATAATTTCATGAAGCTTTTTTTTCCAGGTTGTTTTTGAGTTCGTCATTTGGGTTAAAAGTAATAAATGATTATTAGCTTTTTGTTATTAGGATGGTTGAATTATTTTGAGCATCGACAATTAAATTCATAAACTCTTTTAAATAATCATAATATTCGGGTTCGTAAAATGGTTTATTGAAGTTGATTTTAAACAGAATATTAATTGTGCTACCCACTTTTTTTGTGCTTAAAACAAAACTACCAGTACTGTTTGGAAGTTGAAACGCAACATCTTTAGGTAGTTCTTTAATGGTATATTCATTGTTAATATCAAGGATCATATTGTAGAAATACGTATCGGAATATCCAAAATCGATAGGGTAGGTACGCTCTTGAAGTTTAAAAGGGTTTTCACTAAAAAACTTAATTAAAAAAGGGTTTAAATAGATGTTGCCTCCAATATTTTCTAAATTATGAGTAAGTTCATAATTGGCTTTAAAATCTGGATTATTAGGATTATTTTTTGGTGCTTCAAAGTTTAAAACTTCACTATTTACATGAGTGTCTTCGATTTCATTTAGATAAGAATCTTTATTGTTAAAAAAGGTTTTTTTACTGCTTAAGGCATGATAACCGGTTTGCTTCATGTTAATTTTACCGACAAGTTGGTTATTTTCTTTTAAACTGAATTTAGCCATAACAAAGGTGGCCGTTTTAGAATTTGGCTTTAAATCAATCCATTTACTTTCATTTTTGAAATCGAATAATCGCCCTTTCTGATTTAAGCATCGAAAAGGAATTTGACCAAAAGTTAGAAACTTATCTGTAGCATCAAGTAAGTAGGACTTATCTCCTATAGTGACTCTTGTAATTAAATAGTTGTAATCTGAAAGTACTGGGTAGAGGATGGTTGGAAAACCATTTTCTCTGGTTGATAAAAAAACTGGTTTAGCGTCAATCTCTGATTCATTTAATAAATTATGTAGTAAAATGTTTATTGAAGACACGTTACCCGATTTACTATTTATAAGGTTTTTTATTGAAACGTCGTTGAATATTTTGAAATCCCCATTCCACATATAATGTGTTTGTACATAATTGTAAATAGCTTTGGCTTTTTTTAGAGGATTTGTTTCACTTATAATTTCTGGAGTTAGAAGTTCTTCCAAATCAACCGATTTTCTTAATTGTCTGCCAATATCTTTGTCTGATCTTAGTTCTTTATCTACAGCTTTCCATGACTTTGTATAATGTTTAACCGATGCATCTGCTCGTGTAAATGTTTTTAACTCATAGTCTATTCGGGCCAGGTAGTTTTGCTTTGTTGTACTATAATCTTCTTCAATAAAAGCAGGGATGTCTTTCATGACATAGGTGGAATTAGTACAATCGGCAGAACCTCCACGACCAACTTCTAAACAGGTGTTTTCTATCTTAGAGTCGTTTACAGCTAGTTTTTTACCACCTACAAGTTTTATATGATAATCCCAATAGCCAGGGATACTCGTATTATATTGACTATAGAGTTTTGGTATATCGCCTTGAAATTCCCAACCATGATATTTAAACATGAATGGTGACGTTATTTTATAACCATAGGTAAGTACCGAACCGGGTTTTATATTAGGTAAAGTAAATTTGACTATAGTGTGGTTCTCATCATACACTTCCTTAAATATATTTTCTTCTTTTAATTTCGTTGATTCAACTTGACCATCGAATTCGTTATATGTGGTCGCAATAATTTCTGATACGTTTTCAGAATTACCACCATCACTGTTGTACAAGTGAATAACAATATTTGCTTGATCAAAACCTTCTTGATTTAGAATTTTAATTTTATGCTTTTTTTCAGTTGTTAATCTGAAATTTGTTTTGTCTACATAACTATTACCAAATTCATAGATAACAAAGGCATTAGCGGTTGAGTCTTTTTTAAAGGTTTTAGAACTCAGGTCGCCTAAAGTAATTTTATACGATTCGGAATTGTAATTTTCTTGGGAATAAAATTTAATGGTCGCTAATAGGAATATTAACAAAAGAGATTTACTCATTTTTTGGTTATTTGGTTTATGTGGTGGCTCTTAATTTTTATTCGAAGTTGATAATTTTTAAACGCTTGTTTTTACGCAAATAGCTTTGAATAATATGTTGTGAATCGCGGTTGTTTTCCATAGTCGTAATGATGGATTCCAGAACTTCTAGGTTATTAATTTGGTAGTTTAGATTGTAGAAACCAATGCCTTTAAATACCCCGTTTTCTATAAGTATAGCACTGCGTTCGTCGATATCTCGTCCGCGATCGATAATAACCATGTTTTTGTTAGCGTAGCTGTATTTCGAGATAAGCGCTTGAACACGTTTGTTATAGGTTTCAGGAGATTCTTTTTGAATACAAGCCCCATTACAGGTTTTAATATCGTAATGAAAACAACTGGTTTTTGTTTTGTAAATACCAGCAAGTTTTTGACACAATTGAAACTCTTCAACTGCTCGGGTGATAAAACTTTTACCACTTTGTAAATTACTAAAAGTTGTGATGGCTTTTTTTCGGCCGTCGGCCTTATCAACTTTCAAATTGATGTACCCGTTTTCGTCTACAAACGAGTATAAGGCATAAGTAAAAACAGAACGTCGTAAAGCCCTGTTAAACTTCGGTTTTAACCGTTTTATAGCTTCGCTTTCTTTTAAAAGCGCTACCAATTCACTGCCCGTCGCTTCGTAGGTAACCGCCGAAACTTTGGCTTGAAGTTTTTTGCCTTTGGAACTATTGTTCGTGAAATGCTGATTAATGCGTTTTTTTATATTATTGCTTTTACCAATATATATAATCTCACCATCTTCTTGATGCATGTAATACACTCCTGTGATTGAAGGCATTTCGGCAATGATATCAAGATGTTTGGGTGCTAACTTTTGTTTCGGACTTAAACGTATGGCGTTTTTAATAATTGTTTTTGTCGTGTCTTTATCTAAGAGTAATTTGAATAGTTTTACAGTGGCCAAGGCATCACCAGAAGCACGGTGTCTGTCGGTAACAGGAATGCCCAGCGAACGCACTAATTTCCCTAAGCTGTAAGAAGCTTGTCCGGGAATTAAATCTTTAGAAAGTTCTACCGTACATAAGGATTTACGCTCATAGTCAAAGCCTAAACGACGAAATTCCGTAGATAAAATTCTGTAATCAAATTGCGCATTATGGGCGACTAGAATACAACCTTCGGTAATTTCTACAATACGTTTCGCAACCTCATAAAACTTCGGTGCATTCTTAAGCATATTGCTGTTAATACCCGTGAGGTTCACTACAAATGGTTGGATTTCACGCTCTGGGTTGATTAAGCTTATAAACTGATCGACCACTTCATGACCGTCAAATTTATAGATGGCTATTTCGGTAATGCCTTCTTCGTTAAATTTCCCTCCCGTTGTTTCTATGTCTAGTATGGCGTACAATATGTGTTTTTAAGTAGTTAAGTAGTTCTAGTAGTTAAGTAGTTATAGTAGTTATAGTAGTTAAGTAGTTATGTTGTTAAAGTAGTTATAGGAGTTAAGTAGTTATGTTGTTAAAAGTTTATTTGTCAATTTTAATAATCATTTTTCAATAGTCAATAGTCAATAGTCAATGGTCAATGGTCAATAGTCAATAGTCAATAGTCAATGGTCAATAGTCAATGGTCAATAATCATTTTTCAATAGTCAATGGTCAATGGTCAATAGTCAATGGTCAATAGTCAACAGTCAATGGTCAATGGTCAATGGTCTTCCGTCTTCGGTCACTCTTCATTATTCACTTTTAATTTTTAATTATTCATTCATTATCAACTCCTATGTCCAAATATACTACTTCCAACACGAACCATGGTGCTGCCACATGCTATGGCTAATTTATAATCGCCACTCATGCCCATGCTAATGGTTTCGGGTTTAAAGTTAGGGTGTTCTATGTTTTTTAAGCTATCGAAAGCTGATTTTAATTTATTAAATTCTGATTTAATTTGAGCGTCATCTTCCGTAAAAGTTGCCATGCCCATTACGCCGGTTACTTTAATGTTTTTTAATGCTGAAAAGTCTTCCGAATGGAGGATATCTTCCGCATTAGATAATGTCATACCGAATTTAGATTCTTCTGAAGCAATTTTTATCTGAAGCAAACAATCAATCGTTCTACTGTGTTTTTCGGCTTGCTTATTTATTTCCTTTAATAACTTGAAATTATCAACACCATGAATTAAAGACACAAATTCTGCCATATATTTCACTTTATTTCGCTGTACATGACCAATCATATGCCACTGAATATCCTTTGGCATGTTTTCATGTTTTTCGGCCATTTCTTGGATTTTATTCTCTCCAAAAATACGCTGACCAGCATTGTAAGCTTCCGTTAAATCGCTTACAGGTTTTGTTTTTGAAACCGCTACCAAGGTAACATGATCTGGAAGCGTAGATTTTATGTTTTTCAGGTTTTCTGAAATGCTTGTCATATATTTTGTTTTTCTTGTTGTGTTAGTAAACTACAAGATTTTAAATTTCAGTTAAAAGAAAATGGATTTTAAGCTTTTATGAACTGTTTGGCAATTTTTTCGGCCTTTCTACTTTCGGTATAATCATAAAAACCTTCTCCCGATTTTACACCTAATTTTCCAGCACGTACCATATTTACTAATAAGGGGCAGGGTGCGTATTTAGGGTTTTTAAAACCCTCATACATCACGTTTAAGATCGATAAACAAACGTCTAAACCAATAAAATCTGCTAATTGTAAGGGGCCCATAGGGTGTGCCATACCTAGTTTCATAACCGTATCGATTTCATAAACACCAGCCACGCCATTGTATAAGGTTTCAATCGATTCATTTAGCATGGGCATTAAAATGCGATTGGCTACAAAGCCTGGGTAATCGTTCACTTCAACAGGTTCTTTTCCTAAGGTTTTCGAAAGTGCCATGATACTATTTGTAACCACATCACTGGTGTTGTAGCCTCGAATAATTTCCACTAATTTCATAATGGGCACCGGATTCATAAAATGCATACCAATTACACGTTCTGGGTTTGATGTGGCTGCCGCTATTTGAGTGATGGAAATTGAGGAGGTGTTTGTTGCTAAAATGGCGCTATCTAAACAAGCTTCGTCTATGTCTTTAAATATCTTAAGTTTTAATTCTAAATTTTCGGTAGCAGCTTCAACAATTAAATCGGCTTTAGAAACGCCATTTTTTAAATTGGTAAAGGTTTTTATGTTGCTTAAAGTGGTTGATTTTTCCGTTTCGGAGATTTTTTCTTTGTTCACCATACGGTCCAAATTGGTTGTAATCGTTTGAATGCCTTTTTTTAAAGCATCGTTATTTACATCAATCAGGTTTACCTTAAATCCATTCTGAGCAAAAGTATGAGCAATACCGTTGCCCATAGTTCCAGCACCTATAATTGCAACATTTTTCATTTAGAAACAGTTTATTATTTGAGTCGCTACACGAAGTGCCTCGGTACCGTCATGTAAAGATACAATTGGCGTTTTGTTGTGATTCACCGCATCGGCAAAAGTTTCTAATTCATCTAAAATAGAGTTGCTATCAGGCACTTCAGGGTTATCGAAATAGATTTGTTTTTTTACGCCTTCAGCATTTTGAAGAATCATATCGAAATCTCCAGGATTTTCAGGAGCATCTTTCATTTTAACAACCTCACATTTCTTAGTTAAAAAATCAACTGAAATATAAGCGTCCTTTTGGAAGAAACGTGCTTTTCGCATTTTTTTAAGTGAAATACGGCTGGCTGTTAGGTTAGCCACACAACCATTTTCAAATTCTAGTCGTGCATTGGCAATATCCGGTGTTTCACTAATTACCGAAACGCCACTTGCCGAAACGTGCTTTACTTTAGATTTTACAATGCTTAATATTATGTCGATATCGTGAATCATTAAATCTAAAACCACGGGAACATCGGTACCTCTAGGGTTAAATTCAGCCAAACGATGCGTTTCGATAAACATAGGCGATTTAATATCGTTTTTAATAGCCATAAAGGCCGGGTTGAAACGTTCTACGTGGCCTACTTGTCCGCGTAAATTATGTTCCGCTAAAAGTTCACGAATGTGTTCGGCTTCTTCAACGGTATTGGTAATGGGTTTCTCTATAAATATGTGTTTGCCTTTAGAAATGGCTTGTTTTGCGCAATCGTAATGCGACAGTGTAGGGGTTACGATATCCACGATATCCACAGCATCAATAAGGGCGTCGATCGTATTGAAAAATTTATAGCCAAATTCGGCTTCAACCTTCTTGCCGTTTTCTTCATCAGCATCATAAAAACCAATAAGATTGTATTTTTCAGATTGATTAAGAAGTCTTAAATGAATTTTACCCAAGTGTCCCGCACCTAGTACTCCAGCTTTTAGCATAATTATTTAGGTTTTCAACAAAAATAAGATAATTAAAACACGATGTTGCGTATTTGAAGTTTAATTTTTTGCATTCATAAAATGAAAAATAAATTTCAAAAAAGGGTTTGCTCTTAAAAAGGTTGACGTATTTTTGTATGCCAAACCTCCAACCAAATTGAAAGATACATTTAGACATCAGGGATTACGTCAGCAACTCGTTAATGTGTTGATAAATAAAGGAATAAAAGATCCAAGCGTTTTAAAAGCGATTGGTAAAATTCCACGTCATTTGTTCATGGATTCTAGTTTTTTAGACCATGCTTATCAAGATAAGGCTTTTCCTATTGCAGCCGATCAAACCATTTCTCAGCCTTATACGGTGGCTTTTCAATCGGAATTACTTCAAATAAAAAGAGGCGATAAAATTCTAGAAATTGGCACGGGTAGTGGGTATCAAACCGCGGTGCTTTGTGAATTGGGAGCACGTGTTTATAGTATTGAACGCCAGCATGAATTATTTAAAATTACCAGCCGTTTTTTACCAAAATTGGGTTATCGCGCCAAGAAATTTGTTTTTGGAGATG
Source organism: Pseudotamlana agarivorans (assembly GCF_018860245.1). Lineage (GTDB taxonomy): Bacteria > Bacteroidota > Bacteroidia > Flavobacteriales > Flavobacteriaceae > Pseudotamlana > Pseudotamlana agarivorans_A. Next base: position 304,837 of record NZ_JAHKPD010000018.1, read on the forward strand.
GCTATATTGGTTTGGAGGAAGAAGCACCTTATGATGGTATTATTGTAACCGCTGGAGCACCTTATGTGCCAAAGCCTTTATTAAAGCAATTAAAAGTTGGAGCGCGGTTAATCATCCCTGTTGGTGATGATGTGCAGATCATGAACATGATTACTAGAAAAGGGCCTAAAGAATTTGAACAAGAAGAATTAGGTGAATTTCGATTTGTGCCGCTATTAGAGGATAAAAATTAATTAGAAAATTTCAAGTCGTAAGTCGTCGAGACCTCAGGTCGTAGATACAAAAAAACGCTTCTCCACTCCGCTCGAAGACCGTCACGAAACATCAAATCGATGTTCTAGCGGAGTCGAGAACGCTTCTGATAAGCAATAAAATATAGCCCAAGACATAGATAAACAAAGACGTGAATCGTAAAGAAATCAATGAAATCTGTGTTTAAAAATCCTCTGTGGTTCTCTGTGAAATCTCAGTGCAGCTCTGTGTAATAACCCCGCAAGAGTAAGCAACTAACAACTAGAAACCAGTTTCTCGCAAAGTCGCAAGGCCGCAAAGCTGGACAACGCAAAATATTCGTTAAAATTAGTGTAATTCGTGTCAAAAGTCAACCTCTGCGAAATCTCAGTTCAGCTCTGTGTAATAACCTCGCAAGAGTAAGCCGCCAACAACCAGAAACCATTTTCTCGCAAAGTCGCAAGGCCGCAAAGCTGGACAACGTAAAATATTCGTTAAATTAGTGTAATTCGTGTCAAAAGTAAACCTCTGCGAAATCTCAGAGCAGCTCTGTGTAATAACCTCGCAAGAGTAAGCCGCCAACAACCAGAAACCATTTTCTCGCAAAGTCGCAAGGCCGCAAAGCTGGACAACGCTAAATATTCGTTAAAATTAGTGTAATTCGTGTCAAAAGTAAACCTCTGCGAAATCTCAGAGCAGCTCAGCGTAACAACCCCGCAAGAGTAAGCCGCCAACAACTAGAAACCAGTTTCTCGCAAAGTCGCAAGGCCGCAAAGCTGGACAACGCAAAATATTCGTTAAAATTAGTGTAATTCGTGTCAAAAGTCAACCTCTGCGAAATCTCAGAGCAGCTCAGCGTAACAACCCTGCAAGAGTAAGCGACCAATAACCAACAACCAGAAACCAACAACTAATACCTCCCTTTTCTAGGTAAATAGTCTTTTGGGATGAGGTTTCGATGCGTTTCATGTGTCCAATAGATATTGATAATCCACCAGCGTTCTTCATCGTATAACAGTTGAAAACTATTGATACCTCTTAAAAAAGGTTCTTCATCCGATAAATCATGGTAGGCTTCAAAAGTGCTAAATACCTGTGCCATATTGCCGAATATTTCTGTTTTTCGGTGTATTTCATTTTGAATGAACCCATTTTCTTTAAACCATACAGTAGATTTTTTCTTGTAGTCATCAGGTGATAAATACCCCACGTGGTAAACACCCATTTTGTCTTTTCCGCTAGGGATAAGTTTGGCGTCTTTCTTAAATAAATATTTAAATTGTTTCCAGTTTCTTACCGTATCCTTTTTTGCCGAAACAACATCATAATACGTTTTTATAGTACTGTTTAAGGTTAGGGCCGATTTCTTATTTACAGTGAAAACTGCTTTTTTAACAGCGCTAGTATCTGTTTTTTTTTCTTTCTGAGCGTGTAGGTTAAAGGCAAATGCCAATATAAAAAGTGTTGTTAATCTTTTTAATCTCATGGTAAGAATTGATTTGTCAAGAGGTGTCAACTTTAACGTCAAAATCATGAATTACTTATATATTTTTTTAACCCGATCTAAATTCCTTTTGTTATCACGATCTTTAATAGTTTCACGTTTATCATACAATTTTTTACCTTTCGCCAACGCTATATCTAGTTTAGCAAAACCGCGATCTGTAATAAACATGCGTAGCGGAATAATGGTAAGTCCCGTATTTTGAACTTCCTTGCTTAACTTTTTAAGCTCCTTTTTGTTTAGTAAAAGTTTGCGCTCTGCTTTTGGCTTATGGTTGTAGTAGGTGCCATAAATGTATTCTTCAATGGTCATGTTTATAACAAAAAGCTCGCCCTTCTCATTAAATTCACAAAAGCTTTCGGCAATAGAAGCCCTACTGTTTCTAATGGATTTTATTTCGGTACCCGTTAACACAATGCCAGCAGTATACTTATCTAAAATTTCATATTGAAACCGTGCTTTTTTATTCTGTATGTTTATTTTTTTTTGCATGAAGCACAAAACTAAACAATTTTTAATTTGTGTCTTCTATAAACTGCGTTTTCGTTGCTAATTTTGTTGTAGTTTACATGGAATACTATGCTTTCATTGTAAAACCTAGCTTGATAGTTACTTGCCATCTATCCACTTTTCCGTCTTTAATATTTCCTCTGGTATTGGTAACTTCAAACCATCTTAAGTTTTGAATGGATTTAGAAGCTTTGTTTAAGGCATTAGTCACGGCATCGTCACTGGATTTATCAGAGGTACCAACAATTTCGATTATTTTATAAATATGATCTTCCATAATAAAAAAATTAGTTAATAATTAATCTATATAAAATACAAATTTATTGCCGATAATGTATGTTTTGGTTCACTATCTTGCTGATAATTTAGCTACATAGTTAAAAAATAATGTTATGCGTATATTTTAGTTTCGTAGAAGAAAACCTGTATTTAGAAAGTTTTTTAGGATATTAGGAATATACCTTAGTATAAATTTAGAAATTATAAATTCACTTTATAAAGCCTCAATTTTTATTGTTGAAGCGTAAAACATTCGTATTTTTGATTCTGACATTAATTTAAGATAATTTCAAAAATATATTATGAATTCATACGATGTAGCCGTTATTGGCTCGGGTCCTGGAGGATATGTAGCAGCGATTCGTTGCGCACAATTAGGCATGAAAACGGCCATTATAGAAAAATATGCAACGCTGGGAGGAACCTGTTTAAACGTGGGATGTATCCCAAGTAAAGCACTTTTAGATTCTTCTCATCATTACGAAGATGCGGTTAAGCATTTTGAAGAGCATGGTATTGAAATTCCAGGTGACATTAAAGTGAATTTGGAAAAAATGATTGCACGTAAGCAATCGGTTGTAGATCAAACTACAGGTGGTATCGATTTTCTTATGAAGAAAAATAACATTGATGTATATCAAGGTTTAGGAAGCTTTAAAGACGCAACACACATTACAATTGCAGGTGAAGAAACGACTGAAATTGAAGCAAAAAATACCATTATCGCAACAGGAAGTAAGCCATCTAGCTTACCGTTTATCAAATTAGATAAAGAGCGTGTGATTACATCTACTGAAGCTTTAAAGTTAAAAGAAATCCCTAAACATTTAGTGGTTATTGGTGGTGGCGTTATTGGTTTAGAGCTTGGTCAAGTATACAAGCGTTTAGGAGCTGAGGTAACAGTTGTTGAATATATGGATAGAATCATCCCTACTATGGATGCTGGTTTATCTAAAGAATTAAACAAAGTACTTAAAAAGGCGAAGTTTAAAATGAACTTGTCTCATAAAGTAAAGTCTGTTGAAACTGTAGGCGACGAGGTTGTAATTAAAGCAGATAATAAAAAAGGCGAAGAAGTAGAAATTAAAGGGGATTACTGTTTAGTTTCTGTAGGTCGTCGTCCTTACACAGACGGTTTAAATGCTGAAGCTGCTGGTGTGAAGCTAGATGAAAGAGGTCGTGTAGAAGTTAACGATCACTTACAAACTAGCGCATCAAATATATATGCGATTGGAGATGTGGTTAAAGGCGCGATGTTAGCGCATAAAGCTGAAGAAGAAGGTGTTTTTGTTGCTGAATCTTTAGCGGGTCAAAAACCACATATCGATTATAACTTAATTCCAGGTGTCGTTTACACATGGCCAGAAGTTGCTACAGTTGGTAAAACTGAAGAGCAGTTAAAAGAAGCTGGTGTAGTTTACAAAACAGGATCTTTCCCAATGCGTGCTTTAGGTAGAAGTAGAGCGAGTATGGATTTAGACGGGTTTGTGAAAATCTTAGCTGATAAAACTACTGATGAAATTTTAGGCGTACATATGGTTGGAGCTCGTGCTGCCGATATGATTGCTGAAGCTGTAGTGGCGATGGAATATCGCGCTTCCGCGGAAGACGTATCACGTATGTCTCACGCTCACCCAACATTTACTGAAGCGATTAAAGAAGCGGCGCTTGCTGCTACCGAAGATCGTGCTTTGCATATCTAATTAGAGACTTCATTATAATTTAAAACGAGGCTGTTTTCTTTGAGAACAGCCTCGTTTTTGTTTTAGATCTTATTTTTACTGCATTTATATTTCGCTAAAGAGAATGAATATATGATTGTAGAAGTGATTGGAATTAATCATGTTTTTACCACAAGGTACAGTTTCTGAGATGCTGATGTCTGTTCTGAAATTCAATAAATATTTATTGAAAAACGATAAAATATTATTGTTTTTCGTTTTTTATTGTTATGTTTGTAGGGTAAGTCATCAAACAAACTATCATGAAGAAAAATACACTCCTCAATGTTGCAATCATTATATGTAAATCATTACGCTTAATTTATATTTTAATATTTTTAATAGTTACTGGATTATTTGTGCATTTTCAGTGGAGTCCTTCAACTTATGACAATCTTGATCTTACTAATTTTACTATTAATAATATTGATATTAAGAATAAAACCAGCTCCAATAAATCTTTCATTAATAAGTTTAGTTCTTATAAAATTCATGTTGATGGAAAAGTACCAAGCGACTCAGAAGTATTTGTTTTGAATAAACTAAAATATAAATCTTTATATATCAATTTTATACAATGCTCTGCAATTTTTATTTTGCTTTTTTTGGTAACAAAAGAATTTGAAAAGATTATTAAGTCTGTAAAACAAATTAAAACTTTTCATAAAAATAATGTGATCTCTTTTAGAAAAATAGGCAAATATTTATTGATACTTTTTGTTCTGTCTAGTTATTCCGCACTTACTTTTCAGCAAGGTGGTATGAGTAGTTTACATTTGATTTTCTCATATTTAATTCTAGCATTGTTAGCCTATATCATGGCTGCAATTTTTGAAGAAGGAAATAATCTTTCAGAAGAAAACAAATTAACAGTATAATTATGGCAATTATTGTGAATTTAGACGTGATAATGGCCAAGAGAAAAATGAGCTTATCGGAACTCTCTGAAAGAGTTGGAATTACTATGGCCAATTTGTCAATTTTAAAAAATAACAAAGCTAAAGCTGTTCGTTTTTCAACTTTGAATGCCATTTGCTTAGTTCTAGAATGTCAACCTAGTGACTTGTTAGAATACAAAGAATAAAATATAACAGGAGTTAATTTACATAATTCTAATCTATTTGTAGGGCGAAGCAGCAGTCTGTTTTTAACTTTACCCCAAAACACCAACCTAAGAAGGTGCCCCACCAAGCTGTTTAATACTCCCTTTATTCATAACCAGCAAAGGCAAGGCCACACCAAAGGTTAAGCCTATCAGGACATAAATCATTTTAAATCCGTGTGAAAACATAGCGTCTATAAGAAGCAATCGTTTTTCGGGGTCTGTTTCAATAAACACAAAATTCATAATCGATAAAATGGTTTCGTAGGCAAAATATCCTGGAATCATCGGGATCATAGTAGGAATTGAAAAAACAACTGGCGGATGGTGAATTTTATGAGCAATAGGAATACTAACCCATCCTACAAAAGAAGCGGCTGCTAAACTTGCCAACGCAATATGATGCTCAAATTGTAAAATGCTAAATTTTATAAGTCCTGCTAAAAAGCCCAAAGCAAAAATGGTAAAAATGGTTTTTCTAGGCACATTAAATAATATGCCAAAGCCTACGGCTGCAATGCCAGACCAAAACGAAACCTCTAATAGATGAAAAATAAGATCGGTCATATTAACTTAAATTTATTGAAAAAATATACATGGCCAGAAAGAGTCCGGTAGCAATAGCAAGAACAATCATAGCTCCAACCGCGAAACGAGCTAAGCCATTTAAAATGTTGTTTTCTAATAAGTCGGTAAACGAATTAATAAGCGGTACGCCTGGTATTAAAAAGAGGATTGAAGTCGCTAGCGCAGTTTGCGGATTAGTACCAATGTTATAAATTATACCTACCGAAGCCACCAACGATGCAGTTAACGATGCTAAGAAGATTCTAATGTAAATGTTATAATGTTTTTTATGTATTTGTTGTGATACAAATAAGCCCATAAACGCACTAATAAAGGCCACCGTCATATTAAGATAATCTCCATTAAATATTTTGCAGAAGCCTGCTACAGCAAAACTTACCGCAATTAAGACCACCAGATTAGAGTATCTGTCTAGGCTTTTAATACGCTCTATTTCCGTTGCAATTTGATCGATGGTCCAACCTTCCCTTATCGCTTTCCAACTGGCTTTACTGATTTCAGAAATCGTTTTAAAATTAATAGCATGTGGAGGTAAATTATAGACTTTGGTTGCGCTCATCTTGGTGTCATTATCTGTTAATGTCATAATGATGGTTTTTTGATGAATCCAACTGTGAACACTAAAATTTAGAGCGGAAGAAAACCGGTCAATGCTTCTATTTATTCTACTAGTATTAGCCCCGGAAATCATTAATAGGGAACCGATTTCAAGCAGTAAATCGGCAGTTTTTGTAAACTTTTCAGAATCTGACATTTAAGAAATAAGTTTGATTTTGTATCAAGTAAATATGGTTTTTTAAGGTTAACCCATAAAAAACGATGAACACATAAGCATTCAATATTTAAAGTTACAACAAAATCCAAAAAGATATTACTTCTTTTTGTTACGCTTATTATAATTCTTATCGCCTCTTGTTTTTGGTTTTTTGTATTTAGCGGCGATTTTGAATTTGTAAGAACCTCCTAAGTTTTCTTTTGAATTCTTTTCTGACTTGTCATGAAAAGCAGGGCCAGGAGCATCTTCATCCTTTCGTTTGGTAGGGTTGTTTCGTTCTTTTATTTGCGGACGCTCTTCTTCAATAAGTTCTGTTGAAATTTGAACGTCTTCTGGGATTTCCAACAATGGAATTTCCATTTTCATTAAAGCTTCAATATTTTCAATAGACTCTTGTTCTTTTTTAGTAGAAAAAACTAAGGCTTCTCCCAAACGTTCTGCGCGACCAGTTCTACCAATACGATGCATGTAATTTTCAGGATATTCTGGGGTGTCAAAATTAATAACATGCGATACATTGTCTATATCCAAACCACGTGCCATCACATCGGTAGCGATTAAAATACGATTTTGACCTTCTCGAAATTGTTCAATACTACGTAAACGGTAATTCTGTGTTTTATTAGAGTGAATCACACATAATTCTTCTTTAAAAAATTCATCTAATTGTTCAAATAAACGATCGGCCATGCGCTTAAACGCCACGAAAACAAGTACTTTGTTGTAGGTTTCTTCATCTCTCAATAAATGTGTTAACAAATTAACTTTCGTGTAAAAGTTTGGCACATCGTAACGCGACTGATTGATGTTTTCTAAAGGTGTTCCTGAAATAGCAATAGAAACACGTTCTGGAGTTTTAAAGAAATCGTTTATTAATAAATCCACATCTTGAGTCATCGTAGCCGAAAACATAATGTTTTGACGACGTTCCGGTAGAATATCAAAAATATTAATTAATTGGTGTCTAAACCCTAAATCTAGCATCACATCAACTTCATCAATCACCAATTTCTGAATGGATTTCAGTTGTAAAACACGGCTTAAAGCTAAATCGTATAAACGTCCTGGTGTGGCTACTAAAATATCAACACCTTGAGCAATAGCTTGTTTTTGGGTGTTAATATTGGTGCCGCCGTAAACCCCTAAAACACGATTGTTAATGTATTTTGAAAGTTTTTCAATTTCATCAACCACTTGCACAACCAATTCACGGGTAGGCACTAAAACTAATACTCTAGGATTTTCTTGCATCGAAAACTTCAAGTTTCTAAGAATTGGCAACATGTAAGCAAAAGTTTTACCTGTTCCTGTTTGTGCAATTCCTACCACATCTTTTCCAGAGCTCACTACATTAAAAGCTTGTTCTTGAATAGGTGTTGGCGTTGTAAAACCTAAATCGTCTAAGGCATTATATAAAGGCGTGTTTAAATTTAAATCTTGAAATTGAGCCATAAAAAAGGAGGTTTCCGTGAATAATTTTCGACCTACTTTTTTAGTAGAAGTAAGTCTTGGTATGCTATTTTGCTGGCAAAGTTACGTTTATTATTCTATTTAAGTTAAATGCTTTGGGTCTATTTCAATAGTATAACTTGCTGCAAACGTTTTGTTAGGTTCTAATTGTAAGATCCCTTCTTTTGTTTTAAAATCCTGATTGGTGTTTTCATGATCTGCAATACCCAACCATGGCTCAATGCAAACGTAGTTGCCAGCTGGTTTTGCCCAAATACCTAAGTATGGGAAATCTTTATATGATACCGATAAAATAGCGCCATGATTTTTACTTTTAAGCGTTACTTTGTTAGATTTCAAATCCTTAAAAATAAGGGCATCGGCATTAAATAAATCATGGGTTAATGCTAAGGTTTTACTAGCATTGAAAATAGGCTTGGTTTTAGAAGAAATTAAACCGTTTTCCATGTTTATGAGATGGGTGCTAGAATTTTCTTGGTGCTCAAACTCTAAAATGTAATCTTCGTAAGTTTCATCTTGAAAAACAGGACACTTAAATGCAGGATGCCCACCAAGTGAAAAATACATGGTCTTTGAGTCTGCATTTTTAATACGATGTGTTAAGGTAATGGTAGCGTTTTTAAGCGTATAGGTTAAATAAAATTCAAACTTAAAAGGATACATTTTTAAAGTCGCTTCATTATAAACTAATTTAAAAGTTAAACTGTTTGCGGTTTGTTCATGCAGTTCAATATTAGGGTTGTTTCTAATAATGCCATGCTTCGGAAGGCTGTACGATTCACCTTCAAAATGATAAGATCCTTTTTTTAAAGCACCGATAATAGGAAATAAATTCGGAGCAAAACTGCCCCAAACATCAGGATTGGCGTCCCACATAAATTGGGTGTCATGTTTTGCAGACTGTATTTGGCATAATTCGGCACCGGTTTTTTTAACGGCTATTTTAAGTAAATCGTTTTCTATTGTAAACATCAAAGGAAATTTTAAACTAAGATACAAAACTTGCCTTTTTTTAAGTATTCTAACTAACTTTACGGCATAAATTGTACGCTTGAGAACAAAAGAAATTCATAACCCAGAAGATATTCAGCAGTTTAAGGAAAAAGCGCTGCTTTGGAGTCAGCAATTTGATGATGTGGTCTGGTTAGATTCTAACAATTATGCTCAGAATTATTCAAGTTATGATGCTGTTTTGGCTGTTGATGCCTTTACTAGTATTCAAACCGATTATTTTGATGGTTTTGAAAAACTTAAAGAATACCAGTCGCAAACTAAAGACTGGATTTTCGGATACTTAACGTACGATTTAAAAAATGATGTTGAAGCTTTAAAATCTGAAAACTTCGACGGCTTAGGTTTTCCTGATCTCTACTTTTTTCAGCCAAAAAAACTCTTCTTATTTAAAGATAATCAGGTTGAAATTCAGTATTTAAATTGTGTTGATGACGAATTGGAAGACGATTTAAAAACGATAAATTCTTCCGAAGAAAAAAGTGTAAAAACCCCTTCCGAAGACTTAAAAATAAAACTTCGTATTCATAAAGATGCCTATTGCGAAAAGGTGAATACCATGCTTAAGCATATTCAGCATGGCGCGATTTACGAAGCCAATTTTTGTCAGGAGTTTTATGCCGAAAATACGACGATTAATCCGTTGCTTACTTACAACAGGTTGAATCAGATTTCAAAACCACCATTTGCGACTTTTTTAAAACTCGGTGATAAGTTTGTGATGAGTGCTTCGCCTGAGCGCTATCTTAAAAAAGAAGGCACCCGCGTAATTTCTGAACCTATAAAAGGTACGGCCAAACGTTCTAAAAATCCTGAAAAAGACGAACAGCTAAAAATTGATTTGGCTAAAGATGAAAAGGAGCGTAGTGAGAATATCATGATTGTTGATTTGGTACGCAATGATTTATCGAAAACCGCTATAAAGGGTAGTGTTCAAGTTGATGAATTGTGCAAGATTTATACCTTTAAACAAGTGCATCAAATGATTTCTACGGTGACATCAACAGTTGAAGTTTCGACGCATCCGGTTGATATTATAAAAAGTACTTTCCCAATGGGGAGCATGACAGGCGCTCCTAAAATTTCGGCTATGAAAATCATTGAAAACCTTGAAGAAACCAAACGCGGTTTGTACTCTGGGGCGATTGGCTATTTTACACCTAACAATGATTTTGACTTTAATGTGGTGATTAGAAGTATTCTATACAACGCCACTAAAAAATACGTGTCTTACTCGGTGGGTAGCGCCATTACAGCTAAAAGTGATGCACTTAAGGAATACGAAGAGTGCCTTATTAAGGCTAAAGCCATGCGAGAGGTTTTGGAACAAAAAGACTAATGGGTAGTTGTGTTAATGGTTTTTTAATCCTCATTTCAGGAATTTAGTCATAAAAGCGCTACGCTAAAAAACACTCGTTTTCACTAAAGTTGTATATTTGATACTATGCTAGATTCACTACAAATTCATATCGAAAACCACCTCGGTTTTTTAAAAAAAGCAAAACTTTTAATTGCTATTTCTGGCGGAATTGATAGCGTGGTTTTAACGCATTTATGCGCGAAATTGGACTTAAATATTGCCTTAGCGCACTGCAATTTTAACTTAAGAGGCGATGAAAGTGATGCCGATGAAGCTTTTGTTAAAAATCTTGCGGAAGCTTTAAATATAGAGTGTTTTGTGCAGCATTTTGATACCGAACATTACAGTAGCGACCAGAAGTGTTCCATTCAAATGGCAGCTCGTGAGTTGCGCTATAATTGGTTCGAAGAATTGTCGCAACAATTGGGTTACGATTATATTCTAACTGCCCATCATGCCGACGATAATTTAGAAACTTTTTTAATCAATTTCACAAGAGGTACAGGTTTAGATGGTTTAACCGGAATACCTGAAGTAAACGGTAAGTTTGTGCGTCCGCTATTACCATTTTCAAGTGAGAATATTGAGGCTTTTGCTAAAGAAAATAACATCCAATGGAGAGATGATAGTAGTAATAAATCGGTGAAATATCTACGGAATAAACTGCGCCACGAGGTGATTCCTATTTTAAAAGAAATCAACCCCAGTTTACTGAAAAGTTTCGATAATACCTTGAATAATTTACAGGGCACAGCGGTGATTGTGGAGCATGCCGTCGATGGTTTTTTGAATAAAAGTATAGAAAGCATTGAGAATGGAATTGTGAAGTTTAAAATTTCAGAATTCAAACAAAAAGAAAATCCGAAACCGTATTTATATGAGGCTTTTAAGGAATTCGGATTTACAGAATGGGATGATGTGCTACACCTTTTGGATGCTGAAACAGGCAAACAAATTTATTCAAATACATACCGTTTATTGAAAAATCGCGAGCATTTACTGTTGAGTGAAATGAAATCTGAAACTGAAGTAGAAATTCAAATTTCAGAAGCAGATAAAAAGGTAGAAACAGTATTAGGAACCCTGGTTTTTTCTGAAGTAGAAGAGATTTCAGAAACGCCTACCAACTGTATTTATGTAGATAAAGGCCTTTTGAAGTTTCCTTTAACTTTACGTAAAAAGCAAGAAGGCGATGTGTTTTATCCGCTGGGAATGACTGGTAAAAAGAAATTAAGCAAGTATTTTAAAGATGAAAAATTATCGCTTTTAGATAAAGAAAATACCTGGCTCTTATGTTCTGGTGAAGATATTGTTTGGGTGCTTAACAGGCGTGCAGATAATCGTTTTAAAGTGACGCCAAACACTGAAAGTATATTGAAAATAGAGATATTGGAAAAGTTGTAATGACAAGAAAGAAGTCATGCGGCACCCTGAATTATTCTGTCACCCAGAACTAATACGTCACCCTGAACTTGATTCAGGGTCTCATAGCAAATTGATGGTTTGTCATTCAGAAGGAGGTACGACTGAAGAATCTTTGTTTGATTCATGAGATTACTCGATTCCTCGGAATGACAACAGAAACATTAGATATGTTTACGAGCATTCAGTAAAATAAAAACTAAAAACAAAGCATTTTGAAACTACAAGGACAAATTGTTGACATAGAAAACAAACGAATTTACAAAGGAGAAATAAGTGTAGAAGGAGGTAAAATAGTTTCTATTATTGAAAAAGACCACGACGTCACAAATTATATCCTGCCTGGCTTTGTAGATGCACACATTCACATAGAAAGTTCGATGTTAGTACCTAGTGAGTTCGCTAAAATGGCGGTGGTTCATGGTACGGTCGCCACAGTTTCCGACCCGCATGAAATTGCTAATGTTTTAGGTGTTGAAGGTGTGAAATTCATGATTGAAAACGGTAAAAAAGTACCTTTTAAATTCAATTTTGGTGCACCATCTTGCGTACCCGCAACCACTTTTGAGTCTGCCGGAGCAACGATTAATTCCGATGATATAAAAACGCTTTTAGAGTCGGACGACATCAAATACCTTGCGGAAATGATGAACTACCCAGGCGTTATTTTTGACGACGACGAAGTGCTGAAAAAAATAGCTTGGGCCAAACACTTTAATAAACCTGTGGATGGTCACGCACCAGGAGTAATTGGCGATAAGCTAGACAAGTACATTAGTGCAGGAATTTATACCGATCATGAAAGTTTTACTTTCGAGGAAGGTCAAGAGAAGCTCCAAAAAGGCATGAAAATTTTGATTAGAGAGGGGAGTGCGGCCAAAAATTTTGAAGCTTTAATCGATTTAGCGCCAGAACATTTTGAAAATATGATGTTCTGTAGTGATGATAAACATCCAGACGATTTGCTTATAGGACATATCAATCAATTATGTGCGAGAGCCGTTAAAAAGGGTGTGGATTTGTTCAAAGTCTTGCAAATGGCTTGTGTAAATCCGGTAAAACACTATAATTTGGATGTGGGACAATTAAAAGTTGACGGTGCCGCCGATTTTATTGTGCTCGAAGATTTATCCGAATTTAAAACCCTTCAAACCTATGTGAATGGCGAGTTGGTTTTTGATCAAGGAAAATCTTTAATTGAAACGGTTACTTTTGAAAACCTGAATAATTTCCATTGTGATGCTAAAATAGTTTCTGAATTTGAAATCCCTTCTTCCGCTAAGGAAATCCGTGTAATTGAAGCCTTAGAAGGTCAATTAATAACAAACGCAATAATTGAAAAAGCCACGATTGAAAATGGCAATTTAGTATCAAATACCGAAACGGATATTCTTAAAATGGCTGTGGTAAACCGTTATCATCCCGATAGCAATCGGGACCAGCCACCAGCCTTAGCTTTTATCAAGAATTTTGGTTTGAAGGAAGGGGCTATTGCGGCTTCCGTAGGACACGATTCGCATAATATTGTGGTGGTAGGTGTGAGCGATGAAGCGATTTGTAAAGCGGTGAACTTAATCATTAAACATAAAGGTGGTGTTTGTGCGGTGTCTTCTTCCGAAGAAAAAATAGTTCCGCTTCCCGTAGCCGGAATTATGAGTGACCAAGACGGTGAAACCATCGGAAAGGCTTACGCCGAACTTGACGAAATGGCAAAAATATTAGGGAGTACTTTAAAAGCACCGTATATGACACTGTCGTTTATGGCTTTGCTCGTTATTCCATCATTGAAATTAAGTGACCAAGGGCTTTTTGATGGTATTGGTTTTAAGTTTACAGATTTGGAAGTGGGTTTTAATGAATAGTTAAAAAGTAATAATTAAAAATTTCATATTCTAGCAGAGAAATTCAGTTGATAATTAGTAATTAAAAGTTGATAATTAATAAGTTAATAACTCTGAATTATAAATTTAAAGTCGTTTTTTCAACAGTCAACAGTCAACAGTCAACAGTCAACAGTCAACAGTCAACAGTCAACAGTCAATAGTCAACAGTCAACAGTCAATAGTCAAAACATGCCCATACTCAATTCCACATACAAACCATTCTTCCTATTCCGTAACGGCTTTGTCTCAACAGTATATTCCGGCTTAGTTCGCCGCGTAGATTTGGAACAAGAGCGTGAACGCATGACCTTGCGTGACGGTGATTTCTTAGATTTAGACTGGAGTTATTCCGAAGAAAAATCGAATAAGTTAATCATTTTACTGCACGGTTTGGAAGGCAATGGGAAGCGTCCGTATATGACAGGTACTGCCAAGCTTTTCAATGAAAATGGTATCGATGCCGTATGCGTTAACTTTCGAGGATGTAGTGGTGAAACCAACTTGAAATATAGAAGTTATCATTCTGGTGCGACTGAAGATTTAGAAGATGTGATAAATCACATTCTAAAAGAAAAGAACTATGCTGAAATCTATTTGAAAGGTATCAGTTTAGGAGCCAATATGATTCTTAAATATTTAGGTGAGGGTGATGGAGTTCCGGCGCAAATTAAGGCGGCCATTGCGGTTTCGGCACCTTGTTACTTGCATGGTTCAGCTAAAGAACTACATACTTTAAAAAATAAGTTATTCCATGACCGGTTTTTAAAACACCTTTCGGAATCTTTAAAAAATAAGCAGAAACGGTTTCAAGAAGATTTAAGTGTGGATACCATTGAAAAAATAAAAACATTATTTGATTTTGATAATGTATACACGGCTCAAGCCCATGGTTTTAAAGATGGTTTAGATTATTATACCAAATCCAGTAGTTTACAATTTCTTCCTAAAATTAAAACACCAACCCTGATTATCAATGCGTTAAATGATTCCTTTTTGTCTCATGAATGTTACCCTGTAAAGGAGGCAAAGGAAAACGATTTTTTACATTTAGAAATGCCAAAATATGGCGGACATGTGGGTTTTATCTCCAAAAAAAACATTTATTACAATGAAAGTCGTGCGTTAGACTTTATATCTTCCTTAGAAAAATAGATAATATTTTCTGATTGACGCTTAATTAACAGAAGTACTAAAAAAGCTATAACTGTTTTTTACTTAAACGTTTGAGTATTGTATTTTTCGCGTGTAATGTACTGTATGTTAGAGGTTTGTTTTATTGTGTGTTTCGTTGTGTTACCTAGAATTTTGAATGTATCTGTCGAAATAAGGCACTCTAATTAGTAAATTTGAGAACACTTCAACAATTAATACATAATAGTTTGTACTATATAGGATACGATTTAGGAAGCTCTTCAGTGAAAGTGGCCATAGTAGACGCCTCTACTGGTCAGCAAATAATTTCACTTAACGAGCCTTCCAGTGAAATGGAAATTTTGGCACCAGAATTAAATTGGGCCGAGCAAGACCCAAATATGTGGTGGGATTACATTTGTATAGCGACAAAACGCGCAATAAAAGAGGCTCATATTGATGCTTCAAAAATTCAAGGCATTGGTATTTCATATCAAATGCATGGTTTGGTTGTCGTTGATAAGGCTGGAGAACCGCTAAGAAATTCTATTATTTGGTGTGATAGTCGTGCAGTAGAAATTGGTAATAAGGCTTTTGACGATTTAGGTCATGATAAATGTACTTCCCAGTTGCTGAATTCTCCAGGGAATTTTACAGCTTCAAAACTGAAGTGGGTAAGAGATCATGAGCCAGAAGTGTATTCAAAAATTCATAAATACATGTTACCTGGCGATTTTATAGCGTTAAAATTAACCGGAGAGATGAATACCACTAAAAACGGACTTTCAGAAGGCATTTTATGGGATTATAAGAAAGATGAGGTTGCTAATTGGTTGTTAGAATATTATGGGGTTGATACCGCTTTAACACCAGATATTGTTGAAAACTTTACAGCACAATGTCACGTGAATGAAAAAGGCGCTGAAGAAACAGGACTTCCTGTTGGTATCCCTATTACTTATCGTGCGGGCGATCAACCTAATAATGCCTTGTCTTTAAATGTTTTTAATGATGGTGAAGTAGCCGCTACTGGTGGGACTTCGGGTGTTATTTATGCTGTAACCAATCAGAAAAAATCTAAAGAAGCCTCGCGAATAAATCATTTTGCACATGTAAATTATACTAGTGAGAATGCAAACTTAGGGAAGTTGTTGTGTATTAACGGTGCAGGGATTCAATACCGTTGGTTGAAAGATAATTTAGCTTCAAATTCTTATGAAGCGATGAATGCGAAAGCTAATGAAGTGCCCGTGGGGTCTGAAGGTGTTTGTGTGATTCCTTTCGGAAATGGTGCAGAACGGATGCTAGATAACAAAACCATTGGAACACACTTTTTCAACCTTAATTTAAATAAACATGATGAAGGCCATTTGTGTCGAGCTGCCCTTGAAGGCATTGCTTTTTCATTTGTTTATGGTATGGATATCCTGAAAAATGACCATGCTGAAATTAAAGTAATTCGTGCAGGAAATGATAACCTTTTTAGGTCTGAAATATTTTCAAATACCGTGGCGACATTAATTGGGCATGATATCGAAATTTATAATACTACGGGGGCCATTGGAGCAGCAAGAGCTGTTGGGTTAACTAATGGAGACTTTAAAACGTTTGGAGATCACATTACAAACAATGACCATGTGATGACTTACAAGCCTTTAGGGAATAAGGAGCCTTACATCGAGGCTTATAAAAACTGGAAAAAACAATTAGAACTTTTATTACAATAGAAATAAACTAAAATAAACTAATAAGTTATGGCAACTATAGGGAACAAAGAATACTATAAAGGTATAGGCGAAATAAAGTATGAAGGCAAGGACTCTGATAATCCTTTAGCATTTAAATATTACAATCCAGAGCAGGTTGTTGCAGGAAAAACAATGCGCGAGCATTTTAGATTTGCGATTTCTTACTGGCATACGTTCTGTGGCACTGGTGGTGATCCATTTGGACCAGGCACGATTAACTTTCCTTGGGATCAACCAACAGATGCTATTCAAGCAGCAAAAGAAAAGGCAGATGCAGCCTTTGAATTCATCACGAAAATGGGATTCGATTATTACTGTTTTCATGATATCGACTTGGTACGTGAAGGAGCTACCTTTGGTGAGCATGAAAGTAGGTTAGACGCTGTTACCGATTATATTAAAGAGAAACAAGCGGCTTCGGGAGTAAAATTACTTTGGGGAACAGCAAACTGTTTTTCTAATCCGAGATACATGAACGGCGCTTCTACTAATCCAGATTTTGACGTGGTGGCTCGTGCTGGCGGACAAATTAAATTGGCTTTAGATGCTACCATTAAATTAGGTGGTGAAAATTATGTATTCTGGGGAGGTCGTGAAGGTTATATGTCTTTATTGAACACCGATATGGGGCGTGAATTAGATCACATGGGACGCTTTTTAGGTATGGCAAGAGATTATGCCCGTGCTCAAGGTTTTAAAGGAAACTTCTTTATTGAGCCAAAACCTATGGAGCCTATGAAACATCAATATGATTTTGATTCGGCTACAGCAATTGGATTCTTACGTGAATATGGTTTAGATAAAGATTTCAAAATAAATATAGAAGTAAATCACGCCACTTTAGCGCAGCACACCTTTCAGCATGAAATTGAAGTGGCTGCTAAAGCAGGGATGTTAGGAAGTATGGATGCTAACCGTGGCGATTATCAAAACGGATGGGATACAGATCAGTTTCCTAATAACATTCAAGAAACGACTGAAGCGATGCTAGTATTCTTAAAAGCTGGTGGTTTACAAGGTGGCGGTATTAATTTTGATGCTAAAATCCGTAGAAATTCAACCGATTTAGATGATGTTTTCCATGCACATATTGGTGGTGCAGATACGTTTGCACGTGCTTTATTGATTGCAGATAAAATTATGACCTCTTCACCTTATGAAAAATTAAGAGAAGCACGTTACAGTTCGTTCGACTCAGGAAAAGGAAAAGCCTTTGAAGATGGGAAATTAGAGTTAACAGATTTATATAAAATTGCTCAAGAAAACGGTGAGTTGTCTTTACAAAGTGGTAAACAAGAGTTGTTTGAGAACATAATTAATCAGTACATATAATGGCAGCTCAAAATAAGTTTTATATATATGTAGTGACCCTTGTAGCAACCCTTGGTGGTTTGTTATTTGGTTATGATACTGCTGTTATTTCTGGAGCAGAAAAGTCAATTCAAGCGTTCTTGATTGATAGTCAGGGATTGAGTTCTTTTTTACATGGTATTACGGTATCTTCTGCGTTAGTTGGTTGTATTGTTGGTGGGGCAATTTCAGGATTTGTATCTTCAAAATACGGAAGAAAAAAAGCGTTGATTATCGCTGGTGTTTTGTTTTTATTATCAGCTTTAGGTTCTGGTAATCCTGAATTTTTATTTTTTGAAAAAGGCGTACCATCTATGGGATTACTCTGGATGTTTAACTTTTATAGAGTTGTTGGTGGTATTGGTGTAGGTTTAGCTTCAGCAGTTTGCCCGATGTATATTGGTGAAATTGCTCCTGCAGACATTCGAGGAAAATTAGTTTCGCTCAATCAGTTTGCCATCATTTTCGGTATGCTTGTGGTTTATTTTGTGAATTGGGGTATTGCCGACGGACAAACTATTGAGTGGATTAATGAAATTGGGTGGAGACGCATGTTTTTATCTGAAGCCATTCCTGCATCTATTTTTGCAATACTCATGTTTTTTATGCCTGAAACACCAAGGTATTTGGCGCTTCAAGGTAAAGATGAAGAAGCCTTATCTACCCTTACAAAGTTTAACGGTATCGATAAAGCAAAAGAAGTGCTATCGGAAATTAAAAATTCTGTAACCAGTTCAACTAAAGGCGCATTATATTCATACGGAAAAGTGGTGATTATAGTAGGTATTTTATTATCTGTGTTTCAACAATTTGTTGGTATTAATGTGGCACTGTATTATGCACCACGAATTTTTGAAAGTATGGGGGCTGCGAAAGATGCATCGATGCTTCAAACCATTATCATGGGCTTAATAAACGTCGTGTTTACTGTAGTTGCGATTATGACTGTAGATAAGTGGGGTAGAAAACCACTGCTTATTACAGGTTCGATAGGAATGGCGATTGGTATGATTGCCATTTCCATATTAGCATTTCAAAATATTATTGGTATGGCTACATTGGTGTTTATCATTGTATATACCGCCTCATTTATGATGAGTTGGGGGCCAATTTGTTGGGTGCTTATTTCAGAAATATTCCCGAATAAAATAAGAAGTCAGGCTATCGCTATTGCAGTTGCCGCACAATGGGCAGCTAACTTCTTTATATCGTCTACCTACCCTCCAATGATGGAGTTTAGTAGTGGAGGTACCTATTTGTTTTACGGAATTATGAGTATACTTTCAGCTATTTTTGTTTGGAAAATGGTACCAGAAACTAAAGGGAAAACTTTAGAAGAAATGGAAAGTATTTGGAAAAAATAGATTAGTAGTATTAATAATTGGTAATTGGAAAAAAGCCTCAACGATTTTAGTGTTGAGGCTTTTTTTTAACTTTAAAATACCTTTGATTAATTAAGAACTCACGCTCTTTTCAAGAAAAGGGTAGTCTGTGTAACCTCTTGCGGCGCCACCACCAAAAAGTGTATGTGTATCGCTAATTTCGTTCATTTTAGCCTGTTTTTTTACACGTTCAGGGTAATCAGGGTTGGTTAAAAACTTTCTGCCAAAACCAACCAAGTCAACTAAATTTTTACCTAATAAGTCATTCGCTTGTTCAGGTGTTTTGTTCCCTGTTGCGATAAGGGTTTTGCTGAATGTATTGCGTAGTTTAACTCTAAAATCATTAGGAATTTCAGGAGCATCATCCCAGTCGGCTTCACATAAATGTATATAAGTAACTCCAATTTCTTCCAAGGCTTCAGAGGCAATCATAATGGTTTCCAAGATTTCAGGATCATTCATGTCTTTAAAACTGATGAAAGGTGATAAGCGTACCCCTGTTTTTCCTTTGCCGATTTCATCAGCAACCGCTTGAGTGATTTCTTTTAAAATACGCACACGATTTTCTTTGCTTCCTCCGTATTCATCGGTACGTTCGTTGGAATTGCTTCTTAAAAATTCATCGATTAAATAGCCGTTAGCACCATGTATTTCTACCCCGTCAAAACCAGCCTCAATAGCATTTTTAGCCCCTATTTTAAATTCTTCAATAACCTGGTTTATATCTGCTTTTGTCATTTCACGAGGTGTTTCTACAGGGACAAAAGTGGCATCGCCATTCGGGGCACCATCAAAAATATAAACATTGGTTTCTTTCGCTATTTTTTCTGAAGGCGCTATAGGTTGTAACCCATTTACTTTAGCACTTGAAACACGACCAACATGCCAAAGTTGTAAAAATATTTTACTGCCTTTTTTATGGACTTCGTTGGTGACCAATTTCCAACCTTCAATTTGTGCTTTGGTATAAATGCCGGGGGTATTGGCGTAGCCTTTGCCTTGTAATGATACTTGAGTGGCTTCTGTAATAATTATACCTGCCGAGGCAAGCTGACCGTAATATTCTGCCATAAGTGCATTGGGTATATCTCCTGGTTGAGACGCTCTAGAGCGGGTCATGGGAGCCATTAAAAAACGATTTTTTAAAGGGATTTCTCCCATTTTATATTCTGAAAATAATGTTTTTGAAGGTTTCATATTATTTTTTCTTTTTAAAAATTTTATACAACAGAAAAATAGTTATAATCAATAGAAATGGCCATAAAATAAATAAATCTACTCGAATTATAGCTCCGATTTCATTTGCTGCCCAAATGAAATTGAGATAAACTTCATAAAGGATGTAAATAATCCAAATGGTTATTAAGGCAATTTTGTATGGTTTTCTGTTACTCATGTGGTTTATGGTTATTTGATTTATATCATATTTCAATTTTTACGTCATGCTGAATTTTTTAGCACCTCACCAATTGAATGCGAGAATCTTTGTGTGTTTCTAAAATAGGTTTCGTGTGACCTTGAAATTTTATTGCACTTCCTAAATTATCAATAAACCATGGATTTTGAGTTAATTGGTCCTCTTTTTTATTTGTTATATTCTAATTCTGAATTATCTATAGGGGTATTTGGATCGTCTTTTATCATTTTTGCAATATTATCTTTTCGCATAAAAACAACATTTTCATGTGTTTTTGCATATTTGATGAATTCATCAACCACATGTACTACCGATGGAGCACCACCAATTCTATCATGTAAACTCACACTCATCATGCGTCTTTGGGTATTGCCTTCTTCATATAACTGGTCGAACTCAGCTTTTAATTGTGCTAAAAATTGGTCGGGACTCCATTGTTTGCCTTCGATATTCACGATATCGTTATTACGTAAAGTATATGGTATTACCACAAAATTTTCTCCGCGAACTTTGGTTATAAAGGGTTCATCTCGGCTTAAATCATCTATATGATATAAGAAACCTAACTCTTGTAAAACTTTTAGTGTATTTGGTCCGCGTCTTAACCAGTTGGCGTTGTAACCAATACCACGTTGTCCTGTAATCGTCTCAACGGTGTCTATTCCTTTTTTTATGAAATCCAATTCATTGGCATAACTCATGCTCCATTGATCGCTCCAAGAAATACCGTGGGCCGCAATTTCATGACCACCTTCTGCAATAGCTTTGGCTACTTCAGGATACTTGATAGCAGCTTCACCAACAACATGGGATGTGACATGAATATCATGTTTTTTCCAAAGTTTTAGCATTCTATAAACACCTTCCTTAGCACCATATCTAAACCAACTTTCAGCGGGCATATCAGGGTTTCCTTTTGGTAATGGATTGCCCGAGAACGGACTTTCAGCGCCTTCTGGTTGGCCGCCAGTTTCAAATTGCATAGAGAAGGAAATGACTAATTGCGCATCGTTTGGCCAATATTTTTTTGTGTTTTTTGTGTGATTTTTCATGATTATTTCTTTTGCTTCATTAGTATTACAAGCTGTAAATCCTAACAGACAAATAAGCGTTGTAATGCCATAAATTAATTTTTGTTTCTTCATTAATAATTATTTAAAAGTTACCATGTTGTTTAGTGATCTTCGGGTTTTTGGTCTTGGGTCATTAACACGATATCCAAAAGCTACCATGTAGGATAAGCCATATAAATTGGTGTCAACACCTAAATCTTCTTTTAATATTTTTTCGCTTATAGACTGGTTAAAACCTTCTATCGGACAAGAATCTATACCAATCATTGCAGCACTTGTCATCATGTTAGCTAAAGGAATGTAACATTGTTTTGAAGCCCAATCGAAAAGTTTTCGATCATCGGATAAGTCAAAATCACTTTTTTGAAATGCTTCGTAAGCAGCACCTTTTTGTACAATAACATTTTCTGGTAACTCTTGAATATTTCGCATAAAATCTTCAATGTATGGACTGTCATATTTAGTTAATGGAGCTTTCATGGTTAGCCCTATTATAAAATGACTGGCCGAATCTAATTTGGCTGTGGCTCCCCAGGCACTTTCTTTCAGTTTTGTTCTTAATTCTGGGTTTTGAACCACGATAAAATGCCAAGGTTCGAAACCAAAAGAACTTGGTGATAATAAGCCTGTTTCCAATATGAAATTCATGTCTGAATCGCTAATCTTTTTAGTCGTATCGAAAAGTTTGCAAGCGTGTCTAAATTTATATGCTTCTATGATTTTTGCTTTGGTAATCATGATGTTAAGTTTTGTTACAGGGCAAAATTAAAGCAGAAGTCTATGTTATTTGTTGTATAAATACATGTTATATTTGTATAATTATATGTTTTACTATGGCGAAGCGTTTTTTTATAAATAAGGATCTAGATGTTTTAGAATTTGAAGCGGTAACTGAGTGGGGGTATCCAAGACATAAACACAATTTTTTTGAGTTGACTTTTGTTTTAAAAGGCGCGGGTCAGCATCTTTTAAATGACAGTATTATTAATTATCAAGCAGGTGATATTTTCTTTTTAACTCCAAAGGATGAGCATGAGTTTATCATTTCAGAGCCTACGACCTTCGGAATTATAAAATTCACAGAGCAGTTGTTTTTAGAGAAATCAACTTTCACTTCAAGTACTTATTGGCGAAAAAATATAGAAACGGTTATTTTTCATTCCAATGTTATTGCAGAAAGCATTGTGCACTATGAAACTGATAAGTCACAACTCATAGGATTGTATTACCTCATAAAAAATGAAATGAATAATACTTTAGCTTATAATAGAAATGTGTTAACCGAATTGTTTGGAGCCCTTTTAATTGTGCTGTCTAGGAACTTAAAATCACGAATAAAAAACGAATCGCACGAACAATTTTCAGATGAAGAAAAAGTAGAGAATATTTTAACTTATATTCGGCAGAATGTACTCAATAAAGAGCGAGTAAAGCTAAAAACGATTGCTGAAACATTTTACATGTCACCAAATTACGTGGGGTTGTTTATTAAAAAACATGCTGGTATTTCTGTTCAGCAGTATGTGATTCAAACAAAAATAAAAATGGCAGAACAACTTTTAAAACAATCCAACCTGAACATCACTGAAATTTCAGAAAAACTGGGTTTTGTTGATTCCAGCCATTTTAACCGTACTTTTAAAAAATACACAGGCGAAAATCCTAGTGCATTTTTTAATAAAACCAATTAATGTAATCGCCTTGTAGATTCGCGCTCAATTAAACTCGTTTTAACAACTTTAGTTTCAAAAGGTTTTGGGTTCGCTTCGTTTTCAATGCGGTCAATGAGCATTTTTACCGCCGTTTGGCCAATATGTTTACCATGCTGACTAATAGCCGATATGGAAGGTGTAACATGTTGTAGCAACTTTCCGTTGGTAAAACAAGCAATGGATAAGTCTTCAGGAATATTGTAATTCATTTTTTTTACTAAGTGCAAGGCATTCACTGCGGCACTTTCTTCTAAGCACAATAAACCATCGATGCTTTTATCGGATAGAATAATTTTTAAGGCGGTGTCGAAATCTTCGTGTTTATTAATACGCACTATTAAACGTTCGTCAATAGATATGTTACATTGGTTTAAAGCTTTTCTATAACCTTCAACCCGTAATTTTCCCACGCTTAAATTATCAATAACCGAAATTAAGGCCACCTTTTTACAACCCGATTTAATAAGGTGATTTGTGGCATGAAAAGCACCCTCAAGATCGTTAACGATTACTTTATCGCATTCCAATTCATCTGAAACTCGATCGAACATCACGATTGGAATACCTTCATTTAAGGTATTCTTTAAATGGGTGAAATTTTGTTTTAATTGTGTTTCTTCAGCCAAAGAAATGATAATGCCATCTAAGTGCCCGTGCTTCAATAAATCGATTGTTTTCACCTCTTTTTCAAACGATTCATTCGAGATGCAAGAGACTAAATGGTAACCGTTTTGAGACGCAATATGTTCAATACCTATAAATACTTTGGCAAAAAAAGTATTTAAAATATTAGGGATAACAACACCTATCGTTTTCGTCTTTTTGTTTAATAAGTGAAGCGCTGTTACATTAGGTTTATAATGGTGTTGTTTGGCATATTCCTGAATTTTAGTCTTGGTTTTGGCGCTAATTTCATGACTGTCTTTTAACGCCTTGGATACGGTGGCTATAGAGACATCAAAAGTTTGGGCAATATCTTTTAAAGTGATTCTTTTTTTCATGTGACGGACAAGCTGAATAGGGGTACAATTTAGAATAATTATTTTGCTTTTCTATACTACTGGCTCTTTTGGTGTTTTCATATTAATTTAAAAAGACGATATTTGAGTTTGTCAAACCAAATATTATGAGTTCATCTGCCGAAGAAAAAGCATTAACACCTGAAGATTTTGAAAATCTTAAAACTACGAAACCACCTAAGCACAGTGTGGGTTTTGGCGGTATAACAGCTGCCATGAGTCAGGTTTCAAAATATATGAATATTGCCGATGCTTTTAAATTGGGTAGAAAAATGAACCAAAAAGGTGGATTTGATTGCCCGGGCTGTGCTTGGCCAGATCCAGATGATGAACGCTCTGCTCTAGGTGAATTTTGTGAAAATGGTATCAAAGCCATTGCTGAAGAAGCCCAGAATAAAACTATTGGTGCTAATTTTTTTGCAAAACATAGCGTGGATGAATTGGCAAATTGGACAGATTTTGAAATTGGAAAATCTGGGCGTTTAGCTGAACCCATGTATCTTGCTGAAGGCGAAACACACTACAAACCCATTTCTTGGGAAGAAGCTTTTAATAAAGTGGGTACACATTTAAATGCTTTGGATAATCCCGATGAAGCGGTTTTTTATACCTCCGGAAGAACGACGAATGAAGCTGCTTTTTTATATCAATTGTTTGTTCGCGAATACGGAACATCTAATTTGCCAGACTGTTCGAATATGTGTCATGAAGCCAGTGGAAGTGCTTTGTCTGAAACCTTAGGTATTGGAAAAGGTTCGGTGACTTTAGATGATTTGTATAAAGCGGAATTGGTTTTAGTGGTTGGGCAAAACCCAGGAACAAATCATCCGCGCATGCTAACGGCCTTAGAGAAATGTAAAAATAATGGCGGTAAAATAGTAGCCGTAAACCCGTTGCCAGAAGTCGGTTTAGTGAAGTTTACCAATCCGCAAAATCCAATTAAATTATTAACCGGTGGTACCGAATTGGCCGATGTTTTTGTACCTGTAACTATTAATGGTGATGTGGCTTTTTTTAAAGCAATGCTTTTAAAGTTATTGGCTGAAGAAGAAGCGAAAGGTAACGTGTTTGATCAAGAGTTTATTAATGAATTTACACATGGTTATGATGCTTTTATTACCGATTTAAAAACTTATAATTTTGATGATTGCTTAAAGGCTTCAGGAGTTTCTGAAGCTGTTTTTAATCAAGTCTTCGATCTGGTTCTTAATAAAAAGAAAATTATTATATGTTGGGCTATGGGGCTTACACAGCATGAAAATGCGGTAGATAATATTCGAGAGGTTGTAAACCTATTACTTTTAAAAGGGAGTATAGGGAAGGAAGGTGCAGGCACTTGCCCTGTACGTGGGCATTCTAACGTTCAAGGTGATAGAACAGTAGGTATTTGGGAGTCTGCACCACAGGCTTTTTTAGATAAAATTGAGTCAAAATTCGGTTTTAAACCTAGTGTAAAGCATGGGTATTCGGTTATTGATGCGATTAAAGCGATGTATGAAAAAAAGGCAAAGGTCTTCTTTGGTCTTGGAGGGAATTTTATATCTGCAGTTCCAGATACGGTCTATTCCGCGAAAGCGTTATCAAACTGCAATTTAACGGTGCATGTAAGTACGAAATTAAACCGATCGCACTTGGTTACAGGACGGGAAGCTTTAATTTTTCCATGTTTGGGAAGAACCGAAAAAGATTATCAAAAGTCTGGATTGCAAAAACAAAGTGTGGAGAACTCAATGGGTGTAGTAACCTCTACAGCAGGTGTTTTGGAACCTTGCTCCACAGCATTACTTAGTGAAGTCGCGGTAGTTTGTGGTATCGCACATGCCACACTAAAAGGACGCTCAAAAATTAATTGGTTAGCCTATAAAGATGATTATAATTTGGTGCGTGATGCTATTGAAGACGTGGTTTCTGGTTTTGAAAATTATAACAAGCGTTTAAAAAAACCGTCAGGATTTTATTTGCCAAACGGTGCACGTGTTAGAAAGTTTAATACGAAAACTGGAAAAGCTAATTTTTCGATTAACAAGCTGCCTGAATGGAGATTAAAAGATGACGAGTTAATCATGATGACTATTCGTAGTCATGATCAATTTAATACCACTATTTACGGATTGGATGATCGTTATCGTGGCGTTTTTAATGGAAGACGGGTTGTTTTTATGAATCGTGAGGATATGAAATTACGTGGTTTAGTGGAACAACAGTTGGTAAATTTGAAATCAGAATTTAAAGGCGTCTTAAGAAATGCAAATAATTTTAAAGTGGTTGGTTACGACATTCCTAAAAATTGTTGCGCTACATATTTCCCAGAAACAAATGTTTTAGTACCTTTGGCTAGTTTTGCGCACACAGCCAAAACACCCGCATCCAAGAGCATTCCTATCACAATAGAGATTGTTTAAGGTTTTATCAAATCTGAACGATTAATTTTTCTAAAAAGCAATATATCTCAATTCTATTTGAGAAATCGGTAATAATTGCAGTTCCACTAAAATTTCTAAAAAAAATACGTCCAAAAATAAGTATAAATACTTAGTTTTGTTTTCAAATACGTAATTATGAAACATATTATTGTTGTTGGAAACGGAATGGTTGGTTATAAATTTTGTGAAAAATTTGTAGCAAAATCCGAAGCTAAAGATTTTAAAATCACTGTTTTTGGTGAAGAGCCAAGACCGGCCTACGATCGAGTTCATTTAAGTGAGTTTTTTGAAAATCAAGATGCTAAAGCGTTAGAAATGGCCCCGAGAGCATGGTATGAAGAAAACGGAATAGAGTTAGTTACAGGTGAACTTGTTACCGATATAGATAAAGAAGGTAAAACAATAACTACGATTAAGAATCGTGACTTTTCGTATGATTATTTAGTTTTAGCTACAGGGTCTTCTGCTTTTGTGCCTCCAATTAAAGGTGTTGAAAAAGAGGGTGTTTTTGTATATAGAACGATTGAGGATTTAGAAGGTATGTTGGCTTATGCGGCTAAGCTTAAAGAAACTAACCCAAATGCTAAGGCAGCTGTTTTAGGAGGTGGTTTATTAGGGTTAGAAGCAGGTAAGGCTGTAATGGATATGGGGTTAGAACCTCATATTGTGGAGTTTGCTGGTAAGTTAATGCCAAGACAATTGGACTCAAGAAGTAGTCAAGTATTGCAATTAAAACTAGAGTCTATAGGATTAAATATTCATTTAAGTAAGGCTACAAACCAAATTTTGGGTGATAAAGCGATTACTGGGATGGAGTTTGGAGAAGACGATGTGCTAGATGTAGAAATGTTGATTATTTCTGCGGGAATTCGTCCAAGAGACGAGCTAGGAAAATCTTGCGGCTTAGAGATGGGTGTTCGTGGTGGTATTGTAGTAGACAATAGAATGCAGACTTCAGACGAAAATATTTTTGCCATTGGAGAAATTGCATTATATAATCAAATGATATATGGTTTAGTGGCACCCGGTTATGATATGGCTGGTGTAGCTGCAGATCAAATTGTAGGTATGGCAGATAGCCTGATGCCAGACGAGATTGATATGTCTACCAAATTAAAGTTAATTGGTGTAGATGTAGCAAGTTTTGGAGAGCCTTTTATGCCAGCTTCTAAAGGGCATTCGATTATTTTTGAAAATAAAACACAGCATTTATATAAAAGAATTAATGTAAGTCTTGATGGTAAATCATTGTTAGGGGGTATTCTTGTAGGAGATGCGTCTGATTATAGCATGTTGCATCAGATTTACTTAAACGGAATGAAAATTCCTGAAGATCCAGCGCAATTAATTTTACCTGCAGGTGACGGAGGAGCTTCATTTGGTGATGTTATGGATTTACCTGACGAAGCCCAAATATGTTCTTGTGAAAGTGTGACTAAAGGACAAATTTGTGGTGTTATTGAAGACGGTCAGGCTACCGATGTTGGTGGTGTTGTAAGTTGTACAAAAGCAGGGACAGGTTGTGGAGGTTGTAAACCAATGGTTGCCGATTTAACCAACGCCACGCTTAAATCTTTAGGTATTGAGGTTAAAGAAGGTGTTTGTGAGCACTTTGAATTAAGCAGACAAGATTTATATAAAATTATTCAAGTAAAGGGGTATACCACGTTTAATGAAGTATTGGATAGTCATGGAACTGGAGGGCATGGCTGTGAATTGTGTAAGCCTTTAGTGGCATCATTACTTGCTAGTATTAATGCAGATACAGCAAATAAGGAGTATGCGATTCAAGATTCTAATGACAGGTTCATGGCAAACATCCAAAGAAACGGAACCTATTCTATTGTACCTCGTGTTCCAGGAGGTGAAATTACGCCAGATAAATTAATTGCACTTGGTCAAATTGCTAAGAAGTATGATCTATATACCAAAGTAACTGGTGGTGTGCGTATCGATTTATTTGGTGCAACTTTAAGTCAATTGCCAATTATTTGGAAAGAATTAATAGATCACGGTTTTGAAAGTGGTCATGCTTATGGTAAGTCTTTAAGAACGGTGAAAACCTGTGTAGGTTCTACATGGTGTCGTTACGGAATGGACGAAAGTGTGAGTTTCGGTATAGAATTAGAAAACAGATATAGAGGTATACGTGCGCCACACAAAATTAAAGGTGGTGTTTCAGGATGTATTCGCGAATGTGCAGAAGCGCGCGGAAAGGATTTTGGTTTAATTGCTGTTGAAGGTGGTTGGAACTTATACCTAGGTGGAAACGGTGGTGCTACTCCACGTCACGCCGAGTTATTTGCCGAGCAGATAGATAATGAAACTGTAATTAAATATATAGATAGATATTTAATGTTCTACATGCGTACAGCAAAACCATTACAACGTACTGCTGCATGGCAAGAAAGATTAGAAGGTGGTATCGATTACTTAAGAGAAGTTATTATTGATGATAAATTGGGTATTGTTGCCGATTTAGATCAAGAAATGCAAACTTTAGTGAATAAATTCGAATGTGAATGGACACAAGCAGTTAATGATCCTGAAGCTATGAAACGTTTTAGTCACTTTGTTAATAGTGAAGAAGAAGATGATAACTTAGTTTTTGTTCCTATGAGGGATCAAAAAATGCCAGAACAGTGGAATTAATTAATAGCCTAAAAAATTAAAAAATGGAAGCAATTCTAGATACATATAAGACAACCAAATTAGAAGATGTAAAAGTTTGGTTTAAAGCAGCTTCAGTTGATGATTTTGCAAAAGACGGTGGCGCTTGTGTTAAATATAAAAATAAGCAAATCGCTGTTTTTAATTTTGCAAGAACAAATACATGGTACGCTTGTCAAAATGTTTGTCCGCATAAAATGGAAATGGTGTTAAGTAGAGGAATGATTGGTGATGATAAGGGAACTCCTAAAGTTGCTTGTCCGCTTCATAAAAAAACTTTTTCATTAGAAAATGGTGAAAATTTAAATGGCGATTTAGATGCTATTGCAACTTACCCTGTTAAAATTGAAGGAGAAAATGTGTATATTGGCTTTTCAGAATAATGAAAAGTAATATAAAGTACATATGAAGCCTACAAGATTTGAAACAGCTATAGCTTTAATAGATAAAAAAAACGCAGAAGATACGAATACATACCAGGTAGCTGGAATGGAATATCCTAAGGAATTGTTGTATTCACAACGTATGACTAGGAAGTTATTACAGTTTTGTCCTGATGCGTCTAAAGCCCTTCAAATCGCAGCACGTGCACAACACATTTGCCGTTGGAAAATTGCAAGAGACGAGTATCCTATGGATCGAGTAGGGTATTTAAAGTGGCGTGAAACATTAAAAAAAATGCATGCGGAAATAACTGCTGAAATCTTGGAACAAGTAGGTTTCGATCGGCAGTTTATAGATCGAGTTTCATTGTTAGTTAACAAAAAACTCATTAAAAAGAATGAAGAAACTCAAATTCTAGAAGACACGATTTGTTTAGTGTTTTTAGATTACTATTTCGATGAATTCGCCGCTAAGCATGACGATGAAAAAATTATAGACATTCTTAAGAAAACTTGGGTTAAGATGTCTGAAAACGGACATAAGGCTGCCTTACAATTGCCTTATTCGGAAAAAAGTTTAGCACTCGTTAAAAAAGCAATCTCATAATGATGTAATATATGACAAAGCACGGAAATTCATTAGACCAAAGAACGTTTGATAAATTAAGCCGGCTTTATATTATTGCATTAAGTACAATTGCGGTTTCTGTAATTGTTAGCCAAATGCTTATTCGTAACCATCTTTCCGATCAGGAAACGGATTCTTCTGTTATAAATGTGGCAGGAAGACAACGTATGCTTAGTCAGAAGCTAACAAAAAACGTCGTTTCTTTATCTTCAGAAAATAGCTTAGAAACAAGGGTGTTAATTAAGAATAAAATTAAAGAAACACTTGACCTTTGGAAACTGTCTCACTATGCCCTTCAAAATGGTAGCGACAGCTTAGGGCTTCCCGATAAAAATACTGAAGAAATTCGCGCCAGGTTTTCGATTTTAAACCCAATATTTGATAAAATTAGTTTCGCTTCTAAATTTATTGTTTCTAAAATAGAAGAGGATCCAAAGTCGCCTATTTCAAGTTTTGCTTCAGAAGTTAAGGTGGTCAGAGAAAATGAGAGCGATTTTTTATTGATGATGGATGATATTGTAAATCAATATGATCTAGAAGCAGACAAAAAAGTAGATTGGTTAAGGCATTTAGAAATGTGGCTCACTGGCTTGACCTTAATTATTTTGCTAGGAGAGTTTTTGTTTATTTTTTGGCCTGCAGCAAAATCGGTGAGATCAACCCTTTCGGAATTATTATATGCTGAAAAACGCGCTAAGCAAATGGCTTTTGATGCCGATGAACTTAGTTCTGCTAAAGAAAAATCTATAAAAGAATTACGTGCGCTTAGCCGGGCTATGGACGATACTCTGCTGTTTGCTCGAATTTTGCCAAACGGGTACATTGTACATATGGGAAATAAATTCTCACGCCTTTTTAAGTATTCGAAAATGACCGATATAGGTTTGTTTTGGACAGTTTTATCACAAGAGGAGACGGAGCAAGTTATCATAGAGGAACTGATAACAAAATATAAGAAAACAGGCTGGCAAGGTGAGGTGAAAGCGAGTACAAAGGAAGGTAAGGATGTATGGCTGGAAATGGCAATTATACCTTATAGTCCAACCGAAGACCGATCGGAACTACTTATTATCGCTTCAGAAATTACTGATAGAAAAGCAGCACAATTAGAGATTGATAGACTGACAACAGCGAGTTTTGAGGAGAAAATGAATCAGCAAAAGATCATTTCTAGTAAAATTATTGAAAACCAAGAAAAGGAGCAAAATAGAATTGCTAAAGATGTGCATGATGGTATCGGACAAATGCTTACAGGGTTAAAATACAATTTAGAAAGTATCGATACGAGTAATATTGAAAAAGCTACTTCTAAAATTGAAAACTTAAAAGTGCTTGCTAGCGATATTATAAAAGGGATTAGAACGGCTACTTTTAATTTAGCGCCACCAGAATTAACCGATCATGGTATTGTGCCTGCTATTGCAAAATTAACCCAAGAATTGGCTAAACTTACAGGGAAGGAAATTATGCTTTTTAATAAAACAGATTTTAATCAGCGATTAGATTCTTTAGTTGAAATTAATATTTATCGCATCACTCAAGAAGCCATTAATAATGCCATTAAATATGCTGATACCTCTCACATATTAGTAGCGTTATCGCATAGTGAAAATATTTTAAGTATTGTTATTGATGATAATGGTAAAGGTTT
Source organism: Pseudotamlana agarivorans (assembly GCF_018860245.1). Lineage (GTDB taxonomy): Bacteria > Bacteroidota > Bacteroidia > Flavobacteriales > Flavobacteriaceae > Pseudotamlana > Pseudotamlana agarivorans_A. Next base: position 337,280 of record NZ_JAHKPD010000018.1, read on the forward strand.
CGACCCTAAGAATGTCAAGAATGTGAAAAATGGCGATGGCGGTATGGGGATGACTTTCATGAAGGAGCGTATTAAGTATATTGACGGCCGTTTCTTTTTAAATTCTGAAATAGGAAAAGGGACTCGTGTTACTTTAAATATTCCAATAAAGGATATGCAGGATTAAGGTTTTAATACGTTTTTATGGCAAGAAAAAATGTAAGTTCGGGTTCAGATTTTGAAGATCAAATTGGGTATTCAAGAGCTGTTGTTAAAGGGAATTGGATTTTTGTTTCTGGAACTACTGGATACGATTATGATACCATGTGTATTAGTGATGATATTGTAGAACAAACTAAACAATGTTTTGTTAATATAATAAAGGTGTTAGAGCAAGTGGACTCTAGTTTGAATGATGTGGTAAGAGTGACTTATATTTTACCTCATGCCAATCAATTTAAAGACTGTTGGCCGGTTTTAAAAGAATATTTTAGTGAAATTAAGCCCGCGGCTACTATGTTTTCTGCTGGCTTAGCAAATGATAAAATGAAAATTGAAATTCAAGTGACTGCGCTAAAAGAATAAAATACGTATTTATACTTAATTTTGTTATTTTTGTACTTATAAATGGAATTTATGGATATTATTAATGTTGTGCTTGCAGACGACCATGTTTTAGTTAGAGATGGGATTAGAGCCCTTTTAGAAGATCAATCGGGGGTAAAAGTTATTGCTGAGGCTTCCAATGGAAAAGAAGCGTTAGAGATTATCGCTGAAAACAAGCCACACGTCTTAATTGTGGACATTAGAATGCCAGAAATGAATGGTATTGAAGTGGTAGGGGAGATAAATAAAACCTACTCCGATGTTCGAACATTAGTACTGTCTATGCACGATTCAGAGGAATATGTGCTTAAAGCCATACAAGCTGGTGCTGATGGATATTTGTTAAAAGGAGCCAGTAAGGAAGAGTTTTTAAAAGCACTGAATAATGTCGCTGCTGGTGGGAAATATTTTACGGGAGACGTTTCTGCAATCATCATGAATAATTTTGTAAACGGCAATACTAATACCGCTGTTGCTGAAGAAAAGCAGGTTAAAAAAGACCCCTTTAAATTGACTAAGCGTGAAAAGCAAATACTTAACTTAGTATTACAGCTTAAAAACAATAAAGATATTGCTGAAGAACTTCAAATAAGTAAACGTACTGCTGAAGTACATCGTTTTAATCTTATGAAAAAATTAGAAGTTAAAAACTTAATGGAACTGAGCAATAAGGCTAAAGCGTTTGATTTGGCTTAGGCTGTTAATTCTTAATTAATTTTTTCTGTTAAGTACTTATTAAAACTTTGTACTTATTTTATTCTTACCAAATACACACCCTAAATTCTTGTGTGCAGTTACCAAAAAAATGAATAGATTTTGGAGCTATTTCACTTGCTTGTTTCATGATATTATTTGCGGTAAACAGGGAGCTAAATAGTAGAAAACACCATCCTTAATCCTTATTTCCAATAAGGGTTTCTTTTCTAAATTATTTATGTTAGTTAAGTGTTTTACTAATATTTCGTAAGACAAACATCCAGATTCAGGCAAGGAGATAGAAATTCAAAAACCCTGTCAATCTTGTGGTAATTATCTTATATTTGAAAGAAATATTATACAAATCATCGATCTTGTATTCAACAAGGTAAAATGACACAAGTCCTTTAATAAATGCAAAAGCAATAATGGTAAATGCAAAATTAATAATAGACAGACAGGAAGTAAATCTTTTGTGGTTTAATTTTGGTTTTAGGCAAGAAGCCGATTATAATGGGAGACCTTCTCAAAAACCAGTGTTTACCGGCCTTCAACTAGTTATTGAATCTAGAAAAGATTTAGACTTAACCGATTGGGCTATTGCTCCCAATCAAGCCAAACAAATTGAAGTGCATATTTATCCTGTAATCCTAGGAGGTAAAACACGTAAAATTAACTTCTACGATTGCCACCTTGTAAATTGGAAAAACAACTTTTCATCAATAGGGAGTGAGCCGATGAGTGAAACTCTTGAAATTACTGCAGCTGGTGTTAAAGACCCTCAAACTCTAACGGAATACGCCGCCAATTGGAGAACTACTTTTCCAAGCGAGGATGTTAATTTAATTACACGAGAAGAAACAGAAGAAGTTGAAGACGAATTAGCTCTGAAGTTTATAGCAAAATTTGAACGATTAGATACTTATAAAGGTGAGATTGGTTTCGATTGGATGCGAGACGAATATGAAGAGATATCTGAAAATTATGAAAAACTAAAAAAAGAATACACGCCAACCAAAATTCATGACCAAGATTACTTTGTGCCATGGTTAAGTATGTTTCCTAATCAAGAAAATGTAAAGCTAAATTTGGTAATTACAGAAATAGAAGGCAGTTTAAAAGATACAGACATTATAAAACTACCTCCAAAAAGCGGGATTAAATTTGTGCCTAACGAATTGAAAATATCTGAAGCTAATTGTAAGGAAATAACCGTAGTCTGTGAAACACCGTTAAGCAATGATGTAGTCATTTCATTATTAGATAAAGATAATAATGAAGTCGGAAAGTTAAATGTGTTTAAAAATGCTAATCATGAACAGTTGTACTTTAATATTACCCCTGTTCGTATATTAAGAGGTGTTTCTTCTGAAAGAGACAAGCAAATCATTGAAAATATGATGGACCACTCACAAGGTTTTGGAGATAAGAGCAAAGATATAAATGGTGATTTACAAAATTTACAGAAATATTTAAACGAACAATCCTTAAACCAAGCTTTATTACAATGTCATATTGGTCAGGTTTATGATGTAATTATAGATGAAGAAAAATGGATTGCTGACGACCTTATTGTTGATGAGGGGTGTGCTTTTAAAGGAAATTTATTAGATAAGTTTGAGGTTGAATTTAAAAAGCAACATCCAAAAGCATTTAAAAACAGAGGGATTACAGTATTTCTTTCACCATTAAAAAATGTTAAAAAGGATAATAGTACAGGAGCTGGAGGTTATGGGAACTTGGGAGATATTGATTCAAAAAATCTAGCCATCTTTGAAACAAACCTTTGGAATAAAGAATCTTTCGCCCATGAAATTGCTTATGTTGCAGGGTTAGAGCATTCTTTTAGAGAAGATGAGGATTTGACAGCAGAGGAGGTTATTTCTTATAATTATAGAAAAGCAGAAATTGACGGTTATTTTGATAAAATAATTAAAACAGGGGGGTATACTAAGGAAGAAATTAGAAAGCTTTGGGTGCCCTATAGTGATGAAATGAGAGTTATCAATTCGGCTTTATATACACTAAATAGAAACCTGTATAAATTTAAACAGGCTGAAACTGATAATTTTATGGACTATAATAATAAAAGAAAATCTTTTTGGAAGTTTCAATGGAAGAGTCTACAAGAAGATGTATTAAAATTCTATAATAAATGAGAAATACATATATACTCTTAAGTTTTTTGTTGTTAAGTTTTAGTCTTCTAGGGCAAAACAAAAACATTCAAGCACCGCCGATTTTTATTAATTCACTTTACTTAGATTCAGAAATCATTAAGGGGGTAGAGTGTTATACATATAAAGATTTAGAAATTAGTGATAATTTTTATGCGATTTATTATAAAGTAAGAAAATCAAATTCTAAAGAAAACCAAACAAATGATATAATAAGAGCTAAGTCCGATTTCTCTATAGGTACACATACCGGGTATATTGCAACTGGGTATTTAAGGTTATGTCATAAAAACGGCTTATGGAAAACCACCTATAACAACAAACTTGTAAAAAGCATAAATTATAATAAAGGCTTACTTATTGGTGAATATACCGTGTACAGCACCAAAGGCGATGTATTATACAAAACAACATTTGGAAATTCAGGTGATGGTAAATTTAAAGACTACTATTATGAAACTGGTGTTTTAAGGGAAGAAGGAAGTTATAAAAATGGCAAAAAAGAAGGTAAGTGGTATGAATATGATGAGGATGGAAATATTTTAAACACAACCTATTATGAAAGTGGCGTGCCGTTAGAAAAGTAGAAACCATTAATTTATTTGTGCTGGAAAACAGTATAATTTCTATTGTTTATTGTTTTGCAAGTTCGCCTTTAGCTATCTAAATTAGCTTTTCTATTAAAAAATATAAGAATTAGTGAGTCCTTTTAATAATTCTTCAAAATCTTGTTTCTATAATTGTTAAACTCATAATTTTATTTGATTACGTAGTTTTTGAATCAAAAATTAAGTATTTATACTTAATTTCGCTGTGTAATAAAGCATATAATCTGTGCGTTAAATTTTAAATAAAATTGTAATGAATACAACACAAGGAGCAAATAAAATACTGTTTATTAATACGTTAGCATTTACGTTCTGTTTTGCAGCATGGCTGTTAAACGGGATATTAGTTACTTTTTTAGTTGATAATCAAGTTTTTTCTTGGAGCGCTGTGGAGATAGGTTGGTTAATAGGTATTCCGGTATTAACGGGGGCTATTTTTAGATTACCTGCAGGTGTATTAACCGATAAATTAGGTGGTAAGCCTGTATTTACGGGGTTATTGTTATTGTGTGCTGTTCCTATGTACTTATTGTCTTATGCAAATGATTTTTGGTCTTTTGCACTTTGTAGTTTAGGTTTTGGAATCGCTGGAGCTAGTTTTGCAGTTGGAATTGCTTTTTCTTCAATTTGGTTTCCTAAAGAAAAACAAGGTGTGGCTTTAGGGATATTTGGTGCTGGTAATGCTGGTGCGGCCATAACCACATTAGTAGGTCCTAAACTTTTAAATTTCTTAACGGATAATAAAACAAATTTAGACGGATGGAGAGATATGCCAAAAATATACGCTGGAGTTTTAGTTCTTATGGCCGTGGTGTTTTTTCTAACAACTAAAAATAAAAAACCAGCTTCAAGCTCGAAAACAATTAAAGCGATGATGGTGCCTCTTAAGAGTATTAGAGTGTGGCGATTTGGATTATATTACTTTTTAGTATTCGGTTGTTTCGTAGCATTCGCTGGTTGGTTAGTGCCTTACTACACGAATGTTTATGCGTTAGATTTGGTGACAGCCGGTATATTAGCCTCTTGTTTTAGTTTGCCTTCTGGTATTATTCGAGCCTTTGGAGGTTGGTTATCTGATAAAGTTGGTGCAAGAAAAGTGATGTATTGGGTGTTAGGGTCTTCATTAATTTTTAGTGCTATCCTAATTATACCTAAAATGGATATTTATTCTGCAGGTAAAGGAATTATGGCTAAGGCATCGGGAACTGTAACTAATGTGACTTCTGATTATATAGAAGTAGAAGGTGTGAAATATGCAGTTAAAGCTAAAACTGATAAACTAGCAAACGTCGATGAAGGATTTCATATTTTTCCAAAGAAAGAATCATGGCAAGAAGTGCTTGTTGAAAAAGGAGATGTTGTTAAAAAGAAGCAATTAATCGCTAAAGGAAATACGCATATTTTCTTTCAAGCCAACTTATGGATCTTCGCTATTGTTGCGATTATAATAGGGTCTATTTGGGGTATTGGTAAGGCAGCGGTCTATAAGCATATTCCAGATTATTTCCCTGAGGAAGTTGGTGTTGTTGGAGGTATGGTAGGTGTACTTGGTGGTTTAGGAGGTTTCTTTTGTCCTATAATTTTTGGATACTTATTAGAAGGTACTGGACTTTGGTCTAGCTGTTGGATATTAATGTTAGTATTATCTGCGGTTTGTTTAATTTGGATGCATCGTGTGATTCAGAAAATGGCAGATAAAGCGACCCCTCAGTTAGTGAATAAGTTTGAAAATGAGAATGGTTAGTCCTTATTAATAAGGCTTATGGTTCTTGTGATTAATGAAATTCATTTTTTGTAATTAAATCATTAAGGAAGCCTTGTTTATTAATGAATATTTAAAATGGCTAATCATTAATTGTTAATCTAGTAATTATTTAATATTACTTAATTGTGAATCTTTAAATTAAGTATTTATACTTAATTTTACACAGATCAAGAATAAAGTAATTTCATAAAAATAAAGTACATTTTGAGTGTTAAGTGCTTTAAAATAAGTGATATCTGTTCTTTTTAAAAACATAAAAGTATTACCGAAAGTTGTTGTAATGTAGTATTGGTTATAATAATTATAGGTTTGTTTATGTAAAGTATAGCTGCATTATTGCAGTTTAGCTACCGCAGTGTCTAATGGTTTTTATAATTGGAGCCATAGTGGTTGTGACTGCGGTAGTTTTTATTTAACGCTTCCTTGTTTAAGGAAGTTAAGTTACAGTCAAAAAGAATTCAAATGGAGTTCTCTTTAAATTCGCTAATGGCTAACTAAAAAAGCGAAACAAGATGGCCTATTTTTTATTAATTTAAAAGTATATAGCGTCCATTTTATGGTTTTTCAGAATAATGAATGCAGTATTTGTTTTCTGAGATTAAAATGTATTATTTAGTATAAAATCTTTGTCTGAATGATTAAAAACGAAGTTAAAACAACGTGTTCATATTGTGGTGTAGGCTGCGGAATTATTGTTAAAAAAGACAGTAATGACAAGGTTATTGTTGAAGGAGATAAGGATCACCCTGTAAACCGAGGTATGTTGTGTTCAAAAGGTATGAACCTGCATTATGTGGCTAACGATACCTCCGATAGGATTTTATATCCAGAAATGCGATGGAGTCGCTCTCACCCTAGAGAACGTGTAAGTTGGGACGATGCCTTAGATCGTGCTGCGAGTGTTTTTAAATCCATCATAAAAAAGCATGGGCCAGATAGCGTCGCTTTTTATGTGTCTGGACAGAGTTTAACCGAAGAATATTATATAGCAAACAAGCTAACAAAAGGTTTTTTAGGAACCAATAATATAGATACCAACTCGCGACTTTGTATGAGTTCTGCCGTTGTTGGTTATAAGAAAACATTTGGGGAAGATAGTGTGCCTATTTCTTATGCAGATATTGAATTGGCAGATACTTTTTTAATATCTGGAGCCAATCCGGCATGGTGTCATCCGATTCTTTTTAGACGTATTGAAAAGCGTAAAGAAGAGAACCCAGATGTAAAAATAATAGTTGTAGATCCTAGAAAAACAGATTCGGCAAACTTTGCCGATCTGCATTTACAATTACTTCCGGGTACCGATGTTATTTTGTATAATGCCATTGGGAGATGTTTGTATAAAAGCGGACTTATAGATGAAAAATTTATAAAAGACCATACCGACGGATTTGATGGTTACAAGGACTTGATTTTTCAAACCTCTTTAAGAAAAGCCTCAAAATTATGTGGTGTATCTGAAGACGATATTAGAAAAGCAGCAAAATATATAGGGCTTTCAAAAGGATTTATTTCTATGTGGGCCATGGGACTTAACCAAAGTGTGGTGGGTACCGATAAAAATGTTTCGCTTTTAAACTTATCACTTATTACAGGACAAGTTGGGAAACCAGGTGCTGGTCCTTTTTCTCTTACTGGTCAGCCAAATGCGATGGGCGGACGTGAAGTAGGGGGTATGGCTAATCTATTAGCGGTACATAAAGATTTAATGAATGAAGAGCACCGTCGTGAAGTAGCGCAGTTCTGGGGTGTTGATAAAATCAACCCGAAACCAGGGCTAACAGCAACCGAAATGTTTGATGCTCTTGAAAGTGGAAAGCTTAAAGCGGTTTGGATTGCTTGTACAAATCCCTTAGTGAGTTTACCAAATTCAAATCGTATAGAACGTGCCATGAAAAACGCTAAGTTTGTAGTGGTTCAAGATATATCTCATAAGTCAGATACCGTAGATTTTGCCGATTTAGTACTTCCTGCAGCAGGATGGCTGGAAAAAGAAGGTACCATGACGAATTCTGAAAGACGAATCTCATACCTGCCTAAAGAAATCGATGCTCCTGGAGAAGCAAGACCAGATGTTGAAATATTTTGTGATTTTGCACAACGCATGGGCTTCAGAGGGTTTAACTTTAGCAATGCTAGTGAAGTTTATGATGAATACGCTTCCATGACCAAAGGAACAAATATTGATGTATCTTTCTTAAACTACGACCGTTTAAAAAATGAAGGTACTTTTCAATGGCCAGTTCCAGAATACAGACACCCAGGAACACCTAGGTTATTTGAAGATAAAAAGTTTTATACACCAACGCAAAAGGCACAATTTAACTTACCAAGTACCATAGAAAATACATCGGTACAACCAAATGATGATTATCCACTTATTTTAACAACAGGACGTGTTCGTGACCAATGGCACACGATGACAAAAACGGGGAAAGTATCGCGTTTAAAAACACATTACCCAACACCTGTTTTAGAAATTAACCCTGTAGACGCCTTTTTAAACAAAATTAAAGATGGCGATATTACCGAGATTTCTGGTGAAAACGGCATGGTTAGGGTGCGTGCAAAAATTACAGATACCATTAAAAAAGGTGTGGTGTTCTTGCCAATGCACTGGGGTAAGCAATTACAGAGCGACTTAAATAGAGCAAACAATTTAACGAATACACATGTTGATCCAACATCTAAAGAACCAGATTTTAAATTCACACGAGTAGCTGTTTCAAAATATAATAAACCCGTTGAGAAAATTGTTATTGTAGGTGCGGGAGCAGCTGCATTCCGATTTGTTCAAAATTATAGAGAATACAACGAGATTGATGAAATTCACGTATTTTCTAAAGAGCCAAACTTATTTTACAATAGGGTTTTATTACCCGAATATGTCACCGAAGAATTATCTTGGGAACAACTTCTTAAAATTAAAGAAAAGGAATTAGGTAAATTAAATATCCATTTGCATCCAGAACGTTCAATTTTAAAAATTGATAAGGAAAGCAAGAAAGTTACCGATAGTAATAATGACGAGCATACATTCGATAAGCTTATTTTAGCAACTGGTAGTAGACCTTTTATTCCTAAAGATGTTCAAATCGATTTACCTGGACGTTTTACTATGCGTAATAAAAGTGATGCCGATAGTTTTAAGTCTTACTTAGATGCTACAAATTTACCACCAGAGGAACAGCATGTTGTTATTGTTGGTGGTGGACTATTAGGATTGGAGTTAGCCGCTGCAATGAAGCATAAAAATGCTAAAATCACTATTATTCAACGTGCCTCACGTTTAATGGAGCGTCAACTAGATAAAGTGTCCAGTAAGTTATTAGCCTTAGATGTTCAAGAACGTGGTATTCAAATTTATTTCGATAACGAGGTAAGTACTGTGTTTGATGATGAAGATACAGGTGAATTAAATATCACTCTTAAAAGTGGTAAGTGTATTACGGCCAATGCGATTGTTTATGCCATTGGAACTATTCCAAACGTAGATATTGCCAGAGCAAATGGAATTTCTTGTAGTCGAGGCGTTAAGGTTAATCAGCATTTAGAATCTTCTCATAAAGATATTTTTGCCATTGGTGAAATTGCAGAATACAATAACAAGTTATTCGGAATTACGTCGGCTGCTGAAGAACAAGCAAATATTTTAGCCAATTTTATCGCAGGTGATATTAGTTGTGCTTATGATGGTTCTGTACTAATGAATATTTTAAAATTCAACGACTTAAACCTTTGTAGTATCGGTGATATTGATGTGCCTGAAAATGACGATAGCTACGAAGAAATTATATTTACCGATCTTAAGAAACGTTATTACAAAAAGTGTATTGTAAAAGACGACCTGTTAGTTGGTGCGGTTTTAATGGGTGATAAAAATGAATTTGCCGAATTTAAAACCATGATTGAAAGTAAGATTGAAATGGCCGATAAGCGAAATACATTGCTTAGAGGTTCCTCAAACGACGCACCTGTATTAGGTAAATTAGTCTGTTCTTGTAGTCAAGTTGGTGCAGGAAATATTGAAGAAGCTATAGCAAAAGGATGTGATGATTTTACAGAATTATGTAATAAAACAGGCGCAGGATTAGGTTGTGGTAGTTGTAAAACTGAAGTTAGAGAAATACTTCAAAATTCAAAAGTATTAGCATAATGGACGAGCCATATAGAATTAAAATTAACGGAGGTGTGTTGTCTCCAGGAGAGTTAAAATACATTTGTGAAGCAGCTGAAAGCTTAGGTTTAGATGCGATTTCATTCGGTTCTCGACAAGATATTATTTTTCCAGAACAAATTGATGAAAGCAAGTTTGATCAATTTAATAAAATACAATTTATAAAACCTAAACGTGACGGTATTCAAAATATCGCATCGTCTTATGTTTCTGCTGAAATTTTGCCAAGTACGTCCTGGTTAACAAGTGACCGCTATTTGTACATTTTGGAGCAGTTTAAGCACAAGTTAAAATTAAGAGTAAATATCACAGACCCAAAACAACGGTTGGTACCTTTATTTACAGGGAATGTGAATTTTATCGCCTCAGAACACGAAGATTATTGGTATTTGTACGTTAGACTTCCAGGTTGGAAAAAAACACTTATGTATCCGGCGCTAATTTATAGCTGGGATATGGACAAGATAGAAATTGCTATCGAAAACATTTTGCAAGAAGAGCCAGAAACAATAGAAACAGTTTTTGAATTGGTTAGCGATGCGGTTGATACCAACAACAGAACGGTTGATAAAAGCTTGGAAGTACCTTTTTATCCTTTCCCTTATTATGAGGGTATGAACAGAATTGGTACAGACCGTTATTGGTTAGGTTTGTATTGGAGAAATAACCGTTACGATTTAAAATTTCTGAAAGCGATGTGTGAATTGTGTTCAGAAAATAAAATTGGTAAAATTTCTATAACGCCTTGGAAGTCTTTTATAGTTAAAGGAATTCCTCAGAAATCGAAGTTACAATGGGAGAAATTTCTAGGAAAATACGGTATTAACGTACGTCACTCTATGTTGGAAATGAACTGGCACTTACCGGTGAACGATCCTGATGCTTTAAATCTTAAAAAGTATTTGGTAACTAATTTCGATCAGAATGACATTAGTACCTATGGTTTAACCTTCGGTATTACAAGTTACGAAAGTGATACTTATAATTTCACTTCAATCGTAATTGAAAAAAATAAACAGCCCGATCTTAAGGGGGATTTTAAAATAAGAGATACTTATAATCTATTATATGCCAAAAATTTCGACCCGAATACACGGAAATATATCATGCATGTTCAAGATGTGGATAAGGTGGAATTACCAGGCTTGTTAATGGAATTAAGTCAGTTGTATTTTGAACAATTAGGAACCGAACGTGATGAGGAAGAAGTTGAAGTGATAAAGAAAGAAACTTCCGAAGAAGAGGTATATCAATGTTCAGATTGTTTAACGGTTTATAATGAGGTTTACGGCGATATCACTCAAGATATTGCACCAAATACGTCATTTGAAGACTTGCCAGCAACTTATGAATGTTCTCTTTGTGAAGCCTCTAAAAGTAACTTTGAAAAGAAGGTCTTAGTAAAATAAAAAATAAAGTTTAATTTGAATACTTGTTTTGTATTGTCATTACCAGGTCACGAGTAATCTCACCAAAACTAGAATGATTCTTCAGTTGTATCCTTCTACTAAATGACAAAATCAATATAATTTTATTTCAGTTTACAGACAATTAAAAAAAGAATCAAAAAAACGAGTGTTATAGAATAAATTACAAATTACTTTTGCTCGAATGCGATGTCTCATAGGTACTGGATGTGTTTTAAATATGCTTGGGTTTATATTTAATTAATCAACACTAGTGCTAGAGATATCGCATTATTTTTTACCGATATTTGATTAATAACTAAGGTTCTTTTATTTCTTTTAAGATAAATGAGCCGCTTTAAGGTTTTCACTAAGTCTGCTTATTTTACCTAAATAAAATTTAAGTTACTTTTTTTACTTCTGAACATCGTATCATTTGATTTTTTTAAATATTTGTGCGAAAGCTCATACTTATTTTAGCTTCATGGAAACAAATACAAAACAATTTTGGTACGGTGTGATTATTGGTGTTTTAGGCGTGGTGCTTTTTTCATCAAAAGCCGTTATGGTGAAGTTAGCTTACAATTATAATATTGATCCCATCAGTATTTTGTTGTTACGTATGCTATTTTCGTTTCCAATTTATGTGGTTATAGCTTTCATTTATAGCAAGAAAAAAAACGAAGTCGATATTGCCAAAAGCGATTATATATGGTTGATCTTTTTTGGAGTCGTGGGTTATTACTTGGCGAGTTATTTTGACTTTGTTGGACTTAAATACATCAAGGCCAGTTTAGAGCGCATCATTTTATTTTTATATCCAACTATCGTTTTAATTTTAAATCGCGTGTTTTTAAAACGACCAATAACCAAAATACAAACATCAGCCATTGCTTTAACCTATATAGGTGTTGTTATTGCTTTTTGGGATGAAGTCGCTATATCCGGCAGTGATAGCTTTTTAGGTGGTGCTTTTGTGTTATTAAGTGCAATTACCTATGCAACGTATTTGGTTGGTACCGGTTGGTTAATCCCAAAATTTGGTGTAGTAAAATTTACAGCATACGCCATGATCGTATCCTGTGTGAGTGTGTTTATTCATTATAGTATCGTGAGCGATGTGGATTTGTTTAGTTTTTCATGGCAAGTTTATGCTTTAGGTTTTATTATAGCGGTGTTCGCTACAGTAATCCCTTCTTTTTTGGTGTCGACATCAATTAAAATGATTAGCTCCTCGAATTTTGCTATTGTAGCAGGAATCGGGCCTATTTCGACGATAATTTTGGCTTCTATTTTTTTGAATGAAGTTTTAACGGGATTACAGTTTTTTGGAGCTTTAGTGGTGATTGTTGGTATTTTGGTGGTGTCACTTAAAAAAGAAAAGCAGGCTTAATTGGGTTCTCAACAATGAATAAATAATTATTGTTAATTACTTTGTGACTCTGCTATTTCATTTTTTACTTGGTTGTGCTATATTAGCGTTCTATCTTAACCACATCTCTTATTAATGGCTGAAAACTCTAACTACACCGAAGACAATATTCGTTCATTAGACTGGAAAGAACATATCCGTATGCGTCCAGGAATGTATATTGGAAAACTTGGTGACGGGTCTTCTCCAGACGATGGTATTTATATTCTACTTAAAGAAGTTCTAGATAACTCCATTGACGAATATGTTATGGGAGCCGGGAAAACCATCGAAATTTCTATTCAAGGTGCCAAAGTAACGGTTCGCGATTACGGGCGTGGTATACCTTTAGGAAAAGTAGTAGATGTGGTTTCCAAAATGAACACCGGTGGAAAGTACGACTCTAAAGCCTTCAAGAAATCTGTTGGTTTAAATGGGGTAGGTACCAAAGCAGTAAATGCTTTATCTTCATTTTTTAGAGTAGAATCAACGCGTGATAGTAAGAGCGCTTCCGCGGAATTTGAGCAAGGTAACCTCACAAATGAAGAGTTTTTAGAAGAAACCTCCCGAAGAAAAGGTACCAAAGTATCATTTATTCCTGATGAGCTCATTTTCAAAAACTATAAATTTAGAAGTGAATATATCGTGAAAATGCTTAAAAACTATGTGTACCTGAATCCGGGTTTAACCATAGTTTTTAACGGCGAGAAATATTATAGTGAAAACGGGTTAAAGGATTTATTAAGTGAAAATATTAATGAATCCGATCGTTTGTATCCTATAATTCACTTAAGAGGTGACGATATTGAAATCGCCATAACACATAGTAAAACCCAATACAGCGAAGAATACCATTCTTTTGTTAACGGTCAAAATACAACACAGGGAGGAACGCACTTAAACGCTTTTAGAGAGTCTATAGTAAAAACCATAAGAGAGTTTTATGGCAAAAACTACGATGCTTCAGATATTAGAAAATCTGTGGTAAGTGCTATCGCTATAAAAGTGATGGAACCTGTATTCGAAAGTCAGACGAAAACAAAATTAGGGTCAACCGATATGGGCGGTGAACTGCCAACGGTTAGAACCTATATTAACGACTTTGTAAAACGTTATTTAGATAATTATTTACATAAAAATCAAGATACTGCTGAAAAAATTCAGCGCAAAATACTTCAAGCCGAACGTGAAAGAAAAGAGCTTTCGGGTATTAGAAAATTAGCGAAAGACCGTGCTAAAAAAGCAAGTCTTCACAATAAAAAATTGCGAGATTGTCGTGTGCATTTTGGAGATACTAAAAACGAAAGAAACCTAGAAACGACTTTGTTTATCACAGAGGGAGATTCGGCTTCGGGTAGTATTACTAAATCACGAGATGTAAATACTCAAGCCGTTTTTAGTTTAAAAGGGAAACCATTAAACTGTTATGGTTTAACGAAAAAAATTGTTTACGAAAATGAAGAATTTAATTTACTTCAAGCCGCTTTAAATATTGAGGAATCTTTAGAAGATTTACGTTATAATAACGTCGTGATTGCTACCGATGCCGATGTTGATGGTATGCATATTCGTTTGTTATTAATCACTTTTTTTCTTCAGTTTTTTCCAGAAGTAATCAAGGAAGGGCATTTGTATATTTTACAAACGCCATTATTCCGTGTTAGAAATAAAAAGGAAACTATTTATTGTTATTCAGAAGAAGAAAGAAGAAACGCGATTGAAAAGCTAAAGCCAAAACCAGAAATCACGCGATTTAAAGGGCTTGGTGAAATCTCTCCAGATGAGTTTAAGCATTTTATTGGTGAAGACATTCGTTTGGATCCAATAATGTTAGATCATAACATGTCTATTGAAGATTTGTTAGCATTTTATATGGGTAAAAACACACCCTCAAGACAAGAATTTATCATCGACAATCTAAAAGTAGAATTAGATATCATCGAGTAAAAGTGATCTGATTTTCATGCCTGTTTTTAGATTTAAAATAAGGTGTAATTTGGTAATAAATTTTAGTTAAAAATAGTTAAGAAATTTATCTGAAAACGTAACTTTGTAGCGTTAAAAAAAGATAAATTTATTTGAAAAACATCCTACTTTAGTGGGAGTAAAACTTAACTAAGATGTTATACGCAAAGAAAGAAGAATTAGAAGTAGTACGTTCATACGAGTATTTACATGTACACCCAGCTAAAGATCAAGTAACTAGATTGCATGCGCGTGGAAGAGTAATGCTTAATGGCAGACCAAAACCAGTTAAAAAGTAATTAATGATTGAAAACGGAGACGATTTAATTAACGAACAAGACGAACCTCAAGAAACCATTACCCGCATAACGGGAATGTATAAAGATTGGTTTTTAGATTATGCTTCTTACGTTATTTTAGAACGTGCCGTTCCTGCTATCGAAGACGGTTTTAAACCCGTACAACGCCGCATCATGCATTCTATGAAAGATTTGGATGATGGGCGTTACAACAAAGTAGCTAATATTGTTGGTCATACCATGCAGTATCACCCTCACGGTGATGCCAGTATCGCGGATGCCATGGTTCAAATTGGGCAGAAAGATTTATTAATTGATACCCAAGGTAACTGGGGAAATATTTTAACAGGAGACAGAGCCGCTGCTTCACGTTATATTGAAGCTCGTATTTCTAAATTCGGTCTTGATGTGGTTTTTAATCCAAAAATTACCGAATGGCAAGCCAGTTACGACGGACGAAGAAAAGAGCCCGTAAACTTACCGGTTATGTTTCCGTTGTTGTTGGCTCAAGGCGGCGAAGGTATTGCCGTTGGACTTTCAACAAAAATATTACCACATAATTTTATTGAACTTATAGAGGCTTCAATAAAACATTTACAAGGCAAACGTTTTACCATATTACCCGATTTCCCTACTGCGGGAATTGCAGATTTTTCAAATTATAATGATGGTTTAAGAGGAGGGAAAGTACGTGTTCGTGCTAAAATTTCTCAACTCGATAAAAATACCTTGGTGATTACCGAATTACCTTTTAGTACAACAACCTCGTCGTTAATTGATTCAATATTAAAGGCGAACGATAAAGGTAAGATTAAAGTCAAGAAAATTGAAGATAATACAGCTGCCGAAGTTGAAATCTTAATTCATCTACCAACTGGACTATCTCCTGATAAAACTATTGATGCCTTATATGCTTTTACAAGCTGTGAGTCGTCTATTTCGCCCTTGGGTTGTGTTATTGAAGATAACAAGCCTTTATTTGTTGGTGTTACTGAAATGCTTCGCCGTTCTACAGATAATACGGTTCAGCTATTAAAGCAAGAGCTTGAAATTAAACTGGGTGAATTTGAAGAACAGTGGCATTTTGCTTCCTTAGAACGTATTTTTATTGAAAATAGAATTTACCGTGATATTGAGGAAGAAGAAACTTGGGAAGGTGTTATTAGTGCTATCGATAAAGGACTACAACCACACATCAAGCATTTAAAACGAACCGTTACCGAAGAAGATATTGTACGTTTAACAGAGATTCGAATTAAACGTATTTCAAAATTTGATATCGATAAAGCACAGCAGAAAATTGATGCTTTAGAAGATCAGATTGCTGAAATCAAACATCACCTCGCAAACCTAATCGATTATGCGATTGCCTATTTCACCAGACTTAAAAAAGAATACGGAGAAGGTAGGGAGCGTAAGACCGAAATAAGAGTTTTTGATGATGTCGACGCCACTAAAGTAGTGATTCGTAACACGAAGCTTTACGTAAATAGAACTGAAGGTTTTATAGGTACATCGCTTAGACGTGATGAATACGTTGGTGACTGTAGTGACATTGATGATATTATTGTTTTTACCAAAGAAGGTAAAATGATGGTAACCAAAGTTGATAGCAAAACCTTTATTGGTAAAGACATTATTCATGTTGCCGTATTCAAGAAAAAAGATAAGCGCACCATTTATAACTTCATTTATCGTGATGGTAAAGGCGGTCCTTCATACATCAAACGTTTTGCTGTGACTAGTGTGACACGAGATAGAGAATACGATCTAACAAACGGCACTAAAGGTTCTGTTGGTTTATATTTTTCAGCAAATCCTAATGGAGAAGCTGAAGTCGTTTCTATTTCATTGCGCCAAGCAGGTAGTATTAAAAAGCTTAAATGGGATATAGATTTTGCCGATATTCTTATAAAAGGTAGAGTTTCCAAAGGGAATTTAGTTACTAAATACCCTGTAAAGCGTGTAGAACTTAAAGAAAAAGGGGTTTCAACCTTAAAACCTCGTAAAATTTGGTTCGATGATACGGTACAACGATTAAATGTTGATGGCCGTGGCGAACTCATTGGTGAATTTAGAGGTGAAGATAAATTACTCATCATTTCACAATCGGGTACACTCAAAACCGTAACACCAGAGGTGACCATGCATTTTGATAACGATATGATTGTTATGGAAAAATGGCAGCCTAAAAAACCAATTTCTGTGGTTTATTTTAATGGTGAAAAAGAATTGTATTACGTTAAACGTTTTTTAATTGAAAATGAAGGCAAAGAGGAAACTTTTATTCCTGAAGATCCGAATTCACAATTAGAAATAGTTTCTACCGATTGGCGTCCTATGGCCGAAGTGGTTTTTGCCAAAGAACGTGGAAAAGATCGTAAAGATAATTTGGAGCTTAATTTGGAAGAGTTTATTGCTGTTAAAGGTAT
This sequence comes from Pseudotamlana agarivorans, assembly GCF_018860245.1. Taxonomy (GTDB): domain Bacteria; phylum Bacteroidota; class Bacteroidia; order Flavobacteriales; family Flavobacteriaceae; genus Pseudotamlana; species Pseudotamlana agarivorans_A. The sequence goes on from NZ_JAHKPD010000018.1 coordinate 354,801, forward strand.
AAGTGCTTTAGGTAATCAATTGACAAAAGATAAGGTAAACCAAGTCAACTTATTAGATCCTTTGCCTTATGAATCTCCTGATGAAGTTCATGCAGATGATGTAGAAGTGATTGATGAAACAGAAGTGTCTCCAGATGGTAAATCTGATGATGATAAATCGCAGACTACTTTGTTTTAAAACAATGCATCCCTTTTGAATTTTTTTAAAATAGTTTACTTAGCAATAAGTCGTTTACTATACTTTTTAATTCCGCTTATTTTAGTGCTAAGCTGTATTATAACGCTTTATTTCGAAAACGTACTCTCCTTAATTTTATCGGTTGGGCTTCCGCTTATAGTTGTTTTGAATGCGGTTGTGTTCATTTATTTAGCATTTCGTAAACGCAAGCAGGCCATTTTATTGCTTCTAGCATTAGTAATTTATGGTTTGTCTCATGTGTTTTTTTTCAAATTCAGTTTGGGAAAGAAAGTTGATACCCCCCCAGACTCCTTGTCTGTTTTAACCTTTAATGTAAGAGGTGGAGGTGGTGCAGGGCATACTACCGATAGATTTAATCGTTTGGAAAGAATCGATAAAATGAAAAATTTTGTAGAAAATCAAGATGCTGATATTTTGGTTTTTCAGGAGTTTTGGAGAACTAAATTTGAATCATTTAAAAATTATCCTTACGCATTTATTGGACAAAGAAAAGGGGTTTCTAAGTCATTACAATTAATTTTATCCAAATACCCAATTGTAAATAAAGGGTATGTGGATTTTCCAAATACGGCAAATAATGCCATGTATGCCGATGTGCAAATTGAGCATGAAATCATAAGAATATACAATGTCCATTTACAATCCTTTAGTGTTGAAGTCAACTCTGAGTTTTTTACAGAGACGGGTTTAAAAACTGTATATCCTAAAATAGATAAAGGTCAGAAAATGAAAAGCGCTCAAACCGAGTTACTATTAGAAGGTGTTAAAGAATTTAAAGGCAGAAGTATAATATGCGGTGATTTTAATGCGACGCCTTTTTCTAAAACCTATAAGACTATAAGCAAAGACAGGCTAGATTCGTTCTTAGAAGCAGGCTCTGGTTTTGGTGAAACTTATAATTTATTAGGTTATCCTATGCGATTGGATTATGTACTTCCTGATACTAACTTTGAAGTCATTGCTCATGAAAATTTTAATTTACAGTTGTCCGATCATGAACCGATACTTGTATATTTGAAGTTGAAAAATTAAGTTTTTAGTTTTGTTTTAGTTGCGCTGATAGTCAGTTGTTAAACCGAGATCAGGATTATTATGTAACAGTAAAGTAATTAAACAAAAGATAGATTATATTCACAATAACCCCGTGGAACAAGGTTTTGTAACAAAACCAGAAGACTGGAAATATAGCAGCGCAAGAAATTATGCAGAAGATGAAACTGGGTTGAAAATTGATAACGCAAATATACATTCAGGAATGTTGTAACGGGCACGAGCGAGACGCTCGCCTAGCCGGGTGTGAGTCGACTTTAAATACGTTAATTGAAAAGTCTAAAGTAATTGGTATAAACTTAATAAATAGAAATCTCAAAAATGGAAGGAAAGCTTCATCGAGAGATTATAGATACGATAAAAATTAAACTTGTAGAAATCTATAAAGGAATTTTGTTAAATTATAAAATATAGAGATTAATATCGAAACAGGTCTTATTATTACAGAAGTTTTTAAAATAACCATAAAATAATTATTATGAATTTAAACTTATTTCAAATAATATTGTTATTAGTTATATTATCAGGAACTTTTCTATTATTCTACAAGTATAAATTATCCTATATTTCTAATTTTTTGATAGGAAGCTGGATGTTAATTTTATTTTGTAAAATAGATTTTAGAAAGATAAAATTTATTGACGACCAATATGGTGTGATTTTAACTTCTTACATTATTCTATCTTACTTTATGTTGCATTTTTCCATTTTGATTAACCATTTATAGAGGTCAGTATATAATTGCGTATCTTAAGACCTTATAATAGTACAAATTATGGATATATTTAAAGGTCAAAACCTTCTAGAGTTCTCTGATCGGTTTAAAACAGACGAAGATTGCAAGGAATATTTAGCTTTTTTAAAGTCAAAAACGGCTTATAAATGCTTAAAATGTAATCATACCGCCTATCAATCACTCAAGAATTTTGGCCGACAATGCAATATTTGTAGACATACAGAATCAGCTACAGCTAACACCTTATTTCACAAAGTTAAATTTGGAATAAGAAAAGCTTTTTTTATCTATTTTGAAATGTCAACCACTACCAAAAGCCTATCTGCTAGTTATATGGGTGTTCGTTATGGAGTTACCGAAAAAACAGCACGTTTATTTATGTTAAAAGTGAGAGAAGCTATGTCTTCTAGCGGTAATAATCCAATGGATGGCAATGTTCATGTAGACGAATTTGTTCTAGGAGGAAAAGAACAAGAAAAAGTTGGGAGGAGTTATAATAGTAAGAAGAAAAAGGCTATAACCGCAGTCCAGCTTACAGATGATGGTAAAGTAAAACGCATGTATGCTATGAAGATAGACGACTTTTCGGCGCAATCACTACAATACATTTTTATCAATCACATAAACAGGGAAGCTCAAGTAACTACTGATTTATGGAGAGGCTATAAACCAATTTCTAAAGCTTATAACATAACTCAAATTGAAAGTAATAAAGGGTTAAATTTTAAAGCTTTGCATACTATGATTCATCAAGTAAAATCATGGATTAGAACCACATATTCTTGGGTTAGCGATCACAATTTAGATAGGTATTTTAATGAATTTTGTTTTAGAATTAATAGATCTCAAAGTAAATCAACTATATTCAATAATCTTATTGTTAAAATGGTGGAGGCCGATAAGATTTATCAATCTGAATTTATAAGCAACTAACTACTGACCTCTATAACAAAAATAAAAACCAATGTATAAAACAGTATTCCTTCTACTTTGTCCGGTATTTTTAAATGCGCAAATTAATTTGGAAGTTCAAACCTTATTAAGGTAGATTATAAACGATAAATAATAACATAATGAAGAATGTATCAAGGAATTTTAAAGCTGTACATTTTAGTGAAGGTAGATTTATAGCGATTCAAAAAAGTAAAACTTTAAGTTATAATGACAAGAAAGAGAAGAAGAACGCAATTAAAAAATTAGAAAAATGGAAAGAAGGTTTATTAGAAAAATGTACTGAAATTCATTTTGCGCGGTATATAGGTATAAGTAATTCATTTTATTTTTTAGATAATAGAATAAAATTAGTTACACACGGGGGCTGGGGATACTCATGTAGTGGATATCTTTATATTATATCTTCTGATAGTGAGTATGAGTGTGAATATACTTCTGTGAGATGTGATTTAGACTTTGTAGTTAAAGAATTAAATAATATTATGAATATTGATGACTTAGATGAATATATAAAGCAGGAATTAAAGAGGAAACAGGTAGAATTAAAACTAATAATAACCGATCTGAAAAAGGAATTAGAGCCTTTAGAGATTGATCAAGTACAAAGAGAGGCTAGGATAAAAAAAATTAAACGAAGTCTGAAGGAAAAAGAAGAAGGTTTACAAAATTTAGATGATAAATTACTTTCTTTGTCTCTTTAAAAATGAATTATTTAATGGGTTAATAGGTGTTTTTTGTTATTGTCAATTCTTGATTTTTTTTAAGCGCTATTAGGTCTGAGGTCATTTGTGATGTATAGTAAACGTATCGAGATAGAACCCCGATGGCGCAGACTACAATAAAAAGAAACGTCGATAGCGCGGACTTTTAGTCCGTGCCTACTAGAGTAAGCAATAAATGAGAAATCCCACGCTATCGCAAGCGTCACGCTCGTGTCGTCAATAGAATAAAAGCCATAAAAAAACCACCTAAATGCTAGGTGGTTTTTTATTGAATGTCGTTGTGAATGGTGTCTTCAGAAGCACTATTTTAAGTACGCTTCAACTGTTTTTGAATCTTCTTAATCGCCGATTGAATGGATTTTTCAGGTTCAATTATATTATAAGCACCCCAAAATCGAGGGTCTGAAAACCCTGAAGCTTTTTCAGTTAAAATGGTAGTTGGTCTTAAAACTTGACGTCTATTTTTAGTCAGTTTATTTTCATTAATTTCCCAATCGGTCACGGCCATTTCACTATTTAAGGTATAGGTACTGTTAAAAAGTTTGCCTTCCCAATTCACCTTAAAAGTTAAAGAGATATTGCTATAAGCATAATGCCATTTACCATTTTTAGTTCTGTAATTTACACGATAGGCAGTTTCAGTAGGGTAAACTTCAGCGCGTCGAGGTTTTTTACGAACAAAGTATTCACTAGATAGTGTTCTGTTGGATACATTTAAACTGTAAACCGCATTTGTTAAAGCTAGGGTTTCTGCGTCTATAAACAATTTACCGTAATATAACGGCGTGTTTAATGTTTCCTTTTGCTTAAAATTGATTACATAAATTAAACGGTCATTAATTTTGGTGGCACTATCAAAACTGAAGTTATATTTTGGAAGAGACTGTTCATTAAATATATACTCTGGATATTTAATCATATCGGTATACAAATTACTAAACGGCCCTCCTTGTAATTTTAAAGCTAAGGTGTCTAATTTTTTATAATCGGTGGTTTTTCTTGCCTTTACTAACTCGATATAATCACTTCTTACATTATCATAAGGTTGTTTGTGAATTTTAACGACAGCTTCAGATAGGGAAGCATTTTTTCTTTTCTTTTTTATGGTTTCACGATAGAAAGCAGTCATTAAAGTGTTTTCATTATTGTAAAGACTGCTCTTTTTGCTTAAACACTCACGAACTATGGCTTCTGCATTTTTTGGAGTTGTAACAATGCTAACCTCTTCTAAAGCCGTAGTCACAGGGCTTAACCGAATTTTTTTATGAGCTTCAAATTCTTTAACAGGAATCTCAATTTTTTCATAACCAAGGTAAGATATTGTTATGGTTCCGTTTATGTGGTCTTCAGGTATTTTTAAAGCAAAATACCCATCACTATTAGTTACTGTACTAATGTTTGAATGGTCTAGGACGATGTCTGCAAAAACTAAATCATTATTTGATTCGGCGTCTACAACTTTTCCTTCAATTTCTTGGAAAAGTGCTGTGGTTTTTTCTTGCGCAGTAAAGGTGTTCGTCCCAATAAAAAATAGGACGAACACAGATAATGTGCGTATTAGTGATTGTTTTTTCATGTTATTATAGTTTAAGATGGTTCTAAAATATACGAAAAATCAAGGTGAAATACTAGTTTTCAGTGGTTTTAATTATTGAATGAATTCGGTTTTAGATTGATCTGTAAGGCTTTTCATAAAAGCAATTAAAGCCACTTGTTCTTTTTCAGTTAATTCTAAATTATCAAAAGGCAAGGTTTGATGTTCCAAATCAAAACCAAAGCCATTTCCGCCACCTTCATTATAAAATTCAACAACCTCTTCTAAAGTGGTGTAAACACCATTATGCATATAAGGCGCTGTAAGTTCAATATTTCGTACGGTTGGTGTTTTAAAAGCTCCAAAACGTTCTTTGGTTTTAAAGAGGTCAAATCTTCCTAAATCGTCATCAAGTGCTTTGTTTTCTTTGGTTTCAGGAACTCCAATAATTTCTAATTCGGTATCTGTGAAGTTTGGTGGTACCGTACCGTTAAACATAGGCGGGAAGTGACAAGTCGCACAAGCGGCTTTCCCCATAAAGAGGTTAAAACCTAGTTTTTCTTCCGCGCTAAGCGTATTTTCTAAATTATTTATGTTTTTGTCAAATTTAGAATCGAAAGAATTAAGGGTTCTAATGTAAGAGGCTATGGCATGACGGATATTAAAATCTTCACGTTTATTTTGGTATAAGGAATCTAAATCATGCTTATGTATTTTATCCTTTTTTACTCTCGCAATAATGGAGTCCATAGACATATTGAACTCATCATGGTTATTAACCACACCTACTATTTGTCCTTCCAGACTCCCCACACGGGCATCAGTAAAGTATAATTGTTGATTAGAGACATAGGTTAGGGTTGGGGTGTTTCTTTTTTGTCTGTCATCAAAAGTCACACGGCCATCGGTGAAAGCTTTTTCAGAAATATGACAGGTAGCACAAGCCATATTATTTTCCTTGGAGAGGTTTGTGTCATTGAATAAACGCTTTCCGAAGGCTACTTTTTGAGTAAGATTGGTCGTATCACTTTTATAATCGGTGAAGAAATCCATGTTCAAAGTTTCTTCAGTAAAAAGCGAGGTTAAGTTGTTTGATAAAGCCAAGTTGAACGGAAACTTGACCTTCCAATCATTTTGGGTATCCACTAAAAGCTTCAGTTGCTGGTGAATATGATTTTTGATGAAGGCATAACGATCAAAAGTATCAAAATCGGCATCTAAAGCGTGTTTCGCTTGTTCAATGGATTTTAAAAGCTCTTGATACAGCTTTTTAGAAGTAAATTTAGATTCGTTAATCTTCAAAATAGATTCTAAAGTGGTGTAAGTGAATTGACTTTCTTCTAAAGATTGGGCTAACACTGGCGAATCAAAACCAGTAATACCTGTGGTTGCAATACGTACCATTTGATTGCGTAAAAGCCAAATGAGGTGGTAATCTTTAAAGTCTATGTGCGTGTTTTGTTTTATTAATTGGAGTCGACTATTGGTTTTGTTAACGGTTTCAGTGATTATAGCCGTGTCTATAGGTGTTTCATGAAGTAATTCTTCAATAACTTGAAACCCAAAGGGGTTCATGATTTTAATATCGGTAGGATCTTCTTCTTGAATCTGTAAAATGTTTGGGGCGTTTAAAGATTTGTAATTGTTTTGGTCAATGTAAGCCAAAATAGGTTCCGCCAGTTTAAAATGCTTTCGCGCCTTTTTGTAACTGTTTATTTTGTCTGCCGTGTTTTGGGAGGCGTTTAAAGTATCTAGATAGGCGATGCTCAGGCTTAATTGATTTAGGTAATTTTCTTCAATCTGTGTGTCAACAGCCAAAGGTGTTGGTGTTGTGGTGTCGTTTTTACACCCTAAAGCTGATAAAAGCAAAAGACATATACCAAACGTATATGCCTTTGCTCTTACTGTAAGTAAGTATGTATTCATGTTGTTTTTATCTGTCTAATCCTGTGATTTTAAATAAGGTAGAGCCTTCTTTATTAGCACTGTCTGATGAGTTTGCTTTTGGGTCTGTAAAAGAAGAACCGTCTGCAGGAACCCAACCGTGGTTTTGAGTGATGATGATAAAGGTGTTTTCACCGTTGTTAACTTCTTCAGTAACATCAATCATTCCTGTGATTTCCCACATTTTTGATGTGGTTCCGTAACCTAATCCAGCAGCCTTATCTTGGTCACATTCTAAAACTGTTTTAAATGCTCCAGTGTTTAAATCATATTGATACATTTTAGCATAGCCTGTAATGTTTGAGTTTAAGTAAGCATAACCGTTTGGATCTTCTTGAATGTATGCGTAGTTTTCTGTTACTAAAATGTTGTCAGGTGAGTGGAAACCATCAGCTTTTCCACCAACAATATCACCGTCTAATACACAAGTAATTTTTGCAGGACCTTCAGGATCTTTATCGTTTAAAACTACTTTATAGATACGTCCTAATAAAGAACCTTTACCTACTAGGTCAGCTCTATCTCTTCCGGTTACACAGAAATAGATTTCTCTTTGGTTTTCAGCAGAACCTCTTCTCCAGTCAATATCCTCTAATCTAGAGAATCCCATAACACCTTTAGCTTTAGCTTCAGCATCTAATAAATCGATTTGAGTTTCTGTTAATTCAACAAACTCAGCATCATATTCTACACCTTCAGTCATGTCCATTTCAAAATCAATACCAGCTGTAGTTACTTTTAATCCGTAAAGTTTACCATCGTCAAAGTTTCCACGACTTCCAACATACATTCCTAATTGTCCAGAAGGCACGGTGTTGTCTGAATGGTCATCACCAATAAAAGCTACAGTAGCATCATCATAAGCATCTTTTCCAATAACTACAGCATTTTCAGTAGACCATTGTCCTAATTTAGGAAGCATGATAGCTGTATCTGCATTATCCACAGATTTGTACGGGTTTGTAGCAAATACCCCTTTTGAAGAACCACCCCATTCACCGCCAGAAAGGTATAATGGTCCGAAACCATGTTCTTTAGGTGTAATCATAGACCCTGAGCACTGTGCCGTATAAGCAGTAGCGAAAGCATTTAAAATATACTCTCCATGCATCGGTTTTAAATCTTCGTTTAATTTTATTCTAGCGATAGAATAATCACCTTCAATATTATTAATTAAAGTGAAAGTACCATCGTCTTCGGCTAAAAGTCCAGCACCATCGGCTAAAGAACCATAAACGAAATCAGGAGAACTTTCTAAAACATCTTCAGAAGATAAAAGTGTTGTTACCGCAATAGAGGAGAAAGCAGGATCTACTTTAAATAAGTTTGGTGTTTTTGATGCTTCAAGCGGAATTAACTCGGCATTCGTTAAATCTTCGCCGTCCTCTCCGTCTTCACCGTCAACGCCATCTTCTCCATTAACACCGTCGATGCCGTCTTTACCGTCTTCGGCAGAGCAAGCCACGATTGCCGTACTGGATACGGTAACAAGTAATACTAGTAATAAAAGTTTGGATAATTTTTTCATAATAAATAATGGTAAATTGTTTGGTTTATGTTAGGGTCAAATTTATTATGAGCGTTTGGTATACTTGTTAACTGATTGATGTAGAATAGTTAACTTAGGGTTAGTTAAAAGTTAATAAAGTTATGTGTAGATTAATCTAGCTTTTGAAAACGGACTTTATGTTAAGGGAATATGGATTACATGTAAACGCACCAAAAAACATCTTAACTTAATTTTTAGATTTGCTAAAATAGAATAACAGTATATTTACGTGATTTTTAAGTGGCATATGCAGCACAAAACCCTTCCTTTTAATAAAACAGGCTATTTTTCAACATTAATTTGTGATTATTTGGCTGAGAAACCAGAATTGAAATCCTTTTATAATAGGTTTCCAAGTGCTGATAATTTTCAAGCCCAAATAGAAGAGAAACGTGCGTCGTTTAAATTAGAATCAAGAATTACTTTAGTTTCAGCCTTAAAAAAACAATATCAAAATGTTGAAACTTCAGAATTAACTTTAAGTCATATTGAATTATTAAAATCTGAAAATACATTCACTGTAACCACAGGACATCAGCTTAACTTATTTACAGGACCACTTTATTTTTTATATAAAATTGTTTCGGCCATAAATCTTTCAAAAGAATTAAAGCTGAAATATCCTGAAAATAATTTTGTACCTGTGTACTGGATGGCTACGGAAGATCATGACTTTGAGGAAATCAATTATTTTAATTTCAACGGAAAAAAAGTACAATGGAATCGTGAAGCAGCGGGAGCTGTTGGTGAATTATCTACTGAAGGTTTAAATGCGGTTTTGAACGTGTTTTCTGAAGAACTTGGACAAACTAATCATGCTAAAACCATAATACAGCTTTTTGAAAAAGCGTATTTAAATCACGATAATTTGGCTGATGCGACACGTTTTTTAGCCAATACCTTATTTCAAGATTACGGTTTGGTAATTGTTGATGCAAACGATGCTAGTTTGAAAAAGACCTTTGTGCCTTTTATGGAAAAGGAATTACTTCATCAAGTATCGTTTAAAGCGGTTTCGAAAACGAATAACGCGCTTTCGGAAGTTTCCGAGGTATATAAAATTCAAGTAAATCCTAGAGAAATTAACTTGTTTTACATTGAAAAAGACTTACGAGAACGTATTGTTTTTGAAGATGAGGTTTACAAAGTGTTAAACACAGAAATCTCTTGGAACAAGAATGAACTAACAGAATATTTGAATAAACACCCCGAACGTTTTTCGCCAAATGTGATTATGCGTCCGTTATATCAAGAGGTAATTTTACCAAACTTATGTTATATAGGTGGTGGAGGTGAGTTGGCGTATTGGTTTCAGTTAAAAGATTTTTTCAATGAAGTAAACGTGCCTTTCCCAATGTTGTTATTGCGGAATTCGGTATTAATTCAGACTGAAAATCAGCTAAAAAAGTTAGAGAATTTAGACATTTCAACTGAAAATTTATTTTTGAAGCAGAGTACCTTCATCAATAAAAAAGTTAGAGCGATTTCTAATATAGATATTGATTTTTCAAAACAGAAAAAACACCTTCAAGAGCAATTTAAAGACATGTATACGCTGGCAGAACAAACGGATAAATCGTTTTTAGGCGCAGTGAAAGCTCAAGAAGTTAAACAAATAAAGGGTTTAGAGTATTTAGAAAAACGCTTGCTCAATGCTCAAAAACGAAAATTATCTGATCAGGTTTTACGTATGACGGATATTCAGAATGAATTATTTCCCAATAAAAGCTTGCAAGAGCGAAACACTAATTTTTCACAGTTTTATATGGAATATGGTGACATGCTAATTCCTAGTTTGATTGAAAGTTTAAAGCCTTTAAGTGGTGAGTTTTCGATTATCACTTTATAGTATAATATGGTGTGGTCTTGAACGATTAACTATAGAATTCCCAGGACTCCTCCACTAAAAAGAAATTCTTATATGGTGTTATGGTGACGCTTTTCAATTTAATTGCTTTTAAAATTTCATGGTTTCTAATGATAAGCGTAATTTTGAAATTGATATTTAAATACAACTTAAATGCATAAAATTGATTTTGATTTAGTGGAAATGACTATGGATACCATGAAATATGTTATCGACCGTGTGTCTTCTACAACCACCACCATAGGTAAACCAAAGAAAGCTGAAGAATTAAAAGCCTTGGTTGGTGAAACGGTTACTGAGAAAGGTATAGGTGGTGAATATGCATTTAAATTATGGCGTAAGCATTTGGCAAAAGCTAATGTGCCTGTAGATCACCCAAGAAATTTAGCTTTTGTGCCAGCAGCACCAACTCGGGCTGCGATTATGTTCGATTTAATAACTTCGGCCTCAAGTATACATGGGGCATATTGGATGGAAGGAGCCGGTGGTATCTTTTGCGAGAATGAAGCCATGCGATGGATGGTGTCTTTAACGGGATTGCCAGAAGGTGCATTTGGGGTTTTTACAAGTGGAGGCACGGCGGCGAACCTTTCGGCTATTGTTGCAGCTCGTGAAAATTGGAGGCGTAGCGATGATAAACATCAGTCGGAAAAAGGTCTTATAATCACTTCTATTGGAGCACATTCTTCAGTAAAGGCGATGGCAAAAGTGGCCGATATTGATGTCGTACTCGTAGATACAGAAGATTGTTTAGAAAAAGACGCGCTTCAAGAATCAATTGATGCCTTATCGGTTAAAGAAAGACAACGTTTATTCGCTGTAGTTGGAACAGGAGGCACAACAAATGCTGGAATTATTGATGATTTAGATGGCATTGCAAGTATCTGTAATCATGAGAACTTATGGTTTCATGTGGATGCTGCTTATGGTGGAGGTGCACTTATGGCAGATTCTGTAAAACACTTGTTTAAAGGTATTGAGAAGGCAGATAGTATTACTATCGATCCACATAAATGGATGTTTTCACCCTACGATTGTGGCGCGGTCATTTATAAAAATCCAGAATTGGCTAAAAAAGCACATTCCCAAGAAGGGTCTTACCTCGATATATTTAAAGATGAAGGGGCACACGGATTTAATCCAACCGATTATCAAATTCAATTAACTCGCCGTGTACGTGGTTTGCCTTTATGGTTTTCATTAGCCATGCATGGTACCGATAGATATAAGGAGGCTGTTGAGCGTGGTATAGAATTGGCACAAATTGCAGGACGATTAATTAAAGACATGCCGCACGTAGAATTGGTTAGAGATCCTAGTTTGTCTTGCGTATTGTACAGACGCATTGGTTGGAAACCTGAAGATTATACACATTGGACTTATGAGAATCACGAATCTGGATTTGCTTTAGTCACCCCTACAAAATGGAAAACAGGTGATCGTTTTGAAACCGTTTCACGATTTTGTTTTATTAATCCAGATACCACAGAAGAAGATATTCGAATGATTTTAGAGACAATGTCCTAAAAAAGTATAAAAAAAGTGGCGTGTAATTCGTCAATAAAAAATCAATTCCTATTTTTGCGCATGCAACATGATAAGGTACTAATTTTAGACTTCGGATCGCAATACACCCAGCTTATTGCTCGTCGAGTTAGAGAACTCAACATTTACTCCGAAATACATCCATTTAATAAAATTCCAAGCAACTTAGAAGAATACAAAGCTGTGATTCTTTCAGGTAGCCCAAATTCAGTAAGAGGGGAAGATGCTTTACATCCTGAGTTATCAGAGATTAGAGGTGTTAAACCAATGCTAGCTGTTTGTTATGGCGCACAATATTTGGCACATTTTTCAGGCGGGGAAGTCGCACCATCAAACACAAGAGAATATGGGCGTGCTAACTTATCGTTTATCAAAAATAACGAGCCGTTTTTTGCGCATATTCATACGGGTAGCCAAGTTTGGATGAGCCACAGTGATACCATTAAAAAACTACCAGAAAATGGTGTTTTAATTGCAAGTACGCACGATGTAGAGAATGCAGCCTATAGAATTGATGGTGAGGAAACTTACGCGATTCAATTTCACCCAGAAGTATATCACTCGACAGATGGGAAACAATTATTAGAAAACTTTTTAGTGAGTATCGCTGGACTTCAGCAAGATTGGACACCTGATTCTTTTGTTGAAGAAACGGTTGAAGCCATTCAGGCAAAAGTTGGTGGTGATAAAGTAGTTTTAGGACTTTCAGGAGGTGTAGATTCTACCGTAGCTGCTGTGCTTTTAAACAAAGCTATTGGTGATAATCTATATTGTATTTTCGTAAATAACGGGTTACTTCGTAAAAACGAATTTGAAAGTGTTTTAAAGCAATACGAAGGTATGGGACTTAATGTAAAAGGTGTTGATGCATCCGATCGTTTTCTTCTAGCTTTAAAAGGACTTGAAGATCCAGAATTAAAACGTAAGGCTATCGGAAATGCTTTTATTGAAGTATTTGATGATGAAGCCCATAAATTAGAAGATGTTAAATGGTTAGCTCAAGGAACCATTTATCCAGATGTTATTGAAAGTGTTTCTGCAACAGGAGGCCCTTCAGCAACAATAAAAAGTCATCATAATGTAGGTGGCTTACCAGATTTTATGAAGCTTAAAATTGTTGAACCTTTAAGAGCGATTTTTAAAGATGAGGTAAGACGTGTTGGTGCTACTCTAGGTATTGATCCTGAATTGCTCGGTCGTCATCCATTTCCTGGTCCAGGTTTAGGTATTCGTATTTTAGGAGATATTACGGCCGAAAAAGTGCGTATCCTTCAAGAAGTAGACGCTATTTTTATTAACGGACTTAAATCTTGGGGACTTTACGATAAAGTTTGGCAAGCCGGAGCCATGCTGCTTCCTGTAAATAGCGTTGGTGTTATGGGAGATGAGCGTACCTATGAAAAATGTGTAGCGCTTAGAGCCGTTGAAAGTACAGATGGTATGACTGCCGATTGGGTAAATTTACCATATGAATTTCTACAAAAAACTTCAAATGACATCATTAATAAAGTAAAAGGTGTTAATAGAGTTGTTTACGATATAAGTTCTAAACCACCTGCAACTATTGAGTGGGAGTAGATTTTATTGCTGAAACCATTAAATTTTGTGATTAAGGTTTATACCATTTTAACCATATAATATCGAATGTAATTTGTTTCTTTTTCGTCCATATTTCAATATAAAATAAAACTGTAGCTAAGGCTATGCTTGAATTTTTTATTTCATCTGAACAAAAAATAATTCAAATTAAAAATCGGGCATTATACGATTAAAATGGTATTAAATACATAATTTTGGTTTTGGCATACTATATGATAATTGAGAAAGGATGTTTTTAGCATCCTTTTTTTATTTTAAATTAATGTAATACCGCGAACTTATTAGCGTTTTATTATATTTATCTCAGCAGATTATAACAAACTATGAATAGAATATTATTAGTACTGGTTTTTGTGTTTAGTTTTACTTGTGTTAAAGCTCAAAATTTTAGCACACATAATGTGAAACAAGGTGAAACCGTTGAAAGTCTTGCGAAGCATTATTACGTGCCTGTAGCTGAAATTTATAAGTTAAATCCAGATGCTAAAAGGGGTTTAAAACCGAATACGATTTTAATTATTCCTATTTCTAAAGCAGAAAAGCCTAAAACAACAACAACCATTACTAGAGAGTTTCAAAAACTTAAACCCCATCGTGTTAAGAGAAAGGAGACATTGTATAGTTTGGCTAAAATGTATGGAATTGAAGAAGCTGATATTAAAAAATATAATACTTCACTTTATTCAAGTCCTTTAAGAAAAGGTGACAGAATTCAAATTCCTGTTTATAAAACAGTCGAGGTTATTGAAGAAGTTAGTCCAACAAAAACATATACGGTTTTACCAAAAGAAGGAAAATGGCGTGTCGCTTATAAGTTTGGTATCACTTTAAAAGAACTGGAAACTTTAAATCCAAATATGGGTGAGGTTTTAAATGAAGGTCAAATTTTAAATGTACCCAATGTTGATGTTACAGAAGAAAAAGTAATTGATGACCAATACAGTTATTATAAAGTTTTACCTAAAGAAGGCTTTTATAGGCTCAAGCTGAAATTGGAATTAGAGCAAGCTGAAATTGAAGCGCTTAATCCAGGTTTATCTGAAACTGGATTAAAATCGGGTATGATTCTAAAAATCCCTTTTACAGAAGATATTAAACCCATTGTTGGTGGTTCTGTTGCCGAGAAAGTTAACCTAATCGATAGTATTTCAAATCGCAATACAAAGCATATAGCGGTAATGTTACCTTTTCGATTAAATCGTGTGGATTTTGATTCCGTTGTTGGAACCAAAAAGAGTATTAGTAAAGACCCTTATTTAAATGCTTCCTTGGAATTTTATTCAGGTGTTTTAGTAGCCATCGATTCCTTAAAAAAACTTGGAATTTCTTTAAATGTAGATGTTTATGATACAAAGAATTCTGTAGGTGAAGTTTCTAAAATACTTCAAGGGAACAATTTTAATGATGTCGATGCTGTTATTGGACCGTTAACTTCACTTTGTTTTGATAAAGTGGCTGCAGATTTAAATGCAGATCATATTCCTGTCGTTTCACCCATTGGTTTGAATTTGAAATTAAGAGACAATGTTTTTCAGTCGCGACCTTCAGATGCATTATTAAAAAAGAAGATTGTAAATTTTGTAAAATCTGATACGGTAAATTATAATGTGCTAATTATTTCCGATTCTAAAAATTCAGCTAAAGCTAATGCTCTAAAACAAGATTTTCCTGGAGCGAGTGAAGTACATTCTAGGAAAAACAAAAAAGGAAAAGATGAGTTTTTTGCCACACGTGAAGCCGTAAGTAAAGGTTTAAAACCTGGAAAAAACTATGTGTTTTTAGAAACCAATAATGAAGGTTTTGCTTCTAATATTACAAGTATTTTGGCTTCTTTAATTCGAAAAGCAAACCCAGAGTTAGAACATGAAGCAGTTGATATTGTTTTGGTGACAACCAATTTAAATTCGGCCTTTGAAGGAGATCAAGTGAATAATACACATTTGTCTAAATTACGATTTCACTTTGTAACAGGTTCGAAGGAATATAATGAAACTGAAGACATCTCTTTTGTGAAATCGTACAAGAAACAGTATAAAACGATTCCAAATAAAAGAGCTGTAAAAGGTTTTGACTTAACTATGGATATAGGCCTGCGTTTGGCATCGTTTACAGACTTATATACCTCTGCAACTCAAGCACCATTAACCGAGTATGTTGAAAATAAATTTGCTTATAAAAAGAAACCTATGGGCGGTTATTTTAATGATTCGGCGTACCTAGTAATGCATGAGAACTTAACGATTGTTAAAGTTGGAGATTAGTTCTTTAATTTTAAATATCAAATTGTAAACGATGCTTCCAGATAAACAATTTCTCATAGACTTAGCGCATACAAAAATGCCTTTTGGTAAGTATAAGGACCGATTCTTAATCGATTTACCAGAATATTATGTCGTGTGGTATCACAGTAAAGGTTTTCCTAAGGGGAAATTAGGTGTGATGTTAGAGCAAGTTTACGAATTAAAATTAAACGGTTTAGAAGATATTATTAGGAATATAAAACGACAGTTCCCTAAGTGAATTAAGTTTGTTTTTTTATGACTCCGAATAAACTTGTCCGCGGTGTGGTTTTAAGGCGTCGCGAATAGGTTTCATTTCACTTTCATTGACTACCAAAAAGGCAATACTGTGCATTTCGCTAAGATTTGAAACACCAGTAATTGAAATATCAAGATTTTCTAGTTTAATATAATCTTTCAAGTGAATGTTATGGTGCGCTGCTGTTTTTTCGGCATGTGGTCCATGAAAGTCCCAAATTAGTTTGAGTTTTCGCATTTGTGTTTTTTATTAAATTGAAGTGTAAAAGTACATAAATATTAGACTTCGAATTTATAAAACATAGTGAAATATAAGATGTTATCAACCGTTCTTAAAACAACTTGCGAGATACGATTATATTGCTATTTTTGTATTTTTTAAAATATTATGACCTCATGAAAATCAAACATTTTTTTACATTTCTTTCTTTAATAGTCGTTTTTAGTGCTGCTGCACAATCTTCAAAAGAAGCTGTTTTATTTACCGTAGGGAACGATTCTGTTTATGCTTCAGAATTTATTAGAGTTTATCAAAAAAATTTAGATTTGGTTCAAGATGAGTCACAAAAGGATGTTGATGCATATTTAAAGCTTTTTACAAGCTATAAGCTAAAAATTAAGGAAGCTAGAAGTTTAGGGTTTCACAAAAAACCGGGCTACCAAAAAGAGTTAGAAAGTTATAAAAAGCAATTGGCTAAAAGTTACCTGTCCGATTCGAAAGTTACAGATGCCTTAGTTGAAGAAGGGTACGAGCGTATGACTAACGATGTAAACGCAAATCATATTCTTGTAAAAGTTTCTGAAAATGCAAGTCCGCAGGATACCTTAGCTGCTTATAATCAAATATTAAAATTGCGAGAAAGAGCCTTAAATGAAGGATTCGAAAAGGTTAGAAAAGAAGTTCACAATGGTAAAACAGTTTACGGGGAAACTTTAGGCTACTTTACTGGTTTCAAAATGGTTTACGAATTTGAGTCGGTTGCTTATAATACACCTGTTGGAGCTATATCAATGCCGTTTAGAACGCGATTTGGATATCATATTTTGACAGTGATCGACAAAAGAAAATCTGAAGGCGAGCGTGAAGTAGGACATATCATGATTATAGCCAAAAGCGATGCTAATGATTCGATTGTGAAAAAAGCAGAAAATAGAATTAATGAGATTTACGCTAAAATAAATCAAGGTGAAACATTTGAAGCACTAGCTAAACAGTTTTCAGAAGATAAAAATTCGGCACCTAAAGGTGGTAAACTTAGAGCATTTAGCAGAGGCCAGTTAAGTGCAGAAGCATTTGAAAATGTAGCCTTCGGTTTAGAGAAAGTTGGTGATATTTCTAAACCATTTCAAACGAAATTCGGATGGCACATTGTAAAGCTTTTAGATATTAAGCTTGTCCCAGATTTTAAAACTATGAAGCCTGAATTAATAACTAAAGTTCAACGCGATTCTAGGTCTAAATTAATTGATCAAGCACTTGTAGATAATTTGAAATCAAAATATAATATTAATGATGATCAATTATCATTATCCTATTTTGAGTCTATTTTAAATAATGATTATTTTAAAAATTCATGGAAACTGCCAACTGATTTTATTTCTGGAAAAACCATGCTTATTATTGGTAATAAGAAAATTACTTATCAAGACTTTGGTGATTATTTAATAGCTACGCAACGTCAGTCAAGAAAACAAATGCCCATTAAAACCTTGGTAGAAGAAAAGTACCAAGTTTTTCTTAAAAATGATTTAATAGCTTATCAAGAGGAAAATTTGGAAACAGAAAACTTGGAGTATGCCTCGGTAGTGCATGAATATAGAGATGGTCTTTTACTGTTTGAATTAATGGAAAATACTATTTGGAATACCGCTCAAACCGATTCTGTAGCCATTAAAAATCACTATGAGATCAATAAGTTAGATTATTTTTTTCCAGAACGAATTGATGCGGTGATTGCGACCTCATCAAAGAAAAAAACACTAAAAAAAGTATCTAAATTATTAGATGCAAACCAAGATTTAGAAAGTATAAAATCTGAAGTTAATACTAAAGATGCTATTGAAGTTATCTTTACTTCAGGGGAGTTTGAAGCAGATCATCAAGGACTTCCAAAGGGTTTTGAGTTTAAGACAGGTATTTCTAAAATATTCAAACATAATGATGCTTATGTAGTTGTTCAGGTTAAAGAGGTTTTCCCTAAAAAGCAAAAATCTTTTTATGAAGCTAAAGGGCAAGTCGTTAACGATTACCAGGTCCTTAAAGAGGAGAAATGGGTTGATGAATTAGCTGATAAATACGAGATAACTGTAAATGAAGCTGTTTTCAAAAAAGTAAAAGAAGAACTTAAATAAAAAAGGTGCGTATAGTAATTTGCATAGTATTAGTGAGTTTAATGGTCTCTTGCGATTATTTTAATAAATCGGAAGAAATTGATGCTTTGGCACGTGTTAATACTAGTTATTTATATTATGATGATATAGATGGTTTAGTCCCTGAAGGAGCGACTAAAGCAGATAGCACTTTAATTGTTCATAATTTTATCAACCGTTGGGCAACGCAACAACTTTTGGTCGACGGCGCAATGTTAAACCTAAGTCAGAAAAAACAGGATGCTTTTAATAAACTTATCCTTCAATATAAAAATGATTTATATATAAAAGCCTATGTTGAAGCGCTAGTAAAACGCAGCGTAGATACCATAGTAACATATGATGAAGCTGATAATTATTATAAGAGTAATAAGGAAGTTTTTAAGTTAAATGAAGAACTTATCAAGTTTCGTTACATTCATGTTGATGAAAATATTATCGATTATAACGACATAGAAGAGCGTTTCCAAAGATATGATGAGCAAGACAAAATTCTATTAGATTCTATATCAATACAGTTTAAATCGTATTCATTAAATGATTCAATTTGGATAAAATTAAGTCAGGTCATTAATAAAATTCCAGCAGTAAATTCTGAAAATAAAAAGGAACTGTTAAAAAAATCTAATTTTATACAACTCAAAGATTCATTAGGAGTATATTTGATGCAAATTAACGATGTGTTATTACGTAATAATACCGCACCGTTAGAGTATGTTAAGCCAACTATTGATCAAATAGTGATTAACAAACGCAAGCTTGAATTAATCAAAGAGTTAGAAAAAGATATCACAAAAGATGCCATTAAAAATAAACAATTTGAAATTTATAAATAATTTGAAACACTTATTGGTTTTAAGCATGACGTTCTTTTTTATGGGCGTCGTTTCAGCACAAGAAATCATTGAAGATGAAGTAGCGCAGGAAGTGGTTAAAAAAGTTGACACAGTTAAAACTAAAAATGCTAAAAAAGTAGATGGAGTTGCTGCAGTAGTTGGTAATTATATTGTTTTAGATTCCGATATTAAGAAAGAAAGAGAGCAAATAAAGGCTGCTGGTGGATCGATTGATGGTGTGGATGATTGTGAGTTGTTTGGACTTATGTTAGAGCGTAAACTTTATGCGCATCATGCAATTCAAGATAGTATCCCTGTTTCTGATGCTGAAATTAGAAGAAATGTAGATTATCAAATAGAGCAATTTTTACAACAAACCAACGGTTCTATGGAAAAACTTTTAGAATTCTATAATAAAGAGGATGAGAAAAGTTTTAGAGATGATATGTTCGAAATTAATAAAGCTAATGAGTTAGCTCAAAAAATGCAAGCACATATCGTAGAAAGTGTTGAGATCACACCAGAGGAAGTTAGAACATTTTTTAATAATATAGAAGAAGAGGATCGCCCTACTTTTGGAACAGAACTTAAAGTAGCACAAATTGTTGCAGAGCCGCAGGTTTCCGAAGAAGAAAAACAAAAAATTATAGACCGTTTAAAAGGATTTAAATCTGATATCGAAAATAATGGAGCAAGTTTTCGCTCTAAGGCTGTATTGTATTCAGATGATCCTGGATCGGCAAGTAAAGGAGGGAAGTACACATTGCATAAGAAAAAGCCTAAAATGGTAAAAGAGTTTAGGCAAGTGGCTTTTTCTTTAGAGGAAGGCCAGATTTCTGAGCCGTTTGAAACCGATTTTGGTTACCATATTATCATGCTTGAAAAAATTAGAGGGCAAGAGTATGACGTCGCACATATCCTTTTAATCCCTCGGGTTTCTGATAAAGCTGTTGCCGAAGCAAAGGAGCGCTTAGAAAAAGTGAGAAAAAGAATTATTGATGGTGAAATTTCTTTTGCAGATGCAGCAAGAGAAGTTAGTGATGAAAAGGAAACTAAAAATGATGGCGGACAACTAATAAACCCTACAACGCAAGATTATAATTTTGAATTAACGAGAATGGATCCTGAATTGTATTCTCAAATTCAAAACCTAAAAGATGATGAGCTTAGTCTAGTTTTGAGAGAGGAAGATAGAACAGGGAAAATTAAATTTAAAATTTTAAAAATCACCGACAGAATTGATGAGCATAAAGCCGATTACGGAAGAGATTATTTAAAAATTAAGGAATTAGCACTAGACGAGAAAAAAATTAATGCTATCGATCAATGGCAGAAAGATCACATTTTAGATACCTATATTAAAATTACTGGACAATACAGAGATTGTGACTTTAAAGGTAATTGGTTAAAAAAATAGAATATGTCGGACGTCGCAGCTATACAATCATTTGTCAAGCAATTTAAAGGATTAAAAACTGAAATTGGTAAAGTTATAATCGGACAAGATGAGGTTGTTACTCAAATTTTAATCTCTATTTTCTCTGGAGGACATTCTTTATTAATTGGTGTTCCTGGTCTAGCAAAAACCTTAATGGTGAATACCATTGCTCAAGCTTTGGGCTTAGATTTTAAGCGTATACAGTTTACGCCAGATTTAATGCCTAGTGATATTTTAGGTAGTGAAATCCTTGATGAAGATCGCCGTTTTAAATTTATTAAAGGCCCTATTTTTTCAAATATTATATTGGCAGATGAAATTAATAGAACGCCTCCAAAAACACAGGCCGCTTTGTTAGAAGCGATGCAAGAACGTGCAGTTACTGTCGCTGGACATCACTATAAGTTAGATTTACCTTATTTTGTTTTGGCAACCCAGAACCCAATTGAGCAGGAAGGAACTTATCCCTTACCAGAAGCACAATTGGACCGTTTTATGTTTGCTATTAATTTAGATTATCCAACTTTTGAAGAAGAAGTACAGGTTGTAAAATCTACTACAACCGATAATAATGTTAAAGTTAACGCCTTGTTTTCTGCGCAACAGATCGTTGATTTTCAACATTTAATTAGAAGAATTCCCGTAGCAGATAATGTCATAGAATACGCCGTATCGTTGGTTGGGAAAACTAGACCAAATACTGAAACTGCTCCAGAATTAGTTGAAAAATATATCGATTGGGGAGCAGGGCCAAGAGCTTCTCAGAATTTAATTCTTGCCGCAAAAACGCATGCCGCTATTCAAGGAAAGTTTTCTCCAGACATTGAAAATGTTCAAGCTGTAGCTTATGGTATTTTAAGACATAGAATCATTAAAAATTACAAAGCAGAAGCCGAAGGCGTTACCGAAGAACACATTATAAGAAGCTTATTTTAGTTTTCAAAAAGATAAAATACGCAGCTCTTTTTTGTTATTGCAACTTTCCATGTAGTTAAATACCTATCATCAGCGTGGTTTTTAATATATCATAAGCCTACTTTTTAGTTAAACACTTATCAAATATTCAATTTTAACTAAAAATAAATAGTAAAAACTAAATGATTTTAAGGAATTATGTCACAATAATAATTTGATATATTTAGAAGCCGTATAACCCAAATTCCTGTTAAAAATAAGTTTTTAATTTTGTATTTTGCAAAGCCGAAAATTACTTGCGGCATTTCGTATGGCTTGTCGAGAATAATATTCTCGAAAAAATATTTTCAGATTTTAAGATGAGTTGATAAAATTAAGGTATAGTGCCTACTAGACTTTAAGCGAAATTTAATACCGAACCAGAATTAATTCTATTATATGAACACTTATAACGATTACATCAAGGAGATTGAAGACAGAAAAGAACAAGGACTTCACCCAAAGCCAATTGATGGTGCTGAATTACTCAATAATATTATTGAGCAAATTAAAGATTTAGATAACCAGTACAGAGAAGATTCTCTAAACTTTTTTATCTATAATGTTTTGCCAGGAACAACTAGTGCTGCTGGTGTAAAAGCTAAGTTTTTAAAAGAAATCATTCTAGGAGAATCGGTTGTAAAGGAAATTACGCCTGCATTTGCTCTTGAGCAATTGTCACATATGAAAGGAGGCCCTTCTATAGAAGTACTTTTAGATTTAGCACTTGGTGCAGATGCTACTATTGCAAAAGATGCTGCAGAAGTTTTAAAAACCCAAGTTTTCTTATATGAAGCCGATATGGCACGTTTAGAAAATGCCTATAACGATGGTAATGCTATAGCGAAAGAGCTTATTGAGAGTTATGCTAAAGCAGAATTTTTTACAAAACTTCCAGAAATTGAAGAGGAAATTGAAATCGTAACATTTATTGCTGGAGTTGGTGATATTTCTACAGATTTATTATCTCCAGGTGGTGATGCGCATTCAAGATCAGATCGTGAACTTCACGGGCAATGTATCTTTGAACACAACAAAGAACAACAAGCCGAGTTAAAAGCCTTACAAGCAGAACATCCAGACAAACGGGTGATGTTAATTGCTGAAAAAGGTACCATGGGCGTGGGATCATCTAGAATGTCTGGAGTGAACAACGTTGCATTATGGACTGGTAAAAAAGCGAGCCCATATGTGCCATTTATTAATATCGCTCCTATTATTGCTGGAACAAACGGAATTTCACCAATTTTCTTAACTACTGTTGGGGTAACAGGTGGTATTGGAATTGACCTTAAAAACTGGGTTAAGAAAACAGATGCTGAAGGAAACGTGATTCGTGATGAAAATGGAGATCCTGTTTTAGAAGAAGCATATTCTATAGCTACTGGAACGGTACTTACGGTTAATACAAAAGAGAAAAAATTATACAATGGTGATCAGGAATTAATGGATATTTCTGCATCATTAACGCCACAAAAAGCTGAATTTATTAAAGCTGGTGGATCTTATGCTGTGGTTTTTGGTAAAAAACTTCAAACTTTTGCTTCTAAAGTACTAGGTATTGATGTAGTGCCAGTTTACGCGCCTTCAAAAGAGATTTCTATCGATGGGCAAGGACTTACTGCTGTAGAAAAAATATTTAATAAAAATGCTGTTGGAACAACACCAGGTAAAGTTTTACATACGGGATCTGATGTTCGTGTTGAAGTAAATATTGTAGGTTCTCAAGATACTACAGGATTAATGACTTCTCAAGAATTAGAGATGATGGCAGCTACTATCATTTCTCCAATTGTTGATGGCGCATACCAATCGGGATGTCACACAGCTTCAGTTTGGGATAATAAATCTAAAGCAAACATTCCTAGATTGATGAAATTTATGAATGACTTTGGTTTAATTACAGCTCGTGATCCTGAGCATAAGTATAAGCCAATGACCGATGTAATCCACAAGGTACTTAATGATATTACAGTTGATGACTGGGCCATTATTATCGGTGGAGATTCACACACAAGAATGTCTAAAGGTGTTGCTTTTGGAGCAGATTCAGGAACGGTTGCTTTAGCACTTGCTACTGGTGAAGCTTCAATGCCAATCCCACAGTCTGTAAAAGTTACCTTTAAAGGTGAAATGAAAGCTTATATGGATTTCCGTGATGTAGTTCATGCCACACAACAACAAATGCTTGCTCAGTTTGGTGGCGATAATGTTTTCCAAGGTAGAATTATTGAGGTACACTTAGGGACGTTAACTGCCGATCAAGCCTTTACATTTACAGATTGGACTGCAGAGATGAAAGCAAAAGCTTCAATTTGTATTTCGGAAGATGAAACTTTAATAGAATCTTTAGAGATTGCTAAGAGTAGAATCCAAATCATGATTGACAAAGGAATGGACAACAAATTGGACGTTCTTAAAGGTTTAATTGCTATTGCTGATAAAAGAATTGCAGAGATTAAATCTGGTGAGAAACCAGCTTTAGCTCCAGATGCAAATGCTAAATATTTTGCTGAAGTTGAAATCGATCTTGAAAAGATTGAAGAACCAATGATTGCTGATCCAGATGTAAACAATGAGGATGTTTCAAAACGTTACACACACGATACCATTAGACCATTATCTTTTTATGGTGGCACAAAACAAGTAGATTTAGGTTTCGTAGGATCTTGTATGGTTCATAAAGGAGATATGCAAATATTGGCTCAAATGTTGAAAAACATTGAGGCCTTACAAGGTAAAGTAGAATTTAAAGCACCTTTAGTAGTTGCACCTCCAACTTACAATATCGTAGATGAATTGAAGGCTGAAGGTGATTGGGAAGTATTACAAAAATACTCAGGGTTTGAATTTGACGATAATGACCCTAAGGCTGCGGCACGTACTAAATATGAAAACATGTTGTACTTAGAACGTCCAGGTTGTAATCTTTGTATGGGTAACCAAGAAAAAGCAGAACCAGGTGATACGGTTATGGCAACTTCTACACGTTTATTCCAAGGAAGAGTTGTAAAAGATTCTGGTGAGAAAAAAGGTGAGTCTTTATTGTCATCTACTCCAGTAGTCGTATTGTCTACGATCTTGGGTAGAACACCTAACTTAGAAGAGTACCAAGCTGCAGTAAAAGGTATTAACTTAACGAAATTTAAACCTTCAAGTAAGTTATTAGCAGTATAACATATAGATTATAATATCATATATTAAAAGCCTGAGTTTTTGCTCAGGCTTTTTTATGTTAAATAGTTTTTTGCTCTTTATTGATATTTTGTTTGGTCTTTTATCTGTTATGCTTAAGATAAATTAAACTTGTATAGTAGTAAGTTTTTAAACAAGTAACAATTGTAGCTTTTATCTTATAAATTGAAAGGTTTTTCATATTTTTGCAAACTTAAAAATAGACATCCTAGTTAATTTAGTGGTCTCACTTAACAATAAACAAACTAACCTTAATTCATGAAATATTTCTCTAGAGTCTTAATGTTTGCGATCCTAGCTCTAAGTGGTTGTAAAGACAATTCCAATGATAACTTAAACAATATTCAGAAATTTAAAGATTATATTTTTGAAGTAACATCTGGTGTAGTATCTTCAAAAACGGAGGTTAATGTTGTTTTAATGAGTCCAATGAAAGATATCTCATCGGAAGTTGAACTGGATAATAGCATTTTAAAAGTTTCTCCAAAAGTACCAGGTAAGGTTGTCGCATTAAACAATAGAACTATAGCTTTTATTCCAGAGCAAAAATTTGAATCGGATACCAGATATACTTTTAAGTTAGACCTAGGTGCGATTCAAGATGTAAGCAATGATTATAAAACCTTTGTTTTCGATATAAAAACAATTAAGCAAGATTTTCAAGTGGTAACTAATAATCTAGAAAGTTACTCTAGAGATTGGCAATACTTAAATGGTACATTACGATCTAGTGATGATATTTTAAAAGCAGTCGCTGAAAAACTTATAAAAGTCAAACAAAAAGGAAAATTATTACCAGTAAAAATACTAACTGAGCCTATAGAAGGAAACTCTTTTAAATTCAAAATAGATAGTATTCAACGTTTTGAAAAAGATAGCCCTATAGAAATAGAGTGGGATGGAAGTGATTTTGATATTGATACAGAAGGTGATTATACTTTTAATATACCAGGAAAAAACAATTTTGAAGTCATAGATATAAATGTTTTTGATGAGAATAAATATGTGGAAATTAATTTTTCAGACCCTGTTAAAAGGAATTTTAATTTAGATGGTTTTATCACAATTGGAGATAGAGATAATTTGTCTTTTTCTATTATTAAAAATGTGGTTAGGGTATATGTTGGAGATATCAAGGAAAGTGAGACACTAACCATACATAGTGGTATTATAAACTTATATGGCTATAAACTTAAGCGCTCTTTAAAAAAGGAAATCACATTTGAAGACATTAAACCTCAAGTGAAATTATTGCAGAATGGTACCATATTACCAACTTCAGAAAATCTTAAATTCAATTTTGAAGCCGTAAACTTAAAAGCTGTTGATATTACAATTATTAAGATTTTTGAAGGTAATATCTTACAGTTTCTTCAAAATAATAATTTAAAAGGAAAAGATGAACTGTTGCGTGTAGCCAGACCAATTGCGAAAAAAACCATTAATTTATCTAAATATGGGACAGATTTATCCAATTGGAAATCATATGCGGTCGATTTAAAAGAAATTATAAATCCAGATCCAGGTGCTATTTACCGTGTAGAATTAAGTTTCAAAAAACAATATTCAAACTTTAAATGCCAAAATGATGATGATAGTGAAATTGTTGAAACCGTTATAAATTACGATCAAGAAGAAACCGAGAATAGTAATTGGGACAATTCATATTATAGTGAAACGGGTAATGAATACCATTGGAGAGCATCAGACAATCCTTGTGAGCATTCGTATTATAGAAATAAAAAGGTTAGTAGTAATATACTGGCATCAAATATTGGAGTTATCGTTAAACAAGGCAGTAATAATAATTATTTTATTGCCGTTAGTGATATCATTACAACAAACCCTATTTCAGATGCCGAAGTTCATTTTTATAATTACCAACAGCAATTAATAGGTAAGCAAAAAACAAATTCTGAAGGAAAATTAACGTTCCCAGCTTCATCAAAGGCATATTTTGCTGTTGTTACAAAAAACAAAATAAGTACCTATGTGAAGTTAAATGATGGAAATGCTTTGTCTGTAAGTAAGTTTGATGTAAATGGAGCCAAATTAAAACGGGGCTTAAAAGGCTTTATTTATGGTGAACGCGGTGTTTGGAGGCCTGGAGACACATTGCATTTATCCTTTATGCTAAATGATAAAAACAATAAGCTGCCAGAAAATCACCCCGTTAAGTTAGAAGTTTTCGAACCTGCTGGTTCTTTGTATTTTTCAGCAGTTAATACCCATGGGTTAAATAACTTTTACAAATTTTTAGTGCCTACAAATTCAGATAGTTATACGGGTTCATGGATGGCCAAAGTTAGTGTTGGAGGCGCCGTTTTTACTAAAAAATTAAGAATAGAATTCATTAAACCTAATAGGCTAAAAATTAAAACGTCAATCCCTGATAAGGTTATTACTAATAGGGAGGTTAATGGAAACCTCGAAGCAACATGGCTACATGGTGCTATTGCTAAAAATTTACAGGCAGATGTTACGGTAACATTCAATTCGATAAAAACTAGTTTTAAAGCTTTTCCTAGTTATGAATTTGATGATCCAACAAAAACCTTTTCAGGAAAAGAACAAACCGTTTTTAACAATACCATTGATAGCGACGGTAAAGCTAAATTTTCATTTCATCCAAGTACAGGTAATAGCGCACCTGGATTACTAAAGGCGACATTTGTTTCTAAAGTATATGAAGAAGGCGGCGATTTCAGTACAGATGCTTTTTCTACCAATTACGCATCATACAGTTCCTATGTCGGTTTATTAACTCCAAAAGGCGATGCGGCTAGAGATATGTTGCTAACTGATACTAAGCATAAATTTGAAATTGCCACCGTAGATGCCTACGGAAAACCAAAAGCTGCCGAAAATATAAAAGCAACTATTTTTAAAGTAAATTATAATTGGTGGTGGAACGAAGATGAAGACAACTTATCTTCTTTCGATACCAGTTCCGATAAAAAGGAAGTATTCTCAGCAACCGTATCTACTAACTCTGTAGGTAAAGGTACCTTTAATTTTGAGTTAAAATACCCTGAATGGGGGCGCTATTTAGTATATGTGTATAATAAAGAATCTGGACATTCAACAGGGAAAACTGTATTTATAGACTGGCCAGGTTGGGCAGGAAAAGCAAGAAAAGGTGATCCTTCAGCGGCAACTATGCTTTCTTTTTCAACTGATAAAACAGATTACAAGGTTGGCGATAAAGCACTTGTTACATTTCCATCATCAGGTTCTGGTAGAGCTTTGGTTACCGTCGAAAATGGTTCGGGAGTTATCAAATCCTTATGGGTAAAGGCAGACAAAGGTGATACAAAGTTTGAGTTACCAATAACAACAGATATGACGCCTAATGTTTACATCAACATTAGCTTGCTGCAAAACCATAATAATACCAAGAACGATTTACCCATACGTATGTTTGGCTTGGCTGGGATCAATGTTGAAAATCCAGAAACTAAGCTTGAACCAAAAATTAATATGCCAGATGTTTTAGCTCCTGAAAAAGACGTTACCATTAAGGTGTCTGAAGCAAAAGGAGTTCCAATGACCTATTCTATTGCAATCGTTGACGAAGGCTTATTAGATTTAACACGCTTTAAAACACCTAATCCTTGGGGTGTTTTTTATCAGAAAGAAGCTTTAGGTGTGAAAACTTGGGATATTTATGATGATGTTATTGGCGCATTTGGCGGAAATATTAATCAGGTTTTTAGCATCGGGGGAGATGGAATGCTTCATGCAAGTAAAAATAAAAAAGCAAACAGATTTAAACCTGTGGTGATTTACAAGGGGCCGTTTAAACTGGATGCTAATAAAACAGAAACGCATAAAATCAAAATACCAAAATACATTGGGGCTGTAAAAACTATGGTCGTTGCTCATAATCCAGACCTCGAGGCGTATGGAAGTTCAGAAAAATCTACTCCAGTGCGTAAGCCATTAATGGTTTTAGCATCTATTGCAAGAAAGGTGGCTCCTGGCGAAAAAGTTAGAATTCCAGTAACGGTTTTTGCTATGGAAAATAAAATTAAAAATGTTAATGTATCTATTAAACTTAATGATGTCTTTAAGATTATAGGAAAGTCTACGAAATCCTTATATTTTTCTAGTCCAGATGAAAAAATGGCCTATTTTGATGTTGAAGTACTTAAAGATGGTATTGGTGAAATTGAGATTCATGTAAATGGTCACGGCGAAAAAGCCTCTTATAAGTTAGAATTAGACGCTTTTAATCCTAACCCCAAATCGCTTGAAACTACAAGTGTGGCTGTTGAACCTAACGGGTTACAAGCCATTACTTTCGATACTTTTGGTGTTGAAGGCACAAATGGGGCTAAATTAGAAATTTCAGCTTTTCCTTCAATCGATTTTACAAGTAGGTTAGAATATTTAATTACTTACCCTCATGGTTGTGTGGAACAAACTACATCTGCCGCTTTTCCGCAGCTTTATATCAATGATATTTTTAAGATTTCTGAAACTAAAAAAGATGAAACTCAGAAAAACATTCAGCATGCTATCGATAAGTTGGCCAAATTTCAAAAGTCTAATGGAGGTTTTTCATATTGGCAAAATCAAAATTATGCAAATGATTGGGCAACAAGTTATGTTGGGCATTTTTTAATTGAAGCTGAGAAAAAAGGTTTTGTTCTACCGCTCAATTTTAAAACCAGATGGGTAAAATACCAAGAGACAGAAGCTAAGCGTTGGAGTACTTCAAGTAATGAATTAGCACAAGCATATCGTTTATACACACTTGCTTTAGCTAAACAAGCCGATAAATCTTCAATGAATAGGTTTCGTGAATTGGCAAATCAAGGTCAATTAAACCATGTTGCTAAATTACGAATTGCAGCAGTATATGCCTTGTCTGGTAAAACTTCTGTTGCCAAAGACTTAATACGTGATTTTGATGTCAATGTTGCCCTAGATAGCATAGAATCAAGTACAAATAATTATGGTTCTAAACAGCGAAATCTAGCCATGATTTTAGAAACCTATGTGCTTTTAGAAGAAAGTTTAAAGGCGAAAACCATTGCGGATAGGATTGCTTCAGAATTATCAAGTAAAACCTATATGAGTACACAAACAACTTCATACTGTCTGTTGGCCATGTCTAAATATGCGACTTACGTCGGAAATAAAGGGATTAACTTGGTTTATAATCTTAACGGAAGTAAAAACGAACCTATTAAAACCAATAAAGCCGTCATACTGGATGGTCTTAAGGTGCATAGCGGCCATAATTCCATTAAAATTGAAAACAAAAATGATAACCTGATATATGTTAGGCTAATTAATGAAGGGATATTACCAATTGGAAGCGAGAGAACAGTTGAAAAGAATATGACTATTAATTTGGCTTTCACCGATAAATCAGGACAGCGTGTAGATGTTTCAAACCTAAGTCAAGGAACAAATTTTGTAGCACATATTGTGTTGGGTAATCACACAGGTTCTAAAGTAAATGATATCGCTTTAAAGGCACTATTTCCTTCAGGTTGGGAGATTGTTAATTCAAGGTTTAATACGGGTTCTAGTTTAAATAGTTCCATGACTCATGAAGATATTAGGGATGATCGTGTTAATTTTTATTTCGATATGGCACCAGGTCAAGAAAAATCATTTAAAGTATTATTAAACGCGTCTTATCTAGGGAGTTATTATTTACCGGGCCTTCAGGCCGAAGCGATGTACAACCCAGATTATTTTGCAAGAAATAAAGGGCAGTGGGTTAAAGTAACCGAATAATTCAAATTTAATTTCAATGAAAAAAGGGCTATTAATTCACTTAAAATATTATTTATTAAATAATAAATTAAAAGCGATTTTGGTGCTTGTAATAGTTGCTGCTTATGCCTTTTGTTTACCAAATAAATTGTTTAACGATCCTACATCTACTATTTTAGAAAGTAGAGATGGTGATCTACTTGGAGCTTTAATCGCCGATGATGGTCAGTGGCGTTTTCCAATTTTAGATGCTGTACCTCCTAAATTTGCGCAGTGCATCACACATTTTGAGGATGCCCACTTTTATAAGCATCCTGGTTTTAACCCAATCTCGATGTTTAAAGCATTAAATGCAAATATAAAAGCAGGAAAGGTGGTTAGGGGAGGTAGTACTATTACACAACAAGTTATTCGATTATCAAGGAAAAATCAATCACGGTCTTATTTTGAGAAAGTAATAGAAATTATTTTAGCTACACGTTTGGAGTTAAGAGATTCCAAGGAGCAAATTTTAAATACTTATGTTTCAAACGCACCATATGGAGGAAATGTGGTGGGATTGGAAGCCGCATCGTGGCGCTATTTTAATATAGCACCTCACAAATTGTCTTGGGGGCAAAGCGCATTATTAGCGGTGTTACCTAACGCACCGAGTTTACTTTATCCTGGTAAAAATGTAGAACCGCTTATAGAAAAAAGAAATAGACTATTAAAAAAGTTGCTAGAATCGAAAGTCATCGATGAAATTACCTATCAGTTATCAATAGAAGAAAACATACCTAGTAAACCTGAAAAATTACCTCAAATAGGGCCGCATTTACTGCAAAATATAGTGAAAACACAAAAAGGAAAACGTGTTAAAAGTTCTATTGACACGTATTTACAAGAATTAGCGTTACAAATTGTTGACAGGCATCACAACCTACAAGCTGAAAATGGCGTTAACAATATGGCGGTATTGATATTGGATGTAAAGAGTAAAAAAGTATTGAGCTATATCGGTAATACAAAGACAACAAAGGCGCATCAAAAAGATGTAAATATCATTTTAGCGCCAAGAAGTACCGGTAGTGTGTTAAAACCGTTTTTATACATGGCCATGTTGGATGCTGGAGATCTATTACCAGAAACATTAATAGCAGATGTGCCAACTACCATTGGAGATTATAAGCCAGAAAATTTCACTTTAAAATATTTAGGTGCCGTGTCTGCTAAGGAGGCCTTAGCGAAATCCTTAAATATTCCTGCAGTTAGAATGTTGAAATCCTTTGGTGTGACAAGGTTTTACGATATTTTACGAAAACTAGACTTGTCGGATATAAACAAAGGTGCAGACCATTACGGCTTATCGGTAATTCTGGGAGGTAGCGAATCTAATTTATGGGACATATGTAATGCGTACAGCAACTTAGCAGGTACTTTAAATCATTTTAATGAAAATTCTAGTCAGTATTATACTAATGAATATCAAAAATCAGGTTTTTCAAGCGATTCTAAAACGGATTTAGGAGCCTTTAATTTTGACAAAGAAATTTTTAACGCGGGAAGTATTTATTTTGGTTTTGAAGCGATGAAAGAATTAAATCGACCAGGTATTGATAATTCTTGGCGTTATTTCGAGTCCGCGCAAGAAATAGCCTGGAAAACAGGAACCAGTTTTGGTAATCGTGATGCTTGGAGTGTTGGCGTTACATCAAATTATGTAGTGGGTGTTTGGGTAGGCAATGCCGATGGTGAGGGCAGGCCAGGAATGACGGGTGTTTCTGCAGCCGCACCAGTCATGTTTGATTTGTTTGATGTGTTGCCAAAATCGGAATGGTTTTTAACACCATTAGATGATGTAATAGAAGCCAAAATTTGCACGAATAGCGGACAATTAGCCTCAGATATTTGTCCGTTTACAGTAAAGCAAGTACCAGCAAAAGGATTAGATACCGATTTATGTCAATACCACAAGCTAGTATATTTGAATAAAGACCAAACCCATAGAGTGAATGCCTCTTGTGAAAGGTTGGGTGACATGGTTAAATCCTCTCATTTCGTATTGCCTCCATTAATGGCATGGTATTATAAGCGTAATAATTCAGATTACAAATATTTACCACCTTTAAAAGATGGTTGTGAGGGAGAAGAAACTCCGGTGATGGCATTTACAGAACCTTTAAATACAAATACCATAATTATACCTAAAGGGATTACAGGAGAAAGGAATAAAATTGTTTTTAAAATTGCACATACCAATCCTGAAGCTCAAATTTATTGGTATTTGGATGATACTTTTTTGAAATCCACTCAAAATTTTAATGAAATCGCCATCGGCTTAACTTCTGGATTTCATCGTGTAACAGCATTAGATGAAAATGGACGTTCTATAATAAAGAAGTTTAATGTGAAATAAGCTCAGTTTAGTATATAAGATTTACTATTTAATAAAATTTTTGATACGTATTATTGAAAAAACTAACATGCTATTGATAGCGCTCATTATTAGTTTATTAGAGCAAAAAAGGCTCTTTTTTAATCCTCCTATATTTCGTACCTTGTATTAATTGTTTAACGAAACTTAAAATTTTATTTTATGGCATTTGATATTGATATGATAAAGAGTGTTTACAGCAATATGGCAGAGCGTGTAAACAAGGCTCGTGAGCTTGTTGGTAAACCACTAACGCTCTCAGAAAAGATATTATATTCCCACCTTTGGGATGGAAATCCAACAAGAATTTTCGTAAGAGGCAAAGATTATGTTGATTTTGCGCCAGATAGAATCGCGTGTCAAGACGCAACAGCTCAAATGGCATTGTTGCAATTTATGCAAGCTGGAAAACCTAAGGTTGCTGTGCCTACAACGGTACATTGCGATCACTTAATTCAAGCAAAAGAAGGTGCTGCTAAAGATTTAAAACACGCGAACAGCGTTAGTAGTGAAGTATTTCAGTTTTTAGAGTCCGTTTCTAATAAATATGGCATTGGTTTTTGGAAACCTGGTGCAGGTATTATTCATCAAGTGGTGCTAGAAAACTATGCATTCCCAGGAGGTATGATGATTGGTACAGATTCACATACTGTAAATGCAGGAGGATTAGGTATGGTAGCCATTGGCGTAGGTGGTGCCGACGCCGTAGATGTCATGGCCGGAATGGCTTGGGAACTTAAATTTCCAAAATTAATTGGGGTTAAATTAACTGGAAAATTATCGGGTTGGACGGCGCCAAAAGATGTTATTTTAAAAGTAGCTGAAATTCTAACCGTAAAAGGAGGAACAGGGGCGATTGTTGAATATTTTGGACCTGGAGCAACAGCGATGTCTTGTACAGGAAAAGGAACTATTTGTAATATGGGGGCTGAAATCGGTGCTACAACGTCAACGTTTGGTTACGATGAATCTATGGAACGTTATTTACGTGCTACGGATAGAGCGGATATTGCAGACGCTGCAAACAAAGTTAAAGCACATTTAACTGGAGATGATGAAGTTTATACGAACCCAGAACACTATTTTGATGAAGTTATTGAAATCAATCTAACGGAACTAGGACCTTTATTAAACGGACCATTTACGCCAGATTTATCTACGGAAGTTGGGGCTTCAATGACTGAAAAAGCAAAAGCTAATGAATGGCCAATAAAAGTGGAATGGGGGTTAATTGGATCCTGTACCAACTCTTCTTATGAAGATTTATCAAGAGCGTCCTCAATTGCACAACAAGCCTTAGATAAAGGTTTGAAAATGAAATCTGAATTAGGAATTAATCCAGGATCTGAGCAGGTACGTTATACAGCCGATCGCGATGGTATCCTTGGGATATTCGAAAAGTTAGACGCTAAAATATTTACGAATGCTTGTGGTCCATGTATCGGACAATGGGCAAGATATAGTGACCCTAAAAATGCACCAAAAAATAGTATTGTACATTCTTTCAATAGAAATTTTGCCAAACGTGCCGATGGAAACCCTAATACACATGCCTTTGTGGCTTCACCTGAAATTACCGCAGCAATAGCTATTGCCGGACGATTAGATTTTAACCCTATTACAGATAAATTAATTAATGAAGATGGGCAAGAAGTGATGTTTGACGAACCTACAGGGTGGGAATTGCCTCCAAAAGGTTTTGAAGTTAAAGATAATGGGTATTTAGCACCAGAGAAAGATGGAAGTCATGTTGAGGTTAAAGTGAGTGAAACATCAGAAAGACTTCAACTTTTAACACCTTTTGAGCCTATAGGAAACAAAATTGAGGGTGCTAAATTATTAATTAAAGCCTTTGGGAAATGTACGACAGATCATATATCTATGGCTGGACCTTGGTTACGTTTTCGTGGTCATTTAGATAATATTTCTAACAATTGTTTAATTGGTGCAGTTAATGCATATAATGACAAAACAAACTTTGTTAAAAATCAACTTACAGGCGATTATGGTGGTGTGCCAGATACGGCAAGAGCTTATAAAGCGGCTGGAATTAAAACTATCGTGGTAGGTGATCATAATTATGGGGAAGGTTCTTCTCGTGAGCATGCTGCAATGGAACCAAGACATTTAGGAGTTGCCGCAGTAATTGTAAAATCGTTTGCGCGTATTCATGAAACAAATCTTAAAAAGCAGGGGATGTTAGGTTTAACTTTTGTGAATGAAGCAGATTATGATTTAATTAAAGAAGATGATACCTTTAATTTTTTAGATTTAAATGAATTTGCACCCGATAAACCATTAACATTGGAGGCCGTTCATGCCGATGGTTCTAAAGATGTTATTTCTCTAAATCACACATACAACGCGGCTCAAATTGCTTGGTATAATGAAGGTTCTGCTTTAAATTTAATTAAGAAACAAAACGTTTCCTAAAGTTATAAACTGTAAAAATCATAGGCGACTGAAGCAAGTTTAGTATCAGCATCACATTATTTAAAAAAGGTTATCTGAAAAGGTGACCTTTTTTTGTAAGTAAAAACTGTTTAATACGTCAAACTTTATAAAACTAAATTTTATGAAGAACATATGGTATTTAGATGACGTCAATGTTTTTAAAATTTTATGTCCGCATAAATTCAAATCTTATAAAGACTGTCATAATTTTGACCATTATAATCTTAAGGAATATGTTTACTCTGAACAAGACCATTCCAGTAAAATGTTCCTTATCGTAAAGGGGAAAGTTAGAATAGGGTATTATTCCGCTGAAGGACATGAAGTGGTAAAAGCTGTTTTAACCAAAGGAGATGTTTTTGGAGAAAAAGCTATTTTAGGCGAGGAATTACGGAATGAATTTGCTCAAGTTCTACAAAAAGATACTGTAATTTGTTCAATGAAAGTTTCAGTTTTGCACGATCTTATGCGTGAAAATAAAACCTTTTCCTTGAAAATTTATAAATTAATCAACTTCAGAATAAGGAAATTAGAACGTAGACTACAACTCTTACTTTTTAAAGATGTTCGCACACGTTTGATGGAATTTCTACAAGAACTTTGTGATGAATATGGTGTGTGTTGTGAAAAAACAGGAGGTGTAAAAATTAGCCACCCCTATACACAAAAAGATATGGCGAGTTTAATTGGCACATCAAGACCTACTATAAATTTAATCATGAACGAACTTCGGGAAGAAAAACTCATTGATTTTAATAGAAAAGAGATTTTAGTTTACAAAAAAGTGGGCTAATGTAAGCTAGCTAACTTTTTTTATCATTTTTGGATTCTATTTTTGGGTTAAAACCTAAAAACAAAAACATTATGATTAAGAATTTAAAATTATTAGCCTTATGCGTTCTTACCTTAAGTTTATCTTATTGTTCGAACGACGACGACAACGGACCCAGTAAATCAGATTTAACTTTAGATATTAATGGTTTAGAAGACCTAGGCTCAGATTTTGTCTATGAAGGATGGATTATGGTGGATGCAAGTCCGCAAACTACAGGTAGATTTTCAGTAAATGATAGCGGTGATTTGTCTAAAACTAGTTTTGCGCTAGATAGCGATGATTTAGCAGCTGCTACAGCCTTTATTTTAACCATTGAACCAGCCGTAGGAGATGATCCCGCTCCAAGTGATACACACTTAATTGCTGGAGATTTTTCAGGAGATATGGGTGCTTTAACTATAGCTCATGGTGCTGCATTAGGAGATGATTTCAATACGGCGGCTGGAGATTATATTTTGGCAACACCCACAAACGGATCTAACAATGATGAGAAAAGTGGGATATGGTTTTTAGACTTAAACTCTGGAAGTCCAGCAGTTGGATTAGATTTACCAGTTTTACCTGCAGGGTGGAAGTATGAAGGTTGGGCTGTGCAAGGACAACCAATCACCACAGGTACTTTTTTAAATGTCGATGCAGCTGATGATTTCGATGAATTTAGTGGTGGTATGTCAGGTCCTCCATTTCCTGGAGAAGATTTCCTAGTCAATGCACCATCAGGATTAGCCTTTCCTTTAGATTTATCGGGTGGAACAGCTGTGATTTCTATCGAGCCAGACCCAGATAATAGTCCGGCTCCATTTTTATTAAAACCCTTAGTTGGAGCAATTCTTAGTGATGCTGTAGATCATGTAACCTATCCTATGACACCAAATTTAAACTTCCCAACAGGAACTGTTTCTAGATAAATTGCAAAGTCAAATTAGCATTGAAAAGCAGTCCGAATGGGCTGCTTTTTTTTGTTTATAGCTTTTCAATTAGAAATTTTAATAATTGTATTTTTACAAAAATTCTTCACATGAATACAAGAGAAAATCAACTAAAAGCTTTCGATCGTTTACTTACTATTATGGATGAACTACGTGAGCAATGTCCTTGGGATAAAAAGCAAACCATGGAAACTTTAAGGCATTTAACAATTGAAGAAACTTACGAACTTGGTGATGCGATTTTAGATAAGGATTTAGAGGAAGTGAAAAAAGAATTAGGAGACGTGCTTTTACATATCGTATTCTATTCTAAAATTGGTAGTGAAACTAGCGATTTCGATATAGCCGATGTTTGTAACAGTATTTGTGAAAAGTTAATTCACAGGCACCCACATATTTATAGTGATGTAAAAGTTAAAAATGAAGAAGATGTTAAAAGAAACTGGGAGAATTTAAAACTTAAAGAAGGAAAGAAAAGTGTTTTAGAAGGTGTACCAAAAAGTTTACCAGCTCTAGTGAAAGCGAATCGCATTCAGGAAAAAGTAGCCGGTGTTGGTTTCGATTGGGAAGCTCCTGAGCAAGTTTGGGAAAAAGTAGAAGAAGAGCTAAGTGAATTTAAGGATGAGGTTGTTTCAGGAAACCAGGATGCCATGGAAAGTGAATTTGGCGATGTGCTGTTTTCAATGATCAATTATGCGAGATTTTTAAAAATTAATCCAGAAAATGCTTTAGAACGTACCAATAAAAAATTTCAAAAGCGTTTTCAGTATTTAGAAAGTAAGGCCAAAAGTTTAAACAAACCATTAAGTGATATGACCTTAGCCGAAATGGATGTGTTTTGGGAAGAGGCTAAATCACTATAATTAATCTAAAGCTCGTTTGGTAACATACCAACGCCAACCGATGATGGCCATTTGAAATTTATTAGCTTTAGAAATGTCTAATTTCTGTTTAGAATAGCTAGGGAGTACAGCCTTATTAATTGTTGCTAATAACTTAAAAAGTTGTTTTTTCATAAAACAAAAATAGTAAAACTTATTTAGCATAATAGTCCAGGATAATTTGGTTTGTGGTTATATAAAAATTTCATTGAGCATGGTGTAACAGTTGGTGTTATATTATCTTCGCATTAAAAAATATTTTATGAGTATACTTTGGGTGGCCCTTGGTTTTATTTTATTAGTTGTAGGAGGCGAGTTTTTGGTGCGTGCTTCGGTGGCATTATCCTTTAAATTTAATATTTCTAAAATGGTTATTGGAATGACTGTCGTGTCATTCGCAACATCAGCTCCAGAATTATTGGTAAGCTTGCAAGCGGCACTTTCAGGGTCGCCCGCTATTGCCATTAATAATGTCATAGGGTCCAATATTGCGAATATTGGTCTGGTGTTAGGAATAACTGCTTTGGTTACGGTCATTGATGTAGATAAATCGTTTTATAAGCTGAATTGGCCAGCGATGATGCTGTTTTCCATGGTGTTATTTTATTTTTTGAAAAATGACAATGTATTATCAGCCCTTGAGGGTGCTATATTGTTTGGCGGACTTGTTCTGTTTTTAGTTGTATTGATTAAAAACGCAAAAAAGGATATTGTTGTTGAGGAAGTCGATGATTCTTTAGCTGTAGTTTCAAATTTTAAAATCATTATCTGGTTATTAATCGGAGCAACGGCTCTTTATTTTGGTAGTGATTGGCTAGTTGAAGGTTCTAAAGAAATCGCAATTTCTATGGGAGTAAGTGAAGCCGTTATAGGTGTTTCTCTTATTGCGATAGGAACCAGCGTACCAGAATTAGCGGCTTCTGTAATTGCTGCAGCAAAACAAGAAAAAGCCATTTCATTAGGGAATTTAATAGGTTCCAATATTTTCAATATCGGTTCGGTTTTGGGGTTAACGGCATTAGTAAAGCCGATCCCAGTTAACGCTCCAGAAATTCTTTCAAATGATATTTTTTGGATGTTAGGCTTTGCGGCTGTTTTAGTGCCACTAGTATTCCTTCCTTTAAAATTAAAAATAACACGATTTAAAGGTTTCGCATTAGTGGCGGCTTATGGCGTATTTATGTTTTTGATTTTTACGAATAAGTAGTGTTGGAGTTACATTAGGAGGCCTAATCAAGCTGTTTCGTAGTAACAAGCAGAAGCTCAGCGTTTATTTGGGATAACACGCGTTATTTAAAGAGTGTATTTTCAAGAATAAGAAATAGACCTCAATTTATTGTGTGTAGAATGTAATTATGGAAGTCCGAGTTACAAACTCGAACTAGTGAATACTGAGAAAAATCTGTGAAAACCCTTGAAATCTGTGTCTGAAATTTTCTCAGCGGAACTCTGTGTATTCCTTTGTGTCACTCTGCGTAAAAACTAAAAAACACCACAACAACTGCGAATGATCCTTTACTAAAATAATCAGAAGGTATTGTATAAAAAAATAAAAGGCTAACATGTTATCATGTTAGCCTTTTATTATGAACAAAATGTTTTATAACATTAAGAATTAAACCTTAGCAGTTTTAACTGTTTTGATAATTCTTGCAGCAATTTTGTATGGATCTCCATTAGAAGCAGGTCTTCTGTCTTCTAACCATCCTTTGTATCCGTTTTCTACAGCGATAATTGGAATACGAATTGACGCTCCTCTATCTGAAACTCCCCAAGAGAAATCTGTAATAGCAGCAGTTTCGTGTAATCCAGTTAAACGTTGGTCGTTAAACTCACCGTAAACAGCAATATGTTCTTTTACGAAAGGTCTGAAAGACTCACAAATAGCAGCGTAAATTTCTTTACTACCACAAGTTCTTAAAGTGGTGTTAGAGAAGTTTGCGTGCATACCTGAACCATTCCAGTCCATATCTTTACCTAATGGTTTTGGGTGATACTCAATATAGTAACCATACTTTTCAGTTAAACGGTCTAGTAAATATCTAGCGATCCAAATTTCGTCTCCAGCTTTCTTAGCACCTTTTGCAAATAATTGGAATTCCCATTGTCCAGAAGCAACCTCTTGGTTAATTCCTTCAAAGTTTAATCCAGCATCGATACATAAATCAGCATGCTCTTCAACTAAATCTCTACCGTGAGTGTTTTTACCACCAACTGAGCAATAGTACATACCTTGTGGAGCAGGGTAACCACCAACAGGGAATCCTAATGGTAATTGTGTTGCTGTATCCATGATAAAGTATTCTTGTTCAAAACCAAACCAGAAATCATCATCCTCATCATCAATTGTAGCTCTACCGTTAGAAACGTGTGGAGTACCATCAGCATTCATAACTTCAGTCATTACTAAATAACCATTGATTCTATCAGGATCAGGGTAAATAGCAACAGGAACTAATAAACAATCAGAAGATCCACCTTCAGCTTGTTTTGTTGAAGATCCGTCAAAAGACCAGTTTCCTATTTCTTCTAAA
This sequence comes from Pseudotamlana agarivorans, assembly GCF_018860245.1. Taxonomy (GTDB): domain Bacteria; phylum Bacteroidota; class Bacteroidia; order Flavobacteriales; family Flavobacteriaceae; genus Pseudotamlana; species Pseudotamlana agarivorans_A. The sequence continues at coordinate 395,612 of NZ_JAHKPD010000018.1, forward strand.
GTTCCTTGAAAGTTTTCATGCTCTTCTACCTTTGTCTTACTTCTCAAATTTTGAGTAGGGAAGTAACCATCTAACCAAAGGTATTCTAATTTAATTTTTGCCATAATAAATATTTAATAAATGAAATATTAGTAATAATATCACAAATATAAATTTTTATGTATTTAATTGAAATTTATAGGGGGTCTTTTAACTAATAGCTAACATGTTTTTATTTATACCCTATTTTTTTAAGGTATATCCAGAAAAAAGTTTAAATTTTTATGTAAATACTGAAAAAGTGTTAACAATAAAATCTAAGATGAAACCTTATTTTTAGTAAAAGCTGACTATTTTTGCGTTATAATTCATTTATCAAAGTTTTAATAAAATGTCAACACTTAGATTTCACGCTATAAAAGAATCGTTAGCCTATAGACCTGTTAAAATTGTAGAAGAGGAGCGTCGATCTGAATTGTTTGGTCAAAATGTGTTTAATTTAAATGCTATGCGTCAGTATTTAACTAATGATGCATTTTTGGGGGTTAAAAACGCCATTCAATTTGGGAAAAAAATTGATAGAAATATAGCCGATCAAGTGGCTTCTTCAATGAAAGACTGGGCGTTATCTAAGCATGTAACACATTACACCCACTGGTTTCAACCGCTAACCGGTGCAACTGCAGAAAAACATGATGCTTTTTTTGAAACAATAGGTGATGATTTATCAATTGAAAAATTTGGAGGCTCTCAATTGGTTCAGCAAGAACCAGACGCATCTAGTTTCCCACATGGAGGTATTAGAAACACTTTTGAAGCCAGAGGATATACCGCCTGGGATCCTACATCGCCAGCATTTATTTACGGAACAACACTTTGTATTCCAACAATTTTTGTGGCTTATACTGGAGAAGCCTTAGATTATAAAACACCACTTTTACGCGCACTGAGTGCCGTTGATGAAGCAGCTACCGCGGTTTGTAAATATTTTGATAAAAACGTAAAAAAAGTAACATCTTCATTAGGATGGGAACAAGAATATTTTCTAATCGATAAAATGTTAGCAGCCAGTCGTCCAGATATTATGTTAACAGGACGTACTTTATTGGGGCATTCATCTGCGAAAGGGCAACAGCTTGATGATCATTATTTTGGTTCAATTCCTAGTAGGGCATTGAATTTTATGAAGGATTTGGAAAAAGAATGCATGCTTCTAGGGATACCCGTAAAAACAAGACATAATGAAGTGGCTCCCAATCAATTTGAAGTGGCTCCTATTTTTGAAGAGGCCAATTTAGCAGTCGATCATAATTCCTTATTAATGGATATTATGGGGCGTGTGGCTGCTAGGCACAATTTTAAAGTGCTACTTCATGAAAAGCCATTTGCAGGTGTAAATGGTTCAGGTAAGCATAATAACTGGTCGCTTTCAACAGACACTGGTGTTAATTTGTTGGCACCAGGGAAAACGCCAATGAGTAGTTTGCAGTTCTTGACATTTTTTATAAATACCATAAAAGCAGTACATAAACATGAAGCGCTATTAAGAGCCGTAATTGCATCGGCAAGTAATGACCATAGGCTAGGAGCCAATGAAGCGCCTCCGGCAATTATTTCAGTATTTATTGGAGAGCAATTAAAAAAGGTTCTAGAGGAACTTGAAGGCGTGACAAAGGGGAAATTGTCACCAAAAGAAAAAACGGAATTGAAACTGAACGTAGTTGGTAAAATTCCGGATGTTTTGTTGGATAATACCGATAGAAATAGAACTTCTCCTTTTGCATTTACAGGCAATAAATTCGAATTTAGAGCCGTAGGATCTATGGCTAATTGTGGAAATCCGATGACGGTTTTAAATACCATTGTCGCAAAACAATTAAAAGATTTTAAAAAGGAAGTTGATGCTTTAATTGATAAAAAGGACTTAAAGAAAGACGAAGCCGTTTTCAATGTTTTGAGAGAATATATTAAATCTACTAAAGATATTTTATTTGAAGGAAACAGCTATGGAGAAGCATGGGAAGCAGAAGCAAAAAAACGTGGTTTAAGCAATAGTAAAACGACACCAGAGGCATTAAAAGCGCAAATTTCGAAAGAAAGCATTGCGTTATTTGAGGAAATGAATGTGATGAGCGCTATTGAAACTAAGGCGCGTTACGAAATTGAAATTGAATCCTATATCATGCATATACAAATTGAAAGTCGTGTTTTAGCCGATATCGCAAGAAATCATATTGTACCAACTGCTGTTAAATATCAGAATGTGCTAATTGAAAATGTGAAAGGATTAAAAGATATTTTTGAAAAGAAATATTTAAATGTTTCGAAAGAACAAATCACTTTAATAGAAGAGATTTCTAATCATATAGAAGGTATTAATTCGAACGTTACCAAAATGGTGGACGAGCGAAGAAGTGCTAATAAGCTTACGGTTATGGATAAGAGAGCTGAAGCTTATAGTCAAAAAGTCATGCCTTTATTTGATGATATTCGATACCATTGTGATAAGCTAGAACTACTAGTGGATGACGAAATTTGGCCATTAACTAAATACAGAGAACTATTATTTACTAGATAGTCCATAAATCTTATAAAATCCTGCTTCAAAAAAGCGGGATTTTTTAATTCAAAGAAGTAAATTTGCAACACAATTTTATATTATGAGTCAAGAGGTTTCAAAACGATACGCACAACGTGGTGTTTCTGCGTCAAAAGAAGATGTACACAATGCTATTAAGAACATAGACAAAGGTTTATTTCCAAAAGCATTTTGTAAAATAGTTCCAGATTATTTAACAAACGATGATGATTATTGTTTAGTTATGCATGCAGATGGTGCAGGAACTAAATCGTCTTTAGCCTATATGTATTGGAAAGAAACTGGAGATGTTTCTGTATGGAAAGGTATAGCTCAAGATGCATTAATCATGAATATCGATGATTTATTATGTATTGGTGCAACCGATAATATCATGTTGTCTTCAACTATTGGAAGAAATAAAAATTTAATTCCAGGAGAAGTGCTTTCTGCTATTATAAATGGTACAGAAGAACTTCTTGAAGATTTGAAATCTTTTGGAGTGACTATTCATTCAACAGGTGGTGAAACTGCCGATGTAGGTGATTTAGTGAGAACAATTATTGTAGATTCTACAGTTACAGCTCGTATGAAACGTAGCGATGTCATTGATAACGCTAACATAAAAGCAGGTGATGTTATTGTAGGTTTAGAAAGTTTTGGCCAAGCTACCTACGAAAAGGAATATAATGGCGGAATGGGAAGTAACGGTTTAACTTCTGCACGTCATGATGTATTCCATAAATATTTGGCTGAAAAATACCCTGAAAGTTTTGATGCTTCGGTACCTGAAGACTTAGTGTATTCTGGTGGTGTAAAATTAACAGATGCTGTTAAGGGTGCTCCAATCGATGCTGGAAAACTAGTGTTATCACCAACACGTACTTATGCACCAATTATTAAAAAAATTCTATCGGAATACAATAGTGAAAATATTCATGGTATGGTACATTGTTCTGGAGGGGCTCAAACTAAAATTCTTCATTTTGTAGATCAGTTCCATATTGTAAAAGACGATATGTTTCCAATTCCACCGTTATTCAAATTAATACAGGAACAATCCAAAACAGATTGGAAAGAGATGTATCAAGTTTTTAACTGTGGTCATCGTATGGAATTATATGTGACACCTGAAGTAGCAGAAGATATTATAGCGATTTCTAAATCGTTTAATGTTGATGCGAAGGTTATTGGTAAGGTAGAAGCATCCGAAGAAAAAAAGCTTACAATAAAATCAGAGTTTGGTGAGTTTACTTATTAAATAATTTTGTGTCTTTTGGTTATGGAATGATTGTTGTAGCCAACAGCACTTGTGTAATTTAATTTCTAACACTTCATGAGAATTTTTGTCTTACTAATTGTTTTATTAGGGTTTAATGTTTTATCCGCACAGCCCGATTGGCTATACATTGAAGAAGATAAAGATGATTATAATGGGCCAGAATGGACACAGAAAAATAAACTTTCCTTAGATATTAACGAAGCGGTTTTTGTAAATTGGAATGAAGGGGGTACAAACTCGATCTCGGGACTTTTTGACGCCAAAACCATGCTTAACTATTCCGATAATTATTACGTGTGGAACAATGATGCACATCTTCGTTATGGTGTGAATATGCAAGAGGAGCGTGAGGCTAGGAAAACAGATGACTTGTTCGAGTTGAATTCAAATTTGGGTTTTAAGCCCAACGAGAATTCCGATTGGTTTTATATGGCGCGTTTAAACTTTCGTACGCAATTGTCAAACGGATATAATTATCCCAATACAGATAATCCCATTTCCAAATTTATGGCGCCAGGGTATTTGTTTTTTGGGGGAGGAATGGAATACGGTAAAAACAATAAGAATTTATCATTATACTTCTCACCACTTACGTTAAAAGCAACTTTTGTTTTTGATGATGCTTTAGCAAATTCAGGTGCATTTGGTGTAACACCCGCGGTTTACGATGCGCAGGGTAATGTTATTACGCCTGGAGAGCAAATTCGTCGAGAAGTTGGTGTTTTATTAACGAATACTTACATCAGGAAGTTGGTTAAGAACATTGAAGTGAAAAACCAATTGAGTTTATATTCTGATTACATAAATAATTTTGGCAATATTGATATAGATTGGCGTTTAGATTTCGATTTTAAAGTGAATAGCTTTGTTCGCGCGAATTTTGGTACGCATCTTCGATATGATGATGATATTAAAACTGTAGTACCTTCCGATGTTGAAGGGGAGTTTGATGAAGCCGGCGCAAAAGTGCAGTGGAAACAGTTTTTAGGCGTAGGAATAGCCTTCGATTTTTAATTTTTGCCTACCTTTTCTCGAAAACTAGAGCTCTTGAAATATTGTGTTTTTTTTATAGGATTTTATTTTTAGATATCAAGTTAAATTTATTAAATTAAAAGACTTTTAACTTGAATTTTTGGCTTGTGCTTGATAGTCAAATTACTACCATAATTACGATTTTTCTACTCGTGTTTGGGGGTTTGTTTTTAAAAAATAAAATTTTGTACTTCACAAAAGTATTTTTATAAAATTGTTAACTTTTTAGTGTTGATAAATTGTTAATATATTAACAGTGAGTTGTTTAGTCGTTTTTACTTGTGGACTTTGTGATGATTTTTATTTTTTTAGTTGTATGTTTGTGCTTTATTTGACGCACATTAAATTAATTAATCCAGCTTAAAATCTCAAATTATCCATGAACGAAAAACTCACAAAAGTACCAACTAAAACTTACTCTCAAGAGGAGGCCTTTCAAGCCGCTCTTAAATACTTCAAAAATGACGATTTAGCTGCTAGAGTTTGGCTAAATAAATATGCCTTGAAAGATTCAGACGGGAATATTTTCGAGTTAACACCTAACGATATGCACAAACGTATTGCTAGAGAGATTGCAAGTGTAGAGTCTAAATATCCAAATCCGTTATCGGAAAGTGAGGTTTTTGATTTAATTAAAGATTTTAAATATATCGTACCACAAGGTAGTCCAATGGCAGGAATTGGAAACCCTTTTCAAATAGCGTCATTATCTAACTGTTTTGTAATTGGAAATGATGGTGAATCTGATTCTTATGGCGGCATCATGAAAATCGACCAAGAGCAAGTACAACTTATGAAACGTCGTGGTGGTGTTGGTCACGATTTATCACATATACGCCCAAAAGGATCTGCGGTTAAAAATTCAGCGTTAACTTCAACTGGAATTGTGCCTTTTATGGAGCGCTATTCAAATTCTACAAGAGAGGTTGCTCAAGATGGAAGACGTGGGGCATTAATGCTTTCAGTTTCTATTAATCACCCAGATTCGGAAGATTTTATCAATGCTAAACTAGAGCAAGGTAAAGTAACAGGAGCTAATGTTTCTGTAAGAATTGATGATGAATTTATGAAGGCTGTAAAAGCTGGAAAAGAATACACACAGAAATATCCAATTTTTAGTTCAAACCCAAAATTTTCTAAATCTATTGATGCGAATGCTTTATGGAAGAAAATCGTTCATAACGCATGGAAATCTGCAGAGCCAGGTATTTTATTTTGGGATACTATTATTAATGAGTCGGTTCCAGATTGTTATGCAGATTTAGGTTATAAAACGGTTTCCACTAATCCTTGTGGGGAGATTCCATTATGTCCTTATGATTCATGTCGCTTATTAGCAATTAACTTATTCTCTTATGTTGACCATCCATTTACGGATAAAGCGAAATTCAACTTCGAATTGTTTAAAAAACATGTGGCTGCTGCACAGCGTATCATGGATGATATTATTGATTTAGAACTTTTAAAAATCGATAATATTATTAGAAAGATTGATGAAGATCCAGAGCAAGATGAGGTAAAGCGAACAGAGAAAAATTTATGGTTAAATATTCAGCGTAAAGCAGAAGAAGGCCGTAGAACTGGTGTTGGTATTACTGCTGAAGGTGATATGTTAGCTGCTTTAGGTATAAAATACGGAAGTGAAGCAGGAAACGCTTTTTCTTTAGAAGTGCACAAAACTATTGCTATTGAAGCATACCGTGCTTCTGTACATTTAGCTAAAGAACGTGGTGCATTCGGGATTTTTGATGCCGATCGCGAAAAAAATAATCCTTTTATTCAGCGTTTAAAAGAAGCGGATGATAAGTTATATTATGAAATGCTTGAATATGGTAGACGTAATATTGCGTTATTAACAATTGCGCCTACAGGGACAACAAGTTTAATGACACAAACAACTTCTGGAATTGAGCCTGTATTTATGCCGGTTTATAAGAGAAGAAGAAAAGTAAATCCAAATGATAAAGAAGTTCGCGTGGATTTTGTTGATGAAGTTGGTGATTCGTGGGAAGAATACGTTGTTTTTCACCACCGTTTTAAACAGTGGATGGAAGTAAATGGTATCGATACATCTGTGAATTATTCTCAAGATGAAATTAACGAACTTATTAAAAAGTCTCCTTATTATGGAGCGACTTCAAACGATGTTGATTGGTTAAGCAAAGTAAGCATGCAAGGAGCTATTCAGAAATGGGTAGATCACTCGATAAGTGTTACGATCAATCTGCCAAACGATGTTTCAGAAGATTTGGTTGGTGATTTATACCTAAAAGCATGGGAAGTTGGCTGTAAAGGAGTAACGGTTTATAGAGATGGATCACGTTCTGGTGTTCTAATTTCTAACGATGAAAAGAAAAAAGAAAAGAAGGATGATGAATTCACGATATTTCCAACTAAGCGCCCGCAATCTCTAGAAGCTGATGTCGTGCGTTTTCAAAATAGTAAAGAAAAATGGATTGCCTTTATAGGTATCATTGATGGAAAACCATATGAGGTTTTCACTGGCCTTGCTGATGATGAGGATGGTATTTTAATTCCACGTTGGGTAAACAAGGGAACCATTATTAAAAACCGAAGTGAAGATGGTGTAAGACGATACGATTTTCAATATAAAAACACAAGAGGTTATAAAACGACCATTGAAGGTTTATCACATAAATTTAACCCAGAATTCTGGAATTATGCGAAACTAATTTCAAGTACTCTGCGTCATGGTATGCCAATCGATAAAATTGTAGATTTAATTAATAGTTTACAATTAGATAGCGAGTCTATCAACACATGGAAAAACGGTGTGGTACGCGCATTAAAACGTTATGTAGAAGACGGAACAAAAGCAAAAGGTCAAGAATGTGATAATTGTAAGTCTGAAAACTTAATTTATCAAGAAGGCTGTTTAACTTGTAAGGATTGTGGTTCTTCTAAGTGTGGATAAATTACAATAAAGTAAATTAATGAAAAGGAGGCTGTAATGAGTCTCCTTTTTCGTTTTGTAGATTGAGGTAGATGTTTTTTGTCTTAAAAACATAAAATTTAAACAAGAGTTCAAGACATAGAAAATTCATAAATTATCGTATTTTTGACTTCCAATTAAAAAAGGCAGATGTTAGAGAAATTACAAATTGTAAAGCAACGTTTTGATGAGGTGAGTGATTTAATCATTCAGCCAGATATTATCTCCGATCAAAAGCGTTATGTAGAGCTAAATAGAGAATATAAAGATTTACGCATCCTTATGGATAAGCGTGAAGAATACTTAGAGTGCACTAATAATTTAGCTGAAGCTGAAGAAATTATTGCCGATGGAAGTGATGCAGAAATGGTTGAAATGGCCAAAATGCAATATGAAGAAGCAAAGGAGGGTATTACACGATTGGAAGAAGAAATAAAAGTACTTTTAATACCAAAAGATCCCGAAGATTCTAAAAATGCTGTGGTTGAATTGCGTGCAGGAACAGGTGGTGATGAGGCAAGTATTTTTGCAGGTGATTTATTTAGAATGTACACCAAATACTGTGAAGGTAGAGGTTGGAAAGTGGATACTGTAGATTTCTCTGAAGGGACTAATGGTGGCTTTAAAGAAATTCAATTTGAGGTTACTGGTGATGATGTTTACGGGACTTTAAAATTTGAAGCAGGTGTGCATCGTGTACAACGTGTGCCACAAACAGAAACTCAAGGCCGTGTGCATACTAGTGCAGCAACTGTAATGGTGTTTCCAGAGGCTGAAGAATTTGATGTTGAAATAAACCCGAAAGATGTACGTATCGATTTTTTCTGTTCTTCAGGGCCAGGAGGGCAGTCTGTAAATACAACGTACTCGGCAGTGCGTTTAACGCATATTCCAACAGGATTAGTTGCTCAATGTCAAGATCAAAAATCTCAGCATAAAAATAAAGAAAAAGCCTTTAAGGTATTACGTTCGCGTTTATATGACTTAGAGTTGGCCAAAAAGATGGAGGAAGATGCTGCATTACGTGGTACTATGGTAACTAGTGGTGATAGAAGTGCTAAGATTAGAACATATAACTATTCTCAAGGACGTGTAACCGACCATAGAATTGGATTGACACTTTACGATTTATCAAACATTGTGAATGGAGATATTCAAAAAATTATTGATGAATTGCAATTGGCTGAAAACACTGAAAAGTTAAAAGCTAATAGCGATCAAATATAATAATACAATTAGAGTAAGCGCATAACAGTTTCCTCTTTTGGAGGATTAAGGAGGATTACCATGACAACAAATCAGTTAGTAGAAGAAATCAAGAATAAAAAATCCTTTCTATGTATCGGATTGGATGTTGATTTAAATAAAATTCCAGAACACCTATTAAAGGAAGAAGATCCTATTTTTGCCTTTAATAAAGCGATTATAGATGCCACACACCACTTGTGTGTTGCCTATAAACCAAATACCGCTTTTTACGAAGCTTATGGTTTAAAGGGGTGGAAAGCCTTAGGGAAGACTATCAATTATTTAAATGAAAACCATCCTGAAATTTTCACAATTGCTGATGCCAAGCGTGGTGATATTGGGAATACCAGTACGATGTATGCGAAAGCGTTCTTTGAAGATTTGGCATTCGATTCGGTAACGGTAGCGCCTTATATGGGAAAAGACTCAGTAGAACCTTTTTTAGCTTTTGAAAACAAGCATACCATACTTTTAGCGTTAACTTCTAATCAAGGCGCTTTCGATTTTCAGACAAAAACCATTGAAGGCAAAGAAGTGTACAAGCAGGTTTTAGAAACTTCAAAAACATGGACCAATTCTGAAAACTTAATGTACGTGGTCGGTGCTACTAAAGCTGAATATTTAGCAGACATTAGAAATATTATACCAAATAGCTTTTTATTGGTTCCTGGTGTTGGCGCTCAAGGCGGAAATTTACAAGACGTATGTAAATATGGAATGAACGATTCTGTTGGCTTGCTAATCAATTCTTCACGTGGTATTATTTATGCTTCTAAAGAAACTGATTTCGCTCAAGCTGCTGCGCAAAAGTCTGAAGAACTTCAAAAAGAAATGGCTGAGATCTTAAATGCGGCATCATTATAAAATGATGTCATGCAAATTACAGATCAACTTCACAGAATCCTTCATATTCAAAAAACACCAAAACGCATTGTGTCACTGGTTCCAAGCCAGACAGAATTACTTTGTGATTTAGGGTTGAAAGATAGCTTAGTTGGTGTGACTAAATTTTGCGTGCATCCAAATACTATTCGTAAGGAAGTTGCGATTGTTGGAGGTACCAAACAAGTTCATTTAGATAAAATAAAAGCGCTTCAGCCGGATATTATCCTGTGCAATAAAGAGGAAAACACAAAAGAAATTGTTGAAGCTTGTGCGCAAATCTCTAAGGTACATGTGTCTGATATTTTTACTATAGAGGATGGTTTAGAACTAATTCAGCAGTATGGAGCTATCTTTGAATGTTCAGATAAGGCTTCAAGAATCATAGAAAAGATTTCTAGTGAATTTGAAAATTTTCAGCAGTTTGTAAAGGATGAGCCTACCATGTCTGTAGCTTATTTTATTTGGAAAAACCCGTGGATGGTCGCAGCAAATAATACGTTTATAAATTATTTACTAAAAGTGAATAGATTTGAAAATGTGTTTGAACACAAAAATAGGTATCCAGAAATAGAGTTCTCTAGTTCTGGAGCCATTGTAAAAGCAGATTTAATTTTGTTGTCTTCTGAACCTTTTCCTTTTAATGAAATTCATCAAAAAGAGGTACAAGAAATTATCACCGATGCTAGAGTAAAACTCGTAGATGGCGAAATGTTCTCTTGGTATGGTTCAAGACTCATGATGGCGTTTCAGTATTTTAAAACGCTCCGTTTAAATCTTCAGCATACTCAACTTTAGTTCTGTCTTCAACAAAGTTTGCAATTCTATTTTCTAATTCTTTTAAGCTAAGTAATTTATTTAAATTAGGCTTAATTTTTCCTACGCGACAAAAGTGAGGGTTCATAACTTTTAATTTTTTTTGTTTATACAAAATACGTGAAAATCACTTATTTAGATGTTTTTTTAAGGTTAAAAAAATGATAATTTATAATTACAACTTCAATACCTTAATTGATTAGTTGTTAAATAATTTAAATTGTTTGCTTCATTAAGCAGTTTAATAGCTCTAAATTCTAAAATATCACTTATAGCAGAGTCTATTTGTCTGAAATTATAGGCTTGTTCCATAAGTTGCTTATAATTTTTTATTAATTTAATTTGTTGCTTTTTTATATAACTAGTATTCATGATGTTAAATTATTGTTTATTAGACAATCTACGAGCAAGTTTGATGCCTTGTATGTCTAATAAAAGTTAAATATATGGTAAAAAATACTAGTTAATTGATTTCCGCTGTTCTCGGTATAGATATTTTAATCTATTTAATTTGTTTAACAGTTTTATTGCACGATATTCAGATATATCACTTAATGCGCAATCGGTTTGTCGAAAATTATACGCCTGTTCCACAAGAGTTTTATAGTCTTTATGAAGTTTGTCTTCGTGAAGTTTTATGGCGTCAAATCGATTCATTGCTGTTGCTTGATTTACAGTCAGTTAAATATACATTTTTTTTATTTAAAATGATAATTTGTTAGAAAATTTTTAATCTAATTTCAATAAATTTTTAAAGCATAAAAAAACCGAATGACTTTTCATTCGGTTTTAATTAATTAATAATGGGGTGTTTTAGTCCTGTAAAGCAAATACTTTCTTTAAAAGGTCGGTACTTCTAGAGCTGTATTTAGTTCTTATTTCTTTTTCTTCAACTTCTATCATCGTGTAAACCCCTTTTAGCGCTTCACCCGTCACATAGTCAGTTAAATCTGGGTTAACATTATCTGTAAAAGGGATACTGTTATATTTGTTGATTAAATTAGACCAAATTTTATCTGCTCCAACTTTATCGAATGAGTTTTTAATAACAGGATTAAATTTATTGTAAAGTGAAGATCTAGTTTTTGTCACCAAATAATTTGTTGCAGCATTATCGCTTCCTGTTAAAATGCCTTTCGCATCGTTAAAGGTGATGCCTTTGACTGCATCAACAAAAATAGGTGTGGCTTCTTTTACGGCATCTTCAGCGGCTCTGTTTAGAGCTTTTATACCTTCATCTGCCAAACTGCCAAGGCCAATTTTACGAAGTCCGTCATCTACTTTTTGTAGTTCTTTAGGCAAAAGAATTTTGACCATATTATTACCATAGAAGCCATCAATTTGAGTCAACTTGGTAACTTGTTTTTCGATACCTAGGTCTAATGCTTGTCTTAAACCTGCCGCGACATCTGCATTTCCAATAGAGCCTAAGCTACCATTAGTTCCAGTTTGTGTTTGTGGAAGTTGATTAGCAACCTGTTGTAATTCCGCGCAAGCTGTCATATTTAATACTAGTGTAATGGCTATTAATTTACGTATCATAGGTGTGTTTTAATTATGAATAATACTACTGTATGGTTTTCTTTAATTTTTTAAGTAAAAATGACCGTTTTATTATTATATACCATAACTTTTCTATTGGCATGAAGCTTTACGGCATTAGCCAATACTACTTTTTCTAGATCACGACCTTTAGCGATTAAGTCGGAAATGGCATGCGTATGGGTAACCCGAGTCACATCTTGTTCGATAATTGGACCAGCATCTAACTCTTCTGTGACATAATGGCTGGTTGCTCCAATAATTTTAACACCACGCTTGTAAGCTGAATGATAGGGTTTTGCACCAACAAATGCCGGTAAAAACGAATGGTGAATATTTATTATTTTGTTAGGGTATTTGCTTATCATTCTATCGGATATGATTTGCATATAACGCGCCAAAACTATAAAATCTACTTGATGTGCTTCTAACAACTCCAATTGTTTGTTTTCAGCCTCCTTTTTTGTTTCTTTAGTAACTGGAATATGATAAAAAGGAATGTTGAAATTTGCAGCGATATGCTCTAAATCTCTATGATTACTAACTATAAAAGGTATTTCTAAATTGAGTTCTCCAGAATTATATCGTCCTAATAAATCATATAAGCAATGATCATATTTAGATATGAATAAGGCCATTTTTGGCTTTTTTTCAGAAGAATAAATGCGCCATTTCATATTGAAAGTTTCCGCTAATTCTTTTTTAAAGGAAGCTTTAAAGTCTGTCGTAATAAATGATTCAGGATTAAATTCACTTTCCAGACGCATAAAGAAGATGTCTTGTTCGCGATCCACATATTGATCAATATAAACAATGTTTCCGCCTTTGTTCGCTATAAAGTTTGTAATGGACGCGATAATATTAGGTTTATCCTTACAATGTATAAGTATGGTTATTTTCGTCATTAGAATTTTGATCTTTAATACGCTCAAAATTAGCTTAAAATTGTAAAAGACTAAACAAAGAATCTAGTTTTAGATAATATCAAGTAAATGGTTGGTTTTTTTGATTATTTCGTAAATTGCCGGACTTAAATAAGAGAATCTTTACGAATGAATCAGCAAGCAATTTATAAGCCAAAACATAAAATAAGAATCGTTACAGCAGCATCCCTTTTCGATGGGCATGATGCTTCCATAAATGTAATGCGACGTATCATCCAAGCTACTGGAGTTGAGGTGATTCATTTAGGTCATGATAGGAGCGTAGAAGAGGTAGTAAATACCGCTATTCAAGAAGATGTGAATGCGATTTGCTTAACGTCATATCAAGGAGGTCACAACGAATATTTCAAATATATGTTCGATCTTTTAAAAGAAAGAGGTGCCGAACATATTAAAATCTTTGGTGGCGGGGGTGGCGTTATATTGCCGTCGGAGATTAAAGCGTTAATGGATTACGGTATCACGCGTATTTATTCGCCCGATGATGGTCGTGAGATGGGACTTCAAGGGATGATTAATGATTTGGTTCAACAATCTGATTCCCCACTTAATCTCCCTAAAGGGGAGAAACAGCATACCGGAAAGGTGTGTAATCAAGATGGCTCCTGGTTAATTGAACTTGGACCAGAAAAAGTTAAAGAAAACTTACTAAATAAAGAAGTTAATACGATTGCTAGGTTAATTTCATTAGCAGAGAATAATCATGAAGATTTTGATAAAATATTTAATAATCAGCGTAAAATTTCCTCCCCTTCAAAGAGGTCTGGTGGGGCATCTAGCCCTGTTCTTGGAATAACAGGAACAGGGGGTGCAGGAAAATCCAGTTTGGTAGACGAACTGGTTAGACGCTTTTTATTGGATTTCCCAGATAAAACCATAGGAATTATTTCTGTAGACCCTTCAAAACGAAAAACTGGAGGAGCCCTTTTGGGAGATCGAATTCGCATGAATGCCATTAATAATAGTCGTGTTTATATGCGAAGTTTGGCCACGCGTCAATCTAACCTGGCACTTTCAAAACATGTGAATGAAGCGGTTGAAGTTTTAAAAGCTGCCGAGTACGATTTAATTATTTTAGAAACTTCAGGAATTGGGCAATCGGATACCGAAATTATCGAACATTCGAATGTATCACTTTATGTCATGACTCCTGAGTTTGGAGCGGCGACTCAACTCGAGAAAATTGATATGCTTGATTTTGCCGATTTAGTAGCTATTAATAAGTTTGATAAGCGGGGTTCGTTAGATGCTTTACGTGATGTGAAAAAGCAATATATGCGGAATAATCTGCTTTGGGATGTTCCACAAGATGAATTGCCGGTGTTTGGGACTATCGCATCTCAGTTTAACGATCCAGGAATGAACACGCTTTACAAGGCAATTATCAACAAGTTGGTCGAAAAAACTGAAGTTGTTTTAGATTCTAATGCAGTAGTTTCAAGCCAAGAAAGCGAAAAGATATTCGTGATTCCACCGGCTAGAACACGTTATCTTTCTGAGATTTCAGAAAATAATAGAGCTTTTGACAAAACAGTAAATGAACAGGTTGATGTTGCTCAAAAATTATATGGTATTTTCAAAACGATATGTACTGTTATTAATGTTTCTAAAAAGGAGGATGAATGGTCTTTTATTGGCAAACTAAGATTAAACGATGAAGCAATTTTAGAATTTTCTAACGCAGATAACAAAGATTTTGTAAACCTGCTTATTGCCGAATTCGACAGGGTGAAAATGAACCTTGATCCCTACAATTGGGAGATTCTAATTGGCTGGAACGAGAAAGTGAATACATATAAAAATCCGATTTACAGCTTTAAGGTTCGTGATCGCGAAATTAAGATTGAAACCCACACCGAATCTTTGTCGCACACACAGATTCCTAAAGTAGCTTTTCCTAAGTACCAAGCTTGGGGTGATGTTTTAAGGTGGTGTTTACAAGAAAATGTACCTGGCGAATTTCCTTTCACTTCGGGATTGTATCCTTTTAAAAGGAAAGGAGAAGATCCAGCACGTATGTTTGCGGGTGAGGGGAGTCCAGAACGGACTAATAAACGCTTTCACTATGTAAGCCAGGGTATGCCTGCCAAGCGATTATCTACGGCTTTCGATAGTGTGACGCTTTATGGAAATGATCCTGATAGTAGACCTGATATTTATGGTAAAATAGGAAATGCTGGTGTGTCTATTTGTTGTTTAGATGATGCTAAAAAACTATATTCTGGTTTTAATTTAGCTCATGAAATGACCTCGGTAAGTATGACTATCAATGGTCCTGCTCCAATGTTATTGGGGTATTTTATGAATGCGGCTATCGATCAGCAATGTGAAATATACATTAAAGAAAACGGCTTAGAAAAAGAGGTGGAAGCTAAAATTTCTAAGCTATATAAGGAAGAAAATCGTCCAAAATACAACGGAAACCTTCCTGAAGGTAACAATGGTTTAGGTTTAATGCTTTTAGGTGTTACGGGCGACCAAGTTTTGCCAAGTGATCTATATCAAGATATTAAGGTTAAAACCATAGCACAGGTTCGAGGAACGGTACAAGCGGATATTTTAAAGGAAGATCAAGCACAGAACACCTGTATCTTTTCAACAGAATTTGCTTTACGTCTCATGGGAGATGTTCAGGAGTATTTTATTGAAAATAATGTTCGAAACTTTTATTCGGTGTCTATTTCTGGGTATCATATCGCTGAAGCTGGTGCCAACCCCATTACACAATTAGCGCTCACCTTATCTAATGGTTTCACTTACGTGGAATATTATTTAAGTCGTGGCATGGATATTAATAAATTCGGACCTAATTTATCATTCTTTTTCTCAAATGGCGTAGATCCTGAATATGCTGTAATAGGTAGGGTAGCACGAAAAATTTGGGCTAAAGCGATGAAACATAAGTATGGTGCAAATGCTAGAGCGCAAATGCTAAAATACCATATTCAAACTTCCGGTCGCAGTTTACATGCTCAGGAAATTGATTTTAATGACATTCGTACTACCCTACAAGCGTTGTATGCGATTTACGATAATTGTAATTCATTACACACCAATGCATACGATGAAGCGATTACAACCCCAACAGAAGAGTCTGTTCGTCGTGCGATGGCCATACAGTTAATCATCAATAAAGAATTAGGTTTAACAAAAAATGAAAACCCAATTCAAGGTTCTTTTATTATTGAAGAATTGACCGATTTAGTGGAAGAAGCCGTCTTAGTTGAGTTTGATAGAATAAACGAGCGTGGTGGTGTTTTAGGAGCTATGGAAACCATGTACCAACGTAGTAAAATACAAGAAGAAAGTTTGTATTATGAAACCTTAAAACACAACGGTGAATTTCCAATTATTGGTGTGAATACGTTTTTAAGTAGCAAAGGATCTCCAACGGTTTTACCTGCGGAAGTGATTCGCGCCACAGAAGAAGAAAAACAATTCCAAATTAAAACCTTAGAAAATCTACATCAGGCAAACGATACAGAAAACTTACTGAAAGATTTACAGCATAAAGCCGTTAATAATGAAAATATATTTGAAGCTTTAATGGAGGTTTGTAAAGTGTGTTCCTTAGGAGAGATAACAAATGCTTTGTTTAAAGTTGGTGGTCAATACAGACGGAATATGTAATTGATTTGGTGTAAGTCATTAAAATACAGGTTGTTATTTGTGTTTGTGTCGAAGAGGAGATGATTTCACCCCGTTTTTTTACAATAAATAACAGATTATAGAAAAATCATAACGCTTAGTCTAATAATTAAGCGTTATTTTTTTGATTTATAATTCTAGGTTTAAATTGGTTTTTCTGAAGCTATTAATTTAGTGTTGTTTAACCAAAAATTTACTCCTATGGAATCTAACTTAAAGTACAAGTTTAAAAGACGTTCTAAAAGCTATTTAGACTGGTTAGTTTATACTGTAAAATCTGAAAAATATTATTTAGCGGAAGGTTGCATCATGAATAATAAAAAGGGAATGTTTATGCATTGAAGCCATATTTTTTTAAAATACAATTAATGAGTCAATATAAAATATTTGAAACTGAAAGATTAATATTAAAACCAGTTTCAGAAGAAGATGCAAAATTTATTTTGGAATTGTTTAATACGCCGAAATGGATTGCATATATAGGTGATAGAAATGTGAAGACTATTGGAGATGCCAAAAATTATATTAGAGAAAAAATGTTGCCTCAACTTCATAGTCTAGGCTATTCCAATTACATCTTAACCCAAAAAGAAGACTCTAGTAAAATAGGGACTTGCGGACTCTATGACAGGGAAGGACTTGATGGTATTGATATCGGGTTTGCATTTCTGCCACAATATGAAAAGAAAGGGGTTGCATACGAATCTGCAAATAAATTGAAACATATTGGATTTTCTGAGATTGGACTTACACGTATAAATGCTATTACTAGAAAAGATAATATGTCGTCTCAAAAATTATTGAAAAAATTGGGCATGATTCCCGAAGGAACAACAAATCTTCCAAATGATGAAGTCGAATGGTTGCTTTTTAAGATTGAAAAAGAACAATTTATAGCCCAAGAAAGCCAGTAATAAAAATTATAAGTATTTATGAAATATACCTATTGTTTGACGAACCTATAAGGTAAGCATCCAATGGTTCTGAAGTTTTTTGAATTTTTTTAATTCACTTCTAAGAATAGGTAAAAAATCCTTTCCATTACTGTTAGAACGTTCTAAACGGTACGAGTTTTTATAAAGTTTATTCGTAAGTTTTCTTAAAGACTCAATATGTTTGTATTTAATTTCAGAATGTCTTTGCATTTCTGCATTAAGAATTTCTGGCGCTAAAGAATTGGATTGTTGAATGATATCTCCTGAGAAATATATATGATGATTCTCGCTACCATCTTGATTTAGAGGTGATAAGTCGTTGTTTAGGTAGGTTGAAATGCTTTGCGATAGTGTTAAAATCTCCAAAGCTTTCTGATAAATCGGTAATTCCGATAGATTTAGTGGGATATTAGACGACATAATTATTTTTTCAAAGCATTTTTTTCAAAATTACTCACAAGCAAGGAGAATCGTCTTTAATTTTTAAGGTGTTTTTGTATATTTGCTTTAATATTTAATTTATTATAGTTAAAATACATTAAAATGATTATTGATTCGCTTAACCGTAAAATATTGAAATGTTTACAGCAAAATGCACGACTGTCAAACGCAGAAATTGGTAGGCAAGTTGGTATCAGTTCACCCGCTGTTTCCGAGCGTATAAAAAAGATGGAAGATATAGGAGTTATTGAAGGTTATAAAACGATAGTGTCACCTTTTGAAATTGGATACCAATTAAAAGCGATTATCACTTTAAGAGCCTTTATGGGGAAATTGCGGCCGTTTTTAGAAAAGGTTAAAACCTACGATGAAGTTATTAATTGTTATCGAATTACAGGTGATGAAAATATTGTAATGGAAGTCGTTTTGAAAAACCAAAAGCATTTAGAGACTTTTATAGACCAGCTTATTACCTATGGTGAATCGAAAACTCAAATTGTATTATCTAATGTTGTAAAACAAAAGGAAGTTATACCTATTAAATAATGACATCTATTTTAATTTCCATGGGGGATCCTTTCTGTTTTTTCCTGCAAAATATAAAATAATACGATTGCCATCAGGATCGTTTATATGTGCCTCACGCCATAACCAAGGCATATCTGTTGGTAACTGATTAAAAACAAGGCCTTTCTTTTGTAGTTTCTTCACGTACTCATCTAATGAGGCTTCTTCAAAATAAACAGTAACTCCTGGGCCTTTTGGTAAAATTTCAACCTCATGAATAGAAAATGTGGCATCACCTTGAGGACAGGCAAATCTTGCGTATTTTGAATGGGTAAATACAATAAGATTTAAACCTAAATTTTTATAAAATGCTACAGATTTTTCCACATTTAATGAAGGTATGGTGACTTGATTTAAATTCATGTGCGTTAGAATTGGAGGTTATCTAAATGTTCGGCAATAAGTTTGGCATGAATTCTTGAGTTTTCAATAAACCATTTGTGAGTTTCCTTGCCACCACAAACAACACCAGCTAAATAGAGTCCGCTTACATTCGACTCCATAGTTTTTGGGTTGTATTGCGGGATGTTTTTACCATCGGAAGAAAGCATAACGCCGCTGTTTTTCAATAAATCAAAATTTGGTAGATAGCCCGTTAAGGCGATTACAAAATCATTAGAAATGGTGAGGTTTTCGTTTTCTTTCTTAATCATAACTTCATTTTTCTTTATTTCAGTTATTTCAGCATTAAAATGCACCTTGATGCTTCCTTCTTCAATACGGTTTATAATGTCTGGACGTACCCAATATTTCACGCGATCACCAATTTCTTTACCTCTTATTACCATGGTCACATATCCGCCTTTACGCCAGATTTCTAATGCAGCATCTACTGCCGAATTGCTAGCTCCAACAACCACAACATTTTGTAAAGCATAGTTATGTGCTTCCTTATAATAGTGGGTTACTTTATTTAAATCCTCACCAGGAATCTTCAATAGTTTTGGGATGTCATAAAAGCCTGTGCAAACAATCACTTTTTTAGAATGGTATATGGTTTTATCTGTTTTAATTGTAAACTTTTCAGCAGACTTTATAATACTTTCTACCGTTTCGAACAAACTTATATTTAACGCGTTGGATGTGGTAACACGACGATAATATTCTAAAGCTTCATCTCTATTAGGCTTAGGGTTGTTGCTGATAAAAGGGATATCATTAATTTCAAGTTTTTCTGAAGTAGAAAAGAAAGTCATATTTTTTGGATAGTTAAAAAGCGAATTCGTTAGGGCGCCCTTTTCAATAACCGAATAATGCCATTTTCTTTTTTCACATTCTAATGCGCACGCAATCCCTATAGGACCAGCTCCAATAATAATGATGTCAAAATAGTCTTCTTTCAAAATGTGTGTTTTTCTTTTTGTGTTTTTTTGATTAATCAAAACTATCTAAAACATTTGGAAATTGTATTTTTAGGGATAAAAAAAATAATGAAAATCAAGATAGTTATAATCTTCGCTATGATATCCTTTTTTAGTTGTGAGCAAAAAAAGCGTATTATAAAAGGAGACACCCCGTATCAAAGACACCAGAATGGTGATTTTAAAGATGCTTCAAAATCACCATTAAAATCTAAAGATTTAAAGCATTTCGAGGGTTTAGATTTTTTTAAACAAGATTCAACATATGTCGTAAACGCAAGTCTAGAACGCAATCTTGATACAATATGGTTTAAAATGAAAACCACGACAGACCGTGTTTCAGAAGAACGTATTTATGGTGTTTTGTCATTTGAATTAAAAGGAAAAACCTATAACCTAAACATTTATCAAGGTAAAGAAACCATGACGCAAGAGGGCTTAGAAGATTATTTGTTTTTACCCTTTATAGATGAAACGAATGGTTTTGAAACCTATGGTGGCGGACGTTATATTGACGCGCAGATACCAAAAGGAGATCGTATAATTATAGACTTTAACAAGGCTTATAATCCTTATTGTGCTTACAATGAAGCTTTTTCTTGTCCGATTGTACCAAGAGAAAACTATTTAAAAACGCGAATAGAAGCAGGCGTGAAAACTTTTAAAAAAAATTAAAAACTTTTCGCTAAAAACATCCCCAGAAATACGAGTAAAAAGCCTACTATAAAACTAACACAGGTATAAACAGCGAAACTAAAAAAGTCACCAGATTTTAAAAATAGATGGTTTTCGTAAACAAATGTTGAAAAGGTGGTAAACCCTCCACAAAAACCAGTTGCTATTAAGAGTGTATGATTTTGATTTATGGCGTCGTGTTTAGCGGCCATACCCAAAATAACCCCTATAAAAAAGCTACCTAATATATTCGCTAGAAACGTACCATAGGGAATCCCTGTTTCGATACTATTGAGTTGTTTTCCTATAAGGTACCTTAGTACACTACCAAAACCTCCACCAACAAATACAAGTAATAAATTCTTCATAATTTATTTTACAGCAATATAAATTTCTGTAATCCAATCTGAAGGATTTGGTGTTGTACTTCGGTTTGTAAGATAGGCTTCTAGCATGGGTCCGTTTTCGCTAAATTCATAACCGTTTTCAGGAATGTATTTCATGGCTGTCTCCCAAGCTTCTTTTAAGTTGTCATAATCACCTTTTAATGTTGTTTTTATCGCTTTAAAGGCTTCTAGGTGTCCTGTTAAAATATCAACATCGTTAGAAATTATTTTTTCAGTAGTGGGAATACAACATGAGAAAATTGCAGCATTGTTTTCAGTATCCCATTTTAAATAGTTAACAAAAGGTGCACCAGCCATTTTAATATTGTTTTTTGTCGCATAATTGGCTATTTGAGGCATCATTATTTCCATTTTTCGTGAAAGATCAGATATTTTGCATGAGGTCGTGTTATAGATATAATACCCACCACCATGCTCTGTAAGTCCGTTTACAATCACACTATACGCTCGCATACTTGCTGTTACAATACTATCTAATTTAAACAAGCCTCTGTCAAAATCTGGCGACGTATTTTCTTCAATGGAACCAGCAAAAGTTGTATACATTTTAGTCATGAAATCTTGCTTCCCATCCATAGCCCAAGTTACTTTAGTGCCACCTTCAGTAGGCTCGAAAGTCCAACCAATGTTCGATTTAGACTTAAAAGGTTCTATGAATTCAATCGCTTGTGAAATCGATTTGTTTTTTTGAACAGTAAGCGTTGTCATTTTTCCTTCACCTAAGATTTCTCCTTTCCAAGCATAACCTGCGTCTACACCAGAAGTTTTGTCCTCGTAAGATAACGTGGCATCAGGTTCTTGCTCTATCCAAGGTGAAAAATTAGGCCAGTTTTTATAATCGTTCACCTCATTATAAATTATGGAAGCCGGAGCTTTAATAATGCGACTTCTATTGAAACTAAATTCATTCGGTTGAACCGCAATATATATAGCGGTTCCGATGAAAATAATGAGTAAAAAAAATAAAATAAACTTAAAGACTTTCATTTGGTCGTTTTTTAGCGGTTTCCTATATCAAAGATACTCATTTTAATTTCTTACTAAGGAAATTCATACCTACCAGTTCTAAGACTGTTATTTTTAGAGGTAAAAATCATTAGCGTATTTTAATTTATAAGTGTATTCTGATAAAATGCGACTAAAAACAATTTTAGAAGGTGAAGCTTCCCATGTCTTGTTTAACAATTCTGATATTAAAAGGTAAATCAAGCAAAGGGAGTTGATAATGTGGCACGATCTGTAGTTAATTTCTATGGACAAATGTTACTAATGCAGATGTAGAACGATTCTATAAGTCAAAGACTTCTTCCAACCCCGAAAAGCCATTGTCTTATGGAATAAATTCACAATTGATTAAAGAAAAAGGGGGTATAAGAGCGGGATTGTAAATCCTGTTTTAGTTGCAAAGAAAAATGATCAAGGAGAAATTACAAAAATTACTGTAACACAGCCAAAAACTTTTGAAAGCCGGATGTTAGAATATAGTGAAAATTATAGTTTTCTTCCAGGAGTAAATTAGGCTAGAAATTAAAACTAGGTGTAAATAAAAAGACAGAACCTTAATCAAGGTTCTGTCTTTTTATTTACACTAAATATTAGTAAAATGATATTAATAACAATAAGCGCACTTAAAATTAATATAACAGTCATCTTTGGTTGATTTAAGTTGGTTTTATTAAAAGATGTCAAATTGCTAAAAGGGTTGCGTCTAAAGTATCATTTTTTTTATAAAAAGGCTTGTTTTTTAATGAATTATCGATAAAACACGGGTTTTGTAATTATTTAAAAAAGAATTTTATAGCCGAAATAAGTGCGATAAACCCAATAAAAGCAATAAGCATCCAGTAACTTCCAGAATAGAAACGCTTATGTAGTTTAAAATCTTTTCTATACGTGTAGGCAATTATTATAGCGAAAACTATAAAAAATAAAACTCCGAAAATGATTTGGCCTTTACTGAACATATAATATTTTTATGCAAATTTAAGGAATTAGAAACCATTTTCTAATTTAATACCATTTTAACCATATAATATAACGTCGTATATAACTTGTTTCTTTTACGCCCATATTTCAATATAAAATAAAACCGTAGCTAATGCTATGCTTGAATTTTACTATGTTATCTGAGCAAAAAATAATTCAAATTAAAAATTCGACATTATACAGTTAAATTGGCATAATTAAACTCAAATACATCATATGAAAAATAAAATTGAAGCTGTTAAAGCATTTCACACGGCATTTAAAATAGGACACCTAGAATCTCCAAAAGCAGATTTGGGCATTGATAAAAATACACTGCGGTTCAATTTAATGAAAGAGGAAAATGAAGAATATCTGGAGGCGGCCAATAATAATAATGCGGTTGAAGTTGCCGATGCTTTAGGGGATATGCTTTATATTTTATGCGGAACCATTATTGAACATGGTATGCAGCACAAAATTGAGGAAGTTTTTGATGAAATTCAGCGTAGTAATATGAGTAAGTTGGGTAAAGATGGTGAACCTATTTATCGTGAAGATGGTAAAGTGTTAAAAGGGCCGAATTACTTTAAGCCTAATATTAAATCTATTTTAGATAAGTAGGTAGAAGACGTGTTATGTAAAAGCTTGTTCGTGGCCTTTAAAAATAAAAACCTTGAAAAAACTTATTTATTTACTAATTCTGACTTTAGGAACGACTTCTTGTAGTTCTGACGATGAGAACATTAATAACACATATGCATTTATTGCGGAATATTCAACAAAAGTAACCGTTGGCGGTGTTATTGGAATATCTGATCGAACTTTTAAAATTGGTGAAAAATATACAGGAGTTAACCAAGGTAATAACGTTATTACATTAAGAATTGCAGAGCATTCCGAATTAAATAATGATTGTCCGAATAGTTGGTGTTATCAAGAATTATTAGATGTTCCTAGTGAATTCTTGAAATTAATAGAGTGAATATTGCATAAATAGTTGGATAAAAAAATATGGACTGATGCATTAATAATTATAGAGATGAGTAGATAATTTCTTATATATAAACTCCGTATAAAAATGAAAATGCTGTATATAGTACTATTGTCCCTTCGAGCCCAGTCGAGAACTTTTCGGTGCTAAAAATTGGTTCTCGATTGGGCTCGACCTGACATTCGGCAAAACTCAACTTAAAAGTATGTAACTAGTTACTGAGCTCTAAATAATTATTTTGTTTTGGCCTAATTCGTGAAATCCTGAATAATTTCTTAATAAAAAGTGTCATCTTGTTTTAAATTCTTCATAACAGAAAATTCTTATTGTTTGATTTATACATAAGTAAATGTAAATTCTTTACCTCCATCGTGTTCCGATTGAATAATTTCTACGGTATCTTTTTTATTTAGAGCTTTAAACGCATCAAGTTTAACCACTTTACTTATAACACTTTCATATATTTTTTGTGTCGGAATGTAGTAGATCTCATTATAGTGGTCTAACTCATAGCCGTTATCACAATAAACGTAGTATGGCCTTGTAAGGGTATTGTCGTTATGATCAAAATCCCACTCCATATTAAGCCTTCCTAAAGGATCTTTTGTAGTCGCTAAAATCCTCTTAAATAAATCATCATAAACGGGAATCCATATGTTTATAAAATCAACATCAAAGGGTTTGTAGCCATCTTGTTTTAAATAGCCTATCTCGGAATAGACCATTCGTAACATGTGACCTAAATCGTTAAAACTGCGTGTTTCGACCGAACGGACTTTATCATTTTCAATTATAAAATCATACTCATTGTTGCATCGCGAATAGAACGTTACAATTTCATCTTCTTTTTTAAAAGTGAGATATAACACCTTATTATTTGAAAAATCCATGAGTGTTTTAAAAATATTAGTATTTCTAATTGTATCAAAATTACAATCATTAAAATCTGAAGCTTTATAAGCTTTGCTTAATGCTAGCGCCGATAGGTTAATGGTATTATCAATATCATTATTAATTGAAGCTAAGCAGGCGACATTAAAAAACATGAATCCCGCTTTGGTTTCTCTTGTGCTTTTAGCTTTTTCAACAAATTCAAAAACATCTTCAAACCCTTCTTTGTGTTTGTTTAATTTATCGTAAGCGACGACAACATGGCCAATGGTATTCGCTGCAGGATCGTTAGTTGGAATAAACTCATTTTTAAACTGATTCCATATTTCGAGTGCTTTTTGGAATTCTCCACTTACTACATAAATGAATACTATGTTATCTAACAGGTAGTTATTAATCCCAAATTTTTTAATCCCCAATAAACCATATTTGGTAGCAGTTTTAATAGCTCCAATTTTACGATAAGCAACAGAAGCAGTGTGCAGGGTTTCCCAATTGGCTTCTTCAAGTGGTAATTCTTCAAACCAGGTTATAATTTCACTATAATTCATATTCACTAAAAAGAAAGCAATCATGGACTTTATAACTGTAGGCGTTTTGTTGGTTTCAATAGCATCCATAAAAAGACTGATAACCTCCTTATTATTTGTTTTAATCGTCAAATCAAGAGTTGTTGTGCCGTCTTTAAAAACCTGATCATATTTTGCTCCAATGGATAATAGATATTTCGCAATTAGTGGTACACGTCCATATATCGCATGATGTAGTGCCGTCCATCCATGTTTTGTGGACTCCTCATTATTTACAGAAATATGGATATCGGCTCCAAGTTTTATATATTTTTTAACAGCTTCAACATAGGCTTCATTGTTTGACGCTTCCAAACAAAAATGCATTAATGACGTTATTCCTTTAGTGTTTACTGAATTGATATCTAAACCTTTTTCTACTAAGAAGGCTAATGCTTTTGGAGATTTTTCAATATAGTGAAGTATGCTATTTCCTCTTTTATCAATAAAAGTATAATTAAAACCTTTTTCTATTATAAGTTTAATAAATACAAAGGAGAAGTCATCTGCTTGCTCCAGTGATAATAATTCTAGAGTTCTATTGAAGACACTAAGAATGTTGCTTCCTCTTTTAGATAACTCATTAAAATTAATACCCTTTATATTAAGAACTCTTTTAAGCAACACTTGGTCACCCTGTAAACCTTCAACGAAATCGAAAAACTTAGGCAAACCACCCAAGCCACTTTTTACATTGACATTAAAACCAAGTGATACGAACTTTTCCATGGCTTCAATTTTAAATTCTGCATATTTTATTGTCTCATGAACCTTCTCGTGATTGATGTCTAAACCCTTTTCAATCAGTGCTTCAAGTTGGGTAAATTCATTGTAGAAATATGCTAGGTAAACCGAATTTGAAATCTCCCGTTCATTAAATTCTGTAGGCTCATAAATGTTCATCTAAAAATGCTTTTAAATTGAAAACATAAATTTAAACTTTGCCTTTAATATGAGGACTTTTTTCACAAAAAAAGTATTGAGAATAATTAACGATTTAGTTAAATCTATCGTGTAAGTTATAATGGAAAAATACTACCTTAAAATATGGTAACATGCGCCTAAATTCAAAACCCTTTCAGATTTTCTATTCGATTTGCATTTGCTATATTGAGGCTTCAGTAAATAAGGAAACCTTAAACCAACAGGTGTATAGGTTTGTTAAAAAAAATGCAAACGTTAGTAGTGCTGTTACTTTTTTAACAACAACCGATACCAATGGAGCCACTAGGGAGGATGAAGAAAATGTATTGAAATATGTTAACAGTAACTTATTATAAAAGCAAAAACAATAGCGTATGATTACCATTTAAACGTTTCACTTATAGGGGAATAGTAAACTCGATTTGCGATTAATAAACTTTTTTTAATGAAGGTTTTATTCTTTAATCAGGATTTCATTAATTTATGATTTGTATACCATAGCAGAATCAATTAAAACACGATCTAAACATGAGGAACCGGGGTTATCATATAACTTTTGACAAAGCATATTATTTTCCTAAAAATAATTTCATACAAAGAGGTAGTCAATACGGATCTTGGTCTTTGAATCCTATTGAGGATTGTGAATTGTAGTTTGGAGGGGTATTGCAGAATAAACTCAATCACCTCGTTTCATTTGAACAAAGTTTTTTAGTAAACGAACTAGAGTTGAAAGGCCAAATATTTGGAATCAATTTTGAGGACTTTTTTAATGTTCAAATAAATGGAGATAATCTTTATTATAGTCACCTTGAAAATGGTAAAATAGAACGTGTAAACAAAGCCATCGAAATTGGAATAAAATATTCTAATCATCCATTAAAGGAAACAAAAATTAAAGTGGCTAAAACCCCAGAATCACTTCTTAATCAGTAATGGGAGGGTAACTGTAATAAAATAGGAGGGGACCCCGTGTGGGTGCAAAATCCCGAGTTTTTAAATTGTCCTATTTGTCAAAATAAAATGACATTTATATTTCAATTAGATAGCGGTATACCAGATTTAAATTCAAATAATGATTATGAAATTTTGTTTGGAAATGATGGAGTCTGTTATGTATTTTGGTGTGATGATCATAAAATTAGTGGGTGTTTATGGCAGTCAACTTAGAACAATTGTAATCTTTTACTGAGCATATTTGAGTTGTAATTCTATTGCTATCAATTTAATTTACAGGTTTTTATAGCGTTGTGTTTTCTCTGGAGAAATCATTTTTAATAAATATTTTTTTCGGCTCACTTTGCAAAAATCTCCTAATTTTATTTTTTCTCCTTTAACGTGGGTTTTGTATTTATGGAGGTGTTAAAACTATCCTAAGTAATAAGTCTTCACAACTAATTATGTCTAGAATTGAATTATTTTTTCGTAAATTTGTAGGACTAAAATTAACAAGTAGTAATTTATAGATTTACGTTTTAGAAGCTTCTGAATTTGTTAATATTTATAAAGGAATCGTTACAGTTTAAATAGCATTTTTCTACCAAAAAAATGTTAAACAAGAATAATTGTAACGCGTATAATATTTGTGACTAAACAACAGCCTTATTGATTAAAAACTTTTAGATTAAAAAGTACAAAAGCCAAACCTCTACCATTATTAATTACTAAATGAAGTCATCCAAACTAAATTGTTAGATGATTTTAAGAAAATAAAAACGAATTAATGAAGTATAAGGGTTAGAAAATTTCTAATTTTTACTTCTCTAATTAAATTACATAAATAGTATATAATACAAAATTTTTAAAAAAATGGAAAGATTTAGTGAAAAGTACGTTATCACAAAAGACATGGAATGGGAACAACTTGGTGGAGGCGTATCAAGAAAATTCTTAGGATACGATAACCAAATCATGATGGTGAGCGTGAAATTTGAAAAAGGGGCATTAGGTGCACCACATCAACATTTTCATACACAGGCTACTTATGTTGTTTCAGGTAAATTTGAATTTGAAATTGACGGAGAAAAGAGTATAGTAGAAGCTGGAGATGGTGTGTATATTGAGCCAAATTTATTACATAGCGCAGTTTGTCTAGAAGAAGGACAATTAATTGATACATTTAGCCCAGTAAGAGAAGATTTCTTAACTGGTGTAGGCCCATCTTATTTTGGAGATAAAGAAGAGTAGGCTTAATTGATTTAAAAGCTCTAAATTTTAATACGAGATTTATTTCGTTTAGAATGCATAAAAAAAGAGGTTGTTTGAAAAAACAACCTCTTTTTTTTAGAGTAAAACCTAAACGTTATAGTTTTTAAAAAGAAAATCGCCTAAAAATTTCTCTTTAGACGATTGCTTTTTTATTTTACCTCATAACGCCATCCAAAAGGATCTTCGGCTTTATTCGTTTGTATATCTGTAATACGTTTTTTTAAGAAACTCGCATAAGTATCATCAATTTTTGGAATGTCATAGTCTTCTTCTTTATATCCAAAACCTGAAATAGGAGAAATAACAGCAGCGGTTCCAGCCCCAAACATTTCTTTTAACGATCCGTTTTTTGCAGCTTCAACAACTTCAGCAACTGTAAGTTTTCTAACTTCAACAGGAATGTTTTCAGATTTAGCTAATTCAATAATACTTTTACGTGTAATCCCATCAAGAATTCTATCACTTGTTGGTCCCGTAATTAAAGTGTCATTAATACGAACAAAAATGTTCATAGCTCCAGCTTCTTCAATGTACTCATGTGTGTTGTCATCGGTCCAAATAACTTGTTGGTAACCTTTTTCAACGGCTAATTGAGTTGGATAAAACTGTCCGGCATAATTACCACCAGCCTTAGCGAAACCTACACCACCATTGGCAGAACGTGAATATTTTTCTTCAATTAAAACTTTAACGTCTCCCGCAAAGTAAGATCCTGAAGGCGCCGTACAAATAATAAATTTATATTCATCGGCTGGCGACGCATGGAACCCGTTTCCAGATGCAAAAACAAAAGGTCTTATATATAATGAACTTCCTTCTTTAGTAGGAATCCAATCCTTATCAACTTCTAACAAGGCTTTTAAACCATCCATGAAATAATTTTCAGGAAGTTCAGGAATTGCCAATCGTTTAGACGAAATATTAATACGTTTAAAATTGTCTATAGGGCGAAATAACCAGACTTTTTCATCGGCATCTTTATAGGCTTTCATACCTTCAAAGACCGATTGTCCATAATGGAAAATTTTAGCAGAAGGATCTAAAGTAATGCCTTGATATGGAATGACTTTAGGCGCTTGCCATTTACCGTCTTTAAAGCTGCATTCTAACATGTGATCAGAAAAAACATGTCCGAATTTTAAATTATCAAAATCTACATCATTTATTTTTGTAGTTTCCGATTTTATAATCTCGATGTCGTTGATTATAGCACTCATAGTCTCGTGTTTTTATAGGGCAAATTTAAACAAATTCGTCTTTAAAAAATGCTATATTTACAACAAATCATGGATTCTTTTATTTTTTTTGAGGCGAATTGATTAAAAAACGACTTTTCACTAGAGATTCTTAATTTGAAACGAGAAATAATAATTACTTCCGATGGTTCTTCAACCATCCATATCCCAGAGTGGGATGAGCAATACCATTCTAAACACGGCGCGATTCAAGAAGCTTATCATGTTTTTATAAAACATGGTTTGCAGCATGTTTTTGAGACTAAATTCAGTTCAAAACCAAAAGAAGTTTTATCTATTTTAGAGATTGGTTTTGGTACAGGTTTGAATGCTTTTATCACCTTAATTGAATCAGAAAAATTAAATGTACCAATCCATTATATTGGTGTTGAAGCGTATCCAGTTTCAGCTGAAGAAGTTAAAAAACTAAATTACGTATTAGAGTTGAAATCTCAAGAATATGAGGGCTTATTCGATACGCTTCATAAGGTGTCTTGGGAAACTTCTCATAAGATCAAAAAAGGGTTTTGCTTAACTAAGCAAAAAAAGTTTTTCGATGAAATTACTGATGCCGATAAGCACAATCTTATATATTTTGATGCCTTTGGGGCACGTGTTCAACCAGAGTTATGGACCGAAGCTATCTTTTTAATTATGTTTAACGCCTTAAAACCTGAGGGGGTTTTGGTTACTTACGCAGCCAAAGGAAGTGTAAGGCGTGCGATGCAAGCTGTTGGTTTTATTGTTGAAAGATTACCAGGACCTCCAGGAAAGAGAGAGATGCTAAGAGCTACGAAGCCATAAGTTATTAGTAATGAATGTGGTTTAGGGATACAAAAAATGTAAGTAATACTGTTAAACCTAATATAAATACCAAGTCGCCCGTAACACCATTTAGTAACTTTGCAAAAAAAAAGGATGCGTGTACTAATTACAGGAGCTACTGGTATGATTGGTCAGGATATTGTAAAACTTTGTAAAAAACAAGGTATTCAAGTCAGTTACCTAACCACGCGTAAATCTGCAATCTCATTAGAAGAAAACTATCATGGTTTTTATTGGAATCCTAAAACAAAAGAGATAGATACAAATTGTTTTAAAGATGTAGATGCCATAATTCACCTAGCAGCTGCAACTATAGGTAAACGATGGACGCCTTGTTATAAAAAGGAAATTTTAAAAAGTCGCACTGAAAGCACAAAATTATTAGTTAATAATTTAAAAGGAGAATCACATCATATTAAACAAGTGATTTCAGCAAGTGCCATTGGTGTATATCCAGATTCTATTACTAATTATTATGACGAAAAATTTAAAGTATCACAAACGTCTTTTTTGAGTAAAGTTGTTTGTGCTTGGGAACATGAAGTTGATGCTTTTAAGTCCTTAGAAATAGCAGTTGCTAAAATTAGAATAGGATTAGTTTTATCTAATAAAGGAGGGGTTTTACAAAAAATGGTAAAACCTATAGATTATGGGGTAGGAGCGGCTTTTGGTACAGGGAAACAATGGCAATCTTGGATTCACCAATACGATTTAACGCGTCTGTTCTATTATATTTTGAAGTTTCAACTGGAAGGCGTTTACAATGCAGTTTCGCCAAACCCGGTAACGAATAATGAGTTGGTTAAAACAATGGCCAAAGTCTTAGAAAAACCACTCTTTTTGCCTAATATACCTAAATTTGTGATGAAATTGTCTTTAGGCAAAATGCACACACTTTTATATGAAAGTCAGCGTGTGAGTTCTAAAAAAATTGAGGATAAGGGCTTTTTCTTCAAATTTCATCATTTAGAACCAGCATTGGTCGATTTGTTATAAACAAAAAAAAGCGGTCCAAAAAGCATTCAATTTCGTTATTCTGAATTCATTTTCAGAACCGCATCAATATGAGAACCTAAATCATGTTCAGGCTTACGAAAACTTTACTTTTTAAACAGCTTCCTTCGTGAAAAATAGTTCTGATTAAGCTTTTACTGCTTTAACCTTAATTTTAAACTCAATATCATCACTGATAAATTTATCACCTAAATCGCCAAAAAATGATTTAGACTTATATTTAATGTCCCATTTAGTTCTGTCTATATTGAAGGTTTCACTTGAAATAGTAACGCTGTTTTCAGTATAATCAACAGCAACAGGAATTGTAATGTTATGTGTAATACCTTTAATAGTTAGATTTCCAGAAAGTATGTTTCTAGCTTCAGATTCTAATAATTCAGTAACTTCAAAAGTAGCCGTTGGGTGATTTTCAACATCAAAAAAGTCCTCATTTTTCAAATGTCCTAGAAGTTTAGCATTACCTTCATCTTCCGCGGGAATATCGGTTACAACAATGGAATTCATATCGATAACAATAGAACCGCTGTCTACTTTAATAATTTTACTATTTAGAGTTCCTCCTTGTATAGCAATCGTACCAAAGTGCTCACCTGTTGGTTTAGTACCTTTCCATGTGATACTCGATTCTTCAGCAACTACATTATAAGTTGTTGTAATTGCTGCTTCTTCAACAACGGCAGGAGCTTCAGCTGGGGTGGTTTCAGCTTCATTAGTTTTGTCCTTACAAGAAGTAAAAACCGCCGATGTAGCAATGCATAATACTAATGTTAATAATGATTTTTTCATTTTGAATTATTTGTGGGTTTAAGTATCAAAAATAGTGATAAGTGAGTGGAAAAAAAATTAAAATAATTTTAATGACATTATGACATTTTTACAATAATGGCAGTACTTTTGCCAACTTAAATTGAGTATTTCAAAACGTGAATTTACGATGAGTAAAAAAGATAAGAATAACGATATAGAGAGTGAACAAGTTGACAGTGTTCAAAATGAGACTGTTGAAGTTGAAGAGCAAGTTGCTGAAGAAGCAGTAGTGGAAGAAACTGCAGAAGAAAAACTTGAGGCTGAATTAAAGCAAGAGAAAGAGAAGTTTTTGCGTTTATTTGCTGAATTTGAAAATTACAAACGCAGAACATCTAAAGAGCGTATTGAGTTGTTTTCTACAGCAAGTGAAGGGGTTATGAAGACTTTATTACCTGTTTTAGACGATTTCGAACGTGCTTTAAGTCATATTGAAGACGATAAGGAAGCTGAGGAATTACGTAAAGGTGTGTTATTAATTTATCAGAAATTGGTAAACACTTTAGAGCAAAAAGGTTTGAAGGCTATGGTTGTTGAAAAAGGAGAAGTTTTTAACGCCGATAATCATGAAGCAATTACACAAATACCTGCACCAACAGACGATTTAAAAGGAAAAATTATTGATATAGTTGAAAAAGGATATGTTTTAGGAGAAAAAGTAATCCGTTTTCCAAAAGTAGTTATTGGGCAATAAAATAGAATATGGCAAAAAGAGATTTTTACGAAATATTAGGCATTAGTAAAGGGGCAAGTGCTGCTGAAATTAAAAAGGCTTATAGAAAAAAAGCAATTGAATTTCACCCAGATAAAAACCCAGATGATAAGGGCGCAGAGGCTAAATTTAAAGAAGCGGCCGAAGCCTATGAAATTCTAAGCGACGAAAATAAAAAAGCACGTTACGACCAATATGGTCACCAAGCCTTCGAGAATGGCGGCGGTGGCGGCGGCTACGGTGGTGGCATGAATATGGATGACATATTTAGTCAGTTTGGTGATATTTTCGGTGGTGGCGGTTTCGGCGGAGGCTTCGGAGGCGGCGGTGGCCAACGTCGTGTTAAAGGAAGCAACCTTCGTATTCGAGTGAAGTTAACTTTAGAAGAAATTGCTAATGGTGTTGAGAAAAAAGTTAAAGTAAAACGTAAAGTTCAAGCGCCAGGTACTACCTATAAAACTTGTCCAACTTGTCAGGGTAGCGGACAAGTAACACGTATCGCAAACACTATTTTAGGGCGTATGCAAACTTCGGCACCATGTAATGCTTGTGGTGGCGCAGGACAAACGATTGATAAAAAACCAAGTGATGCCGATGCACAAGGTTTAAAAGTAGCCGAAGAAACAGTTTCAATCAAAATTCCTGCAGGAGTTGTTGATGGCATGCAACTTAAAGTTTCAGGAAAAGGAAATGAAGCGCCAGGTAATGGTATTTCAGGTGATTTAATAGTTGTTATTGAAGAGGAAGAACACGATAAATTACAACGTGAAGGTGATAATTTACACTATGATTTATATGTAAGTTTCCCCGATGCCGTTTT
The DNA here is from genome assembly GCF_018860245.1 of Pseudotamlana agarivorans. Lineage (GTDB taxonomy): Bacteria > Bacteroidota > Bacteroidia > Flavobacteriales > Flavobacteriaceae > Pseudotamlana > Pseudotamlana agarivorans_A. The sequence continues at coordinate 429,866 of NZ_JAHKPD010000018.1, forward strand.
AGGAACTTCAAAAGAAATTGATACCGTTACCGGAAAAGTGCGTATTAAAGTTGAAGCTGGTGTACAATCAGGTAAAATTTTACGCTTACGCGGAAAAGGAATTCCAAGTATAAATGGATATGGTAAAGGGGATTTATTAGTTCATGTTAACGTTTGGACGCCTAAAACACTGAATAAACAACAGAAAGATTTTTTCGAAGCGATGCAAGATGATGAGCATTTTGATCCGAAGCCGGAAAGTTCAGACAAATCTTTCTTTGAGAAAGTAAAAGATATGTTTTCATAATAAAACCTATTAAAAATTAAGAAATCCGCTTAAAAGGCGGATTTTTTTTGTCAATAATTATAAGATATATAGCCAATTAGTAGGAAGTATTAAAAAAAAAAGTATATTTGAAAATCACTAATTTATTTAGTGATAATTTTTCTTTTTCATAGCAATTTTTTTCCCATCCTTAATTTATTAAGGGTGGGTTTTGTTTTTAAGCTATTTGCCTAAGTGGAATAGGCTGTAAAACACCACTGTAAGAGGCCTGTATATTCGTTTCTAATGAGGCCTTTTCACTTTGAATTTTTTAGCAGGACAAGAATTTTCGCTATTCGTGCTAAGCTATATTTATATCCTACTAAGATTATTGTCTTATAAATCCCCAAAAAGCAAGACAAAGGTTTCATACATTTGATATATTTACCATTAAAAGAATATCTATGAGTAATTTATTAGAGGTAAATAAGGTTTCCAAGAAATTTGGCGACTTTCGAGCCTTAAATGATGTTTCTATTTCAGTTCCTGAAGGTAGTATTTTTGGGTTGTTAGGCCCAAACGGTGCTGGGAAAACGACCTTAATTCGTATTGTAAATCAAATTACCATGCCCGATACTGGAACGGTACATTTAGGCGGCGAATTACTCAATCAAAATCACATTAGCGCAATTGGTTACTTGCCAGAAGAACGTGGTTTATATAAATCGATGAAAGTTGGAGAGCAGGCCTTGTACCTGGCACAATTAAAAGGATTAAGTAAAGCTGAAGCTAGAAAACGTTTAAAATATTGGTTCGAACGCTTAGAAATTGGAGACTGGTGGAACAAAAAAATCCAGGAACTCTCTAAAGGTATGGCGCAAAAAATTCAGTTTGTGGTTACCGTTTTACACGAACCAAAACTGTTAATTTTTGATGAACCATTTTCAGGATTCGACCCTATTAATGCCAATCTAATCAAAGATGAAATTTTACGATTACGTAATGAGGGTGCAACGGTAATTTTCTCAACGCACCGTATGGAATCTGTAGAGGAGCTTTGTGATGATATTGCCTTAATTAATAAATCCAATAAAATTTTAGACGGAAACTTGTTCGATATTAAAAGACAGTACAAAATAAATACGTTTGAAATTGGGATAAGAACCCAGGATAATGTGCTTTTAAGACAAGAATTAAATGAGAAGTTTAATGTGTCTGAAGCCAATTTTAAAACCCTTGAAGATGAGTTGAAATTGAATATTAAATTAGATAATGGGGTTAAACCAAACGACTTACTTAACTATTTAACAACAAAAGGTGAAGTTTCTCATTTTGTAGAACTCATTCCTAGTGTTAATGATATATTCATTCAAACTGTAAAGAATAACTAAATTTAATGAACCACTTACCGCTTATTATAAAACGTGAATACTTAACAAAAGTTAGGAATAAATCTTTTATTATCATGACTTTTTTGAGTCCGATAATATTTATTGCGCTTATAGCATTTGTAGCTTACCTTACCCAACTTAATAATGACAAAATGCGCGTTATTTCTGTTTTAGATGAATCAGAGTTAGTGCAAAATGTGTTTAAAAAGACCGAACACACCACCTATAATATTCTACATGGATTAACCCTTGAGGATGCCCAAGCCCTAGTTATAGAGACTGAAGGTACTGGGCTGTTGCACATTCATAAGCTGGAGAATGACGCCATTGATGCGCAACATATTACGTTTTATTCAGAAGACGCACCGTCATTAAGTTTAATTTCAGATATAGAAAATAAAGTTGAAAAAAGGCTTACTAATATTAAACTTCAAGAAAATGGTGTTGATGTCGAAATGATTAACAATTCAAAAGTCAAAATAACTATTGCACAAGAAAGTTTTGAAGGTGAAAAAACCTCAAAAGTAGATAGCGTGGTTAAATTAGTCTTTGGTGGAGCTGCTGGATATTTGTTATTCATGTTTATTATTATTTATGGAAACATGATTATGCGCAGTGTTATTGAGGAGAAAACCAGTAGAATTATAGAAGTTATTATTTCATCTGTAAAACCTATGCAGCTTATGCTGGGTAAAATTATAGGTACCTCTCTTGCAGGCATAACACAAGTTGTTATTTGGTTAATTTTCGCTAGTGTTTTAATGACTATTACCTCATTCGTTTTAGGTGTTGATATGGCCGAAATGCAAACCCCGCAACAACAGGTTATGGAGCATGCCCTTGAGAACTCTGAAGTGAGTGCGGAAATTCAAAATATAGCACTGGCCTTCTATCATTTGCCCTTAACCAATTTGGTTATTGCTTTTATTTTATTCTTTATAGGTGGGTATTTGTTTTACAGCTCATTGTATGCAACTATTGGTGCTGCGGTGGATAATGAAACAGATACTCAGCAATTTATGATGCCAATTATTATGCCCTTAATATTGGCGGTTTATATTGGGTTTTTTACCGTTATCGAAGATCCACACGGTACGGTTTCAACAGTATTTTCTTTTATACCTTTAACATCACCAGTGGTTATGCTAATGCGTATACCTTTTGGGGTACCAGTTTGGCAGCAACTTTTGTCGTTTATCATATTAATTATTACGTTTATAGTTACCGTTTGGTTTGCTTCAAAAATTTACCGAGTAGGTATATTAATGTATGGTAAGAAACCAACTTATAGAGAGTTAATGAAATGGATTAAGTACTAGGCATATGCAAAATACAGCAGATAAAATAGAAAAAAGTGTAGACGCCGTTAGTGAAACGATTACGGAAAGTGGTGTATGGGAGAAAATCGTCCAGTTTTTAGAATTTAAAATTATCGATTTTTCTTATGTTACTGAAGGAGATGCTCATCAGATTGTTTTAAAAGTTAAGTACGTTCTACTGGTATTTATCGTTTTAATGTTAACTACTTATATTTTACGATGGATTAAAAATTTGGTGACGAAAAAAATGCCATTGGATGATAAGGCGAAGTTTACTACGGTATTTTCATTTGCGCGTTGGCTTATTTACATCATTGTGATGCTCGTTGTGTTTGATTCTATAGGTATTAATGTTACAGCTATTTTTGCGGCATCTGCGGCACTTTTAATAGGTATTGGTTTAGCACTACAAACCTTATTCCAAGACATTATATCTGGAATATTTATTCTTGTAGATCAATCGGTTCATGTTGGCGATATTATTGAAATAGAAGGTAAAATAGGCCGTGTAGAGGAAATTAAATTGCGCACCACCCGTGCAGTAACTATCGATAATAAGGTTTTGGTAATTCCTAACCATTTGTATTTGGAAAATATGCTTTTTAATTGGACACAAAATGGTACAATTACCAGAGAGTCAGTATCTATTGGAGTAGCATACGGAAGTGATGTTCAATTGGTTAAACGCCTGCTAATTCAAGCGGCTAGTACCAATGCATCAGTGCTTAGTGAGCCGGAGCCTTCCGTGGTATTTATGGATTTTGGTGCGAGTTCCCTAGATTTTAAATTAGTGTTCACCATTAATGATAGTTTTAAAGCGCAGTTTCCTAAAAGTGAAATTCGCTTTGAAATTGATAGGTTATTTAGAGAGCATCATGTAAGTATACCATTTCCTCAAAGAGATATTCATATTATTCAGAAACCTCAGTAATTGAGTAAATTTTAATTACAGAATTTAAAAAATAAAATATGTCGAAAATATTAGTTATTGAAGATGAAGCTGCAATTAGACGCGTGTTAGTTAAAATTCTTTCCGAGGAAAATGACAGCTACCAAGTTGAAGAAGCAGTTGATGGATTAGAGGGCATTGAAAAAATAAAAAACGATGATTACGACTTAGTGTTTTGTGATATTAAGATGCCAAAAATGGATGGTGTTGAAGTGTTGGAAGCTACTAAAAAGATTAAGCCCGAAATCCCTATGGTCATGATATCTGGTCATGGCGATTTAGATACGGCTGTAAACACGATGCGTATGGGGGCTTTCGATTATATTTCGAAACCACCAGATTTAAACCGTTTATTAAATACAGTTAGAAATGCTTTAGAAAAAAAGGAGTTGGTTGTGGCTAATAAAATCCTTAAAAAGAAGGTGAGCAAAAAGTATGATATGATTGGGGAGAGTGACGCCATATCTAATATTAAGAACATCATAGATAAAGTCGCTCCAACCGATGCTCGTGTGTTAATTACCGGATCAAACGGAACAGGGAAAGAGTTAGTGGCCCATTGGTTACATGAAAAAAGTGCCCGCTCTAAAGGGGCTTTAATCGAAGTGAATTGTGCAGCGATTCCATCTGAATTAATTGAAAGTGAGTTGTTTGGTCATGTGAAAGGTGCTTTTACAAGTGCGAATAAAGACCGTGCTGGGAAGTTTGAAGCCGCTAATGGTGGCACCATTTTTCTTGATGAAATTGGAGATATGAGTTTGTCTGCTCAGGCTAAAGTACTGCGTGCGTTGCAAGAAAGTAGAATTCAGCGTGTGGGTAGTGATAAAGACATTAAAGTTGATGTACGCGTGATCGCGGCCACCAATAAGAACCTTAAAAAGGAAATAGAAGCAGGGCGTTTTCGTGAGGATTTATACCACAGATTGGCTGTTATTTTAATTGAGGTACCATCGTTAAACGAAAGAAGGGCGGATATTCCTTTGTTAGTTAATCATTTTTCAGAAAAAATCGCTTCAGAAAATGGTTCTACTAAAAAAGTCTTTTCAGATAAGGCTATAAAGCAACTTCAGGAATATGATTGGACAGGAAATATAAGAGAGCTCCGCAACGTTATTGAGCGTTTAATTATTCTTGGAGGTCAAGAAGTGAGTGAGCAAGATGTGAAATTGTTTGCTTCGAAGTAATTATCATATAAAAAAACGCGATGTAAAATCATTTTACACCGCGTTTTTTAATGTTTGAGTAGTTAGTAAAATTAACTCGCTTCACATTCAATTAAAGCTTCTAAATAGTTCTTAGTAAGCATTTTAATTTCGTTTAAATAGTGTGATTTAATTTCATTTACACTTTTAGTTTCCATGTCAATAATCGTTTCTTTAAAGGTTACAAAAGAATTACTCCCGTATACTTTTAAAGTTTCATTGTAGGACTTCATGTTTTCTAAGATTTTACTCTTATACACTTGAATCATCTGTTGCTTTCTTAGGGCCAATTCTTGCGATTCTTGTTGGGCTAATTGCGCCTTAATTTGCTCAGATTTTAATCTTAAAGCTTCTTGTTGTTGCTTTAATTTAAGCTGTTCTTGTTGTAAGTTAGTTAAATCTGATATTTTAGTATTGCTTGTAGTTCCAGCAACAGCGACATTTGCAACGGCTGTTGGTTGAAACTGGTTGTAAGCACACTTGTCTATTTCAACAAGGCCTTCTTTACTGAATTCACGTCCGCGTTTTACGAAAAAGCGTCCGTCTTCAAAAGTCTCAGCAGATTCAACTTTCTCTAATGCTTCAATGCTTTTATTAGCCAATTCAACTGCTTTATCACAGTTACAAGTAGCAAGAGATTTCTTGGCTAATTTAAAAGATTCAACAGATCTGTTTGCATAATGTTTTAAGTGACTAACGTTATTTGATTCATAAGAATCTTTAACGTGTGCGTAAGCATTTCCCATGTACGCATGGGCGTTATCGCAGTCTGATTGGGCACTAACCACCATAGAGGCTGTTAGAAAAAATAGTAGGTAATAATTTTTCATAGTATTTGGGTTAACATAAATAGGTACGCCTAATATATAAAAATATATTAAAATTAGTGTTGCCTATTATTCATATTTTAGATTTACTATATTTAACCTAATCTAATTGTATAATAGAACACCAAAAACATATAAAGTATGGATATAGACCAGTATAAAGTGACTTCAAATATCACTTTAAAAAATTCTCAGACTAAAGTTGTAATTGATGATGCCGAGAAAGAGTTAAAAAAAGTAAGAAAGAAGCTAGGAAAGCTTCAAGATACGCTTTATGCTCATGGAAAGTATGCCGTTTTAATTTGTTTGCAAGGCATGGATACCGCTGGAAAGGATAGTCTAATACGTGAAGTTTTTAAAGAATTTAATGCTAGAGGTGTCGTAGTTCACAGTTTTAAGGTGCCTACGGAATTGGAGCTAAAACACGATTTTATTTGGCGTCACTATATAGCACTTCCTGCTCGTGGAAAATTTAGTGTTTTTAATAGAACGCATTATGAAAATGTTTTGGTAACCCGTGTACACCCAGAGTATGTTATGGGTGAAAATCTTCCTAATATTCATTGTGTTAACGATGTTGATGCAGCTTTTTGGGACAAACGTTTCGAACAAATCAATAATTTTGAGAAGCATATAGCCCAAAATGGTACGCTTATTTTTAAATTCTTCTTGAATCTTTCTAAGAAGGAACAGAAGGATAGATTATTACGCCGATTAAATAAGCAAGAGAAAAACTGGAAATTTTCTCCTGGAGATTTAAAAGAACGCAAGCTTTGGGATGTGTATCAAGTTTGTTACGAAGATGCAATTAATAGAACCTCTAAGCCTCATGCGCCTTGGTATGCGATTCCTGCTGATGATAAGCCTTCAGCACGTTATTTAGTTGCAAAAATTATCTACGATACACTTAAGCAGTTTGATGATATTCAAGAACCTGAATTAGATGATTCTATTAAGGCACATTTAAAGGATTATAAAAAGCAGTTGAACAATGAGTAGTTGTGGTTTGTTTCTGCTTCAAGGTAGGTTCGTGATGAAATATAAACTGAATATCTCTAAACACATAAATTAACAAACAGTCAACCTGAATTCATTTCAGGGTCTCATTGAGTGCTTTTATTTATTCTTTTGATGGGTTTCCGAATCAGGTTCAGTATGGCGACGTACTCGAACAAAAAAAATCCTCTTCACAAAAAACAGTGAAGAGGATTTTTTATATGATTTGAGCAGTTATTATTTAGCCGCTACAGTTTTCTTTTTAGTAGAAAAATCAACTTCAACTTGATTTTTCAGAATGTCTTCCATGGTTTCACGTTCTCTAATAACACGTGCTTCATTGTTATACCATAAAACTTCTGCAGGCTTAAATCTAGAGTTATAGTTGCTAGCCATAGAGAAGCAGTACGCGCCAGCATTTCTAAAACACAATACATCACCTTCGGTAATTTCATTAATACGGCGGTTGTTTCCAAAAGTGTCTGTTTCACAAATATAACCGACTACGGTATAGAAGCGTTCGCGACCTTTAGGATTAGAAATGTTTACAATATCATGGTGCGATCCGTAAAGCATCGGTCTTATTAAGTGGTTAAATCCTGAATCAACCTGTGCAAAAACCGTTGATGTCGTTTGTTTAACCGCATTGACATGAGTTAAAAAACTTCCAGATTCACTCACTAGAAATTTACCAGGTTCAAAAGCTAAAGTTAAATCCTTCCCATATTCTTTACAAAATGCGTTAAATCTAGCCGATAATTTTTCACCTAATTCTTCTATATTCGTTTCAATATCTCCAGCTTTATAAGGCACTTTAAATCCTGATCCGAAATCGATAAAGTCTAAGTTCTTAAATTGTTTAGCCGTTTCAAACAAAATTTCACTCGCATAAAGGAATACTTCAATATCTAAAATATCACTTCCTGTGTGCATGTGAATACCGTTAATGTGCATTTTAGTGTTTTCTACAATACGTAAAATGTGAGGTATTTGGTGAATTGAAATTCCGAATTTAGAATCAATATGTCCTACAGATATATTCGCATTTCCACCAGCCATAACATGCGGGTTAATACGAATACATACTGGTATATTAGGGTGTTTTGTTCCAAATTGCTCTAAAATTGATAGGTTGTCAATATTGATTTTAACCCCAAGTTTAGCAGCTTCTTCTATTTCAGATAACGACACGCCGTTTGGTGTGAAAATAATTTGTTCTGGTGAAAATCCAGCAGCCAGTCCAAGCTGAACTTCTTGAATTGAAACGGTATCAATTCCTGATCCTAGAGATTTAAAAAGCTTTAAAATAGAGATGTTAGATAGTGCTTTAACGGCATAGTTAAGTTTTAGTTTCTTAACATTCTTAAAGGCGTTTGTTAATCTGTGGTACTGAAATTCGATTTTTTCAGCATCATATACATAAACAGGACTTCCAAAATCTTGTGCAATTTTAAGTAATTGACTATCTAACATAATTTATAATTTTTGGCAAAGATATTTCTTTAAGGAATATAAAAAAGGAATAAATAAAAAATTGTACAAAATAAACAAAGTGTTAATTATTTAACAATCACGTTAAAACTTATTATAGTTTTCAGTATTAATTATTAGGGTAAGTAAAGCCTATAATATATATTTGCTTTTTTCTTAAACAATTAGCAAATTATGAATTTACACGAATATCAAGGTAAAGAGATATTGAGTAGTTTTGGAGTTCGTATCCAAAGAGGTATTGTTGCACAGAATGCTCAAGAGGCAGTAGCTGCTGCAAAGCAGTTAACTAGTGAAACAGGAACGAGCTGGCACGTTATTAAAGCACAGGTTCACGCAGGTGGTCGTGGTAAAGGTGGCGGAGTAAAGCTTGCAAAAAACCTTCAAGAAGTTGAGGAGATTGCAGGTCAAATTATTGGTATGGACTTAGTGACGCCTCAAACTTCTGCAGAAGGTAAGCGCGTACACCAAGTTTTAGTTGCCGAAGATGTTTACTATCCAGGTGAAAGTGAAACAAGCGAATTTTATGTATCTGTATTATTAAATAGAGCTACAGGTCGTAATATGATTATGTATTCTACTGAAGGTGGAATGGATATTGAAACTGTTGCTGAAGAAACACCGCATTTAATTTTTACTGAAGAAGTAGATCCTATTGTTGGATTAGTACCTTTCCAAGCGAGACGTATTGCTTTTAACTTAGGTTTATCTGGTCTTGCATTTAAAGAAATGACAAAATTTGTTACTGCTTTATATACGGCTTACGTAAAATCTGATTCTTCTTTATTTGAAATCAATCCAGTATTAAAAACGAGTGATGATAAAATCATGGCTGTTGATGCTAAAGTAACGATTGATGATAATGCTTTATATAGACATAAAAACTATGTTGATTTACGTGATGTACGTGAAGAAAGTGCTATTGAGGTTGAAGCTGGAGAACTTGGTTTAAACTATGTTGACCTTGACGGAAACGTTGGTTGTATGGTAAACGGAGCTGGTTTAGCGATGGCAACAATGGATTTAATTAAGCAAGCAGGTGGTGAGCCAGCTAACTTCTTAGATGTTGGTGGAACAGCAGATGCTGCTCGTGTTGAAGCTGCTTTTAAAATCATCTTAAAAGACCCTGCTGTAAAAGCCATCTTAATTAATATTTTTGGTGGAATTGTACGTTGTGATCGTGTAGCGCAAGGTGTTATTGATGCTTACAAAAACATGGGTAACATTGAAGTACCTATTATTGTACGTTTACAAGGAACCAATGCTGATGTTGCTAAAGAATTAATTGATAATTCTGGTTTAGACGTATTAAGTGCGACTGAATTCCAAGAAGCTGCTGATAAAGTACAAGAGGTACTAGGAAAGTAAATTATATGGAGACTGTTTTAAACAGTCTTTAAATTTATTATATAAAAAATCTCCGGAAGTTATACTTTCGGAGATTTTTGTTTTTAGAAGGTTTTTTATTCGTCAAGCGGAACTTGATTCAGCTTTTCTTAGCGATTTTTTCGTGTAGAACTGCATTCTGAAATCAATTCAGATTAAAATGTTTATTTCTAAAAAAAAAACTTTAGAGATCATTAAAAGTTCCCTTTAAATCCAAGGCGAAGCTTTTTTATAATATCTTCCATATAAAGAATAGACCATATTATGTTTTCACTATCAGCATAAGCTACAAAGTCAGCAATTAGATTATTATTCGCTCTAATACGCTCACGTTCATCTTCTTTATACTTGCTAAGTAATTTTATGTTTTCAGAATTTTCGCGAATACCAACATCTTGTAATTTTTGATCAGATTTGGTCGTAATTGCCATGAAAGGCATAATTTTGGTTATTTCAGCAAATCGATCGGCATATAAGCTTACTAAATCGCCTTTTCCTAAATCTTCCAAATCGTCTATAGTGTGAAACTTATTGATGCGATCTGATTTTGTGAAAAATGCTTGTCCTGATTGGCTAAATGTCACGTTGCTAACAAGGGTAATGATAATAAGTAGGATTAATTTATTCATTTTGATTGGGATGTATTTAATGATTTAGAGAGATATTCTCGCCAAGATTGTTTTTCATTTCTGAAGATTTTAAAGTAAACGAAGGACTTACATCGTCTAAAGGCGCCATATATAAGTCTTCAGGATTCTTAAAATCTTTTGTGAATATGTTGCTTGAAAAGAAACCGTTCGGGTGATAAATGGTGTTTTTTCGGCTATTTAAACCTTGATCGCTCACATTGAAAAAGTTATTGACAAAACTTATGCTGTTTACAATTTCACTAGAATTTGTATAAGATTTATCCAGCTTAACTACATGTGCAAAACCTGAAATGGATGAATATTCTACAGAAATTTGAGCTTTCTTTTTTGCTGAAATGGCCGCTTTAATAAACGGTGTGCTTTCCTGATTTGCTAAATTTATAAGTGTAGCATTTTTTACTTTTAAAAATGATAAATGTTCATCGACTGGTTGATAACCATTCGAAGCATAACCGTCAATTTCAATAGCATAAGAACCGCTTACATCTGAGATATATGGATGTCTTACTGAAAGAATATGCGTTAGGCTTCCTTTAAAACCATCGGTGATATCAAAATCATCATCCTTCGATTTATAAGATATTAAATTACTAAAGTCGCCTTGACCACCAAACCACTCGAAAGAATCATCGGCAGAATAGCTCACCATGACATTTTCTAAAATAGTTTTAGAGCCAATACCACAAAGTGTTAAGCCATTTAATTCTTTTGATTCATTAATTTTTCTCCCCGGGTATTCAATACGTACATATTTTAAAATGGCTGTTTCCTCTTCAGGAGTGTCTCCACCATATAGAGAATATTGAGGTGAAAAGTTTCCTTCTACGTTAGCGACTCCCGATACCGTATTTAATTTTCCATTTCCTAGGATTACAATACCTCCCCAATCGCCAGTTTGACGTGATTTTGTAGGTTTATTTGACGTGAAAACTATAGGTTGAAAATTGGTGCCTTCTGCAATTAATTTAGCGCCTCTTGAAACAATTAAACTAGCAGGGTTTGTATGGTCACAACGAATTATGGTTCCTGGTTCTATAGTTAATTTCGCGTTGGCTACGACATACACATTTCCAGATAAAAGATAAATTTTATTGTTTGAAAGCACTAAATCTTCTGAAATTAGGGATGGGATCTTAGTATTGGCTTCCATATAGCGTTCTAAGTTTGGCTGAAAATTGGTCCAGCCATGCATCCATTTAGAAGCATCTATTTGTCCGTAGACAGGTGTTAAGCCTATGTATAAAATACATAAGCAAAATTGTAGGTAGTTTTTTTTCATGATATATTTGTTTGGGTGCCATTAATTTTACAAGTTTTAGGTTGTAAAAAAATGAAGTACAAATTTATCGTTTGAAAAAAGGAATTGTTAAAATTTTAGATTACGCTTAGGTTATTTGAGTATTAACTAAATAGAATACTGTAAATTTGGTTAAATAACTAAGTGTTTAATATTGATTTTGTTATGTGGAATTGGTGTGTTAAATTAATATTATTCTTTAAAAATTAACGCAAAAAAAAAAGCAACTTATATTTAGTTGCTTTTTTTTATTTTGAAATGTCTGGTTTTTTTGTTTTCGGTTTCTCTCCCTTTTTAGGCATGGGCCCTCGCATATGAATGACCAGACCATTTAAAAAATTACGAAGAATTTGGTCACCACACTCCATATATTTAGGGTGGTCTTCCTTTCTGAAAAATGCTCCCAATTCACTTTTGGAAATTCTAAAATCTACCAATTCTAAAATTTTTACAATTTCATCATCTCTAAGTTTTAGAGCAACACGTAATTTTTTAAGAACATCGTTATTTGTCATATTTTATGATTTTTTTGCTTTTTTTCGATGTATTTCATCGATTTAGGTATAATAAAATGAGTTTTTAGCATTTTTACTACTGTGTAAAGATACTTTAATTATTGATTTTTATGAATAGGAATCTTTTAAGGTTTTATTTGTCTGTTTGTTAGTGCTTTACATGGTGTTCTTGGACTCTTTTAGAGTAGTTGAAAGCAGATTAAATGCAGTTTTATTGGATGTATTAAAAACTTGCCTTGATAAAATAAATAATTTCAACGATTAAATACCTATAGTTTTTCGATGAGAGGCACTAAATCTACGATTAATACCGACTATTTCTGCTTAAATTTATGATGTAACGCTTTAACTCCCTCTAAATATGATTAATAAGCTCGAAAAGTTAAGCCTTTTGTCTGAGATGATTGCTTTTGCAAAATATGATAAGGACATAAAAAGAATTGAATACAATTTTTTGTTAGGTGTCGCCAAACAGTTAGAAGTTTCTCGCCATGATTTTGATTATTTATTAGATAATCCAATAGATTATACGCATTTAAAATCTCATAGTGAACGTATCGTTCAATTCCATAGGTTGGTTTTGCTATTGAATATTGAACAAAAATTTGGTGATAATAACAATTCAAAAGGTGCCATCAAGTTATATAACTTCGGGTTAAGAATGGGGTTAAGTCATGAGTCCATAACTAAAGTACTCTATTTAATGGAAAGTTTTCCAAATAAAATTGTCCCACCAGATGTGTTAATTGATATTTTTAAAACACATTATAATTAGAGATCTCTCTCCTAATTTATATAGTTGGCCTAATGTTTTAGGCTAAATGAAAAGCTAAAAGTTAAACTTTTAGCTTTTCTAATTTATCTTGATAGCTTTTAATTTCATCGCGAAGTTTCGCAGCGATTAAAAAGTCTAACGCCTTTGCGGCAGCTTCCATGAGTTTTCTTTTTTCACGGATTTTCTTTTCAAGTTCTGGTTTACTTAAGTATTCGCTTTCTGGTTCGGCAGCTCTAGCAGCCTCCAGCTCATAACTATAGGTGCTTACCGAGTTTTTAGAGAGCACGTTATCTAAACTTTTATTTAAGGCACGAGGTTTTAAATGATGTTTTGTGTTATATGCAATTTGCTTTTGGCGTCGGTAATTGGTCTCATCAATGGTTTTCTGCATGCTTTTGGTTATTTTATCAGCATACATAATGGCCTTACCATTTAGGTTTCTCGCCGCACGACCTACTGTTTGGGTTAAAGACCTTGCAGAACGTAAAAAACCTTCCTTATCGGCATCGATAATAGCCACCAAAGAAACTTCTGGTAAATCTAAACCTTCACGAAGCAGGTTGACACCCACAAGAACATCAAAAAGCCCTTTACGCAAGTCTTGCATGATTTCAACCCGCTCTAAGGTATCTACATCACTATGTATGTATCGGCAACGAATTTGAATACGATCAAGGTATTTAGTTAGCTCTTCAGCCATTCGTTTGGTTAAGGTAGTCACTAAAGTACGTTCATCCTTTTCAACACGCTGCTGTATTTCTTCAATTAAATCATCAATTTGGTTTAAACTAGGACGTACTTCAATAATGGGGTCTAATAAGCCTGTAGGTCGAATGACTTGTTCAACATAAACACCATCCGATTTTTCTAATTCATAATCAGCGGGCGTAGCACTTACATAAATGACCTGATTTTGTAAAGCTTCAAATTCTTCAAATTTTAACGGACGGTTATCCATAGCTGCAGGTAGCCTGAAACCATACTCTACTAAATTTTCTTTTCTACTTTTATCACCTCCATACATGGCATGTACTTGTGACACTGTTACGTGACTTTCATCGATAACCATTAAAAAATCATCGGGAAAATAATCAAGTAAACAGAAGGGGCGTGTGCCAGGCTGTCTGCCATCGAGATAACGGGAGTAGTTTTCAATACCAGAACAATAGCCTAATTCACGAATCATTTCAAGGTCAAATTCAGTACGTTCTTTAAGGCGTTTGGCTTCTAAATGTTTGCCAATTTCTTTGAAATAATCATGTTGTTCTACCAAATCATCCTGAATACTTTTAATCGCTCCTTGTAGAACATCTTGGGAAGTTACAAACATGTTTGCAGGATATATGGTGAGTCGGTCGTATTTTTCAACCACTTTATTTGTTTGAATATCGAAGGATTCGATGTCTTCAATTTCATCTCCAAAAAAGTGAATTCTAAAGGCATCGTCGGCATAACTGGGGAATATATCTACAGTATCGCCCTTAATTCTAAAATTACCATGTTTAAAATCGGCTTCGGTTCTGGAGTATAAACTTTGAACGAGTTGATGCAACAGTTGTGTTCTTGAAATGACTTGATCGCGTTCTAAAGAAATCACGTTTTTCTGAAACTCTACCGGGTTTCCAATACCATACAAACATGAAACTGAAGCCACCACGAGAACGTCACGTCTCCCAGACAAGAGGGAAGAGGTTGTACTTAAACGCATTTTCTCTATTTCCTCGTTAATAGATAAATCTTTTTCAATGTAAACACCAGAAACAGGGATGTACGCTTCCGGTTGATAATAATCGTAATAAGAAACAAAATATTCAACCGCATTATTCGGGAAAAACTGTTTAAACTCAGAATAGAGTTGTGCTGCAAGCGTTTTGTTATGTGCTAAAACCAGCGTAGGGCGCTGCACTTCTTCAATAACATTAGCAACGGTAAAGGTTTTACCTGAACCTGTTACCCCTAGTAAGGTTTGAAATTGTTCATTCGCATTGATGCCATTAACAAGCTGTTTTATGGCTTGTGGCTGATCCCCTGTAGGACTAAATTCTGATTCAACTTTAAACTGCATCCTGCAAAATTAAACAAAATTTGCATGCTATCGTTTTAAAGTGAAATGTCCTGAAAATTCTCTTCCATCTTCTAGAAAAACTTTAAACCAATAATCATCGGTTGGTAATTTTTCTCCCTTATAAGTCCCATCCCAACCATCTGATTGTACGGCAAGCTGTTTTAGTAATTTTCCGTAGCGGTTATAGATATATATAGCTGTATTTGGTTGCACTTGATCTCCTAAGCCACCTATCTTCCACGTGTCATTAATACCGTCTCCATTTGGTGTAAAAAATCGATCATAACCAATTACTGATATGTCTAGGGTTACAGTTCCGCAGATGACATCCATAACATATATAGTGTAAAAGCCAGGAGTTACGTTGTGAAAAACGGGGTCGTATTGATAGTCAATACTTGTTGAGCCGACTTCAGAAAGCGCATATTCATAGGCGCCCATCCCTAGGTTGGTTGGATCTATAGTAACCGTGTTATTTTGTTGCAATTCTTCTATGGTTACATCATCTTGTGAGATGTTTGGTAACTCGGAGGCCTCTACAAGGATGTCTTCAGATCGAGCGCATCCTGTGCCATCTGTTTTTGTTAATTTTACCGTGTAAGTACCAGGAGAGGACACCGTGATTTCAGTAGCATTTGATATGAATTGATTGGAAACAGAACCGTCTAAACTAGTCCATAACCATTCGTAATCAAAAACTTCAGTAGTATTCGTGTTTTTGGTGTTTAATAGAATCGAAAAAGTAGGATCGGATGAACACACAAGTCTTGGCGATTCAACAGTAAAGTCGGGTAGAGGATTTACAATTAAATCTATAAATGTTGATGCGTAGCAGCTCGTGTTTATTGGATTAATAACTTTTACAATTATGGTTTGATTACCTGAAACTAGCGGATTTGGTAAAGTGCTACTTTCAATAATAGCGATATTGTTTTCGTCTACATAATCGTATAAAACGGTCATATTAGATTGAGAACCTATAATAGTACTCGTAAAATTACTTGTGTTAAAGGGATAAAATCCATCATCTTCAATATCGGAAGCTGTGCCATCACAGGCTATTTGCGGAGCAATAGTTTGCGCTATAATAGGTTGTTCATCTACAATAAAATTTAAAGTGGTTTCATTATAACACGGACCGTCTGGAGCTAAAGTTGAACTATTGGTAACTCTAACAGTTACTACTTGATTTTCTGAGGTAAAAGGGTTTGGTAACGGGCTAGGCAAGCCAAGACCATTTTCATCAAAATAGGTAATAACAACATCTGCAGGATTTTGCCCGTTCAATAATTCAGTTTCAATTTGAGAGGTGTCAAAAGGGTATGATAATATAGCATCGCTTGTATCAGAATCACACTGTCTAGGAATGTTTACAGGATTAGCAATAGGCAAAGTTTCAACATCCAGTAAAATGTGTGGACCCAAACCTAAACAATCATTACTTAACTGACTATCAACTCGCACGTATATAAATTGAGAGTGAGGGTATCCAATATTTCGGTAATCTGTGATGTTAATTATTTTATTGATTTCAGCCAGAGCATCTACCTCATTTCTGTAAAAAGATATGGTAGGTGTTTGTGGTAGAAATAAGTTCTCAATAACTGTTTTGGCATTACTAAAATCAAATGTTGCAATACCGTCTTTGTTATCGTTGTTTGCATTATCATGACCATCCATATCTAAAAAGTCATCACACTGATTGTAAGTCATTAAAAAGGAAGACGGTATAGTCGTTGTTGAAACCTTCAGGTCGATTCGAGCGGTAGAAGTACAGCCTTGTTGAGATTCAATTCTAGCCCAAACAGTATCTGAGTTTACTGTAGTGTTTGTGTAATCGGTAGGGCTATTTATGTAATCTGTATTTGTAACATCACCAGAAATGGCCGCAGATTCAGTTTTAAAGTATGTAAAGGTTTCATTAATTGCATTTGATGATATTTCATCATTGGCTTCGGTTAAATTGAACGGACTATAACCCAAACTCTTTGGATCATCATCATCACATTGAATTAAAATTACTGGAGAACTTACAACAGGGTTCGGGTTTACTGTAAGTTTAATTTCGTTGGAATATAACCCACAAGAATTGCCTGTCCTATTTAGAAACACACGATATAAATTGTTGTTTAAGGTTATTGGAGCACTCAAAATATTTAGGCTAGCGGTTTGCGCGCCATTGTAGTTCAAATTATCAATAACGGGTAGCCAATTAACACCATCGTTACTAACTTCCCATTGGTAAGTTTCTGCCTCTATTGATGTTACAGATACGGTTTCCGTGACCAATTCACAAATAATCATATCTATAGGCTGTGTTTGAACCGTTAAAGGTGCTATAGTAACATAATCGTTATTTGGAATGGTATACCCATCGTTGGCATTATTTACAATGCCATTTTGGTCAACTGTTATGGTCGTGTCACCTAATAAATGATCACTATTTCCATCAGAAAAACCAGCTTCAAGAACATCGCTACAAAGGTCGCCATCGCTATCTAGATTAATATAATTAAATATTAAATCGGAATTGGTATCTGGAAGTATATAGCCTATTAAATTACTATCTGGTGTGGTTTCAGCGGCATCTGCCCATCCGTTTACACCAAAATTTGGCCCATCTTCAATACCATCCAAATTAGTGTCTGAAAGTAAAATGTTAAATTGTCCAGATTCTATTAAATCGTAAATTCCATCGTTATCACTATCTAAATCATAAAAATCGAGTATGCCGTCTGCATCCGTGTCAACAGGTGATAGCGTCATGTTGTAAGCATCATCAAGCCCGTCAAGATTAGAATCAACGCCTGTCAAAGGTGAAAATACACCTTGGTTTTCAATAAAATCTGGAATACCATCATTATCACTGTCTAGGTCTAATTCATCTTTAATTCCATCATTATCATGATCATTTTTGAAGCATGTTAAAGAAAGGTTAGCTTGAAAATTTGATGAATTTGAAAGATTATCAAGTTTATGGGTAAAGGAAAACCCGCTTACCTGATTTGCTAAAAAGTTATAAGGTGTATTACCCAAAGGGGTAGGGTTGAATTTAAAATGTATTTCTGAACCAGAAATTTGAGTGACACCCGATTCAAATAACCCATCAAAATTAGAGTCTACTAATAATCTGTGATCTGGATCTACCAGGGTAATGTTTTTGTTTGAAGGTGTTATTTTTACAATGAAATATTCGCCATCTACGGAAGTATGTACATGAGATACATCTTCAGAAAACTTAATGTTAACCGGTTCCGTAAAGGAAATATCATAGGTTTCTACAGCGTTACTCGAGGCAGTGATATCGCTAAAAATATTACCAGTTGCAGTGAGCCTCATTGAACTAGTAGTACCGTTATCAGTTGCTATATTTGAATTGATCGTGCCGTCTTGAAAGGCTAATCTAGGTGGACGTGTGTTGGATAAATCAAGCACAACATCACCTCGAGACTCTAAACAATTTAGAATGCCATCGTTGTCATTATCTATATCGAGATTATCAATAATACCGTCGTTGTCAATATCATCTGGGCAAATACTTACAGGAACTTCTGTAGATTCTAGTGTTTCCCCTGTACAAGTAATAATGCCGATTAATTTATATTTCCCAGGAATAGTTGGCGTTATCTTAGGAACATTAGCCGCTAATAATTGATAACCAGTACCATCGTCATAAAACCATTCATAGGAATCAAAATTTGTAGCATTCGCTGCTTCTAATTTAATATTTGGAATGCAGTTACCAAGGGTGTTAAATTCAGTTTCAAAGTTAATTTCTGGTTTCGTCGGGAATCCAGAGTAAAAACTACCAGTTGTTGCCGCTCCGTTAGCATTAAAATAAGCGACGTATAATTCATCATCACCTTGAACTGAAACATGGTTTGTTAACCCGGTAACTTGGTAGGTTACATAATCTGGTTTTCCATCGACATTACTTGGTCCTGTCGTAGAAAAATTAGAAAGAGGTTGGTTGTTTATGGTTATGTTAGCACCACTTTTACTTACTATCGAAACCCCTCCGCTATATGTTGTACTTCCTATTTCATCAATAAAAGCAATATTATCTATGTTGCCTCGAGTCTCACAACTTAATGGCGGCACGAAAAACATGCCTTGATTGGCTTCACCTGAGGAGCCAATACCTTGATAAGCGAAAACTTTTCCGCTAGTAGAAATATACATATTACCATTTGAATTGTACGAGGTACCTTCTATTAACGCATATCTATTTGCTGCCGAAATGGTGATTGGTGTCGTGTTCCCATTTATAAAAACATCTGTTGGATATGTGTGAGGCACTAACAGCACATTTTCCCAGGAATTATCTCCATGTCCTTTAACAAAAATATATTCACTACCAACTTTAGAAAGTCCTGCAATTTGGTCCAAACCATAATCTCTACCATTACCACTTCCAAAACTTCCATTTGCAGAGCCACAATTGACAACAATAGGCTTATCAGAAGTTACTAAACAACCAATTAAGCCGTCTCTATTTGTAACACTATCAAAACTGTTAGTTGCCACAATATAACTTTCCCCTTCGTTTAATGTGACTGATATCGGTGTGGTACCATTATAATTTTTAATAATTAAACCTGTAGGCAAATTATCAAAAGTTATTTGAGTGTCATTTTCAGTAGCCATTACAGAAACAAAATTTAAATAATTGTCCTGGGGGTTTTCATTGGTATAACTTCCAACCCTAAAAGTAGTGCCTAACGCAGAAAGTCCCTTGCTAACGAGGGCTCCAGCCTGAGCACCTCCTCCAGCATTCATTCTTACCGAAACATATACTGGTGCTTCTGCTTCTATAATATAACCTTTGTTGTTTGTTACAACACTCGTAAGCGTTGAAGACATAAATAATTGTCCGTTTCCTGTGCCAATAGATTGTACTATGGGCGATGTATGTGATACCATACCTGTTATGTAGTTATTTGCAGGCTGACCTACTGGGATTATGGTGTAGGGTACAGGACTATTACTAGGTGTTGATATATAGATGTATTGGTCTTCTGGGTTTGCATTCCCAAAGGAGGAACTAGTTAATGGTGGTATGTAATGGGTTTTGCTTAATTGAGAAAAAGCAAAGTGACTTACAAATATGAAAATAATAAATAATAAATATCTTAAATGATTATGAGCTTGCATTTATAAGGCGTGGTCGTTTGGTTTAGTTTAGGGTACAAAAAAGACTAAAATATGCCTTTTAAGACTTTAAGACTCAGTAAAGTGCAAAAGGTTTAATTTTCTAGCTTAAAAAAAATAAAATATTTTCGTAATTAAGTATTATCGTTTTAGTGTGAAGTGTCCTTTTATTTCCATTTCATTACCATTTTGTATAATGCTTGCCACAAACCAATAATCATCAGTAGGCATGTTTTCACCATTAAAAGTACCGTTCCAGCCAGGTGAACTGTGGTGTAGTGTTTTTAACAGTTTGCCTTGTCGGTTATAAATGTGAACTAAACTACCAGGTAATTGGTCTGCACCAACAATGTGCCAAGTATCATAAAAACCGTCGTTGTTAGGTGTGAAAAATTTAGGTATATCAAAGACAAAAACATCTTTTGTAATATCCATACAACCATTTAAATCACGAACCGTTACGGTGTGATTACCAAAACTTACATTTTCAAAAACATTAGTTTTTTGCGGTGTGCCTCCATCTAAAATATAAACATAATCGCCAATTCGGTTCAGATTTATATCCACAGAAATACGATTAGGATCTGAAAAATCTAGAGTAGAAGTGAAGGTGATTTCAGCTTGCTCCGATTCTATAACCGTGAATGTTTTTGTAAAACTACAGTTATTTGGTGTGGTAACAGTTACCGAATAAGTTCCTAATTGACTTGGTGTTACAGCGATTTCTGAAAGTGTTGCGTTATTAGCTGAAGCATTAACCGATGTAGACCATAAATATGTATCAGCTGGATCACCAGTATAGGCATCAATATATAGCGGGTATGATTCGCGGCAAAGGGTAACAACATCCTCAATTGGAATTAGTGGTAAAGGGTGTACAATTGTCGTAAATTGTGTGGTGTTAAAACAGCCCGTCGCGTTATTTTCAATTCTTGCAAAAAGTGGTTCGCCGTCGTATGCCGAATAGGTATTAGGTAATGAATTTAATTTATCTTCTGCATCTGTTAAACTGGCATAATAACTTACGGTAAATTGTGTTGGATCTTGTGCTCCTATAATAGGAAGCGAATTTTCTGAAAGATTGAATGAAAATTGTCCATCAAAATCATCGTCACAACTTATTAAATCTGGAGGTGTGTTTGCTATAGGGTTAGGGTTTATTATTAAATCAAATGGTGCTATGAAATAACACCCAGTTGTAGCATTTGAAACCTTTGAGAATAAGGTGTGCTGGTTTGCTGAATAATTAAAAATAGAAGCTAAAGGTGCTGTGTTGTTTTCAGCATCAGACAAGGTATTGTAGTAGGAGATGTTAACCGTTGAGAGATCATCAACTATAAGATCATTTATTATGTTTAAATCAAACGTATCTGAATCATTATCACATATTGGATAGCTGCCTATTGGATTTAACAGGGGTGGTAAATTAACAATAAGCTCAACTGGGATAATACTAAAGCAGCCCGTTAATGTATTTGCCACTTTAATATAGACCGTTTTTGCACCAGTATTGAATTTGGAAGGATCTGATATTTCATTAGAATTATCTAATCCATCACTTTGATTAATATCTGATAATTCATTAAAATAATTTATGATAAGGTTGCTTTGTACGCGATCTAAAATGTCATAATCAGCTGTAGTTAAATCAAAATTAGTAATACCATCGTAATCAGCATCACAATAAACTAAAGGTAAAGCGTCGGTAACATTTGGAGCTGTAATTATATTAATGCCAATTTCCTCAACGACAAAACATAAAGAGTCATCACTTTCAATTCGAACAAAAATCGTTTGAGGATTTGTTATATTGGTATAGTTTGTTGGTAAAGAGTTGGTGTTATTATTAGCATCATCTCGCGTTTCATGAAAGGAAATATTTAGAATATCTCCGGAAAGGCCTTGACTTATTTCGTTAGCTTTTTCATCGAGATTAAATACATTTTTACCATCGTTTGATTTATCATCACAAACCAAATAAGGAGTAACTGGGTTGTAAACTGGGTCTGGAGATACTTGTAAAACAAAGGTTGAAGTACCAAAACAATTTGGATCTGAAATATTTTCAACAAGAACGTAAATGGTTTGCATTCTTGAGGTGTTTTGATAGGCAGTGTTTTTATCAATAAGACTTGTAAATGCAGCATCTTCAAAGTAATAAACTTCCTTGCCACTTTGCCCGTTTAAAATTTCGGCATCTTTTTCATAGAGGTAAAAATCGGATACACTAGCTCCAGAAGATTCACAAATTTGATAATTACTAATCGCAGGAAAAACAGGTTCTGTGTTGACTATGGCTTCAAAAGATTCAATAGCAAAGCATCCCGTTGGGCTTACAGTATCTTCTACACGAATATAAATGGTTTGTGTTTCCGTGTTATAAGCATCACGTTGTGTTTCAGGAATTTCATTGGTTTTATTTTGAGCATCATTTAGTGATGTGAAAAAATCAACGTCTAATCCCGCAGTATTGGAAACGATTTCGGATGTTTTACTATTTAAATTAATGATAGAAAAACCATCTTGATCGTTATCACAAATAATAATATCATTGGGTTTATTGGTAGAAGGTGCGGTAACAACTTCAATTTGAAATTCATTTACTGTCGAACACCCAGTTGCCCCAACGCTAGCGATACGCGCATATAATGTTGTAATTGGATTGGTGTTTCGATAATATCTAGTTAATCTATTGGAAGTATCGTTATTTTCCGCATCTATTTCAGTTTCAAAGTAAGTTACATTAAAGTTAGCATTACCTCCTGTAATTGTTTCATCCAAAGATTGTAAGTCGATATCAACAATGCCATCATCATCATCATCGCAATATGCGATAGGCGGACTGGTAAACAATAAAACGGGGTTTACTCTAAGGTTGATCTCAGCTTCCTGAGTACAAGCACCATCTCCAATAGAAACGTATAAGGTGTGCGGACTTGTAGCTTCGTAAAATTGGTTTTTGTCTACGCTATTTCCTGCACTTCGGTCTGCCTCAGTTTCGTAAAATTCAACTGAGATCGGGAAAGGAAGGTCATTAGCTATAAAGGATTCAACTGAGAGTAAGTTAAATTTCGCGGTGTCGGTACTGTCATCATTTTCATCGCAAATTGCAAAATCTCCGGTATCCGTTGCTGTTAATAATAAATTGGTGTGTATTTCAAATGGGACAACAGAAGCACAGCCTGTGCCAGAGTCTTCAACTCTAAGATAAATGCTTGTAAATCCAGGGGCGTCAAAACCGTTAGTAAATTCATAATTTGTTTCATCGGCAATTGGATTTGTGCCGTTATTTGCATCTTCATAATTAGCATGGAACGTGGTGTTTACTCCGGTCAACCCATTAAGTATATTAGGGAGAACCTCTGTTAGATCAAAAAGAGCATGACCATCTAAATCTGTGTCACAAGCATCGATAAATTGTGGGTCTGTTTTGTTTACAATTGGGCTAATTTGAGTGTTAATTGTTAGTGATGTTGTTGTAGCACATCGTGTATTTATATTAACAGCTCTTACATATACAATATCACTAGCAGAGCTGTTCTTATAAAGATTATTAGTAATGGGGTTTGTACCTGCTGTAGCTTCAGACTGGCTTAAATGGTAAGAGAGGTATAAATCTTGGTTTCCTCCAGTAATTTCATCATTTTTTTCAGATAAATCGATATATGTCGAGCCGTCTGGCGTATCATCACTATCACAAACTTCTAAAGGAGTAGGGGAGATAATATTTGGAAGTGAATTTACAACAATGTTAAAACTGGAATACGCATAGCAGTTACCATCCAAATCAAAAACTCTAACATATATTGGTTGTGAAGGACTTGAATTTGTAATAGGTGTTGTAATGGGGTTTTGGTTATTTCTGGCTTCAGCATCAGATAAATGGTAACTGAATTCATAATTTGTAAAAGGACTTCGTGAGGCTACCTGTGCATCTTTGGTTGTGAGATCAAAATTCCTGGTACCATTGCTACCAATTTCATCACATAATTCGTAATCTGGAAGCGTTTCCATAGGTTCTTCGGTATTAAGAACGATATCTATTTCATCTTGTTCAATACAAATAGAGCCGTTTATTAGAACCGAAACATCAACGCGATAGGTGCCATCTTTGGTTGCTGTATAAGTTTCATTTGCGGCTCCAGGAATTAAGGTGTTGTTTAAATACCAAGAATAGGACGCTGCTGGATTTTGTATGTTGGCATCAATGATTGCTGAGGTTTCACAAGTAGAAATATCTGGACCTAAATCTAAAACCCTAAAACTATCACCTTCTATAAAAACAGCAGAATCGTATTCGCCATTAGTTTGATCGGCAATAATAAGTTTAATGCGGTATTTTACATTGGGTTTAATGGTTCCAGAAGCCGTTAAAACAGTGGTTCTACCATTATAATTAGTGTCGCCAACGTTATACCCTTGAAAATACTGGTTGTTTTCTGCAGGGCAAACACCAAATATCTCATCATGAACGGTCTTGGTATTTACGGGTATATTCGTATTTGGAATTAATGCAATATTTTGAAAAGGGGCTGAAGAGCCTTCTTCTTTGATAAGGAAAACGAAGCCGTCGGAGAACTGACAAGGGTAAATATCAAAATATTCTTCTGACGCTAATAGGTAATTAAATTGAAATTGGTTCGAAATAGAAACAAAGTCAAATTCAATGGCTGTCGCGTTTAAATGGACGTCGGTAGTACCAAGTGCAGCTTCCAAATCGGGATCTGTGCCCCATGCTGTGGACCCTTCACTAAGCGTCGGTGTTATTGTAGAATTACCTCCCGAAGTTGCTCCTCCTGTGGAAAGCATAATACCATTAGCAAAAGGGAAATTGGAGTTGCCTCTTTCAAAATAGGCATAACTAGAAAATCCGCTATCAATGCCGTTTACTGGTGAGTTAATATTGCTAATGTTTACACATCCATCTACAAAGTTATCCTGAATTAATGTGGTTAGATCTACAGAATCATCTACTGTTATACGTTGTGAAAACATAACGTTACAGCAAAAAAAAGTAAATAAGATAAGGTAATTAGATCTCATTATAGTAAGTATTTCAGTTGATTTTGAAGGCTAATTAAATCAAAAAGGTTATATTTTATGGAAAAGTATGATATATTTTATTGGAAATAAAAAACATTAGCTGAAATACAATATAATTTGGTTTTAAACCTTAATGTTTCAAAGTGAAATGGTTTTTATAGATTCTTCCATCGGCTAATTTTATAGAGAACCAGTAATCAGCACTTGGTAATTTTTCTCCATTAAAGGTGCCATTCCAACCTTCATTTTGCGGGTGAAGTTCTTTGAGAAGTTTTCCATACCGGTCAAAGATTAGAATTTTTGTATGGTCTTTATAGACTCCAGAAATTCCATAAACTTGCCAGGTATCGTTAATACCATCACCGTTTGGTGTAAAGAATTTAGGAAAACCAATAACGGAAACCTTTTCATTTACATTACCACAATTGTTTTTAACGTCTTTTACTACCACAGTATAGTGTCCCGGATACACATTATCAAAAGTAGAACTGTCTTGGAAATCGAATACAATATGGTCACTTGAATCCATTAATTGATATTGATACTTTCCTTCTCCAGATACGGTAACTGTGATCCTGTTATTTTTTGACGCATCAACAACATCAATTTGATTAAAAGTTGCAATATTGGAAGGAGAAAGCGTTGTAGTTCTACTTTTAGAACAGCCATAAGTATCGGTTATAGTAACCGTGTAGGCCCCAATTGTATTTGCTTGAATGCTTTCTGTGGTTTCCCCGGTACTCCAGATATAAGTGTAGTTGCTAGGCAAATCATGTAATACACCAGCATGAATACGTACAGAGGCAGGGTAATCGTTTAAACAATAATATAACTCAGTGTCAGGAGTTACTTCGAATGATTTTTTAACTCCTAAAAATACATCGCTAATACCGAAACAATTATTTCCACTTTCAGCACGGGCGAAAATAGTTTGTGAAAAAGCCGTAGTATTTGTGTAAAAATCATCAAGTGGATTTTGTTCTAACAGCGCATCCTCGTAGGTTTCATAGTAATTAATATCTAGATTTACTGAAATCCCATTAAGTATTTCTTGGTTGGCTACTGTTAGGTTGAAATTATAGAAGCCATCTTCAAGACCATCATCATCACAAGTTGTTAAAGTTGCATCATTAATGTCGGTAGTACTAACATCTAGAGTTAATTCTGAAACTGAAAAACAGGAGGTATTATTATCAATGACCTTAGTGAATATAATTTGTGGGTTTACGGTATTAGTGAAGGCCTGACCATCTATTTTCTGGGTTCTGCCAGA
This sequence comes from Pseudotamlana agarivorans, assembly GCF_018860245.1. Taxonomy (GTDB): domain Bacteria; phylum Bacteroidota; class Bacteroidia; order Flavobacteriales; family Flavobacteriaceae; genus Pseudotamlana; species Pseudotamlana agarivorans_A. Next base: position 456,440 of record NZ_JAHKPD010000018.1, read on the forward strand.
ATCGGTATAAAATTCAATGGTTCTATCGGTTTCATAGCCTGTTAGATTTAAAAAAGCTTCGTTGAGGTTAAAAACCGTTTTTCCGTCTAAAATGGCATCTTCTTCACATTGAAATAAGGTGTGGTTTAATGCTGTTGGATTTTGATTATACACAACATAAGCTTCTCCTTCATTTAAGCAATCTCCATTATTTGGGTTTATTATAACTTCATAATGCCCTGATGCTTGAACCAATAATTGGTTGCTGGTTTCGGTAAGTGGTATACTGTTTTTTGACCAATTATAGGTCGCTCCTGGTAGTAGGTCTGCGACTAGTGCATATTGGTCACCTTGGCAAAGTGTTAAGGTTGTACTCTGTTCTCCATTTTTGATAATATCAACCTGTTTGTTAAAAAAGGAAGCGATAAAAGGCGGTAACCCTTGTGTGGAAAATGAAGGAGAAAGGTTAATAGCATGATGATTATAATCACAATTCAAACCTATTTTGTTAGGCTCATTTATTGCACCTAAATATGGAACACCTTGAAGATACGCAGCGCTTAAAGCACGATAAATTTTTCCGTTAGGACCTAATTGTAAGGCGCCTCTATAGATTTGTCGATCATCAAGTGTAACTGCTGAAGCTTGGACTGGAGTAGCATATAGGTTATATTGAATTAATTTCGAGTAATGAATATTCGGGTCATTAATATTGGAGTCATTAGGAAGAATGTTAGATGTTTGAACGTAAAGTAAGTTGCTGTTAGGAGAAAATTCAACGCCATAGGCAGCGCTAACTCTTGGTGGAATGAGCGTATTTTGGTTTGATACTTTTCCCGTGGCTACATCAAAATCAAAAATGTCGAGGCCATCATAGAAATTCGCACATGCCACTTTTAACCCATCCGGTGATAATTTTAAATACCCTCTTCGATCTTCTGTTTTCTTGGCGAAAGTAGATTTTATTGAGGTTGAATTCACCCCTAGATTGGTAACTTCAAAAGCGTGAAAAGTATCAAAGACATCTAAGTTTCCGTTTTGTGAAGCATAGGTAAGTACCCAGAAAGATTTGCTAACACAGTCTTTTAGTACAGCAGTGATCTTTTCGGCAGAGTCTCGTAATAAATTAATATTCTTTGTTGTGACTTCACCAAGACCGCCATCTAAGGTTAAATCGACTATGGAGTAGTTGAATCCATAACGAATGCCAGATTCGTCTCCAAAATCATCTACTGTAAAGACAAAATAAACTTTATCATTATCAGGTTTCGGGACTATGATAGCCGATTGGGTACTAGAAGGGTCGCCATATAAGCCGTAACCGTTTGACATGATTTCATGGTTTTTATTCCAAATGGTTATGCCGTCTGTATAAAAGAGTAAATTACCAGAATCATCAGAGATGGATGTACAGCCTTCAAGAGTACTTAGTTTACCGTCTTGAACTGCGGTAACGGTGTTATTATTAGAGTCAAATCGAACCCCACTTTTATTTCCAAAATACCAATTTGCAGCCTGGTTTTGGGCAAAAATATTGATGGAGAATAAGCAAATAATTAATAGTAAGTGTCTTTTCATCTTTGTATAGCGTACACTTTCAAAGATATTATAAATCACGACTTTTTAGAAGTTTATAGGACAAAAACACAAATAGAGCGGTCCAACATAAAACGATGAGAATCTCATATGAATGTACTGCGTAGTCGTAAGTCAAGCTGGTTTTATCTGGAAACTTAGACATGGTAATGCGTTGGAAGGGCTGATCTATTAATTTATACATTGATTGTAACGGAAAACAGTTCTGAATACGTTCGGCAATTGCACTATTAAATTTCCAAGCCATGATACCGTATAATATCCATTCAACAATAAATAAAATAAATAGAAACGCTAAGGCGAAAGCAGAACGCTTTACTAGCATGCCAAAAAATAAGCACAAACTAAAGAAACCCATTAATTTAACAAAGTAGGCTAATAGAAATTCGATATTACTAAAAACTATTGAAGCCTCTGTATAACTGGAATAATACATGCCAATACTCAAAGTGATAAAAAATATAAGCACCGTTGAAACTAGTGAAAAGAATACAATGGCATAAAATTTTGATAGAATAAACTCCTTTTTACTTAAACCGTCAATAAGATTTTGCTTTATGGTTTTGTTACTGTACTCATTGCCAATCATACTTACGACGACAATAGCAAAAAAGAATTTAAATTGTGAAGCAAAAAAAGTGGTTAGGTGCCATATTAAAGGGAAGTTAAACACGCCTAATTCTCCTAACTCCAGGGTGAAAAAACCAAAAACGTTTATTTTTAAGGATGATAACAGAATAACGAAAAATGGTAAAATGAATGATACGAATATCAAAATTTTACTGGTTCGATTAAGGAGTAGCTTTTGTAATTCTAAATTTAAAAGTCTGAACATTTAATTTGTTTTTTGGCTGTTATTGATGGTCTGTCAACTGTAAAAATTGCTCTTCTAGGCTTTCTTTGCGTTGCACTAGATGTGTTAATACAACCTGATTTTCAAACATGAATGTGTTTAAATCTTCAGATTTTAAAGGTTTATTTAAAAAAGCGGTAACCAAGTTATCTTGTGTTTTTATTTCATTAAACGATGTATGGTTTTCAAGTAATTTTACCATTTGAGGATTATTATTCGACTTAAGTTCGAAAAAGCCATGGCTAGAAGTCATAGCATCCACACGACCGGCATAGAGTTTAACACCCTTTCTTAAAACAACAACGTGGGTACATACTTTTTCAACTTCATCCAACAGATGGGAAGCCAATAAAATAGTGGTACCATTTGAGGCAATTTGTTTAATAATTTCTCTAATTTGATGTATGCCCTGTGGGTCTAAACCGTTAGTTGGTTCATCTAATATTAAAATTTCTGGGTCGTTTAGCAGGGCCGAAGCAATGGCTAAACGTTGTTTCATGCCTAAAGAAAACGCGCTGAATTTGCTATTTTTTCTTTCTATTAGGCCTACTATTTCAAGTTTTTCATCAATTTTATTAAAATCCACACCTTTTATTTTACAAACCAATTTTAGGTTTTGCATGGCCGTCATGTACGGATAGAAGTTGGGACGTTCAATAATAGCACCAACCTTTTTTAGTGCTTCATGGGTGTTAACAGTACCGTCGAACCAACTAAATTGACCTTGTGTTTTGTTTACGACATTAAGTACGATGCCTAAAGTGGTCGATTTTCCGCTGCCGTTCGGACCTAAAATACCGTAAACGTTACCTTTATTTATTGTAAAAGATAAATTATTAACAGCAGTTAAAGAGCCAAATTTTTTGGTGAGATTTTCAATTTTAAGGATGGTTTCCAAAAGGTGTATTTTTAATGGTTAACTTTTTAGTGGTTTTGACTTACTTTAAATATGACGATTAGGCTGCAATTATGTTACAAATTATAGCTTTAAAAACGTTAAATTTGAACAAGATTAAGAGATATGCAAGATTTAAAAATTTCCAAAAGAAAGCCTTCGTACCCTATAACTGCGAAACTTAACGAGTATTTATCAAGATATAATAGAAACGTAGAAATTCCTATTTTTTATGATGATTTACTTAGGTTTCAGGGGTCGATTGTTGTGTATGACAAGGATGATAATGATACCTTATGGATTCGTGTTTACTACAATGAATTTGAACGTGAGGAGATTGAATCTTCTTTAAAAAAGGTTTACACTATTTTTCATTCAGATGGAAATGAAAACATTTTGCCCTTTTTAAGCGTTGATGCTATTGATTATTGCACATTTGGAAATTCAAAACCTTTCAGAATTAAAATTAGAAATGTACTGAATGATAATTCAACTTATTTCTATATTAAAACAGCCGATGCTTCTCGTGTTTATGGATTGGAACTGGAGCACATGTTATCGCCTTATAATTTGAATTTTCTTGTTTATGAAAACACGTTAATTGAAGAGCATATTGCAGGAATTCCTGGTGATGAGTTTATTAAAAATATGCTGCCTAATTGTACTAAATCTGAAAAAGCTCAAATCGCAAAAGAGTTTGTGAAGTTTAATGAGCGCTGTATGATACGTCTACTTGGTGATATGCGCTCTTATAACTATGTTATTGTGCCTACACATGATTTTGATAAAGTGGTTTATAAAATTAGGGCCATAGATTTCGACCAGCAATCTTACGAGGGCAAGTTTAATATTTACAGGCCCCAGTTTTTTAAGGAAAACTATGAAATGGTGCAATTAGTATCAAATATTATTCAAAAACTATCCATCGATCAATATAAAACAGAAGAGCGTTCCATTTTGGTAAAACGCTTAAAAAGTTCACATGTACGTGTTGAAATGTTACTCGGTTGTTTAGAAAGTGATGAGGTTTCTACTGAAGAAAATATTCAGTTACTTAAAACCACTATATTCAATTACACCCACGATGTGAATTTCAAGAAAAGTAAAAACATGGGTGAAATTCTAAGATTTTCCTTAGAGTTTTTAACACGTAATTATGAGAATGTAAGTTTAGATGTTTTTAAGAAGAAGAAATATTAATTCCAGTTTTCGTCAAAATCTAATTGATCGTAATCTTCAGGATCGAAATCATCTTCAAATTCATCAAAATCGTCTAATGCGTCAGCTTCAAAAGTTTTTTCAGGCGCAAATTCTGGAACTTGACCTTGAACATACATCAGGTTAGGGTAGTCATGTCCTTCCATTTCTTCAACTATTTCGGCCAATTCCACGAAGAAAGTCCACATGCTTAAAAAGTCGTAAACATATATTAGTTTTGTTTGATCTTCATCTAGCAAACCGTCTAAAGAAGTTTCATTCATTAAACGCGCGGTAGCTTCTTCACTTAAATCGAATAAAGAGATTTCTTCACCTTGTTCCCAGATATCGTTACTTACGTAAAATGATGCCATTTCTGTACCATCAAACCCGAAGGATTGGGTAATGATGTTGTGTAAGTCTTCAAGCGTATCGGTGTCACGAATTTCTAAATCGCGAAAAACGTCTTCGTCTTTGGTATCATTGTCTAATATGACTCTAAATCTGTAAATCATCAGTGAAAAAATTTAAGGTACAAAGGTATGTTATTTAAACTATTTGGTAAAACGATGTAATGTAAATGTCATACTTGTTAATAAGAAAAATGCACCCACTTGATGCGCAACACCTAACCATAATGGCACTTGATAAATAAGCGTTAAAACCCCTAAAGTAAACTGTAAAAAAACTAAAAGGACTAGAGCGTTTACGCCTTGTTCTTGTAGAGGTGTTAAGCTGTACTTTTTAGATTTCTTCCATATCATAAAGATGAAAACAACTACGATATAAGCCAGTATACGATGAACAAACTGAATGCCGCTAGGGTTTTCAATAAGGTTCTTATAGAAGGGCTCTAGAACATAAACGGTAAAGTGTATGAACTTCCCATCATTCATTAATGGCCAATGGTTGTGTAGTAAACCAGCTTTTAATCCGGCGATAAAAGCACCATATATAATTTGAATGATTAGTATAATGTACCCCCAAATAATAAGACTCCTCATGGGCTTATTGGCAGGTTTTATATTGGGGTATTTTAAATCTAAAGCGACCCAAAGGGTGGCAGCAAATGTTAGAAAAGCCGTAACTAAATGTGCTGCTAATCTATAATGACTAACATCAGGCATGTCGACAAGTCCACTTTTAACCATATACCAGCCTAGGAAGCCTTGAAAAGCGCCTAGTCCAAGTAATACTATGCATTTTTTTATGGTACTTATTGAAAGTTGCTTCCGAATTAAAAAATAAATAAACGGAATAATAAATACTAAACCAATAGAACGCCCAATAACACGGTGTAGCCACTCCCAAAAGTAAATGCTTTTAAAATCTTCAATATCGAAATGATTATTATAGGCATTAAATTCGGGGTGCTGTTTGTATAAGTCGAAGGCTTCTTGCCATTCTTGATCGCCTATTGGCGGAATGGTTCCTGTAATTAATCTGTAATTTGAAATGGATAAACCGGAATCTGTTAGCCGTGTAATTCCGCCAATCACTACCATTATGAAGATTAGGAAACAGCCAGTTAATAGCCAATAAATAACGTTTTTGTTGTCTTTTTTCATCGTTGTTATTCCTTGGGGAAAAGGGACTTTATAATTGAACTTTTATTTTTCTAATTAGTTCTAAGCACAGCTTGTCTAGTCGAGACCTTGTTACGTCATGTTAGCTCAATTCTCTTCTCGACTCCGCTCGAATACCGTTATACACAACAATAGAAACGGTGTTCGAGCGGAGTCGAGAACATTTTCTAAGTGCTGCCTTTACTCAAAATCAAATCCTAACTTTCAACAGCAGTCAAACCCAACTTTTTACCTTTTTCTAACATTAATTGATAAGCGGCTTCGTATTCGTTAGGTATTTCACCCTCTAAAATAGCTTCTTTGATCGCTTCTTTAATAATACCTATTTCTCTTGATGGTTTTAAGTTAAAAGTGGCAATAATTTCTTCACCTGAAATTGGTGGTTGAAAATTACGTACATGATCACGTGCTTCAACTTCAACAATTTTATCGCGAACAATTTTAAAGTTATTATGGTATTTGTTGAATTTTTTCGGATTCTTAGTTGTAATATCCGCCTCACAAAGTGTCATTAAATCTTCTACATAATCACCAGCATCGAAAACTAATCGACGTACTGCAGAATCGGTAACGATGTCTTGAGCCAAAACGATTGGACGAGAACTCATGAAAACCATTTTTTGAACAAACTTCATTTTGTCATTCAAAGGCATTTTTAAACGTTTGAATAAACGGTAGACCATTTTAGAGCCTTCAAATTCATGAGCGTGAAAAGTCCACCCTACTTTTTTACTGAATTTTTTCGTTGGTGCTTTTCCAATATCATGTAATAAAGCAGCCCAACGTAACCAGAGGTTATCGGTGTTTTTGGCGATATTATCTACCACTTCTAAAGTGTGATAGAAATTATCTTTATGGCGTTGTCCTTCAACTTCATCAATACCTTTTAAAGCGGTGATTTCAGGAAGAATATATTTTAAAAGGCCTGTTTGTTCTAACAGCAAAAAGCCTATTGATGGTTTTTCAGTTCCAAGAATCTTATTGATTTCTGTAATAATACGCTCGTTCGTAATAATTTTGATACGCGCGCTATTTCTTGAAATAGCATCAAGGGATTGCTTTTCAATAGTGAAATGTAATTGGGTAGCAAATCGAATAGCGCGTAACATACGCAGTGGATCATCGCTATAGGTAATATCTGGATCTAAAGGGGTGCGAATGATTTTATCATCTAAATCTTGAATACCATTAAACGGGTCTAATAAATTTCCATAACTAGTGGTACTTAAGTTTAGAGCTAGAGCGTTTATGGTGAAATCTCGACGGTTTTGATCATCTGCTAGAGAGCCGTTTTCTACAGCGGGGTTTCTGCTATCTTCGGTGTAAGATTCTTTTCTTGCGCCTACAAATTCAATTTCAATATCATCATAGCGCAGCATAGCCGTTCCATAAGTTTTAAAAACTTGAATTTTAGGTTTGTTATGCAAATTTTTAGCCACCTGTTTGGCAAGTTTGATACCGTCACCTATGGCCACCACATCAATGTCTTTTGCTGTGCCTCTTTTTAAAATAAAATCGCGAACGAAACCTCCAATAACATAAGCATCTAATGCGAGTTCTTCTGCCGATTGAGAAATGATTTTAAAAACGGGATGTTGTAATGCTTCTTTGTAATTCATATTTTACCGCAAATTCGCAAATTACAAGCCATTATAAATGAATTTTTAATAGTAAATATTTTAGATCTAATCCTCAATAGTCAATATTAAATAGTTAATAATCAATGTAAATTACGGTTATACTATTCGCGAATAATCTTCACAATACCACTATTACTCAACTTGATAATTGATGAAGGTTTAGCGCAGATTTTTTCGTGGTGCAAATTTACAACATAGTCTACACCTTTTAAAATGGCTGGAGCTATTTCTTTATAAGATTTTGGGGTGGGCTGGCCACTAATGTTTGCAGAAGTCGAGACCAGTGCGCCGTTTAATTTTCTTGAAAGCTGAAAGCAAAATTCATCATCAGGGATTCTAATGGCAATCGTACCATCTTCAGCAATTAAATTTTGGGCTAAATTTTGAGCGTCATCATAAATTATAGTAGTCGGTTTATCGGTAACTTCTAAAATATTTAAAGCAGCAAAAGGCATTTGTTTTACATGTTTTTTTAGCATTCTATCGTCGGCAACTAAACAAATTAATGCTTTACTGTCTACACGATTTTTTAGGTGATAAACTTTTTTTACGGCTTCAGGGTTTGAAGCATCACAACCAATTCCCCAAACGGTATCGGTAGGGTAGAGTATGAGTCCGCCGGCTTTCAAAACTTCTACGGCATTTTTAATTTCTTTATGCATGATTTTAGCTTATGATGATTTTAATTAATTGATACAGTAGTTTTTGTGATGTATTTTATTGAACGTTTTTAAAATAGTCTTCTAAAGTTGCCTTTAGGAATAGTAATCTCTAAAATTAATGCAAAAATATTATTTGGGTTATAAAAATCATAGGTTTAATGTTTGTATTTGCAGGAAGGTATTTTTGGTAAACGGAAATATGGTGCCTTGAGAACCGTTAAAAATAAACTTTAGTATGGTTCGTTGATTTTTTTTCATAATATGATAAATCCGTTTGATTCTTATTAATTCTTGTCGATTATTTTTAATGAGTTTTTAGCAAGACTGATACAAGTCCGTTTTTTTGTTTTATAATATATGGCAAGATTATGGAGCTCATTTTTTTTTGTTTATACCTGAATTAATTTCAATTTATTAGGTGTTAACAGAATTTTAACAAGGTTTTTTTGTTATATTTAAGAACATTGAACTTAAATATTATAATTATGAACACAAAAAAATTATGTGCTCTTGTGGCATTTTTTATTTTAAACACGGTGCTTGTTTTTGGACAAGATAACGCCTATGAACTTAGAGAAGCTATAGGTATGAGAGGAAGTTCTTCTGATAACTATTTTGAAGGTAAAGGGTACCACTTAGAAAAGGTAAACAAATCTACTGCAGGAATCTATCAAAACTGGTGGAGTAGCAGTAAAAGAAAGTGTATTACTGTACGTATAGAAGATGGTAAGGTAAGATCAGTAGTGAATTCAAAAGGCGATTGTGGAGCTGTAGAGTCCAGTAGTTATCGTCATTCTAACAATTCTTACCATTCTTCTTATGATAATGATGACATCCGATTATCAAGTTTAAGCGGCATGTCTGAAGCTAGAGCATCTTCTGAATTACAAGATAAGGGATATAGAGTTAAGAAACAATATGGCTCTTCTGTACTTTCTATGTATTGGTATAAAGAAAGAGGTGATAAATGTTTATTAATGTTAGTTAAAAATGATAGAGTAACATCGGTTACTAAAACTTCTTCTAAATTATGTGAAGGTGGTTCTAGTTCATCAAATAATTATAACTCGAATAGAAGAGGTGATTATAGTTATGAATCCAATAGACATTATTACTCAGGAAATAAAGAGTATAGAGATTTACGTGGATGGGATGCATTAAGAGCTTACTCAGAACTTGAGCGTCGTGGTTTTTATCAAGAAAAAGAGCATCAAGATGATGGTAAAACATTCAGACTTTGGAAAGATCGTATTACAGATCAATGCATAAAAACGATTAGTGAAGATGAAAAAATTACTGAGATTTTCGCATCTGAACATTGCCATTAAATAAATGATTGAAATAGGTCATGTTTTAATGATGTAAAACATTCAAAAAGAGGCTGTCTGAAAAGACAGCTTTTTTTATGAATTCTTAAAATATAATTTTGTAGTACATGGTTTTATCGATGCTGTTTTTTTATCTTACCTTTGATAAATTAAACAAAATGGATGAAATTAGTTTATTATAAATCTGAACATGGAAACTTTGGCGATGATTTAAATCTATGGATGTGGCCACAAATTTTTGGTAAAGATTTTTTAAAAAATAATCAAGACATCGCTTTTTTTGGAATCGGTTCCATACTAATTGAAAATTCAGTTTTTATAGAACAAGCCAATTCTTGTAAAAATAAGATTGTTTTTGGTACCGGAGTACGTTCTATAAATGAAAACATAAAAATTGATGATTCTTGGCACATTTTATTTCTGCGTGGGCCGTATAGTTCTTTAAAACTTAAAGGCGATTTGGATCATTATATTGCAGATGCAGCCTATTTTTTAACCTTATTACCCCAGTATAAATCGTATTTAAATACCCCTAAAAAGTATAAAACGAGTTTTATACCGTATTTTGAGTCGGTTGATAAAATGGATTGGCAAAAAATTTGTGATGATTTAGCATGGAATTTAATATTACCAACAGAAATTACGAGTGTTGAAGATTTCATTTTAGAAGTAGCAGCCAGTGAACAAGTTATTAGTGAAGCTATGCATGGAGCCATGATTGCCGATATTGTTCGTGTGCCTTGGGTTCGGTTTCGTTTTTATTCGCATTTGCATGAAGGCACAGTGGTTTCTGAATGGAAATGGAACGATTGGTTGCTATCCATTGGTTTTTCAGAAAATGTAGAACTAAATGCAGGAGTAAGAAATAAGCAAAAAATTAGTAGACTCGTTAAGAAAAGAAAACACAAGGCTAGAATTTACTCAGAAGCTAAGGCGATTAATGATTCAACGTTTAGGTTATCTTCAGATGAAACATTAAATACAATTATAAGGAAGTTAAAATCTAAAAAAGAGGCTTTAATACGTTTCATTGATTAAATTTCAAAAGAAAAACAAATATGTTTAAAGCAATAAAACTGGTTTTAAGAAACCACTTGTTGAAACTTTATCTTCGAAAACAGCATGTTTTTTTCGATTTCAATACCATGGATTGTAAGGAAAATTGTATTCTAATAATTGACAGTCATATTCCAAAATTTAATGAAGATTCAGGTTCTAAAAGGTTATTACAACTTATTAAATTAATGTTGAAAAATGATTTTTCTGTTTTTTTAATGGCCGATCAAGAAGAGTATAAATATAAAAGCAGTTATATTGAAACTTTTAAATCCTTAGGAGTTCATGTGTATGAACCAGCTCTTGATAAAAATGGAGATTTAATTACAAGAGCCATATTTATTGAAAAAATAGCACCGAAGTTAAATTATGCTTGGTTGCATAGACCTGAAAATTTTGAACTTTTTCATGAGATTATTAGGGATTTAAATAAGGAAGTAACCTTGATTTATGATATGGTCGATTTTCATTATTTGAGATTTATTCGCGAATGGGAATTGAAGAAAACAGATAAACTTAAAACAAAAGCGGCTAATATTTTAGAATTAGAATTAGGTAATTGTAAGGCTGCAGATAAAATAATTGTGATTTCTGAAAAGGACAAAAGTTCGCTACAAAATTTTTATAAGGACAAGTCAAAAATGGTTACCATTGGTAATTTGCATCAATTTAAAGTTCGGACTGATGCGTTTAAGGGTTTTTCAGAACGAAAAAATTTACTTTTTATAGGCGGATTTAAGCATAAGCCAAACGTAGATGCTGTATTATGGCTGAAAAATGAAATAATGCCATTGGTTTGGGCGGTTAATAAAGATATTAAAGTAGACATTGTTGGAAGTAGTGCGCCACAAAAAATTTTAAATTTGCATTCTGAAAATTTTAATATTGTTGGTTTCGTTGAAGATATTTCAGAGTATTTCAATTCGGCAAGAATATTTATTGCTCCGTTACGCTATGGTGCTGGAATTAAAGGTAAAATTGGTCAGAGTTTTGAGTTTAGTTTGCCTGTTGTAACTACAGATGTTGGCGCAGAAGGTTTTGATTTTACACCTTTTTCGGATGAAATGACAGCAAATTCAGCAGAATTGTTAGCTTCAAAAATAATTAAACTTTATGAGGATCCTATTTTATGGGATGCTATTAGTCATCTTTCGGAAAAATTTATAGAGCCGTTTTCAGAACAATATATAGAAAGTCAATTAAAAACAGTTTTAGATATTACATAGCGAATTTTATTGCTAACCTTTTTTATGACGATAAATAAAATAAAACTAATTGTAATTTTTATAGGATGAATTTCAGGATTAATGAGGGGTTTCAAGGGGTTGAAAAAACTTTAACAAACTATATTAATAATTTTGACACTTTAGGTGAAGCTTTTGGAAACCAAGAAAGAAACGCATTAAAATTATTTAGTTTAAACGGAAAAACGATTAATGTAAAATCGTTTAAAATTCCTAATATTATAAATCAAGTCACCTATAAATTTTTCAGAAAAAGTAAGGCGCAACGGTCTTTTGAATATGCTATTAAACTACTAGAAAATGGTATTGGAACACCTATGCCTATTGCATATTATGAGTTTAAAACGCTGCTGCTTTTTAAAAAGAGCTATTATTTGAGTGCCCATCAAGATTACGATTTCACATATCGAGAATTAACATTCGATTTTAATATTCCAAATTACGAATCCATATTAAGGGCATTTACGCGGTTTACATATAAACTACATGAAAATGGCATTCACTTCTTAGATCATTCTCCTGGAAATACCTTAATTCAATTAAATGGCGGCGATTACAAGTTTTATTTGGTAGATTTAAATCGAATGGAATTTGGAGGTTTAGATTTTCAAACACGTATAAAAAATTTCGCTAGACTAAGCACCCATAAATCTATGGTAGAAATTATGAGTGATGAATATGCAAAATGTTCTGGTGAAAATTATGATAAAATATTTCAGTTAATGTGGAAAGAAACTGAAGACTTTCAGGATAAATATAATCGAAAAAGACGTTTAAAAAAGAAATTAAAATTCTGGAAATCAGTCGATTAATTTTTTTAGTTTTTGATACCTGTAATACACGCCATAAGCGCTTAAATAACAAATATCAAAACCTTCTTTTCCATCTAACAAACCAAGTCTAAATATATAATTGGTTATAAATTTAATACCTGGCCTTAAATAAAAATGGTAAAAATTAGGCCTCTTACCTTTATTAAATAGCTCTAGAGCCTTTAAGTTAGCATAATGTTCCATTTTAGATTTATAATGCGCAGCACTATCAAAGCAATAATGCAGCATATTATTTTTTAAAAGTGAACTTTCTCCTTCTATTAGAGGCATTTCATGTACGATTTTATCTTCAATGTATTTGACTTTATCTTTTTTGAAAAGTCTGTATGTGGTATCTGTTTGAAAACCACTAAAACGGATGCGTTTTTTCTTAAAGAAAAATAGGCGTTTTACCATAAACGCCACGGCATTTTTGGGTTGGTTTATGGTTTCTAATATTTCGAATTTTAATTTATTTGTAATACGCTCATCGGCATCAATAAATAATACCCAATCGTTATTGGCTTGTTGTAGCGCGAAATTTCGTTGATCTGCAAAATTTTTGAATTCCCGCTGAATGGTTTTTACATTTTTTAGGGACGCTAATGTTTCATATGTTCCATCGGTGCTAAATGAATCAATAACAATAATTTCATCTGCAAAACCAATGTTTTTTATAACATCTTCAATGTGATTTATTTCATTAAAAGTGATAAGTAATGCTGAAATTTTATTCATTTATATCCTTAATTTTTTTTTCGTTTTGTAACTGGTGAATTGTTTTCTCGTGTTTAAAACAGTTCCTTAAAAACCGATTGTACCCAAAAATCTAACGTGTATTTGTTGTAAATATGTTTTGGAATGGGATTATAAGGCGATTGAAAAAAAGATTCTGGTATTTCTAAATTTTTTTCATCGATGATTAAAATATTTTGTGGGTCATAAAAATCATAATTTGCAATTTCAGAGTTGTTTGTAATTATTTTTTTATGCAATCCCATAGCTTCAAAAACACGAAACGTTAAGCCGCGATGCTTCTTTATCAACCCTAAATCAAGCATGCAAATAGAGGTGTTTAGAAGTTTTTTAACATCATCAAAAGGCATAGGTTTTTTAATAATTTCAACGAGATTGGTGTTTATTTTTTTGGCCGTTTTTACTATTATTTTATAGCTTTTATTTCTGCTTTTTAATATGGACGCTATTTTTAATAAAACGGGAAGGCGCTTTCTATCGTAGCTCGTAATATTAAACAAGCAATACTTGTCATGGTTTAATGCTTCAGAATATTCCGTGGTATCATAAATAAAATTTGTAATTGATATGAAGCCATATTTTTTACAGTCGTTAGGTTCAAAACTATAAACCTCATTAAAATATTTTAAAGGTTTTAATTGCTTAGGGTAGCGATTAATACCATCATATAAATATGTTTTTAAGATCGAAGTTTTTGCTTTTAAATATTTTATAGTGGATACTGAAAGTTGGTCTGGGCGAAGGACTAAAATAGTATCGAATTTAGAATCTCCTAGTTTATTTATGATAAAATCTTCACGGAAATTAAACTTAAGATCCTTGGAGATGTTTTTTAGAAATACATTTTGAAGGCGTTGTCCAGTATTTTGATACTTGAACCTAGGGATGTTAATATGGGTAACCTGAATGTTTTGGTTTAAACTTAAATTTTCAGCTATTTTTTCGGTATAGCCCATAAAATCGGGGCCGATAATCAAAGCCTTTTTCATAGTATTTACTTTTCGGAAAATTTTTTAACAGTGCTAAAATACAATCTATTCTGTTAAACTAAATGGAAGGTCGTAAATTTGTATTTTTGAACAAATTTATAAACGCAACTATGGCCATTAGCGGATTAGTAATTACATATAATGAGGAAAAAAATATTGAAAAATGTATTAAGGCTTTATTTAAGGTATGTGATGAAGTGATTGTTGTGGATTCATTGAGTGCAGACAATACCGTTGAAATAGCAAAGAAGCAAGGCGCTAAAGTGATTTCCCAGGCATTTCTGGGTGATGGTCCGCAACGAAGTCATGGATTGCCTTACTGTAAAAATGACTGGATTTTAAATTTGGACGCCGATGAGTTTTTAGATACGGATGCCGAGAAGTTTATTTTAGATGGTAAATTTTTGGATGGTGGTTATGACGCTTTTTCATTTCGCGTTAGAAATTATTTAGGGGACGAATTAATAGATTTTTCAGGATGGTACCCCGATCATAAAGTACGTTTTTTTAACAAAAAAACCGCCGCACCTTCTGCTTCTAAGGTGCATCAAAAAATTATAACTACCCATGAGAAAAAAGTGAATGTCCATATTTTGCACTATGGATGGGATTCTTTAGAGCAAATTGTAGCTAAAAAAAATCAATATTCCACTTGGCATGCCAATCAATTATATAATCAAGGGAAAAGGGTTAGTGCTATGAAGCCTATTTTAAATGGAACCGTTGCTTTTGTAAGATGTTACTTTTTTAAGCGTGGAGTTTTTAACGGCATTGATGGGGTAACTATAGCTTTAATTCAAGCGTTTTTCTCCTATATGAAATATGCAAAACTTTTAAAATTACAGCGTATAAAAAGCAAGAGGTAGAAACTTTTTAAGTTCTACCTCTTGTGAATCTTTAGGATGTAATCCTTAGATATTTTATTTTCAAATGAATTAAACCGCTACACTATGCTCGCGAAGGGCATCGTTAAGCGACGTTTTTTTGTTTGTACTTTCTTTACGTTTTCCAATAATTAAAGCACAAGGTACATTGTAAGTTCCAGAAGGGAATTCTTTAGCATAACTTCCTGGGATTACCACAGAACGAGCCGGTACAACACCTTTGTATTCAACGGGTTTATCACCTGTTACATCTATAATTTTAGTGCTCATTGTTAAAGTAACTCCGGCACCTAAAACAGCTTCAGTTTCAACGCGAACACCTTCAACAACAATACATCTACTTCCAATAAAAGCATTATCTTCAATAATAACTGGAGCGGCTTGTAATGGCTCTAAAACACCACCAATACCAACACCACCAGATAAATGTACATTTTTACCAATTTGAGCACAACTCCCAACGGTAGCCCATGTGTCAACCATAGTACCTTCATCAACATAAGCACCAATGTTAACATAACTAGGCATCAAAATAGTACCAGCAGAAATGTAAGCACCATGTCTAGCAACAGCATGAGGTACTACACGAATACCTTTTTCAGCATAACCTGTTTTTAAAGGAATTTTATCATGAAATTCTAAAGGACCACATTCAATAGTTTCCATTTTTTGAATTGGGAAATATAAAACAACTCCTTTTTTTACCCATTCGTTAACTTGCCATCCACCTTCTATAGGTTCTGCTACTCGTAATTCTCCTGCGTCTAATAAATCGACAACTTTTCTTATTGCCGTGATTGTTTTTTCGTCACTTAAAAGCGCTCTGTCATTCCAAGCGTTTTCTATGATTTGTTGTAATTCTGTCATTGCTATAATTATTTTGAGCAAATATACTAGCTATCATTTAAAAATAGGGAAGGATTTTAGCAAATTAATATCCATTCCTTTACTAAGAATATATTTATTTGGATCACCTATTTGTTAAGGTGGTCGTGTTTTCAAAACGAGAAAATATTTATTTAAGAAAAAATTAGTATATTTACTTCGATAATCGATATAATTAGCTGTTTGTCGATTTTTGAATTGAATAATAGCAATCTTTCAAGCTCTCATAATACAGTTAACAACATATTTTTTACATTTAGAGCTGGCAGGAAGCTTAATACTAACTAACCCTTTAATTAGAAACAGATGAAAATTAATTTTTACTTCATTTTAATATTTTTATTTTTTGGATCCGTAGTTAATGCACAAAGCACAGATGTTCCTTCAAAAGCTGAAACCACCGCACTATATACCGAAGGAAAAAATTCATTATCTATGGTTAATGAGCTTACGGAAAATAAAATAGTGATGTTAGATGAATTAGACATTAAGATGAGTATAGCACGTTTAGAAAGTGATATAAAACTTTATTATAAACGTCAGAAAAAGATAAGTAATATTAGTCTTGTATTTCCAAAAATGAATTTAGAAGCATTGGCTTAAATCCATTAGATTAAAATATAATATTATAAACTGAAGAAAAGGCTGCTCAATTGAGTAGCCTTTCTTTTTATATCTTATTTTTGCAAAAAGAAAATTATGGGGCGTATTTTAGCATTAGATTTTGGAACAAAAAGAACAGGGATAGCCGTAACCGATGCGTTACAAATTATTGCCTCTGGGTTAACGACGGTAAGTACCAAAGAGTTGTTGTTATTCCTTAAAGACTATACCCAAAAAGAAGATGTTGAATTGTTTTTAGTAGGAGAGCCAAAACAAATGGATAATACCGCTTCAGAAAGTGAGGCTTATATTATTCCGTTTATTGCCAAATTAGAGAAGGCCTTTCCTAAGATCCCTATTAAGCGTGTTGATGAGCGTTTTACTTCCAAAATGGCTTTCCAAACCATGATTGATAGTGGGTTAAAAAAGAAACAAAGGCAAAACAAAGCCCTAATTGATGAAATAAGTGCCACTATTATTTTGCAAGATTATCTACACTCTAAATAATATCAATAAAATTTGGGGCGTTTTTGCCCTTTTTTAGAGAATTCTTTTTGAATAAATCCTGTTAAATGCAAAACATAATTAATAAGAGTTGTATTTTTGCAAACCTTAATAAAAACACAGCATGATTTTACCTATTGTAGCCTATGGCGACCCTGTTTTAAAAAAGAAAGCAACAGATATCACTAAAGATTATCCGAAGTTCGATGATCTTTTAGTTAACATGTTTGAAACCATGTACAATGCTTATGGTGTTGGTTTAGCGGCACCTCAAATAGGATTACCTATACGATTATTTATAATTGATACAACACCTTTTTCTGAAGATGATGATTTATCTGAAGCGGATAAAGAAGCCTTAAACGGATTTAGACGTGTGTTTATAAATGCTAAAATTATTGAGGAAACCGGCGATGAATGGGCTTTTAATGAAGGATGTTTAAGTATTCCAGATGTTAGGGAAGATGTTTTCAGAAAACCAAATATTGTCATGGAGTATTTAGATGAAAATTTTGAACCACAAAAAGAATCATTTGATGGCTTGGTTGCTCGTGTAATTCAGCATGAATACGATCATATCGATGGTGTGTTATTCACAGATAAACTGTCTAGTTTAAAGAAAAAGTTAATAAAGGGAAAGCTTACAAATATCTCTAAAGGGAAGATAAATGTAGATTATAGAATGCGTTTTCCTGATCAAAAAAAGAAACGATAATTTTTGCAAACCATCATTAAACATTTGATATTTGCGACCTTTAAAAAGTAATATATGAGTTTAGAAAAAGTTATATCAATTTCGGGAAAACCAGGATTGTATAAATTAGTAACACAAACACGTGGTGGTTTTGTTGCGGAGTCTTTAATCGATAACAAACGTATTTCTGTAAGTGTACAGAATAATGTAAGTGTATTAAGTGAAATTGCTATTTATACCCTGACGGAAGAAGTGCCACTAGTACAGGTTCTTGAGAATATAAGAGTGAAGGAAAATGGCGAACAAACTTC
Source organism: Pseudotamlana agarivorans (assembly GCF_018860245.1). Classification (GTDB taxonomy): domain Bacteria; phylum Bacteroidota; class Bacteroidia; order Flavobacteriales; family Flavobacteriaceae; genus Pseudotamlana; species Pseudotamlana agarivorans_A. The sequence continues at coordinate 474,914 of NZ_JAHKPD010000018.1, forward strand.
AGTAAAAGCTAAAGATAGTAAAGATAAGCTTGAAGAATATTTCTTCGGAATTTTACCAGATTACGATGAAGATCGCGTATATGCTAGCGATATTAAGAAGGTGATACAATGGTATAATTTACTTCAAAAACATAACCTTTTAGAAGGTTTAGTTGATGCTGATGAAGCTAAAACTGCTGAAGAAGAAGAATAAAATTGGTCATATAATTTATAAAAAACCTCCTATTTGGGAGGTTTTTTTATGCACATTCACTACTTTGAGTTGTTGCTCTAACATACCAATTTTTCTATAAAAGGAATGAAATCAAATTTGAATATAAAAAATATACTCTTTGTAGTGGTTATAGTTTTACTAATTATACCCCAAACACGGCAGCCAATTCAAATTTGGTTGAATAAGGGTTTAGCGCTTTTTAGTCCGTCGGTAACAGCAAAAAAAGACCAACAAGTAATAAAAGACTACAATTGGATATTAAAATCAAAAACCGGTCATCTTATTAACTTAGAAGACAGTAAAGGTCAGGTTGTTTTTATTAACTTTTGGGGTACTTGGTGTCCACCTTGTATTGCCGAAATGCCAAGCATGCAAGCTCTTTACAAAGATTATAAGGACAAGGTTGAATTTGTATTTATCTCCGATGAAGATCATTCGCTAAGCAATACTTTCTTAAAAGAGAAAGGATATACTTTTGAAACCTTTGTACCAAGAACGGCTTATCCTAAAATTTTTAATGTCACCAGTATTCCTAGAACTTTTTTAATAGATAAATCGGGCTATGTGATTATAGATAAAACAGGTGCTGCCAATTGGAATAGTAAAGCGGTAAGGAAAACTATAGATGAATTGTTGGCAGAAGACCTTTAGAAGGACCGATTTTGTTATTTAAATTAAAGTGCGCACGAGAAGATTCGAACTTCCACATCCTAAAACGGATACTGGCCCCTCAAGCCAGCGCGTCTACCAATTCCGCCACGTGCGCTTAATTTAGTGCGCAAATATACAGAAGTTTTAAATGTTGTTCTACAAGTTTTTAAGTTTTTGTAAAATTTTAAATCAATTAAATAAATATTAAAAAATAAAAAAGCTAAAACTTGAATGACGACACTCAGGTTTTAGCCTTTTCTATTTAATTCCTATAGTATTTTATAGCGATTATTTATGTTTATTTAATTCATCTTGAAGCTGGCGACGCACTTTTTGCTCACGTTCTAAAGCTGAACGGCGGTGTTCTTCAAATTCTTCCTCAATTTCAGCTAAATTTTTATTTGCTTCTTTGGTAACGGCGTTGCTATTATTGAATTTGTAAATGAAGAATAGTAGACATGCTAAAAGCCCTCCAACAATAGACCACATGAGAATATTGTAATTCCCTTTTCCCAGTTGTAACCCAAACAATGACATATTATCTTTTTCTATGTTGGTTTGATCTAGTTCTATTTGGGTGCTATTTAATTTTTCTTTTAAACTTGAAATTTCTCCTTCTTGGGTACTAACTACATTTTGAGTAGCTACTAAATCTTTCCTAACGGCGTTTAAAGAATCTAAAGTGTGTGATTTTAATGTGTATAACCAAGCTTTTTTTACAACTTTGTAATCTTGATATTTATTTGATTTCTGAATTACAAACTCAAATTGGCTGTCAATAGAACCGCTGTTTAAGGATAGTTTATCATTTTCAGTTTCTGTTTGGGAAAATGAATGGAATGATAAAAGACAGGTGAATACTATTAAAAGTGATGATTTGATGAGTTTCATTTTTGGCATGATGTTTTGTGATTTTTCTAATTTTTGCAATGTATAAAATAATGTTTACTATAAATAGTGAATACTTAAAAAGCCTCAACATGTGAGGCCGTTTTAAATACGAGTTAAAACACGATTTAGATTTTATTTTTTTAATAATATGTATAACGTCTAACCTTTGCAATATATTTAGCTAATCTAACAACCTGATGGCTATATCCATATTCATTATCGTACCAAATGTACAGAATGATATTTTTACCATCTTTTCTCACAATGGTGGCTTTACTATCATAAATAGATGGTGCCGAACAGCCTACAATATCACTAGAAACTAATTCATCACTAAGTTCATATTTTATTTGTTCGACCAAATCACCTTCTAAAGCATATTGTTTTAATAAGCTATTTACGTCTTCGAGAGAAGTTTTGTTTTCAATTTCTAAATTTAAGATCGCCAAAGAACCATTGGGAACAGGTACCCGAATGGCATTCGATGTTAATTTTCCTTCTAAACTGGGTAAAGCTTTGGCAACAGCACTTCCTGCCCCCGTTTCGGTAATAACCATGTTTAATGCAGCGGCACGACCACGACGGTACTTTTTATGAAAATTGTCCACGAGGTTTTGATCGTTTGTATAAGCGTGTATGGTTTCTAAATGACCGCTTTTTACAGTATACGAATCTTCAATTGCTTTTAGAATAGGAGTAATCGCATTAGTAGTACAGGATGCTGCCGAAAAAATATCAATATGATCAGGGTTGTATTCTTTGTGGTTTACACCATGAACGATATTTGGTACTTCTTTACCAGGAGCTGTTAATAAGACCTTATGGACGCCTTTGGCTTTTAAGTGATTGCTTAGACTATTTTTATCCCTAAATGCTCCCGTATTATCTATGACCAAGGCTTGATTTATATCGTATTTGGTATAATCGATATCTTCTGGATTATTTGCTGATACTATATGTACTGTAGTACCATTTATTATAAGTGCTTTATTTTCTATATCGATAGAAACGGTTCCTGGAAAATCACCATGAACCGAATCATTGCGTAATAAAGCAGCTCGTTTTTCTAATATTTTGGCGTCTATTATACCTCGCGTTACAATGGCTCTTAAACGTAACTGACTGCCTTTACCGGTGCGCATCATAAGTTCCCTGGCAACTAATCTTCCAATTCGACCAAACCCATACAACACAACATCTTTAGGTTCAATATTTCCATTTTTATGAGCATCTTTTAATTTTTCTGATATGAAAGCCTTGGCATTTTTGTAGTTGGCACTTTCAAAATGAAATTCGTAAGTGAGTTTACCAATATCTAATTTTGCCGGTGGAACATCGAGATTTTCGATGGCTTTTGCAATTTCAACCGTATTGAAAATTGAAATTGGTTTTTGAACAAATTTGCCTGCATATTCATGAAGGTTTAAAATCTGACTCACATTTCTGTCAATTAACTGATTTCTAAATAACACCAGTTCAATTGATTTATCGTACCAAAGGTCACTCACAATTTTAATAAATTCAACAGTTGCTTTTCTGCGGTCTGCCTGAAAAGCTAATTCCTTTTCGTAATTTTTATTAGAAGTCATATGTTTAATGATTGTGTTTGGTTGGTTTAATATACCTAGCAATTTTAAACGTTTTCCTAAAAAGGTATAACAAAAAAATAACCCTTCAAAATTTAGATTATTTTGAAGGGTTATGGCCTATAAAAGTTGCCGTTTATCTAAAATTAAACCGTTCTCGCTCACCATTTGTATTAATGAGTTCTATTCTTAATGACTCATGTGGCGTTCTTTGTTTTAAGATGGATTGCACATCGTCTACCGTGTTTACCTTGGTGTCATTTATAGTCGTGATGATACTACCTTCTGAAATCCCATTGTTTTTCCAATATTGTGCATATTCCCCGTTTAGCTGAATAATTTTAACGCCGTTTTTCAAGTTAAATGGTTTTAAATCTGATCGCGTTGCGTTTTTAATACGCCCAACTAAAGGCATGTTGAATGTGTCATTCTTTGCTAGTGTTACTGCAATGTTTTCAGTTGAACCATCTCTTAAAAGTTTTAAATTTACAACATCATCAGGACGTTTAGCACTTAAATGACCTGTAAGGTCTGAGAATTTAGAGACCTTAATATTATCAATTTCCTTAATAATATCACCTTCCTTAAGACCAGCTTTATCGGCTCCAGAACCTTCAACTACGCTATCAATATAAACCCCTTCTGTTTCGTTAACGCCTATTTTTTCGGCAATGGCACTGTTTAAAGCACCGCCTTGAATTCCTAGAATACCATTTTGAACATTTCCGTATTCTAAAATATCTTCAATTACCTTTCTAGCAATATTACTAGGTACCGCAAAGGAATAACCAATATAAGAACCTGTTTGTGATGAAATGGCGGTATTAATTCCAACTAATTCACCTTTTGTGTTAACTAAAGCTCCACCAGAATTTCCTGGGTTAACCGCCGCATCTGTTTGAATAAAGGATTGAGAACTTGTACCAGATAAATCTCTAGACTTGGCACTAATAATACCGGCCGTAACGGTAGAGGTTAAGTTAAATGGGTTACCAACAGCTAAAACCCATTCGCCAATTTTAACGTTGTCTGAATCGGCGAAAGTCACAAAAGGCAGCTCTTCATCGGCATTAATTTTTAAAAGCGCGATGTCATTTTTAGAATCGGCTCCTACTAATTCAGCCGTATAAGTTTTGTTGTTATTCATGGTTACCGAAAGTTCTTGCGCGTTCTTAATTACGTGGTTGTTCGTTATAATATAACCATCAGCATTAATAATAACTCCAGAACCAGTACCAACTTGAGTGCGTTGTGAGCTTCTTCCGTAGAAAAAATCTTGAAAAGTCATTTGTCCAGAACTTAAAGTTACATTTTTAACGTGTACTACAGCATTAACAGTGTTTTCCGCGGCAAGCGAAAAATCGGGAGCTTCGTATGGCCTGATGGTATTATTTACCTTTGTTGTAGGTAATAACACGGGTTGTGTTTCCGTGGTTGTAACTAAATTTGAATGGTTTTCTTCGATAAAAATTTTGTAAGCGCTTAAGGTAAAAATCCCACCTAAAGCTGAAACGAGTACCATTGATAAAATCTTCTTCATAATTTCGTTTAAGTATTATTTTAAATTTAATTGTAGAGGTAACACCTCTGTTTTTCAATGTTTTATTCTTTTTATTAGAAATGATATCTCTCTAATAGAGATTAAAATTAATTATTTATTGAATCTTCAATTCAACTTTAACTGCGATTTAACAATCAAAAAAACAGTATAAAATCATATCTTTGCGCCCTATTATGCAACAGACTTTTTATAAATACCAAGGAACAGGAAACGATTTTGTGATGATTGATAATCGTCAGCAAACATTCGACAAAAATAATACCAAACAAGTTGCTTTTTTATGTGACAGACGTTTTGGTGTAGGTGCAGACGGACTTATTTTATTAGAAAATCATCCCGATTATGACTTTAAAATGGTGTACTACAACGCCGATGGAAACGAAAGTTCGATGTGTGGGAATGGCGGACGTTGTTTAGTGGCCTTTGCTCAACAATTAGGTGTTATTACTAATAAAGCGGTTTTTGAGGCTATCGATGGCTTGCATCATGCAACTATTGAAAATGGTATCGTCAACCTACAAATGTTAGATGTTGATGTTGTTGAGAAATATGATAATCATGTTTTTTTAAATACAGGGTCGCCACATCACGTACAGTTTGAAGAAAATATTCAAGATTTTGATATAAAAACAAAGGGGGCTGGAATTCGTTATGGCGCACCCTATAATGAAGCAGGAACGAATGTAAACTTTGTTCAAAAAGTGTCTGACGACCTGTTTAGAGTTAGAACTTATGAGCGTGGTGTAGAAGATGAAACTTTATCTTGCGGAACAGGTGTTACGGCGGTAGCCATCGCCATGCACGCTACTGGAGAAACTCAAAGTAATAAAGTCAGTTTAAATGTAGAAGGTGGTAAACTTCAAGTGCGTTTTAATGTAGAAAACGGAACTTATAATGATGTTTGGTTAATTGGCCCTGCTACTTATGTTTTTGAAGGTAAGATATGATAACTTTAAAAGGTGATACCATTTATTTGAGGGCTTTAGAACCTGAAGATTTAGATTTTATCCATCAAGTGGAAAATGACGAAGCTATTTGGGAAATTAGCTGCACGCAAACACCTTATTCTAAGTTTCTTATTAAACAATATTTAGAAAACGCACATAAAGATATTTACGAGGTCAAGCAATTGCGACTGGTCATTTCAAATTATAGTGATGAAGCTATTGGGTTGATTGATTTGTTCGATTTCGATTTTAAAAATAAACGTGCCGGTGTTGGTATTTTAATTAAAACACCTAGCGATAGATTAAAAGGCTACGGCAACAAAGCTTTAGAATTGTTAATCGTTTATTGTTTTACACATTTAGATTTACATCAATTATATTGTAATATTTCAGAAGAAAACGAAGCTAGTATCAAATTGTTTTCCAATCATGGTTTTGAAAAAATCGGAATTAAAAAAGATTGGACTTTTGTGGGTGGCTCATTTAGAAACGAATATTTATTTCAACTTATTAATAATTAAATGTACATAAAAAAAATACTTCTTGTCATTGTTGGTTTAGGGCTTGTTGCCGCTGTTTTTTTTGCAAATTTTGTTTACAAAGCCATGTTGAAACCCAATACGGCTTTTAATAATGAATCGGCTTATATTTTTATACCTTCTGGTGCAACGTATCAAGATGTTCGCACACAATTAGAGCCTTTACTAATCGATATTGAATGCTTTGATGCTTTAGCAAAGCAAAAAAAATACGTTAGCAACATAAAAGCTGGTCGTTATGAGATTAGAAAAGGCATGAACAATAACGATATTATTAATTCTATTAGAAGCAAAAATTTACCAATACGTTTGTCTTTTAACAATCAAGAAAGTCTAGAAAAATTAGCAGGACGTGTTTCTGAGCAAATAGAAGCGGATAGCTTGTCTTTGTTAAAAGTGATGACAGATCCTACATTTTTAGATTCAAATTCATTTACTTCGGCTACAGCTTTGGGAATGTACGTTCCTAATAGTTATGAGTTCTTTTGGAATACTTCAGCCGAAGGCTTTAGAGATCGCATGCTGAAAGAATATAAGGCGTTTTGGAACCCAACACGGCTTAAAAAAGCAGCGGCGATGAAGTTAACTGTGAGCCAGGTAATTGCCTTAGCGTCTATTGTTCATGAAGAGTCTAAACAGGCACCTGAGCTCCCTCGAATTGCTGGTGTTTACATGAATAGAATTAAAGTAGGTATGCCTTTACAAGCAGATCCAACACTTAAATATGCTGCATATCAACTTCCAGAATACAAGAATACGGTCATAAAACGTGTCTTAAATGTGCATAAAGAAATTGATTCACCATACAATACTTATATACACCGTGGATTACCTCCGGGGTTAATTGCTATGCCGGATATTACGGCAATTGATGCTGTTTTAAACTTCGAAAAGCATGATTATTATTATTTTGTCGCAGATGCAAAACGTCTTGGTTTTCATAAATTCGGTAAAACTCTTGCTCAGCACAACAGAAATGCTGCTGAATATTGGCGTTACTTAAATTCTCAAAATATCAGGAAGTAACCTGAACCCTACATTCCGTTTTTTAAAATATTAAATACATCCATTTAATCTAGAATTACGTATAAGACTTTTACATAGGTAAAAATAATTTTATACGATTTAGAATTAAAGTTATTGTAATAAGGACCGTTTTTCTTTCGATATCATTTGTAAAAAACGGCATATAAGGCCATGCATATTTTTAAAATTCTTTTTAAGAAAAAAATCACACCCCAATTATTCGGGACACGTTATTTCCTTTTAAGGTTATTTCAGTTTTTACCTGGTAGGTTAGCGACATGATATGTCGCAAGAATTATTGGTGTATGGTCGTAAATTTATACCATATTTGAAGCTTAAAGTAGTTAAAAAAGCGTTTAATGGACTATTTTGTGGTTAAAAAAGCGCAAGATGGTATTTAAAAATCATGGTTTTTTCAAAGTATTTGTTGAAGAGGTTGATTTTTAAGACATGAACTATTTGTAACTATTTAGAAGAGACTTATTAAGCTTGCTAAATTTAATCTTGTTTGTTGGCATATGTTTTTGTTAATGTAAAACTTTGTTATATAAAGGTTTATAGTAAAATATATGAATTGATTTTAAGGTTAAGTGATTGTTTAAGTTTGAATTTAATGTATAAAATTAGCATATTTTAACGGTTAAATCTTAATAAAAATGTGTGTATTTCATCTATTGTTCAATAAAAACAAACACTTAAACGATTAATTTTGAAGTTATTAATAAAAAGCTTAATTTTGCGGGCTCAAATTTGAAGGGTGATTTTATATTAAAAACACATCGAAAAAATTTAAAATTATGGTAAAAAATATTGCAAGTATTGGAATTCTCGCACTTACAATATCAGCACTATTGTATTTTTCGTTTGGAACAAACGAAACTTTTGATTCGAGTAAATATTCTACAGAGGGGTTAGATTTAGATTATACGGTTAGTTTAGATGTTATAGATGAAAGTACGGCACCTGAAAAGTATAATGAGGAAATTTTCACACCATATTTAGGAAAATCTTTCGTAGGTTTTAAAGAAGCTTTAGCTTTTAAAGAATCACGAGGGAAATATTCGGTAGTGAATACTTATGGTTATATGGGTAAATACCAATTTGGTAAGAGCACATTAAAATTATTAGGGGTGCATAACTCAGATGATTTTTTAAGCAGTCCGAGATTACAGGAAAATGCTTTTATTGCGAATACATCACGAAATAAATGGGTTTTAAGACGTGATATCAAGAACTTTGTTGGAAAACGAGTAAATGGTATCTTAGTTACTGAATCTGGTATTTTAGCTGCTGCGCATTTAGCAGGTCCTGGTAGTGTGAAAAAATTCCTTAGAAGTTACGGTATCGATAACTTTTCTGATGGCTACGGTACTACTGTTGGTCATTACATGAAACGTTTTTCTGGTTACGATACGTCTTTTATTAAACCGGATAAAAAAGCAAAAGCGATCTAAAAAAAACGTTTAGTTTTTATGAATTATAAATATGGTAGGTCTTTTATGAAGGTCTATCATATTTTTTTTCCATTGCTTTGCAGTTTGTGTTTTTATAAATTCTGTAGGAAGTGTAATATCGCAAGCCACGCAAACATGCGTGTTGTTTTCTAGTATATTGGCTAGATCTTCAATCATTTTATTATTACGGTATGGTGTTTCAATAAATAACTGAGATTGGTTATGATCAAAAGATAGGCGTTCTAATCGTTTAAGTTCATTTTTACGTTCGCCTTTATCAATAGGAAGGTAGCCGTTAAATGCAAAACTTTGCCCGTTCATTCCAGAACTCATAATAGCCATTAATATAGAAGATGGTCCAACTAAAGGTACTACTTTTATGTTTTTATCATGGGCGATTTTAACAACATCGGCTCCAGGGTCGGCTACACCAGGGCAACCTGCTTCCGAGAGTAAACCTATCGTAACACCTTCTTCGCAGGGCTTTAAAAAACTAGGAAGTTCGCTAACATCGGTGTGTTTGTTAAGTAGAAATAGCTTTAATGAAGGTTGTGATTTTTCAGGACAGATTTTCTTAATAAATCGTCGTGCTGTTTTCTCGTTCTCTACAATAAATGTGTCCGTTTGCTCTATGATTTTTTTAACCGTTATCGGGAGTACTTCCATGGGGTCGTTTTCGCCTAAGGTTGTTGGGATTAGATAGAGTTTTCCGAGAGTCATTTTTTTTTTTTTTTAGTTAAGTGGTTAAGTGGTTAAGTGGTTAAGTGGTTAGGTAGTTAAGTAGTTACGTAGTTAAGTGGTTAAGGGGGGCTTCGCGAGCTCAGCGTTTAGGTGTTAATGTTTGTTTAAATCGTTTGCAATTTTTGTGCAGGCTTCCTCTAGTATATTATAAACATTTTGAAAACCATCGTCTCCGCCATAATAAGGGTCTGGGACGTCAAAATTTTCATTTGGGTAAACCTCGTTAAGGATAAATTTCACCTTGCTACGATCGTCATCGTTTCGTGCTAAATCTAATACATTTTGGTTGTTAGATGCATCCATTACATAAATGTAATCAAATCGATCAAAATCTGAAGCAACAAATTGTCTCCCTTTTAATTTTGAAATATTTAAACCGTGTTTTTTTGCTACAGCAATTGAACGTCTATCTGGGGCAGAGCCTATATGATAACTCGCAGTGCCTGCAGAATCTACAGTAAAATCTTCAGAAGGTAATTTTGACTTTAGGATACCTTCAGCTAGGGGAGAACGGCAAATGTTTCCCAAGCAAACCATCAATATATGAGTCATGATGAAAAAGTTTTAAACAGAAAGTTTTTTTGTAATGTCTTCAACATATTTCTTAAACTGTTTATCTGTTGAAGATAGATTGTCAACTGTTTTACAAGCATGTAAAACTGTAGCGTGATCTCTTTTTCCTATTTGAGATCCTATACTTGCTAACGATGCTTTAGTGTATTTCTTGGCAAAAAACATGGCTATTTGTCTAGCTTGTACAATATGACGTTTTCTAGTTTTGGATTGTAAAGTGTCTATATCCATTTGGAAATAATCGGAGACCACTTTTTGAATATAATCTATTGAAACTTCGCGCTTAGTGTTTTTTACAAACTTCTCTACAATGACACGGGCTAAATCTATAGTGATTTCTTTCTTGTTGAAAGACGATTGCGCAATTAAAGAAATAATAGCACCTTCTAATTCACGAACATTAGATTTTATATTTTTCGCGACATAATCAATAATATCTTCAGGCATTTCAACACCGTCACGATACAGTTTGTTTTTTAGAATTGAAACACGGGTTTCGAAATCTGGATTTTGTAATTCGGCAGAAAGACCCCATTTGAAGCGAGACAATAAACGCTGTTCAATGTCCTGCATGTCTACAGGTGCTTTGTCACTGGTTAAGATAACTTGTTTACCGTTTTGGTGTAAATGGTTAAATATATGGAAAAATACATCTTGAGTTCCTGTTTTTCCAGATAGGAATTGCACGTCGTCAATAATTAAAACATCAATGATTTGATAAAAGTGAATAAAATCATTTCTGTTATTCTTCTTTACCGCATCTATATATTGTTGTGTGAATTTTTCAGCAGAAATATATAAAACAGTCTTTTCTGGGTACTTGTCCTTAATATCTACACCAATAGCGTGTGCTAAGTGTGTTTTTCCTAAGCCAACACCTCCAAAAATTAATAAGGGATTAAATGATGTTCCTCCTGGTTTAGCTGCAACAGCTAATCCTGCACTACGTGCCAGTCGGTTAGAATCTCCTTCTAGGAAATTTTCAAAACTGTAATTCGGATTAAGTTGCGATTCAATCTTTACATTTCTAATACCTGGAATTACAAATGGATTGCGTAATTCTGGACTTTTATTGTTAAGTGGGATATCAACATTTTGCGATTTTACAGCAGAACGGTTTGAACTTGGAATTTTTTCTGTGAAAGGTTGCTTATTGCCGTAAGTGTTTTCCATTCTAATAATGTAAACCAATTTGGCTGTTTCTCCTAACTCCTTTGTGAGTGAAACTTTAAGGATTTTTACATAATGTTCTTCAAGCCATTCGTAAAAAAATTTACTTGGTACTTGAATACTTAACGCAGCGCCTGTTAACTTAACTGCAACAATTGGCTCAAACCATGTTTTGTATGCTTGCGGTTGGATGTTATCCTTTATAAATTCAAGACAGTTATTCCATACCGATTGCGCAGTTACACTCATTATTGTTAATTATAGGTTTTATTGTTAGTTAGAAATAAGCAAAGAGTGAACTCTTCGTGCCCTCTTTTATAGTGGGGCAAATATGTGAACAAAAATCTTAAAAAAAAAATGAAATGCTATTGAATATTTAGATTTTTTTCCTCATGTTTAACCTCTAGCCGAAGCTACAAAAAAATATCCAATTATGTTTATGAAATTCGATGAAATACAAATAAGAGTGCGATATGGAGAGACCGATCAGATGGGGGTTGTTTATCACGGGAATTATGCGTTATACCTTGAAATGGGGCGTATTGAGTGGCTTCGTAGGATTGGCGTGTCTTATAAGCAAATGGAAGAAGATGGGGTGATGCTTCCTGTAGTTTCAATGTCGTTAAACTATAAAAAATCAGCGGGTTATGATGATGTAATTAATGTTAAAACTCAACTAAAAAGGACGCCTTCTGTTAAGATTGAGTTTGACTATGAAATTACTAATGAAAAGGGTGAAATTTTAACAACGGCGAACACAATTTTAGTTTTTATCGATAAGAAAACAAATAAACCTACTAGGCCGCCAAAATATATTTTAGATGCTATTGCAGAGTTATCTAAATAGCTTTTATTTTTATCTCGTATAAGTTGTTAAAAATGTCAAATATTGTCTCAGCTTCTTTTTTTCTAATAGAAATGGTTATTTGGCAATCCAGTTCTAGTATCTGATTGGTAATATTTAATTTTTTCTCCTTGATAATACGCATTACCGTATTCATGTTTTTGTAATCGAAAGTGATGCGGTAATCAATATTAATGGTCTTTTTAATAATTTTTGAAGCCTCTAGAGTTAATTGTGCAGAAGTTCTGTAAGAACTTATTAATCCGCCAACACCTAATTTAACACCTCCAAAATAACGTACCACAACAATGAGGATGTTGGTTACATCAAAAGATTGTATTTGTCCGTAAATGGGCATTCCTGCAGAATTACTAGGTTCTCCATCATCATTAGCGCGATAAGAAATGGTTTCTGTTCCTAATTGGTAGGCGTAACACCAATGTCTTGCGGAATGATGATCCTTTTTTACTTCAATTAAGCAGTTTTTTACGTCTTCTTCTGTTTTAACAGGGAAAGCGAATCCGAAGAATTTACTGTTTTTTTCTTTAAACAATGTGGGTTCGGGAGACTTGGTAATGGTTTTGTATGTGTCGTTTTCTGTCAAAAAATAGCTTTAAAATAAGTTGCTTTTTGTTTCAAATAGTGTGCAAACGTCTTCGCTTTCTGGGTTTATATGCCAAGTTTTAAAATTTAGAGCATCCGCACTAATAATATTATCTTTATTGTCGTCTATAAAAAGACATTCTTCAGCTTTAAGGTTGTTTTCTTCTAAAACAAATTCGAAAATGTCATAATTTGGTTTTGCTAAATTGATTTCGTGAGAAAGATAAAATTTATCAAAACAGTTTTTAAATTCATCAAAAAAGTTAACCTGTGCCTTAATGTGTTCTATGTGAAGTTCGTTAGTATTGCTTAGTAGAATGATTTTGTATTTTGAAGTTGCTTTTAATTCTTTTAAAAACTCCAAACGCTTTGGCGGAAAATGTTTCAACATGTAGTTCCAAACATCTTTAATTTCCTCTTTTGAGAGTTTTGGGAAATTTTCAGCATAAAAATCTAAAAATTCATCTGTGGAAATGAGTCCTTGTTCGTAGAAACTATTGAAGGCTTGAATTTCTTCTGAAAAAGTATCAATTTCAAGAGTTTCAAAAGCATATTGTTGTGATCCTGGAATATCTAGATTAATAAATACGTTTCCAAAGTCGAATATAATGGTTTTAATCATTGGTGTAAATTTTAAGTGTATCTGTCGATATTTTTTCTTCGGAAATTATTGTTCCTGATAATTGTGGTGCTTTCGTTCCGTTGATAAAATTGATGTTTCCTTTGAAAACTCTAGCTTCATCCCAGAGGTTTTCATTTATAAAAGTTTGTAAAGTTTTAGCTCCACCTTCAATGATAACGGAGTTGATTTGTTTTTCAAATAATAGTTCGCAAATTTGCTTAGCTATAGGTTTATTGAAGTCGATGTTTTTACTCGTGATTGTTATGGATTCAGCTTGATTATTAAATATCGAAAGTGTTTTTGGAAGTTTTTCATTACGATCAATCACTATTCTAATTGGGTTGTTTCCTGTCCAATCTCTAACTGTTAAACTAGGATTATCATCTAAGGCGGTATTTGTGCCTATTAAAATGGCTTGCTCTTCGGTACGCCATTTGTGAACCAATTGTCTTGAGTATGGCGTTGTGATCCAAACGGGCTTTTGTTCATCTTTTTTTTCTGGTGATAAAAAACCGTTTTCAGTTTCTGCCCATTTTAAAATAATGTAAGGGCGTTTTTTGTTATGAAATGTAAAAAAGCGTTTATGATGATTTTTGCATTCCTTCTCTAAAACACCTACTGTCACTTGGCATCCGGCATCTTTTAATTTAGCAATGCCTTTACCTGAAACATGCTCATTGTCGTCAATACAGCCAATAACCACATTAGGGATTTCGGTTTTAATGATCAAATCACTGCAAGGTGGTGTTTTTCCGTAATGCGAACACGGTTCTAAAGTCACATAAATGGTAGACTCTTTTAAAAGTGCTTTGTTCACAACAGAATTTATCGCATTAACTTCGGCATGATTTCCTCCGTAGTTACTTGTGAATCCTTCTCCAATTATTTTATTATTGTGTACAATAATGGCGCCTACTGTTGGGTTAGGTCGCGTGCTTCCTAAACCGTTTTTAGCAATGTTAATACAGCGATTTATGTAGTATTCGTTGGTGGTCAATACTATAATTTTATTTTTATGTGTTCGGTTTTATCAATATTATAAGTTTTCGAAAAACCTAAGACTTTGTATTCGATATTGCCTATGTATTGCACTTTTAAATCTTTAGTAAGTAGGCTACCTATTATGCTTGTAAGGTTTCTGCCTTTTAGTAAACTGTCTGTAGGTATGGTTGTGGTTAGTGGAATAGTGAAATCTTTTTTAGCAGGCACATCAAAAGTTGCCGCTTTTACGGTTGCAACTTTATTGTCGTTTACATAAACGATTAAGTCGTTTGTAATGAGTTTTCCTCCAATGTTATTAGGGTTTTTAAATAATGCTTTAGCGTTTATGGTAATTTGTTTTTTAGAGTATTCTTCTATTTTGATGTGTTCAACGCCTAGAAATTCTGGTTGCTCTCTAACAGCACAACTAATTAACGCAAGTAATATTGTTGATAAGATTATAAGCTTTTTCATTTTATTTTTTTGTGATTTGGCGTATCTTCACTAATTCAAAAACCCGCATTAAAGTGAGTAAAGATACTATAGTTATTCGAGAAATTGAAGCGAATGATAACTCTGTAATTGAGCAAGTTATTCGTTCTTGTTTTTATGAATTTGAAATTCCTTTAGAAGGAACGGCTTATACAGACCCTGATACACAAAATATGTTTGGGGCTTATCAAGGTGAAAAGGAGATTTATCTGGTTGTTGAGCTTAATGGAGAAGTGTTAGGAGGCTGTGGTATAAAGCCTTTAAAAGATTACGAAACCGAAATATGCGAAATACAGAAAATGTATTTTTCACCAAAGGTAAGAGGGAAAGGATTGGGGCGTACTTTAATTCAAAATTGTATAAAGAAAGCTCAAGATTTTGGTTATAAAAAATGCTATTTAGAGTCAGCTCCACAATTAAAAGCAGCCATTCGAATTTATGAAGATAATGGGTTTAAGCATTTGGATTCAGCTCTAGGGAATACTGGACACCACGCGTGTGGTATCTGGATGATAAAGGATTTATGCGATTAAAAGATATACAAAAGAAGTTTCATCAAGAACTGGATGCTATTTATGCAACCGAAGAAGTTAATAGTTTCTTTTATACCTTAATTGATGTGTTTTATAAGGTATCTCGAATTGACCTTGCTATGGATACCGAGTGGTCAATTGAAGATGATCGTGTTATTCAAAAAGCTTTAAAACAACTTAAAAAACATAAGCCAATCCAATATATTATTGGTGAGACCGAATTTTATGGTTTGACTTTTAAGGTGGATAAAAATGTTTTAATCCCACGTCCAGAAACAGAAGAATTGGTAGAATGGATTTTAAAGCATAATAATGAAAATGATAAAATTAATATTCTAGATATTGGAACGGGGAGTGGGTGTATAGCCATATCATTAGCGAAATATTTAAAAAATGCTAATGTTTATGCTTTAGATGTGAGTAAACCGGCATTACAAGTTGCTAAAAAAAATGCTGAATTAAATGCTGTTGATGTGACCTTTATTGAAGCAGATATATTAACAACCAAAAATGTCGAAGATTTAAAATTTGATATTATTGTTTCAAACCCGCCCTATGTTCGAGAAAAGGAACAAACACTTATGAAACCTAATGTTTTAGAAAATGAACCGCATTTGGCTTTGTTTGTTAAAGATGATAATGCACTTCAATTTTATAAAGCGATAACTGCGTTTTCGGTCGAAAATTTAGTAGATCAAGGTAAATTACTGTTTGAAATCAATGAGTTTTTGGGTAATGAAATGATTCGATTATTACAGAAACATGAGTTTTCTAATATTGAACTAAAACAAGATATCTTTAGAAAAGATAGAATGATAAAAGGCGTAAAGAATTAATGAATACAGTTGAACAAGAATTACAAAACCTGCGTGATGAATTAAACGCATTTAATTATAGTTATTACGTTTTAGATCAGAAAGAAATTTCAGATTACGATTTTGATTTAAAACTCAAAGCACTTCAAGAATTAGAATTAAAACATCCAGAATTTTTCGATCCCAATTCGCCAACACAACGTGTAGGTGGTGCCGTAACTAAGAACTTTGATACCATTGTTCATGAGCACCGCATGTATTCATTAGATAATTCTTATTCTAAAGAAGATTTACAAGATTGGGAAACTCGTGTTAAAAAGATGGTGGATGGTGATATTCAATACACCTGTGAATTAAAATACGATGGTGCTTCCATAAGTTTAACTTATGAGGGCGGCATATTGGTTAAAGCGGTAACGCGTGGTGATGGTTTTCAAGGTGACGATGTTACGGAAAATGTGAAAACCATTAAATCGGTGCCGTTAAAATTGAAAGGTGATTTTCCGCCTAAATTTGATATTCGAGGTGAAATTGTATTGCCTTTTGAAGGTTTTATTAAAATGAATGAAGAGCGGGTTGAAATAGGGGAAGAGCCTTATAGAAACCCGAGAAACACAGCCTCAGGGAGTTTAAAACTTCAAGATAGTGCAGAAGTTGCTAAACGTCCGTTAGAATGTTTGCTTTATAATATTACAGGATCTAAACTCAATATTAAATCTCAAATTGAAAGTTTAGAAAAAGCCAGATCATGGGGGTTTAAAGTACCAGATGCGGCGAAGCTGGCAAACTCGATTGATGAAGTTTTAGAGTTTGTAAACTATTGGGATGTAAAACGTCATAATTTACCTTACGAAACCGATGGGGTGGTTGTTAAAGTTAATAATTTACAACACCAAGAAGAATTGGGGTATACTGCTAAAGCACCACGCTGGGCAATGGCTTATAAATTTAAAGCCGAACAGGTTTCTACCAAATTAAATAGTATTACCTATCAAGTTGGTAGAACTGGAGCAATTACGCCAGTTGCGAATCTGGAGCCCGTGGAGTTAGCTGGGACAACTGTTAAGAGGGCTTCTTTGCATAATGCCGATCAAATTGAAAAATTAGATATAAGAGTTGGGGATGAAGTATACGTTGAAAAAGGAGGGGAGATAATTCCTAAAATTTTAGGTGTTGATTTAACTAAACGCCCGATAAATTCAGAACCTTCAAGATATATTACAAATTGTCCGGAATGTGAAACCGAACTGGTACGTCAGGAAGGTGAAGCTCAGCATTATTGTCCGAATTACAATGGGTGTAAACCTCAAGTTATAGGGCGCATTCAACATTTTATTTCTAGAAAAGCCATGGATATTGATGGTTTGGGAGGGGAAACCGTAGCGCTTTTAGTAAATGAAGGTTTAATTTCAAATTATTCAGATTTATATGAATTGACTAAAGCGCAGGTCATTCCGTTAGAGCGCATGGCAGAAAAGAGTGCCGATAATCTAGTACAGGGGATTGAGCAATCTAAAAATATTCCGTTTGAACGTGTACTGTTTGCCTTAGGAATTCGATTTGTTGGTGAAACTGTCGCTAAGAAATTAGCAAAACACTACAAGAATATTGATGCTATTATTGAAGCTTCCCAGGAAGACTTGGTTACTGTAGATGAAATCGGAATAAAAATAGCCGAAAGTGTAAGTTTGTTTTTTGCTTCAGAAGCAAATATTGATACTATAAACCGTTTAAAATCCTTTGGAGTTCAGTTGCAAATGTCTGAAGCGCAATTAGAAGGTCAAACTGAATTACTAAAAGGAGATATTGTTGTGGTTACTGGTGTGTTTGAAACCGTGTCAAGAAACGAGTTAAAAAAACTTATTGAAGATAATGGCGGCAAGGTGAGTAGTTCTATTTCATCAAAAACGAGTTATATCGTTGCTGGTTCGAACATGGGACCTAGTAAAAAAGATAAGGCTGAAAAATTGAGTGTCTTGTTGGTGAGTGAGCGTGAATTCTTGCAAAAACTAGGTTTTAATTAAGGTTTTTTCAGTTAAAGTGTTGTTATTTCGGGTATTCCGCATTGAATCTGTTATATTTGTTTTACAGTATAACTGATTTTTTATGTGGAAGACAAGGTTGTTAGCGATCCTAATATGTGTTGTTTACCTTTTATTTGTGTATTTTCAAGTGAAAGGCGGCGATGGCTTCTTGATGACTCTTTCTGAAGTGCTTCTCGTGCCTATGGTAGCTTTTGGTTATTTTGCTTTTGAGAAAAAAAAGACTTTTTACTTTTCTGGTTTTATATTGTTGTTTGCATTGTCGGAATTACTCGATTTATTTGTTGATTCTTTTAATTACGAAATGTATTACCTCTTTGGAAATGCATTATATATGGTTGGTTATACTTTTCTGTTGCTAGAAATTTTAAAATCAACTGATTTCAATTATTTATTGAAACGTTTTAAGGTGCATTTTATTGTTTTAATAGCTTTAGATATATATATGGTTTATGTACTACAATCTATAGTAGATCCATTTATAGATCAATCTTATAAGTATTATATGGAGATGTTTTATAATTTATTAATGGTTGTAGTCTTGTCTATTGCTCTATTAAATTATGTTCATAAGGAGAATAGAAAAGCCACATTCTTATTTCTCGGTTCTGTACTAATTGTTTTTTCAGAAGTTATTTGGACGGCCAATACATATATTGTAGATATTGATTTTTTGGGTATTATATCCAAAACATTAGCTTTGGCGGCCTTCTTTTGTTTTTACGTCCAAGTGCAATATTTAAATGAAGAAGGTAAGGATACCCGTGTAAAACTGGATAATAAGTATTGAAATTATTTGGGTGTATTTAATCCATTATACTGTAATAGAAACGCCGTTTGCAGATTTGTTCTTGTCATTGTCAAAATAAAAATCAATTCTTCCAACATTTATACCATAGCATCCCACTTGGTTTACTAGAGTGTTTTTTCCTGCTTTATTTTTCACCACAGTGGGTTTAGATAAAAAGGTATGGGTGTGCCCTCCAATAATTAAATCTATATTTTCAGTAGCTTTAGCTAATTTAATATCTGAGATTTTACTGCTATGCCCACCGTAATCGTACCCAAGATGTGATAAACAAATAACAAGGTCGCAACCTTTTTCTTTTTTTAAAAGTCGAGTCATTTCCTGGGTCATCTCTATGGGATCCAAGTACTTTGTTTCCTTAAAATTAGCAGGTGTTACTAATCCATTTAGTTCTATGCCTAAACCAAATACACCAATGGAGATACCTTCTTTTTTAAAAATTTTATAAGGTTTGGTGTGGGTATCCATTATGGTGTTAGAAAAATCGTAATTTGAAGCAATAAAATCAAATTCAGCATGGGGTAATTGCGCATAAAGTCCATCGATTCCATTATCATAATCATGATTACCTATTGTTGCAGCGTCGTACTTTAATTTGCTCATCAGTTTAAATTCTAGTTCACCACCATAATAATTAAAGTATGGCGTGCCTTGAAAAATATCACCGGCATCTAAGAGAAGGGTGTTCGGGTTTTCTTTTCTAATCGACTCAATTAATGTCGCACGCCTTGCGACCCCACCTTGGTTTGGGTTTCTTGGGTCATCTGGTGAAAAAGCGTCAATATGACTGTGTACATCATTAGTGTGTAATATGGTGATTTTTTTAGCGCTATTTGTTGTAGAGAACGATTGTAAACCTAAGCCACCCAATGAAATTAAGGCCGTTCCTACCGATGCTTGTTGTATAAAATCTCTGCGTTTCATGGTTTATTTTATTTGAATGAATCTGTCGTCTCTTTTTGGGTTTATTGTGTCGGTTTTCATAAAATAATCAATAAGCGTATTTCTTATTTTATAATCTAATGTATACAGGGTATCATTTGGTTTGAAAAACGTCATACCGTCCCCGCCTTGATATAAATAATCGTTGGTAGCTACGTAATACGTTTTATCAGAAATGATGATATTATCTTTTATTTTAGCTTCAACCAATGCATTGTTCTTGTTTATAACAATCTTTAATTTAGAAATCGGGTGGGCTTTTTTAGCTTTAACCAAATAATTCACCAAATCGTTAACTTGACTGCCTTTTATGGCGGTTACAATAATGCTATTTTCAAAGGGCATCATTTCAAAGGCGGTGCCTTTGGTAATGTCTCCTTTGGGTAAAATTGAACGAATACCTCCATAGTTTAGAATGACCATATCGATATGCTTACCTGTTCTTTTTAGGAAAACGGGATTGGCTTGTTCGTAGGCGATATCAGCCATTAAATTACCTATAGCGGTATTTAGTTCTCCGTCAGTTTTAGAGTAAGTGTTTGTAGAGTAAGATATAACACTGTCTAAATCCCTTTGAATATGATCGCGGTAAGGTGCGATAAAAGCGTCAAGCGAAGCGTCAATATTTAGAGAGTCAGTGACTTGAATCTGAATTCCTTCAATTTTTGAAAGTTCAACTTTACTGTTTTTGCAATTCAGAAAAACGAAAAAATATAACAAATAAATTAAATGTGTAAACCTCATTCTTAAATCTTAAATATTGAACGTACTTTTGCTACCTTTGCGCAAATTATAAAGATAAATGATTTTAAAGGTTTTTAAGGAAAAATCTATAAAAAAGCGCATTAATAAATTGTTATCTGAAAGAAAGGTGGCATCTGAAAATCATGTTGCAAAAACTTTTGGAGTTCTTGTTAATATAGACGAATTTGATAATGTGGCGTTATTTGATAAATTAGCTAAAGAAGCTGGTGTACAGCCTAATAATTTTAGAATCATAGCCTTTACAGAACAAAAAAAGGATGATTTAAATGTTTTTGATAATTGTTGTTCAGCCGAGGATTTCAATAGAAACGGACAAGTGAAAGATGCAGAATTAAAAGGGTTTTTGGATACTGATTTTGATGTGCTGATTAGCTATTATATGGAAGACATTTTAGAGTTGAAATTGTTAACTGTGCTTTCTAAGGCAAAATTTAAAATAGGAATTTTACAATCCGATGAACGGTTAAACGATTTAATTATTAAGACGAAATTAAAAGAATTTAGTGTATTTAAAACAGAGCTTTTTAAATACCTAAGGATATTAAATAAAATTAAGTAAAGAATGAATAGTAAGTTTCTAGGAACTGGAGTGGCATTGGTTACCCCTTTTAATGCCGATTTAAGTATAGATCATAACGCTTTAGCTAATATTGTCAATTATAATATTGATAACGGTACAGATTATCTTGTAATTTGTGGGACAACTGCAGAGAGTGCTACGCTAACCAAAGAAGAGAAAAAGCAAGTTATAACAACGATTTCTAAAGCAAACGGTGGGCGTCTACCTTTGGTTTTAGGTATTGGAGGTAATAACACGGCCGTAGTTATAGAAGAAATTAAAAACACAGATTTAAGCGATATTGATGCGATTTTATCTGTTACACCATATTATAGTAAACCGACTCAGGAAGGGATTTATCAGCACTTTAAAGCGATTTCAGAGGTTTGTCCTATTGATATTATTTTATACAATGTACCAGGAAGAACTTCAAAAAATACCGAGGCTGAGACAACCATTAGATTAGCAAACGATTTCAAAAATGTTATTGGTGTTAAGGAGGCAGGTAATAATATGTCTCAATATTATAATCTAATTAAAAATAAACCAGAAGATTTTTTAATAATTTCTGGAGATGACGATTTGGCTCTGGGTGTTGTGTTAGCTGGTGGAGCAGGTGTTATTTCTGTGATCGGACAAGGTTTTCCAAAGGAATTTTCTGAAATGATTCGTTTAGGGTTAAAAGGTGAGTCTAAGGAAGCCTTTAAACTTCATTTTAAATTGATTGAAGTTATCGGACTTATCTTTGAAGAGAATAATCCAGCGGGTA
The DNA here is from genome assembly GCF_018860245.1 of Pseudotamlana agarivorans. GTDB lineage: Bacteria > Bacteroidota > Bacteroidia > Flavobacteriales > Flavobacteriaceae > Pseudotamlana > Pseudotamlana agarivorans_A. Next base: position 497,042 of record NZ_JAHKPD010000018.1, read on the forward strand.
TTAAAGGTGTTTTTGATGCTTTAGACTTATGTAGAGATACCGTAAGGTTACCTCTTGTGCCAGCTTCAGATGCTTTAAAAGCAAAGATAGCCACATTTGTAAATAACTATTAGTAGTGTTAAATATAACTTAAACCTTGTAATTGATGAGGTTAAGCAATTACTTTAGCTTTGAAATTATATTTTTAAAATCCATATTAATCACTTAATTTTGCATTCTGTTTAAAAATTTATGAACAAGCTTTTTTATTTATTAGTAGTATTCACAGTTTTAACGAGTTGTAGCGAATATCAAAAGACCTTGAAGGCGGAAGATATTTCCGATAAATTCAAAATGGGAGAAACGCTATATAATGCGGGCGAGTATAAAAAAGCTAATACGCTTTTTGCTCAAATCGTACCAAGTTATAGAGGGAAACCTCAAGCCGAAAAATTGATGTACCTGTATTCGAAATCATATTATAATATTAAGGATTACTATGTGGCAGGTTACCAGTTAGAGCGGTTTGCATCAAGTTACCCTAAAAGTGAAAAACTGGAAGAGGCTTCTTTTTTAAGTGCGAAAAGTTATTACATGCTATCACCAGTTTATAGTAAAGAGCAAAGTCAGACCACAGAATCGATTGAAAAACTTCAAGAGTTTATCAATTTGTTTCCAGAATCAGAGTATGTTTCAGAAGCTAACGCACTTACTAAAGAATTATCTGTTAAGTTAGAAAAGAAAGCTTTTGAAATAGCTAAACAATACAATACAATATCAGATTTTGAAGCGGCAATAAAGTCCTTTGATAATTTTATATTTGAAAACCCAGGATCAACATATCTAGAAGACGCTTATTATTATAAGTTCGATTCGGCTTATAAATTGGCCGTTAACAGTGTTGAAAGAAAGAAAAAATCGCGTTTAGAAACTGCGGAAGAATATTATATTGAGTTTAAAAAAGATTATGCCGATTCAAAATATCAGCAAGATGTTGAGGAAATGGCGGAAGAATTAAAAGAAGAATTAGAAAATTACAGCTCACAAAGTTAAATACAATTACAAATGGATTTAAAAAAAACCAACGCTCCGGTTAATACAATTACGTACGACAGAAATCAAATAGATGAGCCTACAGAAAACATCTACGAATCAATTTCTATTATTGCAAGACGTGCAGAGCAAATTAATACAGAGATTAAAAAAGAACTAATCGATAAGTTAGAAGAATTTGCTACTTACAATGATAGTCTTGAAGAAATCTTTGAAAACAAAGAGCAAATAGAGGTTTCCAAATTTTACGAAAAGTTACCTAAACCTCATGCGTTAGCTGTTCAAGAATGGTTAACTGATAAAATTTATTTTAGAAATACTGAGGAAGATTCTCAAGAATAATTTCTTTATATGAGTATATTAAGCGGCAAAAACATACTGTTAGGTATTACGGGTGGTATTGCCGCTTATAAAACAGCCTCACTTGTAAGGTTGTTTGTAAAATCTGGTGCAAACGTCAAGGTGGTTATGACCCCTGCTTCTAAAGAGTTTGTAACACCCTTAACATTATCGACACTTTCTAAAAACCCGGTCTATTCGTCTTTTACAAATGAGGATGAAGATACCGCCGTATGGAATAGTCATGTCGATTTAGGGCTTTGGGCAGATTTTTTAGTGGTAGCACCTGCTACGGCAAATACGCTTTCTAAAATGGCTAATGGTGTTTGCGACAATTTATTATTAGCTACCTATTTGTCTGCTAAATGTCCTGTGTATTATGCGCCCGCCATGGATTTGGACATGTATAAACACCCAACTACTGCACAATCTTTTGAGAAATTAAACGACTTTAAAAATATTATGATTCCCGCGACTAGTGGTGAGTTAGCCAGTGGTTTGGTTGGTGAGGGTCGAATGGCAGAGCCTGAAGATATTATCTGTTTTATTGAAAATGATATTTTAGGCAAATTACCCTTACGCGGAAAAAAAATACTTATTACAGCTGGTCCAACTTATGAGGCTATTGATCCTGTACGTTTTATAGGAAATCATTCTAGCGGAAAAATGGGCTTTGAGATTGCTAAAAGAGCCGCGAATTTAGGAGCAGAAGTCATTTTAGTTACAGGACAAACTTCACAAAACGTTTCACATGTATTAATAAAAGTTATTCCAGTGGTTAGTGGTCAAGACATGTATAACGCTGTTCATGATTATTTTGAATCTTCAGATGTGGCAATTCTTGCGGCAGCAGTGGCAGATTATAAACCCAAAGAAGTGGCTCTTGAGAAAATAAAAAAGCACAATGCTTCGTTAACATTAGAGTTGGAAAAAACTAAAGATATATTAGCGTCTTTAGGAGCCATTAAAAAACAACAATATTTAGTTGGTTTTGCTTTAGAAACTCATGATGAGATTGAAAATGCAAAAGGAAAATTAAAAAGAAAGAATTTAAATTTAATTGTTTTAAATTCGTTAAACGATAAAGGTGCTGGATTTAAGGGCGATACAAATAAAGTGACTTTTATTGATGACGAAAATAAAATCACGGCATTTGAATTGAAATCAAAGGCAGAAGTTGCTTCAGACTTATTAAATAAAATAATATCACATATTTAATGCGTAACCTACTCATTTTAGTATTACTTTTTTTAGGAATTCAAAGTTTTTCACAAGAACTAAATTGTAACGTTGTTGTGAACGCGCAGCAAACAGGAAATGAGAACTTTCCAATTTTTAAAACGCTAGAAAAACAAATTACAGAGTTTATTAATAATACAAAGTGGACTAGTAAAACTTATAAACCACAAGAACGCATTAATTGTAGTATGGTTATAAACCTGAACAATTATAGCGGAGAATCCTTCCAAGGCACTATTCAAGTTCAATCATCGCGACCAATTTATGGGTCTTCGTATAGCACGCCAGTATATAATTTTAACGATAAGGATTTTAACTTTAATTATTTAGAATTCCAAAATATTATATATAATCCTACGCAGTTTGAATCGAATTTAATATCTGTATTGGCATTTCATGTTTATATGGTTTTAGCTTTAGATGCGGATACCTTTTCAGAAAATGGGGGACAAGAATTTTATAAACAAGCACAAGTAATTACCAATTATTCACAACAGGGTAATTATAAAGGTTGGAAAGTTGAAGATGGTTTACAAAGTAGGTTCGCTCTAATTGATAATATTTTATCACCAACATTTAAGGAGTTTAGATCTGTACTATACGATTATCATAGAAAAGGATTGGATGAAATGCATTCTAATGTAAAGACTGGTAAAGCCGCCATTTCGACAAGTTTACTTGAATTTAAGGCGATGAATAACCGTCGTCCTAACTCATTTCTGTTGCGTGTGTTTTTTGATGCAAAATCAGATGAAATTGAAGATATATTCACAGAAGGACCAAACATTAATATTTTAGAATTAAAAGAAACGCTTCAAAAAGTGGCTCCCATGTATACTACTAAATGGCAAAGTATTAAATTTTAATTCTTCTCCTTTTTTAGTGCCATTTTGCTATATTTAATTTTTTGATTTTTAATACTACTAAAAGTTTTGCTTACATCTCTTTCAATAAAAAATTACGCATTAATCGACACCATGCAAGTCGATTTCAACAATGGATTTTCAATCATAACAGGTGAGACAGGTGCAGGGAAATCAATTTTATTAGGCGGTTTATCTCTTATTTTAGGGAAACGTGCCGATTTAAGTAGTCTAAAAGATGCTTCAGAAAAATGCATTATTGAAGCTGTGTTTGATGTTTCTAATTACAATTTAAAAGCGCTTTTTGAGGCTGAAGATTTCGATTATGATGCCATTACTATTATCCGAAGAGAGATTTTACCTTCTGGAAAATCAAGAGCTTTTGTTAATGATTCGCCAGTTAATTTAGCGAGTTTACAAATTTTGGGAGAACGATTAATCGATATTCATTCACAGCATCAAACCATGCAGTTAACGAGCAATGATTTTCAGTTTCAAGTTATTGACGCCCTAGCTAATAATGAAGACACTTTACAGGAATATAAGTTAGAATTGAAAGCCTATAAAAAGCTTCAAAAGCAATTGGATGAATTGTTAGTTTTTAAAGCTGAAGCCATTAAAGAACATGATTATAATTCATTTTTATTAAATGAATTAGTCGAAGCTAAATTGATTGAAGGTGAGTTAGAAACTTTAGAAGAAGAATACGAAACTTTAAACAATATAGAAGGGGTTAAAGAAAACCTTGCCGAAGCGCATCAATTATTAGAAGATGAGCAAATTGGGGTTATTTCATCGCTTACGTCTTTAAAAAATGTATTTCAAAAACTAGCAGGTTATTCTTCAAAATATAATGGTTTATTTGAACGCGCGAATAGTAGTTTAATAGAAATTGATGACCTTTTTGGTGAAGTGAACGACTATCAAGAAGGTTTGGAAGCAGACCCAAATAGGTTAGAAGTTGTAGATGCTAAGTTGAAAATGCTTCATAGTTTGATGCAAAAACATGTATCAACAACCATTTCTGAATTAATTATTATAAGAGATCAACTCGAAGCAAAAGTTTCAGTTACAGAAAATTTAGATGATACCATTCAGCAAAAAGAAAAAGAAATAGCTTCACAAAAAGCTGCACTAAATAAAATTGCCAAAAGTATCCATGAGAAACGTGTTGCTATTATACCTCAGTTAAAATCACAATTGGAAGCTATATTAAGCAGTTTAGGGATGCCTAACGCTCAATTTAAAATAGAAGCTAGTATTAGTAATGAATATTATGTTAACGGTAAAGATATACTAGACTTTTTATTTTCAGCAAATAAAGGCGGAAACTTTAATGAATTAAAAAAAGCAGCTTCGGGAGGAGAATTGTCTCGAATCATGCTGGCCATTAAATCTGTTCTAGCAAAATATATTCAATTACCAACCATGATGTTTGATGAGATCGATACCGGAGTGTCTGGAGAAATTTCTAATAAAATGGGTGATATCATGCTTGAAATGAGTAAATGCATGCAGGTATTTTCAATTACACATTTACCTCAAATTGCAGCAAAAGGACATTCGCATTTTAAAGTCTATAAAGAAGATGTAGGGAATCAAACACAAACGAATTTGATCAAGTTAAATCATGACGAGCGTATTGTTGAAATAGCGCAAATGCTAGGTGGTAAAGAAATGTCATCATCGGCGATTGCACATGCTAAAGAATTACTCAATTAATCACTATCTTTGTCGCCAAAATAATTTATAAAAACTAGAAACGAGATATATGTACAACTTATTAAAAGGAAAGAAAGGGATCATTTTTGGAGCATTAGACTCAAATTCAATTGCTTGGAAAACTGCAGAACGCGTTCATGAAGAAGGTGGTGAGTTTGTATTAACCAATGCGCCAGTTGCCATGCGAATGGGGCAAATTAATGAATTAGCCGAAAAAACTGGGGCTCAAATTATTCCTGCAGATGCTACATCTCTTGAAGACCTGCAAAACCTTGTAGATAAATCTATGGAAATTTTAGGAGGTAAAATTGATTTTGTTTTACACTCTATTGGAATGTCTATAAATGTTAGAAAAGGAAACCATTATACCAATCAAAATTACGATTTTACTCAAAAAGGAACAGATGTTTCGGCAATGTCCTTCCATAAAGTAATGCAGACTCTTTATAAGTCTGATGCTATGAATGAGTGGGGAAGTATCGTTGGTTTAAGCTATATGGCGGCACAACGCGTTTTTCCTGATTATAACGATATGGCCGATAATAAAGCCTATTTAGAAAGTATCGCTCGTAGTTTTGGCTATTTCTTCGGAAAAGAAAAAAACGTTAGAGTAAATACTATTTCGCAATCGCCTACACCAACAACTGCTGGTAGCGGGGTTAAAGGTTTTGATGGTTTTATTTCTTATGCCGATAAAATGTCGCCACTAGGAAATGCAACAGCTTTAGATTGTGCAAATTATACCGTGTCTTTATTTAGTGATTTAACAAAGCGTGTAACGTTACAAAATCTTTATAATGATGGAGGATTTAGTAACATGGGTGTAAGTACTGCAGTTATGGATGCTTTTGTAGAGAATGAATCGAAGTAAAAAATATATTTTTTAATGTAAGCCACCTTTATTGGTGGCTTTTTTGTTTGTAACACTTTCTGTAATTGAGTAGCCTTTTAAAATAGAAATAACTTAATCCATTATAAATATATATTTGATGCTGCTTTCTTTATTTTTGCAATATGACTCAGCAATATTCATTTGTAATTCCCGTGTATAACCGTCCAGATGAGATTCAAGAACTTTTAGAAAGTTTTGTAGAATTGGAGGGGAATATACCTTTTGAAATTGTTATTGTAGAAGACGGCTCAACATTATCTTCCGAGGCCGTTGTTAGAACCTTTCAAAATAGACTGAATATAGCTTACTACTTTAAGCAGAACTCAGGGCCCGGAGATTCTAGGAATTTCGGAATGCTAAAAGCTAAAGGCAATTATTTTGTAATTCTAGACTCTGATTGTATTTTGCCTAAACATTATTTAATTGAAGTTGAAAAGAGCTTGAAAACAGAATACGTGGATTGCTTTGGTGGTCCCGACGCGGCTCATGAGTCTTTTTCTAATCTCCAAAAGGCAATAAATTTCTCAATGACTTCCTTTATAACCACTGGAGGGATAAGAGGTAGAAAAGGGAGTGTTGATAAATTTCAACCGCGAAGTTTCAATATGGGGCTTTCAAAAGTAGCGTTTGAAGCCTCTAAAGGTTTTGGGAAAATTCACCCGGGAGAAGATCCTGATTTGTCGATTAGATTATGGAATTTAGGTTACAAAACCAAGCTAATCCCAGAAGCTTTCGTATATCACAAGCGCAGGATTTCATGGAAAAATTTTTATGTACAAGTTAATAAATTCGGACTCGTACGACCGATTCTGAATTTGTGGCATCCATCAACAAAAAAACTAACGTATTGGTTTCCTTTGGTGTTTAGTTTGGGCTTAGTATTAGCTATAATATTATGGTTTTTTAATATAAAATTCTTCATTGTATGGTATATGTTGTACTTTATTCTAGCCTTTATGTTAGCACTTATCAATTCAAAAAGTTTAATTGTTGCCATATTAGCCATACCGGCCATTATCATTCAGTTTTTCGGTTACGGTTATGGTTTTATTAAATCAACTTGGGCAGTTTCCGTTTTAGGTAAAAAACCTGAATTGTATTTCCCAAAATTATTTTTCAAATAACATGTTTAACAAGATAAGATCCAAAATACTAAGTTCTATTAAAAACAAAAGAATCAATGTGTTTCTTGTATTTCTACTGTCGGCGTTTGTTATTTTAATTATCTCGAAGCTTTCTAAAAGCTACACAGATACTATTCCTTTTGCAATTAGAAAGGTAAATATTCCGCAAGAATATGTGATTTTAGATGATTCTGTAAGTATGAATATCACTCTAAAAACTCATGGTTTTAGGTGGTTGAAGTATTACTTTTCAGACCCTAAGCTGACTGTAGACTTTACGAATGATGTGCATCAAGAAAAGGGTGTTTTTGTTTATAATAAAACCAAGTCTTTCTTAAAAAACACACAATTTGATAAGGAAGTGGAACTCTTGAATTTGGCTCCAGAAAGGATAACTTTTAGGTATGGTGTTAATTTGGTGAAAAAAGTGCCTGTTAGAATAAAAGCAGATGTTAATTATAGTCTGGGTTATAATGCTTCTACGTCTTTAGTTGTAGAACCAGATTCTGTGGTGGTGGTTGGAGCAGATATATTGGTTTCAAAAATTAATTATCTAGAAACTGAATCAAAACAAATTAACGATGTTAGGTTAAATATAGATGAACCCTTGCAATTAAACCTTCCAGAAAACAAATCTGATATAGATTTTTCAACTTCTACTGTTCGGTTAAAAGCAACAGTAGAAAAATTTACTGAAGGTACTTTAAAAATACCAGTACGTATAATAAATGCGCCCAAAAACAGTGTTATTAAATTTTTTCCAAAAGAAGTTAGTGTTTCATATTATGTAAGTTTATCTGATTTTGAACAGATCTCAAAAAAGGATTTTGAAGTGATTTGTGATTTTAACGATACCAGCGAAGATCAGACTTTTTTAATTCCAGAATTGATAAAGGCACCAAAGCTAGCCAAGTATTCCAAAATAAATCAGCAACGCGTAGAATTTATTATTTCAAAATGACTATAGTTGGACTTACAGGGGGCATAGGGAGTGGCAAAACAACAGTGGCCGAAATGTTTAAAGAGTTAGGCATTCCAGTCTATATTGCCGATGATGAGGCTAAAAAGCTCATGAATGAATCTTCCCTTGTAAAACAAGAATTAATTGAGTTATTTGGAGAAAAAGCGTATCTTAATGAAGGTTTAAATAAAGCATTTATTGCAAATATTATTTTTAATGACAAATCTTATTTGCAAAAGATGAATGCCATCGTGCATCCTAGAGTTGCTGCGCATTTTGAGGCATGGGCATTAAAGCAAAATGCAAGTTATGTTATAAAAGAAGTGGCAATTTTATTTGAAAATGGGGGAGATAAGGCTTGTAACTACGTGATTAGTGTAACCGCTCCACATGCCGTAAGAATAGAACGTGTTTTAAAACGGGATGAAACTACAGTTGAAAAAATTGAAGCCGTTATGAAAAATCAATGGACCGAAGAAAGGAAAATAAAACTTTCAAATTTCGTGGTTTTTAACACTCTTTTGGAGGAAACTAAAAGGCAAGTCTTAATTATTCATGAAGAAATATTAAGAAATCTTAAATTTTAACATTTTTGTTAATGTAAGGTTAAATGATAAGATTTTTAATGTTAAAATGTTAATTTTGGGCAATGAGTAAACGGATTTTTATCTTACTAATTATACTAATGAGTTTGTCCTTAATAGGTATAATTTCGATTCAGGCTTATTATATTAATGATTCTGTGAATAATGAAAGGAATCGTTTTAAATCTAATGTAGTAACGGTTTTAAATAACGTTTCGAACACAATAGAGGAAAATGAATTTGAAAAGTATTTTACAGAATATTTAAGTTTAGATAAAGAAAAGAAAGCCGATGCAGATGCTGTCTCTCAATTGTTGATTTATAGGAAAAACAACAGTACAGGGGAAGCATTAATTTATAAAAGTAATGTATTACAAAAAGACTTTAAATTGTCTTCATCGCTCTTTGATATTGGCCTAGATAGCCTGGATATTACCACTATTATTGGGAATTCAAGTACGGAAATTTATAGTAATTTGGAATCGGCAGATCGAGATTTGAAGAGTCCGATTTCAAAAATTATAAAGAGCGGTACCATCGATGAAGCTCAAAAATTAAGCTTTGAGAGAAATTTTAAAGAGGTGCTGAAAAGAAAGCCTGTTCATAAAAGAGTTTCTAAAGCAGAAATTAAAGAGCTGTTATCTGAAAAACTTCAAAAATATGGTATCGGTATCGATTTCGAATTTGCAATTTATGGTAATGATCTAGCAACAAAAGTACATAGTAGTAATTTTGAGTATCACAAAGATTCTACTTTTGGAGTGCCTATTTTTTACGATGAAAATAATCGTAGTTTATATAGATTGCTAGTAAATTTTCCTAATGACAGAAAGTTTATTTTATCTGGAGTTATAGGGATGATTTTTTTATCTATAATGTTTACTCTAATTATTATTTTGGCTTCAGGTTTAGCGCTTTACCAATTGGTAAAACAACGTAAAATATCGGAAATTAAAACCGATTTTATAAACAACATGACGCATGAGTTTAAAACGCCAATTGCCACTATAAATTTAGCATTAGATGCGATAAGGAATCCAAAGGTTATTGATGATCAAGAAAAGGTAGTGAGATACCTGTCGATGATTAAGGAAGAAAATAAAAGAATGCATGCTCAAGTTGAGAATGTATTAAGGATTTCTAAATTAGAGAAAAACGAACTTAATATAAATAAAGATAGAGTTGATTTACATGAACTCGTAGAAGATGCGATTACTCATGTTGAGTTAATTGTTGAAGATCGACAAGGTTACATAAAAACGTTTTTAAATGCTGAAAAAACATCGGTTTTGGCCAATGAAACACATTTTACAAACGTAATAGTTAATATGTTGGACAATGCGATAAAGTATTCTCCAGAAGCACCAAAAATAGAAGTGTATACAGAAAATGTAGGCACGAATGTTTTATTAAAAGTAAAAGATCACGGAAGCGGAATGAGTAAAGCGGCCGCAAAAAAAGTGTTTGAAAAATTTTATAGAGAACACACCGGAAATATTCATAACGTTAAAGGTCATGGTTTAGGTTTGGCCTATGTTAAAAGAATAGTAGAAGACCATCAAGGTCATGTATCAGTAGAAAGTGAAAAAGACAAAGGGAGCACATTCACCATAAAGCTTCCGTTAATATCGTAATATCATGGAAGAGCAAAAAAAGAGAATATTATTAGTTGAAGACGATCCAAATTTTGGAACCGTTCTTAAGGATTATTTAATGATGAATGATTACGAAGTAACTCATGCTAAAAATGGTATGGAAGGTTTCGAAAAGTTTAAAAAGGATGATTTTGATTTATGCATTCTAGATGTTATGATGCCTTACAAGGATGGCTTTACTTTAGCAAAGGAGATTAGAGAAAAAAACACCGATGTCCCTATTATTTTCTTAACTGCTAAAACGATGAAAGAAGACGTTTTAAAAGGTTATAAAGTTGGAGCAGATGATTATCTAAACAAACCTTTTGATAGTGAAGTTTTGCTTATGAAAATTAAGGCAATCATTCAACGAAAGGCAACGGAAACGATTTCAGATAGTAAGCAATTTGAGTTTAAAATTGGTGACTTCGATCTAAATTCTAAACTACGTTTTTTAAAGTTTAGAGGTGGAGATCCTGTGAAATTGTCGCCTAAAGAAAATGAATTATTACGTTTACTAGCTTTGCATGAAAACGATTTAATGCCTCGTGAATTGGCTCTAACTAAAATCTGGCGTGACGATAATTATTTCACTTCACGTAGTATGGATGTTTATATCGCAAAATTGCGTAAGTACTTGAAATTGGATGAAAAAGTTGAAATACTTAATATTCATGGGGAAGGTTTCAGGTTGGTGGTAAACAGCTAAAAAAATCAAATTTATTTAATAAAAAAAATCCAGCTTTACGCTGGATTTTTTGTTGGGTGACATAACTTAAATGTAGGTTCTTAAATCTATATTTTGTGAGAGACAAGAATCAAAGAATTATACACGCGTGACTTAAAAAAGTACGTATTAATGATGAATTTGGGCTTCAATCTAGATAATAGCATGTATTGAATGTGTTAAATATTTTGATGTTTTTCGGTTAAATCTATGTGTTAATAATACATCTGTATTGTATGCTATTTGGATATTTTTATCGATTTCACCACTTTGTTGTCTAATAAAATTTTAAGTGCATATTTACCTTTTCTTAAGTGGTCAATGCTCATGAAAATCACGACTTCCTTTTCAATTTGCTTGGCTTTGTTCATTTTATTCATATCTATATGGTAAAATTAAAAGGAATTCAAAAGAATGGATACCAGATATGTTTCAATTAATCAAAGATATGTTTCAAGGGGATATTTTGTTGATTTATTTTTATCTGGAGGAAAATTCATTAGGGGTACAATTATATAACGCTTTGAAGCATTTTATAAAGTAGGAAGGTGTATTAAAACCAACCTGGTAACCTATTTCAGAAACTGTTGCATCCGATTTTGTAAGTAAATCTTTGGCTAACTTTAAACGTTGTAAACGAATAAATTCACTTGTTGTACAACCAGATATGGCCTTAAGTTTCCTATGAAGTTGCGTGCGACTCATGGTCATATGTTCAGCAAATAGTTCGCTATTAAATTTGGAGTTTGTAATATGTGTATCAATAATCGATTGAAGTCGATTTAAAAAATCGGCTTCTGTCGAAGTAATGGCTAGTTTAGGGTTAATACGTAATGTTTTATTAAAATGTTTATGGATTTGTTTTCTGTTTTCGATTAAATTTTCAACAATTATTTTGAGTTTTTCAGAATTAAAAGGTTTAGTGACATAGGCGTCGGCTCCAGTTTTTAAACCTTGAATTTCATTTTGATCTCCTACTTTAGCAGTTAATAGAATTACAGGGATATGACTCGTTATAGCATTGGTTTTAATGGAGTCACAAAGTTTTATACCGTTACTTACAGGCATCATTATATCACTAATAACGATATCAGGATTAAATTCTAGTACTTTCTTAAGACCTTCTTCTCCATTACTGGCTTGATAAATTTGATAGGCATCACTAAATAACATCTTTATGAAATCAAGAATATCTTCTTCATCTTCAACAATTAGTAATTGTGGTTTTGCTTTTGATGTTTTAGGGCTAATTTCATACTGAAGCAATGAATCTATAGGTTTTTCTATAGCCATTGAGCTAATAATTTCATCCGGGTTAAATGCATTTTCAATAATAGGGAGAGAAACTGAAAATTGAATATGATTATTTCCTAGATTATTTGCGACAATAGTACCTTTAGATAGGGTTACGAGATCGCGTACTAAGGCCAAGCCAACACCTACGCCATCAGACATTTCGTTATCTTGATAAAACCGTTGAAAAAGTTTGCTTAAATCTTTTCCTTCAACATGATTGCTTGTATTTATAATAGATAATACTAAAAATCCTTCTTGTCTTCTAGCTTCAAAAATAATGGCACTATTACCTGTGGTATATTTAATAGCATTAGAGAATAAGTTTGCACATATTTTTTCAATAATATCAGGATCAAACCATGCGTTGTTTATGTGATCAATTTTCGAGTTTATTTTTAAATCCTTTTTGTTGGCACTGTACTGAAAAGCATTTACAAGCTGTTTTAGTAAAAGACTCAAATTGCCTTGTGATACTTTTAACTTTATTTGTCCAGATTCAATCATGGAAAGATTAAGCATTTGATTCACGAGGTTTAAGAGTCTGTTCGCATTTTGTTTAACTAAATTGAGTTCCTTTTTATCCTTACTAGATAAATTTGTTTTGTTTAATTGATTATCTACAGGACCTAATATTAGAGTTAACGGAGTGCGAATTTCGTGGGAAATATTGGTGTAAAGTTGCGTTTTATATTCGTCTAATTTTTTTAAACGATTGGTTTCTGCATTTTCAAAATTTAATTGGAGTTTCATATTCCAACGTAGTTTGGCATAGTAGTAAATGATGTAACATAGTAGAATAAATATTATATTATATAAAAGTATGGCGTAACCATTTAAGTACCAGGGTTTTTTTATTTCAAAACGATATCGAGCAGGTTCATTATTCCACACACCGTCATAATTGCTAGAAATAACTTCAAAGGTGTAATGTTCTGGTGGCAAGTTTGTGTAATGAGCTATATTGATGTTTTTTGAATCAACCCAATCTTCATCATGATTATTTAGCTTGTATTTAAAAGTACTTTTTTCTGGTAAAGAAAAATGGAGACTCGAAAATGTAAATGTTATGGTGTTTTCATTATGTTTTAATTGATCATTTTTAACCATTTCACGATTTTCAGAAAAAACTTCAAAGGATGAAATTATGGTTTTCGGTTTTACGGCATTATAAGTGATTTGCTCTGGATTGAACCAGTTAATGCCTTCTAATCCTCCGAAAATTAAGGTGCCATCTTCAGATTTATGGTAAGCCCCCGTATTGAATTCAGTGCCTTGTAAACCAGCATCGGCACTAAAATTTTCAAATGCATCTGTTTTTTTTGATGGCGTGAATTTAGAAATACCATTATTGGTGCTTAACCATAAATTGTGATTGTTGTCTGGTAAAACTCCATAAACCACTTGGTTGGGGAGCCCGTCTTGTTGGGTGTAAACCAGGGCTTTATTGTTTGCCGTATTATATTTTATTAACCCCGAACCATTAGTACCTACCCAAAGGGTGTCACCTTGGATTAATAGGGACTTTATCTTGTAATTTAATTTTGAAATTTTATTAGCTTGGTTTGTTTTGTAATTTAAACGATAAACACCAGCGTTATCTGCACCTAACCACAGTATGCTATCATTTTGCTTAACTAATGCACGTATATTATTTGTAGGAAGGTTTGAATTACTTTGGTTATAAGTTTTTATGATACCTTTATTTTTTTCATATAGTAAAAGTCCATGCTGTTCAGTGCTTAGCCAACGTTTATCACGGGTTTCTGCAACTATATTCCAAATAGTAAGATCTGGTAAATTAGGGGGACTAATAAAATCTCCTGAAGCGTTTAAAATGTTAAGACCATTTACTTGATGCCCTATCCACAGTTCTTTGTCAAAATAATTGAGGCTAATAATTCTGTTTGTTAAAAGGGAAGAGTTTTTGGTGGTAAAAGTTTTGTAGGTATTATGTTTTAAATTAAAACGTGTCAGACCCGAGCTATAAGTTCCTATCCAAATATTATTTTTGGAATCGTCACAAAGCGATCTTACCATATCGACATTTGTGGTTTTAGGTACTTGATTATTAGTTAAAATATTAAATTTGATTAGATATTCGTCATAATAATTAGCTCCAGTACCATCAGATCCACACCAAATTACTCCAGTGTTATCCTCAAATAAGGATAGCATGTCATTATACTGAATGGCAAATGGATTAGGCTTATTTGCTGTAAAATTCTTAACTTCCTGTGTTTCTTTATTTATTACGTAAATGCCAGACCCGTAAGTAGCTACCCATAAAAGGTTTTTACGATCAACTAATAAGTCTTCAATATTTAAGTCATTTGGTAGTTTGTTATGCCGAAATTTTTGAAATTCATTTGATTGTGGCGTTTTATAAAACAAACCATCTCCATAGGAGCCTAGCCAAATAGTACCATCTTTTGAAACCTCTAATGTGCTGTAATTGGTTGATTTGCTATTTTTTATGGTTGTTTTTTTTAAGATTGATTTATTTGAATAACTAAAGACACCTTCTGAGGTTGCCAGAAATAAATCTGATTCGGTTTCTAAAAAACTGTAAACCGTATGGTTTATTATTAGTGCGTCTAGTATTTGTGTGGTTTTGTTTGTTTTAAAATCTAACTTTAAAACACCGTGATTATATGTGCCTAGATAGATATTTAATTGTTTATCTTGGTAAATGGAACAGATTTCAAATGGTGTTT
The DNA here is from genome assembly GCF_018860245.1 of Pseudotamlana agarivorans. GTDB lineage: Bacteria > Bacteroidota > Bacteroidia > Flavobacteriales > Flavobacteriaceae > Pseudotamlana > Pseudotamlana agarivorans_A. The sequence continues at coordinate 512,169 of NZ_JAHKPD010000018.1, forward strand.
TAATAGGAGTGAAATCATCTAATTTGGGGTTATAACGTTCTAATTGTCCGCCATGGGTGATTATCCAAAGTCTGTTTTGCTTGTCTATATAAACCAGGCCTAATTTGCTAAATGTAGATCTTGTAATATTTTCAAACTGTTTCTTATAGTGCTTAAATTTTCTTCCGTCGTACTTATTTAAACCATCTTGAGTAGCCATCCAAAGGTAGCCAATACTATCTTGAGCAATACTTATAACACAGTTTTGGGATAAACCATCTTCAATAGTGAGTGTTTTAAAAGCGAATTGCTTTTGAAGTGAATTTTTATTGGCTGTATCTTGGCATATCCCATTCATGGAATACAGTATAGTGTATACTAAAATATAGCATGGAATTTTAGTATGTGGTATTGCTAAATTCAATAGTACTTATTAATTACATAGGCATAGGTTTGATTTATAGGGGCTTGGGGAAATGGTGAATTGAATTTAATAAATTATTATGACATAATTGATTTATTTTAAACCTGATATTTTACTATCTTCAATTTCTGAATTTTTAAAACACTTAATGTTAGTAAATAAAGAGTTAGAATTGGTATGGTCGTTTGTTAATAATACAAACCGATCCATATTTTTAACAGGAAAAGCAGGGACGGGGAAAACCACATTTTTACATCGTCTAAAAAGGGAAAGCCTAAAACGGTTGGTGGTAGTCGCGCCAACAGGAGTTGCAGCCATAAATGCTAAAGGTGTTACGATTCATTCGTTCTTTCAAATGCCTTTCGGTCCAATATTACCAGAAACCGAAATAAATAAATCACAAGGTTTTAATAGAAGGTTCACCAAAACAAAAATTAACATTATTAAGTCGATGGACTTATTAGTGATCGATGAAATTAGTATGGTACGTGCAGATTTGCTTGATGGTATCGATAAAACGCTGCGTCGTTTTAGAAATAAAGAAAAAGTTTTTGGAGGGGTACAAGTTTTAATGATTGGTGATCTTCAGCAGCTTTCACCCGTGGTTAAAGAACAGGAGTGGGAATTGCTAAAACCACATTACAAAAACGCTTTCTTTTTCAGTAGCCATGCTTATGCACAATGCCAGGCTATTTGTGTCGAATTGAAGCATATTTATCGCCAAGAGAATCCCACCTTTATTCAAATTTTAAATGAAATAAGAAACAATGCCTTAACCGAAGCATCGGCTACAGAGCTTAATAAACGTTACATTCCTGATTTTGTAGCTAAACCAGATGCAGGATATATTTCGCTCACCACACATAATAATAAAGCCGAAGCTACCAATAAGCGCGAATTAGATAAATTAACCACAAAAATATTTACCTATAAAGCAGAGGTTGAAGGGAAGTTTCCTGAGTACGCATATCCAAATAATGAATCTTTAGATTTGAAAGTTGGGGCTCAGGTGATGTTTGTTAAGAATGATAGCGATCCTGAAAAACGTTATTTTAATGGGAAAATAGGTAAAGTGGTGTTTTTAGAAAAGGATGAGGTCGTAGTACATTGTCCGGAAGATGATTTTAATATTGAAGTCAAACCCGAAACTTGGGAAAATATCAATTATACTGTTGATAAGGACACTAAGGCCATTTCAGAGGAAAGAATAGGGGCTTATAAGCAAATGCCACTGCGTTTGGCTTGGTCTATAACCATTCATAAAAGTCAGGGGTTAACCTTTGAAAAGGCAATAATTGACGCACAGGGGGCTTTTGCTCACGGACAAACTTATGTGGCTTTAAGTCGTTGTAAATCTTTGGAAGGTTTGGTGTTAAAAAGTAAAATTCATTCCAGCCAAATTATTAGCGATATTAATGTTATTACATTTAATGAAAATGCTGAACAGAATGCACCAGATGAAGCAGAGTTAGAGGCTTCTAAAAAACGATTTCAGTTGGATTTAATACACGAGATTTTCGATTATTATGCCCTTTTATACCCGGTAAATCGTATTCTCGATATCTATTATAAAAACAGAACCATTATTGAAGGTAAAGTTGAAGAGACTTTCCTTCCAATAAAAGATAAACTGGCAAACTTTTTAAAAGTGAGTAACGGTTTTAGGGTTCAGCTCAAGCAAATTTCGGAAGAAGAAGGTTTGCCAGAATCTAGTGCTCTGTTACAAGAACGTTTTAAAAAAGCCATTGTTTATTTTCTATCTGAAATCGAAAACGATTTTATTGTACCGCTTAAAAATTTTGGATTTACTACCGATAATCAAGCGGTTGGAAGTGATATTACTAAGTTTTTAGACGCCTTTGAAGAATTGTTGGCTATAAAACAATTGTATTTGAAGAACTTAGAAAAAGGGTTTAATACCTTAAAGTTTTTAGAACTACGCGCCAAAGCTGTTTTTCAAGCTAAAGATAAACCTAAAAAATCTAGAAAATCTGTAGCCAACGGTACGAGTCATGTGGAGTTGTTTGAACTGCTTCGTGTGCTTAGAAATGACATTGCAGAAGATAAAGGCTTGGTCCATTTTCAAGTATTTACACAGAAGGCACTTTACGAAATGTGTGAAACACTACCTACCAACAAAAACGAGTTGCTTGAAGTTAATGGTATGGGGAAAACCCGTGTTGAAAAATACGGAGGTGCTATCCTAAAAGTAATTCGTGATTATTGCGATGAAAATGATTTGGAGGTCGCAGAAGATCTGGCCATAGCATTTTCAGAAAAGAAACCTAGAAAGAAAGGGGACACCAAAAAGGAGTCCCTACAATTGTATCAATCAGGTAAGACCGTAAAAGAAATAGCAGACCATCGCGAGTTAAATGAAAATACTATTCTTGGGCACTTGTCAAGTTTTTTACCAACTGGAGAGGTGAAATTATTCGACATTATTTCCGAAGAAAACTATAAGGAATTGAAGAAAATAATACCTAAAACTACTTTTGAGAATTTATCTGACTTGAAGAATCAATTGGATGAAAAGTATTCTTATGCTGAGTTACGAATTGTATTGGGGGATTTAGAAACTGCTAAAAATTAAGTAGATTAAGTGTTGATATAAACATGTATTGATTCAAAATAATTTATCTAAATTAGTAGTCATGGATGTCATTACAAAATCAGTTTTAAAGACCTTAGAAAATGTTGAGGTTGTTTTAAAAAATCTAACCAATGAAAACTACTCAAACGCTTCAGTTGGTCCTTATTATTCTTCTGTAGGTTCTCATATTAGGCATATATTAGATTATTATATGTGTATTTTGTATAAAAATGACGCAGGAGTTGTCGATTTAACTGCTAGACGACGTCAAGTGGCGGTGGAAGAGAATGGTGTGATTGCTTTAGATTATTATGAGACCATAAAGGAAACCTTAGTTTCAAGTCGGTTACCATTAAATAACAGAGTTGTTGTGGTAGACGATTTGGGTTTAGGACCAATGGAATTAGATTACACTTATGCGGCACTTTTATCTCAGGCTAACAGTCATACCGTGCATCATTTTGCCATTATAAACTATATTCTAGCAAGTTTGAATATAGATATTTCAGAATCTAATTTTGGATATAACCCATCTACACCAAAATATAAAAAGGCTGAATAGTTTTACTTCTTAAACATACTATCCATGATGGTTTTCAAACCTTTAAAAACCATAAATACAGCCATAGCACAAACAGCACATCCAATAATTAAAAGTGGATAATAATAAGGTGATTCTGGTTTGCTGTATGCAAAACTTAATAATATAGGTCCCATAAAAAGAGTTAACACAGAAAATATTAAAATTTTAATCCCTTTAAATAATACGGTTTTGTCTGTTCTATTTTCTTCCATTGGTATAATTTTTAATAGCGTTTCTAACGCTTTTATATTCGGTTAAAAGTGCTGAAGCTGTTTCGGTAGATACATCAATTTCATTCATGATCATGCGAATACCACGATCTACAAGTTTATTGTTACTCAGCTGCATGTCAACCATTTTATTTCCTTTAACATGACCTAATTGAATCATGCTTGCAGTAGAAATCATGTTTAGCACCAATTTTTGAGCCGTTCCTGCTTTCATTCTAGAACTTCCTGTAACAAATTCCGGACCAACAACAACATCTATAGGGAATTGTGCAGTTTGCGATAACGGGCTATCTTGGTTACAAGAAATACTACCTGTTATGATGTTATTTTTATTGCATGTTTCTAAAGCAGAAATCACGTATGGTGTCGTTCCTGAAGCAGCAATACCAACTACAACATCATTTTTACTGATGTTATAATCTTGTAAATCTTTCCAACCTTGAGTTACTGAATCTTCAGCAAATTCTACAGCTTTTCTAATAGCCGAATCACCACCAGCAATAATCCCAATAACCAAATCGAAAGGTACGCCAAATGTAGGTGGACATTCCGAAGCATCGACAATACCCAAACGTCCGCTTGTTCCAGCGCCCATGTAAAATAGTCGTCCGCCAACTTTAAGTTTTTCAACAATCTGAAAAACCAAGGCTTCAATTTGTGGTAAAGCTTTTTCGATGGCGGCAGGAACGCTTTTATCTTCCTTATTTATGTTTTGTAGTAATTCTGAAACCGACATCTTTTCCAGATGATTGTGATTAGAATCTTGCTCGGTTGTTTTTATAAAACTCATGCTTCAAAAATACGTTTTTTTTAGTTTGAAAAGGCAAATGGGAGGCTACTTTGCTGTGTTCTTATGTTAATGTTGGTTTGATAATTTAAAAAATAAAGGTCTGAATTTGATAGTATGGTATAAAAAAAGCCCCTTAAAATAAGGAGCTTTTGTATATCTATAAAAAAATAAATTATTCTATAATAGTATTGAAAGTAGCACTAGGTCTCATAACCTTGCTAACTAAAGTTTCATTTGGTTCGTAGTACCCTCCAATATCTGTTGCACTACCTTGAATATCATTTAATTCAGCAACAATTTTAGATTCATTTGCAGCTAATTGCTCTGCTAAAGGAGCAAATTCAGCTTTTAAATCGGCATCAACATTCTGATTAGCTAATTCTTGAGCCCAGTAAAGCGCTAAGTAAAAATGACTTCCTCTATTGTCTAACTCTCCAGCTTTTCTAGAAGGGCCTTTTCTGTTTTCAAGTAAAGTACTTGTAGCATCATCTAAAGTTTCACCTAAAATCTTAGCTTTAGGGTTGTTGTTAACGTTACTAAAGTGCTCTAAAGAAACAGCTATAGCTAAAAACTCACCTAAAGAATCCCAGCGTAAGTGGTTTTCTTCAACAAGCTGTTGTACGTGTTTTGGAGCAGATCCACCAGCACCAGTTTCAAATAACCCACCACCATTCATTAAAGGTACGATAGATAGCATTTTTGCACTAGTTCCAACTTCTAAAATTGGAAATAAATCTGTTAAGTAATCACGTAATACATTTCCAGAAACAGAAATAGTATCTTCACCTTTAATAAGACGCTCACATGTAAATAAGGTTGCATCGATAGGAGATAAGATTCTTAAATCTAATCCATCGGTATCGTGATCTTTTAAATAAGTATTTACTTTATTAATAATTTCAGCATCGTGAGCTCTGTTTTCATCTAACCAGAATACAGCAGGCGTTTGAGATGCTCTAGCACGTGTTACAGCTAATTTAACCCAGTCCTGAATAGGTGCATCTTTAGTTTGACACATTCTCCAGATATCACCTTCTTCAACAGCATGTTCTAATAAAGTAGTCCCAGAAGCGTCAATAACTTTTACAGTTCCGTTAGATTCAATTTCGAAAGTTTTATCGTGAGAACCATATTCCTCAGCTTTTTGAGCCATAAGTCCAACATTAGGAACTGTTCCCATGGTTGTAGGATCGAAAGCACCATTCTTTTTACAGAAATCGATAGTTGCAGAGTAAATGCCAGCATAACTACTATCTGGAATCACAGCTTTAGTATCTTGAAGGTTTCCGGCAGCATTCCACATTTGTCCAGATGTACGAATCATTGCGGGCATAGAAGCATCAATAATAACATCACTTGGTACGTGTAAGTTTGTAATACCTTTATCCGAATTTACCATTGCGATAGCAGGGCCATTCGTGTACGCTGCTTGAATGTCAGCTTCAATAGCTTGACGTTCTTCAGTAGGTAATTCTTGGATACGCTCTATAACGTTACCAAAACCAGAGTGTACATTAACACCTAGTTTTTCAAAAGTTTCACCGTGTTTTGCAAAAACATCTTTAAAAAATATTTCAACAGCGTGACCAAAAATGATAGGATCACTCACCTTCATCATGGTGGCTTTCATGTGTAATGAAAACAATACACCTGTTTCTTTAGCATCTGCTACTTGTTCTTCTAAAAAGCTTAATAAAGCCTTTTTGTTCATGACAGTAGCATCTATAATTTCACCTTGAAGCAATTGTAAACCATCTTTTAAAATAGTAGTGTTACCGTTAGCATCGGTATGTTGAATGCTTACGCTTGTTGCTGCAGGGATTGTTGTAGATTTTTCGTTGTGAGCAAAATCACCTGCGCTCATTGTAGCCACGTGAGATTTAGAGTCGCTAGTCCATGCACCCATTGAGTGTGGATTTTTTTGCGCGTAATTCTTAACGGCTTTAGGAGCACGTCTGTCACTGTTTCCTTCACGTAAAACAGGGTTTACAGCACTACCTTTAATTTTATCGTAACGTGATTTAATATCTTTTTCTTCAGCAGTATTAGCCTCATTAGGGTATTCTGGAATTTTAAAACCTAAACCTTGTAATTCTTTGATCGCTGCTTTTAGCTGAGGAACTGATGCACTAATGTTTGGTAATTTGATAATATTAGCTTCAGGTTGTTTAGCCAATTCTCCAAGAATAGCTAAATCATCAGATACTTTTTGATCTTCTGTTAAGAAATCAGGAAATACAGCTAGAATTCTTGCCGCTAAAGAAATATCTTTAGTTTCAATGTTAATTCCAGAAGATTTAACAAATGCTTTAACAATAGGTAAAAGTGAACGTGTTGCTAACGCCGGAGCTTCGTCCGTTTTTGTGTAAATTATTTTAGACATTAGTGTCGGATTTATTTGTTGAGTTTTTTAATTGCTAAAGAATACGTAGTATAGAAAGGTACTTTTTTAGCGATGCGAAGATACGAAAAAGGATACTTATTTTAATTCAATAGCTATGTGAATAGTTTTTTGTGTAAAATTTTTATAATAATGATAAAAAAGTTGTGCAGAAGTATGAATTTGATAAAATAATTGTGAAGATCTTATTAAAAAACAAAAGCCATATCCCTGCAGAATTTAATCTACTTTGACATGGCTTTCCTGAAATAACTTGACGTGACCTAATTTTAGTAATACACTAAAAACGCTTAAAATATTCAATTAAACATTCGGTTCAAGTGTTGTTATTTCAATGAAACATTCATTTAATTTTCAAAATGTATTGACTTATTAATTAAATGCTTCGGTTAATTGTTTTTTTATACCAATAAATCCTTACTCGCTTACACGATGATTTATATAGTATTACCCCTAAATGTATGTACTTAGCGTTCATACTGTTTAAAAGCCCCATGTTTTTAACATTTTATTGCCACGATATTAAATTTGTGACTATTAAGAACATGCTATGGTTTTTTACTTATTCATTTTTTACATGAAGTATAAAACCTAAAAAAACAATTGTTATACCTTTTAATAGTTTTACTAAATTACGAAATATAAGCGCGGTTTGCAAATATTTTAACATATTAAATATCAATAGGTTACAAACATGATTTATTAACAATTGTTCATAAAAAAAGCCTTGATAAAAATCAAGGCTTTTTAAGTCTGCCAATGCAGTTGTATGATGCTTAACGTCTACGCTCAGTAATTCTGGCTTTTTTACCAGTAAGACCTCTAAAGTAGTAGATTCTTGCTCTACGCACTTTACCACGTTTGTTAACTTCAACTTTTTGTAATGCAGGTAAGTTAACTGGGAAGATACGCTCTACACCAACTGTTCCTGACATTTTTCTAATTGTGAAAGTTTCTGAAGATCCAGATCCTCTTCTTTGGATTACTACACCTCTAAAGAACTGAGTTCTAACTTTTTCTCCCTCTCTAATTTCGTAGTATACTGTAATTGTATCACCAGCTGCAAATTCTGGGAATTCCTTTTTTGTTACAAATTCGTCTTGTACAAATTTTACTAAAGATTCCATATCTTTATGTTTTATTATTATTTATTCAGAACAACATGCACGATTCTCGCCAGAGGTTAACCCGAAATTGGCTGCAAAAATAATCATTAATTACTTATTCGCAATATTTTATTTAAATTATTTTGGTGTTCCTTGCAGGCCTGGCTATACGCTATATCTTTTTTGTAAATGGTTTATTATGTGTGTTTTAGTCTTGGTTTAGATGGCTGGTTAGGTCTCCTTTTTAAATTTTAAGAAACAAAAAAGGATGCCGCTGCTATCCTTAACACAAGGTTTGCGTTTCTTAAGTACGTGTTTTGTAATTTGACTATTGACTATTGACTATTGACTATTGACTATTGACTATTGACTATTGACTATTGACTATTGACTATTTGTAGGAATGTTTATTTGTTTAATCGTTTAACTGTGTATTTGTTTAACTGAAAACTGTGACTGAGACTAGAAACCTTATTTGAAAAAGTAAACCCAAAACGTCAGGAATGAACAACTTGAAACATTAAACCTGAAACTTAAAAATTTTTCACTTTTCATTATTAATTAAAGAAACGTTAATTTAACCAACAACCAACAACCAACAACCAACAACCAACAACCAACAACCAACAACCAAACCCTAATCCTCCAACAAATCAGGTCTACGTTCTTTGGTTCTTAAATACGCTTGTTCTTCACGCCATTTCTCTATTTTAGGTAAATTCCCGCTAAATAATAACTCAGGAACCTTGTATCCTTTATAATCTCGTGGCTTGGTGTAAATAGGAGGTGCTAATAAATTATCTTGAAACGAATCGGTTAGGGCAGAGGTTTCGTTTCCTAAAACGCCTGGAATTAACCGTATCACCGCATCACACAATACGGCTGCACCTAATTCACCTCCAGAAAGCACGTAATCTCCAATAGAAATTTCTCTAGTAATAAACATATCACGTACACGTTGGTCTACACCCTTATAATGTCCGCATAAAATGATAATGTTTTCTTTAAGCGATAATTGATTAGCAATCCCTTGTTTTAGAGTTTCACCATCTGGTGTCATATAAATGATGTCGTCATAAGCGCGTTCAGACTTTAATGCCGAAATACATTTATCGATAGGCTCAACCATCATGACCATACCAGCTCCACCTCCAAATTGGGTGTCGTCTATAGATTTATAATTATCAGAGGTATAATCCCTTAAATTATGAAAATGAACTTCCACCAAACCAGCTTCAATAGCTCGTTTTAAAATAGAAGCTTCAAAAGGGCTTTTAAGCAATTCGGGTAAAACCGTTATAATATCTATGCGCATGATTCATTTAAAAAGTGCTGCAAAGATAATTTAATTGTTTGATAGTTTGTTGTAGTAATTTAATGAGGGACCTTAATAATCGTAATAATTCCGTTAGAATCCCTTGTTTTTAGTACCGGTTTAAAGTTAAATATAATATAAAGACTATAGGTTATATGACATTTTATCTAAATTCGTTCCCGAATGCTATAAATATTAAGCTTAGGTAAAGCGCGTTAAAACAACGTGTTTTTTGTTGTTAAAAGTTATTGATTTCAGTACATTTGCTCCCTTAAAATATAGCTACTTAAATAAACTAAATTACTAAACAACATTTAATATGAGTGATAAAAAAAAACCATCAGTTACTTTCGATGTGTTAATTGAAATCCCTAAAGGAAGTAGAAATAAATATGAGTACGATTTTACGTTACATAAAATTCGATTCGACCGTATGTTATTTTCTTCTATGATGTATCCTGGAGATTACGGATTTATACCAGAAACTTTAGCATTAGATCAAGATCCATTAGATGTTTTAGTTTTAGGACATCAACCAACATACCCAATGGTAGTAATGGAAGTGAGACCAATTGGTGTATTTTATATGACTGATGAAAAAGGGCCAGATGAAAAAGTAATTTGTGTACCAGTTTCAGACCCTATTTGGAGTAATAAAATGGATATCGCCGATTTAAATCCGCATAGATTAAAGGAAATTGAACACTTCTTTAAAGTATATAAAGATTTAGAAAAGAAAAAAGTTGATACAGGAGGCTGGGGTAATGCTGAAGCTGCCGTAAAAATTTATCACGAATGTGTTAAACGTTACGATGATAGCGAACATAAAAAGAAAAGAACCTTTACCATCTAAAGTTATCTTGAAAAATTATAATAAAAACCACTCTGTTTTGTAAAATAGGGTGGTTTTTTTGTTTTAGTCCAATCTTGGGTTTAGTTAGTGCATCCTCATTATTTTTCGATTTTGAACCCGTTTAGCAAACAAAAGTCATAGTATTATAAATATTATAGTTTATGTTAGGTTTTGGTGTGGATTATTTAATTTATTCTAGCTTTTTTTGTGACTTTTATTTTTCCTATTTTTAGCAGTATAATTAAAAACAACTAATTTTTAAATGACTTACTAAATTATGGAATTAATCGTGAAATTTTTACCGCTTTTTGGCGTATTAGCCTTAGCGTTTGTGTTTATTAAAAGTGCTTGGGTCACCAAACAAGATCAAGGTGATGAAAAAATGAAGAGAATAGCTAAAAACATCGCCGATGGTGCCATGTCTTTTCTCAAAGCCGAGTACAAAATATTATCAATTTTCGTTGTAGCAGTTGCTGTCCTGCTCTATTTTAAAGGGAATTCTGAAACCGGCTCTAATGGTATGGTGGCTGTTTCTTTTATTGTTGGTGCTATTTGTTCAGCATTAGCTGGATTTATTGGTATGAAGGTCGCTACCAAGGCCAATGTACGTACAACCAATGCAGCAAGAACATCATTGGGAAAAGCTCTAGAAGTAGCTTTCGCTGGTGGTGCGGTAATGGGGCTTGGCGTTGTTGGACTTGGTGTCCTAGGGCTTAGTGGTTTATTTATGATTTATAGCGAAATGGGCTGGGGACTTAATGAAGTCCTAAATGTACTTTCTGGTTTTTCACTTGGAGCTTCTTCTATTGCATTATTTGCGCGTGTTGGCGGTGGTATTTATACCAAAGCAGCCGATGTAGGTGCCGATTTAGTTGGTAAGGTAGAAGCTGGTATCCCAGAAGATCACCCGTTAAATCCAGCAACTATCGCCGATAATGTTGGTGATAACGTTGGAGATGTTGCAGGAATGGGAGCCGATTTATTTGAGTCTTACGTAGGATCAATTATAGGTACGATGGTTTTAGGAGCTTTTATTTTAACTCCAGATTTTAACGGATTAGGAGCTGTGTATCTGCCTTTAGTGCTTGCTGCCGTGGGGATAGTGATGTCTATTATAGGAACCTTCTTTGTGAAAGTTAAAGATGGAGGTAATCCTCAATCTGCCCTAAATATCGGTGAATTTGGATCTGCTGGTTTAATGGTTATAGCCTCTTATTTTATTATTAATACTTTAATCCCTGAATCAGTTGAAGGTTTGCCTTTTGGGGCTATGGGGGTGTTCTGGGCAACTATAGCAGGTTTAGTAGCAGGTTTAGCTGTTGGAAAAGTAACTGAATATTATACAGGAACTGGTAAAAAACCAGTAATGTCTATTGTTAAACAATCGGAAACTGGAGCTGCAACTAATATTATTGCTGGTTTAGGAATCGGGATGATGTCTACAGCGATTCCTATTATTTTAATTGCAGCTGCTATTTTGGTTTCTCATCATTTCGCAGGTTTATATGGTATCGCTATAGCAGCCGTAGGAATGCTTGCAAATACAGGAATTCAATTGGCGGTTGATGCTTATGGACCAATTTCAGATAATGCTGGAGGGATTGCGGAAATGGCAGAATTGCCTAGTGAAGTTCGTGAGCGTACCGATAAATTAGATGCTGTTGGAAATACTACTGCAGCCATTGGAAAAGGTTTTGCTATTGCTTCGGCTGCTTTAACGGCATTGGCATTATTTGCTGCATTTATGAAAACTGCTGGGGTAACTGCAATCGATGTGTCGAAACCAGATATCATGGCTGGATTATTAGTTGGAGGGATGTTACCATTCGTTTTTTCAGCCCTCTCTATGAATGCTGTTGGTCGTGCCGCCATGGCGATGATTGAAGAAGTTCGTCGTCAGTTTAGAGATATTCCGCAGTTGAAAGCCGCTTTAGGGGTGATGCGTAAATACGATTCAGACATGAGTAAAGCAACGCCCGAAGATCGCGCTATTTTTGATGCCGCCGATGGTTATGCTGAATATGATAAATGTGTTGATATTTCAACAAAAGCTTCAATAAGAGAAATGGTATTACCTGGTTTATTAGCTATAATTGTACCTGTAGCCGTTGGTTTTATTGGTGGCGCTGAAATGTTAGGCGGATTGCTTGCGGGTGTTACTACTTGTGGTGTTTTAATGGCCATTTTTCAGTCTAATGCTGGTGGAGCCTGGGATAATGCTAAAAAAACTATTGAAGAACAAGGGAAAAAAGGAACAGATGCACATAAAGCCTCTGTGGTTGGTGATACTGTTGGAGATCCGTTTAAAGATACTTCAGGACCTTCGTTAAATATTTTATTAAAATTAATGTCGGTTGTGGCTTTAGTAATTGCTCCTAGTATTGCAATTTCTGCTGATGCGCTAACTGCTTATTCTTCCGAAGAAAATGTTATTGAACAAGTGGAAGCCGTTTCTGTTTCTCAAGAGGTAAGAGTTGAGATGGAAGACCTAGGAGATGGTACTGTTAAAGCTGTTGTGACTACGGTAACTACAACTAATGGTGATGTGGCAACTAGTTATGACACTTTTCAAGGTACGGAAGCTGATGTTAGAGCAAGTATAGCTGCTTTAAAGAAAAAAAAATAGTAATAGTTTCTTAAAAATAATATTGTTTAAACCTAAAAACCACGTGATTCACGTGGTTTTTAGGTTTTATAAGTTTTATGCAGCGTAACGAGTTCTTAAAACAAACCGTTAATTTCAGCGTCTATGGTGTTTATGATACTTCCTAAATCTTCAGGGTTATCTACAAAATCTAGTTTGTCAACATCAATAATAAGAAGTTTTCCTTTGTTGTAGCCATGAATCCAAGCTTCGTAGCGTTCGTTTAAACGACTTAAATAATCTATGCTTATAGTGTTTTCATAATCGCGGCCACGCTTTTGTATTTGGGCTACTAAGTTGGGAATACTGCTTCTCAAGTAAATTAAAACATCGGGACCTTGTACTAACGATTCCATAAGTTCGAAAAGCGATCGGTAATTTTCAAAATCGCGATTCGTCATTAAACCCATAGCATGTAGGTTAGGTGCGAAAATGTGAGCATCTTCATAAATAGTTCGATCTTGAATGATATCTTTTCCGCTTTGGCGAATCTGTAAAACTTGACGGAATCGGCTATTTAAAAAGTAAACTTGCAAATTAAAACTCCAACGTTCCATTTGATTGTAAAAATCATCTAAATACGGATTGTCTACAACATCTTCTAATTGAGGTTCCCACTTATAATGTTTAGCGAGTAATTGGGTGAGTGTCGTTTTTCCTGCGCCAATATTTCCAGCAATAGCAATGTGCATCGTTTAATTTGTTTTTAATTTAAATTCCTGTATGCTCTTATTGGTGTAAATATACAAGGTTTCATTCGTTACAAAAAAATCATTTATCAATAAATTTCCTGTTTTTATTGGTGTAAAATGAACGCTATCTTTTTTGAGATAAAACAAGGCATTTTCTTTTTTAAGAATGATGTTTTCATTGGTTTGAGCGAAAGAAGTGAAACCCGTATTTTTTATTTTATTAATTAAACTTCCAAAGTAATTATAATTATATAGATAGTTTTCTGTGAGGAGCCAGCAATTGTTATAATTACTTTTTAAATCTAACACAGGACTTTGAATAGGAACCGTTTGTGCTCGAGAGGTATTAGTTTTATAATCGAAAAGTTCTAATTTTTGAAGGTCTTGATTGAAAATCCAGATGGTATTATCGTAACCTGCAGAAATATGAGAAACATTTTTATATGGAGTTATTTGATTGAAGTCAATTTTGAATATTTCTGCTAACCGATTATCTAGAATTATTACTGTATTGAAATCTTTATAAAACAAATTGATTTTTAATGGATTAAAGGTGTTTACTGTATGTAAACTTCCTAATTGTAAATTGCTAAAAGTGATGATTTTCGATCCCTCTTTTTTATGAAATACGTTATTGTTAACATAGTAGGTTGTACCAAAATTATCAACAGAAATAAGGGTTTCAGCATTTAACGCCATTGTTTTTACTAGGTCAAGTTCTATTGATTCTTGAGCGCATAAAGTGGCTGAAATTAAAAATAATATGATTTTTATAGATCTCATAGATGCTGTGAAATTACAAAATCCAATCCGTTTATCAGTTGATTAATGTTGGGACTAAGGTTATATTAAATCAAGAGTATTCATCAAACGGTATTCTTTTAAGTTTTTTTTAACACTACTAAATTAAACTAACCGATGAGTAATCGGTCTTATAGTCATTAAAGAATGCTACTTTAACGTATGACTAATTAAAAAAGTTTTTATATGATTTTTAAAATTTTAAGACCTAAAATGGCCCTACTGTTCTTGGTGCTTTCATCTTCTATATTTGCTCAAAAAGATTTTCAAGGAAAGGCTTATTACGAATCCAAAACGACTGTTGATATGAGTAATTTTGGAGGAAGAGACATGAGTGAAGAGCGAAAGAAGGAAATGACCGCTCGCATGAAAAATGCTTTAGAAAAAACGTTTATCCTTACATTCAATCAATCTGAATCTATATATGAGGAAGAAGAGCGTTTAGGTGCTCCAGGAGATGGCAGATCGATGCGTTTTGGCATGATAGGTGGCTCAGGTGGCAATCAATATAAAAACATTAAAACACAGGAGATATCTCAATCTCAAGATATTTTTGGAAAACAATTTTTAATAAAAGACAGTTTGCAAACCTTTAATTGGAAAATTACTGGTGAAACCAAAACTATTGGGAAATATATGTGTTTTAAGGCCGAAGCCATAATACCTAAAACGGGTATTGATATTCGTGATTTTAGAAGAACACCTCGTGATGGTGAAAAATCAAATGGTTCTCAAGACACTAAAAAAGAGAATCAAAAAGAATCTGTGCAAGACCTATTAATCACAGCTTGGTATACTCCTCAAATCCCTGTAAATCTTGGGCCTGATAAGTATTGGGGCTTACCTGGACTAATCTTAGAAATAAGTGCTGATAATACCACGATACTTTGTTCTAAGATAGTAATTAACCCTTCCGAAAAGGTAAAAATAAAAGCACCTACGAAAGGAAAAGAGGTGACGCAAGCCGAATTTGATAAAATTTCAAAAGCTAAAATGGAAGAAATGCGCGAAATGCGTAGAGATCGCGGAGGTAGAGGTGGTGGCGGACGCCGATAAGAGCTAATAAAATCAAAGCATTATTTTATGAGAACATGGATCTTTTTAACCTTGTTTTTAGCAGGAATTACGGTGTCTGCTCAGGTTAAATTTGAAGGCGTTGTTAAAGACAGTGTTGGTGTGGCCTTGGAGTTGGCCAATGTTATTGCTATAAATAAAGCATCGCAAAAACTAGAAGCTTATGGTATAACAACTCCTGAAGGTCGTTTTAGGTTAAGCCTTGAAAAAAACACCAATTATAATGTTCAGGTGAGTTATATTGGGATGAAAACATTACAAGTAGAACTCGCAGTGATTGAAGAAGATATCACTAAAAATTTCGTCATGGCGTATGATAATACTTTAGATGAAATTGAGTTGGTTTACGAAATGCCCGTAACTATAAAAGGAGATACCATAGTTTATAATACAGACTCTTTTACCTCAGGAACAGAACGTAAACTTGAAGATGTTTTAAATAAGTTACCCGGCGTAGAGGTTAATGATGATGGCGAAATAGAGGTAGAAGGGAAAACGGTTGGAAAGGTGATGATTGAAGGCAAGGACTTTTTTGATGGGGATTCTAAGCTTGCCACAAAAAATATCCCTGCTAATGCGATTGATAAGGTTGAGGTTTTAAAAAACTATGCTGAAATCGGACAACTTAGTGGGGTGACAAATAACCAAGATAATATCGCGATAAATATCAAATTAAAAGAAGGTAAAAAGAATTTTTGGTTTGGAGATATTACTGGTGGGGCTGGTGTAGCTACTAATGATGGCCTATACTTATTTCAGCCAAAGCTATTTTATTACAGTCCGAAATATAGTATCAACGTTATCGGTGATATCAATAATATAGGAGAAATAGCCTTTACAAGACGCGATTATTTCAATTTTACGGGTGGTTTTAGGAGTCCGAGTAGAAATAGCGGAACCAATATAGACTTAGGCAGTAATAGTTTAGGGTTTTTAACGGCTCAGAATAATAGAGCTAAAGAAATAAATACCAAGTTTGGAGCAGCAAATTTTACGTATTCACCTAAAGAAACGTTAGATTTAAGTGGTTTTGCTATTTTTTCGAATAGTAAAACCGTAATGCAAGAGAATAAGGCGACACAATATACCGATCCAGGATTAGGAATTCCAGATGAACTTTCAGAAAGTAATACCGTTCAAAGAAGCGATTTAGGGATGTTAAAATTTAGCGTGGTCTACAAACCCAATACAAGCAATCAATTGGATTATGATATTTTGGCTCGAACATCAAAAGAATCACAAGAGCAGTTATTTAAATCTTCTATTAATGGTGATGTAAACGAGTTGGAGAATGCTAACCCCTTTAGTGTTAATCAGAGTTTCAATTACTATTATACCTTAAATGATAAAAATATTTTTGCTGTAGAAGTTCAGAATTTAATTCAAGATGAAGATCCTTTTTACAATGCTTTCATTGAAGATAAAGCCAATTATGAAGACGTGGCAGATGCCTTGGGTTTAGATGATTTTCAAACGGGATATAACGTTTCACAGGAAAAACGCGTAAAATCAAATCAAATAGATGCTAAAATTGATTATTGGAATATTTTAAATCAAAAAAGTGACTTAAATATTACCTTAGGAACCATCTATAGCAAGCAAGATTTTAATTCCAATATTTTTCAAACTTTAGACGATGGTTCAGATCTAGATGTAACACCTACAATTAATGATGGGTTAGGAACCAATGATATCAGCTATAGATTTAGTGATTTATATGTAGGAGCACATTACCGATTAAAAACAGGTCTTTTTACTTTTACTCCAGGTTTTTCGGCTCATGCCTATAGTTCAAAAAACGAACAGTTTAATGAAACTTACGTTGATGATTTTTTCAGGTTGTTGCCAGATTTTAACTTGATTTTACAACTAAAAAAGAGTGAGCAAATTACTTTTAATTATGCCATGCAAACCGATTTTACAGATGTAAATCAACTAGCGGAAGGTTTGGTGTTAAATAGTTATAGCTCCATTTATGCTGGAAACCCAGAATTAGAGAGTGCCTTGTCTCATAAGTTGAACTTGTCATATTTCAGTTTTAATATGTTTAATTATACGAATGTTAGAGCTCGAATTAATTATAGTAAAACGGTAGACAGAATTAGAACAAGCTCTCAATTTGTGCCAGGTGGAGTAGTACGTGTAAGTTCACCATTTAACTCTGGATTGGCCGATGAAAGTGCCAGTGTTAGTGGTAATTTTGAAAAAACCATAGGTAAATTTCGAACGACGTTAAGTGGGAATTTAAGTTATAATAAATTTAATCAGTTTGTAAACAATCAAGCATCTACTAATGAAAATTATGCTCAAACTTATAGAGCTAGAGTACGTACTAATTTTAGAGAAGCACCAAATTTTGAACTCGGTTACCGTTACTCAATTCAAGATAACGATCAAGGAACAAGCAGAACTAAGTTTTATACCAATGCGCCATCAATTAATTTTGATGCGCTAATTTTAAAAGCATTTACCTTTAAAACCAATTATTCCCACAATAGATTTAGTGATGAATCAAAGACTTTAAATACCTTCGAATTCTGGGATGCTTCACTTTCTTATAGAAAAAACAAGGATAGTAAGTGGGAATATGAGTTGAAAGCAACTAATTTATTAGACACTAGATCACAAAACACAAGTAACTCTAATAATATATCTGTAAGTGTTACAGAGTATTACATACAGCCACGATTTATAACCTTTAGATTACGCTACGATTTATAAAAAAGTTTCACTTTTTATTTTGTAGAATAAAGAAACCGTAATATATTTGCACTCGGTTTTGGGGAGATACTCAAGCGGCCAACGAGGGCAGACTGTAAATCTGCTGACTACGTCTTCGCAGGTTCGAATCCTGCTCTCCCCACAAAATACGAAAAAGCAAGCTTTAATAGCTTGCTTTTTTTATTTAGTCTAACATGAGATTGGTATCTTATTTAATATGCTTTAATAAACGCGAGGTCTCAATGGCAGGATACCATGCAGAAACGGTAGCATCGTCTATTGAAAACACAAAGGTATAATGGTTAGATATCATGGTTCCAACATATGCTTGATATCCAAATGTCTGGCCTGCATGGCCTAATGAGAGGTTCATGAGGTTAATAACACCTGCTCCATAGGTGATGGCATTGGGTACCATGGTGTTAAAATGATCGTTTTTGATGCCGTTAAGCGTATTCGGATTATTAAATAGTTCGCCTTTATTCCATGCTGAAATGAAGGTTTGCATATCGTCAAGATTAGATAATATTTCTCCTGCCGAACCAGCCATGGTAAGTGGCATTAATATTGTTTTCCCTTTATAGTGCCCTTTTGGTCTTCTAGCATTTGGGAAAACAGAACCTAAATAAGTGTTTTTTAAAGCCAAAGGCATGATGATGTGTTCTTGAACATATTCTTGATAAGTTTGTTTTGAAAATTTTTCAATAATTAACCCGAGCAAAATGTAATTTACATTACAATATGAGAATTTTGAACCAGGAATAAACATGTTTTTATCTGGATTGGCTTTAGCCATATTAATCAATTTTTCAGCAGTAAAAAGTTCGGAAGGGTCGCTGTGTAATTCAACAACTTTTTCTTCATCTTCTAAAAAATATTCGGGAAAACCTGACGTGTGATTTAAGAGATTAATTACCTTAACGGAATCGATGTAGTTTTTGCCATCTACGATAAGTAAATCCTTATACAGGGTTTTATTTGGTAATAAAGAAGTGAGGTGGTCATCAAGTTTTAATTTCTTTTTCTCAATAAGTTGAAAGATTGAAGCAGCAGTAAACATTTTAGTGCAACTTCCAATTTCATACAAATCATTAAAATCGGTAATTTTTTCATTAGTTCTGCCATCAAAACCACTGTAGTATGCTGTTGTGTTAGGTCCTTTAATTGTGGCTGTCATTCTACATCCATTAGTCATGGCTACTTTGGCTACTAAAGAATCCAAACCAGTTTTAGCGCTTTGTGATACTTCTAATTTTGGCGTCTCTAATGTAGGCTGAATCGCTGTTTTGGGATGATTTAAATGACTTTTACAAGAAGAAATTGTAATAAATAATACGATTAAAAGTGTGATTTTTTTCATGACTTTGCTTTAAAAGCTAAAAATTACTTCTTTTTTTTTAATTGTAAGGAATAATACCATTTTAACTAAATAATATCGCATATAATTTGTTTCTTTTTCACCTATATTTCAATATAAAATAAAACCGTAGCATTGGGCTATGCTTGAATTTTCTATTTTATCTGAATAAAAAATAATTCAAATTAAAAATATGGCATTACACCGTTTAATTGGTATAATTTAAAAATAGGATATTAAGTAACATCGCGAACGCGTTGTTTGTATAAAAAAAGGTCTATAAAACTTAGTTTTATAGACCTCTAATTTATGATTGCGGTTATATCGTACTTCTATTATTTAATACCCTACAGAATCTACTATTTCTAACCCATATCCAATAAGACCAACACGTTTACTGCGTTGTTCTGAATTTGAAATTAAACGAAGTTTATGAATGTTTAAATCGTGTAAAATTTGAGCCCCAATACCAAAATCGCGATTATCCATTTTAATTTTAGGTGCTTTTGTGATGTTTTCTTGAGCTTGATTATCTTTTAAAAATGATAATCGTTTAAGTATATCCATGGATTGTGCTTCTTGATTTATAAAAAGAATGGCACCTTTTCCTTCGTCGTTGATTACCTTAAACATGGCGTTTAAGTCGTCATCAGCTTTATTGGTTAGTGTTCCTAAAATATCATTATTAACAAGGGTAGAATTGATTCTTGTTAGAACAGGCTCGTCGGCTTTCCATATGCCTTTGGTTAAGGCAATATGCACTTGATTATTTGTAGTTTGCTTGTAAGCTCTTAGTCTAAAACTTCCAAAACGGGTTTCTAATTGAAAATCTTCTTTTTTCTCAATTAAAGAGTCATGCTGCATGCGGTATGCTACTAAATCTTCAATAGAAACGATTTTGATATCATGTTTTTTAGCGACTTCCATAAGTTGAGGTAGTCGTGCCATGGTACCGTCTTCATTCATAATTTCAACAATAACACCAGCGGGTTTTAATCCTGCTAACCTTGCAAAATCTATAGCGGCTTCAGTATGTCCTGTTCGTCTTAAAACACCACCTTCTTTAGCAACTAAGGGAAAGATATGCCCAGGTCGTGCTAAATCAAATGGTTTCGTATCCTCATCAACAAGCGCCTTAACCGTTAAGGCTCTATCTGCTGCCGAAATTCCTGTTGTAACACCTTTTCCTTTTAAATCTACAGAAACCGTAAAAGCAGTCTCCATATGATCTGTATTATTACGTACCATCATGTGTAAGTCCAAATCCTTGCAACGATTTTCTGTTAAGGGTGCACAAATTAATCCGCGACCTTGAGTAGCCATAAAATTGATGATTTCTGGTGTGATCTTTTCAGCGGCAGCTAAAAAATCCCCTTCATTTTCTCTGTTGGCATCGTCCACAACAATAATGACTTTTCCATGTCTAATATCTTCTATTGCAGAATGAATGGAATTGAGTTCGAATTTTGGAGTTGTATCTTGTGTCATAGGTTCTAATATCATGTTGCAAAGATATTGCTTATTTTACTGATTATAAATAATTCTACTTTAAGTATCTATTTAATCGATTTTTTAAAATTATAAACAAAATTGGGTAGGCCGGAGTGCCTATTATGGCAAGCACCAAGTCTACCTTGTTTAATTTTAAATCATTTTGTTTATAGAAATGTACGAAGTTGATAACCGATTTAATAAAATATATAATAAATAGGATAAATAAAATAATACTAAGTTGGATTGACGAAGCGGCTAAATCGGGTTGTTTATTATTTTTCAAAATAAAATATGAAATCAATAAAACTACAGAAATACTATATAAAATTAAGGCAAATTTAGAATGCTCCATATAATCTTTTATAATACCTCTAATTTTAGTAGATATAACAGGATCTTGTTTTTTAACTTCTATTAACGGGGTGTTAATTTCATCTTCATCTAAATCCTTTTTTAGCATTTTGTTTTGAATGATGTACACGACAAAAAATAGGGGTAAACCTATTAATACATATAAAATTGAATTTGCAATAGTTTGCTTTTTTACATGTTTTTTAAAATTAGAAAAACTAATAAATGATCGTGTAAAGGCTATGACATATATAACACCGATAATCACTCCTACGGTAAATAATATTTTCCCTGAATCTTCATACTTGTTGTTTTCCAGTATTTTACCAATAAGAATTAAAGGCGCGCATATTATGTATAGTATTAGAGCTAATTTGGAATCTTCTACACAACTATTTTTAAGTCGTATGGTTTCCTCAAAGCGATCATCAGAATATTCACCAGAAAATTTAAGTTGTTGTTTTGTAACCCCTCTAGAGTCTAAGATCGCTAAAGCACTGTTTTTGTACTTTATATCGTAATTGTAGAGTTTGTAATTTTTAATGATATCCATGAGCTTCGCATTATCATATGATAATAACGTGGCATGTTCTTCTGCGTTAATATCGAAAGTAGTAAGGTCTTTTTCAAAAGGTGCAATCTTAATACCGAATAATTTTTTAAGTGGTTCTAAAATACCTTGGCTCTCAAAGAGGCCTCTGTCGGCCGTAGCTCTTTTTGTTAAAAAGATGCCTAATGGTAACATAATAAGCGTAGAAAACCAACTAGCAAGAATGGGGTGAAAACCGCCACTTTTTGCACTATTTGTTGAAAATATACCAATAAAGTGGTAGCTTAAAAACAATAAAATAGCGATAACCATAGGCAAACCAATACCACCTTTACGAATTAAAGCACCTAAAGGAGCACCAACAAAAAACAGAATAACACAAGCAAAACCTAATGCGAATTTTTCATGTAAAGAAATGATATGTTTATTAAGCCAGGTTTCAGAGTTTTTAAGCGTTTTTTCCTTTGTTGTTAATATTTGTTGGGCACTAATTAAGGCGTTTGTCGTAATTTCTACAAGTTGCACTTTGCTTTTAGTATCATAAATATCTAAAACCTCACCAGAATAATAAATTGAATCTTTTGGAGTGGCTATTGTTCGTGCATGGTACCTTAAAAAACCAGTACGTTGATATAGGTTTTTTGAAAAAGCTTGATAATCGGTTTCACTCTTTTTTACTAAAGAATCTATGGCTTTATTTAATCCAGGAACATCGAGCATGTTGTATTTATCGGTTTGTGATTTTTCATCAAAATCAACATTATTAAGTTGCGATAAATCGATATTCATTAGTTTTTTGTCAAAATCACTTTTAACAAAGGGTTTTTTTAATCGTGCTTTATGAGTTTTTGGTTGTACGTCATTATAATAGTGCCCATCAGTTAGTATGAGTGTGAGAACATTAGAGTCTTCCTTGCTGGTAAGTTCACCAAGCTTGGCTTTTATAACTGTAGCATTGGTTCTGCCATCTTTTCCTTTTATGTGGATAGTAACATTATCTAGAAATTGATCGCGTTCACCATGTTTTTTATCAAACTTAATAGTGTAATCCCCCATTTCATTAAACTGGCCTTCTGCTAAAAGCATAGCGGGTTTAAGTTTGGCAATATTACGTCTTAAATTATAGGAGTTGTATTCTGCCCAAGGAATAACATTGTTAGAAAAGAAAAAAGTAACAATACCCAAAGCCACTATAAATATACTTAAACCCGACATCGCCCGTTGCAATGAAATACCGGTAGATTTCATTGCTGCGAATTCATAGTTTTCTGCAAAACTACCAAAAACCATGATGGATGCTAGAAGGATTGTAAGTGGCAGCACCAGTGGTATTAGCTTAGGCATAAAGTAAAATAAGAACTTTACAATTACCATTATATCTAAATCCTTTCCTGCTAACTCTTTGATATATAGCCAGATGGTTTGTAAAACAAAAATCATCATGAGTATTAGGAATACACTGATGAAAGTTTTGAGATAAGTTGTTAGTATGTAGCGGTCAAGTATTTTCACGAGCTGAACTTAGTCGAGATTATTGATATAATAATCTTCATATTTTGTTGCGTCAAAGGTAAATACGTTTTTTGATAATTGTTCATTGGTATGAAATGAATTCACCGTAAGCGTCGTTTTTGTACCGTTGTTTCCAGTTTGAATTAAATTATAAATGTGTTTTGTTTGCTCATCAATACCTAAAAGAATGTTTTTGATTTCAGAATTTGAATCAATAGGTGTTAATTTTACGTATTGAATTTTTCTACCATTAATATCTTGTTTGATATCGAGTTTGTAAGTATAGCCATCCTCATAAAATGAAAGCATTTTACTAGGTGTAATAGCGTCTTTGTCATTTTCAACATTTGAAGAAATAGTGACTTCTTCATCTTCAGTGCTAATACTATAAAGTTTATTTCCATCAAAAAGCTGAGTGACACCTAGAATATTTAGACGGTATTTTTCACCTTGTAATATCACATCACCTTTAGTTTCTTGTTTTATATGTTCTGAAAGGTTTTCTAATGTGTATTTAAAATCAAGGGATATATTATCATAGTTTTTTATTTTTTTTGACACTTGGTTTAATAAATTTTCTGCATTATTTTGACTAATAGCAGTGAAGGAAAGTGCAATTAATAAAATGGTAATGAAATTTTTCATAGTATAAAATTTATATTTCGTTTTCTAAGTGTTGATCTAAAGCAATTAAATCGGTAATTAAAACTTGTCGGGCTTTACTGCCTTCAAAGGGGCCTACAATACCAGCAGCTTCAAGTTGATCGATAATTCTTCCTGCTCTATTGTATCCTAATTTTAATTTTCGCTGTAAAAGTGATGCAGAGCCTTGTTGTGCCGTAACAATAACAATAGCTGCATCTTTAAAGAGCTTGTCTCTGTCGGAGATGTCTATATCAAGACTTGTGCCGCTTTCCTCCCCAACATATTCAGGTAAAAGATAGGCGTCTGGGTAGGCTTTTTGTGAGCCAATAAATTCTGTAATTTTTTCAACCTCGGGGGTGTCAACGAAAGCACATTGTACACGAATTAAATCATTTCCTTGGGTGTAAAGCATATCACCACGACCAATAAGTTGATCGGCTCCAGAACCATCTAAAATGGTACGGGAATCAATTTTGGAAGTTACCCTAAAGGCAATACGTGCGGGAAAGTTTGCTTTTATAATACCGGTAATAACGTTCACCGACGGTCGTTGTGTTGCAATAATTAAGTGAATACCAATAGCACGTGCTAACTGGGCTAAACGGGCAATTGGGGTTTCTACTTCTTTTCCAGCAGTCATTATTAAATCGGCAAATTCATCAACAACCAAAACGATATAAGGTAAAAATTGATGCCCATCGTTAGGGTTTAATTTCCTGGCCTTAAACTTCACGTTATATTCAGCTATATTTCTACATAAGGCGTTTTTAAGGAGTTCATAACGATTGTCCATTTCAATACATAATGAGTTTAATGTATTGATTACTTTCGTGTTATCGGTAATAATAGCGTCTTCACTATCTGGAAGTTTAGCTAAATAATGACGTTCAATTTTATTAAATAAAGTTAATTCTACCTTTTTTGGGTCTACAAGTACGAATTTAACTTCAGCAGGGTGTTTTTTGTAAAGTAATGAGGTTAAAACGGCATTTAAACCTACCGATTTACCTTGTCCAGTGGCACCTGCCATAAGCATATGAGGCATTTTAGCTAAATCGACCACGAAGGTTTCATTACTAATCGTTTTACCCAAGGCAATAGGGAGCTGCATTTCGGAACTTTGGAATTTTTTAGACGCAATAACCGAACGCATAGAAACAATTGTTGAGTCTTTGTTAGGGACCTCAATACCAATGGTTCCTTTACCAGGAATAGGTGCTATAATACGAATTCCTAGTGCAGAAAGTGATAACGCAATATCATCCTCTAAATTTTTAATTTTTGAAATACGTACACCTGCTTCTGGAACAATTTCATATAAAGTAACAGTAGGACCTATAGTTGCTTTAATACTGGAGATACCAATTTTATAATTGCTTAAAGTATCTACAATTCTATTTTTATTTTCTTCTAATTCTTCTTGATTTATTTTGATGCCTTCGGTATCATATTTTTTTAATAAATCTAAGGTAGGGAATTGGTATTTTCCAAGTTCTAAGGTGGGGTCAAATTGCCCAAAATCTTCAACAAGTTTATTGGCTAAATTATCAGATTCAGAAAGCTCTTCTTTGACTTCTTCAACCTTAATTTCTAGTTCAGACTCATCAACTTCGGGTTCATTATCTTCTTCTGGAGCAACATTAACTACTAAAGACGTAGGTTCTGTTTTTGGTTTAGCAGGTTCTTTAGCGGGAGAAGTTGTTTTAACTAATGAAATTTCATGAGCTTTTTTAATTTCTTCAGCTTCTTCCGTTAAATCATTATCTATAGGAACGATAACGTTATCATCATGTTTCAGCTCGGCTTTAAAATCCTTTTTGGCTGATTTAAAGACATCGGAAATACTCTCAAACGTCACCCTAAAACGGATTGCTAAATAGGTGATAAGAGCAAATAC
This sequence comes from Pseudotamlana agarivorans, assembly GCF_018860245.1. Classification (GTDB taxonomy): domain Bacteria; phylum Bacteroidota; class Bacteroidia; order Flavobacteriales; family Flavobacteriaceae; genus Pseudotamlana; species Pseudotamlana agarivorans_A. Next base: position 538,181 of record NZ_JAHKPD010000018.1, read on the forward strand.
GAGCAGTAATATTGTACCTGTTTTACCTATATAATCTTGTAAGTAACTGTTAACTTCAAAACCAATGGTGCCGCCTAAAATATCATATTTGTTTCCGAAAAAACCTAGCAGCACGGATAAACAAATGATAATATACACACCCCAAAACCAATGTTTTCTTAATTTAGTTAGACTCAAATTCATGAGAACAAACACCCCAGATAGAAATACTAAGCCTGAGAAAATAAAGGAAGCTAAGCCAAAACCACGCTGAATAAGTAAATCACTTAACCAAGCTCCAAATTTACTTAACCAATTTTCTGTTGGAACCTCACGAGTTGTGAATTCAGTTAAGGCACTTTGATCGATTTTACCAGTAAATAGGTGGGATATAAAAGCAATACATATTAATAAGCCACTAATGATAAGAAAGCTACCTAAAACCAGTTTTTGCTGGCTAGACAACTTAAAACTGGGCATTTTAAATTTTTTTCTAGGTGCTTTTTTAGGTTTGGGTTTACTTTTAGCCATTAATGAGTTGTTGATTCAAATTGAAATACTAAATAAATACTGCATTAAAATGTTTTAATAAAGCAGCAAAAATACAAATTACAAACGTTTATCCTAAAGGTAAAAGTATTTTAAAAAATCTTTGGAAGATAGATAATAAAACCAACAATACAAGAAAAAACAGAGGCTATAAAAACAGCCCCTGCCGCAATATCTTTAATTAAACCAATTTTAGTATGGTGTTCGGGATGAATAAAATTTGCTATTTCTTCTATGGCGGTATTCATACCTTCCATACTCATGACTAAACCAATGGCAATGGTTTGTGCCAGCCATTCGTAAGTCGAAATATCAAAAATAAATCCTGCAATAGATAAAATTATAGCGATGATAAATTGAACTTTTATGCTCGATTCGGTTTTTATTAATAAAAACGCGCCTTTAAAGGCATAACCAATGCTTTTTATTCTATTTACTAAAAATGACTCTTTTTTTTGCATTTTAAAGCGCTTCTATAGCTGCTTTGTAATTTGGTTCATCAACGGTTTCGCTAACTTGTTCTGTATGTTTTATAACGCCATTTTCATCTAAAACAACAATACAACGAGAGTTTAAAGCTTCTAATGGGCCATCGATGAAATTTAAATTATATGCTTTTCCGAAACTACCATCTTTATAGTCAGATAAGCTTATTACGTTCTCCAAACCTTCGGCACCGCAAAAACGACCTAAAGCAAATGGTAAATCGCGAGAAATACAAAGCACTTTAGTGTTTTCAAGATTGCTAACTTCTTTGTTAAATGTACGTACAGATTTTGCACAAGTACCTGTATCAACACTTGGGAATATGTTTAAAACAACTTTACTTCCTGCAAAATCACTTAAACTTTTAGTCGATAAATCTGTTCCTGTTAAAGTGAAATCAGGTGCTTTTTCACCAACTTTTGGTAAGTCTCCTGAAGTGTGTATTTGGTTTCCTTTTAATGTAATTGTGGCCATTATATTAATTTTTAAATTATCCGATAAAAATAGTAATTATAAACTATTATGAAGAAAATGAATGGGTATTAATTTTAAAGTTAAAATCACAGTATTCAATATATCTATTGTATTCCTGTTTACTATTAGTTTCTTCTATTCTTTTATAAATTATTAACATTTGCTTGGGATTTTTACTATCGGTATATTTAGTAGTTTTGTAGTAATCTCGAATTTTTAAATCATATATTATAATGGAAAGTTATCAAAATTCATCAGGAAAAAGTGAAAGTAAATGCCCGTTTTTTGGAGGCGAGCAAAAGGTAACAGCAGGTAGCGGTACAAGAAATCGCGACTGGTGGCCCAATGAATTAAAATTAAACATACTTCGACAAAATACAGTAAAATCGAACCCAATGGGTGAAGATTTTAACTACGCTGAAGCCTTTAATAGTATCGATTTTAAAAATTTAAAAAATGAAGTCATGGAGTTGTTAACGCACTCTCAAGATTGGTGGCCCGCTGATTATGGTCATTATGGGCCATTTATGATTAGAATGGCATGGCATAGTGCTGGGACTTATCGTGTTGGTGATGGTCGAGGCGGTGCTTCAACGGGAAATCAGCGTTTTGCACCCTTAAACAGTTGGCCCGATAACGGGAATTTAGATAAAGCCCGACTGTTGTTATGGCCAGTGAAGAAAAAATATGGTAAACATGTCTCTTGGGCAGATTTACTAATTCTCGCAGGCAATTGTGCTTTAGAGTCAATGGGTTTTGAAACTTTTGGCTTTGCAGGAGGTCGTGAAGATATTTGGGAACCAGAACAAGATATTTATTGGGGGTCTGAGCGAGAATGGTTAGGCAACCAAGAACGTTATAAAAATGAAGAATTAGAAGGGCAATTAGGGGCGGCTCATATGGGGTTAATTTATGTAAACCCTGAAGGGCCAAATGGAAAGCCAGATCCGCATGGTTCAGCGATCGATATCAAAGAAACTTTTGGTAGAATGGCTATGAATGATGAAGAAACCGTGGCGCTAATTGCAGGCGGACATACTTTCGGTAAAGCACATGGTGCCGCTAATCCAGATGAATATTTAAGTGCCGAACCAGCAGGTGCCACTATAGAAGAGATGAGTACAGGTTGGAAAAACAGTTTTGGAACCGGAGTTTTAGATGATGCTATTACCAGTGGTATCGAAGGTGCTTGGACGCCTAACCCAACACAATGGGATCATGATTATTTTGATGTTTTATTAAATTATGATTGGGAGTTAACCCAAAGTCCAGCAGGAGCACATCAATGGCAGCCTACTGAGGCTTCTCAAGCAAGAATGGCCCCAAGAGCGGGTGATTCATCAAAAAAGCAATCGCTGATGATGACCACTGCCGACATGGCACTTAAATTAGATCCTACGTATTTAGAAATTTCTAAACGTTTTCATAAGGATCATAAAGCATTTGAAGAGGTGTTTGCACGTGCTTGGTATAAATTAACGCATCGTGATATGGGGCCCGTGTCGCGCTATTTGGGACCTGAAGTACCAAAAGAAGAGTTACTGTGGCAAGATCCAATTCCGGCTGTTAATTACACCTTAAGCAAGGCAGATGTCGTTAGTTTGAAAAATTTAATTTCCAATTCAGGGTTGAGTATTTCACAATTGGTACGTACAGCGTGGGCTTCAGCTTCAACTTATAGAGGTTCGGATATGCGTGGTGGAGCTAATGGTGGTCGTATTAGGCTAGCGCCTCAAAAAGATTGGGAAGTTAATAACCCTAAGGAATTAGCTAAGGTTTTAGAGGTTTATGGGGATATTCAAAAAAATTATAAAGGATCAGTTTCTATTGCAGATTTAATTGTTTTAGGCGGTTCTTTAGGTGTTGAAGAAGCAGCTAAAAATGCAGGTTATATTGTAGAGGTGCCTTTTTCGGGAGGACGAGGAGATGCTTCTCAAGAGCAAACAGATGTTGATTCTTTTAGTTATTTGGAGCCTCAAGCCGATGGTTTTAGAAATTATCTGAAGCCTGGTTTGTCTGTGTCTTCTGAAGACCTATTAGTCGATAAAGCAAACTTGTTAACGTTAACTGTCCCAGAAATGACTGTTTTAGTTGGAGGTTTGCGTGTTTTGGGTGCTAACTATGATGGTTCTAAACATGGCGTTTTTACAGAAAAGGTAGGGCATTTAACAAATGATTTCTTTTCTAATATATTAGATTTTAGATACACTTGGAAAGCGTCTTCAGATGATGATGCCTTGTTCTCTGGTAGTGAAAGAAAAACTGGGATGGCTACTTTTACTGGAACTCGTGCAGACTTAATTTTTGGTTCGAATACTGAATTAAGAGCCATTGCTGAAGTTTATGGTGCAGATGATGCGCATGAAAAATTTGTAAACGATTTTGTTGCGGCTTGGGTAAAAGTGATGAATTTGGATCGTTTCGATTTAAAATAAAGATTAAAAAAAAAGATATATACTAATTGGGATAAGCGTTAAATTGCTTGTCCCAATTTTATTTAATTAAAGACGTAATATGGATAATAAAGATACTTTTTTTAGTAAAATTCAGTCAGGTGATTACGTTGGTGTGATGGCCTTGTTAAAAACACAACCTGAATTGGTGAATATTACTGACTCCCGGGGATTTACACCACTCATTTTGGCTTCATATTTCGATAAGAATGAAATTGCTAAAACTTTAATAGACTACAAAGCTTTAATTGAAGCTAGAGATGCCATGGGGAATACTGCATTAATTGGTGTGGCCTTTAAAGGGAACCAGGTTGTAGCAAAGTACTTATTGAAAAAAGGTGCAGACATTAATGCGAAAAATGACCAAGGCGTAACGCCTTTAATTTTTGCTTCAATGTATGATAAGCAGGATATGGTGAAGTTTCTATTGGCTCAAGGCGCTGATAAAAGCCTAACAGACTTAGAGGGGAAAACTGCGATTCAACACGCGGAATTAAAAGGATTTAATGATTTAGTGTCCTTATTGAAATCTTAATCTAATAAAATGGTTTTTTTATAGTTTGTGTCCTGTTGTTATAATTAATCATCTAAAACTTTAATCATTTTAAAAGATTTTAGAAGATGAAATAACCCTGGAAGAATAACGGCACCACCAATGATTAGGGATATAGCTAGTACATTAATAACTTTTTCGGGAGATGCGGTTTCTATAAGGTTAATTTCTGTATTGTAACCAATAATTAAAACAGGGAAATGTGTAACAAATGCGGCCGTTAAAATCAAAGTTACCTGTACACCCGCTAAGGCTCTTGTGGCAACTTTTTTAGCTTTTTTAATACTTTGCACAAGTGGAAATATCAAAATGAATGATAAAATGACAAACCCTAAGGTTAATGGTGTTTTTATAAAATCGGTAACAAAGGTTAATTCATGATAAAAACCATAACAAATCACTATAAATCCAATACCTACAACGGCTGCGGTAGCTTTTTCAGCTTTAGTAACGTATACATGTCGGTCGTTAGCATGCGATTCTCCAATTAATAGTATAGATGCTAAAAAGGCACATAAAGCGGCAAAAAACACACCTACTAGTATTGAAAAGCCGTTGAACCAAGGTTGTATAAAAAGTTCAACAAAATTATAGTCTTGATAATTTTCGGTAATAATTAGTTGTCCGGAAAGCATAGAGCCTGCAGTCATACCTAAAAAAATAGGCGTGATTAAACTAGAAAAGCGAAACATCCAGTCGTATAATATTTGCGACTTATCTTTAAAAGCGTCATAATGTCTAAATACAAATGCCACTCCGCGCATGGTAATGCCTAATAAAACCAGGGTTAAGGGGATGTGTAAATAAATAACTAATACATTATAGAATTTGGGGAATCCTACCCATAGAATAACGACCAAAATAATAATCCAAATATGGTTGGCCTCCCAAACAGGACCCATAACACGATACAAGGTTTTTTTGGTAAGTTGTTGACTCTTTTTTGTAGAAAAGAGTTCTACGATGCCAGCACCAAAATCTGCTCCAGCTAAAATAACATAGAGTAATAGGGAAACCATTAAAAAAAATAAGACAATATTTAGCATTTTATTTCAGGTATGGATGGTTAAGTGATTTTATTTGACGCATCATAAGCCAAGTAACGGCAATAGTTAGTATAGAATATAGCCCCATGTACATGTAAAAACTATAAACCATTCCAGGCATTGGAGTTACAGCATCTTTAGTTCTCATGATGTTATGAATTATCCATGGTTGTCTACCAACTTCAGTCACAATCCAACCGGCTTCTAAGGCGATAAATCCCATAGGAGCTAAAAGTGTAAACAATAACCAGAATTTACGATTTTGCCACCATGATACTTTTCGTAAGCTAATAAAAAAGACTAAGCCAAAGAGTAGGAGTAGTGTGCCTATACCAACCATCACTTGAAAAGCGTAGTGAACGATAGCCACATTTGGTTGCACATCTTTAGGGAAGTCGTTTAGCCCTTTTACTTCAGCATCAAAATCGCCAAAGGCTAAAAAAGATAAAGCCTTAGGGATTTCAATCTTATGAGTTACTTCTCGTGTTTCAGTATTTACTATACCACCAATAAGTAGCGGAGCTCCTTTTTTTGTTTCATAATGAGCTTCCATGGCAGCGAGCTTAACGGGTTGTCTTTCAGCAATGTCTTTAGCCGATAAATCGCCACTTAAAGGTTGTAAAATAGCTGCAATAGCACCAAAAGTAATGGCTATTTTGAAGGCTTTTTTATGCAAATCAATATGACGTCTTTTGTATATCTGATAGGCATGAACACCCGCAACGGCAAATCCTGTTGCAGTAAAGGCAGCTAAAGTCATGTGTAAGGCTTGTGTAAACCAAGCAGGATTAAGCAATGCTTTTATGGGGTCTATATTTACAAATTCACCATTTATATAATCGAAACCTGAAGGGGCATTCATCCAGCCATTGGCTGAGACTACTAGAATACCGGAAGCGACACCGGAAACACCAACGATAACCCCTGTAAACCAATGAAATTTTTCAGGGATTTTATCCCAACCATATAAATAAAACCCCAAAGCTAAGGCTTCAACGAAAAATGCGGCACCTTCTAAAGAAAAGGGCATCCCAATAATTGGTCCTGCGTGTTTCATGAATTCGGGCCATAAGAGTCCGAGTTCAAAAGACAAAGCTGTCCCAGATACGGCACCAACTACAAAGAAAATAGCAACCCCTTTTTGCCACGATTTTGTAAGCTTAAGGTAGACAGGGTCTTTAGTGTTTAACCATTTTTTGTGGGCTACAATCATAAAAAAAGGCATGACCATACCAACACAAGCGAATACGATGTGAAAAATTAGGGTAAATGCCATTTGCAGTCTTGCGGCATCTAAATTATCCATAAAAGTGGGTTTAGTTTGTTAGACAAATATACTTGATATCGCTTTCTAAACCTTATTTTTTTATTCCTTAATGACAGAAAAAAACCAAAAATTTGACTTATTCTTTTACAATTTCTATTTCAAATATTTTATCCCAACGTTTTCCAGTTACAAAAATGGTTTTAGTTTTAGAGTTATAGGCAATACCATTTAAAACATCTAAACCCTCATGTTGGGTCACTAAGTTTTTAAGAGGCGTAAAGTCTACAACGGCAATAACAGCCCCGTTTTCTGGGTTAATTATAGCCACACCATCTTTTTGATAGCGGTTTGCATAGATATGTCCTTCAATCCATTCCATTTCGTTAATACCAACAATTTTACCTTTATTCGTGTATACTTGGATGTGATCTCCTTCGGAAAGATTTACCGGGTCGAGAATCCAAATGTTTTCGGTACCATCACTTTTAAAAATAGTGTTATCAACATGACAAAGTCCCCAACCTTCTTTGCTTTTTCCGTATTTAAAAGAACTTATTTTTTTAAAACTATTTACATCGTAAACAAAGCCTGTGCCTTTTTGCCAGGTCAGTTGATAAATTTTGTCGTTCAAAATAGTAAGTCCTTCACCAAAATAAGCATCATCTAAATTGATATTATTTAATATTTCACCAGTTTTATAATCGACTTTTCTAAGTTTAGATTCTTTGTATTGTCCTGTGCTTTCGTATAAAGTGTCGTTATAAAATTCTAAACCTTGGGTATAAGCTGTGATGTCGTGCGGATATTCATTAATAATTTTGAAAGTGTAAACCTTTGGTAATTCACTGTTCAATATGGTGATTGCCGATAATGCTGTTTGCTTTTCACCGTCAAAATAAATGGTAGCTTCGATAGCGTGTTTACCTAATTTATGATTTTCTAGATTGATACTATTTGATATAGAAACACCGTCTAATGTATAGGAAACAGAATCGATGGTATGCATTTTTTTGTTTTCTATATCAAGATTTAGTGTTTTATTATTAGAAATATTACCTTTTGAAGCGTTAGTTAGTATAGTGAAATCACTTTTTTTATGATTTCCATTAGATCCGCAAGATAGAATAACGGTACTTAAAAATGTGATTGTGAACAGTTTGAATAAAGTCATTTTCGTAGAATTATTTAGGGCAAGATATTTATTTAAAATCAGTTTAAAAAATCATTGTGAAAGTTTTAAAAGGTTGTATATTTGCACCTGGCAAGTCCTACACAACCAGCTCCTGTTGAATCCTCCAGGTCGGGAACGAAGCAAAGGTAAATGGTCGTAGCGGTGTGATGTAGGTAGCTTGCCTTTTTTTGTACCCAAAACTGAAATCTTGAAAAGCACATGAGCTTCAAGATTTTTTTGTTTTTATCCAATAATTTTTTCCAAAGACTTTCAAAGTTTAAGTCATATTCGATCGATTTTGTATTGCTAATGGCGCTTTCTTCAATGTAGACATACTACTATGTCTTAAATTCACAGTGTTTAATAATATTTTTACTACAAAATTAAGTTCTATTCATCTAAATAATGTAAATTTGGCGTTTTTACGTACGATTTATCTTTTTACTTAAGTAGGTTAATATTTACTTTTGTTCTTGTAAATCGTCATTTATATTAAATTAAATGAAGATAAATTTTTATAAGCAAGTACTTATTTTTTTTATAGCCTTTACGCTAATATATTGTAAAGGGTCTCAAGTCACAACCAACAATGATGATATTGTCGTGTCTTATGATACTATCATTCCGAAAAAAGAATTTTTACCTGTACAATTAGAATATGCTAATTTACTTCATACAAAACCGGACTCCATACAGAACATTAAGTTATACACCTTTATTAATGATTGGATGGATACTAAGTATTTGTTGGGAGGAGAAACCAAAGATGGGATTGATTGCTCGTCTTTCTCCCAATTGCTTTATATAGAAGTTTATGATAAATACATAGAACGCACTGCTCACAAACAATTTGAATCCGATTACATAAATAAGTTTCGAGGTAAGGAATTTTTGGAAGAAGGTGACTTGCTATTTTTTCATCGAGAAGGGGAGCAGGTTATCTCACATGTTGGAGTGTATTTGGCAAATAATAAATTTATAAATGCGACTTCTTACAAAGGTACAACTGGTGTTAGTGGCGTTAAAATTTGTGATATCACCAATCCATTTTGGGAAAAACGTTATGTAGCTGGTGGTAAAAGAAATGATTTGTAAACCTGTTATTTGAATGCAACTTAAATGAACAACGAACTTCAAGCTATATACGATGAGTTGTCTCAAGTTTTTCACAATTTAAGAGCCGAAGTTTTTGTTACCGAAATTGAAAGGAAAACTGCAGTGCAAGCAGATGATATTGTTACCTCATTCCAGAGCACATTTAATCGATGCTACAGTAGGGATATCACGGATATGGAACTCGTATCGCATAAAAAAAATGAGGCGTGTTTACAATTAAATTTAGCTCGTAATGGTATATATGATTTGCTTCCAGAAGGTGTTTTTCATAAAGCGAACCCAATTGGTAATTCAGGAACTTTTACCTCTAACAGGAGGCAGCAAATAAAAGAAGAGGAGGATGCTAGGCTTTTATTTTCACCAATTGAAAATGAATTGTTTAGGCAGCGGGTAGATATTGAGAAAAAAGAAAAGTCTATTGTTCGAGAGTTTAAGAGTTTGGATGATGATTTTTTAATGGATTTTTGGAAAATTGACAAAGCCATACCTAAAATATTCGCAGCAAAACTGATAAGACTTTTGCCTTTTGCGCATCAAATATCTGGAAATTTAGAGCTCACTTTTTTGAGTTTAAAAAAAATAATAGATGTTGAAGTAGGTTACAAAAAAACATTTGAAACTCATGAAGTAAAAGTTGAAAATAATTCTGAAAATAGATTAGGCGTCAATTTTATTACAGAGCAAGAAACCTTAAGAATACAACAACCCGTATTGTATGTAACCATTAAGCCAAATAAAAAGAGTGAAGTGGATCAATTTATAGGAAAAAACGGATTGCTAGATTTTATAACCATATTTTATAAATTTTTTATCCCTATGGAATATCATATTAAGACAGAAATTGAAGTGAATAAAGAAGGTGAATTTATCCTAGATAAAGAAATTGGTGCTTATTTGGGAATGTCTACTAGAGTTTAATTATGATGAATACAATGATGGCAAGTTTATTAAATGGCGATGTTTTTAAATTAAGTATCATTCTTGTTTTACTAAGTTCAATCCTCATGGCGGTAGTAAAAAAGGTGAGAAATGTATTTACTAAGAATAAATTAAAAGCAATTGTTTATGCGGTTGTTTTGGCTATTCTATTTGGTTTAACTGGATTATTGGCCTACCATAAAATTTTAGATGATTCACCTACAAATAGCTATTTGGCTATAGAACTCATTTTATTGTTTATAGGTATCGCTCATATTTTTGCCATGCGAACATATTTTAAAGAACTTACAGAAACTAAAGTTGAGTTTATTGGCGAGTTTGTATTAACGCTTGTTTTCTTAGGCATTGCCTTATTAGCTTTTGTACAAGTGATTAGTCGCTTTAAAGAAGGTTTTGTGTTGGTTTATCTTAGTGCAGGTTTTGCTTTTTTAATACCATTACTGGTTTTAAAAACTTATGAATATGCGGTTTCTATTCCTGTAGAAATTTATAAAAAGTGGTTTTACCCCATAAATCAAGATATTAAAGATCCAACTAGTAATGAATTGAGCAATCCGCTTGTTATAAGTTTGGAGTTTAAAAAGAAATTTGGAGATAAGGAGAGGAGTCGTTTTAAAGTTAAAGCGCCAGAACATATGGAGTTTGGAAAGCTCTTTTATTTTTTCGTTGATGATTATAATGCTTTACACCCCGAACATAAAATTGAAATCACAGATTTAAAAGGAGGTGCTTCAGGTTGGGTTTTTTATTTTAAACCACATTGGTGGAAAGGACTTCGTCATATAGACGCTAACAAAACCATTGAATGGAATGGTATCAGAGAAGAGAATAATATTATCGTACAACGTGTAGAAGCTTAATCCTAAGCCAATTTTAATACTTATAATTTATGTCATTTTTATCAAAATTAACCATCGAAAGCGATGAAATAAATGTACTAGACTGTGCATTTGAATTTTCTCAAGGAGCAGATTATAATGGTCGTCCAGCTGAAAACCCGCGTGGCGGACAAATAAAACTACTTGTAGAATCCACTTCTAAAACCGATTTCATGGACTGGGCGATTTCTCCAGATATGGTTAAAAATGGTGTGATTACTTTTTATAAACGGGAAACCATGGCCAGCCTTAAAAAGATTGAATTCAAAAATGCTTACTGTTTGCTTTACCATGAACATTTTAATGCGCATGATGCAGAACCTATGCAAACCCAATTGGTTATTTCAGCGAATGAAATTACTATAAAAGGGACAACTTTTAGTAATAAGTGGCCAACAACTTAAGATGATGTCGTCTTGAGTTATTGTCGTTTAAATATGGTCTCGATAATTTAAAATAATAGATTTTGTTTTTGCTTTATGGTAAATGAAAAATTAATAAAACTTAAAGAATTAGTACAGAATGAAGCAGATCTTGCTTTGGAATTTAGTTTGAGAGCTAACAAGAATGATTTTAGCCGTACAGGCATGGGTAAGCACCTCGAATTTCTTTTGAATTCTAGAAGTCATGAAATTGATTCTCTTCTAAATGAAATAGCAAAAGAGCAATTAAAGGAACAAAAAGAAACCCCTGAACCACCAGATTTCACGGAATATATTAGATATTCAAGTAGCCTAATATCACATAAGGAAGTTTTTGTTGGTGATAAATGGGTGCTAGTTCCTAATGATGCTTGTGTCGATTTCAAAATGACTTCTTTAAGTAGACAACGCGCATTTTCGGTAACTATTAGTCATGGAAGTAACTATGCAACATTTACTTCTACAGAGCGTTTAAAATCATATCAAGAAAAGAAAAAAATAATACAAGGAAATGATATTTCTATACAGCTAGAAGATGATTATATCAGTAAAGAAGAACACGATTGGATGCTTCTAGCTTCTCAAGCATATGGTACTACAAAGAAGAATATAGGAGGGTTGGGAGATGTCACCGAACTTTATAATAGAATTCCAAAAGAATTTAAACGAAGTTACGCGTATAAAATATCTAAGGTTACCAAAAAAGTGGGGAAACCAGCGAAAGCAGGTAAAATATTTCATGGGGCAGAGAGAATGGTGGGAAAATTAGGAAAAGTTGCAAAAGTAGGCCCATATTTGTCAGCTGGAACTATTGTATATGAAATTAGTGATGCCTTTATAAATGATACAGCTGTTATGCCACATACTTATGTTGATGGGGTGCTTCTTGTTGTTAGTGTTATCGCAACTGTTTACAGTGCGCCAGCGGTGGTGGTAGGTATTGCAATTTATGGATTATTAGATTACACTTTTAATATAAGTGAAAGTTTGGATGAAAATTTTATGAAAAAGGATAATACCTGGAATGATAAACAAATTCAATGTTTTCCTAAAAAAAATGAACCGATTTTTAATGAAGTTAAACGAGATAATACCTATGTCGAAACTAAATTTAAATTACCATCAAATTACATAAATTAATGACAAAAACTATATTTAAACCATTACTATTGTCGTTTTATTGTACTTCAAAGTGGCTCGTGAATAGAAAAACGCCTCAAAATATTATACCATCAACAATATTGACTTTCTCTTTTCCTTTTACCTTTATGGCCACAGGAATATTTTGTCTATTTGTATTAGAATTAATACTGAATATCGTAAAAAACCCTATAGTGTGTGTTGTAGGCGTGTTATTATTTATAAGTCCGTTTTATTATTTTTCCCGGAAAATTGCTAAAAATGGTATTGATAAATGGAGCATTGAAAAGGAGTATAAATTTTTAACTAAAAATGAGCGAATAAATAAAATAGTAACTGCTTTTATCTTTTTTTGGGGTGCGTTTATAGTTCAATTTTGGTTAGCAAATATAGCTTTAAGTTCGAGCTAGTTTTAATAATGAGTTATCGGTTAGATTTTATTCATAACTGATTATCCGTAATGTGACATAATTGTTATCGTCAACCTGAACTTGTTTCAGGTTCTCATCACGATATATTAATTATCAGCTTTATTAGATTCCGAAATAAATTCGGAATGACGTAAATACAATATTAAGGTTACAAAACGGATATACAAAATTCATAAACTTAAAAATTAAATGTTTAAACTTTTATTTAAAAACTTGTTGTTAGCTGATTATTCTGTGTCTAAATGGTTGGTAAACAAAAAAATGCCAGAAAGAATATTACCATCAACCTTGCATTTTTTTGCAACGCCTTTTACTTTTATAATTGGAGCACTATACTTTGTTGTTATTGGCTCAATAAAGTATAGATTTGAATCATATTTACCTATTTTAATTGGCTTAGTGGTAGTTATGCTACCATTTCAGTTATTTATAGAAAAAAAAGCGAAAAGAGCCATTTACCAGTGGCAAATTGAAAAGGAATATAAAACACTTACAAAGAACCAGCGTTGGAATAAAAATACTTTTGGCTTTATCTTTTTTTGGAGTGCTTTCGGGGTTTCATTTTATTTAATAGTAAAATTTGTGGGAGGATATTTAGTACAATAATGATTTTTAAAAAACTATTTAAGAATTTACTTTTAGCAAATTATAGTTTCGCAAAACGGTGGGTCAATAAGAAAATGCCTGAAAGAATTATTCCAGCAACGCTTCATCTTTTTACAACGCCTTTTAGCTTTATAATGGCTGGCATATATTGTTGGCTATTAGGGTCAATGGAATATAAATTCACATCCTTCTTACCGACCTTCATTGGTTTAGGAATAATCATGTTACCATTTCAGTTTTTTGTAGAAAAAAAGCGAAAAAAGCAATTAATCAATGGCAAATAGAAAAGGCATATAGTACACTTTCGAAAAATGAACGTTGGAATAAAAATACACTTGCTTTTATCTTTTTTTGAATGGGATTTGGAGTGTTTTTATTTCTTGGAGCAAAATTTATGGGTGGGTATTTGGTAAAATAACTTAAGTGTTAAGGCATAAAGCTCGCGCAAGGGATAGTAGAGGAAAGCCCACACGGAAGTATGACCGCGGACTTGCAACGGATAGCCCGACCCCTAAGGGTTGCGCCCAAATGATGCTACTTAAAATAAAAGCCAAAATATTTGAAATGTTGATATTTCTATAAACTGCTAATCCCGTTGTGTCCTACTAAAACTGAAAGTAAATAAAAGGTTGGAAATCGGTTGAAAAGGCTTGATAACAAATAATGCCCACTACCACCGAGGCGGCAGCTTTCAAGTAAATTGGGCTGTTGGCATATAGGTTTTCAATTTGTGTTTTGGTTGTATTTGGTAACCAATGCGTGATGTAACCAATGCCCATAACTATGAAAACGGCTTTGTAATTCACTAAAATGTCCCAGGCATAATGCATATCCATATGGTAGGCTACTTGATTGTACCATTTTGCGATATGTTCCATACTTTCACCTCTAAAATAGATACGTGTAAAGGTTATAAAAATAAGAGTTACTAGGATTTTCCACCACCTTGCAACCCAGTGGTTGTATTTTTCGTACGGACTTATTTTTCGCCAGAACTTGTAAACCACGATACCTAGTCCGTTTAGTCCACCCCAAATCACAAATTTCCATGAAGCGCCGTGCCACAAGCCTCCAATTAGCATGGTAAGCATGAGGTTAATGTTGGTGTTGATGTAGTTTTCTACTTTTTTATTGTATTGAGCGGCGATAAAAATAACCAAACACACCCCTAAGGTTGTGAATACCACTATTAAATTTTGATAAGCATACAAAACCCCTAAAATGATAATAGATAGGATGATATAAGAACCAATAGAGCCTTTTCGGTTTCCGCCTAAAGGGATGTATAAATAATCGCGAAGCCAAGTAGATAATGAGATGTGCCAACGTCTCCAGAAATCACCTGTGTTGATTGCTTTATAGGGCGAGTTGAAGTTTACGGGGAGTTTGAAACCCATGAGTAACGCGAGCCCGATAGCAATATCGGTATACCCTGAAAAATCACCGTAAATCTGTAGGGTGTACCCAAACATGGCCATGACATTGGCAAAGCCTGAAAACATTTCTGGTGAATCAAAAACGCGATCTAAGAAATGCATGGCTATAAAATCGGCAAAAATCATTTTCTTAATAAGCCCTTTTAAAATCATGAAAGACCCTTTGTCGAAATCAGCTTTTGTTAAAACAGTTGGTGCTGTAATTTGAGGCACAAAATTTTCGGCACGTACAATAGGTCCGGCAACGAGCTGCGGAAAGAAACTCACGTAAAATCCGAAATCGAGAATGGAATCTAAAGGTTTTAGTTTTCTTCTGAATATATCAACGCTATAACTGATGGTTTGGAAGGTGTAAAATGAAATACCTACAGGAAGTATGATTTTATCGACAGTAAAATAATTTTGATCGTTGAAGCTGTTTCCCCATTCGGCAAGTAAATTTACCACTTGATAATCGGTTTGAAAAAGCATGTTTAAGGAGTCGGTAAAAAAATAGGCATACTTAAAATAACAGAGTACTGTAAGATTTACAATAACGCTTAGGGTGACTAAGGCGTAGCGTTTTTTATTGTTTTCGCTTTTGTAAATGTTACGTCCGATAAAGAAATCGACGATGGTACTAAATATTAAAATACCAATAAATAAACCACTGGTTTTGTAATAGAAGAATAATGAAATAAGAAATAAGTAGGCATTTCTTTGTTTTATCTTCTTATAAAACAAGCCAAATAGCGTGTAAGCTACTGCGAAGAAAATCCAAAAATTTACTTGTGTAAAAATTAAAGGGAAATCTTCTGAGAATGTGAAAATGTCGTATAACCTATTCATCTAGATGTTTAAAGTAATTTAATAATTCGAATGCGTCTCTACCTGTGGACGCTGCCCATGCATTTACAAAAGCATTTAGCATTAAATCGCCTTTAACGCTATAGCCAAATAGGGTAAAATGAACACGGTCTTTAGGCATGAGCTCGTGTTTGTACCATTTTTGAGACGCACCTAAACCTCCCATAATTTCAAAAAAATCCCAAACTGCCATGTTGTACTCTTGAGCAATTTCTAATATAATTTGTTGTTGTGTGATCGTATTGGGGTTTGGTTTTCTACGTCTGTAATAGCTATCGTTAGGCACCGTAAGGAGTATGGCGCAATTGGGGTTTTTACGCTGAATCATATTTATAAATGACTTGTAATAATATCTAAAATCTTCAGCGTTAAAGTCCGCTTCTGGTACATAAGCATCGTTGGTTCCTATGGAGATTATAAATAAATCAGGATTGTAGAGGTCAAATTGGCGTTCAAAATAAACACTGCGATCAAAGCGTTTAAAACTAGCACCATTAACGCCAATAGAGGTGTATTCTATACCAGGGTTATTATTTGAAAACTCCAAGCCCATCATGGCGAATTCAGGATTTACTGCTGTCGTATCTTTTAGTTGAAGGCCTATTTCTAGACTATCTATTGTTCTGTTGAAACGAAACTCGCGATACATTTTATTATAATTGATCGTATCCGATTGCACTAAGGTACTGTCTAATATATTTAATGCGTAATCGTCTTTCCAAGTATTGTAAAATACACGCAGTTTGTTGAAGTTATAACGTACTTTATTATAGTTTTTATAATTAGCTTTTATAGAAAGCGTGTCTGAAACATCTTGAAATGCCGCTGTTATTCCAGATAAACCCCAAGCAATACTATCTCTAGTTAGGGCGCACCGGTAACCTTTCCATTTGTCTTTGGTGTTGCTAGTGACTCTGTAATTTAAAGGGTTGTTAGTATGTGCTAAATGGTAAGGAAACACAAAACCACGTTGTCCTGTAGCATCTGGTGCCATATTTTGAAAATAGGTTCTAAGCTTATTGGTATAAAAATCGGCTTGAATATGGGAGCCACCAATATGCATGATGTGAAGATTAAGTTTTTCACCAGAATAAATGCGGTCTAGTTTTGTAAATAACCTCTGGAAAGTAGGCGATTTATCTGCGTATTTAAGCGTATTGGCTTCAAAGTTTATAAGATGCCCTAGGGTAGGTTTAATGCTGTCCAAAACATAATGTTGGGCATAAAAAGAAGTTGTGAAAAGCAGGGACAGTATTAAAGACTTCATTTGTTATCCGTTAGGTCTAAGTAGAGCGATAGGAAAAGAATTTCAGAAATTATTTTTGTTCCAGAAGGAGAAAAATGCGTGTAATCGTTACCTGCTAGTCTTTGGTCTACCCAATATGGCATAGAGTTTTTACCGCCCATAGCATCGAAAATACTCCAATAAGCCACATCGTTTTCGGTCATAACCTCACTTAAGCATTCATTTAGATAGGGCAGCAGGGGATAGGTAACCATTTTGCCGTTTTCGGAAGTTGACATATCACTAGGGCCAATAAATAGAATATTAGCATCTTTTGTTTTTCGTTTTACCCATTTTACATGGTTTTTCATATAACCAGCGTATTGTTTTACGTGCAGAGAATCTTCAAAATGAGGGACCGCATTTCCTCCGTATTGAAAAATAACCAATTTAGGATCTAAAGCCTGGTACATTTGATTGAAGGTCGTACTATTACTGCCAGCAAAAACAGTTCCTGAAGCGCCTCGCATCGCGACGTTATCTAGATTTATACCACTATCGCCATCTAATGTTAGTCCGTAAAAATCTGGGCTAATTTTACTTTCCAATTCAATTTTTAATGCACTGGGTGTTTCAGAAAGATTGATACTATACTTATGGTAATTACCATCGTTTATAAGTTCGTCTGACTGGATAAGGTCACCGTTATTAAAAACGTTTATAGTTGTTGGTGTTACCGAATTGCCGTAATGCAATCCTATTTTCGTGAATGTTTTTAAACGTCTATAAGATTGTGAAGGTTTAGTGATATAGATAGTTCCTTTTTCAATTTGTAGTGTATCCAATAAGACCTCGTTAATACTATCATAGACAGGAGTAAATCGAGACATCGAGGTGTAAGCCCCATATTTTTTATGCTCAAAGCGTTGGGTTCTTCTGTCGAAATAAGCATGACGTGTCCAGTTATCAGACGCTGCGACATCATTACTAATTTGATGGTAAACTTGTACTATGGGTACAAAACCGGGGCCATGGCCTCCGTATAATCCTTGTAATCTATTTCTAAGATATGCCGAAATGCGATCGCCTTCCAGTTGTGAGTCACCATAATGAATAATACGGCATTGACTTGCGTTCAAACTGCTTCTTAACTTCTCTAAATATTCAGATTTATTTTTAGGGTATTGAATACGTTGAACTTTAGAAGTATCTATTTTTCTAAAATCTGGAGGCGGTGGTAATTCTTCAATTTTAGCAATGTCATTTTCTATCGTTTCTATTTCTGTACTTTCAATAATATTTTCCACATTAGTTACAATACTATCTAAAACAGTAACTTGTGGCGCTTCAACTTTTTTAGTTTGAAGAAAAGATTCAGATTTAGGATATTTTATAGTAATATCACCTATAGAAAAACCTTCCTGAAAAGTACCATTAGGAAGCGGTTTAGATTCTGAAAAAAAAGTTATTCCTAAGAGGATTATTAAAACAATAATCAGGTATAAGGAAATTTTTAATGGTGTGTATTTCAAGTCTGGTTTGGTTAGTTGCTAATTAGGTAGCTAGATCAGGGCATAAAGATACATTTCTTGATTAAAACTATCAACGGCAAGTATGATAATCCGTGATTTTATTGTTTTTTATGAAATTTATAATCGACTCAATAGAATAATTCATCTGTAAGTAGTGGGTTTTAACAATTTATTGGGCTTCAAAATATCAGTAAAACGTTACTATTTAGGTAAAACTTCCGCATCTTTGCTTAAAAATTAGCATTGTGAATTTTAAAGATAAAGAACTCATCATATTTGACTTTGATGGCACACTCATCAATAGTATTCCAGATCTTACCTTAGCGGTAAATAGTATGTTGATACATTATAAGGCTGAACCTTTAACTGTTGAAGACGTGACGCCTTTTATTGGCAACGGAGCCATGCCTTTGGTTCAAAGAGCTTTGGGCCGTGCACTACCAAATCAAGACCTTTCTGAAGCTTTTTTAAATGAAGCTTTTAAAATTTATTTAGCGGCCTACCAAAAGGTAACCTGCAAAGATACTTTTATGTATCCAGGTGTTTTGGAAACCTTAAAATATTTAGATAAAAAGGGCTATAAGCTTGCTATATGTACAAATAAACCCTTTGGTTTTATCAAACCTATTTTAGATAAATTAGAAATTACACCATACTTTAAGTGTTGGGTTGGTGAAGATTCTTTACCAGAGAAAAAACCTCATGCTGCACCACTTTTTCATATAGCTGAAGACATGAACACAACCATTCAAAAAAGCATTATGGTTGGTGATTCAAAAAATGATATTCTGGCAGCACAAAATGCAAACATGGAAAGTATTGGTGTAAGTTATGGTTATAATTACAACGAAAATATTGCAGACTATAAGCCTACAGTAGTCATAGATCATTTTGCAGAAATTCAAGAATTGTTCTAGAATGAATAAAATTTACAATGTTGGTATCATAGGGGCGGGTGTTTCGGGTGTTGTAACTGCGTTACAATTGGCGAAGCATGGCATTGATTCGGTATTGTTCGAACAGGGGAAAAGTGTTGTTAGCGGTCCTCCCTTTTGTCATTTACATGCTGGAGGTAATTTGTATCCAGACATCTCTGAATCACAATGTAAATTGCTTATGAAACAATCCATAGAGATGGCACGTTTGTTTCCAGAATCTATTGATGAAAGACCAACATTTATAAGTGTTCCTAAAACTGAAAAATATGAGTTTAATAAACTAGAGGAACGGCTTGACGTATTAGTGCAATATTATAGAGATTTAATAGTCGAAGACCCAGCGAACAAAATTCTCGGAGCACCAGAAGATTACTATAAAATTTATACCGAATCAGATTTAAAGGTTTTAGCACAAAGGCCTTCTAAAAAACAACCAAAGTCTCCTGATGAATGGATGACTAACGCTATTAAATTAATAGATTATAACAAGCTGAAAATGCCAGTAGTTCTAGTACAGGAATACGGATGGAATCTTTTTAGACTTGGAGCTCAAGCACAATTGGCTTTAAATAACACCCCTTTTTGTGATTTAAAAACAAGTACTAATGTTACTAAAATTAAAGATGTTAGAACGGAAAATTTAGATTATAACTGGGAAGTAAGCACGAAAAACGGTATTTATAAAGTTAATTATCTCGTGAATTCAAGTGGCTTTAAAGCAGGTGAGTTTGATGAGTTATTACATTTAAATAACGCGCGTTTAATTGAATTTAAGGCCGCTTATGTTTCAAAATGGCAACCAATAACTGGATTAATTCCAGAGCTTATTTTTCATGGAGAACGTGGTACACCTCGTGGCATGGTACAATTAACGCCATATTGCGATGATTATTATCAAATTCATGGCATGACAAACGAGATTACATTGTTTGTAAACGGTTTGGTAAAGTCTAATACCAATGAACCACAACCAGAGTTTGAAGCGGGTATTAAGCAAAAATTAACACGTGGTTGGGATTATGAAGAGGTAAAAACACGCACAGAAAAAGCCATTACTTCGGTGACCAAATTTGTTCCAACTTTTAAATCGGCTAGCGTTGGTGGGCCACCATTATTTGGTGCTCAACAAATCCCTGGAGACGACCCGAGTTTAAGAATAGGGGAGGTTCGTTTCCCGTGTAAAACTTATGCGCGTAGTGAAATCGTAAAGGCTTCTTCAGCTTTAACCGTGGCTAATCAGGTTTTAAATAAAATACAAGAAATAGGTATAATGCCCACAATAAAGGATTCAGGACGACAGAATCCAATTTTAGAAAGTATCTCTAAAGATGAGATTGATGTTCTAGCCGAAGCACTTGCTGTACAACGCGGTTACCCAAAGGCTTTATCACGATTGTTAATCGAACGGTAAATAGGATTAGTTTGTAGGGACTGTTCGTAAACCGATTAAACCGTTAAACGCATAAACAGAAAAATTAAAAAGCCTCCCCAATTCTAAAGTAAACACCCCAATCGTCTTTTCCAACAGCCGCATCTAAACCAATATTAAATTTTACTTTTTTGAAGGCTGCATAGCGATAACCTATATCAGCACCAGGATAGGCTTTCCAGTTGATGGGTTTGTTGGGCGAACGCGCTTGTCATGAAAAGTGTGCTAAGTAGAAGGGTAAGAGTGTGTTTTTTCATTTGTAAAAGGTACCATTCAAATTTTAATTGAGTCTAAAATTCTCAGAGCTATACATATTAGACCCCGAGAAATAATGTTTTTTACTCTTTTAAAATTTTTATAGTTTCAAACTTACCTTTATTAGAGAATTTAATCAGGTACAATCCTTGATTAAATTGACTTAAATCAATAGTCGTTATACCATTGTTAAACGTGCCAGAAAGTAATACCCGTCCTGATAAGTTATAAATAAGATACTCAGTAGGAGTAGTGGTGTTTGTTTTTATATTTATAATATCTTTTGTAGGATTGGGAGTGACACTAAACTGGCTGTTATTCTTAGTGTGTTCTGGTTTAATTGATAGTGTGGCATCATAGCCATAGATTTCAACTTCCGCTAAGGTAAGTGCTGTGGATTCTAAATTCTGTGTGATTCGAACTTGATTCCCAACAACATGCCCTACATTAATGGTAATAAAAGGATTTGGCATGCTAGTAATGGTTTGTGTGTATACAACAGCTCCATCTCTATTTAAAACTTCCACAGTAAAATTACTTAATCGATCCATATTACTATCCGTACGGTTAAATATTTTTATATCGTCAATAGCTGCTTCGTTATCTAAACTAACCTTCCACCACGTACCCGATGATACTACATCAGTATGGCTTACCGAATTATTGTTAAACACACCATCTGTAGTGCCATCGATAGCTCGAGATGCTGGAGCATTATACGCTGTTGTAGATTGAGATGCTGTTCCGCTTAAAGCAAGATTAGAAATAGGAGACAAAGGGAAGGATAACGTTACATCCGATGCTACCTCAATGTTCTGTTCAATACTTGTATATCCCGCTTTGGTAATGCTTATATTATAGATGTCTTGAGGGAGTTGAAAAGATGAAATACCATGTTCTGAAGTTATTGAGTTATATGCATTATTTAAAACAATACTAGCCCCTTCGATATTTTCTCCACTATTTTTATCAGTAACTTGTAGTTTTAAATTATTAGATACGCCTGATACAACCACTTCTGCAATTGTTAGCACTCCTGTTTGTCGTAGAGCAATTCTAATAAATCTACCCATAACACCATTCGGGCTAACATTAATGACAGCCTTATCATTACCAGCGCCATTTCTAGTGTATACCGCATTTCTTTCGTTATCTAAAACTTGTACGGCATAGGTTGAAAAATTCGAAATACAACAAGCGTCGCTTCGGTTTGTAATACCTATGGTGTTAATTATTTTTTCAGAACCAAGGTCTACTTCCCACCATGGTTCATCTTCTTCGTTAGTTTCTATAACAGAACCATCAGCAATGGCACCGCTAAAATTTCCGTCTATCGCTTTTTGTGGACCATTTCCATTTGCTATGGATGATTGACTAACCGTTCCTGTTGAAGCCAAGTTATATGTTATTTCAATAGGTTCTACATAGGTAGAGAGGCAGTTTGGGTCCGGCTCAGTAGGAAGTTCAGCATACCAATCGGTTACCATTTTAAATAATTTATCTGCAATTTCTGGATATTGAGCAGACAAATCATCAGCAGAGTCTTCAAACTCACCAGTTTCCATATTGTGTAGTTCCAATTGTGTACCATCAAAATTGGATACCAACTTCCATTTTCCATCACGCACGGCCAAACGAGGCCAGTTGTCGGGCGAACTAGCCCCAGTATGTAACCAAAATACAGGTCGTGTTCTGTCTGCTGTTGCACCTTTAAAAGCTGATAACATGCTTTCTCCATCACTTAATGCGGAGCTAGGTACCGTTACCCCAGCAGCTTCACAAAAAGTAGGTAATAAGTCAACGGCTGTAATCACAGAAGTGTTATTGATAACGCCTTGAGGCGTGTGGTCTGGCCATCTAACAATGAAAGGAACACGAATACCTCCTTCGTATAAACTACGTTTTCGGCCTCGATATCCTCCAGTTTCTCCAATACTATAAAAGGATCCCCATTTGTTTTCTTCACCAACGGCGTCACTTGTGCCTTCTGGTCCGTTATCAGTAGAAAACACAACAATAGTATTATCTGAAATTCCTGCATCATCAAGTGCTTGAAGTACTTTACCAACTTTTAGGTCACCGTCGCTTATTACTGCACCATAAATTTTTCGTTGGGCATCTGTTTCGCCATTCCATAGATCCATGGCTTCACTTGACGGTGAATGTGCTGTATGACTTTCGTGGAGCCAAACATCTAAGTAAAAAGGACGACTTTTGTTTCGATTAATAAAAGCCACAGCGCTATCAGCCACAACATGCTTACTTATTCCAGGCGTGTTACTTGCATGATAAGCAGCAGCTTCATCATAACCATAGTCATATACACTAGGGTTATCTGGTTTTTCTCCCATGTGCCATTTTCCATAATGAGCCGTTTGGTATCCCGCTGCTTGTAAAAAACGTGCCGTTGTAGGCGCATTAGGATCCAGCCAATCTGGTTGTTCTGGTCCAGGTCTTGTAGCGTAAAAAACGCTATTGATACCGTAACGTGCAGGGTATCGTCCAGTTATAGCAGCAACTCGACTCGGGGAGCATACTGGATTTAATACATTGAATTGATGAAAATCAATGCCTTCACTAGCTAATTTATCAATGTTTGGAGTTTGCATCCAATCACTACCATGACAGGATAAGTCTCCCCAACCCCAATCATCAGCATATATAAATATGATGTTGGGCTTAGTGTTTGATTGTGCGTTACTACTTGTATATCCCAAGCAAAGACTTAGATAAAATACTATTAAAGGAACTTGCTTCAATTTAAGTGATCTCATAATTTTGGCTTATTCTTTTATGATTTTTTGAGTAGCACTAGTAGAACCATTAGATACTTTAATAAAATAAAAGCCTTGATTAAATTGACTTAAATTTATTGCAGTAGCCCCATTTTTAATTGCCCCTGTAAGTAATAATTGTCCAGTGGCATCAAAAATGTGGTAAGTAGAATCTTCAGTAGTTTTTAATTTTACATTCAGGATGTCTTTTACTGGATTTGGGCTGATGCTTAATAATGAATTGTCTTTAATTAAATCAGAATTTGTAGATAATGTATTGGCGGTACCATATACTTCAACTTCAGCTAAAGTTAGAGCTGTTCCTGTTTTATTCTGTAAGACCCTTACTTTGTTTCCAACTACATTACCCGTAGGTATAGTAACTGACGGGTTTGGTGTGCTTGTAATGGTTTTGGTAAAAATAATTTGATCATTACTATTTAAAACTTCAACAGTGAAATTATTTAATCTATCCATATAAGCAGCGTCGGTACGGTTGTATACAGTGATTTCATCAATATCGTACGTATTGTCAAGTGTTACCATCCACCATTCATCTGTAGCTTTTCCAGTGTGAGAAACGGAAGCATCATCGTAAGCACCGTTCGTGTTATTATCGTTAGCTCTTGATGCCACTCCAGCATAAGCTGTTGTAGATTGTGTAGCTGTACCTAAAGGAGCTACGTTTGCTCTAGTATTATTTCCAGAAGACGAAGGCGTTAGTTTAATAACGGTGTCTACAGCATCCCATGAATCACTAGCGTTTAATGTGATACTTATTTCGTTTGCAGTCTGAGAAAAGGTACAAGATTTACCAGAACGTAAGTTAACTGCAGCCGTGTAAACGCGGCCATCGGCAGGTGTATCAATGGTTAGCGTAGTTCCAGAAGGAGCGTTTAACACATGCAGATATTCATGGTTATTAACAGCAGATCGTGTAGCAACTCCCCAAGTCAAATTTTGGATACGTGCACCTTCCGCTGTTGGCCACGAATCACTTGGGACTGTACCTTTAATAGACTCAGCTACTTCGTCAATCAAGACGCCTAAGTCTGTCATACCCTTTAGTACACCATTATTCCAAGAAATAGTAGAGGTAGGGTATGGTCCTATTGCCCATGCTACGCCACCACCTTCTTCGTTAACTCCCGCTTCTAATACCGTGTACTTATACATTTCCTCGCTTGTATAACGAAGTGATCCTGGTTGAGCAAACCAAGCGCGGTCTGAAACAAAAGAAATCGATCTATCAAAGGCAGGCCAGGTATCTACATCATCTGGGTCAGCATTAGGATAACCTTCACCTTCAAAATTAGTGGTAACTGACATGATTTCAACGGCACCAAAATCTGCACTCACCCCAGCGTAAGTATTTGCGATTATTGCAGCATCGGGCATTATAGCTCTAACGGTTTCTCCAATACGCTGCGTATCTGTACACCCATAGTACAATCCTTTGTCAAACCAGAATCCTTTAATTTGTGACTTATAACGATTTGTCAATTCTGCAATCATCTCATTAAGATAATCGTTGTAGGTTTTGGTGTATGTGCTTCTATTAATATAACCAACTGCAGTTTGTTGTGCTGGAGAAAAATTATGCGCTTCTGAGGGTTGAGCATAGAGATAGACATCAATACCTTTTGGATCACAGGCATCTAATACTTCCTGTATCACATCACGCTTAGAGCTATGACTTTCTCCTAGCCAAGTATCAATTACATTACTTGGGTATAATGGATATTGCCAACAATGCCAAGCCGTGAAGATAAGATACTCTGGACTCATGGCATCAATGTCGTCTACAAAACCTTGTACGTCAAAATTATCAGCTACCTCATCTACGTTTAATGGAATAGAACCATCTGGGTTTTGGGTTATCGAACAGCCGTACTGGTCTGCTGCCGTACCGCCAAAGCCATAATGGACGAATATGCCATAGCTTTTCTGACCATACATTTTAATGTTGCTTGTAGTTTGTGCATTTACTCCAGTCATTAAACTGAAAAAACACATTGAAATAAATAGTAGGTTAAGATTTTTCATATGTATATCAATAAGTAGGAAGGCAGTATTAAATTATTTTTTGATGTCGTTGTTTGAATTTTATAAATGATTAAGATTAATAATACGTTTTTAAACATGCCCTTTTAATAATTGTCTTTTATAGTTTTGATTATTAGTTTACAAGGAGCCAAATTTAATTTAAAAAATATCACATGGTGATTTTGTGAGTAAAAACTTATAATGAATTACGAAAACTTTCGTATAGGTAATTTTTACTTTTTATTTATAACATTGACAGTATCACAACTCTAGTTATAACAGATATTTATTTATTAAATAAACGGATTATGACAGCTTGTCAGTAAATGTTGAATGGCATAAAGATTGACTTATACAACTCGAAATTAAAAATGAACACAACGTTTTCGTGACCCCGATAGCTATCGGGACGAAAATTTATAAACAAATAAAAAAATTATGAGTAAAATTATTGGAATCGATTTAGGAACAACCAACTCTTGCGTTTCTGTAATGGAAGGTAACGAGCCTGTAGTTATTCCTAATGCAGAAGGAAAAAGAACAACACCATCTGTAATTGCCTTTGTAGAAGGTGGAGAAATTAAAGTTGGTGACCCAGCTAAAAGACAAGCAGTAACAAACCCAACTAAAACGGTTTATTCAATTAAACGTTTTATGGGAAACAAGTATTCTGAATCTCAAAAAGAAGCAGAACGTGTACCATATAATGTAGTAAAAGGTGATAACGATACACCTCGAGTTGATATTGACGGTCGTTTATACACACCTCAAGAATTATCGGCTATGATTCTTCAAAAAATGAAGAAAACTGCTGAAGATTATTTAGGAACCGACGTAAGTCGTGCAGTAATTACTGTACCAGCTTACTTTAACGATTCGCAACGTCAAGCTACAAAGGAAGCTGGAGAGATTGCAGGTTTAAAAGTAGAGCGTATTATTAATGAGCCTACTGCCGCAGCTTTAGCTTACGGTATGGACAAAAAAGGTACAGACCAAAAAATCGTAGTATTTGATTTTGGTGGAGGAACACATGATGTATCTATCCTTGAATTAGGAGATGGTGTATTTGAAGTACTTTCAACAGATGGTGACACACACTTAGGTGGTGATGATGTTGATGAGAAAATCATTAACTGGTTAGCAGATGAGTTTAATGCAGAGGAAAACATGGACTTAAGAAAAGATCCAATGTCTCTTCAACGTTTAAAAGAAGCTGCTGAAAAAGCGAAGATTGAATTATCATCTTCAGCTCAAACAGAAATCAACTTACCTTATATTACAGCTACAGCTAGTGGACCAAAGCACTTAGTACGTACATTAACAAAATCTAAATTCGAGCAATTAATTGACGATTTAGTAAAACGTACTATCGAGCCATGTGAGTCTGCATTAAAAGCAGCAGGTTTATCAAAATCGGATATCGATGAGGTTATTTTAGTAGGTGGTTCTACACGTATCCCTGCAGTACAAGCTGCTGTTGAGAAATTCTTCGGAAAAGCGCCAAGTAAAGGTGTTAATCCAGATGAGGTTGTTTCTTTAGGAGCAGGTATCCAAGGTGGTGTATTAACAGGAGATGTTAAAGATGTATTACTTTTAGATGTAACACCTTTATCTCTTGGTATCGAAACTATGGGTAACGTATTTACAAAACTTATTGAAGCGAATACAACGATTCCTACTAAGAAATCGCAAGTATTCTCTACAGCAGCAGACAATCAACCATCAGTAGAAATTCACGTTCTACAAGGGGAACGCGCAATGGCTGCCGACAACAAAACTATTGGTCGTTTTCACCTAAGTGATATTTCACCAGCAAGAAGAGGAACACCACAAATTGAGGTGACTTTCGATATCGATGCGAATGGTATCATTAAAGTATCTGCGGAAGATAAAGCAACAGGTAAGAAACAAGATATTCGTATTGAAGCATCTTCAGGTTTAAGCGAAGAAGAAATTGAAAAGATGAAAGCAGATGCGGAAGCGA
The DNA here is from genome assembly GCF_018860245.1 of Pseudotamlana agarivorans. GTDB lineage: Bacteria > Bacteroidota > Bacteroidia > Flavobacteriales > Flavobacteriaceae > Pseudotamlana > Pseudotamlana agarivorans_A. The sequence continues at coordinate 566,156 of NZ_JAHKPD010000018.1, forward strand.
ATGCAGAATCTGATAAAGCTGCAGCTGAAAATGCTCAAAAATTAAATGAAGCGGATTCTATGATTTTCCAAACCGAAAAACAATTAGAAGAGTTTGGTGATAAATTATCTGATGATAAAAAACAACCAATCGTTGAAGCTTTAGAAGAATTGAAAAAAGCTTATGAGTCTAAAGATTTAGCGGTAATTACACCAGCTTTAGATAAAATTAATGAAGCTTGGAAAGTAGCTTCTGAAGAAATGTACAAAGCACAAGCTGAACAAGGCGGAGCACAACCAGGACCAGATGCTGGTGCAGGTGAGCAACCACAGAATGAAGGCAGCGATGTAGAAGACGTAGACTTCGAAGAAGTAAAGTAAGTAGAGAACCCATCTCGATGAAAATCGAGATGGTGTGAATCACTTATTCCGAACTTGATTCGGAATCTCAAAATGAGATAGATTCTTAAAAAAAATCAAAGCGCAACCATTAAAAAGTTGCGCTTTTTTTATGCTCATTTGTGGCTATTTATTTAGTATGATTGGTTTAATAGGTCTATTTCTTGTAATTTTGTTTAAAAAACTAACTTATCCTTTTAATTATATGAAAAAAATTATTGTTTTATTTTCCTTTTTGTGCCTAGTATTAACTTCTTGTTCTAGCAATGAAAATGATGCTTCAGATATTTCAGATGACCTTATAGGCACTTGGATCGGCACCGATATTGTTTACGAAGGAAGAGTTGAAACCTCATTTTTAGGGGAACTTATTAAAACGGAATTTACAGGAGAGGGGTACGATATCACTACAAAATTAACTTTTAATGAATCTCCAAAGACTATTGTTTCAGAAGGAAGCTATAGTGTTAAAATTGATTACACCGTAGATGGAGGTGTTGAAAGTACCGAGGTTGTAGAAGATATAGAATTTCTGGAAAATGGTGAATGGGAACTTGAAGGAGATGAAATTATAGTTGAAAACTCTAGTGAATCATATTACGTTAAAATATTTCTTCTTACATCAAACGAGTTGGTCGTTGGTATTACTGAAATTGAAGAGACAGAAGAAAATGGCATAGAAATAAGAAACATCGTAAAAGCCATTGCGTCATTTAAGCGATAAGACTATAAAAAAGAGGCTGTTTAAAAAGTAAAGTTTTCGTTTACCTGAACTTGATTCAGGCTCTCATAATGATTGGTTATCAGAATGATGTGATTCTGAAATACATTCAGAATGACGTACTTTAATACTTTTTGTACAGCCTCTTTTTCTTTCTACAATTAACACTTATAAAATTTGACCCTTTTCGTCAACTTTTATAGTTTTTTTAGAACCATCTACCTTTATTTTTATTTTATATGTTTTTTCAATAGGCTTGTTTGGCATGTAGGAAACATAATAGGTATTTGAGATAAAGGTACATCCAGGATAAGTTTTAGTAACAGAATACCTAACAGAGTAAGGTAGTGTTACATCTTTAAAACGTTCAAAAGATTCTGTTAGTTCTCCGACATGATTGAATTTGGCAATAATACTTCCTTGATATTTATCATGTTCTTCAAATACTACCCGATAAGCACTTTGTGTAGCTTTGTTATACACAGGATCCTTTGTAATATCGTAATTAGCAACAGTGCTTTCAAGGGACTTAATGCGTTTAGCTGTTTGCATTTCCAAGACAGTAGATAAGTATTCGCTATGCACGGCTGTGGCGGTTTTATATTTTAATATGAGTAAGTCGTCAGATTCGTAACTTACTTGAGCAAACATTAGGGTGGTAAAGCCTAAACAGAATATACCAATTAGAACATTTTTCATGATAATAGGATTTAAATTAAACAATTTGTTGAATAGAAAATTCATTTAAAGAGAGAAAATCATTTAATTAAGCTATGGCAAGTTAATTATTAAGATTAAAGTAAAATGCTACCTAAGTATCATATTTAGAGTAATTTATGTTAAAGTTGAGGTGTCTATTCTTTAATTCTGTCCATTAGAAGGGGCATGTTTAAAATCTTAATATTTTTATTTTTTATTTCAATAATACCTTCTTCTTTAAACTGTTGAATATTTCTATTCAAAACAGTTCGTGTTGTACCAATAAGTTGGGCAAGTTCTTTATGTGGCAATCCATTTATTAATTCTAATTTGAGCGATGTTTCGTTGGTATAATGCACAAGCAATTTTGCAAGGCGTGTAGAAGTAGAGTCTAAGTTTGAGCTCGTCACATAATCCTCTAAGCCCTTCATTTTTATCATGCTATACTGAAGGGCGTTTTTATAGAATGTGATATGGTTTTGCATCCATTGCTTTAAAAAAGAAGTTGGAATAGAAAATACTTCGGTGTCGTCTAAAGTTTCATAGTACACTTTGTGGTGGCACCAATCAAATAATTCATAGAGATCGAAGACATCGTGTTTGGTTAAAATAAATAAGGTTATTTTCCGGTCTTTGTCAGGGTTAAAAAAGTATACTTTTAACCGACCATTAATAATAATATAGAAATTGTTTTTTGTTTTACTACTGTCTATAAAGCAAATGCGCTTTGTCCAAGTTTTTCGTTTGCCATGAAATTGTAGTTCTTGTAAGCCAGTAATAGAAACATCCTTAAACAAAGGGTTTTCTTTAAGCGCTTCCAGGTAATTATTTCTGTGGTAATGCATCATAATTGGTAACCTATTAAATAATAAAGGCTAATACAAGTTTTGGGATGCTGTTACAGTCTTAGAGAGTTTATAAATGTAGTAATTAAAAGTCTGAAATTCAGTTATTAATAAGTTAATTTTAGTGGTTTTAATGTGATCTGTAAGCCTTTTGTTACGTGTAAATTTTGTGTCAAGTTATTTTAGGATTAAAAAGAAGATTCATCTATTATAATTTATAAATCACATACTTTTGTTTTAAAATTTAATTATGCTTTTTTCTGAAAATATTAAAAGTAAAAAACAACCCAAAAGGTTAGCCGTAAAAATGAACGCTAAGGGTGAGCAGTTTGTACTTCAAGGGCATCCCTGGGTTTTTTCTAATAATATTATAAAAATAAATGATGATGCTAAATCTGGTGATTTAGCCATTATTTTTGGGAAAAGTAAAAACCGTGTTATCGGTCTAGGACTTTACGATGGAAACTCTCCAATCCGTATCAAAATGCTCCATAGTGGCTATGAAAAGGCAGAAATTAACGCTCAGTTTTTTCAGAATAAAATTGAAGTAGCTTTTAAAAAGCGTAAAGGGTTATTAAAAACGAATACGAATAGTTACCGTTTGTTATTTGGGGAGAATGATGGTTTTCCTGGTTTAATTGCCGATGTTTATGCCAAGGTTTTGGTGGTTAAAATTTATTCTGAAATTTGGCTGCCTTATATTGAAAGTATTATTCCTAGTCTTCAAAAAATATCTAAAACAGAAACTGTTGTGATTCGGTTAAGTAGAAGTTTGGAACAATCTAAACAACATCAGCTGCAAAATGGAGAGGTGGTTTTTGGGACGTTAAAAAATGAAGTAGTCAGGTTTGTTGAACATCATGTTAATTTTTCAGCAAACGTTATAAAAGGACATAAAACAGGCTATTTTTTGGACCATCGTGCCAATCGAAAACAGGTTGGCGAATGGAGTAAAGGAAAATCTGTGTTAGATGTGTTCTCATACGCTGGCGGCTTTTCAGTGCATGCTTTATATAATGGAGCACGAGAAGTAACCAGTTTAGACATAAGCAAACAAGCATTAGAAATTGCTGTAGAAAATGGTAAATTAAATGCTTATAAAGGCAAACATAAAATTATTGCTGGTGATGCTTTTGAGGCATTAGAAACACTTATTAAGGATAAAGTTACGTTTGACGTGGTGGTCATCGATCCCCCTAGTTTTGCAAAACAGGCTTCAGAGATTAGTTTAGCGAAGAAAAAATACGCACAGTTAGCTAGGCTAGGTGAAAAGTTAACTTCTAAAAACGGATTGTTAGTATTGGCATCCTGTTCATCTCGTGTGCTTGCTGATGCGTTTTTTGAAATTAATTCTAATGTTTTAGATAAAACAAATCGAAACTATAAAGTCGTTTTAAAAACGAATCACGATACCGATCACCCTATAGGGTTTCCTGAAGGTGCTTACTTAAAATGTGGGTATTACCGTTTTTTAGACAAAGGTTAAGTCTGTTGAAAGTGATCCGTCTAAAAGTGTTTATATTATAGGTATTAATGGTTTAAAAAAAATGAAGGCTAAAGCTTTGCTTATTTTCATTGTAGACTCGTCTAGTGACTTCTAAACTTTCGTGTTATCAAATTTAGTTGCTCATACTATGGTTTCATTTCGGTTCAAAAAGCGCTCTTTCTCTTGTAATAAAGGTTTTTAAATCGGTTGGTTTTTTGCCTGTTAATCGTTCATAAAAATCTGAAATTTTAGGTTCTTTTTGAAAACGAGGTAAAAAGTGAAGTAGAACCATAACGATAATCATACCTGAAACCATGCCTTCACGTTTCTTAATACGATAAAATTTAATTGGATTTACATTTTTATATGAAATGGGTTCAGCAATAATGTTGTTTATTAAATTAGTAACATTTGCGAAGTTTTTGTTTTCCAACCCGGTTAATTCTATCGCTTGATTTTTAAAAACATCAAATTTGTCTAGGATGATAGCGGCAACTTCAGCAATGTTTTGTACATCAATCCAGTTGAATTTTGCTTCACCTGCTGGCAAGATAATTTCACGTTTCGTCTTGATGTCGTTTATCAGTGTTGTGGTTAAGTTTTGCATGAAATAACTTGGCCTAAGAAAGCTATAATCTAATCCATGATCAAGAATTAATTGTTCAATTTTGTAATGAGGAATCACTTTACTTTTTTCAACGCCTTGAACAGACAGAAAAACGATCTGGTTAACATGCTTTTCCTTTATTTTTAAAATCAAGGGCTTAAAATAGGTTTCAATGTCCGAAATATGTGGTGGACGTAATAAAAACACACTGTCAATACCATTTAATGCATCATCAAAGGTATTAACATCTTCAAAATCGAAATGAGTGAACGCTATATTGGAGAATTCCTTAAAAACATTTTTGGCTTTACTAAGACTACGTACCCCTGCAATAATATGGTTTGAAGAATTAATTTTTGTTAAAAACCGAATGACTTCAAAACCAACGTTACCTGTGGCTCCTGTTATTAAAATGTTTTTCATTTTAAGTGCGTTTTAGTAGGTTAAAAATACGCATAACTATATAATAGGAGTGAAATTTTTTAACCTTAATATATTTACATTGGATTTTAAAAATATATCAATCCTATCCTTTAGTAAATGATAAATGTAAGCATCGATAAGAAAATAAATCATGGTGATGCTGCATGTTAATCTTTGTTTATTATGTATGCATAATATTTTATTATATTTGATAAAAATGGAGATATGTCTAAACCACTTACAGAACTCTTACATATAAAGCATCCTATTATTCAAGCGCCAATGTTTTTGGTTTCCAACGTTTCTATGGTTAAAGAAGCTATGGAATGCGGAATAGCAGGTTGTATCCCTGCATTAAATTATAGAACATTAGATGAACTTAAAATAGCGCTTCGCGAGTTAAAAGCTGCCAAACCATTAAATGGAGCTTTTGGTTTCAATTTGATAGTAAATAAATCTAACGTGAAATTTAAAGCACAATTGGATCTCATTTGTGAAGAAGGTTGTGATTTTATAATTACTTCGTTGGGAAGCCCAGAAGTAACGATTACTGAAGCTCATAAAGTTGGGATCAAAGTCTTTTGTGATGTGGTCGATTTAAAATATGCCAAGAAAGTAGAATCTTTAGGTGCCGATGCTATAATTGCGGTAAACAATCAAGCTGGAGGGCATCGAGGCAACAAAACTCCTAAAGCGTTAATTGAGGAGTTGAGCACAAACTGCCATATCCCTATAATTTCTGCGGGAGGTGTAGGTTGTAAAATGGATATCGATAAAATATTAAGTTTTGGTGCTAGTGGTGTATCTGTAGGTAGTCTTTTTATAGCTTCAGAAGAGGCAGGAGTCACAGACGAATACAAACAAGCGTGTGTCGATTATGGTGAAAAAGACATCGTGATGACCGAACGTATTTCGGGAACACCTTGTACTGTAATTAATACGCCATATGTACAGAAAATTGGAACGGAACAAACCTGGTTAGAATCGGTTTTAAATAAAAATAAGGCTTTAAAAAAATGGGTTAAAATGATACGATTTTCAATAGGTATGAATGCCACGAAAAAAGCGGCCACAAAAGCGACCTACAAAACGGTATGGGTTGCTGGTCCCAGTATTGAATACTGTCATAAAATATTGCCGGTAAAAGAAATTGTTGGCCGATTAACAACATGAAAAAGACATGTTTTAAAGTTAAATCTTTAATAATGTATTCTTGTGAACCTATTCTTAATGGTTATATTTGAACTGAATTAAATCCCTTAATTAAAAAAAATCCTTATTTAAAAAATCAAAAGATGAAACAAAAATTAACACTATTATGCGCGTCTTTAATTGCTATTGTTTTTTATAGTTGCGGACCTTCTATTAAAGTTACAGATACTTGGAAAGCACCTGATGTTAGAGAAATACATGATGATAAAGTATTGGTAATTGCCAGAATGGATGATTTAGCTTCTAGACAATTATTCGAACTGGAAATTGTAACTGCCCTTAAAAGTGCAGGTATCAATGCCGAGGCTAGTTATTCAACTTACGCTAACGTAAAAGTGAATAAAAAATTAGAAGATGCAGAAGTGAAAAGTCAAATAGATAGAATTAAAAAGGATGGTTTTGGAGCTGTAATTTTAACTGTAATAAAAGATGTAAGAACAGAAGTAACCACAGAACAATCTGGTGGTTATGCGACAGGAGGATATTATCCAGGGTACTATGGTAGATACGGTGGTTTTGGGCGCTATTATGGCTCATTCTACTCGCCTTATGGCATGGGAGGAAATTATATTCCAAGTTCTCAACGTACTTACGAGTCGGATATTTACAAGTTAGAAACAGTAGTGTACGATTTAGAAAGAGAAAATACCAAGCAATTGGTGGCTGTTGTAAATTCGAAAATAACAGATCCAGATTCAGCTTCAGGAGTTGCTAAGCCATACGCAAAGAAAGTTTTAGAGCAGTTAAATAAGTAAAACTGTTATATTTGAGTACACAGTTGTTTGAAGCTGTTTTAAAAGAAAATTTTTGGTCAACCTGAACTTGATTAGGTTCTCATTGTTATTGGAAAGCAGTATGATGAGATTCTGAAAAAAGGTCATAATGATGCAATTAAACTCTTTTTAAACAGCTTCATTTTTTTAAATGAAGTATTAAATATTTATAAAAACATATTTTCAATGGAGCTATCTAAAGAAGCCGTTTTAGCAAAGGCTAATGCGGTATGCAAAAATACTTTAATGGAAACCTTAGATATTGAAATAATCGATTATGGCGATGATTTTATCCTAGGAAAAATGCCGGTGACATCAAAAGTATATCAGCCCGATGGGGTATTGCATGGAGGGGCAACAGCTGCTTTAGCTGAGACTATGGGGAGTTTTGCTGTACAAATCCTAATGCATAATAAAGACGTTTTTGTAAGAGGAATTGAAATTTCGGCAAATCATTTAAAAAGTGTGAAAGAAGGGTATGTATACGCAAAAGCTGTTTATTTACATAAGGGTAGAACCACTCAGCTTTTAGAAATACGTGTAACAGATGACCATGATAATTTGATTTCGTTGTGTAAATTGACTACTATTGCTCTCCCAAAATCGAAATAGATTTATATGACTTCGGAAGCTTTTTTTGAACGTATTAAAACGCAGTACAAAAACAATTTACCTTTTGTTGCTTTTAGAAAGCCCAATGCTCTAGCTTTAACCGGTTTGTTGCAAAATAATGACGATTTGTTTTTTTCTGAAGATTATACTGAAAAGGGGTTTGTTTTCGCGCCATTTGATAATTCCGAGAAATCAATTTTAATGCCTTCAGAATCTTCAGAATCTATATCTGCAATTTTTGAAACTTCAGCTGCTTTTGAAGCTTCAACTGTAACAAGTACCACCACTATTGAAGATAAAGCGTTTCATATTAACTTAGTTAATAAAGGTGTTGAAGCCATCGAAAATAAGGCATTTAAAAAGGTGGTATTATCTCGAAAAGAGTCTATTCAAATTCCAGAAGCCGATCCGTTAAAAATCCTGAAGAACTTATTAAACTCCTATCAATCGGCATATGTATACTGTTGGTATCACCCTAAAGTTGGTTTGTGGCTGGGAGCAACACCAGAAACTCTTATAAAAATTGAAGGTAAGCGGTTTTCTATTATGGCCTTGGCAGGAACTCAAAACTATAAAGGAGATCTAGAAGTCACTTGGCAGGAAAAGGAATTACAAGAACAGCAGTATGTCACCGATTTTATCTTAAAGCATTTAAAATCTCTAGCCGAAAGTTTTAAAGCTTCAGAGGTTGAAACTGTAAAAACGGGGAATCTGTTGCACCTAAAAACCATGATTTCTGCACAATTAAAAGACGATGTTTCAATGAAAAGTGTCGTTAATGCATTACACCCTACACCAGCTGTTTGTGGATTGCCAAAAGAAAGTGCTAAAGCATTCATTATAGAAAATGAAAATTATAACCGCGAATATTATACAGGTTTTTTAGGGGAATTGAATGTTGAAAAGACCATAGCCCCGCGTTCTGGAAGGCGAAATATTGAAAATAGAGCTTATGCTCTAACAAAAAACAGCACACAATTATATGTGAATTTACGCTGTATGCAACTTAAAAATGAGCAAGCCATCTTGTATGTTGGCGGCGGAATCACGCAAAGCTCTAATGCCGAAAAGGAATGGTTAGAAACAGTTTCAAAATCTTTCGTGATTAAAAGTGTTATTTAATTGTTCGATTTCTTATTTTTGAGAAATAACCAAGATTAATTCAAAAATGACTTATCCAAAAATAGCCCTCGCTCAAACAGTAATTGCGCTTTGTAAATCTAAAGGAGTTAAACATATTGTAATTTCTCCGGGAAGTAGAAATGCCCCATTAATCATAGGTTTTACCAACGATCCTTTTTTTAAATGCTATAGTATTGTTGACGAACGTTGTGCTGGTTTTTTTGCATTAGGTATTGCGCAACAATTACAAGAACCAACAGCTGTAGTTTGTACATCGGGAAGTGCTTTATTAAATTACTATCCTGCTGTATCAGAGGCTTTTTATAGTAATATCCCGTTAATTGTTCTATCTGCTGATCGTCCTAAAAATTTAATTAATATTGGAGATGGTCAAACCATAACCCAAGCTAATGTATTCGATAGTCATGCGTTATTTTCGACAGATTTAAAGTTGGATTTAAAAGATGAAAAGCACATACATTCAAATGAAAGTGTTCCTGTAATGGTAAAAGTTGAAGATAGATTTGAGCGTTTATTAGGATTACAGAAGAACATTCAAACCAATAATGAAGAGGAAATTAATTTAGCCATTAATATGGCCATTGTAAAAAAAGGTCCTGTTCATATTAATATTCCGTTTGATGAGCCTCTTTATGAAGTTGTAGACAAACTAACGGTATCTCCAAAAACTGTGGAAGTTGTACCTAAAGAACATAATATTGAAGACTACGTATTGCAGTCATGCCTAGAGGAGTGGGATACAGCACCTAAAAAAATGGTTTTGGTTGGTACTAATATGCCGAACAAAATTGAAAAGAAATGGTTAGATGAAATTGCTGAAGACGATAGTATTATCGTTTTAACAGAATCAACTTCAAACATTCACCATAATGGTTTCTTTCCGAGTATCGATCAACTTATCGATGGATTAACCGATGAAGAAAAAGAAGAACTACGTCCAGATATCTTGGTTACATTTGGAGGTTTAATCGTTTCTAAAAAAGTAAAGCAATTCTTAAGAAACTTTCAGCCAAAGCACCATTGGCATATAGATCGTGAAAAAGCAAATGACACCTTTTTCTGTTTAGATAATCATATTGAAACAACACCTAATCACTTTTTCGAATCATTTTTACCTAAAATTTTACATTACGTAAAAAGTCATTATAAAACCCATTGGTTAGAGGTAAAAGGAAAACGATTAAAAAAGCATAAGGATTATATTAGTAACATTCCTTATTCAGATTTAATTGTCTTTAACAAGGTTTTAAAATCAATTCCAGACGATAGTATTTTGCAAGTAGGAAACAGTTCTGCAATTCGCTATACGCAATTGTTTAAAGTAAATAAAACCCTAGAGGTGTATTGTAACCGAGGTACTAGTGGTATTGATGGATGTACCTCTACAGCTATTGGCTGTGCTGTGGCAAGAGAAGATAAACCTACAGTATTATTAACTGGAGACCTTAGTTTCTTTTATGATAGTAATGCGCTTTGGAATAACCACATTCCTAATAATTTTAGAATTATTATGGTTAACAATCAAGGCGGAGGTATTTTTAGAATTTTACCAGGTCATAAAGACACCGATAATTTCGATACTTACTTTGAAACCAATCATAAACTTTCAGCAGAACACCTATGTAAAATGTATGGTTTGGACTATGAGTCGGTTTCCGATGAAGATAAATTAAGCACATCTTTAGAGAATTTCTATTCGGAAGGAAAACAACCTAAATTATTGGAGATTTTCACACCAAAGAAAGTTAATGATGAAGTGCTTTTAGGGTATTTTGAACACTTAAAGGAAGTTTCAAAGAAAAATGAAGCTTCAGACGATTCTGAAGAAGAATAGACAATAGCTAATTGAGGTGTAATTGATTGGGTATCTAGAAGGAGTTTCTAGATCTCAAGTTTTAATTTTTATACAATTACATGCAGAATTGAAATAATATATTAAGAGAAATTTTAATCAAAAAAAAACGCATAGATTCTATGCGTTTTTTGCTTTTTACAACAAAATTTTCTTTGGTAATATCCTTACCTTTGTCGCATGATAACATTAGGACAAGTAAATACGTTAGAAATACTTCGTGAATCGGAACACGGTATCTATTTAATTGATAATGAAGACAACCAAGTGTTGCTTCCGACGCGCTACGTTCCAGATACTTTTAAAATTTATGATAAATTAGATGTTTTTGTTTATCTAGATAACGAAGAACGTCCCGTGGCTTCTACCGATATGCCATATATTAAACGTGGCGAATTTGCTTTATTACGTTGCAATCAAGTCACAGATTATGGTGCTTTCCTAGATTGGGGTTTAGTAAAGGAACTATTTTGTCCGTTTAAAGAACAAGCCTTTAATATGAAACCAGGTGGTTGGTATTTGGTACATTGTTATTTAGATGAAAAAACGGAGAGATTGGTGGCTTCAAGTAAAACCAATCGTTTTTTAGATAATACCAATTTAACGGTGCAGCAGTTTGACCAAGTTGATTTAATTGTATCGCACCCTTCAGATATTGGTATGAATGTTATTGTTAATAAAATACATTCAGGATTAATTTATAAAGATCAGATTTTTAAAGACATTAGTGTTGGTGATAAACTAACTGGGATTGTTAAAAAAGTACGCCCAGGAAATAAGTTAGACATTTCTTTAGGACAAATAGGCTATCGTAATATTGAGCCTAATGCAGAGCGTATTTTACACGAACTTCAGGACAATTCTGGTTATATGAATCTTACCGATAAGTCAAGTCCGGAGGCCATTAAGGATCAGCTTCAAATGAGTAAAAAGAACTTCAAAAAGGCGATTGGAGCCCTGTATAAAGAGCGTCAAATTGAAATAAAATCAGACGGTATTTATCTAGTTTAATTGTTCATGATAAACCAAGACACCATAGTTGCTTTAGCGACCCCATCTGGAGCGGGTGCCATCGCTGTAATTCGTTTATCTGGAAAAGACGCTATTACTTTAGCCGAGGCTCAGTTTAAATCGGTTTCAGGTAAACAATTGGCTAAACAGCCTACACATACTATTCACCTAGGACATATTGTAGAAGATGAACGTACAATAGATGAAGTTTTAGTTTCTGTTTTTAAAAACCCTAATTCTTATACCGGTGAAAATGTTGTAGAAATTTCATGTCATGGGTCGAGTTATATTCAACAAGAAATTATACAATTATTTCTAAGAAATGGATGCAGAATGGCTACTGCTGGGGAGTTCACATTACGTGCCTTTTTAAACGGAAAGTTAGATTTAAGTCAGGCGGAAGCCGTAGCCGATTTAATTTCTAGTGATAATGAAGCCAGTCATCAAATTGCTATGCAACAAATGCGTGGTGGGTTTTCTTCGGAAATAGCCAAACTTCGTGAGGAGCTATTGAATTTTGCTTCATTAATCGAACTAGAACTCGATTTTGCTGAAGAAGACGTAGAGTTTGCCGATAGAACACAATTCAAAGAACTTATTTCAAGAATTACCTTTGTTTTAAAACGACTTATAGACTCGTTTGCCGTAGGTAATGTGATTAAAAACGGTATTCCAGTGGCTATAGTTGGGGAACCTAATGTTGGTAAATCAACTTTGCTTAATGCGCTTTTAAATGAAGACCGTGCCATTGTGAGTGATATTGCCGGAACCACAAGAGATACCATTGAAGATGAATTGGTGATTCAAGGTATTGGTTTCCGATTTATCGATACTGCCGGAATACGTGAAACCAAAGATGTGGTGGAAGGCATTGGTATAAAAAAAACCTTCGAAAAAATAGAGCAATCGCAAGTGGTTTTATACCTCTTTGATGCCACTCAATTTGTGGATAATGCCGAGCAGTTTCAAGTAGAAATTGAAAAAATAAAAAACAAATATCCTTTAAAACCGCTGTTAATTGTTCCGAATAAAATTGATAAGCTTTCAGAAGACGAAGAAAAAGATTTAACCACCTTTTTAAGCGGCATAGAAAACTCCAAGTATATTCTGTTATCAGCCAAAGAAAACAGGGGTGTAGATGCCCTTAAAAACGAACTCATTGGTTTTGTAAACACAGGAGCACTACGTAATAACGAAACCATTGTTACCAACACCAGACATTACGATTCCCTATTAAAAGCCTTTGAGGAAATCCAAAAAGTACAAGATGGTATAGATAGTAATTTATCTTCAGACTTAATGGCCATTGACATCCGTCAGGCCCTATATCATTTCGGGGAAATTACAGGGCAAGTCACTAACGATGAGTTGCTTGGGAATATTTTTGCCAACTTTTGTATTGGAAAGTAATCGCTATAAATTAACAAATAATAAAAACATACAAAACCACAAAAAAGCCCTTTAAATAGGGCTTTTTTGTGGGGTGTGATTTTTATTAAGTTACGATTTTTAAAACAATATTTTGTTATTCAAAATATGGTCTTATCTTTGCTTTGTATTAATTGAAGTTTAACCAATGCGTATAGTTACCTATAAAAGAATACTAGAATTTTCAAAAAAGTATGCAAATGCCGAAACGCCTTTAAACTTTTGGTATCATACCGTAAAAGCTAAAGAATGGAATAACCTCAACGAGATTAAACAGGCTTTTAATAATGTAGATTATGTGGGTAATAATCGGTATGTATTCAATATTAAAGGAAATGATTACAGATTGGTTGCCATTATTTCATTCAACACCAAAAAAGTTTACATACGGTTTATAGGTAAACATTCGGAATACGATAAGATTAAGGACATTAAAAACATGTAGTTATGATACAAACAGAAAAAGAATATAACGCCATCGTGGAGCGTATCGAGATACTTTTACAAGATACTGACAACATCGAAAATACAAACGCTAAGGGCTATATTGAGTTAAATATTTTATCCGACCTTGTAGCAGATTACGAGGAGCGTACCTATCCAGTAGCAAAACCCTCACTTGTTGAGGTTGTAAAAATGCGCATGGCTGAAATGGGATTGAACCAAAAACTATTATCCGAACTTTTAGGAGTAAGTACGTCAAGAGTTAGCGAATACCTCAACGGCAAAAGCGAACCGACATTAAAAGTAGCAAGGGAAATAAGTAAAAAACTAGGTATTGATGCTTCAATAGTTTTAGGAGTTTAATCCAAATTAAGATTAAGTTATTAAGGCGTACAGAAATGTATGCCTTTTTTGTTTTGTGTCGTTAATGTACTAAATGTACCTCTAAAAAATAAAAAAATAATGACGTTTGAAATATTGGTAAATATCTTTGTTACTTCCCATCAAACATTTATGAAACTCAAAAAAGGAATTTAAGCCAATAAATGAGTTTTATATTCAATTTTGTACCCTATTTGTATTTTGACTTGTTTTAAGTCTTGTAAATGCTAATAAAATAGTTTCTGTCTTGTAAGTAATTAAAGCATGTCTAATTCCAATGATAAAATCGTTATCACTTTTAGTTGGTAATTTCGTATCTATATTGCCTTGTTTGTATTCTAATTCTTAACAAATTGTCGTCTTTTATTGATTATTAATTAATAAAGGCATATTATTATAGTCTATTATATGGAGAATTTGAGATTATAAACGTAAAAAGAATGGCACAATCTATTAGATATTGTATTTTTTTATAATTGTAACTAAAAGTTATTGAATAAAATGATTAAGCTTAAATTCTATATTTGTCAATCCCCAAAGATATCTACCTAAGAAGCTGAAAATACTGTCATGTATTTGATTATTTGTTTAGTAAAAATAGTCCCATTTAAATTTTACGCATGCTAGTTTTCTTTTCGTTTGGTGTTATCTTTAATTAAGTAAAAAGCTAACGCGATGAAAAGAATACTACTTGTTGTCTTACTCGTATTTGGAACTCAAATTATAGATGCCCAGGAGAAATATGAAAAGTTATGGACAGAAGTTGAAACCTACGAAGTAGAAGGTAAGTTTAGAAGCGCTAACGGAGTCGTTAGTAAAATTTTGAAAAAAGCTAGACGTAACAAGGAGAGTAGCCAAATAGTCAAAGCCTTTATTTATAAATCAAAATTCACTTTACTTCTAGAAGAAGACGCCCAGAAAAGCATAATTAATGAATTAGAAACTTCTATTGATGAATCTAATTTTCCAACCTCAGCACTTTTGGAGTCTATTTATGCCGGAATGTTACATCAGTATTTACAAGAGAACAGTTATAAAATTCGAAATAGAACGAAATCCTATTTTCCTGATGATTCTAGTGAATTTGAAAAATGGGATACCCATACTTGTGTTTATCAAATATCTAGGCATTATAATAAATCTTTAGAAAATCAAGCTGAATTAATAAAACGACCAATTAAGGACTTTAAGGTTGTTTTAACTGATAGTAAAAACGCCTATAAATTTAGACCGACCCTTTACGATTTTTTTGCACATCGTGCATTAGATTTTTACAAGTCAAATAAAAGATATGTACCAAGTCCTAAAGCGCGTTTTTTAGTTAGTGACCCTGCAGTCTTTACGAGTACCAAGGAATTCGTAAAAGCACCCTTTTACACTACAGATAGTTTAAATTCTAATAGAAAGGCATTAAAATTATATCAAAATTTAGAGCAGTTTCACCAAGAAAATGACACGGTCGCTTATATAGATGTTGTATTATCTCGATTAGAGTTTTCAAAAAAACATGCAACAATTGAGAATAAAGTCGCCTTGTACATTAAGGCACTATACAACCTGTCTAGTAGGTTTAAAGATTATGAAGAAGCATCTATTATTGATTATACTTTAGCAGATTTTTACTTTAAATCGAGTAAAATACCTTATGCAAAACATGATGCCGTTTTAAAAAATTATCGTGTTAAAGCTTTAGAAATATGTGATAGTGTCATCGCTCGGTTCCCAAATTCAAATGGAGGGGTGCTTTGTAAGGTGTTAAAAAACACAATAGAGAAGCAGACCCTTTCTATGGAGTCTGAGCGGTATATTATTCCAGAAAAACCATTCCTTGCTAAAGTCGTTTTTAAAAGTATAGATAGTTTATATGTGTCTGCCTATAAAGTTCCTCATAACTACATTAAGAATATATATTCTTATAAAAAAGATAGTTTGGCTCTAGAATTTATACAAACTAATAAACCGGTTCAAACCCAATTTTACAAATTGCAACATAAAAAGAACTTCTATAAATATACAACAGAGATTAACTTTCCAAAACTCTCAATGGGCTCTTATCTTATTATTGCATCCAAAAACGCAGATATTTCGTCCATTAAAGACATTTATAGTTATGATGTTGTAACGGCTAGTCATTTATCGGTGCTAAGTATAGACCAGGAAGAAGAATTGGTACTTAAGGTTTTAAATCGAGACGATGGTAGCCTTGTTAAAAATGTAAATCTAGAATTTTCTGGAGTTGAGCATAAAAAGTCTCAAGGTAAAACCAATCATAAAGGAGAGTTTTACGTAAAAAAATATAGAGATGTTTATAAGAATTTATTACTTGTTGCTAGCCATGAAGGAGATACATTAACAGTAGAAAACCTTGCCTTGTATAGAAAGAATGATATAGATGATGAGAATGAAGAACATGTAAGTAAAATGTTTTTATATCTCGATAGAAGCATCTACAGGCCTGGACAAACAGTTTATTTTAAGGGGCTTCTAGTTGAAAATAAAAAAGGTAAGACTAGAGTAGTACCTGATGTTTATACCTCAATTTTTATTTATGATACCAATGATGAAGAACTTAAGGAGTATAGACTAAAAACCAATGAATATGGTGCTGTAAGTGGAGAATTTAAAATTCCGAGTAATGTGCTAACTGGTGAATTCTATATTGAAATGGATGAAGATTATGGTACTGATGACGAAGATGAGGATCCCTATTATGAGGACATAGATGATTTAGATTATGCTGAGGTCTATTTTTCAGTTGAAGAATATAAACGCCCTAAGTTTGAAGTTTTGTTTAATGATATTACCGAAAATTATAAAATTGGCGATAGTATTAAGGTTTCAGGCCTAGCAAAAGCATTTTTAGGTTCAAATATTACCGATGCTCAAGTGCAATATTCAATTTTAAGAAAAACCCTGAGTAGTTGGGGCTATAGTAACTATGGAAGTAATTCACAAATATTAAAAACAGGAACTACAAAAACCGATAACAAAGGCGGCTTCAATGTGCGATTTCTTGCGATTCCAGATTCTACTTCAAGCAAAGCTGAAAAACCTATTTTTCTATATAATATTGAGGCGAATATAACCGATATTAATGGAGAAACAAGAAGTGCTACTAAAACGGTAAAGGTTGGTTATCATAATTTGAAAATAGACTTGTTAATGGGCAGTAAACTCAACAGCAGTATGAACCAACAGATTAAATTTACTACTACAAATTTGAATGACCAGCCTATTCAGGCACAAGTAGAATTTTCAATCAACAAATTATCGAGTGCAAAACGTATACTGCGTCCAAAACCGTGGGATGTTGTCGAATTACCATTACTTTCAAAAGATAAATATGTTGAGTTATTTCCAAATGAAGCCTATGATAGTACAGACATAAAAACCAACAGAAAAAAAGAAAAATTAGTATACTCAAAGAGGCTTAATGCCAGCGATAATAAAGATATTGAGCTGGAAAATATTTCCAATTGGGAACCGGGAACTTACCTGTTAGAAGCTAAAGCTATTGATGCATTTAAAGATACCGTGATTGTTAAAAAACAATTTAAGGTTTACCACCCAAATGAGAATTACTTATCTGATAAAAAGTTGTTTGCATATGAAATTGTTAATTCAGATTTCAAAAAGGATGGCTATGTAGGGCTGAATTTGAAAACGGCTTCAAAGCATTTAAATGTAAATTTAGAAGTCTTTTATAAAGGGAAAACTATTTTTAATGAATCAGTTCCTGTTGAACATGGGCATAGTTTTGTTAAAATACCGGTATCAAAAAACTATACAGATAAATTAGATTTCAATGTGTACTTTGCGAAGTTCAACAGTTTATATAGCGATCATTTTTCTATAACCTTTAAAGAGATAGAAAAGAAACTCGCCATAGAAACCATAAGCTTTAGAAATAAATTAATGCCCGATCAAAAGGAGACCTGGAGCTTTAAAATCATTAATTCAGATAATAAAGGTGCTGAAGCTGAAGTGTTAGCCTCTATGTATGATACTTCTTTAGATCAATTCAAAGCACATTCATGGAAACCAAATTTAGGGTTTCAAAATTATAATTATTCTTACCCACCTCGTGTTCAAAGAAATAATTTATTCAACACTACTAAATTTGATGATTTTAATTATGCTACGCACTTAAACTTAATTGCTATAATTAAAAATTATCATAAGCTCAATTGGTTTGGGTTTAACTTTGGAGGTTTAGATTATGAAAATAAAAAATATATCAAAGCGCTGTCTTCTAAATTAGATAAGCCAGAATATGTTGAAGGAAATGTTAACGGAATTATTGTAGATGAAAGCGGTATCCCATTACCAGGAGTTAATGTAGTGATTAAGGGAACAGAAATTGGTGCTCTAACTGATTTTGATGGTATTTATTCTTTGAACGCATCCGTTGGGACGACATTGGTAGCGACCTATCTTGGTTATAAAAGTGCAGAAATACATGTCACCAAATCAGGAACTTATAATATGACCATGATTGAAGATGTTTCACACCTAGATGAGGTGGTTGTGGTTGGCTACGGGGTTCAAAAAAAGTCTTCACTAACAGGTGCTGTTAGTTATGTATCTGCAAAAGATGTTTCTAATGACATCATAAGCAAACTAGGAGGGCAAATAGCTGGTGTTAGTATTGTTGATGGCGGCTCTCAAATTACTATTAGAGGAAGTAGCTCTATATCTAACGGAAGCCAAACCCTTTTTATCGTAGATGGTGTTCCTATGAATTCAGAGTTTGGAGCACAATTTTCTCCTAGTGATATTGAAGATATTACTGTTTTAAAAGGAACCAGTGCAACAACCATCTATGGGTCACGAGCAGGCAACGGTGTGGTGATAATTACCACTAAAAAAGGACTGGAAGCACTTACCCAAGTAGAAGCTAGAAGCGACTTAAAAGAAACGGCTTTTTTCTTTCCGCATTTAAAAACAAATAAGCATGGTGAAGTGGAGTTTAGCTTCGATTCGCCCCAAGCATTAACAAAATGGCGCTTGATGCTTTTAGCGCATAATAAGACGTTAGAAGTAGGAGTTTTAGAGAAAACGGCGATAACACAAAAGGAAATTAGTGTGGTTCCTAATGTCCCTCGCTTTTTAAGAGAAAACGATGTTATAGATTTTAGTGCCAAAATTAGTAACCTCACAGATGAACCCTTAGCAGGGCTTTCTATGTTACAATTATACGATGCAATAACTATGGAGGAGATAGATTATGCTATGCTCGATAACGCGTCTAACAAACCGTTTAATATAGCGCCTAAGAGTAATGCTTCAGTAGACTGGAAAGTTAAAGTCCTTGAAGGTATACAAGCTTTACAATATAAGATTGTGGCTAAATCAGGAAAGCATACCGATGGTGAATCTAGTATATTACCCGTATTGTCTAATCGAACTTTGGTAACGGAAGCACAACCTTTATGGGTGCCGCCAGGAAAAACAAAAGAAGTTGTTTTTGGTAAATTAATGCTACCAATGTCCGCTTCACAAACGAATCATAAGTTTACCATAGAATATACATCGAATCCTGCTTGGCTCGCTATAAAATCTTTGCCTTATTTAATGGAATTTCCTTATGAATGTGCCGAACAAACATTTTCTAGGTTTTATGCCAATGCCTTAGCCGAAGATATTATTAATAAAAATCCTCAAATTGAATCCGTTTTCCAAAGTTGGAAGACAAGCCAAACACTAGATTCTCAATTAGAAAAAAATGAAAGTTTAAAATCTATACTCCTATCAGAATCGCCATGGGTTAGAGATTCACAAGCCGATCAAGTAAACAAATCTAGAATAGCCCATTTATTCGACAAGGAGAAGCTCAAAGAGCAGCAATTGCAAACCATTAGCAAATTAAAAGAATTGCAACAGCCGTCTGGTGGGTTTCCTTGGTTTTCTGGAGGCCGAGACAATCCTTTTATAACTAGGCATATTGTTGCTGGTATTGGGCATCTAGAAAAACTAAATGTTGCAGTCGAAAATGATTATAAAATCAAACCGATTTTAAAAAGTGCTATTTCTTACCTCGATTCAGAGTTTTTGAAGCATTATTATGAGGCTGTTAAATTGTCAAAGGACTCAAGTCTTGTTTCCATAGATAATCGTGCAGCACATTATTTGTATTCAAGAAGCTTTTTTATAGAGGCCTATCCGTTTTCCGATAAAACAAATAGAATAATTGATTATTATTTAGGGAAATGCCAAGAAACTTGGCTTACACAATCTTTGTATAACAAAGGGCTAATAGCACTTGTTTTACATAGAATGAAAGACAGTAAATCAGCAAAAAGAATAATAGAGGCCTTAACCGAGCAAGCCGTTTATAGCGAAGACAACGGGATGTACTGGAAGGAAAATAAAAACAGCTGGTATTGGGATAAAGCGCCTATAGAAACACAAGCTTTGTTGATTGAAGCTTTCTTAGAAATTGAAGGCGATATGAAAAAGGTGGAGCAATTGAAACAATGGTTGCTTAAATACAAGCGAACGAATCAATGGTCTACCACCAAAGCAACCACTGAAGCTATTTATGCCTTATTGATGCAAGGTAATGGTTGGTTGGATGTTTCAGAGCATACGATAATCACTGTAGGCGATGAAAAAATAAAAACAACCAAACTCGAACCAACCATGAAGGAAGCTGCTACAGGATATTTCAAAGTGAATTGGAAAGGCAATGAAATAGTGTCACAAATGGCTTCCGTTTCAGTGAAAAATAAAAGTAAAATTACGGGATTTGGAGGTGTTTATTGGCAATACTTTGAAGATTTAGATAAAATTACTACTTCTGAAGCCACGCCATTACAAATAAATAAGAAGGTGTATATAAATAAAAAAACAGATCAAGGGGAAGTATTAATTCCTATTAGTCAAGAGATTTCTGTAAACTTAGGGGATTTGATTACAGTTAGAATTGAAATCACTTCAAAGGATGATATGGAGTTTGTTCACCTCAAGGATTTAAGAGCATCTGGATTTGAGCCTATTGATGTGTTGTCAGAATATAAATGGCAAGATGGACTTGGGTATTACCAAAGTACAAAAGATGTAGCTACTCATTTCTTTTTTGATAAACTACCACAGGGTACCTACATCTTTGAATACAATTTAAGGGCAAATAACACTGGTGATTTTTCTAATGGTATTACTACAATTCAAAGCATGTATGCTCCTGAATTTGCCAATCATTCAAAAGGAATTCGATTACAAATAGAAAAATAAAATCTTAAAGGAAAATAAAATTAAAGATATATCCAGGAAACTGTGTAGGCTTTTTATTTTCTAATAATATCCAAACTAAACGTGATCTATTCAAACAGATTAACCTCATGCTGTACAGTATAACCCGCACAATCTCGAACGTGGCACTCATGCCGGCAACAGCAAGAAACATTAAGATTAAGCTAAAAGATGAGTAAGTAACACAAACTTTATAAACCAACGACAGTTTGCTGTAAGTACGTTTTAGACCATAAACCCCTAACCAAAAACCTAACTAACCTACATGAATATAAAATCAAAAAAATACAAACACACCTACCACAATTATAATTTGCTTTCTCGAATATTTTTTCAGTTTTTAATAGCTATTAGGATGAATGGTTCTATGTCAGTAATTTGTTAAAAACGGGTTATTTTTATGAGTTACTGGGTTGTTTGTTAGGTTTTTAGTTTTGTGAGTTTATCAAAAATTGGTAATTTTAAAAGCACGTATCAATTAAGTACAATCTTAAATCCCTTTAATTATGCTTTTCAAACAACACAATTTATTTTACATTTTAGTAATTCTTATGCCAATATTAGGTTTAGCACAGGACAAACCTAATATTTTGGTAATTATGGTAGATGATGTCGAACCAAATTCTCTTAGCTGTTATTCTTTAGGTATACAGTAGCCAACACCTAATATTGATAGAATTGCCAAAGGTGGTGCTATTTTTACCGACCATTATTCACAGCCTAGTTGTACTGCGGGTCGGGCGGCTTTTATTACGGGGCAAAAACCTGTGCGTACTGGATTAACTACTGTAGGACAACCCGGAAACCCTTTAGGTCTTAAAAAAGAAGACCCTACTTTAGCTGAACTTTTAAAACCTTATGGTTATATGACTGGTCAATTTGGTAAAAATCACTTAGGAGATCTAGATGAGCATTTACCAACGGCACATGGGTTTGATGAGTTTTATGGGAATTTATATCACTTGAATGTCTCTGAAGAACCAGAACAAGGTGATTACCCTAAAAACCCTGAATTCATAAAAAATATGGTCCTCGAGGCATCATTCATGCTACTGCAGATGGAAAAATTGAAGATGTAGGGCCTTTAACTAGTAAGCGCATGGAAACTTTTAATGAGGAACTTGTAGAGCGCACAAAAGGGTTTATGAAAAAAGCGAAAGATGCTAATAAGCCTTTTTTTATATGGCATGCCACAAGTAGAATGCATGTTTACACCCATTTAAAGGAAGAATCAAAAAATTTGGCAACAAGTATTAGCACCGACATGGATAAGTTTGGTCACGGGTTAATAGAACACGATGGGCATGTGGGACAGATTTTAGACTACATGGAAACTTTAGGAATTGATGATAATACCATCGTAATTTATACTACCGATAACGGCCCCGAACAAAGTTCATTTCCAGATGCAGGTGTGACTATGTTTCGTGGTGAAAAAATGACGACTTGGGAAGGCGGCTTACGCTCCCCATTTTTAGTTAAATGGCCTGGTCATATTCCAGAAGGTTTGGTGCGAACCGGTATTTCTGCTCATGAGGACGTTGTCCCTACACTTATTGCCGCTGTTGGAAATAAAAATATTACGGACGAATTAAGGAAAGGAAAAAAAGTAGGAGGCATGACCTATAAAGTGCATTTAGATGGTTTTAATAATTTAGAGTATTGGATGGGTAAAACTGAAAAAAGTGAACGTAATTATTTCTTCTACTATTATGAAACAAGCTTAACAGCTATGCGAGTTGGTCCATGGAAAATGCACTTTGCTACTATAACACGTTATTTTGATGATATGGTTACGCATACCATGCCACAATTGTTCAATTTAAGAAAGGATCCTTTTGAAAAATACGACGACATTACTGGGTTTCATTTTATTATGAAAAAATCTTGGGTTATGCAACCTGCCATAGGTCTTCTAAATAAGCATTTGTCTACGTTTAAGGATTTTCCGCCACGCCAAGAAGCCGCTTCTCTAGATATTAACAAGGCGATTGATCAGATTTTAAAGGCAGGTAGTAGACAGTAATTTAAGGTTTTGTCTTTCTAGTTTGTAGTAAAAAAAGAATATAAAAAGATACTGAATAATGTTGAATTTTAGAAACAGCTTTAGTATTAGAAGCGTTAGATAACAAAGGGGGCACCTTGTATTCAATAGTTCTCCATTAACGACAATGTTAAGGATGATTATAAAAATTCATAATCAATGGAATATTAAATAATTATAGTCCATGGTAATATTTTAGTATATCTAGTAATCCAAATGAGATAACCAATAACGGGTGCTTTTCATCTTTCAGTTTTAATGAGGGCACCTTTTAATACCAAGTCTTTTAAATCTCTGGTAGCTGTTGATGCAGGCGTTTTTGCAATGCTCGCATAATTTTCTGCGCTTAGAATACCTAAAAAATCTTGGGGCCAGCGTTCAAAAAGAAGGTTTGAAACCTTTAGCTGACGCTCATTTAGTTGATTTGAATATTTATCTAGACACTAAATTTTCATTATTGAACTGTATTCCTCAAAAACACGGGCGTTTAGGGATTAGGTTCCCCAATTATAAATATGAAAATTCACAATTTTGTTATTAAATGTATTCAGTTCAATGTCTTAAGTTTCCAAAAAAACAAACTTTCTTTAAGCAGGGAACGGCTTTAAAAAGCTGTCTAGTTTTTATCTAGTTCCTTTTCTAGGCTATGCATATATAAATTAAATAACTTTATCTATTGCCTTAGTAGGTATCGTTAACTTTAAAATTATTATATGAAGTATTGTTTAGCTTTGTTTATTTTAAGTGTTTGTTTAAATGCGACAGCACAAAACAACGATTGGGAAAATCCTAGAATTATAGGTGTAAATAAGGAAGAAGGGCATGCCTATTTTATTTCTTACGATTCAGAAGAAGAAGCCTTACTAGATAATTTAAAAACAAGTTATTATAAATCCTTAAATGGTATTTGGAAATTTAAATGGAGTGCTAATCCTAACGAAAGATCCAAAAATTTTTACCAAAAGGGGAACAATGATTTAAAAGATGAAATCCCTGTGCCATCCAACTGGGAAATGCAGCAATATGGCTATCCGTTTTACGCGAATATTACCTATCCATTTCCTAAAAACAAACCTTTTGTGCCTCATGATTATAACCCGGTAGGCCAGTATAAAAGAGAATTTAATATTGATACCGATTGGAGCAAAAAGGAAGTTTATATTCACTTTGGGGCTGTAAAATGTGCTTTCTATTTGTGGATTAATGGCGAGAAAGTAGGCTACAGCCAAGGAAGTAAGTTACCAGCAGAATTTAATATCACTAATTTTATTAAACCCGGGATAAATGATGTTGCTATTGAAGTGTATAAGTTCACTGATGCGAGTTATATTGAAGATATCGATTTTTGGCGTTTGGCAGGGGTAGAGCGAGACGTGTTTCTCCATGCGCGCCCAAAATTAATGGTGCAAGACTTTTTTGCAAAAGCAACTTTAAACGAATCCTTTACAAAAGGAGTGTTGGATCTGTCGATTGATTTAAAGAATTTTACTTCGAAACAATCTACTAATATTTCTGTGAAACTTTACGACGGAAATCAAGTGGTTTATTCAGAAAATAGAAAGCAGACTGTTAAAAGAGAAGCTGGTAGTACAATTCGTTTTCAAACGGAAATTGATCACATAAAACCATGGTCGGCAGAAGTACCAAACCTATACACCTTACTTATCAGCTTAAAAAATAGTCAAGGTATAGTACAGGAATCTTTTGCTCATAAAATTGGTTTTAGGAGTGTTGTTCTTAAAAACGGACAATTATTAGTAAACGGCCAGCCTGTTTTATTTAAAGGAGTAAATCGTCACGAACATGATCCAGACTTAGGACATGTTACAACCAAAGAGATGATGCTAAAGGATATTAAATTAATGAAGAAATTTAATATAAACGCTGTAAGAACCTCCCACTATCCTAACGATCCATATTGGTATGCGCTTTGTAATAAATACGGACTGTATGTAATTGATGAAGCCAACGTAGAAGCACATGGCTATGGCTGGATAGTTAATGAGGTGGCTAGAGATTCAAGTTATTATGCCGCCATTACCGATAGAATTCAGCGTGTTTTTAAGAGAGATAAAAATAACCCATCGGTTATCATTTGGTCCATGGGTAATGAAGCAGGTACCGGACAACCGTTTATTGATAGTTACCAATGGCTAAAGAAACAGGATGATTCTCGATTGGTATCATATGATCGTGCCGAAGTCGATCCAGATTTTGATCATGTAAGACATACCGATATTATTGGCTACATGTATGCGCCAATAGTGGATGTTAAAAAAGAGCATTTGCCTGCAAACCCAGATCGCCCTTTTATTTGGGTGGAATACGCACACTCTATGGGGAATAGTACAGGAAACTTAAAAGAGCTGTGGGATTTTGTTAGAAAAGAACCAAGAGTTCAAGGTGGTTTTATCTGGGATTGGGTGGATCAAGGCATAACCAAGACCAAAAATAATGGAGAGAAATATTGGGGCTATGGAGGTGATTTTGAGCCAGAAGGTTCTAATCATGCTGGGCCTTTTTGTTTAAACGGAATTGTTTTTCCAGACAGATCAATACAGCCAGCACTTTGGGAAGTTAAAAAGCAATATCAAAATATCCATGTGAAATTAATGGATGCCAACACCATGACCTTTGAAGTCTTTAATGAATATTTTTTCACTAATTTATTTGATTTTAATTTAGAATGGAATTTGTTGAAAAATGGCCGAACGGTTAAAAGTGGAAATCTGGAAATGGAAGTAGTACCACAATCCAGTCAGACCTTTAGTTTAGAGATTGACTTACCTGAAGAAATTTCCAAAGATGAATACCTAATTAATTTTCATTGGAAACTTAAAAAATCTACAGAACTTTTGAAAGCAGGGCATGAGGTTGCAAAAGATCAAGTAATCCTTACAGAAGGACGTTTTGCTTCAAAAGAAAAAGTGTCAAAAGGTGTTATACTAGTATCTGAAACAGATAAACGCATTGAGTTTACTTGCGAGTCCAAAATCAAGATCACTTTTGACAAAGTAAAAGGGAGTTTAACGTCCTATATGGTTAATGAAGAGGAATGGATGGCTGCGCCTTTACTATTAAATACATGGAGAGCCCCAATAGATAATGATTTAGGGGCTAAAACACCTGAGAATTCTATGAATTGGAAAGCTATTGAAAGTAAATTGAAATTAACACATGTGGCATGGCGAACACTTGATGATAATCGCATGATGATTAGTTTTAGAAAGGAAAACCCTGAAATAGCTAATTTTTTTATTAATTATACGGTAGATGGCTCTGGGAAAATTAAAACGCAATATGTTTTTGAAAAAACTGGCGGAAGCGGATTAATACCACGTATGGGAATGAATGTAAAACTTGTTAAAACTTTAGATCAAGTGACCTACTATGGAAGGGGGCCGCACGAAAATTATCCAGACCGAAACCAATCTGCTTTTTTAGGTATTTATAAATCCAATGCTAGAGACTTTTATGTGCCATACATTCGACCACAAGAAAACGGATATAGAACAGATGTCCGTTGGTTAGAGTTAAGGAATAATGAAAATAAAGGCCTGCGATTTACCAGTTCACAAAAACTTAATTTCAATGTTAACCGGTTTAACAATGAAGATTTTGAGCCAACAGGAAAAAATCGTCATACCACTGATATTCACACTAGAAATCATGTGAATTTAAATATTGATTATAAACAAATGGGCTTAGGAGGTGATACGAGTTGGGGTGTATTGCCTTACCAAGATTATTTGATTCTTCCAGAACCTATGAAGTATACATTTTATATAGAACCAATTATGAATTAATTTTCAAGATTATGAAACCCTGTATCCATAAAATCAAAATTAGTTGATGACTGAAATTTTAACGATTTTGGTGTAAAATCAGGATATAGGTGCATTGCTCATTGCCAATTCTTAAGTGGTTTAATACCCGGTTAAAAAAGTAAAAGGTGCTCGTTTTATGATGCACAGAGTTACCGCTTGTGTTTTCAAGGCGCAAACAAAAAACGGGCTTTAAATATTGCAGTAGTGCGTAACAAATTTTAGTAAGGAATATTTTGTGAGTTTATTCAGTGTTATATATTATGTTTTTTAACACTAAACTAGTAAAAGTCTAGTTCTAATCTAGTTCCTAGTTTTTCATCTACCCTGAAATCTAAGTAGTTTTGGAAGGATAACATCTTAATGTTTTAAATTTTGAGTGTAAAGTATTAATGCGTATAAGTTTTTACGTCTATATTTTATAATTAAAATCTACATTTTTTTGCTGACAAATCCAACAAACTAAACCTACTACCATGATTAAATTTAACTTAAAAAAGATATTTTTATATGTCTTTTTTTTATTAATACCTGTTTGCATCTGGTCCCAAGATGTCAAAGTAGAATTAACATTTACCTATCAAAACACACCTACAAAAATCTTTACTGTTAATGATTTAATTGTTATTGACTTGCCTACTGCTGCTACTGCAACTTGGTATGATGCGCCTAGCGGAGGTAATTTATTACTTCCTACAGAACCCCTTGTAAGCGGGCAAATTTATTATCTCGAAACTATACCAGCAGCAGGGATTGGAACTCGTTTACAAACTATTGTCTATGAAGTCTCTCCTTCGCTTGAAGCTGATAAACCCAATGATGTGTGTTTAGGAGAACAGGTTACTATAAAAGCAAAGGATCTCTTGACAAACGAGCAATTTGAACTTGAAAATACAAATGGTATTGGTTTGGAATTAACAAAAATTACAGATTATGATGACTCGAGTTATTTTGTGAAAGAAGATAAAATGTCTTGGGAGGATGCTTATACTTTAATAAATGCTATTCCGGGAGCTTCGATGTATATCATAAATGATACTTCGGAAGAAAGTTTTGTATTTAATGCGTTAACGAATTTAGGCCTTGCAGATCCTAGCGATGCTAACGCTTTTTGGCTGGGTTTAAAACAATATGCAAGTGCTGTAAATTTTGATGATACTGTCAATCAAACCGGTTGGTATTGGATTGATGGAACGCCAATAGGGTATACCAATTGGAGTGCCGCTGAACCAAATGATTATAGAGATGCGCCAAGCTTAGCCCCCCCTTATCAATTATATGAAGTTGGAGGTATCAATGATGAAGACTATGGTCAATTCGATTTTAAAAATAATGGGATAAATTGGAACGATGCTCCTAATGATAGTCAAGATAGAAATTCATTTCCTATTTTCGAGTTTACAGGGATATCAGGACTGCAATGGTATAAACTGAATACAATTACTAATACTTATGAAGCAATTCCTGGAGCAACTAACGGGGAGATACAAATTACAGCTACTGAATTTAGCCAAAAATACAGATTAGATTTTTTAGTAAATGGTATAACTTCGTCTTTAGACTATGAGGTTCAAGCGGTAGATGTACAAATATTCCTAATACCATCAACTTTAACTACAACATGTGATGACGAGGGTGATCCGTTAGTTCAAGACGGATTGTATCCTTTTGATACTTCAACTTTTGAAAGTACTTTACTAAATGGTCAAACAGGTATGACTATTAGTTATACAGATGAAAACGGACTACCGCTTTCATTAACTAACCCCTTTAATACAGGAACGCGAACAGTTAACGTTCGTATAGAATCAAATTCAAACACCTCATGTTTTACCACAGGAACTATAGATTTTAAAGTGAATGCTTTGCCAAAGATAAGAACGAATACAGATGGGAGTGAAGATGTTGCAATATGCTCTGGGTCAACGACCACTCTAGACGCTGGAATATCTGATGGAAGTCCAGAAACGGATTACACTTATGAATGGTCAAAGGGTGGTACGGTCATTTCTCCAGCTGAAACAAACCAAACATTAATTGTAGATACAGATGGTGATTATACTGTAGAAGTTACTTCAATAGCTTCTGGTTGTAGTGCAACCCGTAACATTAATGTTGTTGTTACACAAGATCCGCAGCCTGCCATAGAATGTTGGGAAACTGCAACTTTTAATGATACAACTTGTACTTGGGAGGTTACAGGAAGCCAAGAAGCGGAACCAATTACAGAATGTTGGGAAACTGCAACTTTTAATGATATGACTTGTACTTGGGAGGTAACAGGGACCCAAGAAGCGGAACCAGTTACAGAATGTTGGGAGATAGCGACTTTTAATAACACGACTTGTTCATGGGAGGTAACAGGAACACAAGAAGCGGAACCAGTTACAGAATGTTGGGAGACCGCAACATTTAATAATACAACCTGTACTTGGGAGGTAACAGGAACACAAGAAGCGGAACCAGTTACAGAATGTTGGGAGACCGCAACATTTAATAATACAACCTGTACTTGGGAGGTAACAGGAACCCAAGAAGCAAAACCAGTTACAGAATGTTGGGAAACTGCAACTTTTAATGATACAACTTGTACTTGGGACGTTACAGGAACTCAAGAAGCGGAACCAGTTACTGAGTGTTGGGAAATCGCAACATTTAATAACACGACTTGTACTTGGGAGGTAACAGGAACACAAGAAGCGGAGCCAGTTACAGAATGTTGGGAAACTGCAACTTTTAATGATACAACTTGTACTTGGGACGTTACAGGAACTCAAGAAGCGGAACCAGTTACTGAGTGTTGGGAAATCGCAACATTTAATGATACAACCTGTACTTGGGAGGTAACAGGAACACAAGAAGCGGAACCAGTTACAGAATGTTGGGAGACCGCAACATTTAATAATACAACCTGTACTTGGGAGGTAACAGGAACCCAAGAAGCGGAACCAGTTACAGAATGCTGGGAGACCGCAACATTTAATGATACAACTTGTACTTGGGACGTTACAGGAACTCAAGAAGCGGAACCAGTTACTGAGTGTTGGGAAATCGCAACATTTAATAACACGACTTGTTCATGGGAGGTAACAGGAACACAAGAAGCGGAGCCAGTTACAGAATGTTGGGAAACTGCAACTTTTAATGATACAACTTGTACTTGGGACGTTACAGGAACTCAAGAAACGCAGCCTGCTATAGAATGTTGGGAGACCGCAACATTTAATAATACAACCTGTACTTGGGAGGTAACAGGAACACAAGAAGCGGAACCAGTTACAGAATGTTGGGAAACTGCAACTTTTAATGATACAACTTGTACTTGGGAGGTTACAGGAAGCCAAGAAGCGGAACCAATTACAGAATGTTGGGAAACTGCAACTTTTAATGATACGACTTGTACTTGGGAGGTAACAGGGACCCAAGAAGCGGAACCAGTTACAGAATGTTGGGAAACCGCAACATTTAATAACACGACTTGTACTTGGGAGGTAACAGGAACCCAAGAAGCGGAACCAGTTACAGAATGTTGGGAAACTGCAACTTTTAATGATACAACTTGTACTTGGGAGGTTACAGGAAGCCAAGAAGCGGAACCAGTTACAGGGTGTTGGGAA
>NZ_JAHKPD010000012.1:0-575593 GCF_018860245.1 Pseudotamlana agarivorans
TTTGTATATGGAAGAGTTTACGCAAGCAGAAATAAAGGAATTGTTGGCGTTTTATAATTCTCCAATTGGAAAAAAATTCACTTCTAAGCAATTGAAAATGACTCAAAAAGGAATAGAATTAGGTAAAGGTTTTGCTGTAAAGGTGCAACGTTTAGCACAAAAGTACCAATGGTAATGATTAAAGTTTTTTTTAATTTAGAGTGGAAGTCTTTTTTTAGATCCGCTAGTTTTGGTAAAAGCTTAGGCTTAAAAATATTTATGGCATTTATTGCCTTATATTTTATTGTAATCTTTTTAGGTCTTGGGGTGTCGGGCTATTTTGTTTTAACTGAAGAGTTTCCAGATAAAAACCCGTTGTTGATTGTTAATAGTTATTTGTTTTATTGGGTTTTAGGCGATTTGGTAGTTCGGTTTTTCTTCCAGAAATTACCAGTAATGTCTGTAAAACCATTGTTGACTTTACCAATTAAAAGAAGTAAAATTGTAAATTTTGTTTTAGGTAAATCTGTACTTTCATTCTTCAATTTTTTACCTCTTTTTGCTATAATACCTTTTGGAATTATTTTAATTGTAAAAGGTGGGTTTGCTGTTACTTATGTAATCACTTGGATGTTCTCTCTGTTTTTGGTAACACTCGTTGTGAATTTTTTAAATTTTATTATTGAAAGTGTAACTTCGGAAAACGAGTTATCTGCACTTCCCATAATTGCTATTTCAGGTGGTCTATTTGCGTTAGATTATTTCAATATTTTATCGATTTCTAGTGCTTTCGGAAAGGGATTTACGGCTATTTTCGAGAACCCCGTTTTTATAGTGGCCCCTATTTTGGTTTTAGTGGGTTTGTATCTGGTTAATTTTAAGATGCTGCGCCAAAAATTATTTCTAGATAGTAGTCTCAAAAACAAGGTAGAAGAGGTCAAGACTTCAAATTTAGAATGGACCAATAATTTCGGAGATATCGCACCATTTTTGCAATTAGATTTGAAGCTTATTTGGCGAAATAAAAGAACAAAATCTTCTGTTTGGATGCTGTTTTTTGGCTTGCTTTATGGTCTGTTTTTCTACTCGAATGGTAAGTATCTGGGGATGCCGTGGTTTTACATTTTCATAGGCGTGTTTTCAACTGGAAGTTTTTTAATCAATTTTGGTCAGTTTATTCCAGCTTGGGATGCCAGTTATTATAAACTTTTAATGAGTCAGAATATAAAATACGAGCAATATTTAAAATCGAAATTCACATTAATGGCCGCTAGTGTTGTTATTCTTTTTGTTCTTGGAATTCCCTACGTTTATTTTGGTTGGAAAATTCTTTTGGCACACTTCGTTGCAGCCATTTATAATGTTGGTGTTAATACACACGTCATGCTTTATGGCGGGTCTTTTAATAGAAAAAAAATTGATTTGGATAAAAAAGCAGCTTTTAATTATCAAGGAACAGGGGCAATGCAATGGCTTATAGGTATTCCATTGCTTGTTGTGCCTATGGTTTTATTTGCAACTTTAAGTTACTTTACAAGTTTTGAAATTGCTTGTGCGGTACTCGCATTATTAGGGGTGATGGGTATTGTTTTTCATAAGAAAATCATGGTAACCATCACAACTAAATATCAAAATTCTAAATACACAATGATTCATGCTTTCGAGCAAGACAACTAATTAAAATTATGATTACAACTTCTAAATTATCAAAGAAATATTCTGGAAATCAGGTATTAAATATAGAATCTTTAGAAATCCCGAAGGGCCAGAGTTTCGGTTTAGTGGGTAACAACGGTGCTGGTAAAACCACTTATTTTAGTTTGTTGCTCGATTTAATTCAGCCAACAACAGGATTTATAAAAAATAACGATGTTCAAGTTAACAAAAGCGAATCGTGGAAACCGTTTACGTCCTCATTTATTGATGAAAGCTTTCTTATAGGTTATTTAACCCCCGAAGAATATTTTTATTTTATTGGTGATTTACGTGGGCAAAATAGGGCCGATGTAAACGCCTTACTGCTTCAGTTTAAAGACTTCTTTCATGATGAAATATTAGGGAAAAAGAAATATTTACGGGATTTAAGTAAAGGAAACCAGAAAAAAGTAGGTATTGTGGCCGCTTTAATAGGGAATCCTGAAGTTATTATTCTGGACGAGCCATTCGCGAATTTAGACCCTTCAACGCAAATTAGGTTAAAAGGGATTATTAAAGATTTAGCCGAAACCAAAGGTGTTACGGTGTTGATTTCTAGTCATGATTTATTGCATGTTACCGATGTTTGTGAGCGTATTGTGGTGTTAGAAAAAGGTGAAATTGTGAAAGATATAGAAACCAATACAGAGACCTTAAAAGCACTCGAGGCTCATTTTTCTGAAACACTTTCGGTTTAGTTATTTGGGGTTACGATCAGTAACACAGCGGTTGCAAAGTTTCTGGTATTTTCGCGTTGTGTAAATCTGTGTCTAAAAATTTCAGTGTACCTCTGTGTCGTTTCAGTGCATCGCTGCGTAATAGCCAATTTGTCGGTTCAATAGTTAGGTTAATTCAAAAAGTTGCTTATTTTTACCACTATATATAATAATAGCAAGTCTTTGTAGTTATTATTTTAGACTAAAAAAACCAACGTTGAACACATATTTTAAAGTCTTAGCAACTTGTGCCTTTTCTGCGTTATTCGCGTTAAGTTGTTCGAGAAAAAAAGACAAATTCATTAGTAGAAATTTCCACGCCGTTACAGCCGAATACAATCCGCTTTTTAACGGTTACAATGCATTGGAAGATGGTAAATCCACACTAAATGACGCTTATTTTGACAACTACTGGGAGGTGCTTCCTGTAGAGCGCATGCAAATTACCGAGGATATTTTGCTTCCTGGGCAATCCAGAAATGAAAATTTTAACATTGCTGAAGAGAAGGCCGCGAAAGCCATACAAAAGCACGGGATGGATATCGATGGTAAAGAAAGGAATCCGCAAATCGATGAAGCATATCTTCTTTTGGGAAAAGCCAGATATTTCGATCAACGGTTTATTCCTGCTTTAGAAGCGTTTAACTATATTCTTTACAAATACGCGGCAAGCGATAAAATAAACCAAGCAAAAATCTGGCGTGAAAAAACTAATATGCGTTTAGATAATAACGAATTGGCTATTTTAAACTTAAAGCGTTTATTAAGATATGCCGATATTGAAGGTCAAGATCTTGCCGATGCCACTTCCACTTTAGCTCAGGCTTATATTAATACAAAATCTATTGATACCGCCATTACCCAATTAGATATTGCTGCACGAGCCACGAAAAATCATGATGAACGTGGGCGTTATCGTATTATTCAAGGGCAATTATACAACCAGTTAGGGAAAAGAGACAGTGCTAATTTCGCTTTCGATAAGGTTATAGCGCTTAATCGCAAAACACCAAGAATTTATAGGATTGCGGCTCAGCTCGGTAAAATTAATAATTTTGATCATGAAAATGGTAATAGGCTTGAAACTACCGAATTACTTACCAAAATTGAGGAAAACAGGGAAAATCGCCCGTATTTAGATAAAATTTATCATCAAATTGGTCTATATCATCAAAAGAATGGCAACGAATCTTTAGCTATTAAATATTATAATAAATCGTTACGAACACAATCAAATGATACTTATTTAAACTCTCGAAATTATGAGATTCTAGGTGATCTATTTTTTGATAATTCTGTCTATGCCAAAGCTGGTTTGTATTACGACAGTACAATGACTAACATGACTTCTAACTCCAAGCCTTTTCGATTGATGAAAAGAAAACGCGATAACTTAAAAGATGTTATTTTATATGAAGGTATTGCTAAAGTCGATGATAGTATCATAAATTTAGTAAATATGCCCGATGGCAATCGTAAGGTGTATTTTAGTGAATATGTTGCCGAATTAAAACGTAAAGATGAGGAGGCTAAAGCCAAGGCAGAAGCTGCTAGTCGAAATACGGGTTTAGCAACGGTTAATAATCAATTGAGCGGACAAGTACGAACAGGGACCCCTGGGCAAGCCGTTTTGTTTTATTTCTATAACCCAACTACTGTTGCTTACGGTAAGAATGAGTTTGTTAAAACTTGGGGCGATAGAACCTTGGAAGATGATTGGCGTTGGTCTAGCCGTGGAGTTGCTAGCTCGGCCGCAATTATTGATCCTATTGATGTTGCAGATACAGCGACTGATGAACAAAGATTTGATCCTGAATTTTATATTTCTCAAATTCCTTCCGACCAAAAAGTAATTGATAGTATTTCCAAAGAACGTAATTATGCTTACTATCAACTAGGCTTAATTTATAAGGAGAAATTTAAAGAGTATGAGTTGTCTAAAGATAAATTTCAGAATTTATTAGAACGCAAGCCGGAAGAACGTTTGGTGTTGCCTTCAAAATACAACTTATATAAAATTTATGAGTTGTTGGGGCAAGATGATGAAGCCGAAATAGCCAAAAGCGATATTATTTCAAATTATCCTGATTCGCGATATGCACATATTTTGGAGCACCCAGAACTGGTTTCCGAAGATGAAAATAGTCCTCAGAATTTGTATGAAGCACTTTATATTCAGCACGAGAATCAAGAATACGAAGCCGTTATTTCAAAATGTGACGAATATATTAACCGTTTTGATGGCGATGCTATTGTTGCAAAGTTTGAATTATTAAAAGCAACAGCCTCTGGTAGGCTTTATGGTTTCGAGGCTTATAGCGAAGGTGTAAAACGTGTTGCCGTTACCTATGCGAATACCGACGAAGGAAAGCAGGCTAGGCATATTGTAAAAAATGTTTTACCTAAATTAGCAGCGACAAATTTTGTTGAGGCCGAAGATGGTGTTTCAGAAAATTATAAAGTTGTCTTTCAGTTCAAGGATGCTGAAAAGGAAACCATTTTAAAATTTAAAAAAACATTAGATGAAGTTTTGAAAAACATACGTTATTACTATGTTTTAAAGTCTTCAGTAGATGTCTATAACCCTAACACTTCCCTTGTGGTCGTACATGGTTTAAATTCAAAGCAAGTAGCCGAAACATTCGATCAGATTTTACTTAGTAAAGACAAGAAAAAAATAAAAGCCCCTTATTTTGTAGTATCATCTACAAATTATCAAATCATTCAAATTCATAAAAATTTGGATGCCTATTTGAATCTCTACAATAAATAAAAATTAACCGATTATGTTCTCAGATAATAAAAAAGAAAAAAGCATGGCAGAAAGTGGATCAAGTCAAAATTTAATAGCTCAAGGTACAGTAATAGTTGGAGACTTAAGTAGCGAAGGCGATTTTAGAATTGATGGCACGATTGAAGGCAATATTAAAACCACAGGTAAAGTGGTTGTGGGTAAAACAGGATTAATAAAAGGGACCTTAGATGGAACAGATGCTTATTTTGAAGGGAGTTTCTCTGGTAAATTAACCTTATCGGGAACTTTAACCTTGAAATCTTCAGCTCAAATTGAAGGTGAGGTCGTTTCTGGAAAATTAGCAGTAGAACCTGGAGCAACTTTTAATGTAACCTGTTCCATGAATGGAACGGGAGTAGGATCTAACCATGGACAACAAAAAGGAAAAGCCGAAAAATCAGCTTAATAAATATATCAGGTTTACCACTATCGCACTTCAAATGGGTTTAACAATCTATTTAGGAAGTGTTTTAGGTGCGTGGGTGGATTCTAAAACAGGAAACACAAACCAGTTGTATTATAAAATAATAACATTGCTAGCTGTATTTCTAGCAATGTTTTCTGTTATTAGACAAGTTCTTAATATCACCAATAATAATGATTAAAAGAATCCTCATTTTTACATTAAGCATTTTTTTGCTTTTTGCTATTTCATATACCGCTCATAGTTATTTTATAAAACAAGCTATGGCCTTCGAATTGTGGCATGTGTATTTGTATCACGCCATAGCGGCACTTGTTGTTTATATAAGTATAGAAGGCGTTGCAAGTATGGTTCCAAATCAAGCAGGATATGCCTACCTCGCGCTTATGCTTTTAAAAATAGGAATTTTTGTATTTATTTTTAAAAATTCAGTGTTGGAAAATGATGCTTTAACAAAGGTGGAAAGGTTGGCTTTAGTACTGCCATTATTCCTGTTTTTAATAGCCGAAGCTGTTGCAGTTGCTCGATTGTTAAATAACCAAAGATAAGCGCCTTGAATCTAAAAATCGTTAAATTTTTATAAGTATAAACACTAAATGAAAAAAAGAGTTTGCCTTTTTAAATTATTGTGTACATTTGCACAAAATTTTAGAGAGCGTAATTTCATTAGTTTATAAAAATATGATGCTAGTAAAACAAACTACCAAGTTTATTGCAATTTTAGTTTTATTGATGACTTCAGTTTCGACCTTTGCAAATAGCGGAGAGCATGATAACCAACACGAAGAGGCAGGAGGGAATAAAGTAGATACTCCAGATGAAATTAATGCATATATTGCGCATCACTTAAAGGATTCTCACGATTTTCATTTATATACAAATAACGAAACAGGAGCCCATATCGGTTTCCCGTTACCGGTAATTGTTTGGACAAGTGCAGGATTAAAAACATTTATGTCTTCAGAATTTCACCACAATGATAACGGTCAAGTTATCGTAAATAAAGGTGGTGTTGCATTAACTAAAATCCATAGTAAAATATACGAATTAGAAGCAGGAGCCGATGCTGTTGTTTTTGATGATCATCACCATGCAGAAAATGCACATAAAGTATTAGACTTTTCAATAACTAAGAGTGTATTTGGTATGTTGTTAACTGGACTGTTAATGCTTCTAGGTTTTGTTGCTCTAGCAAGAGGATACAAAAAAGGCGCTATTCCAACTGGTTTTTCTAGAGTTTTAGAGCCACTAGTTATCTATGTACGTGATGAAATTGCACGTCCGAATATTGGAGAGAAAAAATATAGAAAATTCATGTCGTTTTTATTAACCGTGTTTTTCTTTATCTGGATATTAAACTTATTAGGGTTAACACCACTTGGGTTTAACGTAACAGGACAAATAGCAGTAACAGCATGTTTAGCTATTTTTACTGTAGTTATTTATATGTTTAGTGGTAGTAAAGATTTCTGGGCACACACCTTATGGATGCCAGGCGTACCAGTAATATTAAGACCAATTTTAGCTGTTATTGAGCTCGTAGGATTTATCGTTATTAAGCCATTCTCATTATTAATTCGTTTGTTCGCCAACATTACAGCTGGTCACTTCGTAGTCATGAGTTTAATTGCTTTAATGATAACAATGAAAGAAGCGTTTGGGCCAGTAGGGTCTACAGGGATGTCTTTAGTATTATCATTATTTATTATGGTAATTGAGATCTTAGTAGCGTTTTTACAAGCATTTATTTTCACGATGTTATCATCGTTATTTATAGGTATGGCTGTTGAAGAACATGACCATCATTAATAAGAATTTGTTTAATTAATATTTTAAAAATCAATTAGTATGTACAATTTAATTGGAGCAGGATTAATCGTAATCGGTGGAGGTATCGGTTTAGGTCAAATTGGTGGTAAAGCAATGGAAGGTATTGCTCGTCAACCTGAAGCAGCTGGAAAAATCCAAACTGCGATGATCATCATTGGAGCTTTATTAGAAGGTTTAGCATTCGGTGCGTTAATCTTAGGTAAATAATTCCTGCAAGAGACAAAGCAAAAACAGCATTCTGTAACGGTTGGTTACAGAAGCTGTTTTTAAATTAAACAAAAAAAACAGAAGTAAAACTTTTTATATAGTTACACATGGATCAGTTGTTAAATGATTTTTCGCCAGGATTGTTTTTTATGCAAGCCATTATTTTATTAATCTTAATTGTATTAATGAGAAAATTTGCTTGGAAACCTATTTTAGAGTCTTTACAGACTAGAGAAGATGGTATTAAAGACGCTTTAGATGCTGCACAAAATGCAAAATTAGAGTTACAAAATCTTCAGGCGGATAACGAAAAGTTATTACAAGACGCAAGAGTAGAGCGTGAGACTTTATTAAAAGACGCACGTGATATCAAAAATAAAATGATTGAAGACGCAAAAGATGAAGCGCAAACTCAAGCCAATATAATGATTGAGCAAGCACAAGTAGCTATTGAAAGCGAAAAGAAATCTGCTATGGTAGAGCTTAAAAAGCAAGTAGCCGATTTATCTTTAGAGATCGCTGAAAAAGTAGTGCGTACTGAATTATCTAGCAAAGACAAGCAATTACAATTGGTTGAGTCTATGTTAGCTGAAAAATCATTAAACTAATATTATAATGGCAGGAGCAAGAGCAGCAATACGTTATGCGAAAGCAGTATTAAATGTAGCATTAAATCAAAACGTTGCCCAAGTGGTAGGGGAGGATATGAAGCTAATTACTAATACGATTGCAGATAGTAAAGACTTAAGCGAAATGCTTCAAAGTCCTGTAGTACCTTCTTCAGTAAAAAAATCTGTATTATTAGAAGTATTTAATGGGGTGAACATAATCACTTCAAACTTAATAGATTTATTAATTGAAAATAACAGAATCAACATTTTTGAAAATGTCGCTTCTAAATACAATCAATTATTCGATGAGTCTCAAGGTATTGAGCATGCAACGGTTACTACAGCAGTGGCATTATCGGCAGATTTAGAACAGAAGGTTTTAGCAAAAGCTAAAGAAATTTCAGGGAAACAAGTTGACCTTGAAAATATTATTGATGAAAGCATTATTGGTGGTTTCATTTTACGTGTAGGTGATGTGCAGTACAACGCAAGTGTTGCAAATCAGTTAAATAATTTAAAAAGAGAATTTACATTAAATTAAAAGTTTTTAGATAGCACTGCGCTAAGCATTGAATGTCTAAAGTCTAATACTAAACAAAGATGGCAGAAGTAAAACCAGCTGAAATATCAGCAATCTTAGAAAAACAACTTTCAGGTTTTGAGGCAGGCGCTTCATTAGATGAAGTAGGAACTGTATTAACTGTAGGTGATGGTATTGTACGTGCTTACGGATTATCTAACGCACAGTATGGTGAGTTAGTAGAATTCGAAGGCGGGTTAGAAGGTATTGTACTTAATCTAGAAGAAGATAACGTTGGTATCGTACTTTTAGGTGAATCAGTAGGTGTAAAAGAAGGTTCTACAGTAAAACGTACTAACCGTATTGCTTCTATTAATGTAGGTGAAGGTATTGTAGGTCGTGTTGTTGATACTTTAGGAACACCAATTGATGGTAAAGGTCCTATTACTGGTGAAACTTACGAAATGCCACTTGAGCGTAAAGCGCCTGGTGTTATTTTCCGTGAGCCTGTAACCGAGCCATTACAAACTGGTATTAAATCTATCGATGCGATGATTCCTGTAGGTCGTGGTCAACGTGAGTTGGTTATTGGTGACCGTCAAACTGGAAAAACAGCAGTTTGTATTGATACCATCTTAAATCAAAAAGAATTTTACGATGCAGGTGAGCCTGTATATTGTATATATGTTGCCGTTGGTCAAAAAGCATCAACAGTAGCTTTAATTGCTAAAACATTAGAAGAAAAAGGCGCCTTAGCTTATACTACTATTGTTGCAGCAAACGCATCAGACCCTGCTCCAATGCAAGTATATGCTCCTTTTGCAGGTGCTGCTATTGGTGAATATTTTAGAGATACTGGTCGTCCAGCTTTAATTGTATTTGATGATTTATCAAAACAAGCTGTTGCTTACCGTGAGGTATCTTTATTATTACGTCGTCCACCAGGACGTGAGGCGTATCCAGGTGATGTTTTCTACTTACACTCGCGTTTATTAGAGCGTGCTGCAAAAGTGATTAACAATGATGAAATTGCTAAAGACATGAACGATCTTCCAGATTCGTTAAAAACTTTAGTAAAAGGTGGTGGTTCTTTAACTGCTTTACCAATTATTGAAACACAAGCAGGAGATGTTTCGGCCTATATTCCAACAAACGTAATTTCGATTACCGATGGACAAATTTTCTTAGATGGAGATTTATTCAACTCTGGTGTACGTCCAGCAATTAACGTAGGTATTTCGGTATCTCGTGTTGGTGGTAACGCACAGATTAAATCTATGAAAAAAGTATCTGGTACTTTAAAATTAGATCAAGCGCAGTTCCGTGAGTTAGAAGCTTTCGCGAAGTTTGGTTCAGATTTAGATGCTGTTACTTTAAACGTAATTAACAAAGGTAAACGTAACGTTGAAATCTTAAAACAAGCACAAAACGATCCATTTAGAGTGGAAGATCAAGTAGCCATTATCTATGCAGGATCTAAAAACTTATTGAGAGATGTGCCTGTTGAAAAGGTAAAAGAATTCGAAAGAAACTACCTAGAGTTATTAGGGTCTAAGCATAGTGATATCTTAGCAACTTTAAAAGCAGGAAAATTAACTGATGAAGTTACAGATACATTAACAGCTGTAGCAAAAGATTTATCAGCACAGTATAAAGGGTAAGCCCCTCTTAATCTCCC
The DNA here is from genome assembly GCF_018860245.1 of Pseudotamlana agarivorans. Lineage (GTDB taxonomy): Bacteria > Bacteroidota > Bacteroidia > Flavobacteriales > Flavobacteriaceae > Pseudotamlana > Pseudotamlana agarivorans_A. Next base: position 10,455 of record NZ_JAHKPD010000012.1, read on the forward strand.
CAGAGGGGAGAATATAGAAACGGGAATTTCATATTTTAACGAATCAATCCCTCTCCTTTGGAGAGGTTAGGAGAGGAAAAAATGGCAAATTTAAAAGAAATACGTAACAGAATATCATCGGTATCTTCAACGATGCAGATTACCAGTGCCATGAAAATGGTATCGGCTGCGAAGTTAAAGAAAGCCCAAGATGCTATTACAGGAATGCGTCCGTATTCAGATAAGCTTACTGAACTTTTACAAGGTTTAAGTGCTACTCTAGATGCAGATTCTGAAAGCAAATATTCTGAAGTACGTGAGTTAAAGAAAGTACTTATTGTTGCAATAACGTCTAATAGAGGTTTAGCAGGAGCTTTCAATGCAAATATTATTAAAGAAGTTAATAAATTGACTTCTGAAAAATATGCTAACCAAGAGGTTTCGTATTTAGCAATTGGTAAAAAAGCTAATGATGCTTTCAAAAAAACCAATAAAGTAATTGCAAATGAAAGTGATCTTTATGACGATTTAACTTTTGATAACGTTGCTGTAATTGCAGAATCTTTAATGGAGAAATTCGTTGAAGGTGAGTTTGATAAAATTGAAATTGTATATAATAAATTCAAAAATGCAGCAACTCAAATTGTAACGACCGAACAGTTTTTGCCAATTGTTCCAGTGGAAACTGAAGATACAAGCGATACTTTTTACATTTTTGAACCTTCTCAGCTTGAGATTATTGATCAGTTAATACCAAAGTCTTTAAAAACTCAATTATACGGAGGTATTAGAGATTCATTTGCTAGTGAGCACGGTGCACGTATGACAGCAATGCATAAGGCAACCGATAATGCGACCGAATTAAGAGATCAACTTAAATTAACGTACAATAAAGCACGTCAAGCAGCTATTACTAACGAAATCCTTGAGATTGTTGGTGGTGCAGAAGCCTTAAATAATTAAAAATTTGTAACGAAAGTGATTTCGTAACGCAAGAATAAAAAGCCTCACTTTTAGTGGGGCTTTTCTATTTTTAGAGAATTACAGACAACACAAACTATTCTTTGTTTTACGTTTTCTAAAAACGTACTTTTAACACAACTAACAGGACATACTTGGGCGCACTTAAAAATTTATTCAAACAAACATTTATTTATGGTTTAGCTACGGTTTTACCTCGAATGCTAAGCTTTTTATTAGTACCTCTATATACTACAAAAGGCGTGCTTTCCTCTGTTGCCGAGTATGGTGAAGTATCTGTAATTTTCTCCTATTTCGTGCTTTTCAATGTTATTTTGGCTTACGGCATGGAAACTGCTTTTTTTCGGTTTTTTAATAAGGAAGAAGATCAAGATAAGGTGACGAGTACGGTTGCAGTATCACTCATCATTAGTTCTATAGGGTTTTTTGCTCTGGCGTTCTTGTTTAAAGATTATATCGCCAATCTCATCGATGTTAAGGTACAGTATCTTAAATATGTATTTTGGATTTTGCTTTTAGATGCCTTGGTCATTATTCCATTCGCTTGGTTAAGAGCAAATGAACAACCCATGCGTTATGCTTTGATAAAGATTTTTAATGTCATGGTGAATATTGGATTGAATTTATTCTTTCTATTGGCCTTGAAAAATTTAGTGTCACGAGGCGTAATTTTTGAAAGTCTTTATGTTCCAAATTTTGGTGTGAGTTATATTCTAATTGCGAACGTTATAGCCAGTGGTATTACGCTTTTAATCATGTTGCCATTTTATACTCGGGTAAAATACAGATTTGACGTCACCTTGTGGAAAAAGATGATGAAGTATGCGGTTCCAGTATTAATTGCTGGTGTTGCTTTTTCCATTAATGAAACATTCGATAGAATTTTATTAAATCATTTATTACCGGCAGATATTGCAAAAACTCAAATTGGTTTGTATTCGGCCTGTTATAAATTGGCATTGTTTATGACCCTCTTTGCTACAGCCTATAGATTAGGTATAGAGCCTTTTTTCTTCAGTCATGCAAAAGCCAAAGACCCTCAAAAAAATTATGCCTTAATTTTAGAGTTTTTTGTCATTTTTGGTTCTATAATTCTATTAGGTGCCATTGTATTTGTTGATATATTGAAAATTATTATAGTTAGAGGGCAAGGGTATTGGGAAGCCATGTGGATCGTACCACTTATACTTATCGCTAACTTTTGCTTAGGTATTTATCACAACTTGTCTGTTTGGTATAAAATTACAGACCGCACAAGGTTTGGGGCCTATATTTCTATTTTTGGAGCTTTGGTCACCTTAGTATTAAACTTTTGGCTCATTCCAACTATAGGTTATAAAGGTTCTGCAATTGCGACTTTAGCCGCGTATGCCTCAATGATGCTTTTATCGTTTTACTTCGGAAGAAAATATTATCCAATTCCATATAATTTAAAGAAAATAGGGTGGTACCTGGGAGCATCTATCGGTCTTTCATTGCTGTCATTCTATCAATTTCGGGGTAATTATAGCATCGGAATTTCCATGTTAATTGTATTTTTGGGTATTGTAATTTATTCTGAACAGAAATTTATCAGGCAACTATTAATTAAAAAGCATGCAAATTAAAATTATAAACAAATCTCAACACGATTTACCAAACTATGAAACTTTGGCGTCGGCAGGGATGGATTTAAGAGCAAATTTATCAGAATCTAGAGTTTTGAAACCTTTAGAGCGTACCGTTGTGGGTACTGGTTTATTTATAGAATTACCAGTTGGTATTGAAGCCCAAGTGCGCCCTAGAAGTGGTTTAGCGGCTAAAAAAGGCATAACAGTACTTAATGCGCCAGGGACTATCGATGCAGATTATAGAGGTGAAATAGGTGTGATTTTAGTAAACCTATCCCATGAGAATTTTACAGTGAATAACGGTGAGCGAATTGCACAAATGGTAATCGCGAAACACGAACGTGCCGAATGGCAGCAAGTTGAGGAACTTACCGATACCGACAGAGGTGCAGGTGGTTTTGGAAGCACTGGGGTGAAATAGGCCCCCTAACCCCCAGAAGGGGGAACTCGCACGTTATGCATATAGTAAATAAAAAATTAATTTAATAATATAATAGTTTCTCCCCTGTGGGGAGATTAAGAGGGGCTTATGAAAATAATAGTACCAATGGCAGGACGTGGTTCACGTTTACGTCCGCACAGTTTAACCGTACCAAAACCATTAATTCCAGTAGCTGGACAACCAATTGTTCACCGCTTGGTAAAAGATATTGCTAAAGTTTTAAAACAACCAATTGATGAAATTGCTTTTGTTTTGGGTGATCCGGCTTGGTTTGGCGATGATGTGGTTTCTAGTTTAGAAGATTTAGCTAAAGGTTTAGGGGCCAAGGCTTCTATTTACCGCCAGGATAAACCACTTGGTACAGGCCACGCCATTATGTGTGCCGAACCTTCTTTATCTGGACCTGCAGTAATCGCTTACGCGGATACCTTAATTCGTGCGCAATTTGATTTAGATCCTGAGGCTGATAGCGTAATTTGGACCAAACAAGTTGCCAATCCGGAAGCTTATGGAGTGGTTAAATTAAACCACAATCAAGAAATTGTTGAGCTTGTTGAAAAACCAGAAACTTTTGTGAGTGATCAGGCCGTTATTGGAATCTATTACTTTAAAGATGTTGCGGTTTTAAAAGGGAAATTACAAGAAATACTAGATGAGAACGTTATGAACGGTGGCGAATACCAAATTAATGATGGTATAAAGCGCATGATGGCCGAAGGTAAAGTTTTTAAAACAGGCACTGTGGATGAGTGGATGGACTGCGGAAACAAGGCCATTACTATTGAAACCAACGAACGCATGTTAGGTTTTTTAAAGACTGATGGTGACGAGCAGTTAATTGCCGATTCTGTGACATTAGACAACGCGAACATTATCGAACCTTGTTTTATTGGTGAAAATGTAGTACTTAAAAATGCTACGGTAGGCCCTTTTGTTTCTATTGGTAAAGATAGTGTGATTGAAAATTCAACGATTAAAAACAGTTTGATTCAAACCAACACGAGCATCAAAAACGCTAATTTAGAGCAGGCTATGGTTGGGAATCATGTGAAATATAACGGGGCGTTTACAAGTATTAGTATTGGGGATTACTCTGTATTAGATTAATTCCCGCGAAGGCGGGAATCTCATGAATGTTAGTTGTACTGATGCAAGAAGTAATACTTATGAATTACACGTTACAGCCGCGTTAGGGATTGAAGCGGCATCCTTTTTGCCTTGAAAAGTAAAAAGATATAGTCTTTCGACTGCGCTCAAGATAAATAACATCCCGACCCTTGTGGTAACGCCCAAATGAAAACCGAATTGCTATATTAAAAATGAAGCACAAAATCTACATATTTTATTTTCTCTTCGGAATATTAATTTTTCCGAGCTTTGGTTATGCCCAAGTAGATTTTAATAAAAAGCCTGATGACGATTTGGGTAATCATGAAGATGAATTTCAAGAACTTTTTTATGAGGCCTTAAAGCAAAAAGGTATCGAGAATTACGATCGCGCGGCCGAAGCATTGAAAAAGTGTATCAAAATGGATAAATCGGTTCCGGTGCTTTATTTTGAATTGGGGAAGTGCTATAACCATCTTAAAAATTTCGGGGCTGCCGAAGATGCTTTAAAAAAAGCGGTTGATAAGGATCCGGATAACGAATGGTTTTTAGATGAGCTATACGGGTACTATGCCGCACATAATGAACATGATAAAGCTATAAAAACAGTAAAGCAATTGGTTAAATATCATCCCGATTATAAGGAGGATTTGGCTGGTTTATATGCACGTACTGAAAAGTATGATGATGCATTGAAGATACTAGACGCGTTAGATGCTGAATTTGGCACAACAATGAGTCGTGATATCATGCGCAATAAAATTTATGAAGCCACAGGGAATACTAAAGATCGCATTGAAAATTTAGAAGCTCGTGTTGAGAACAACCCCGAGAAGGAATCTAATTATTTGGCTTTAATTTTCCGCTATAGCGAAAATAATGAAAAGGATAAGGCTTTTGAAACGGCTAAGGAATTGCTTAAAATCAATCCGAATTCCCAGTTAGTACATATGGCTTTGTACAAATTTTACTTAGACGATAACGAAACCGCTAAGGCTGTTGAATCGATGAAAATTGTGGTAAAAAGCAATGAAATTAAGCCCGATACTAAAATGAAAGTGCTCACAGATTTCATGACCTTTGTTAAAGCCCATCCCGAATTTGAAGCCGATTTAATGGAAGCGACTGCTTTGGTTAGTGATTCCAACACTAGTAAAACTGTTATGGAATTAGGGCAGTATTATTTGGCTAAAGGAGATAAAGAAAAGGCGTTAACGCACTTTGAAACGGCATTACGATTGGAGCCTAATAATTTTAATATGCTTCGTAATGTGATGTTGCTCTATATTGATTTAGGACACTATGAACAGGCGAGAGCTTTAAGTGCCGAATCCTTGGAGAAATTCCCTTCACAACCATTATTTTATTTGGTTAATGGTGTGTCTTCTAATAAACTGAATGCGCCTAAAGCTGCGCTGGAATCTTTAGAAATGGGTTTAGATTTTATCATAGAAGATTCTAAAATGGAAGCCGATTTTTATGTTCAAATGAGTCAGGCTTATACCTTGCTAAACAATACAGCTAAAGCGAAAACGTTTAGTGATAAAGCGAAACAAATACAATCCTCAAATTAATGCGTAAACACTTATATTTTAGTTTAAGTTTAGTCTTTTTATTTCTGTTTAATTGTAAATCGGCGAAAACAATTGTACCTGGCGAGGTGAATTATAAATTGTCTACAAAGCAATTAATTAAGGCGAATAAGGAGCAAGCTTCAGATTTTAAAACGCTACAATCGAAACTTAAAATCACTTTTACTCATGCTGAGAAATCCCAAACGTACACGGTAAATTTAAGAGCAAAAAAGGATGAAGTGCTATGGATTAACGCCCCTTTTTCGGTAGTGCGAGCTATGGTGACACCCGAAAGAGTTGGCTTTTATAATAAGTTGGATCATACTTATTTTGATGGCGATTATGAATATTTAAGTGATTTATTGGGTACCGAACTTGATTTTGAGAAGGTTCAGAATATATTGTTTGGCGAAACTATTTTTAGTTTGAATAGTAGTACCTATGGTTCTTCTGTTGCAGATGGTTCGTATGTGGTAAACCCGAAACAGCAACGTGCCTTATTTGAGATTTTCTTTTTGATAAGTCCGAAAAACTTCAAAGTCACTTCTCAGCAAATCTCACAACCTTCAGAATTTAGACATTTACAAGTTGATTATGAATCGTATCAATTGATTGATAAGCAAAGACTACCAGAGCGCATTAAAGTGATGGCCGTTGAAGCGAACGAAGAAACGATTATTGGTTTAGAATTTAAGAATGTCACTTTAAATGAAGATTTTAGGTTTCCGTTTAAAATTCCTTCTGGATTTAAAAAAATAAAACTGTAAATGCACATAGTGAATTCATATAAAACTCTTTTTTTATTCGTTGCATTAATTTGCAGTACGATTGGTTTTGCTCAAAATAATAAGCAAAAACAGCTGGAGTCACGCCGCCAAGAGTTGCGCAGGGAAATTCAGAAAATAAATGAATTGCGTTCTGAACATAAAACGAAGGAGAAATCGGAGTTGTCCTTAATAGAAGATTTTAATTATAAGATTAATGTCCTTTCTAATTTAATTAAAGTTACCAACCAGCAAGCCAATTTACTATCGCGAGAAATTAGTGCCAATCAAAATCATATTACCGAACTAAGGGAAGAATTAAAGCAACTTAAGGAAGCTTACGCCGATATGATTGTGAAATCTTATAAAAGTAAGAATCAACAAAGTCGTATTATGTTTTTGCTTTCTTCACAAAACTTTAAACAGGCCTATAAGCGTATTCAGTACATCAAGCAATACTCGAATTACCAAAAGAAACAAGGCGCACTTATAAAAGCCAAAACGGAAGAATTACAAGAAACTAATGTGACACTATTAAAGCAGCAAGAAGAGAAAAAGAATTTGATTGCCGAGAATAGAATTACTCAAAAATCTTTAGAAAAGGAGCGTAAGGATCATCAGATTTTAATGCAATCTATAAAGAAGAACCTTTCTATGTATGCTTCTCAAATTAAGCAGAAACAACGTGAAGCCGCTAAGATTGATAAAGAGATTGACCGCTTAATTAAAGAAGCGATAGCAAAATCGAATGCTAAGGCAGGAAAAAAAGCAAGTTCTAAAAGTTTTGCCTTAACGGCGGAAGAAAAGGTTTTAGCTTCTAACTTTATAGCGAATAGGGGGAAGTTGCCTTGGCCTGTTGAGCGTGGGGTCGTACGTTTGCGTTATGGTACGCAGCGTCACCCTATCGATAATTCATTAACCATAAAAAGTAATGGTGTGCGTATTGCTACTGCTAAAGGCGCTAAAGCACGTGCCGTATTTAACGGTGAGGTGAGTGAGATTTTAAGAATGAAACACGTGAACCCTATTGTGATGATTCGTCATGGTAATTATTTAACGATTTATAAGAATTTATCGAAAGTCTATGTCAAGAAAGGTGATAAAGTCTCCACAAAACAAGAAATTGGTGAGATAGCCACTAACCCAAGTAATGGTGAAACGATTTTAAGTTTTATTCTGTCTAAAGGTAGGGAAACTAAAAATCCGGCAAGTTGGATTTATAAGATGTGATTTAAATTTTAAAGTTTAATAAAAGGGTAATATTGCTTATTTTTATATGAATTCAATCTAAAAAACCTATGTTAAAATCCAGCACGTCCATTAGAGAAATTTCTAAAGCGCCACTTGATTTTATAGAATTGAACTTGGATGGTAAAAGATTAAAAGCGGTTAATCCAGCAATTAAATCATGTTTGAATTTAGAAATTCTTTCACTTCAAAATAATAAAATAGCGTCTTTACCCGAGTGGATTGGTGCTTTACCAAATTTAAAAGAATTATATCTTAACGGCAATGAGTTAACAGTATTACCGGAAGCCATTGGGGCGCTTAGTAATCTAAAAATTCTTAGTATGGGTGGAAACCCCATTACAAAGTTGCCCGATACTATAGGGAATTTAGAAAACTTAGTGCAACTTAAAGTAGATGATGGGCAATTAGCAACCATTCCTAATGCAATGGTAAACCTGGTACACTTAAAATCCTTGGATTTGTTTAGAAACCCAATACGCTCTTTTTTAGAGGATGTTTCTAGTTTAACTAAGCTTACTTCACTTAATGTATCGCAAACCCAGCTTAAAGTATTTCCTGAAAGTATCTGCGCATTAGAATCTTTAGAGGAATTAGCGATAAGCTCTCAGGGAATAACTTCAATTCCTGAGGCTATTAAGAATTTGAGTCATTTATCACGACTCGTATTATCTGGCAGTCCTATAGTAAGTTTTCCAGAGGGATTTACTAAGCTTACAAAGCTTCAGGAACTTAGTATATACGCGACAAAAATACCCGTTGAAACTGCTAAGGCGCTTTTTAATGAAATGCCAAATCTCACGAGGCTTGAGCACCCAGACTGCTACCTTTCACGTTAAGTGATTCGGTTTTTTACTTCGTAAATTTTATGGTTTTTACTCAAAAAGTGCTTTTAATTCGGTAGCATCTTGAGGTTTCATTTTTCCTGCTAAAAGTAAACTGAGTTGTTTACGGCGTAAAGCGGCAGCAAAACGTTCTTTTTCTAAGTCGGTTTCAGGAAGTAATTCTGGAACAGCTACGGGACGTCCGGTTTCATCAACAGCTACAAAAGTGTAAATGGCTTCGTTAGCCTTGGTGCGCGCACCCGATTCGCGGTCTTCAATCCATACATCAATAAACACTTCCATTGAGGTTCTAAAAGCCCGAGATACTTTAGCTTCAACAGTAACCACACTACCTAGTGGTACGGCACTATTAAAAGCAACATGGTTCACAGAGGCCGTTACGACAATACGACGACTATGGCGTCTTGCAGAAATTGCGGCGGCGCGATCCATTCTAGCCAATAATTCGCCTCCAAAAAGGTTATTTAAAGGGTTCGTTTCGCTTGGTAAAACCAAGTCGGTCATTATCGTTCTAGATTCTTGAGGTGCTTTAGCGTTCATTATCAAAATATTAAAACGCAAAGGTACTGCGATTTATGAGATTTTTCATCACCTATTAAAGGGCTCTTTTACTTTTACCAATTATTGATGATTCGATTTAACTTCTTTAGGGTTAAGTGAAGGTATCGTTAATTTTTTCGATGAAAATGAAGTAAATGCATGAAAAAATTATCTATTTAATTTTCTTACTAAAGTAAATTGAGTGTACATCAAAATAATCAACCTATAGAAAAAGGATGATTATTAAATTATATAAAGGGATACGGGGCAGGGAATTAATCCAATTGTTGAACTAACATCCAAGCATTAGAATTGTGCGATTTTTTAATGTCGCGCAGTGCTTTTGAAGCTTCTAAACGGTCTTCGTAACTGGCATAAACCACTTGATGTAAACCGTATTTGTTCACGCCAATTTTTCTAGCTTTAAAACCATCGGCTCTTAGCTCTTTAATAATTTTATCACAATTTTCTTCAACGCGAAAAGCGCCAGCAATAATGTGATAGTTTCCAGTTTGTTTCGTGACGTTTAGTGTAACTGCTGGAAGCGGATTAAGATTAAAAGTAGCCTGTTGAATTTTAGTGTCTAGCTGTTTGGTAGCTTCTTCTTGTGCCAGTTGATTTTGTGTTTCAACTTGATTCACGTAAAATTTAGAAGCTCCAAATCCGCCTAAAGTCAAGGCGATTAAAGCTACAGCGGCATATTTTAAATAAGATTTAGCTTCACGCTTTTCTGGAGTAATAGCGATAGGAACTACTTTTTCAATTTTTTGAACGTCTTTCTTGTAAACTTCGCGAGCGACTTCGTTTGAAGAAAACTGAGATAAACCAAAAGCATCGGTTAAGTAATTCAAGTGATAGGTTGGTTCGAATAAAATTTTACCTTCATTATTAAGAACAATGTCACCAATGTTTTTAAAAGTTAAGGTTTCACCTTCTGTTAAATAAGATTTAATTAGTCGAACGCGCTTTGCTATTTTTTTGTTTGCAACTTCAAAAGGGATTTTTTCTACATCGGCAATATAATGTGCTAGTAAACCATCATTTTGCTGAATTTGCTCGTTAAAAGATAATACTTTTTTTGGAGCATGAAAGGTATTTGTATCCGCATTAATAGTTGCCGATACAGATTTTGTTAAAAAAGCACCAAATTCAGGAATGGTAACGCACTCATATCTATAGAGTAAATCGCTTATGTATGTTTCTAGTTGCATATTTCAAAGTTATAAAATTATAGGTTTAGATGAAATTTAGGCTTAACTATTTATTAACAGAATGAAAATTATTTTATTTTAGATTAAAAATCAAACAGATAGCATGACAGAAAACGATTTGCTTTATGCGCTTGCCTTGCAACATGTACCTAATATTGGTGATATTACTGCTAAAAAACTCATTGCACACTGTGGTTCTGCGGAAGGTGTTATAAAAGAAAAAAAGCAAAATCTACTTAAAATTGATGGTGTTGGTCAGGTTATTCTGGCTGAATTACACAAATCACATCATTTAAAGGATGCTGAACAGGAAATTGAATTCATTAAATCGAATAACATTAAAGTATCCTACTTTGAAGCTGAAGATTATCCTGAAAAACTAAAACACTGTATTGATGGGCCTATTTTATTATTCCAATCGGGACATATTAATTTAAAACAGCAACCTATTATTAGCATAGTAGGAACTCGAAAAATTACCACAAATGGTATTGCTTTTTGCGAAGATTTAATAGAGCAGCTGGCGGTTTATAACCCTATTATTGTTTCTGGTTTTGCTTATGGCACCGATATTACTGCACACAAAGCAGCCATGAAACACGATTTACAAACAGTGGCCTGTCTGGCTCATGGTTTAAATCAAATTTATCCTAAAGTCCATAAAAAGTATATGGTGGATATGGAAAAAAATGGTGGCTTCCTCTCCGATTTTTGGAGTAATGATAATTTTGACAGGAATAACTTTTTGAAACGTAACCGTGTTATCGCTGGATTGAGTTCGGCTACCATAGTTATTGAGTCTGCTGAAAAAGGCGGAAGTCTTGTTACTGCCGATATTGCTAATTCCTATAATCGTGATGTTTTTGCCGTGCCTGGAAGAATTGGCGATAGTCAAAGTTTAGGTTGTAATAATTTGATTAAGCATCAAAAAGCACACATGTTAACTACACCTTTAGATGTGCCATATATTTTAAATTGGGAGCTTGAAGGTGTAAGTAAACCTGTTGTTCAAAAGCAACTTTTTGTTGAATTGGATGCTTCCGAAAAATTAATATTTAATTATTTGAAAGATATTGAAAAACAGCAATTGGATAGCATTGCTATGAATTGTGAGTTACCTATTTTCAAAGTAGCCAGTTTGTTATTGTCTATGGAGCTTAAAGGTGTTGTTAGGCCTTTGCCAGGTAAATTGTTCGAGGTTATTTAATTCCTGCGAAAGCAGGAATCTCATCAATAGAAGTTGTAATAATTTCGTCATGCTGAACTTGATTCAGCATCTCATCACTACTATAGACTAGTCTGCAGATATTCAAATAGAAGTTATTCAAAATTACCTATAATACTTTTAATTTTCACAAAGTTAAAAGTGTCTTTGTTTTAATCATGAGATTCCTGCCTTCGCAGGAATTTGTTAAAAACCTACTTTAGCACGCACTCTAGCTAAAACTTTATTTGCTACAGTTTGTGCTTTTTTGGCACCAATAGCTAAAGCTTTATCAATTTCTTCTAAATTGTTCATGTAGTAGGTGTAACGTTCACGTTGAGTTGCAAATTTTTCAACAATTAATTCAAATAGCGCTTGTTTGGCGTGACCATAACCATAATTACCATTTTCATAATTGGCTTTCATAGTTTCTATTTGAGCATCATCTGCTAATAATTTATATATCGCAAAACAGTTGCAAGTACTCCAATCTTTAGGGTCTTCAAGAGCAGTGCTATCTGTTTGAATACCCATTATTTGCTTTCGTAATTTTTTATCGGTTAAAAAGATGTTTATGGTGTTGTTTCTACTTTTACTCATCTTTTCACCGTCAACACCGGGAATAAGCATGGTGTTTTCTTGAATTTTCCCTTCAGGTAACACAAATACTTCACCCATTTTTGCATGAAAACGAGAGGCCACATCACGGGTCATTTCAATGTGTTGCAATTGGTCTTTTCCAACAGGAATAATATTGGCATCATACAACAAAATATCTGCAGCCATGAGCATAGGGTAGGTAAAAAGCCCTGAGTTTACGTCTTCTAAACGATCGGCTTTATCTTTAAAACTATGTGCTAATGTTAAACGTTGGTATGGGAAGAAGCAACTTAGATACCAAGAAAGCTCGGTGGTTTGTGGTACATCACTTTGTCTATAAAATACTGTTTTTTCAATATCTAATCCAAAAGCTAACCAAGTTGCAGCTACAGCATAAGTGTTTTCTCTTAAAATATCTGCATCTTTAATTTGAGTTAAGGTGTGCAGGTTTGCTATAAATAAAAACGATTCATTTTTAGGGTCGTTCGCCATTTTGATTGCTGGCATAAGCGCGCCTAAAATGTTTCCTAAATGTGGAACTCCTGTACTCTGAATGCCTGTAAGTATTCTTGCCATAATTTTATTGTAAGGCGCAAATTTAAAGATAAGTTACCCAATAAAAAAAGTGGCAGGTGCCACTTTTTAAAATAAGGTATAAATAGTTTACTTTTTAAATAAGCCAGCAATAAATAATATAGCCGAAGCTCCAATGGCACCAGTTAAAATATCGCCAATAAAACCTTCAATAAATGAAATACCTAGTGTGGCAAATAACCAGTTTCCAACAATACCACCAATAATACCGATAATAATGTTTATTAGTAGTCCAAATCCACCACCTTTCATAAGGTTTCCAGCTAACCAGCCAGCAATAGCACCAATTAAAAGCGCATACAGTAATCCCATAATTTATATTATTATAGTTAGTAAGTTTTAAAGATAATCAAATTATAATAGTATTTTTGAGTGGTATGAAAATTCTTAAATGTTTATTTTGGATCCTCTACCGGGTATATTTCTACATCTTGGTGTGCTTGCCAATTTTGGTTATGTTTCCAATTTTAGTAGTATCTATATTAAAGGAATCTTGGTATCCTTTCTTTTTTAGGTTAGCGCGTATCTGGTCAAAATTTATTTTAATAGGTATGGGATTTGCTTATAAAATAAAGCGTGATCAAAAACCAGAAAAGGGCAAAAGTTATATGTTTGTTGCTAACCATACATCGATGGCCGATATCATGCTCATGCTGGTTTCGGTAAAAAGCCCTTTTGTATTTGTAGGAAAGGCTGAGTTGGCTAAAATTCCGCTTTTCGGCTTTTTTTATAAGCGTACTTGTATTTTAGTTGATCGTAGTTCGGCAAAAAGTAGACATGCTGTTTTTTTAAGAGCACAGAAGCGGCTTAAATCGGGATTAAGTATTTGTATTTTTCCAGAAGGCGGTGTTCCCGAGGAGCATATTGAATTAGATACTTTTAAGGATGGCGCCTTTAGATTGGCCATAAACCATCAAATACCAATTGTACCCATAACATTTGGTGACAATAAAAAGCGTTTATCATATACATTTTTTAGCGGTGGCCCTGGTCGTATGCGTGTTAAGATTCATAAGTTCATTCCAACGGCTGGTTTAACCATTGAAGACACGAAAGTCTTGAACGCACAGACGCGAGAGGTTATTTCAAATCAGTTACAACTTTTTAATCCCAATTCTAAAGTTAGTCAGGTAGTTTTCGACTCCGCCACTTTAGACTAGCAACCTTGATTTTGCTTATTGATTAACTTCCTTCCAGAGTTGTCTTGTAAAATCTACATCTTTTTTAATTCTTCTAAAGACTTCTTTATTTTCAATGGTTGGTTTACCACCACTTTCTGCACCTCCTAAATCGTATTCGGTATGTATTGAAATAGGCACGTTAATTTTGTATGCTTTCAACAAAGTAAAATATTTTTTAAAATCGATCATGCCTTCACCTAAAGGCGTGTATTCAAAATGCCATTGGCCATTTTTCTTAGCCCAGATATAATCTTTAATGACTATTGTGTTTATATGCGGCTTGATAAGTTTAAGGCCAATTTCCCAATTGGTACCCCCTTCAATACTGGCGTGTGCAATATCATATTGGCTTCCAATGAATTTTGGTGATAAGCCCTCGAGGCCTTGTTGTAAATCCCAAATAGCAGAGCCATAAAATTCACCAGGAAGATTAATGTAACTGGCACTTATCCCGAATTTTTTATTTAGTTTTTCTAAGGAGTTAAAATATGTTTTAGCTTTTTCAACCACCTGTAAAACGCCTTCTTCTTTGGTATATGTGAGTAAATCGGGTCTGTAAAACTTGTAACCTAAATGGCTAGCCACTTCCAGAATTTTTAAATGGTCTGGGTTATTGGCATCTTTCACACTGGAACAAATCATATTTGGTTCTAGGTTGAAAGCTTTCATGGCTTCGGTAACCCGAGGAAGATCGTCTTGAACGCGTTCCGGTAAAACATGTCCGCCCGGTCTTAGGGTTAAATCAATACCGTTGAATCCCATTTCTGCAACAGCTTCACTCATACTGTTATAGTCTAAAAACTTTAAATGCTTCGAAAAAATAGATAGATTTAAATCTTTATGGCTGTTTGTATGGTTGTTTGCTAATGGAGATTTTGAATCCGTCATATGATGCTGTTTTATGGTGTTTTAATTAGAAAGCTGTCATTTGATAGCAATGACTTTTGCTTCTTAAAGATATAAAAAGGATATCACAATACTGTAGTTGGTTGATGGTTGTTAGTTGATGGTTTTTGGTGCTTACTCTTACGTTAGGTTTTCTTGACACTGATTTTCACTGGTTTTTACGCATTTTATCTTTGCGTATTGGTTAACAGATTTATTTTGTGAATTCTATTTCTCCAATGGTGTATTCACCACCTTTAGTTGGTTCTAATTGCAAAGTAAGTACTTCTTTGGTTTCTTCTTTTGTATCAAACTTGGTGTAAACAAAAGCACGTACCGTAATATTACCTATAACAGATTGTTTGCTTGAGCCAAAGAATTTTGCTTCAACAATATATTTACCATCAATAGCATGTTTAAGACGGAATTCTTCTGGACCGTAACCTTGTGTAATGTCATTGGATATTTTACCTCCAATTTTAGTCTCTTTGTTACTGTAACTGCATTTCTCGTTGCGTGGATCTGTTATCCATAGATCAACATCTGTTTCGTTAGCATCCCAATCTATAACTACTCGAATATCAACAGGCATGGGTTTTAAAAAACAAGTGTTAATGAATGAAGTATCCAGTTCTTTTTTATGATGGTAAATAATGTTATTTATATCGTGTAACGTAATAATCTCTATGCCATTAAAACGTGAAATGATGTCGTCATCCCAATGTTTTTCAATAACCGTGTATAGGTTGTTTATTGCTTTTTGGTATTCGCCATTACCAGCATAACTCAGCCCTAAATCTATATATGAATGCGGTTCAAAGGAACGGGTTTGCATCACTTCCTTAAAAATGGCAATAGCTTCTTTGTGAAATTTAAATTCAGCAAGCTTTCTACCCAGTGTGCGCAGTATTTCAACATTTTCTAGCTCTAATTCGGCTAAGTTCGAAATAACTCTTAAGCCTTGATCTCTTAGGTTTTTCTGAAACATGTATGTTGCTACATCAAAATAGAATGATGGTGAAGTTTCATATTCCGGTTTTAGCTCTAAATATGTCTTGTAAATATCTGGAGTGTCTACTGCTTTTAATTCGTTTATGAAAGGCGCATTGCTATCCCAAGCGGTAATTTTTAGTGTGGCTTGCGATGGTTTTGGTCTTTCTGATTTTTTTGCTTTATTAGAATTTGATAGATTACGTCTACGAGTTCCATAGCCAACCACCACGACTTCCTCTAAAATAGCATCTTCTTCTAGTTCCATTTCATCTTCTACATCGCCAAAAACTTCAGGGGTGGCTAGGGGAGATGTTTCGTAGACAGCTATAACGGGTTCATTAGGTTTTTTATCTAATGCTTCCTTTACATGTCTGTAATCAATGGCGTTTTCCCACCACTGTTTGTCTTCTTCAAATTGTTCGCACAATTGCTCAATTCTGTTTTGTTTGTTTGTTGCGTTTTTCTGATTTCGTCTTGCTATTAAATCGTGATACTGTTTTTGTAACGATGCTGGTGGTACGATTTCATATTGTACATAATCTTCAACATCATCTAAAACAATAAGCGAGGTATTTGGGGTGACTAAATTGAATTTTTTTCCATGATTTTTTATGGCATCATTATCGGCTTCAACCAATACATTTTGTAATTTTTTTTGAGCCCAAATGCGTTCACCAAGAGCATTATCTTTTCTAATACTATTATCGACTAAAACAGTGTGTGATTCTGTTATTTCTTTTCCAAATCCAAAGTGAAGTGTTAGTTCAGATTGTGCGCCTTCAATGATACCAGAGCAACTGAAATTATTTGTGATCTGATGTCCGTTTTTCGGATAGATTTCAGATATCTTTTCTGAATTATATTCCGCTTTTATAAATTGTTTTTGTTGATGGGTTAAGCGCTCCAAAACTGTTTCTACGGATATTTCAATAGCGTTTATGTATGATCCATTTGAAGCTGAAGCATAATGCGACAATAAATTATGATTCGCAATATTAGAACTGTTTAATGCTAAAATTGGTGCCCGAAATGCTGCCTGTTGTTGTTCGCCAAAATTTGAAATGGCATCGGTAAAAAGTAAAATTTCATCGGTTTTAATCTTCGAAAAATCAACAGCATTTATGTTGGTTCCACCATCATATTTAATAGCTTTTAAGGCATTAATAAGTTTGGGAGACGTGCCATTTTGAATCTTAAAAGTTTGTTCGGTGTTTTTGGTATTGACAAAGGTTATTAGGGTAATATTTCCATGGTTTAACCATTTTATATAATGGGTTAAAATTTCAAGTTCTTTGCCTAGTTCTCTATTTTTTCCTGAAGAAGATTCGTCCCAAACAATGGTAATATTTTTAGGCTTATTCTTCGTTCTTTGTTCTTCCTTTAAGTTCAGATTTACATAAAAATAGTTATTAGAAGTAGCTTTCCCTTTATAGGTTATAACCTTTTTAACTTTTTTGGGTTTAGGTATGGAAAATGATAACTGACTGTTTAATCGGGCATCAGACTCATGATACTCGCTAATGTAGCTATTTTGTGCTTCGGTAAAATTTAAGTTTATAGTAGGTTGTGCGCTTTTTACAACCTCTGGTTTATTCATAACTACCTCTGCTTTTACATGAAAGCTTTTTAGTTTGTATTTAATATTTAAAGGTAATTGGTAAATGTAATTTTGGTCGTTGTTCTTTAATTCTTGATTGAATGCAATGAGTGCTTTTTTAGTGCCATGAGCAGGAATAGGGTAAACTCTTGCCTTAAAATTATTGCCTTTAGTAACCTCAACCATACCGGGGTCGATATTTTTACGTACCACAGCTTCAAAAGCCTGAGTTGCTTTTTCTTTTTCAACTACAACACCTTCTCGCATTTCTCCATTAACATCTAATGCAAAACGAGAAACAGTAACACCGTTTGGTAAGGGGAAGTTTAATTCGCCTTCCATAACGCTACTGTTGTTGTTATAAAACACCATTTCTATGGTTGTAGTAGCGATATTATCGACTACAAAAACATCTATTTTTAAGTCGTTTAAAACAATAGGTTTATCGTTTTTATTAGAAGTGGTTATCATAGGATTATTCATAATTTGAGCATTTGTAAGGTGTGAACATGCTATAATGATGATGAAACGGCATAGGTTTTTCATATATTTTATGGTTTTGTTGCATTGCTTAAAAAAGGTTTTGATAACCTTTTGATTTTTCTTGCAACAATAAGTGTTCCGAATTATTTTGGCTAGCTATTAACTTAATTGGTTTATCATTATTTTATATTCGTAATGCCTTGAAATTCATTCTGATTTAATGTGTCTAGACCATTGATGAAATCCACCATTTCTTTGGTTAATGGCAGTTGATTTTGGTTCTTCCAAAATGCCTCATTATAGTCAAAATCTAGCGTAAATATTTCTTTATTGGCCTTTATGTTTTCAATTACTGGTACCTTATGGAGTTTTTTGTCAAAGTGGATATCATACCTAATATGGTATAAATCTGTTTCACCTAATTTATTGATATATTCAACATCGAATGTTAAAATAGCATGGCGAACATGCATGTTGTTTTGGCTGTTTTCATGCGCTAAACGTGTATCCAAATGCCAGCCTACGGTGCGCCATTTATTTTTGTTTTTCTTTGTGAATTCTGAAATGGTTGTTGACGAGATATGGGCTTTAATTATAGTCGTAGAGGCTGTATCTATAAGGTAATGACCGCTAAAAGTTTTTTTACCATCTTTTGGAGTGAAATTTACTTTAAGGATGTGTTCATCAATGTAAGACTCGTATTCATAATTGAAAAACTTAGGACGGTAGATGAAGAAATTAATTCTATAACATAGTTCACTCAGGGAAAACATTTCAAAATCTGGGGTATTTTTCGAATGATCCAATACGCCCGCTTTACGAATATTTTTAATTTCAAAGGAACAATTTTTCTTATAGTCCTTTTTTGAGCTAAATGTTTTTTGGCGCTCCAGTTGTCCAGAAATATCGATTAGTTTTACTAGTTCATTATCCTTTTTTAGAGTGGCTCTTAAGAAGAAATTTTCACTGTGTTTTGTTTTAGGAAATTTTCCAATAGTACTATCTAAATATTTATTTATTAACATGGTGTTGCCTAAGACTACTTCATGGAGTTCCATGTGTTTTTCTTTTAAAAAAATAGAATCTACTTTTTTGAGTTTTTCAATAAGAATTTCGTAATCTTCATAACCAATCCTTCTAATTTTAATTTTTTTTGAATCTGTAAACAATTCAAATTTCCCCTCAGAATTAGCGATAGTATAACCGTCATTACTTACAACATCTGCATGGGCTACAGTTAATAATGTTTCTTGATTAACAATTGTTTTTATTATTTTTTGTTGACTATAAGCCATCGAAAAAAACATATAAAACAGTAGGGCTTGGGTTTTTTTGAAATCTATTTTATTTAATTTAATATGTTTTAAAGTAGGTATTATCAATATTTTATAGGTTTTTTGAGATTGTTTTCTACTTCGTTTGCCGTGATAATAAAGTGCTTTTTTGGCTTTAGCATATTCCGTATTGTATTCGACACAATGAAGGTGGAATATTACAAAAAAATCATAGTAAATTCGTCTAGAATAAATTGTTTTTCTCTTTTTTTGCCTAATTAGGTTTCGAGAAGCGTATGCTTAGGTGTAAAATTGTTGTGCTAACACATTTTTACGGAGCCATCCTGTTCGTGTTTATTTCGTCTTTACCGTCTTGAATAAGTGCATTAGTTTCATCTTTTTCTTCGGAAGAAATATGTTCCACTTCTTTTTTTTGTGTAAATGAATAGGCGTTAGAGTCCACACAAAAGATACAGCATATCGGGAAATGATCGGAACCTATGTGCTCCAGGAGTTTTAATTCTTTCAAGAAAATAGTGGTACTATGGAAAACAAGATCTAAAGGTGCACGGAAAAACCAATATTTCGCATGGTAGGTAGAAAGTATACCACGCCCCGTGCGCCCATCTATTAATCCGCTATTTTTACGAAATAACGCTGCTATTTTAGACCAGGCTACCGTGTTAAAATCGCCTATAACCATAGTGGGTTTATTTAGTTCTTTTACTCGTTTTGCTATAGACAGTAAATCGCCATCACGTTCCTTAGAGGTGTCTTCTTCGGTAGGACTTGGTGGTGGTGGGTGTACCGAGAATAGGACAAAATCCTCGCCATCTTTGGTTTTTAAATGGGCTTCGATACTAGGTATGTCGTTGGCCACAAAATAGTGTGTGTTAACTTTTTCGAACGGCAGTTTAGAGTATAAATGCATGCCGTAAGTATTCTCCAAAGTAATTTTTTGGGTATGTGGATAGCTTTGTTCTAAATCGCGCATGGCTTTTTCCCAATCGCTATTACTTTCTATGGTTATGAATAAATCAGGGTTTTCTTTTTTAATGAAAGTTTTAAAACGCTCAAAATCTTGATTGTATTGATAAATATTGGTCGAAATAACTTTAAGAGTTTTGGCTTGTTTTGGACCGTAATCTTGTGTTTTATAAAACTTAGTAAAGCGTGCTAAAATATAAATATGGTAGATGATTAAAGCTGTTTGAGTGCCTGCTAAAAGCCAAAACCAACTGGTTTTATTACTAAAAACAAACATGCCTAATAAAGCGATAATTTGAAAAGAGAGCAGTTGAATTTTAAGAAATTCGGGCACACGAAAAAACCAATGCTGATTTTTACTAAACGGTAAAATGCTTAAAATGATTAGCCCAGCCGAAAAAGCTAGAAAAAAGGTGCCCATGTGTAATAGATTTATGCCACCTACCAAAAATAGAAAAATCTAGTAAATGCTGACCTAGTAGATTGGTTTAAATAGCTTTGTTAAAAACGATACCCGATGCGTAGGTGCAAATTTAAAATGGCTTCACCCTTATTTACCATGTAATATGTGTCATTATTAAAGTTATGAGAATAACCTAGTCCAATACCTGTTTCGTAATTAAAATGGTTGCCTAGGTTTCTTCTGATGCCCCAAGTGGGAATGATTGCTAAATTAGGAATGACGTGTGCATTGTCGTGGTTTGTTATTACAAACCAATCGGGATGAAAACTGGTTTTTAGTGAAATAAAATTTCCACTGTTACCATCAATACGTCTAGATTTTTTTATTCTTTTATTTAAATTGTAGTACCATCGGGGTTCTAAAGTAATAACAGGAGCTAATAAAAACTTAGTGGAATCGTTATAACTGCTTACCGAAATGCCTGCATCTAGTCCTAATTCTGTGCGTAATGCGATGCGGTTAGTTAATTTGGCTTCGTTGTGTGCCCAAATTCCTAAAAATCCGGTTTGTATGCCGTAGGTAGATTTTTCTACGCTTGCATTTTGAGATTTTGAAATGGTGGTAAATGTACAGAATGTGAATAGGATTAGTAGTTTTTTCATTGGTTATTGAAATACTTGTTTTAACGGAAATCTTTGGTTTTTGTTGTGAAGCGCGTTAGGGATTGAAACGGCATCCTTTTTTATTAAAAATAACGAACACCAGTAGTTAACCATGACTTAAAACATAGCTACTCCCTTTGTTGCTATAAGCCTGTAATAAAAAAGATATAGTGAAAAGCCCGACCCTTGCGGTAACGCCCTAAATATTATCGTATGCAAACCACTGTGCGAAAGAGCTGTCGGTTTCCTGAAGTTTTAGAGAGTGTAATTTGATATGGTCTGGTAAACGTTTGGCTATTTTACTAGCGAAATCTAAAACCATCATTTCGCTGGTAGGTTGGTAGTCTACAAGTAGTACGTTATGATCGCGTTCTTGTAATTCTTTAGCCAACTCAACATGCGGTGTATTTTTGTTAAAAACAGTAGCGTGGTCGAAAACATCAACAATCTCTTCTTTTACAATCTTTTTAAGATCCCCAAAATCGATAACCATGCCGTATTTTACGTTGGCTTTATCGGCAATGGGTTTTCCGATAACCGTAACCGAAAGTTTGTAACTGTGACCGTGCACATTTTTACATTTTCCGTCGTATCCGTAAAGGGCATGACCGGTTTCAAAAGAGAATTGTTTAGTGATGCGAATGTTGTTTGCCATTGTTTTTTTGTGTTGGTTTTACAAAGATATTCATTTTGTTAATTCAAATGATATTTAGTTTACATTTGCCCGCTTTTATCTACTTAAGGATAGGCTTTTATTTTGAAAATTATGAGTCATCTTTTTGAGGGTTTGGATTTTGTTGAAAATCCGCTTTATGAGCAAATTATTTCCGATATCGGAAAACAACAGTTTAGTGTTATTGAAAACTTCTTTTCTTTGGAAGTGGTGGAAATCTTAAGGCAAGCCATGAGCACGAGGTATGAGGAAGACCGGTTTAAAAAGGCCGCCATTGGGAACCGCCTTAATGAAACCATTGAAACAGCTGTTCGCGGTGATTTGATTCTTTGGATGGATGAAACCAAAGCAACGGCTAAAGAAAAATTCTTTTTTGAGCAGATTAATGATTTGGTAAGTTATCTGAATCGCACTTGTTTCTTAGGAATTTTACACAAGGAGTTTCACTACGCCATTTACCCTACAAACACCTTTTATAAAAGGCATTTAGATACTTTTCAGAATGACGACCGACGAAAATTATCTTTCGTGTGCTATCTAAATGAAGAAGGTTGGCTACCAGAAAATGGTGGCGAACTGGTTATGTATTTAAACAAAAACGGAGAAGAAACCGAAAAGGTTATTTATCCATTCCCTGGGCGTCTTGTTATTTTTGAAAGTCAGCTTATCGAGCATGAAGTGCGTCCTGTAAAAACGGAACGTTTGAGTATAACGGGTTGGTTGAAGACGCGCTGATTTGCGGGCTCTTGAATATTGCGAAAAAACACCCCTGTGGTCCCCTCTAGGGGACAGTTTTTATGGGCGGCGCTTACGGTTTACGATGTAAACTATAATTAAAACTAAGGCTAGAATGAGAAACAAACCGTTTCCGCTTAAAAATGACATGATATCCATAACTTTTATTGATTCTTTTTTTTGTTGAAATAATAAATTAAATAGGCAAGTAATACAAGCAGGACAAAGGGGAGCATAGAACCAATAAATACACCGATTTCATATTGGCCATCTGGGGCGTCTTTTATTTTTTCTTCAATGTTTATTTCTTGAAGAATGGTTAGGTAAAATTTCATTGGGGCTTAATTACTTCTTTACAAAGTTAAGTGTTTTGGGCTAGGGGAATAAAGGTTTTACGAAATTTTATGATTAGTGGTACCCCTCTAGCGATGATCCAAAAGGTGATGGCGATGAAAATGCCGTGCAGTTTGTAATTTAGGGCATCGAGCCAAAAAACAATGGGAACAAACACGATAAAGGTAGAAAAGAGTAACACATTTCTAAGGTAGCCCATTTTACCGAGTCCTTTAAATATACCATCAAAAATAAAGGCTAAAGTACAAAGCGGTTGCATGGCAAGGACAATCCAAAAAACGCTATAAAAAGCCTCTAAAACCTCAGGTTCTTTCGTGAATATGCGTCCGATAGGATAGTAAAATAAAGCACCTACGGCTGCAAGTGCTAGCCCAACTAATAGACCGTATTTAATAAGTTTATTACTTAAAAGAATGAGGGTGTCATAAGCTTTAGCACCGAATAGTTTTCCGGAGAGAATATTACCCGCACTGGCATAACCATCTACAATAAAGGCACCCAGAAACCATAAATTTATGGCGATGGTGTAGGCTGCAATGTATTCGGCGCCATAGCTGGTGGCCTTAGCACTGGCCAAGTATAATGTTACATTAAGTGCTATGGTTCTTATAAATAAATTGAGGATCATGGCAATAAAGCGCTTAATTTCTGGATTAAAAGGAAATGTAGGCCTTAGCGGAATATCGGTTTTCTTCAGTAAAAAATAAGCCGATAACCCAGCCATTAAAATTTGAGCTAGCACACTGGCGTAAGCAGCGCCCTCAATATGCATGGCTGGGACGTAACCCTTGATGCCGTAAACAAAAATCACATCTAAAATAATATTTGATGTTGCCCCGATAATAGCAATAACCATAGGGTAGTAGGTGTTTTGTAAACCTCTGAATACACCAAAAATTGCTATGGTAAATAAGGTAAAAGGGAAGCCTAAAACACGAATTTTATAGTATGCGATACTATAATCTAAAATAAGATTGGTCGCATTATATAGTTTGAAAATGGGTTTGGCAAACGGGTAGGTGCTTAAGATGATGAGTAAACTTAAGGAAGTGATAATAAAAATAGCCTGAGCGGGCAGGTTTTTTATTTGCTCTACCTTATTTGCGCCCACGTATTGAGATACTATAGAGGATATAGCACTTCGTGTTTGCCCTAAAACCCAGATAAGCATTGAAATGAAAGTAGTTACAATGCCAACGGCAGCAAGGGATTCGGTAGCGTTAATGGGGATGTTTCCAACGATGGCGGCATCGGTAAGTGATAAAATAGGTTCGGACACCCCAGCGATTAAGGCTGGAATAGCAAGCTTATTTATTTGTTTTAAGGTGATATTAGTTATCATTTATTGTTGGAAATGCATTAAAAGCTATCCTGCAAAACTAATATTCTATATGCTATTTATGCCTTTTTATACTCCTTTAAATGTTTTAAAAAAGAAAAGCCTCTGCATGACTGCAAAGGCTTTTTAGAGTTACTTATTTATTCCAAGCAAATTGTTGAAAGCTCTTATCAATAGGAGTTTCAGCAATACTGTTTGTGTAATTACTAATCACTTTTTGAGATAAACCTAGAATGATTTCTAATACATGTCTCTGGTTGTATCCAGCTTCATAAAAGGTATTAATTTCTTCTTGAGATACCTTACCACGGTTTTTAGTTACCGATAAAGTCATATTGTGTAGAGCTTGTAATTTAGCATTCGGCAATTCCGTTTTGTTTCTTAATGCTTCAGTAATGGCATCGTCAACTTTCATGAATTTAGCGATACCGGTGTGTGCTGGAACACAGTAGTGACATTCGTGCTCTACGTTAATGGTTTGCCAAACTACGGTAAGCTCATCGTTGTTGAATGATGAATTTGAAAATAATTCGTGTAATACTTGGTAACCTTCTAATAAACCAGGTGCTCCTGCTAATACGCCGTGTAAATTTGGAACGTAACCATAAGCGTTTTGAGATTTTTCAAGTAATGCTTTGCTTCCTTCTGGTGCCGATGTGGTATCGTGAATCGTTAAATTTTCTGTTGTTGTGCTCATAATATTAATTTTAAGATATTTATAACTAAACAATCGTTTAGTTATTGATTAAAAAAATAGTTTTAATTCGTATTAAATATTTTTAAAGGTATTTTCAATATAGTTATCAAGCTGAGGTTTACTAAAAACCTTCGTTGCAGAGGCTAATCCGAACATGGCAATAAGTAAAAAATCGGCTTGCTGTTCAATTGTGGCTTCATCCTTCGTGGCGTCTTGTTTGAGGCTTTTAATGAAGACCTGCTTAACATCATCTGTAAATGCTGAAAGCACATTTTTTATGCGGTCTTCAGCTTGAGCACCTAATTCGTTAGCCGTATTGGTTACCAAACAGCCTTTACCAAATTCGGTTTCTTTAGTGAATTCAATAAAATTATAGAAATATGCTTTGATGCCTAAAACACCGTTAGACTTCGATTTTAAGTCGTCAATTAAAGCGTTTAATTTCTTTTTATAACACTTTAAACTTTCAAGAAATACACCATTTTTGTTTCCGAAGCTAGAATAGATAGAGAATTTATTAATGCCCATTTCTTTTTCAAGCATTTGCATCGAGGTGGTTTCATAACCATTTTTCCAGAACAAATGCATGGCTTTTTCGATAACTTCTTCTTCTATATATGCTTTCTTTCTTGCCATGACCTTTAAATACACTACAAAACTAAACAATCGTTTAGAAATAAAAAAATGTTTAACGTTTTGTTTGGTTTTGGGGTATTTGAGGAGTTTTACCTGAAATTAGGTATTGTTTCCTTTTTTTAACGGAATGACTCTACTTTAATTTCATCATATGATATTAAAGCAAATACTATTTAGAATAAACTAAAGCGGCAATAAAGTAAGTATATACTTATATTTGAGCTTGAAAAGTAGAATAGTTATAAATCAATCATTATGAAAAAAATATTTTTAATAACAATAGTATCACTGTGTTGTATAAACAGTTATGCACAAGATAAATGGTTTTCTACTGTAGAAATGGAATTTGTTGTTCCTAGTAAAATAGACTATCATTATAGGTTTATGAATTCTGTTACACATATTAATTTAGATTCTAAAGTCGGTGCTGGTTTACATTATTCAATGAATTACAAAATCTTTAAAAAATTAAGTGTGGTGGGTTAGCAGGAATATTCAATCAATTTGAAGCTGATTTTTTTATGTTAAGATTAGGCGGTAATTTGAAGTTTTATTTCGTTGATGATGATAATGTCTTTGCTTATCTACGTTACGCTAGAAACATTACTGTAGATAAAGATAAATTTAGTAACGGGAATAATTTAAGACTAGGTATTGGTTTTCCTTTCTTAAAAAGAGATGACTTCAATTTAAATCTTAATGTTTTTGGCGACATCAATCATTTTGACCTAGAAGACACTGATCCTTTGGTATTTGGAAATGAAGACCCTGTCTCCATTTTCTTTAGATCTTATGGTATAAGTGTAGGAATAAAATTTTAGTAATCGTTTCAACGTTTTGGAAAATAAGAGAGCTGTTTTATTTAACCACCCGTCCAATAAACTTATGTTCATGTTTAAGAATATAAACCCCTGAATGAAGTCCGTCTAAATTCGATATTTTAGAGTTTTCTACCACTTGTGAAGCAACCAATCGCCCTTGCAAATCCCAGATATTAATTTCGGCACCAGTTTTAAGACCTTTAATCATAATATGGTCGTTAAAGGGATTGGGAAACAGTTGAAACTTGATATCACTTTCTATGTTATTTGAACTTAATGTACTGCAAGACGATGCCGTGCTCAAGTGTTTTTCTAAAATAGCCATTTGTGGTTTGTCTGTTGAGCCATCCGGTTCTACAGAAAGGATGTAATTTCCCCACCACGGACCACCTGCCCAATAGGTCCCGTTAATGCAGTTTTGTTTTAAATGATTTAAAAAATTATCTAAAGCCGTTAACCAACGGTTGTCGTTTGCAGGAACACCATATTCGCCAACAAAACCATTAAGATCATTGGCTTGTAACCAGTTTACAAAGGGCGCAACACGATCTATACCAATATTGGGGTAGGCCCCTTCAGCATCATAACTGCCTTTGTAAGTCCCAGAGGCGTCATTATCAAAATACACATGGGCTTCAAAAATGAGCTTGTTAGCCGGGTCGTTTAAATTTTTTAAGTTATCACTGTACTGCATCCAGCGTTCAGCCGAACTCCAACTGTCTCCACCAACGATAATGTTTGTTTGTGTATCGTTGGTTCTTATACCATCAATAATGTTTTGTGCGGTATCAAACCAAGGCGCATTGGCGAGAAGGTCGTGAGGTTCATTCATGATGCCGTAACCCCAAATGTTTGAATGGTCTTTAAGTTCAATGGCCAATTTTGTCCAGAGGTCTTTGATATGCGCGATGCTTAATTGACTTGAACCAATAATAACTTCTTGTCCGTTTAATTTATAACGACAGTAGTTATGCAAATCTAGAATGACTTGCATATTTCGGTTTTCTGCGGCATTTAAAACGTCTTTAATACGTCGTAATTCATTTAAATTTAAACTACCATTTAGGCTCGGTTGTATACGCTCCCATTTAAATGGTAAACGAACTAAAGTAAGCCCTTTGCTTTTGTAATAATCTAATTCATTTTCGGTAGGGTAAGTGTAATCTACACCAAAAGTTCCGGGCATGTTGGAGCCAAAATCGGCACCTGCCAGGTTAACACCAAAAGGGTTTTGTGCCGTGATTGAAAAACCAAATAATAAAGTGAACACAGTTAGTAAGTAGGCATTTAGAGGTTTCATGAAGGGTTTTTTTTAATTAAAACTTACCATGTAAATATAGTACTACAACGTTTATTACTAATAGATTAATCATTTTAATTTCTTATGATTTGAATCTTGTAGGAAAAATTCAAATTAACGCCAGGGGCCTAATTATTTGATTGATAGAATATTTTGTTTTATTCTAATTATTTCATGGTATATCATAGGTTATACGCTATTTATTCTATGTGATTTGGGTCCAAATTTCATTATTTATAATTGATTTAAATAACTTGCAGATGTACGCTAGGATATATATTTTTGCAGCTATTTGTAATAAGTCTAAATAAATGAACCGTTTCGTAGTATTGTTTTTTATGATTCTCAGTGTGTTTGCTGGAGCCCAATCTCAATTCGGGCAAATTCAGGGGCGGGTAACTGATGAATCTGGTCAGAACCTATTAGGCGTTACAGTATTACTTAAAAATACAAGTCAAGGCACCGCAACCGATTTAGACGGACACTATGTTATAAATAGCGTACGCTACGGAAATTATACACTAAAAATTTCTGCCATAGGCTACCAAACTGAAGAGATCGATGTGGTGGTAGTTTCGGAAGAAAACATCATTAAAAATTTTGTTTTAAAAGAAGACACCTCGGAATTAGACCAAGTGCTTGTGGTAGGTAAAACTAAAGCCGATAAAATTAAAGAAGTTGGGTTTAGTGTTAATGCTATTGAAACTCAAAAGATAAAAACCCAAAGTATAGCTCTAAACACCGTTTTAGATAATTCTGTTGGGGTACGTGTAAGAACTACCGGAGGAGTAGGCTCTGATTTTGAATACTCCTTAAATGGTATGTCTGGAAATGCGATTCGTTTTTTTATTGACGGTATTCCAATGGATTATTTTGGTTCTTCATATTCTGTAAATAACTTACCAATTGCGCTTATTGAGCGAATTGATATCTTTAAAGGTGTGGTGCCTGTGGAGTTAGGCTCTGATGCTTTAGGTGGCGCTATAAATTTGGTGACTAAGCAACAGGTTGAAAATTTTGCTGAAGTCTCTTATTCCTTTGGTTCTTTTAATACGCATAAAGTCGCCTTGAATGGACAGTGGAAATTTGACTCTGGATTTACCACACGCTTGTCTAGTTTTTATACCTATTCAGACAATAATTATAAGGTTTGGGGAAGAGGTGTTTATTATGGAGAAGAAGGCACAGGAAAGGCCATTGAATTTACCAAAGACAATCCCGCCGAACGTTTTAATGATGATTTTCAAACCTTCAGTACAAAACTAGATGTTGGTTTTACTAATAAAACATGGGCCGATCAGCTCTTCTTAAGTATTTTGGGTTCCGATCTTAAAAAAGGCGTTCAAACTGGGCAAACCATGGGGCATGTGTACGGTGAAATGCGTAATAATGAACAGGTGCTCATGCCTAGTTTAACATACAAGAAAAAAGATATTTTTACAAAAGGCCTAGATGTGAGTACTTTTGCGGCGTATTCGCATACCAAAGCTGAGGTGATTGATACGACCACAGCACGATACGATTGGAGAGGTGAGGTGATAGGCACCAATCCTTCTGGAGGCGAAACCAGCCGAAATGGGCGTTCTTTGTATACCCAAACCGATAATTCTGCTATTGCGAGATTTAATGGCACCTACCAGCTGCCTAAAGATTTCAAATTAGGATTCAATTATTTGTATACCAGTACCAGCCGCACTGGAGAAGACCCGTTCTCACCACCGCATAGATTGGCTTATTTCGACCCTCAAAACATAGCGTCACATTTTGCAGGACTTTCTTTAGAGACCATTAAATTCAACAACAGGCTTCGGGCGAATGCATTTGTCAAGTGGTATGGTTTTAATTCTTCTATTAATGAATTGGTTTATACCACCGAATATGAGGTGAGACCCGTGACGAGTAATATTTCTAACTGGGGTGGTGGATTCGCTATGTCCTATAAGCTTTTTCAAAGGTTTTTACTGAAATCTTCTCTAGAACAAGCCACGAGATTGCCAAATGCTACTGAAGCCTTAGGTAATGGGGTGACGATTACCAATAACCCTGATATCAAACCAGAACAAAGTTTTAATGCGAATGTAGGTTTTATATTAGGCAGACTGCCGTTAGGGGGAAACCAAGGTATAAAATTAGAAATGAATGCCTTCTACAGAAATACCACTGATAAACTTCAGATGAATGTTCAAGGCGGACAAGCAACAGGGAAATTTGAAAACATAAAAGAGGTTTCCGGAACAGGTGTTGAATTGGATGTTGTCTATGATTTGAATCAGAAATTTAAATTCAATATCAATGGAACTTATTTAGATTTCAGAAATACGCTAAAAGTTGATGAGAACGGTAATGACAATATCATTTATGGCGACCGCCTTAAAAATGAACCTTATCTGATGGCTAATGCTGGTGTCGAGTACACCTTAGAAGATGTCATCCAAAAAAAATCTAGGCTTTTTATGTACTTGCAATCCAGTTATGTGCACGAGTTTTTTCTGAATTGGTCAAGCCTTGGAAGTGCCGATACTAAAAATAAAATCCCAACCCAATTGGTCTTTGATGCAGGATTAGGCTATACGTTTCCTAATGAAAAACTGAATGTTTCAGTAGATTTTTCAAACTTTTTAAACGAGCAGGTCTATGATAATTTTTTACTGCAAAAACCAGGTCGAGCGATTTTCTTAAAATTAAACTACCAATTCCTTTAGAAAACTATAAATCAGAATAAATCAGAAATTAATAAATATTATAAACATGAATTTAAAACTTATGAAAACTAATAAAACTTGGAAAGCTGTAACAGCTTGTTTGTTTATCGCTTTAAATCTTACATTTTTTGGATGTAGCAATGACGATGACAGTACTGATGATGGAGATTCAACTCAAGATGTGGCGTATTTAGTAGGTGCTGCTGTAGATGAAGAAGGTTATTATTTTACAACCGATAATATTACATCTGGTTCTTTATCTATTCAAGGTCATGGAGCTGAAG
The DNA here is from genome assembly GCF_018860245.1 of Pseudotamlana agarivorans. Classification (GTDB taxonomy): domain Bacteria; phylum Bacteroidota; class Bacteroidia; order Flavobacteriales; family Flavobacteriaceae; genus Pseudotamlana; species Pseudotamlana agarivorans_A. The sequence goes on from NZ_JAHKPD010000012.1 coordinate 41,160, forward strand.
GTTGGGCGTCTATATCAGTAACTGTAGATGGTTACTTGTATATCGTTAATAATACAGAAGGCTTAACTGAAAAGTTTGAATTAACTGAAAATGGTCCTGTAAAAGTAGATGCTATTTCAAATGCTGTATTGGCTCCTGGAGCTTTTTTCCGTTATATCCAAGCTACAGATAACGGTGATTTATTCTTATCAAGTAGTCCAGAGAAAGAAAGTGGTAAAATGCCTTACGGAATTATTGATTTAGATACTTTTACTGCTGCAAGTAATGGGTTTATTGAATTTCCGGAAGTAAATGGTAAGGTGAATTTATGGGCTAATGGTTTGGTTCAAAATGGAAAAATCTACTTTGGTTCTTTATATGGTGATGCTAGTTGGGCAAATTTAGAAGAGAATTTAATTACAGTAGCTTTTGATTACCCTTCTATTACAAACCCTGAGGTTTTAGAATCTTCTGCTTCTGCCGGAATGACTGCTGGATATAGAACTAACGGTACCTTTGCTACTGAAACTGGCGATTTATACCAATACAACATCACAAGTCCGTTATGGTACGGAAACGAAGAAGTTGCTGATAAGCCTTCTGTTTTTGTTAAAATTTCGAATGGTGATTATGACGACTCTTACGTATTAAATGTATCTGCACACTTTGGTGAGCCTGTTACTATTTGGAATGCTTGGTACGCTGCAAACGGTATCGCTTACGCGAACGTAGTACGCGCTGCTGATGTTCCTGAGTGGGGTGATTTATCACAAAACACAGGTGCTTTAGTTGAAATTGACTTATATAATGAAACCATCACTGAATTGAATTTACCAAAAGCGCCTTTCGTGAATATTTTCACCTTAGACTGCGTTGAAAATGGTAACTTCTATATCCCTGTAAGTATTGCTGGAGGCGAGGCTAACATTTATGAAATTAATATTGATGGCGGTGCTAATGGCTTTACAAAAGGAGCGAAGTTAGATGGTAGCAATGTGTATGTAGACGTGCTACAAAAAGTAAACTAATTATAAAGATTTTTAACTTTTATATAGCTATATAATCCAGTTAAATTTTGAATATTTGCGAGCCCCAACCCAACGATGTTATTTGGGTTGGGGTTTGTTTTTTCTATGAAAGCACGACTAAAAAATATACTCCACAAATTACACCTTTGGCTAGGCATGGCCTCTGGCTTGATTGTGTTTGTTGTGGCTATTACAGGTTGTATTTATGTGTTTTCATATGAAATAAAAGATGTTGTCTATAAAGATAGACATCATGTTTCAATTCCTGAAAACCCTACTAGAGTACCTATATCGCAGCTTATAGAAACTGCTGAAGGCGCTTTTAATAACACTTATAGCTTCCAAAATGTAATTATTACAGATGACCCCAATCATGCCGTAAGCGTTAGCTTTACAGAGGTTGATAATACGGTTTTTGGTTATCATAATTACATGAAGTTCTATAAAACCGTTTCCTTAAATCCCTACAACGGAAAAATAATTTTTATAGAAAACACTAAGTGGGAATTTTTTAATGTCGCTCTGGCCATACACATGAATTTCTTCATGGGTTACAATGATGTAAGTCATTACATAATTGCTGGTGCCACATGGACTTTTGTTTTTATGCTTATTTCTGGCTTAGTCTTATGGTGGCCTAAAAAATCACAGCGTAAACAAAGCTTTAGTTTTCGATGGAAGAAAAGCTCCAAATGGAGACGTAAAAACTACGATTTACACCGTATTTTTGGTTTCTACATGCTTTCTATTGCTCTAATTCTAGCCTTAACTGGTTTAATGTGGGCCTCAAAAAGTTTTAATAGTTCTGTGAAATGGGTAGCAAACGGTGGAAAAACGATTCCGTACGCGGCACTTTCTAAACCCGTACAAAACACAAACCCAGAACAACCGTTTGATGTGATATTAAATACGGTAGTCTCAGATTATCCTGAATATGAGTTTCTACTGATACGTAAACACCCTAAACCTAGTATCCCGTACATTGTTCGTGTTTATAAAAAAGGCGAACAAAACTATAAGCGTACCGAATTGTATTTTGACAGAACCACGGCTGAATTATTAGATACTTTTACATTTGCTGATAAAAATAACGGTGAAAAAATACAAGCGCTCAACTACGATTTACACGTTGGTGCTATTTGCGGCTTACCAACCAAAATACTAGCCTTTTTAGCGAGTTTGTTAATAGCAAGTTTACCTTTTACAGGCTTTTTAATTTGGTACGGACGCAAGTATAAAAAGAAAAAATAGTTATAAATTATACAATATTAATTTATACATTTACCAAGTAGATTTTACAATAAAAATCAATGGGGGATTAGCTCAGCTGGCTAGAGCGTTTGACTGGCAGTCAAGAGGTCACCGGTTCGACTCCGGTATTCTCCACCAATGTTTATAAGGCTTCCAAGAAATTGGGAGCTTTTTTTGTTTTTTGCTCGTTCCAGTATAGTTATTTTTCTATTGTTTTTCTTTTCCTACCTTTTCAGACGTTAAAAATTCTACTTCTTCAAAAACTCCGACGGCGAGACACCATATAATTTTTTAAATGAAGTTGAAAAGTAAGGTGGCGATTCTATTCCAATTTGATACATTACTTCGGTGACGTTATATCCTTTGTTGCTTTTTAATAATTCGGCAGCACGTTGCAATCTAAAATTTCTTAGATATGCATTGGGCACTTGTCCAGTAAGTTGTTTTAAACGTCTGTAAAAATGTGAGGAACTCACACCTAGTTGAGAGGCTAATTCTTCCACTCTAAAATTTGAATTCGGAAGGTTTTTTTCAATAATTTTTATAGTATCATTTAGAAATTTTTCATCGCGTTCAGACATTTGAACATCCCCTTTAGGAAGCGTACTGTTTTTTAAAGTGTTCTTTTAATTTAAGATTGTTCTGAATGAGTTTATCGGCACGTAAAGCTAAATGTTTTAAAGAAAAGGGTTTGCTAATGTATTCGTCTGCGCCAAACTCAAAACCTTTTATCAGGTTTTCGTCATCACCTAAGGCGGTTAAAAGCAGTACAGGGATATGGCACAGCTCTGGATCTGATTTTATTTTTTCACAAAACTCAAAACCATCCATGTTAGGCATCATGACATCACTAATGATGAGGTCTGGTTTTAGTGTTTTAAGTTTTTCTAGTCCGTCTAAACCATCTTCAGTAATTAAAATATTATGATGGTTTGCGAAGTAACTTTGTAAAAATATTTGAACATCATCCTCATCTTCAACAATAAGTATGGTGCGTTTCGCTATTTGTTTATTTTCTTTTTGCTTTTGATCTTCGGTTTTAAATTCGTTTGGTAATGGTACCCAGTTTTTTATATAGGATTTATGGGTGGTATCCACTTCAGAAGCATCATATTCTATTATTGAGATTGACGTTCCTGAAGATGTGTAAATAGTACATAATTTCGGTTGAATTGAGTAAATCTAATTTTAAATTAAATAGGTATTCTTGTACCGACACGAGTAAAATAACTAAAAAAAAGACATTCAGAAGTCATTGTGAAAAAATTGAAATCATTTTCAAAATGAAGAAAACACGCGTTATCATAAGTTTTATTTTAACCTTAATTAGTTGCTGTTAGTGGCCATTGTATGTGGATTATAAATGATTGTTACTAATAAAAAACAAACGAACTAATGAAATATTTTTTACTAATGCTGTGCTTGTCTCCTTTATTTATGGTAAGTCAAACACAGAAGACACAATCACCAAATATTATCTACATTTTGGCAGACGATTTAGGTTATGGCGATGTGAAAAGTTTTAATCCTGAAGGGAAAATTCCAACGCCAAACATGGATAAAATGGCAGAAAATGGTATCATGTTTACCGATGCGCATACCTCGTCTGCTGTATGTACGCCAACGCGCTATGGCATATTAACCGGGCGTTACAATTGGAGAACACCTCTAAAAAGTTTTGTGTTAAGCGGCTATTCAAAATCGCTTATAAAGCCAGAACGTGTCACAGTTGCCAACATGCTAAAAACACAAGGGTATAACACGGCTTATATTGGAAAATGGCATATGGGTTGGGATTGGAAACTTATAAATAATAACAAAAACCTAAACATAGATAAACTAAAGGCCAAGCCAGAAGTAGATTTTAGTGCGCCAATTACTAATGGACCTTCTACACATGGTTTCGATTATTCTTTCGGATTTTGTGGATCCTTAGATATGGCGCCTTATGTATATGTTGAAAATGATAAGCCAACCATGGTGCCTACTAAAACGACAGTTTCAGTTGATGAAAAAGGGATTTGGAGAGCAGGATTAACGTCAGACGATTTTAATCATACCAATGTGTTGCAAGATTTAACCGATCGTGCCGTAACTTATATTAAAAAAGAATCCAATGCTGAGGCACCATTCTTTTTGTATTTCCCATTACCAGCACCACATACACCAATTTTACCAACTACAGAATTTTTAGGAAAAAGTAACACCAATATGTATGGCGATTTCGTGATGCAAGTGGACGATGTGTTACGTCAGATTAGAGACGTGTTAAAGGAACAAGGCATTTCAGAAAATACCTTGTTGGTGTTTACCAGTGATAATGGCTGTTCACCAAAGGCAGATTTTGAAGAATTAGCGAAAGTCGATCATGATCCGAGTTATACCTTCCGAGGAACAAAAGCCGATATTTTTGAAGGGGGTCACCGCGTGCCTTTCATTGTTGAATGGCCAGCAAGGGGTTTGAAAAAGTCAAGTTCAGATAAAACCATTTGTACAACTGATTTTTTCGCGACTTGTGCCGAGGTAACAGGTTATAAAATGAAGGATGCTGAAGGCGAAGATAGTTACAGCATGTTGCCTTTAATTACAGGAAAGCAAGATGCCGAAATTCGAGAATATACCATACATCATTCGGTTAATGGATCTTTTGCCATTAGAAAAAGCGATTGGAAATTGATTTTATGTCCAGATTCTGGAGGTTGGTCTTACCCAACACCACAAGATGTGAAAAAAGAACACTTGGATTTACCAGACATGCAATTATATAATTTGAAAGATGATATTGGTGAGACAAAAAATCTTATCAAGCAATATCCAGAGCAAGCTGAAGAATTAAAAGCCGCACTTAAAACAATCATCTTGGACGGCAGAAGTACACCTGGCGCGATTCAGGAAAATGAAGGTATGGACGGTTGGAAACAAATAGAAACGATTATTAATTAAAACTAGAATGAAAAAACACGCCTTATTTTTAATACTGTTCACTGTAGTTTCATGGCAAACTAGAGCACAGACTGTTTTAAACTATGATACGCCTGCCAGTCCGTTTACAAAAGCAGAACGTAACAATTACCGAAAAATGGGATTTATGCAAGAGGCACTCCCTTTAGGTAATGGCCGTTTGGGCGCCATGTTTTCAGGAGGAATCGCAGAAGACCACATCATGCTAAACGATATCACGCTTTGGATGAATACTAAGCGCGGCCTAGATTCGGTAGCACAATCTGGTGTGAAAATGGGTGGTTACAAACATTTTGAAGAAGTACGAGCAGTCTACGAAGAAGGACGTTACGGAACCGGTGAAGGCAGTATGGAAGCGATGTCGACTAAATATTTGAGCTCCACCCAACCTCTAGGGAGTTACGCGCCATTTACAGATGTGTTTATTACCACGGGTCATGATAGTACTTCAGTTTCAAATTATACGCGAAGCTTAGATGCTCACTCAGGCATTGGAACCGTGGATTATAATATAGGTAGTGGGTATTTTACACGTGAATATTTTTGTAGCCATCCAAACGAGGTGATGGCTATGCGGTATACCGCACAAAATGCGACATTAAATCTGAAAATTTCGACGACTACTTTGCATGATGTTCATCAAGTGACCTCAGATGGAGCTTATATAATATTGACTGGTGAAGCGCCCATGGTACAAGATCCTATCCGCTTTCAACAACTCATGTTTGTCGATGCTGGTGAAGGAGAATTAATTCAAAATGAAGATGGTTTTTTACAGGTTAAAGGCGCTACAGATGTGAAAATTTATGTCACAGCTTATATCGATTATCTCCCTGTTTATCCCAGGTTTAAAGGACGCGATTATAAAACGGATTCCCAAAATAAGATGGATGAAGCACTAGCAATGGGTTATAGCAAGTTAAAGAGTGCTCATGTAACCGATGTGTCTGCACTTATGGACCGTTGTCAGTTAAAATTGGATTACAAACCTTCAGGGTTGACTACCGATCAATTAATAAAAAGAGGCGCCAGTATAGAATTAGAAAATTTATATTTTAATTATTCGCGCTATCTTCAAATAAGTAGTTCACGCACGGCGCCTGTACCTTCAAACTTACAAGGCCTTTGGAATGGTCATCTCAAACCCGCTTGGAATGCCGATTATCATAACGATATAAATGTGGCTATGAATTACTGGATGGTCGAAACCGCAAACTTACCAAAGTCTTTTAAGCCCTATGTGGACTGGATGAAAATTCTAGCAGAATCTGGTGAATATGTAGCTAAAGAGGCCTATGGTGTACAAAATGGTTGGAGTGTGGGGCTCAATTCGAATGTCTTTGGGTTCACGGCACCTAACGTTCATGGCAGGCGCATGCAACAATCTGGCGCTTGGTTGTGCCAGAATCTTTTCGAGCATTACGCCTTCAATCAAGATAAAACTTATTTAGAAGATATCTATCCCATACTAAAAGGTGCGGCTGAGTTTTATGTGGACTTTTTAGCACCTTGGAAAGATGGCTCGCTAGTAGTTTATCCAACTTGGTCGCCTGAGAACACCTACTTGTCTAAAGAATTTGGCAAGTTAAATAAGCAAACCTATGGCGCCGCTTGGGATCAGCAAATGGTGTTGAATTTATTTACCGATTGTATTGAGGCTGCAACGGTTTTAAATAAAGACGCAGCCTTTAGAGCAAGCCTTCAGCGGATAATTCCGAAGCTATCACCTCAAAAAATAGGGCAATACGGACAAGTACAAGAGTGGCCAGAAGATTGGGATAGCCCAACCGATCAGCATCGGCATATTTCACATTTAATTGCCTTGCATCCGGGACGTGATTTTTCACCATTAACCACCCCAGAATTAACAGATGCAGCCCTTATAACCATGAAGCATCGCGGCGATATTTCTACGGGTTGGAGTACGGCTTGGAAAACTAATTTTTGGGCAAGGCTTCATAACGGCGATAAAGCCCATCAGTTTTATCAGTTTTTAACGTCTCAGCGGGCCTATGCTAATCTGTTCGATTTTCATCCACCCTTTCAAATCGATGGAAACTTTGGTGGTGTTTCAGGGGTTTGCGACATGTTATTACAGAGTCATCTAAGAAGTGCCGATAATACGGCAAAAACAATAGACGCCGCAGCATTTGTGGCCTATCAGCAAGACCCTAAAACACCAAATCATTTTATCGCTGTTGCGCCTAATGAGACTTTAGCAGAGGCTCCTTATATTTTACATTTGTTACCGGCTTTACCTTCAGCTTGGTCTAAAGGAAGCGTAAAAGGATTGCGAGCGCGTGGCGGATTTGAAGTAGATGTAGCCTGGGAAAACGGCAAACTCAAGGAAGCTAAAATTCACGCCACCACAGATGGTGCTTTCAGAGTATATTCCGAAGGAAAACTCAGTAATGTTATTACTTTGAAAACAGGAGAGTCTAAGACTTGGACCTATTAAGACAGACAAAATATTCCAACAAATTATGATTACAATTAAACCGCTAACCAAAAATAAATAAATATATATGAAGGTGTTTTTAGTGGCATTTTTTCTATTGGTTTCAAACCTACTCGTACGGGCAGAATCAATTCGTATTAAAGATACCATCACGCCTGATAAAACGATGGTCTATAAAACCATAGATAATACGAAGTTATCGCTTCATGTTTTTAATCCGAAAGGCCATCAAATCACCCATCAAACTCCTGTTATTGTCTTTTTCTTTGGTGGCGGATGGGTTGGTGGTAATCCGAAACAATTTTATGAGCAATCCCGCTATTTTGCAGACCGTGGTGTTGTGGCTATTTCAGCAGAATATAGAGTCCATAAAACGCATGGGAGCACGCCTTTTGATGCGGTTACCGATGGAAAATCGGTCATGCGTTGGGTACGTGAACACGCTTCCGATTTAGGCATTGATCCTAATAAAATTGTGGCAGCAGGAGGCTCTGCAGGTGGTCATGTGGCGGCCTGTACTGGTAGTATTGAAGGCTATGACGAAGTAGGAGAAGATTTATCCATCAGTTCGAAACCTAATGCGATGATTCTCTATAACCCTGTGTTAGATACTACCGAGAAAGGCTATGGTTTAGCTAAAGTTGGAGAATCGCGTAAAACAGATATTTCACCCAATCATCATATTAAAAAAGGTATGGTGCCCACTTTAATATGTCATGGTAAGGCTGATAAAACGGTGCCTTTTGAAAATGCAGAACGCTTTTATAGCGCGATGAAAGAAGCTGGAAATACCTGCCAATTAGAAGCTTTTGAAGCTAAAGGTCATGGATTTTTTAATAGTTCTTTTTTTCGTGGAAATAAAGCCGATAAAATTGTTTATACCGAATTAATGCAAAAAAGTTATGCCTTTTTAAAAGCACAATTCATTAATTCGGATGTGAAGCCAGCAAATCTTTTTAGCGATCATATGGTGCTTCAACGCGGCATGCATGTACCAGTTTGGGGAACAGCAAAGGCCAGTCAAGAAGTTATTGTTTCGTTTGCTGGACAACAGAAAACCGCAAGAGCAGATGTTTATGGTTCATGGCATGTTCAGTTAGATACACTGCAACCCTCAAAAACAGGACGTGATTTGATTATTTCAGGTGAAAAAGACACCGTTATTTCCGATGTTTTGGTGGGCGAAGTTTGGATTTGCTCTGGACAATCCAATATGGCCATGCAGCCTAAGGCCGTTCCAGAGATTGAAGCCTTAGTTTCTAAAGCCAAACACATAAGAAGTTTCGAAGTCAATCGCACGGTTTCATTGCAAGAAGAAGCTGAGGTAAACGGTTCATGGTCAGCCCAAACTTCTAAAAGTGCTGTTGGGTTTTCCTTTGCGTGTTTTTTAGAAGAAGCTGGCGATATGCCTGTTGGTATTATTCATAACTCTTGGGGAAGTTCTTCTATAGAAGCTTGGATGCCAAGAGCCATGACCAAGGAGTTTGATTATTACAAGACTATAATGGATGATTTTGATGATGATACTTTAACTCAAAATCGTATTAAATATATCGTAGCTAAAGGTGAAAACCGCACGATTAAGGAAGATGTTTTTCTTCGTAGACAGCCAAACATTTTATACAATGCCATGATGAAACCCTTGGCTCCTTACGCTGTACGAGGCCTCGTTTGGTATCAAGGAGAGCGCAATACACGGTACATCTCAGGTGTTCCAGAAGTTACAAAAGCCAATTGGTTTCATAAGGTGTCTGGGATGAAAGAATATGGTGGTATTTTGAGCGCTTGGATCGAAGAGTATCGAAAAGTATGGCAAAATGATGCTATGGAATTTATGGTAGTTATGTTACCAGGATATGGAAAAGGAACGGTGAACACGCCAGAAATTGACCCGAATGATCCTACCGCAGAATCTTGGGCGTGGATGCGAGAATCACAACTTCAAGTATTAAAACTTCCAAACACCAGTGTTATAAATACGATAGATTTAGGTGCGATTAAAAACATTCACCCAAAGGATAAACTACCAATTGGGCAACGTTTGGCTTTAGAAGCGGCTAAACAAACACTTGGGCAAAATATTATTGCTGAAGGACCAAAAATGAAGCTGATAGTCCTTAAAAAACAAAAGCTGATTGTAAATTTTTATAATGCTGAAGGTTTAAAAACTACCGATGGTAAATCGCCAACAGGGTTTTGGATTTCAGATGAGACAATGCAATGGAAATCTGCCCAAGCAAAAATCAAGGGTGAGACCGTTATTTTAAAATCAAAAGCTATAAAAAGGCCAATATATATTCGTTATGCTTTTTCGGGAAAACCAGATGTGAATTTGGTAAATGGCGCGAATTTACCAGCCTATCCATTTAGGACAGATTCCGAAGATTGATGCTGTTATGATTAAAGAATTGGCTTAAAATACACAACTATGAAACTAAAACTTGTTAATATGAATTATCTCGTCCTTTTTTCAGCTATACTATTAACCGTATCCTGTACGTCTAAAAAGAAATCTCAGTTGGAAAAAGAAAACCATTCAGCGGACAGTCTACAAAATACAGAAGGCCATGAAGCCTCAATAAACTATGCAGATGATGTTAAATTTATGGCCGATTATATTGATGTGATTCAGCTTACCGATGCATCTCAGGAATCAAAAGTAGCCCTATCCGCAGCGCTTCAAGGACGTGTTATGACGAGTAGTGCATTTGGAGACCAAGGCAGAAGTTACGGTTGGATTAATCGTGAGTTGTTTGCCTCTCGCGACACCTTGGACCATATTAATGTGTTTGGAGGCGAAGAGCGGTTTTGGTTAGGGCCAGAGGGCGGTCAATATTCTATTTTCTTTAAAAAAGGAGCGGAATTTACCTTAGAGAATTGGTACACACCGAGACTAATCGATTTAGAGCCTTTTGAGGTGAAAAGTGTGTCTTCAGAAAAAGCTGTGTTTACTAAAAAAGCGTCTTTAGAGAATTATTCTGGATTCACATTCGATATGGGTATTGAGCGTGAAATTAGTATTCTATCTAAATCAGAACTTCAAAAAGCATTGGGATTATCATCGCTTGCAGATGGCATTAAAACAGTGGGCTATCAAACTAAAAATACCATGACCAATCTAGGGGAAACAGCTTGGGAAAAAGACACGGGGTTACTCTCTATGTGGATGCTTGGAATGTTTAATCATTCACCACATACTACTATATTAATTCCGTTTATTAAAGGTGATGACGCCGAATTAGGTCAGGTGGTAAACGATAATTATTTCGGAAAAGTACCTTCAGACCGTTTAAAGGTAAAAGACGGTGTCATCTATTTTAAAGGTGATGGTGAATACCGCAGTAAAATAGGACTGTCGCCTAGGCGTGCCAAAAGTATTGCAGGCTCTTACGATTCTGAAAACGGCGTGTTAACTATTGTAAAATATAACAAGCCAGCAGGGATTACAGATTATGTGAACTCCATGTGGGAAATTCAAGACAAACCGTTTGAAGGCGATGTTATTAATGCCTATAACGATGGCGAACCAGAACCTGGAGCAAAACCTTTAGGGCCGTTTTACGAGTTAGAAACATCATCGCCGGCCTTAGCTTTAAAGGCGGGAGAAAGTGGAACACATATACAGTTAACTTGTCATTTAGAAGGAGATTCGGAAAGTTTAAACCCTATTATAAAGGAATTATTTGGCGTAACTGTTGATGATATTAAAGCCGCTTTCAACTAAAAATAGGCCTTAAAATATGAAGCTTTTTAGATTCGGACTATTATTCTCGATTTACCTATGTGCCGTTTGAGGCTGTTTTAGAGGAAGCAAAGTGGCGTTGTATGAAGGTGAGGTTCGTGTACCAGCATTTATGGTTTGGCTAATATAGCGGCCAATCATTCAAAAATGGTTGAGAAGATGAAGATTCAATTACAAGATTGGATTAAATCATGCAAAAACAGTGATGAGGGAAATGATTATTAATCCTGTGTTTCCCGAGAATTAAAACTAAATAACCGAAAAAAGATGCAATTGAAACTCTTATTTATAATGCTAATTATGTTTACTTCTAGCTTGTACGCTCAAAGTAAGCAAGAAACTAAAAAACCGAATATCCTTTTTATTTTTGCAGACGACCAAGCATTCAATACCATCGGAGCACTTGAGAACTGTCCAGTAAAAACGCCTAACTTAGACAAGCTAATGGAGCGCGGGGTGTCCTTTTCTCATACTTACAATCAAGGTTCTTTTACGGCTGCGGTTTGTGTGGCGAGCAGAACCATGTTGGCTACAGGTGGTCATCTTTGGCGAGCAGCATCTTATTCTAAAAAAGCACAGAATATTAATGGTCCTAATAGTCCAAACCAGACTTTTAAGTTTAATATACCTTTTAAAATGCCCGAGAAATATTGGCCTCAATATTTGAAAGAAGCTGGTTATGATACTTATATGGCTGGAAAATGGCATGTTGCAGAAGTAAAAGCTAAAGATATATTTGATTTTACTAAAGATGTGCGTAGAGGCATGCCAAATCAAGCACCTAAAAGATATGAGCGTACTTTTGAAAAAGATAAACCAGACACTTGGTCACCTTACGATAAAACCTTAGGAGGGTATTGGAAAGGAGGTAAACATTGGAGCGAAGTGTTAGCAGATAATAGCGCTGAATTTTTAGAGGCTGCTAAAACACGTGATCATCCGTTTTTTATGTATTTGGCATTTAATGCGCCACACGACCCCAGACAAGCTCCTAAAAAATTTGTAGATGGGTATCCTGCAGAAGCTATTGAAGTTCCAGAAAATTTTATACCTGAATATCCTTATAATGTACAAGCCGGAGCGGGCAGAAAATTACGTGATGAAAAGTTAGCGCCTTTTCCTAGAACGCCATACTCAGTACAAGTTAATAGGCAAGAATATTATGCCAGTATCACTCATATGGACGAGCAGATTGGGAAAATATTAAACGCTTTGGACGCCTCGGGGAAAGCAGATAATACATATATCTTTTTTACTTCCGATCATGGTTTAGCAGTAGGAGAACATGGTTTTATGGGAAAACAAAACATGTACGAGAGTAGTATGCGAGTTCCCATGATTGTGTGCGGGCCTAATATTCCAAAAGGAAAGGTTATAGATGAGTTTGTTTATTTACAAGATATAATGCCTACTACTTTAGAGCTTGCAGGCCTAGAAAAACCATCTCATATAGATTTCAATAGTCTATTACCAATGGCCACAGGAAAGGCGAAAAACAGCAATTACCCCGTGGTTTATGGTGCTTATTTTGGTTCTCAAAGAATGTATAGAACCAAAGATTATAAAATGATTATTTATCCAACGGCTAATGTTATTAGGTTATACGATATGAATAAAGATCCCATGGAAATGAAGGATTTAGCTGAAGATAAACAGGCTTATCAAACGCTGTTAAAAACTTTATTTAAGGAATATCAAACATTACAAACGGCAATGAAAGATCCTTTAGAGCTGAGCGCTGTTTTTGAAAATTTTATGAATAAAAAATAAAACCATCCCAATGAAAAAAAGAATGACACTAAATATTCGATTACAGAACATATTTATAGTTATGATTTTGGGTGTTTTAACCAGTTGTAACTTTAAAAGCAAAACCGATGCACAATTAATTACAGATAAGCCATCCGATACATTAACAAAAACGATAAGCTTTTCATATCAAGATATAACAGGTATTGGAAAAGACAGCAAGTATAACAGACGGGATAATAGTGATATTATAAAAGTTGGAGACACCTATTATGTCTGGTATTCGCGAATGGATAGTCCGGTAACTTCTGGGTATTGGGCAAATATATGGTATGCGACCTCTAAAGATGAAGGGTACACTTGGCAAGAACAAGGTTTGGCTTTAGATTTGGGAGCCCAAAGCGCCTTCGATAGTCATTCTGTGTTTACGCCAAATATATTAGTGAGAAACGGGAAATATTACCTGTATTATACAGGTGTAAAACCAACGCCAGGCCATGCAAAGGCTGAGTTTGAAGGTAATCATACTACAGATTTTACAGCCATCGGACTTGCGGTTTCCAACAGTCCTGACGGGCCATTCAAACGTATTGAAAATAATCCTGTGCTGGATATAAGTGAGACCCCTGAGGCTTTTGATAGTTATAGAATTGATGATGCCAGCCTGTTGGTTAAAGACAACAAAATCTGGTTATACTACAAAGGGAGGTCCATTATTCACGGCTCTAAAGGTCCAAAATTAACCGAAATGAGTGTCGCTTACGCGGAAAACCCAGAAGGTCCTTTTATTAAGCATGAAGGTGCCCTTTTAGATAAAAGTCATGAAGTACTTATTTGGAAAAAAGATGGAGGCGTAGCATCGTTAGCATCCATTAGTAAAACCATTAATTACGCCAAAGATGGTGTGCATTTTACAACTTTAGTAGATGGTTTAACTAACATGCCTAAAGCGCCAGGCTTATATCGTCCTGATTTGGAAGATGGAAATCAAGGTGAAAACACGCCTGGTTGGGGTATTGCCATGAAGGTTAAAAAGGGAGAAGCTTATTTGGTACGTTTCGAGATGGAGTAAAAACTAGCTTTAAAACGCTGCATGTTTTTTTTTCTACGGGTTTTTATTTTTTTGTCATGCGATGGTATTGAGGAATCTCACGTATTATGAAATAAGGCTTCAGTCGTAACGCCTTCTGAATAACAAAATCAAGATAATTTAAATATCATGACGGTTTTCGGACAACCAGTTTATAAATAAAAGGATTGCTATTTGCTTTATAAAACTATAGCGAATCCTTTAATTTTTTAAACTCATTTTCTAAAAAGGCCAGTTTGTTTAAAACTTGACTGTTTTTTATGTCTGGAACTCTGTTGTGGAATACATATTTAATATGCCAAAGCTCAATGATTTCAGAATAGGGTAATATGCTTTCGTCTATGCCAGCGTGGTCTGCCCTTAGAATAAATTCATTATTGCTGGCAAATATTCTTTTTAGAAGCAATGCCTCCTTGGTTAGAATTAAAAAAACATCCGGACGGGTTATTTTTTCATAATCATTTTTTGAGGTCCACTCACCAATAACAATGTCCTTTGGGAATAACCCATTGTTTTCAGAAGACATTTCTAAATTATTTACCACAAATGCTCTTAGCTTTTTGTCGCTGTTAATAGGTAAAGTGATGGGTGTTAAGTCATTTATAAAATTGGTGTTTGAAGCCAGTTTGATGTAATTATTATGATCCTCAAATGTGATGCATGGTATTTCGGTAAATTTCTTCTTTATAACCATGTCATGATTACCTTCCAGTTCACCACGAAATTTGAATAATTGATTTACAGTAAGTTCCTTAGTTAAGATAGCATCTATGGTTATGCTAAAATAATTAGCAATCTTAATAATAGTCTCTATTTTGGGTTCGCTACGCCCTTCTTCGTAAGCGCCTAAGGTTCCGCGTTTTAAGTCAAATATATCAGCAAAAGCCTGTTGGCTTAATGATTTTACACTTCTTATTTTTTTTATGTTTTTTCCGAATAAAGACATTTTTTTGCTAATTTTATTTGCAAATTGAATTATTTTTCTTAATTTAGTCTAACAATATTAGCGAAAATAAAAATATGTTGCTAATATTTTTAGTTTAAAATGCATTTTAAAGTAAAATAACCAGCTGCTTTAATGCGCTTAATTCTGAATTTTATGAGCACTTTTAAAGCGCTTTAAATGGTAACTTGTAGGATTCTTTGACACGGTCTTAATACTTTTTCGTATTATTAGCCTGCTAAAAAAAATAGTACTAACTGTAAAAACCAATTATGAAAAATCATTTCCAAATTACGAGAGATTTTTTACTTGAATTAAACTTTAATATAACCCGAGAAAATCCTGACGATGGTTTGTTGGTAATTCAAAAAGAAAATTCTGGAATTCGAAATCTTATTATAGGCGTTGCGCCACCAATTTTAATCATGGAGCAGTTTATTTTTAAGATCAATAATCAGTCAGAGAAAATATTTAAAAGCCTTTTACAAAAGAATAGAGACATTGTTCATGGCGCTTTTGTGTTAGACGATTCTGGCGAAAAAGTAATTTTTAGGGATACTTTACAAGTGCAAAATATGGATTTAAATGAATTAGAAGGTTCTTTAAATTCTTTAAGTCTATTAATGAGTGAATACTCAGATAAAATCATTGAATTTTCAAAATACTAAAAACAAACATTATGAACATCTTTAGAAGATTATTTAAAATAGGAGAGGCAGAAACAAATTCTGCAATTGATAAAATGGAAGATCCCATTAAAATGACCGAGCAAGGCATAAGGGATATGAAATCTGATCTTGAAAAAAGTTTAGAAGCTTTAGCGCAAGTAAAAGCCTTGGCCATACGTGCTAAAAATGACCAGGAAGCGTTTCAAAATAAAGTCGATGAATATAAAAATAAAGCGATTATAATTTTGAAAAAGGGTCACGCACAAGAGCTTGAAGCTACTGAAGCCGATCGTTTAGCTAAACTGGCATTGGAGCAAAAAGAAGCTGCAGAAAATCAGCTTTTAAGAGCTAAAGAAGAGACAGTTAAGTTTGATAATAATGTAGGGCAACTTCAAAAAAATATTCAAAGTATTAAATCGAATATTGGGAATTGGGAAAATGAATTGAAAACCCTGAAAGCACGTGTTAAGGTAAGTAACGCTACCAAAAACTTAAACAAGCAAATGGCGGAATTGGATAGTGCTGGAACCGTGTCTATGCTTGAGCGTATGAAAGAAAAAGTGGCTCAGGATGAGGCGTTGGCTGAAGCTTATGGCGACATTGCAGAAGGTTCAAAATCGGTTAATGATGAAATTGATAATGCCGCAAATACTTCTGAAGCTAAAGCAGATAATGAACTTGAGAAACTAAAAGAACAATTGGGAATGAAGCCCACTAAAGACAACTAATCTTGAAAGAACTAACTAACATACTTTTTTCAGAAGTCAATATGGTACTCAGCATATTGCTAATTCTCCTAATCTTGTATTGGATAGTTACCATGATTGGGGGCCTAGATTTCGAACCTGATTTTGATATCGACCTAGACATTGATGCAGATATCGATGCCGATGTAGACTCAAGTATAGAAGGAGGGAATTTGGATTTTGAAGACATCTCGAACACCGAAATCAATAAAGAAGACGTTGTTGGTAAGAAACGCCAACCTTTAAAGTGGTGGCAGATTTTTTTAATCTACTTTAATTTTGTTGGTCTACCCTTCATGTTCACGTTTACGTTCTGGATTTTTGTCTGGTGGTTTTTAACCACGATAACAACTGCCGTAACTTATACATACGATCATTTTTTAGGATTTGCCATAATGCTTATTGCTTTTTTTCCTGCTCTAATTATAACCAAAATTCTAACAAGTCCGTTTAAAAGTTTCTTTAAAAACTTAAATAAAGATGGCGATGCTCCCATTGATTATTTAGGAAGAAAAGCAACATTGTTGTCATCAATTTCTGATGAAAAAATGGGGAACGCCGAGGTGAAAGTTAATGGAGACACCATGTCTATATACGTGAAGTCACTAAACGGAGAATCTCTAACTTACGGCGCTAGTATACTCATTATAAAAAGATCGGCCGATCACAATTATTACTTAGTACAATCTTATAACGAATAATTAATCTTAAACACTAATTAAACTAAAAATGGAATCAATTTTACCAATTATTGGCATTGGAATAGGCGTTTTACTGTTCCTAATCATCGTTTACTTCGCGATAATCGCGATGTTCTATAAAAAAATACCACAAGGTCAGGCACTTATTAGAACCGGTTTTGGTGGTACAAAAGTAGCAACCGACAAAGGTTTATATACCGTTCCGGTTTTTCATAAAACCGAAATTATGGATATTTCTGTAAAGAAAATCCAAATTGAAAGACTCGCTCATGAAGGTCTTATTTGTAAAGATAATATGCGAGCAGATATTAAAGTCGCCTTCTTTGTTCGCGTTAATAATGATGTGGAATACATCAAAAAGGTGGCGCAAACTATAGGGGTTGATCGGGCTTCCAAAATAGCCACATTAGAAGATCTTTTTGAAGCAAAATTTTCAGAAGCACTAAAAACAGTTGGAAAAAAGTTCGATTTTATTGAACTATATGAAGCCAGAAGAGAGTTTCGTGATGAAATTGTAAACATTATAGGAACCGATTTAAATGGGTACACCCTAGAGGATTGTGCGATCGACTTTTTAGAACAAACCTCTGTAAAGGAACTAAAGGCAGATAATATTTTAGATGCCGAAGGTATTAAGAAAATTACCGAGCTTACCGCCGTTCAAAACATGAAGGCAAACTTGATTAAGCGTGACGAAGAAAAAACCATTCGTAAGCAAGATGTTGAGGCTAGAGAAGCCATTTTAGAGCTGGATAAGCAATTGGCTGAAAAAGAAGAACAACAAAATCGTGAAATTTTAAATATTAAAGCGCGTGAAGAGGCTGAGATATTAAAGGTGAACGAAGAAGAGCGTTTGAAATCTGAAAGTGCTAGAATTGTAACCGAGGAAAAAGTAAAAGTTGCAGAGGAAAATATGCAACGTCAGGTTATTGTTGCCCTTAAAAATAAAGAACGTACAGATGCCGTAGAATCTGAAAGAGTAGAGAAAGATAGATTGTTAGAAGCTACCGAGAGAGAGCGTGTGGTTACCTTAGCTCAAATTGAAAAGGAGAAAGTTGTTGAGGTTGAGAAGAAAAACATTCAAGACGTTATTCGCGATCGTGTTATGCTTGAAAAAGGTGTGGTTGAAGAGCAGGAAAACATGAAAGATATTCAAGCTTTTAAAACAGCCGACAGAGATAAACAAGTTAAAATTACAACGGCTGAAGCTTTAGCTGAAGAAGATTTAATTAGAACTACAAAGGCTGCCGAGGCACAAAAGCAAGCTGCTAAACAGAAGGCTGAAGAAATTAATATTGAAGCTTTAGCCCATAAGGAAGCCAGTGAGAAACAAGCCGAAGCTCGTAAAATATTAGCCGAAGCTCAAGCTAAAGAAGAAGCGACCGTTGGTATGTCTGAAGCCCAAGTGATGCACGCTAAAGCAGATGCGCATGAGCGTCAAGGATTAGTTGAAGCTAATATTATTGAGAAAAAAGCTAAAGCGGAAGCTGCAGGGGTGGAGGCCAAGGCAGATGCTAAACGTAAAGATGGTGTTGCTGAGGCGGATGTAATTAAAGAAAAAGCACTTGCTGATGCTTCTGGAATTGAGGAAAAAGCTGCTGCTATGAAGAAACTTGACGGTGTTGGTAAAGAACACGAAGAGTTTAAATTACGACTTAACAAAGAGCTTGAGGTAGATCTTGCAAATATTAATATTCAGAAAGAAATTGCCGACGCACAAGCACAAGTTATAGGTGATGCCTTAAAAGCTGCGAAAATTGATATCGTTGGTGGTGAAACGATGTTCTTCGATCAAATTGTTGGGCAAATCACAAGAGGTAAAGGTTTTGATAGGTTAGTAGAAAACTCTAATAATATTCAAGAAGTGAAATCTGCCATTTTAGGAAGTGACGATGTTAAAGGAAATCTTTTAGAAAAAGTGAGCAATTTTGCTTCTAAATATGGCATTTCTACAGAAGATGTTAAAAACGTAAGTATTGCTAGCCTAATTGCAGATTTAAAGTTGAAATCTGATGATAAGGACGAACATACCATGCTTGGAAATCTTTTAAACATGGCTAAAGGCCTTGGGATTTCAGGAAGTTCTATTTCAAAGTTGGGCAAATAAAAATAAAGAGGCTGTACAAAAAGTGTTAAAGCACGTCATTCTGAACTTGTTTCAGAATCGCATCATGTTGATAACCAGTCGTTATGAGAACCTGAATCAAGTTCAGGTTGACGAAAACTTTACTTTTTAGACAGCCTCAAATTTTTCAGCTAAACCAACTAACTAGAAATTATAATTTAAAAATTCAGGATAGGATATCATGACTAATAAACCTATGAAGGAAACGCATGCTCAAAAATTGGATGTTGGCACCTATGAGGTGATACAAAACCGACTTCAAAAACAAAAAACTGAATTACAACAACGGCTTAAAAAACTGAATGCAGGGAGAAAGGATGTTTTTGGTTCTTTAGAAACCAAACTCATTGCTAACGATCGCATTAATACAGAAAATAATTGCATCGCTAGAGATATTGTTTCTCTTGGGAATACTTGCGTTTTTGGCTATAATGTGCATTTTGGATTAAGAACAGACATTGCGCTTAAAGACGTTATGAGTGTTTACGAGTTCAAAGCAAATACATTTGAGCCTGTTACATTGAAGCTTTTAGAAGATGATGTTTTTAATTCCGATTTCGAAAACCTTTATAAATATTATCGAAATACCATTTTTTCAAAATTCGCCATTATTGGGAATTACCTGTATATGGTGTTTCAGTTAAGCGAAAGTGTTACCGATATTAAAGCCTTTAAATGGTTAATTAAAGATAATACGTTACAGTATGTAGATAATCGTAGCGAACATGAATATAAGCTACCAAAACAACATGAATTTAACTGGCAAGAAGTATCTAGAGATATGCACCGTCATGGTGAACATGCCCATGTATCCATTTTAGATCGCGTATTTGTAGAAACTATTGGAGGTGATTTAACGATTAAAATAGAAGATAATACCGAGGACGGTCGTGGTATTTACTCCGAAGATGTTGAGTATCGTGATCAAACCTTAGACGATGCCCAGTACCGCTTTGCAAACCTAGGGAACCTCATTGTTTTAGATGTTAAACCGTTTCAGGAAAGTTCTCGATTTTT
Organism: Pseudotamlana agarivorans; assembly: GCF_018860245.1. Taxonomy (GTDB): domain Bacteria; phylum Bacteroidota; class Bacteroidia; order Flavobacteriales; family Flavobacteriaceae; genus Pseudotamlana; species Pseudotamlana agarivorans_A. Next base: position 61,618 of record NZ_JAHKPD010000012.1, read on the forward strand.
TGTTTATAATCATAAACTCAAGGAAGTTCAGAAAATTGATAGTATCCAAGATACTTGTGTGCTACTTCCAGATGATCACGGTATTATTTTTCCAACAGGTTATTATTTGCAAACGGGAGAATATCATATTTTTGATAACAGTATTTCCGATGTGAAGTTTCAAGAGAAAGTAACGTCACCAAATGGTGAAGACTTTCTGTATGTGTTTTACTCGTCCAAACACGGGCTCTATAATTTAATGAGCTATAACGTGATCACTCAAAAAATTCAAACCCCTATTATTTGTAATGGGTTTACCATTCTAGAAAATGGTGAGTTGTGCTATTTTAGAAATGAAAATGAGCAGACACGCCATCACGTCATTCAGATTTGGCAAACGCCTTATTTAAAAACCGATTTCATGCCTTCAGCACATGAAGATAGCCTGCTTTATAAAATCGGGAATAAGGATATTGTAAAGGCCATGGCTGAGGTTAACGGTCTCATTAATCTTTTAAATAAAAAGGATAATTATGATGGTTTGTATTCAGATTTAGCCAAGCGTTCTAAAGATATTCTAGATTCTTATTATTGGTTGCATGAAACCGAAACTCTGCAGTTAAACGAACCTTTAAATGAAATAAATCAAGCGGCAAATGCGGCTATAGATGAGTTTCAGAAGGTATTGCAGTTAAAGAAAAACGCAGGGCAGCAAACCGCAGAAATTAAGCAGAAAGCGGATCAAATTTTCAATAAAATTAAAAGTACAAGCTTTAGGAGTATTAATGATTTTGTGAACTTTCTAACCCAATTAAGGGGCCTTCGTGGTGAAGCCATAAGTCTGAAAGATATTCGCTATGTTGATGAGGCATTTATTGATACTTTAGAGGTAAGTATTGCAGAGCAGACCTCTACCATATCCGAGCGTTGTGCCACTTTTCTATTGGACGATAAAGCTTTAAAACCCTATGAGGAAGCTGTTCAAGAAAGTGAAAAGGTCCTTGAGAAAGTAAAAAAGGTTGTCGATGCTAAAGTATTAGAAGAAAAAGTAAACAACATATCAAAAGATCTTGAACTACTTATAGATATTGTTTCGAATTTAGAAATAGAAGACACCTCGCATTCTACAGGGATTATCAATAATATTTCACTGATTTTCGCTACGATAAATCAATTAAAAGCCGCCATTAGAAAAAAGCGTAAATCGCTTGGCAGTGAAGAGGCTCAAGCCGAATTTGCTGCACAATTAAAACTCATCGATCAGAGTATCATTAATTACTTAGATATTGCAGATGTTCCTGAGAAATGTGACGATTTTCAAACAAGAATTTCCATTCAGTTGGAGGAGCTTGAAGGAAAGTTTTCCGATTACGAGACGTTTATTAGTCTTATTTTAGAGAAGCGGGAAGAGGTGCAAAATGCTTTTCAGGCCCGAAAAAACAGTCTTATTGAAAGACGGAATAAGCGTGCTATGGTTTTTCAGAAATCGGCAGAGCGAATTTTAAAAGGGGTTAGGAAAAAGATGGAATCCTTTACTGAAATTGCCGATATCAATGGCTATTTCGCTTCAGATATCTTGGTGAATAAAGCACGAGACCTCGCCAAGCAGCTTCAGGAAATGGACGATAGTGGGAAATCTGAAGAGATTCTATCCTTACTAAAATCTGCTCGCGAAGATGCATTAAGAAAGCTGAAAGATAAAAAAGAACTTTACGAAGACGGTGATAATGTGATCCGTTTAGGGAAACATAAATTTGGGGTAAATAACCAAGAGCTAGACCTAACAATTGTTTTTGCCGACGGCCATTTGAAATACCACCTTACAGGGACAGATTTTTATGAAAATATTGAAAATGAAACACTTTTAACTTCTGAAGAATTTTGGGATCAAGATTATATTTCTGAAAACAAAACCATTTATAGAGGTGCCTATTTGGCTTATAAAATCTTTCAAAAAGATAAAGAAGCCATATTAGAAAAAACACCAGAAGCCCTTTTAAAATGGGTTCAAAGTGAAAGTAGTAAAGATTATTCTGAAGGTTACATAAAGGGTGTTCATGATTTAGATGCCACCAAAATATTAACGACACTTATTCAAAAATATAAAACGCTAGACCTTTTAAGGTTTCACCCCGAAACGAGGTCTTGTGCGCAATATTTTTGGCATTTCACAAGTAAAGAAAATCAGCAATATCTTAATGAGACCATAAAAGCTGCTGGTGAAGTTATTCAATATTTTCCAAATACGAATGAGTATGATTTCATATTAAACAAGCTTCAAACAGCTATTTTGGAATTTGGTGAAGCTTCCGGGGTTTATGATGCTATTTATGCTAAAGATGCGGCGCGCTACCTTTTTGAAGAGCTTCAAAATGACGATGATTTTCAAAAAAGTGGTATTGCCATTCAAATTAAAGAAGCATTTTTAAAGAAGTTAAAAGCGCAAAAGGCCGATCTTAAATTTAGGAAAAGTTTAGATACCTTAGAAGCTAACGAGGCCAAAGTAGCCTTAATTCGGCAGTGGATTAAAGCCTTTTTATCAAGTGAAAACCCTGAAGGTATTTATCTAAAACTTAAATATGTTAATGAAGTGGTGTGTTTAATCTTGTTTGAAGATGAGGCTGTTTTAAATACAAAATTCACATCACCTTCAGAAAATATTCTGGGCTTATTGGGCGATCATTCGACTATTAATAATGGCGTATATCAGTTTAATTATCATGATTTTATAGCGGTTCATAGTCGTTATTTCGATATAAAAGTACCAGCATTTAATGCGTTTAGAAAAGCAAAACATGAGGTCACCGTTCAGTTAAAAGAAGATTTAAAATTAGAAGAGTTTAAGCCTGGGATTTTAAGCTCTTTTGTGAGAAATAAATTGATAGATCAAGTTTATTTTCCGCTATTTGGAGATAATATGGCCAAGCAACTGGGAACCGTTGGTGCTCAAAAAAGAACAGACAGAATGGGTTTGTTATTGCTTATTTCACCTCCAGGATATGGTAAAACGACCTTAATGGAATATATAGCCAATAGGCTTGGTTTGATTTTTATGAAAATTAACGGACCAGCTATTGGGCATGATGTCACATCGGTTGATCCTGCTTCAGCAACAAATTCCGCCGCACGAGAAGAGCTTAAAAAATTGAATTTAGCGTTTGAAATGGGCAATAATGTGATGTTATATTTGGATGATATTCAGCATTGCAATCCGGAGTTTTTACAAAAATTCATTTCCCTTTCCGATGGCACTCGAAAAATAGAAGGTGTTTATAATGGAAAATCTAGAACTTACGACCTTCGTGGAAAGAAATTTTGTGTGGTTATGGCCGGAAATCCATACACCGAAAGTGGTGATAAATTTAGAATTCCAGATATGTTAGCCAATAGAGCAGATATCTACAATTTGGGTGATATTATTGGAGATACGGCGCATTTATTTAGATTGAGTTTAATAGAAAACTCATTAACGGCTAATCCTGTGTTGCACCAATTGAGTTCAAAGAGTTTTGAAGATGTTTACGGTCTTCTCGATCGTATTGAAAATGATAATCAAGAAGTGCAGTTAACAGGCAATCACACCAATCAAGAGGTGCAAGAATATGTTTCTGTTTTAGAAAAAGTGATCCAGATTAGAAATTCGGTACTTAAGGTGAATGAAACTTACATAAAAAGTGCCGCAATGGAGGATGAATATCGAACAGAACCTTCCTTTAAACTTCAGGGATCCTACAGGGATATGAATAAATTGGTAGCCAAAGTTGTTCCGGTGATGAACGATAAAGAGTTGAAAACACTGGTGCTTTCGCATTATGAAAGTGAATCGCAAACCTTAACGTCTTCAGCCGAGGCTAACTTGCTTAAATATAAAGAGCTTGTTGGTGAATTATCTCTAGAGGAAACGGCAAGATGGGAGACTATTAAAGAAACCTTCCAAAAAAATAATAAGCTTAAAGGCTTTGGAGATAAAAATGAAATGGCACAATTGCTTTCGCAAATGATGCAGTTTTCTGAAAACCTTGAGGGTATTCGAGAAGCTTTACAAAGCGGATTTCAGAAATAGTAAAGATTATAAAATTACATTTTTAGAAGTTTTATAAAACCCGTAAAGTTGTTTGGCAACCTTACGGGTTTTTAGTTTTGTTAAACCGATTAATCGTCTGTCTAAACCTGTGTTGTAAATTGAAACACCAACCATTAACACCAAATAATTAGGAAGTTTTAAAAAAAAGCTTGAAATTCGCGGCGTGAAAACAGTAACACTTTTTTTAGCCTTATTTCTGCTTTTTAAGCCAGTACTTCCATTGGTGGAATACGCTGTTTTCTACGATTACATTAAAAATGAACTTTGTGAAAACAAAGAAATTGTTGAAATGCAATGTAATGGAAAGTGCCACTTAGCTAAAGAAATGGCGAAAGCTTCCGAAGCTCCAGAGAATGGAAATGATGAAAAACAAATGGCTTTTGAAACCCTAGTTGTTTTTTATCAGGAAATCACTAATCAGCTTATCACCCCATTGGTCATCTTCAATAAAAACAGCATATTTACAAATTATAATCTAGAATATTCTTATTTAAATCTAGATTCTGTTTTTCACCCACCTCAAGTTTAAAAATCTTTTTTTAGAATAAAGCACTGTCGATTTATATCGATAGCGGTTCGTCTATTTATATTTTTACGGCTGTCTTACTACGCTTACTTCTAAAATCCACAAGTTATTTTCCTTAGTTTGAAACTCTTTTTTAGGTGTTATTCAGTAACTATAAACTGTTTTAAAAGATAAACTTGCGTCAACCTGAACTTGTTTCAGGTTCCCATCACAATTGGTACACCATATGATAGGATTCTGAAAATATATTCAGAACGACGAACGAAACAATTTTTAGGCAGCCACAGGTTTTAGGATCGCTTGAAACTAAGATTTCAAAACTAAAAAATTGGTAAACTCTGGGGATTCCTATGAGGTGTTGAACATATAATAAAGCGCTTGTTATGTGTGTAAAACAAGAAAAACAGTTTTTTAATCATGAAATATGCAATCTATTTGCTGCTTGCTATCTGTGCGATGGTAACTGCTTGTACTGTTGAGAAAACAGACTACGATGCTGAAATCGCTACCGATACTACCGAATACTTCGATTTTGAAGAAGTAACTACTATAAAAAAAGGTGATTACAAGGTAACTATTGAGGCCTTAAACGGTACGCTGTACAAAGGTTATAATGAAATTCACATAATTATAGTGCATGCTCAGACCGATGAGCAGATTAAAAATGCAGACCTCGCTTTTTTACCCATCTTAACAGATGCCAATGGTAATAAGTCTTCTTGTCCGCATGAATACAGCTTGAGTTATGATGCGATTAACGGTTATTACCAAGGGTACTCGGTTTTTACTAATGCAAGTAGCACAACTTCAAGTTGGGATTTGTATATCGATTTCGCAATTGGTAATGATTTGAATAAGCTGGTTGAAAGTGTTACAGTTGAAGAGCAAGTGAATAAAAACTTAAACATGACAGCCTTTACAGGACAAGATAATAACCAGTATTTTATCGCCTTAGTAGCGCCTCAAAGTCCTGATGTTGCCAAGAACGATTTGGTTGCTGGTATCTATAAATTCATACAGCCTAATCAACCTGCTGGAGATTTTCCAGATCCCTCGCAGTATACTTATGCCATTGTTGATGATCATAGTTTGTTATTAGATCCAAGAATGCCAGAACCTTCGATGGGAAATCATTCTTCGCCTTATAATGAAAATTTGACACAAGGAAATGATGGCTTATACCATGGGGTTGTGAATTATACGATGACGGGAAACTGGACACTGAATTTCATTTTTCAGGATGTTAACGGAAAAACCATAAAAGGGACTGAAGTTCCAATAGATTTTACACCAGGAATTGAAGGTAAAAAAAGTGAACTTTATATCGATATCTTATTTTAAAATGCGCTTTCTAACACTCATATTACTAGTTTTTGGCCCTTGGGTTCAAGCGCAAAACACGCCTGTAACAAGCGATAGTTTAGATGTGGTGTTAGATGAGGTTTTAATTGTTGCAGCTAAAAAAGCTAAGATTGAAACCGACATGAAAATGGCAGTTTCGGTTGATGAGTTTTTAGCGTCTTCAGATAATATAAGCTTTGTAAAACGTGGTGCTTATGCTTGGGAACCATTGCTGAACAATATGAGTACCGAACGTTCAACAATTACCATTGATGGCATGCATGTTTTTGGTGCTTGTACCGACAAAATGGACCCGGTAACAGCTTATGTTGAAAGTAATAATTTATCTGATATCGATATCAAATCGGGGCAAGAAGGCAGTTTAAATGGAGCAACCGTTGCTGGAAGTATCGATTTAAAGCGAAAAAGTACCGCATTCGGACGGGCAAAAACCTGGGATGGGGCGTACCAAACAGGTTTTGAGTTTAATAATAAGCAGTTTTTTAACCTGGGTAACATGTCGTATTCTAGTGATAAATTAGTGGTTGACGCCAGTATGTCGCATAGAAAAGCAGATGATTATTCCGACGGAAATAACGATGAAGTAGACCATTCACAATTCACAAAGTTTAATACCTCTTTGGGCCTTGCCTATAAAACTAGTGATTTGTCATCCTTGCGTGTTGATGCCATTTTCGATCAAGCAAATGATGTGGGGTATCCAGCACTTCCAATGGATTTGTCATTGTCCAGAGCGCTTATTACATCTGTGGCTTTTAAGCAGTTTTTTGAAAAAGGACTTGTAAAAGTATGGGATTCCAAAGTGTATTTTAATGCGGTTGAACACTACATGGACGATACCACGCGACCAGAAAATTTGGTTCATATGGATATGCCTGGATGGAGTACCACCTATGGGTTGATATCGAAAGTTAATCTTAAGGGTGAAAATTATACAGCCGAAATTCAGCTAAACGCTTACGATAATTTATCCATTGCTGAAATGCGCATGTATCCGCAAGATCGTAGCGAAAGAACCATGTTTGCCTATAGCTGGCCATGGGTCACCACACGCTATGCGGGACTTTCAATGAGCAATGCTTGGGATATTTCTAATAGAAGTCAGTTGAACTTTGGAGGGTCTTTAGGTGTGAATTACAATTATTCAAAGTACATAGAATTCAACAGGATTTTTCACCCAGAAGCTTCACAAGAAAAAACACGATTTCTACCAAATGTATATGCCAGTTATCAATGGGATAATCAAGGGTTTAACTTTTCTATTGGTACAGGTTACGGCCATCGAGCGCCTTCAGTTTCCGAAGGTTATGGCTATTATATTTACAATAGTTTTGATCGTTACGATTACATTGGTGATCCCGATTTAGAAAATGAAATTTCTTATGAAGTTAATGCTAGTGCTGGTTTTACTCATAAAAAAGGCGGTATAAAAGCACAGGTGAATTATTTCTACATTCAAAACTACATCATAGGAAGAATTTTAAGCGCTGGAAGTCCGATGAATTATCAGTCGGTTGGTGTTAAGGGGTATACCTCGTTGGATTATGCAACGTTGTTTAATTTCTCATTGAATGCTAATTACAGCATCTTACAAAATGTGCATTGGAAGGGCACACTAACCTATGCCCGTGGTTTAGATGATAACCAAAACAACCTGCCGTTTATTCGGCCGTTAAGCTATCAAACAGGTTTGCATTACTCCTATCGTAAATTCGGGATTCAGGCGGCATTAAATGGTGATTTGATGCAGGTGAACTACAGTCCGGAATACGGTGAAGATGAAACACCGTCTTACACCAACTTAAATGTTTCAGCAGATTATAGCTTTTATATCAACAATTATAAAACAGTCGTTCAAATTGGTGCCGAAAATGTGTTCAATACCTATTACAGCACCTATGCCGACTGGGGGAATATCCCAAGAATGGGGCGTAATTTTTTTACGTCTTTAAAAATAAATTTATAACAACAAAAACAGGTGTTACAAACTATTAAACACGCATAATAACAGCTCGTCACCCTGAATTTATTTTAGGGGCTCATCATAAGATATGGGCTTATAAACGGGATGTGATACCGAATCACGTTCGGTATGACGAAATCAAAGTATTATAACATAACATTTAGAATAAAAAGAATAATTAAACCATTAATCATAAAAACAATGAAAACACAAACTATTAAAAATTTCAAAAAGTATCTTTTATTACCTGCTATCGCTTTAGCTTTTGTATCCTGTAGTGATGACGATGTGCCTGTGGCTAACAATGTTACTCTAGAGTTTAACAATACATTTCAAGGAGAAACAATCGTTCTTGGTGATGCTGCCAGTACAGAGGCTACTACAAATACTTCCGCGGAAGGCCAAATACACCACTTTTCTGAATTAAAATATGTTATAAGTAACATCCGTTTGATTAAAGAAAATGGTACTGAAATCCCTTATAACGTGAATAATTTAGATAAAGGTGCTACGGTAGTTGATCAATCTAAAGCTGAAACTTTAAAATATGTTTTAAACGCTATTCCAACGGATGATTATAACCAAATTATATTCGGATTAGGGGTAAAAACAAGTTTAAACGATTTAGATCAAGTGAGTTTCCCTGAATTTTATGCCGCTACAGGAGAAAACGATACAGAAATGCACTGGGAATGGGGTACAGGATACCGTTTTACAAAAATTGAAGGGTTCTATGATACCGATAATAAAGCCTTGTCTTTCCATTCTGGTAGCACTTTAGAAGGTACCAAAGATGATGAAAGTACTTATGTGCCAGGTTTTGACGCTTACAGAGAAATTACTTTAGTTTTTCCTGCAATGGCTAAAGTTGGTGAACGCAGTCCTAAAATTGTTATTGAAGCTGATTTTGATTATTTATTAAGCGGAAAAACAAACACGATTTTACTAGATGATAAAAACGCAACACCTAGCGCGCATACTTCAGTTTCTATGTCTCAATATGTAGATAATATCGGTGGTGACGGTTCTTCTGATAGCACAGGAATGTTTTCTATTTCTCATGTAGAAAACTAAAATTATTAGAGGTTAGTAGTTAGTTACGAAATTTTTATGCAATACATCTTTGCGCTTTGTGTCTTTGCGAGTCAGCATTGTTCTCGACTCCGCTCGAACACCATCTCTAGAGTTGGTTATTAACGGTCTTCGAGCGAAGTCGAGAAGCTTGCATGAAATGCTATTGTCAATCCGGACTGCGCTTTAACATTCAACAAAATATCAACGAACTACTAACCTCAATTTTAAACCCTAAAACTTTTATTTCCAATGAAAAATTTAATCAGAAGCCTTTTTATTTTTGCTTTATTTACCGCTTGTAACGGTGAGGAGACGGTTCTTATTTCTTATGAAAACCCGGAGCTTGAGCTAGAGGTGCCTTTTGGGTTTCCGGAGTTTAATAATTCGGTGTACACCAACAAACCCACCAAGTATGGTGTGGCATTGGGAGAGAAGTTATTTCATGATACCAGGCTCAGTGCCGATAACACGATTTCTTGCGCAAGTTGTCACATTCAAGAACACGCTTTTGCGGACCGTAACGGGAAAGGCGTTGGTATTGAAAGTCGCATCGGACTCCGAAATACACCACCCGTGCAAAATATGGCCTTTATGAAGGTGTTTAATTGGGATGGCAACATACGTGTGTTAGAAAACCAACCACTGGTACCCATAATCACGCATTTTGAAATGGATTCTTCCATTTTAGAAGTGATAGGGAAGCTTGAAGAAGACCCTGAATATATGGAACTATTCAACAAAGCATTCAACGGTGAAGGTATTACAGCCGATGGTATTTTTAATAGTATTGCTCAGTTTGAATACACCCTAATTTCTGCAAACAGTAAATATGATAAAGTGAAGCGCAATGAAGGCGAAACCTTTACTGAGGCTGAAGCTTTGGGCTATCAAGTTTTTCAAGATAAATGTGTGAGTTGTCATAGTACCGAACTATTTACCGATCTAAGTTTTAGAAACATTGGCTTTCCTCTAAATCCTGATGATGAAGAAGCTGGTAGAAGTCGTGTTACAGGCCTGGCGGAAGATTTTATGCGTTTTCGAGTGCCTTCATTACGAAATATTGCGCACACCGCGCCTTACGGAAGTTTTGGGCAGTTTGAAACCTTAAGAGCTGTTCTGGATTATTTAAGCAATGGTGTTTTAGAAGCTGATAATTTAGATCCTATTTTAAAGGAAAATAACAACCGAATTCCGCTTTCTGAAGCTGAAAAAGATCAGTTGATTGCTTTTATGCATACCTTAAGTGATTCCGAATTTATCGGGAAATGATTTCTAAATTGTTTGCGTTATTTATTTAGAGAAATGTCAATCCGATTCGTTTATTCAGTCCTTGTTCAAAAATTCTAATTAATGTTGAAAGTTGAATATTTCCTTTAGCACTCTCAAGTTTAGAGATATAGCTTTTTTTTGTACCTGTCTTTTCCGCTAATTGTTCTTGTGTCAATTTAGCTTCTTTTCGAGCTTGTTTTAACATTTCGGAAATAATAAACATTTGAGTGCCTTCTTCATACTTATTTCTGCTTTCGGTTCCTATTTTCCCATGCTCAACTTCTATGAGTTGCTCGAAGTCAGTAACGTTTTTATATTTTTCCATTTTTTTGTCTTTATTTTGAAAATATATATTCATTAATTTCATTGCTTTGTCGATTTCCTTTTTAGGTGTTTTTTGAGTTTTCTTTTGGAAACCATTAAAAAGCACTAACTCCTACGATCAATAACCATTAAAGGTTTTCTACTCATTTTTGGAAATTGAATCTTTTGAATTTCTTTTCTATCACAAAACTCTATTTTAGGAAGCACTCTTAGTTTGGCTCTAAAGTGGTCTTTTATATGCTGTAAAAAGTGATCGGTTGGATTAGAGGTTGCTATTTTAAGAAGAATTTCATCGGTACCAATGCTGTTGTGTGAAATCTCAATGATGTACGATTCTATCTCGTTAAAATCATTTAGAATGTTATGCATCGCTGGTGGATATAATGTCGTGCCCTTATATTTTATCATTTGCTTTTTACGGCCAATTACTGGTCCTAAACGGGTGGTATTTCTGCCGCAGCTGCATTTCTCGTGATGCGCTTTTACAATATCACCGGTTTTAAATCGGAGTAACGGCATGCCTTCAACGCCTAGAGTGGTAATGGTCAATTCACCAGATTCATCTGGGGCAACCGGTTGATTGAATTCATCTAAAATTTCAATGATAATTAATTCCGGATGATGGTGTCCGCCTTGCTGGGCTTCACATTCGGTAAAAGCGGTATTCATTTCTGTAGAAGCATAGGTAGAGAACAACTCAATATCCCACTTTTCTTTAATTTTTTTGGATAGAATATTTAGCGAAAAATCTTGTTCTCGTAACGATTCGCCAATACAAATTGCGCCTTTTACGCTTGAGGCGTTTAAATCGATGCCGTGCTGCTCGGCATGTCCTATAAGTTTCAGTAAAAATGACGGTACCGCAATAATATAGGTGGGTTTGAATTTTTTTATGGAATCCCATTGCAATTCTGGAATCCCGTTTCCTACTCTAATGATACCAGCTCCAAGTTCTCGGGCTCCTAAAAAATAGGCCAATCCTGCCATAAAACGCCTGTCTATGGTGGTCATGAGCTGGATGACATCTTTTTGCTCCACACCTGCACAGGCAAAAGAAATGGCTTCATTATGCGCTAGACGATTTAAATCGTTATCTGTTAAGGCAAAAGTAACAGGTTCTCCTAAAGTCCCAGAAGTGGTCACATAGTCGATAATTTTATGGCGTGGTACACAAATAAAATCGTCGTTAAATTGCTGTAAATCGTCCTTTGTGGTTGTTGGAATGACCGCTAAATCCTCTAAGGTTTTTATGCTGTTGATATCTATGTTTTCGGTTTCAAAAAGACGCTTATAAAACGTAGAATGGGTGTTTAAATAGCCTAGAAGTGTTTTTAGCTGCACTTCTTGAAACGCTTTAATAGCGGCGGTCGATGCTTTTTCTATATCTGGAATCATAAACGTAATTTTCTTTTTAATTTTTTAATGTATCCTGCAACATTTTCACGGTCTGGAACCGTAGTGATTTCTTTGGTGAGCGCTATCTCAAAGGCCTCTAGTGCAGCGGCATAATAATCATTATTGTAATTGTACAAACCTACTAAATAATAAGCTTCCCAAAATTCTGAATTTGCAACTTCTAAATTTTTAAGAACAGCATCATCAAGTGGTTTTTCAGAATTTATAGCCGAAATGACTTGCGCTCGAAGCACTCTGTATTTTTCGTAGTTTTTATAGGCTTCGGTGAACTGAAACGGGTCTTTTTCAATGGTTAAATCGGTATTTGAAAAACCTGTTTTTTGCGGATTATCAAAAATATCATTTAAATTATAAGCCACGAATGCGCCCAATTGATAGGGGTTTGAAGAGACCCAAACTAGGAGTTGTTCAGGTTTAAATACCACTGCATGATGGGCCAATAATTGGTTTAGCGCTTTTTCATTGCCATAGCCTATCGATTTACCGTTCAAGCCTTTTTTGTTTCTTAGAATGTCTACTGCTATTTGTGGTGTTATTTTCGTTTGTTCATTTAAAAGTTCTTCCATGCGCTGGTATCGGTACATGGAATGACTTTCTTTAATATGTTTCTGGTTGTTTTGGTCTTCCGCGAAAGCGTTACTTTGAAAATGATTCGCGCAGATTAATTGATTGGCATTGGCAACATCATAGATACCAAAATTATCTGGAGAGACCTCAATTACGACTGCCTTGTTATCATTGGCACTACCTATAAAAATGGATTCGGAAACAAAGACGTCTCTTTTCTTGGCGATAGCAATGGCTTCTTCAATGTTTGTGGAGTATTGTAAAATCTCGCGGTTTACTATCGAAATGGGTGTTTTTGCTATTAAAGGTACTTTTGATTTTCCAGCGTTAATGGTTACGGTTAAACCGTGTTCGTTCATGCCGGAAACCACACCAATCATGCCTGCCCAAGACACAGACATAAATTTATAGCCAGTTGTGGGACTTATAAAACTAACGATCTTATCTTTTGTAAAATCGTCTCCAGCGTAAAAATCGAAATTCCTACCAATAATTAAACTGCCGTCTTCAGTTTTATCGCCCCAGGCGGCAAATGAAGAACAGCCCACTAAAGCAAGATCTTGTAAGGCGTGGCCAATATCATGTGCCCCGTGGAAATACAGCACTCTAAGATAACTGTTAGTAAAGGGCGTTTGATCGCTTATGGCGTATTTTGAGAGGCCGTAAATTTCAGTTTTATATTCATGGGGTACATGTAAATACATTTTACGGTTGTACCAAGATAAAAAATGACGTAAAAATTTCTGATTGTTTTCCGATGGTACTAAATCATCTATTTTAGATAAGAAATAGCGCTCTTGGTTTTGGAATAATTCTTTGGTGAGACTTCCTGTAATAAGTCCGCGTTCATAAGGATCGCCTTCAACATATAACTCCCACAGGCCTTGTTTGTTTTTGTTAAGTGAATTGTTGCCTAAAACAAAGCTCGAATCGTTTGATTGTGTACGTTTTGGGATGGAGTCGTTATATGCGCTCACATTGGGCACATCGTGCAATGAGGTTGAGACGCCACAGGAGACTACGAGTAAAAAAATGAGGCCATATAAAAAGGCTTTAAAAGCTGGTTTAGGCATTTTTTCTTATCGTTTTATCTGCTTTTTTCACGGCAAGTTCCTCTTTGTAATTTAACCATTTCTGTCCGTAAAAACGGCGCATGCCATTATCAAAATGTCGCATAATAAAGACGTTGTACATCATGGTTAAAAATTTCTTTGGGCGCTTAGGTAGTGCTCTCAACGTCATTGAAAACCCGCCATCTAAATATTTAATATAATGCCAATAACCGCTTGGCATATAAAGTGCATCGCCATGTTTCATTTCGGCATGAATGCCTTGGGCGAATTGTAATGCGGGGTATTTATCGAAATCTGGCTCGTCCATGTCTATTTTATCCAAATTATGAATAGAAAAAGGCACTTGATATAAGTATTTAGATTGCTCTGGCGAAAATAAGGTTACACTTTTATGGCCATGAAAATGGAAATGCATGCTGTCTGGCAAGTCAATATCATAATGCATAAAAACTTTAGAGTTGCCGCCTCCAAAAAATAGTGCTGGTAAGCGTTTAAAGAATTTTAATCCGATATCTGGATACTTAAAGTCTTTAAGTAGCTCGGGCATGCTGTCTAAAATATTGTAAAAGAAAATACGTAAATCTGTAGGTTCTGTTTTTAGCAGTTCTATATAGTCGTAAAGCTTAATTTTTTTAAAAGGTTCGTAAACACTTTGTTTACCAGTTGCAGGTTTATTGTTGTATAAGGGTACGATTTGATCGCCTGAACGATCTTGAATATAGTCCAAGTTCCACTTTTTAAAAGCCGGCCAATCGGAAGTCAGATTTTCAATTAAAACAGGGCGCTGGGGTTTGTAGTAATGCTTAATAAAGTCTGCTTTACTAATGTTTTTAACTCTGGTGATTGGCGTTGTTTTAAATTGTCCCATGCCATTAACTTAAAGTGTTATCTTCTATTTTATTGGCGCCTTGTATCTTGTTTAATAAAGGTTCCATACCAACTATTTCCGAGCTTGTTAGAACGGCTCCAATAGTAACGCCTAAAATACCATGCATATTTAAACTCTGTCCTGTTAATAATAGGTTTTTAATTTTTGTTCTTGGCGAAACAAACGATTTTAATGGGTTGTTGGCGTCTTTAACATAGCCATACATGGAGCCGTTATGAGAACCTATGTAATCTCTATACGATAACGGAGTAGAGGTATATGTTTCTTGAATACATGCTCTAATATTTGGGAATTTTTTCTCTAATTCGCCAATGATTATTTCTGCTTTTTCTGCTTTAAATTCCTCGTAAGTTTGACCACGATCATTTTTGTTAACTACTGTGTTTGTTGTGTTTGCCCAAGCTTCAACCTCCTCATAACGCATGTAAGTTAAAACGGTTAGACTATCGCCGTAAACATTGGTTTTTTTATTGATTCCCATAGAAATCATATAACTTTCGGGCCAACTCTCATTGGTGTAGTCTTGACTTTTCCAGACCATTTCTTTATTTTTAAAATGGTAGAAATTTCGGTTTTGATATTTGAAACTATTGGGTTTTAAAACGATATAAAGACTAAATCCAGCTATAACAGCTTCTATATCCTTAATGCGATTGGCGTAAACCTTCCTGAACTTGTCCGCACCAACCATTTGAATTGTTAGTTTAGGTTCGATATTAGATATAAAGGTATCGCCAGAAATGGTATGGCCTTTTTTGGTGACGACAGACCTTATTTTTTTGTCTTCATAATTAAATTTAACCACTTCTTGATGGTTGTAGACTTCTCCGTTATTTTCTTTCAATCTTCTAATTAAAAGCTTGGATATTTGACTGCCACCATTAATACATCTGTAGGAGCTTTCAATAAAGGAGTTTACCGATAAGGCGTGTACGTAAAACGGTGTACGGTTAGCATCGCCAGCATACAAAAAGTTTGAACCCGCAAGTACGGCACGTAATTTTTCGTTGGTTGTTATCGAATCGATATAGTCTTTGGCCTTAAGGCTGAATATATCTGAATTTTCATGGTAAGGTTTGCCAAGTTTTAATCGGTATAACGGAAATTTTTCGCAGAAGGTTTTGAGTTTATCGCAGTAGGCTCTAATGGCTTTTTCTTCCTCAGGAAATTGAGCGACCAATTGTGCGATGAATTTGTCATAGCCTTGAGCATGTTTATACTCTGTAGGATCATCGTCGAAGGTTACGATATCAAAGCCGTCTTCATCTAATTTTTTCAGCTTTAAATCATCCATTATGCCGAGATAATTAAAATACTGATATAAGTTCTGCCCTGCACTCAAGCCTCCAATATAATGTACGCCTGTATCGAAAATGGTTTTATCACGAACAAAAGTTTGTAGATTGCCACCGTATTGGTTGTTTTTTTCTAACACGCAAACGCTATAGCCTTCTTTTGCCAAAATATTAGCAGAAACCAAACCACCTAATCCACTTCCAATAATGACAATGTCGTAACGTGATTTCATGTATTAATCTGTTGTTTTGCTTAAGATTATAACGCTATTATTTAGATGGCTAGGTTGAAAGCCTTGATTGCAAATGTTTGAAGTTTCTAAGTGCCTGCTTTCTTTCAATAATACAACATGGTTTACCGAGTTAAGAAAGGGCTTAAGAATCGCTTCATCATGAATTTGACTCGAGTTTAAAATTAAAACATTTGCTGGATATGTGGCTAATTCTTTAAAATTTTCTACACAAGTTATATGTCTTGCATTTGTAATGTAACTGTTTCTAACCAGGGTTCTATTATTTTGATTTTCAATATATGAAATGATCTTTCTATCTACACCATGTAACGCTAGTAAAAGGTCAAGTTGTCCCGAATCGTTAGTAACATGAGCAATAGTGTCTTTAGGACCAATAGCATCTAATATGGTTTGGTAGGTGTCTTTGTTGGTACTTAAATCTTCACGAACATTTTTGTATAACGCTTGGCCTTTATACCTGTAATCGTCTAAAAGTATTTTATGAAAGTAAGTTGGGCCTTCTTTTTCTTTTCTTAAGTTGCTAAATTCGCTTCTAAAGTACGCGCCAATACCTTTGGCACGTTGCGAGTAGTTTTTACCAAAACGCGTATCGTTTGGTGTAATTCTATCTAATATTTTTAAGGTAATCTGGCCATCTCTAATCATAGATTCTCCTTTTGGAATAATCTCCGAATTTCCATGAATAAGCACAGGAATAATATCTAAATTAAATTGTTCGGCGAGATAAAAAGCGCCTTTATGGAAGCGTTTAATTTTATGAGTTTTAGATCGTGTACCCTCGGGGAAAGCCATTAAGGTGTAACCTTGATCTACTTTTTTCTTCAAATGATCTAATCCATTATCAATACCGTTTGATACCGGATAAAAACCAGCCAATTGTACGGCTTTTCCAAAAACAGGTGAGTGATATACCCAATCGTTTACTAAAAATATAATTTTTGGATGCAGCATTCCGATGGCTAAAATGTCTAAAAACGAGGTGTGATTCGCGATAATAATCGCTTGTTTTTTAAAATCTTCTTGGTTAAGATTAATCACTTTCTTGCCAAGAAATAGCTGTGTGTAAAGTACCGATTTCATGAATTTTGAAATGAGCACATGAAACCAATTCATTTTTGTTTTCTTCGGAAGCGGAATAATTCTCAAGATCGTTACACTGAACAGCGATAGTAGTAACCCGCCTAAGCCAAAATAGGTGAATGATGCGATGGAATACAAAAAAACGCGTAAAGACACCGGGCGTTTATTTTTACTGCCTATAAATAATTTAAATAATAAGGGCTGAATTGTAAAAGCCACAAGTACTGCAGATAAAATACCTATTAAACTTACTAACGATATGGAATGCAATGCTGGATGTTTTGCGAAAATTAAAACACCTACGCCCAATATTGTGGTAATTACAGAAAGTAAAATGGATGTTTTGTGTGTATTGAGTGCTTTTTCACCGGTACGGTATTCGTGAAGTAAGCCGTTGGTTATAAAAATGCTGTAATCGATACCCAAACCAAAAATAAAGGTTGAAATAATGATATTAAAAATGTTAAATTCAATATGGAACAGTCCCATAATCCCGATGGTTAACAACCAGGTGAGGCAAATTGGTAAACCTGTAACCAAGGTGAGTGATAAGCTTTTGTAGTAAAGTAGTAATAAGATTAAAACCGCAATTAATGAATAACCAATAAGCTTGTTAAAATCACTTTTTAGATGCCCTAAAAAGGCTTCGTTCATTTGCTTTCTATCGATGAGGAGTACGTGCTCTTGGCCTTTAAAGGCTTCTAATATGGTCGCTTCATCTTCAACTTTTACCAAAGTGGTAATGGTTGTAAAATCTTCTGAAGTAGAAATGTAATCATCAACCGAAATCGATTTTAATGCTTTATAATCTTGGCTTTTTAAGCTGTTGAAATCTCGATTGAGTAAATTGTAAAACGCACTAAAAGTTTTGGGTTTAAAACCTAAGGTCTTACCACTTTCAATCATGTTGTTTTTTGTGTTTTCAATGGTTTCAGAATCCCAGAAGGCATGCCATTTAGCAATTTTCTGATTTTGTTGTTTTTCCGAATGCACTAAAGTGCTTACCGAACTGTAATTGAGAATAGCCTGGTTGCTTTTTAATGTTTTAAGCTGCTTTAAAATGGCGTCATTCACTTGAAGTGTTTTTTCTTCGGTATCGCCATATGCCGCAATATAAATAGATTTAGAGCTGCTGTTTATAAGTTTGTCTAAACGTAACTCGGCAGATTTTAAATGATCTGGTAGGTAGTTTAACTGACTAATATCATTGTTGAATTTTAAACTGTTGTAGGTAAATAAACTTCCTATACAGAGTAAAACCAAACCAATAATAGCCCATTTTTTTTGATGTATATTATAAGAGGCCATCTTATCCAGCAAGGTGTTTTTCTTAACTTTTCCAGTTGATTTTTTATACACATGTGGGATAAAAAGCAAAGCAAAAACTGAAGATCCCATAACGCTTATTGCTGTAAAAAGTCCTAAATCTTGTAACGCCTGAGAGTTTATAAAGAGTAAGCATAAAAAAGCCATAGCTGTGGTTAAACTACTCATTAAAATAGGCTTGGAAATTTCTTTATATAAGTTTTTTACATGATCATGGCTTCGTAGATGCGTTAAGATGTGCAAGGAATAATCTAAAGTGACACCCAGAAGCACCGACCCAATACCCAATGAAATGGCAGATATTTTTTCTCGAACCAAAAACAAGATCACAATGGCTAATAATCCGCCAAAAATTGTTGGTATGAATAATATAATAGGAATGGTTAACTTTCTATAGAATACGATGAAAATAAGCAGTAATACGGTTAACGCCATACTAACAGTAAGCTGAATATCTTTTTTAATTTGGTTGGCATTAGCGACTGCGATTAGGGTTCCGCCGTAATATTCGCTGTTTACTTTGCCTTTAAAAGCAGCATTTAGTTGCGTGTTTGTGGTATATAAGTGTTCAACAAACTGTGTGTTTTGTGATGTTTCGCTGGCATCTAAAACCGGTGTGATAAATAATAAAATATGCGATTTGTCTTTACTTACTAGAAAACCGTTTTCTAGAGTGAAGTCTTCACCAAAACTTAAATCTTGTAATTTCTTTAAAGCTATAAATGAAATACCCAAAGGATCTTTTAAGATGAAGTCTTTGGCTATAATTCCTGAAGGCGCAATTAACGTTTTATAATTGTTTAAAGTAATGGCGTCTATGCTATCTTTTCCAATTTTGTTTGTGATACTTTCGTAATCTGAATCTTCTAGAAATAAAGGCAGGTTTTCATAAACGAAATTTATGGTGTGCTGCATTTCCGATTGCTCCACCTGACCTTGAATGTGCTTAATGTAGTCTCCTGAATTTTGAGAAATGCTATCTATAAATTGAGAGGCGTATTGGGTTAAAGCATCAACAGAAGCATCGGGGGATTTTGTAATATTCACGATAATTTTATCCGTAAAATTTACATTTTTTAAAACCTTTTGGGCTTCAGAATTTTCAGCGGTACTTGGGATAAGTTTTGTGATGTCCTCTTCAAATTCAATTTTAGAAGCGGTAAAAATTAAGCAGGTAAAAATTAGAATCAATAACCCAAAACCTAATAGTTTTCTGCCGCGAAAGTAGGTGTATATGTTATAAAACAATTTATACATTTACTTCTGTTACATTTTTCTTTTGAAAGAATGAAAAAAGCAAATAGCTTAAAGGTCCTACGATTAATGCGGAGAGTATGGCCAAACTAAAACTTCCAATAAGGTAGGTTTTAAGGTGTTTTAATACTTCAATATCTAAAGTGATGTCGTTAAGTTTAAAAGTTTCATCTTGGCCTAAGATAAAGTTTCCTAAAACAAAGCTTAAAAACACGATAAAGGGTATAAAGGGCGGAATACTAATGTTAGAAAAAGTAAAAGCGATCGCTTTGTTTAATTTAAAAATAACGGCTAAAAATATAACCAGAGCAGAATGTAAACCCCATAAAGGTGTTAGCCCAATAAAAACGCCTAAAGTTAAGGATAGGGCTTTTATTCTAGGGGAATCGTTATGACTTATAAAGTCTTCGATAAGGAAACGCTTAAGTCCTTTTTTTTTTAATTTTCTGAAAAGGTTTCTCGGTTTAATATAGAGAAAAGTGAGAATAACAAACCAAGTATTTAAAATACTAATACGTGTAAAATCTTTAAATGGGCGGAAGTGCGACACGCGTTCAGTTTCATCATATAAAATATTAATCGGAATGTTTTTTACATCGGTCCCTTTCCAAGCGGCTTTTACAATAATTTCAATTTCAAATTCAAATTTTGAGGTGTAAAATTTTAAATCTTTAAGTTGGTGAATCGGGTAGAGTCTGAATCCAGATTGGGTGTCTTGAAGTTCAATACCTGTTTCTAGTTTATACCAAAAATTAGAAAATTTATTACCAAAGCTACTTTTTTTAGGCACGCTTTTCTGACTCATATTTCGAGCGCCTATTAACAAGAGGTTTTTGTTTTCTGCTTTTTCTAAGGTGTCTATAAACACTGGAATATCTTCAGGGAAATGCTGCCCATCAGAATCTATAGTAATGGCATATTTATAACCCAAACGTAAAGCTTCTTTAAAACCAGCGCGTAAGGCCTGACCTTTACCTTTGTTTTTAGTAAAATGAATTTGTTGTAAGTCTGGATATTGTTTAAGAATGCTTGATGTATCATCGGTTGCACCATCATTCACAATAATAATACTTTTAGTATGTTCTAAAACCCCATCAATAACCTTTTGCAATGTCTTTTGGTTATTATAAGTAGGTATAATAACGCAACAAGGCAAAGTGGTTGATGTATTATGTGTTACGGTCTCCTTCATTGTTGGTTAGCATTTGATTTATCCAGCAAAATCAAATCATTATCTTGTACAAATATACTATTACATTTTAAAGCATTCGAGCTCTGTGTAAATTTAGTAATATCATAAAAAAGCATCTATCGCGACAATAGATGCTTTTTTGTATTTAACTTTAGGGTTGATGTGAATTTTTAACTAATGATTAGGCTAAAATTTCAGCAAAAAACCTAGCCTAATTTATTTTCAATAAGGTCGTAAAAATTTTGAAGTGTGTCTACATTTATAAAATCGTCGCTCACTAATTTTACACCAAAATTTGCTTCAATAGCCACCACTAAATCCACAAAATCTAAACTATCAAGCTCTAGGGTATCTTTTAGATTTGCTTCGGGTAATATCGCCTCCGATTCAACTTCAAACTCATCAACAAGAAAGTTGTTTATTTTTTCAATAATAACTCCTTTTTCCATCTCTGTATTACAATTTTTTTATTATTAATGCTGAATTAGTTCCTCCAAAACCAAAGGAATTCGACAAAAATACATCAATTTTTTTATCTATCGTTTTGCTTACTAAATTTAATTTACTGGCATCCTCATCGGGATTTTCTAAATTAATATTAGGTGCAACAAACGAGTTTTGCATCATGAGCATCGAGTAAATCACTTCACTAGCTCCAGCCATCCAACATTCATGTCCAGTCATAGACTTGGTTGAACTTACATGTGGTCCATTTTCGCCAAATACATCAAAAATAGCTTTCGCTTCATTACTGTCGCCTACAGGTGTAGAAGTAGCATGAGCATTCACGTAATCAATTTTTTCGGTTGGAATATTTGCTTGATCGAGGGCTTTTTTCATAGCACGTGCAGGGCCTTCTACATTAGGTGTAGAAATATGCTCACCATTAGAAGAAAAACCATAACCTACAATTTCAGCTAAAATAGGAGCACCACGTTTAACCGCAGACTCATAACTTTCAACAATAAGTGTGGCCCCTCCGCCACTCGGTACCAAACCATCGCGGTTCTTATCGAATGGTCGTGACGCTTTTCCTGGTGCGTTGGTATTTACAGAAAACACCCCTAAACCATCAAAACTACCCATGGCTAATTCGTTAATTTCTTGAGCGCCACCGCAAATAATACAGTCCTGTAGCTCGCTTTTTATAAGCTGGTATGCCATGCCAATAGCATGAGAACCACTAGCACAAGCGGCACTAACTGTAAAATTGATGCCTGTTAATTTGAATATAGTTGAAAGGTTCATGGTAATCGAAGAGTTCATGCCTCTAAAAATAGCCCCAGAACCTACTAAATTGGTGTCTTTTTTCTCTCGTATTAAATCGGCTGATTCAATAATCGATTTCGCTGTGCTATCGTTTCCGTAAAGGATGCCCACTTCGTGTGTGTCTAGATAGTCTTGCGTTATTTTTGCGTTATCTAAGGCTTCCTTGGTGGCTACATAAGCATAAACACCTTCTTCTCCTAAGCTAATACGCTGCCTTCTTCCAAGTTGCTTTTTTAGGTCTGGCATATCTACCATACCCGTTAAACAGGAGCGATAACCGTAAGGTTTTCTTTTGTCATCATAGATTATTCCTGAAGTGCCATTATATAAAGATGTCTTTACCTCGTCTAGATTTTTCCCGATGCAGGAATAAATTCCCATGCCTGTTATAACAACTCTTCTCATTCTTTACTTGTTTAGGAGTAAATACCGCCGTTTATATTAATAACTTCTCCTGTAATGTAAGAAGCTTTTTTAGAAGCTAAAAATGATACTAAATGTGCAACTTCTTCAGCATCTCCAAAACGGTTGGCTGGCACTAATTTTTTCAATTCTTTTTCATTTAATTCTCCCGTCATATCCGTTTTAATAAACCCTGGTGCCACAGCGTTTACGGTAATATTTCTTTTCGCAATTTCTTGAGCTAATGCTTTGGTTGCTGAAATTACAGCGCCTTTTGCGGCAGAATAATTGGTTTGCCCCGGTGTACCTTTTAGTCCGGAAACCGAGACTAAATTAATGATACGGCCATATTTGTTAACTAATAATTTCTGTATAAGGTGATTGGTAACATTAAAGAAACCGTTAAGGCTGGTGTTTATCACATCATTCCAATCTTCTGGCTTCATCCACATGAATAAACCATCTTTTGTAATACCGGCATTGTTTACGATCACTTCTATAATCGCTTCTTTATTATTGTCCTGCCATGTGTCTAAAGCTTGAGCAACTTCCGAAAGATTAGAAACATTAAATCCTAATATTTCACCTGTTCCTCCAGCTTCTTCAACAGATTTTAAAGTTTCTAAGGCGGCTGCTTTATTACTGTTGTAATTTATAATAATGTGGTAATCGGAATCTTTTGCCAATTGAATACATATGGCCTTACCAATACCTCTTGAACCTCCTGTTACTAATGCGTATTTTGTCATGTCGTGCTTCGCTTTCATTATACGATATTATTTTCATGGTTCATGATAAACGCTTTAACTTCATTTACATAAGGATACATGATAATATCTTCTTTAAATGCAGGGACTATTTTTCTAATAGCTTCGTATGCTTTTTTAGTTTTTGAAGAAATTTTGTCTTGAACGTCTAAATATTCAATGGCTTGAACAATTGTGATTAATTCGATCGCCATAACTTCATAAGCATTTTCAACAACTTTTTTAGTTATTAACGCTGCATTGGTTCCCATACTTACAACATCTTGATTGTCGTTATTGTTAGGGATGCTATGTACGTACATGGGGTTAGAAAGCGTTTGGTTTTCGGCAGTTGTTGAGGTTGCTGTAAATTGTACACCTTGCATACCAAAGTTTAAACCTAAAGTACCTAAGTTAACAAATGCTGGTAGGGTATTGTTAAGATTTGGGTTTAATAAATAGTTAAGTTGACGTTCAGCAAGCATGCTCATTTTAGTAACGACCAATTTAAGCTTGTCCATTTCTAAGGATACATAATCGCCGTGAAAGTTTCCACCGTGGTACACGTGTTGTTTTTCAACGCTAACAATCGGATTGTCGTTTGCTGAATTGACTTCTTCCATTAAAATGCGTTCCACATCATTTAGGGTGTCTAAAACTGGTCCTAAAATTTGAGGCACACAACGAATGGAGTAGTATTCTTGAACTTTTTCTTCAAAAATCTTAACATCAGGGTTTTTATTATATAAGAACTCTTCACGTTTTCTAGTGAGTTGACTATCGCTCAAATGATTTCTCATCAATTTTGCGATTTCACGTTGTCCTTTATGTTTTTTAGATTGGTTTAATTCTAATGATAAATGATCATCATAAGCCTGCATGATTTCGTTAATTGCAGACGAACATAAAATCCCCCAATTTAATAAACGTCTCGTATTTATCGTATTTACAATACCAATTCCTGTCATGACAGAAGTACCATTCATTAAGGCTAAACCTTCACGTAAAACGACAGAAATAGGTTTTAAGTTTTCAATCTCGAAAACGTCTTTTGTGGGTTTTAATTCGCCTTTGTAAATCACTTCGCCTTCACCTATTAAAACAAGGGCTAAATGTGCTAATTGAACTAAATCGCCACTTGCACCAACGCCACCATGCTCGTAAATTAATGGAATAATATTTCTGTTAATCAATTGATTCATTAATTCGATAACCGATTTATGAACCCCAGAATGCCCTAACGATAGTGTGTTTAAACGGGCAAGCATTGCCGCTTTTACGTATTGTGGCGCTATAATATTTCCTGTTCCAGAAGCGTGACTTCTAATTAAATTGTATTGCAGTTTTATACGATCGGCATCGTTAATTTTATATTGAGCCATCGGTCCAAACCCAGTGTTTACACCGTATATGGTTTTGTTTTCCGAAAAGTCTTTTAAAAAGTTAAAACTGTTTTCTATAGTTTGATAAACACTCGGGTCAATTTCTAAAGGGTTGTTTTCAAAAATAATTTTATAAAATTCTTCAATCCTGAGCGTGCCATCTAGTTTTAACATCGATATTGTTTTTATGCGTGAAATATTGTTTTAATAACGGCCTGTAAAGTAGTTATTTTGGTGTGCAAATTTAGAATAATAAATGATTTTATACTAGGAAGATTTTGAGACTCTTAAAAGTAGAGGTCTGGGAAGGGGTTTTTACTAAGAAATAAAGGGTTGTAGCAGGTGTTTTTTGATAGATTTGGAAAAATTTCAGCGGTATTACAATAAAGCACCGACTAAAACCCATGAAGGCTTTAACCAGTGCTTTTTATGACTATTTCGAATGTCTAGATGACTTTGTTGATTTTTTAAGAAATAAGGAGATTACAATTATAGTTATACTTTTTCTCATGATTTAATTTGGTTTAAACTTTTGTAATATAAGTCCGAACTCCCCTAAACGCTATGCCTTAAATACATGACACGGTATGTCGTATTATTAAACTTTTTATTGGGGTAGATTTGAGGTATAATATTAACACAAGCTAATTACAGTTTAGTCAGATGTTTATCAAGATGTTATCGATTGAAACTGTGCTTAATTTGAAAACCTCAATATCATGGACACTTTACAAGACACGTTACAATTAGATAATGAAACCGAAATTTTAGGATACAATTTGTTCAAGTTTGTTTACTTAACTTTATTTATAGTGAGTTTAGGATCGCTTGTAACAAATTTGTTACTTCATGGGTTTTAAATAAGAAGAAGAGAAATTAATTAGTAATTAAAAAAAGCTCCTATAAGTTTTAACTTTTAGGAGCTTTTTTAAGATCAGGGAATATATTCTTTCCAAATGCGAACGTGAAATTAGTTATTGTGCTTTTTTAAGTGTATTTCCATAATACTTTTTACGTAACCAAAACGATACACGTACTAAGAGTATTAAGGCGGGAACTTCAACTAAAGGTCCTATAACTCCCGTAAATGCTTGTCCGGAATTTAATCCGAAAACGGCTATGGCAACTGCAATGGCCAATTCGAAGTTGTTGCCAGCGGCTGTAAAAGCTACTGCGGCTGTTTTATCGTACTCTGCACCCATGGCTCTTGTAAAAAAGAAACCAATGATGAACATTAGGGCGAAGTAGATGAGTAAAGGCACGGCAATGATTAACACATCCATTGGAATTTCAACAATCAATTCTCCTTTTAGTGAAAACATCACGACGATAGTAAATAAAAGTGCGATTAGGGTTAGTGGTGAAATGGTTGGAATAAATTTGGTATTGTACCAAACTTCGCCTTTTAATTTCACTAAAATAACCCTACTTAAAATTCCTAGTAAGAAAGGAATACCTAAGTAAATGGCGACACTTTCAGCAATTGTTGCAATGGAGATATCTACAATGGCACCTTCAAACCCAAAGTAAGGCGGTAAAACTGTGATGAAAATCCAAGTATAGAAACTATAAGCGAACACTTGGAATATGCTGTTTAAGGCTACCAATCCAGCGCCGTATTCGGCATTGCCTTCGGCAAGGTCATTCCATACTAAAACCATGGCAATACATCGGGCTAATCCAATTAGAATAAGCCCTACCATATATTCAGGGTAATCACGTAAAAACGTAATAGCTAAAAAGAACATTAAAACAGGACCAACAATCCAGTTCAAAATAAGGGAAATGGATAAAATTTTTGTGTTTTTAAAAACCTTTGGGAGTAGGGCATAATTCACTTTTGCTAGTGGCGGATACATCATTAAAATAAGTCCGATGGCAATAGGAATATTTGTGGTGCCCACGCTAAACGAATCGATTACATCTGGAAACGATGGCACGAAATAGCCAATGCCAACGCCTATAGCCATGGCTATAAATATCCATAGTGTCAGGTAACTGTCTAGAAAACTCAGTTTCTTATTTGAAGCCATTTTAAGCGTTTATTTGATTGAATACATAAAATAATTCAGTTGCTATTTGCAAGCTTCGTTCGTTGTATTTTTCAGCCTGTTGCGGCGTATTGTCAAAAGCTTTTGGATCTTCAAAAGTAATTGGGATACGTTTTTCTGCACCAGCGATAAAAGGACAGCCACCATCGGCTTGGGAGCAGGTCATGATGGCTGCAAATTCAGATGATGGGTTGAATTTAGCATCCAACTTCTTAGAAAAACCAATAATCGGGTGTGCGTTCTCTGTATATTTAATACTGTACACCGGATTTTTTCCTTCGGAAAGGGTTTCTATTTCAAATCCTGTATGCGCTAAAGTTTCGGCAGCCATAGGGAAAAGTGCTGTAGCTTCGGTGCCTCCAGAATAACAAAACACATTTTTGATGTTAAAATGATAGGCTAAGGTTTGTGCCCAGACTTGTGATAAATGACTGCGACGTGAGTTATGTGTACAGATAAAGTTGATACGAATGTCTTGATTCGCATCAACTTTAGTTTGTATAAAATCGATTAAAGGCTGTAAAGTTTCTTTACGTTCCTTCGAAATGGTTTCAACGTTTAGTGTTGAAATCGTGGTTTCAATATTCTTAAAAAGGCTCATTTTTTGTTTGATTGTATGTTATAAATGATGTGATGCTGATGCTTATTCAGCACAGGGTTGTTTAAAAAATGTTATGTCGATTAACAACAACCGCTACTTGGTGAGCAACATGATGAAGCTTCAACTTCCGATAATTTTACTTTTGGTTTTTCTTCAGGAATACCACAGTTGTCTTTGGCTAGACAATCGGTTTGCTTGGTGGTCAATAGAAAATTGGTACCGTCAAAATCCAATCCATATTTGCCAATAGTGGAATCTTGATACTCCACTTCAATGTCTAAATCACCTATTTCTAAAGCTTTTTCTGAAAGTTCAATTATGTTTAATAGCTTTTCAGGATGTAATCTGTGATCATAATCATTGGCATTCCATAGTTGAAAATTAGCCACTTCTTCATGTCTTACTGTGCCACCACAATCTATAAAGTGTTTTGTAATTTTTCCAACTTCGGTTACGTGAAAATGACTTGGAACTAGAGTACCGTTGGGTAATTGAAAGGCTATTTGATCTAAATTTGTGAGTTTGTTTTTTACTTCTGAAAGTGTCATAGCTTTATTGTTTTATTGCGATTTTACGATTGATATTTTTTTAGTGGTTAAGTAGATGAGTAGTTAAGGATGTTAGTAGTTAAGGAGTTAAGGAGTTAAGGAGTTAAGTAGTTAAGTAGTTAAGGAGTTAAGGGGGTTAGTAGGTAAGGAGTTATGTCGTGCTTAACAACAGTCGTTTTTCTTAGGGATGTCTTGATCCAGAAACTCCGACATGACTGTTTTCATTGTAGCCCACTTTTCATGGTTTATACAGTAACAAACACTTGTGCCTTCAACATTCCCTTTAATCAAACCTAAATGTTTGAGTTCTTTGAGGTGCTGTGAAATGGTGGGCTGGGCCAAGCCAATTTCATTAACTAAGTCGCCACAAACACAAGAGTTCGTTTTAAATAAATATTGTAAAATAGTCACACGGGCAGGATGACTAAATGCTTTTGAAATTAAAGAAATTTCGTTTTGTAAGTCGGTAAACATTTCTGTTTTTGCTAATCCCATGAGTTGTTATATTTGTTCATTGCAATATTACGATAAATATTTTAAATATATTAGTTTTTTGTATCTTTATGTACTGATCGTATCTGCTACAGGATAAATAAGATTGCAAATTGGGTAATATGTATCTGTTCGGCAAGGTCATGCTGCGCTAATTTTGGTATTTAGCTTAGAATAATAAAAATTGCTTTTTTATGATAAAGAATTTCTTAATAGCTTTTATGTTTATAAGTGGCCTTGCTTTGGTTGAGGGCCAAACGGTTTTAGGTGTTAATGAAGTCATGATTACAGGGTATAATGCTGATGATAAAGGTGCTGACCAGTTTACTTTTGTTGTGTTAACCGATATTGACCCTGGTAGAATAATTAAATTTACTGATATAGGATGGTCTAATTCGTTAAACAGGTTCATTTCTGGGGGAGGTAACAGTAATGCTGAAGGGGTTTTAGAATGGACAGCGCCTGCCACTGGTATTGATTGTGGTACGGAAGTGTTTTTGTTTACAGGAACAGGAGTGAATCAAAGTGATTGGACTTGCACTTTTGGTACGGCAACCGAAACAGATATTGGATTCGGTTTACAAGGGGTTAATGATCAGATTATTGCCTTTGATGGAAATTTTAGCAGTCCAGTTATGGTTCATGCGATCATGTATGGCGCAAGGGGGTGGGGAGATACAGCTGCTGCGGATGCTCAGTTCTCTGATATTCCTCCAGGTTTAACCGATGGTCCATCGGCTATTTACTATGGAAATAATACTTCAGGGGCTTACGATTGTTCTACGGTTATTGGTATCTCAGATATTGAAACCGAAATTGCTGTTGAAAATAACTGGAATTTACTTCCTCGAAGAACGGTTTCAACAGATCCTCCAGTTTACCTCCCACTTGGTGGTTGTAATTATTCATGCTGTCCAAGTAATATATGGGATGGGAGCAATTGGTCTCTCGGAGTAGTACCTACAATTAACGAGTCTGCTATTTTAACGGCAGATTATGACACTTTTGTAAATGGACCTTTAGAAACCTGTTCTTTATTTATTAATGCTGGAGCTACGCTGAGAGTTCGTGAAGGTGCCTATGTAGAAGTTGATCATGATGTAACAGTAGACGGGAATTTAGAGGTAGATAGCGAATCGAATTTTGTGCAAAACTATTACTTAGGCAATTTTACCGATAATTCTTCTGGAGGAGTGAAACTTACAAAAACTAAAGTTTCTAATAGTAATGTGGAATATACGTATTGGAGTTCACCAGTTGCGAATACCACTATTGAAAATGCTTTAGCAGGTACGCCATCCGGAAGACGGTATTGGTTTAATGCTGCTAATTTTGAGGATCTACTAGCAGAACAATCTGGTAATGCTGGTGTTTATGTAGCTGGGCAAGATGATATTGATGATGATGGAGATGATTGGCAGCGTGCTAGTGGTGCGATGATTCCTGGTGTGGGTTATGCTTCTTTTCCAAAGTCAGGAAGTAACGATTATGATTTTGTAGGTACTTTTAATACGGCAGAAATAACCGTTCCCGTTGTGGCAAACAGCCCAAGTTATACCAATTGGAATTTAATAGGAAACCCATATCCTGGCGCTATTTCGGCCGATGATTTTTTAACTGAAAATACATCACTGTTAAACGGTACTATATATTTCTGGGATCAGGTTACAGCTGCCGATGCTGGAACTATAGGAAATGAGCAGCAAAATTTCTCGCAAGACGATTACGCTTTTTATAATCTCTCAGGAGGTACTGGAACAGCGGGGGCAGGCAATTCTGGTGTTCATCCAAATGGCTATATAGCCTGTGGACAAAGCTTTTTTGTTGCAGCTATAAATTCAGGCGATGTAGTATTTAAAAACAGCATGCGCGGTGATACATATGATAATACACAATTTTTTAAAGTTTCAAATAATAAGCAGGTAGGAGTTGTAAACGAGAAACTTTGGGTGAATTTAACCTCCAATAATGGGGTGTTTAGTCAGGTTTTAGTTGCTTATATAGATGGAGCTACAAATGGGTTCGATGGAGAAGCTTACGATGCTAAACTATTAAACAATAAAAAGTTTGCCACGCTTTATACTCAGATACCAAACGATGCTTCTAAATTTAAAATTCAAGGAAAAGCAAAACAGAGTATTGATATTCATGAAAGTATAGCTCTAGGTTTTGATAATCACATTGCAGAGCAAACAGAATTTACCATTAGCCTAGATCGTCTACAAGGACACTTTTTAAGCGTTTCGCCTATTTATTTACAGGATAAAGCTTTGAATGTCACGCATAATTTGGTCGATTCGGGGTATACTTTTGTTAGCGATGTTACAGGTGATTTCTCTGATAGATTCCAAATTGTATTTAATGCAAAAGCTTTGTCAGTTGAAAAAGTTGAAACAGCGGTGCCTAACTTTTTTCTGGGGCAAACCAAAAACCAGTTAATGTGTGATACGAATAACAAAGACATCGAAATAGAAAATATCCAAATCTATGACATGTTAGGGCGTTTACAAGCTGATTTGGAAATAAACGCTACCGAAACACAGGTAGATATAAGTCATTTGAGCCATGCGATATACGTCGTTCAAGTACAGTTTTCAAATGGTGAAAGTTTAAGGACAAAGATTATAAATTAACAATATTAAGTACGAAAAAAAGCTGTTGTAAGTTTCCTCACAACAGCTTTTGTATTTTATAAACGCCTTCGTTTTTAGATATGATTTACCTATTGAAAATTTTCTTGACGAGATATTTTGTCGAATAATTGGTAACCAACCATCTCAAACTCGTAGGAATCCAATTTACGGGATTTAAACTTTCTGTGTAATCGTGTTTTAAGGTTTTAAATTCTTCCAATGCAATTTTACGTTCTAAATCCAAAATCTTTAAATCACGTTCCAGGCTTTTTGTGTTTTTATATGTTTTCATATTAATTAAAAAACTTTTTAGAAAGTGTTCGGACTATAAAATTACTCATGTGTTTTCTTAGTATAAAAGCCAACAAAGAAAGAAATAGAAAAACGCCCCCAACAATTAAAAAGCCTTGAGTATAGTTTCCTAATGCTTTACCTATAAGAAAAGCCGCAGCAATTGCGATAAATGTTAAGCCAATAATTAACATGCTTCCAATGATAATAGTTTTAAAAACTATACCAAAGGATGCAGTTAATTGTTGGAATATTTTAAGTTTATAATAATCGTAAGTGCTATGAAAAAACTTCTCACTTACTTCTTTTGCTTTTTTATTGGTATCGGCTAAAGAGTCGTTTAAACTCATAAATATTTATGATTTTTGTAAATTTTTGTTTTTGTCCTTAAGATCTTTAAGCTTTTTCTCAAGAGTTGATATTATATCGTCTGCTTTATAACTTACATCTGAAACAATAGATTCTACATGCTCATCTAAGCTTTTCTTTTGAGTAGAAGCTGTACTCATCGCTTGCTCCCTAAGTTCTTGAGCTAAATCGGATAATTTGTGCTTCGCAGTATCTGCCTCATCACTTAAACGTTGTCTTGTATTTACGCCTTTATCTGGAGCAAATAAAATTCCTAAAACCGCACCAATTGCAGTTCCTGCTAAAAGTCCTAAAAATGTGTTACCATTATCATTCATAATATTTATTTTTTTAAAAATTAATGCACTACAAGAATACAATATACAAAATGATTTATTCACTTAAAAGTTTTTAAATACTTAAAGTAAGTCTATGCTTACTTTATTAAAAGTATCCATTTTGATATTTACTTGTTTTGAGCGGTGTAAATGTATTTCAAGTGTTCAAAGGCACTGCCGACATGTTATGTCGTACTGAAAATTAATGGTTTAGATTAGTTTTGTATGAAAATAAAACATAAATACTGTGGTTAATTTATTAAGAAGTAAGCACGAAGCACTGGGGTTTGAAACAAATACTAATGTAAAAGCATTAAGTATGAGTTTAAATAATGAGCAGATGGAAGCCATGGTGCATTCCTTTTTGCGGGTAATGATGGCCGATGAGAACGAATTACATCTTAAAATGTATAATTATATACATGAACAATTTAATACCATTGGGTTTGATATTAAGAAGCAATATGTGCATAAATATGCAGCAAGAGCAGATCATGAAGCTTATGCTATGCTTAATAAATTAACAGTCGAACAAAAAAAATGGTTTGGTGTCGCACTATATGATATGCTTTATAAACTGGGTACATGCCCTTCGGTTAACCAAGTTGCGCAATATAATATTATAAGAAAAAAGGCGTTGAATACTAAATATGTAAGTAGCTAGTTACTAATTCTACTTTATGAAGTTAAAGCGCGTTAATTGAATTCAAAAACCTACAAAAGGCAAGTATTTTATCCTTTAAAGACATGCAAGCTTGGCTCTTGAAATATGATGTTTTTTATAAGGATTTAAAATACAATTGGCAATGTCCAACTTTAAATTGCCAATATAAATTTACAGGTTGTTGTTCTTGTGAAGCCAAGCAAGAAACCTTTATTTTTTTATCGCTTTACCAGAAACTTCTAGAATTCTCTTATTATCATAAATATGAAGCTTATGTTTTAAATGAATTGCATGTTTATAATTCAATTAAAAATGACAAATCTCAAGTAAGATCTTGGGTTGTTAAAAATGAAAAGATCGCGGGAAATGCCTGTTTTGAGTTTTTAATGACTTATCATGCTTATAATGATGCGCCTATCGAGTTATTAGTTGTTGGAGACGGTTTGTTAGGTTTTGAGGTGTTTATAGATCATAAGGATTTTATATCCCTTATTCAATTTTTACAAACATTTGATGAACTTTTTTGGATTCAAAAAATTTATCCAGAAAGTGAGATTTTAGATGTTTTCGAATAAAATGATGTTAGTCACCAAACAAGAAATGATTAAAATCGCCCTCAATAAATCTTGGCGGAAAATCTAAATTCAACTGCTCCTGCAATGCTTTATCTTCCCATACGTTTTTAAGTCCGATCTGTAGATTCAAATTATAATTATCATCACGTTCTGTGTAGCCCCCTAATATGTAGTTTTTGTTATCGAGATCTCTAAAATATCTGAAAAATTGTGCCATCACATAAAAAATGGTCTCATTACAATCGCCTGTAATGTCATAACGGTAATAAATGGGACGTTCAACATGATTTGGAACAATTAAATCGGTTGCACGTAGATTTTTATTTGTTATTTCTCTATTTCTTAGTTTCTCGTATGTTTCCGCTTTTAGAGGTAAAACGATGCAATGCCCTGCGTAATATCCTGTTTTTCCCGCAAATACAAAATTGAGCTCAGGTAATAATCTAACAGCTTCTTTGATTAAATCATTATTTACATAGGTGTCATCCTTACGTTGGGAATCTAGGAAGTTATCGATATGTTTTAAGTCTAAATCGCAATCAATGGTTCTAATATTCTGTGTGGTGAGGTTTATTTGATCCTTATACCAAGACAAACTTGGTAATTCATTATTTTGTTCAGAAAGCGAATATTTTCTAGTTTTAAAGCTATAAAAAGTAGGGATTGGTATAGTAGCATTCAAGTTATGAATGAGCTGATAAGGCATTAAGGTTGCCAAAACAATATCTTCTTCTTTTTCAGATTTGACTAAAGTTAAATTCTTTTCCCAGCGTTGAATGGTTCTAAGGTCAACTTTTATACTAGCCGCGAAATCTGTTTGAGAAAGGTCGTTAAAATCGCGATAATCGCTAAATAGTTCACCTATGGAATAATATCTTTTCATTAAAAATTTAAAATGGTCATTAAATATAACTAAAATATCATCATGACATTTGATGTCGCAATGATAATCGGTATTAGTACTTAATTTTGTATTTCGTAAATCAAGCCTTCTTAAGGTCTTCTAATACCAATTATTATGAATCATAATATAAAAAGTAACAAATATAGACCAATTACCGCATTAGAGCGCAGTGTTTTCTTATATCTGCATATGCTTTCTAAATTTAGAAAAAAAGATTTATTTGGTACAGGTCCTGCTTTGTCAAGTTTATTTATGATTTCCTTAGAGAAAGCGGAAGATTTATTAGTACAATGGATGATTAATTTTAGGGAGGATGCCACATATAATTTAATATATGTACCTAGTCACCGCTAGAAACTAATTGTTTATCAATTTTAAGGTTTGATATTTATAATATGCATATGATTTTAAGTAAAATAAAGGAAATAGAGAACAGCATATCGCGTGACGGGGGAGCGAATTCCGAGGAACTGAATGCGGCTTCAAGTGTGAAAAACTTATTGTTACAAATCGATTATAAGTCGGAGCATATTTCGGACTTTTCATTAAGCAAAATCGTCAACCTTTTGAATTTTATAAAAGAGGATAATTTGTCGGTTGCAGAAGAAGCTGTGGTGAAACAAATCCTGGAAGACTTGTAAGTATCTATGACACAGGGTGTCGCATTAAAAACGCAAATAGCTTCGTAAATTTGTAGAGTAATTGAAGCAGAAGTGCTAAGGTTATGAAAGTTTTTAAGATAAAGGTTAATTAGAAATTAGAACGGGATTAATAGCAATTTGAAGTTTGATTTTTAAGTTTGAGGGGGTAACGGAATTTAATTTTCGCTGCCCCCTTTTTTTTGCCCATTAGTAATTTTCCTATTTGAATTCTGCATCATAATAAGTTGTAGCATCTTGGATGAACACTCCTAATTTTTTGTGCTCAAAAGCCGTTCTATCCTTGTCCCAATTTAAGTACCTAGCACAATCGGCTAAAATAATACCACGATACTTTTCAATACTCGAAATATCAAAATATAAACGCCCTGTACGTCTTACAAAAAAATCACTCAAACTATTTACCATTTCATAGTTTATAGTAAACCAAAGTTCTGCTCTTATTAGACGTTCAAGAATATTTTTATTATCGAAGTCTTTTGTTTTGCTTAAAATCAAACGGGCTTGATGCCCATAGTTTGAACATAAATACCAGGCGTGATAAGTATCAAATACTCCTAAGTTTTTAAGTTCTAGGCTTAGTTTTATTTCAAATTCTTGAGCTTCTTCATAGGTGTTTAAGCTAGGCTCAACTAATGCAATATGTTCCGTTTGAGAAGTATCTAGTTTATTTTTTTCTTCGGAATTTAAACGATCCAAAACCGCATTTAAAGCACGATGAGCCATTTTTCTATAACCTGTGAGTTTTCCGCCTGCAATTGAAATTAACCCGGTGTCTGAAACAAATAATTCATCTTTTCTAGATAATTCTGAAGGCGCTTTATCATCTTCATGAATTAATGGTCTTAATCCTGCCCAATTAGATTCCACATCGTTCACGGTTAAATGAATGTCAGGGAAGGTTTTGTTAATAGCATTTAATAAATAAGCCACATCGCTTTTAGTGGCTACAACACGGTCTTTGTGGCCTGTATAATTGGTGTCTGTCGTTCCAACGTAAGTGACGCGTCCTCTAGGAATAGCAAAAATCATACGGCCATCTTCAACATCAAAATATATAGATTGCTGTATTGGTAATTTATCCTGCGGAAATACAATATGCACGCCTTTGGTTAAATGTAAGTGTTTGTGGTTTATAGAGTGGTCTTTGGTTCTAATTAAATCTGCCCATGGCCCCGTAGCTGAAATGTAGCTTTTGGCAGAAATAGTAAAACCTCTATTCGAATTATTATCTATGCAGTTTAAGCTTTCAATTTTGGAATGTGCGTTATAATTGAAACCCTGCATTTCGCAGTAATTAATGATTGTTGCTCCAAATGATGCTGCTTTTTTTAAAACTTCTAAGGTCAAACGCGCATCGTCAGTACGATATTCTGCATATAATGCACCTCCGATAGTAACTGCTTTATCTAGTAAAGGTTCTTTTTCCAGAGTTTCAGCTTTGTCTAGCATAATTCTGCTATCATCACCATGAACATCTGCTAGAAAGTCATAAACTTTGAGTCCTATGGAGGTCATTATTTTACCATAAGTACCACCTTCACTTAACGGTAAAAGCATTTTTTCTGGTGTAACTAAATGTGGGGCTAGTTTATGAACAATAGCACGTTCCGATCCAGATTCTCGTACCAAACCCACTTCAAATTGCTTTAAATAACGTAAGCCGCCATGAATGAGTTTTGTTGATTTATTACTGGTTCCAGAAGCAAAATCGTTTTTTTCAATAAGGCAAACGTTCATGCCTCTTGAGGCGGCGTCTAAAGCAATGCCGGCTCCTGTAATACCACCTCCAATTATGGCTAAATCAAAAGTATCAGATTGTAGTTTTTCTATCTGTTGGTTTCGGTTAAATACGGAAAACGGTGATTCAGTTTTTGGCATACATGACATGGACTTTTTTAATTCATTTATTCTAAAAAAGCGATAGTTGTTTCCACAACCTGCTTTAAATGTGTTGGGAGATTACTTTTTCCCCAGGGATGAGATGCGCCAAATACATGATTGGCACCTGCAATAATTTTAGAGACGCTATCAGGTTTCCAAGAATGAAGATTATGAGCTTCTTCAATTCGAACGGTGGTATCTTCATCTCCATGAATGATTAGAAAAGGTTTATTTAAGTTTGATACAGCACGTTTGATGTCAAGGCGTTCAGCATTAGTGATGAAATCTTCATAAAACTGATAAAAATGTGGCATTTGTTGCTTGGTTCGACCGTTTTCAACATATTTTACACCGTCTTTTTTCCATTGTTCCGCATCTCCTGAAATAGGGTAGCGGTTGGAATAATCGCTTACTCCAGCTAAACTAATTACTTTTTTAATGCGTGAATCTGCCTCAGATTTTATAGACACGATACCACCAGCTCTACTATGTCCCATAACATTGATGCTGTTTGTGTTAGTTTCATTTTTGTAAACGGGATTTTCTGAAATCCAATCAATAATGGTTTCTAAATCGTCTAATTCTTTAGTGTAATTATTGTTTCCGAAAGCTTCCAAGTCTGGAAAATCGATGGGTTGTTCTGGTGTTCCTCCGTTAAAGGCAAAATTGAATTTAATAAAAAAGAATCCATTTTCGGCGAAAGCGTTTGCCATAAGATCCCATGCACCCCAATCCTTAAAACCTTTGTAACCATGACAAAAGATAAGTATAGGTTTTGGGTTTTGGTTTTCGATGAAAAAGACATCCGTTAGAATTGGTTTTCCATGTTTGCCTGCTATCGCGGTGTTTTTCGTAATTTTCATACTAAACTTCTTTTTCGGTGAAATCTATATTCAGATTACAGATTTCAAGGATGAGCTCTTTTAATTCAGTTTCAAAAGCTGAAAGGGTGTCTTCTGAAATTAATGTGTTTTTTGATCGGCTGCCGCTTTCTTTTTTTGAAAACTTTAAAAACCCCTTGCTTAAATTTTTAAATGAAATGATGCCTGCTTCGATTGGTAATTTTAATTGACTAGATTGTTGCATCATATAAGCATAAGCTAGAATTTGAAAACTTTTACTGAATTTTTTATAATCCGAGGTGATGTCTTCCCAATTTACAATTTCTACTTGGTTTTGGTCTACTTTTCCTGTTTTATAGTCTATTATTCTTATGATGCCGTTACATTCATCAACCCGATCCACCTTGCCACGTAATCTTACTGGAAAATCTAATTCTGGAATGTCAATTAAGATATTGTTATCGGCTTCAATGGCTATAATCTTTATTTTGTTGCCTGCTTTTAAGCTTTTAATTTCTAAATCCAAAAAGTTTGAAACATAACGTTTTGCAATTTCAGAAATGATGAGGTTTTTTCCTTTAGTAATATCACCTTCTTTAAATTCTTTTTTAAAATGATAGGAGACACGTGTTTCAATTTTTGGTCTTAAGGCATTGACAATATCAATAGTTATAAAGGAATTTTCCAAAGGTTTATAAAAGTCCTCTAAAGTGTTGTGAACAACAGTGCCTAGTGTGTTTGCAGCAACAGTTTCTTCCACATCATTATGATCTCTAATTTTTAGGATTTTCTGATAATAAAAATCTATAGGGTTGCGCATGTAATTAGTAAGTGAGGAAGGCGAAAATCCTTCTTTAGCTAATTGGGCGAGCGCTAAGCCTAATTCGGGTGTTTTCTTAACTACAATTAGTTTTTGCTCTATTATGGGCACTTGTGGCGCTATAATATGCTGTTTTAGATCGTGAATGCCTTCCAGTTCAAGTTGGGTGATGAATCTGCTTTTTTCTCCTCCTGTTAATACATCGGCTTCAGTATTGTATAATATAAATACATTTTTTGCGCGTTGTAGTAATCTGTAAAAGTGATACGTGTAAACGGCATCTTTCTCTTTATAGGTTGGCAACTTGTTTTCAATTTTCACATCAAAGGGAATAAATGAATTGTTGCTTTTTCCAGAAGGTAAAACACCCTCATTTACAGATGAAATAATAATCGTTTCAAAGTCTAAAACACGAGATTCTAACATACCCATAACCTGTAAACCTTGTAAGGGTTCACCTTGAAAATCTAGGGATTCTGAACTTAATAATTCCTTGTAAACACTATATAAAGTTGAAATGTCATTAATGTGTTTATGTGTGGCGTTTAAACTGGTTAGTGCATTGAATAGTTCGTTAAAACGGAAAAGGTATTCTAGGGATAACAGGTTTGATTCTGTGTTATTATCGAAACATTTTTTTATGGCTAAAATAAGGTTCGAACAATTGTGTAAAGCCTGGTCTACGGAAGCATTCCAGTTTGAAAAAAGTAATTCTAGTACGTCTGAAGACTTTTCGGCAATTTTCTTCAATCGTGAGTTGCTCAGATAAACTAGATTATTAGTATCAATCGTTTCTATGAGTATTGCGGCGTAATCCACATCATCAACATAAAAAAGAGGTCTTACGTATTGATGTGATATGATTTTAATAAGGTCCTTAAAGTAGAATGATTTTGAATTCGACTTATGTAAATTAAATAAGGCATCAAAAAGGGACGCTAAGGGAATCGATTTTAACGGAAATCCCATCGTAATATTTAGCGCATCTATAGTATTTGGGATGGCGTTTAATACGGGAATGAGTAAATTTTCATCCCCCAAAACTACGGCAGTATTTTCTAATCCTGGGTTTTCTTTTTGTAAATCATTTAATAGCGTACCTATGTATTTAGCTTGTCCAATATTTTTTGGAATTCCATATACAGAAATGTTTTTGGGGTTAGAGTAGTTATCTGTGATCCATTGAAAGGGGTTGGTATTAAAAAAGTTCCAATTGTTTTTATGTTGTCTTGTAAACAAAGCGGCATCATGTAATTTGTTCTCAAGGAACACGCGATCAATATCCCAATATATTTTGGCTAAGTGATGTTCCAGTAATGCTTGAATAATTATTTCTTCAGCGGTATTAAGAGCATTAAAACCTAAGAATACATGTTGTGTTTTCGTGTTTTTCTCAATATATGAAGCAATTTTAGATGCTGCTTCCCTGTATATTAGGCCTTGATAACCAAGGTTATTCTTGATGAGGTGTTTTGTAAAATGCTTGTAATAATCAAATAACTTATTCCAGAATGCTAAGTAATTTTTTACGAATTCCGTTTTTGGTTCTTCTAAAGACCAATGTTTTAAATCTTCAATCGCAGCGAGGTAATCAAATATATGTTCCTGCGCTATGACATAACGATCTATTTCATTAAAATCTTGAAGTAATATTTGAGCCCATTTAGAGAAGGCTTCAAAAGTGTCTATTTCATCGCCTTTTGATATTTGAAGATAAGAGTTGTAGAATTCAAAAAGTAATTCAGTATTGGAAATAGATTTAAGTTGAGATATTTCCTCAACGAATTCTTCAATACTTACGATTCTAGGCGCAAAAAGTGTTTTCTCTAATACCTGTGGGAGTTGGTCTTTTAAAAACACACCAGCTCGTTTGCTGGGTAAAACAAAGGTAACTTCTGATAAGTTGGTTTGATTCTTTTTTAAATCTTGTAATACGTCAAGGATGAATGTTGTCATGTTATAAAAATAAAAAACGCTTCGGTTTCCCGAAGCGTTTTTCTTAATCTATTTTATAACTTTTTAAAAAGAGTCTTATTCTTTTACTAAGTTAATTTCAACACGTCTGTTGTTTGCTCTACCAGCACGTGTTTTGTTTGAGTCAATTGGTTTAGTTTCACCATATCCTTTAGCAGATAATCTGAATTCCTCAATACCTTTGTTTGTTAAGTACTCTTTTACAGAAAGAGCTCTTGCATCAGATAATTTAAGATTTGAAGATGCAGAACCTACACTATCAGTATGACCTTCAACTGTAAATTTAGCATGAGGGTACTCTTTTAAGATATCAATGATATTCTTTAATACTTCAGCTGAGTGACTTTTGATAGTCGCTTTACCTGTATCAAATAAGATTGTTTTAGCGTAAGCATTTAAAGATTTTTGTACAGCCTCAGATAATTCAGGACATCCGTTGTTTGCAACAGTTCCAACTACTTCTGGACATTTATCATCTTTATCTAACACACCATCACCATCAGTATCTGGCCAAGGACATCCACTGTTAGCTGCAGGACCTGCAACATCTGGACATTTATCATCACCATCAGCAACACCGTCACCATCAGCATCAGGACAACCGTTTAAAGCTTTAATACCAGCAACAGTTGGACAAGCATCATCTTTATCAGGGATTCCGTCACCATCAGTATCAGGACATCCGTTAAACTCAGCTAAACCAGCTTCGTTAGGACAATCATCTTTACTATCTTGGATTCCATCACCATCAGCATCTGGACAACCATCAAATTCTTTTAAACCAGGTACGTGAGGACAAGCGTCATCTTTATCGTAGATTCCGTCACCATCAGTATCAGCTCCACCAAATCTGATAGAAACACCAGCAGTATGTTGGAAGTGAGAATATAAGTAATCTTCGAAAGCATGCTTATAAGATGATTGAAGCGTTAAACCAATGTTATCTGTAAACCAAACGTTAACACCAACTGTACCATTTACAGTACCAGCACCAATTTCGTCAACCCAAGTGTAACCACCACCAAGTCCAACAAATGGATCAATTGTAGTGCCTTCTAAGAAGTTGTATTTGATGATACCATCAAGACCATAGTAAGAATCATCACTGTACATTCCATCTTCATCATCTCCAAACTTAGAGATTTTGTTTAATGAACCAGCAACTCCAAAAGTAAGACCACTACCTACATATTTCGATACAGAAATAGAAGATAATGAAGGTAAGATGTTCCAGTGATCAGTCGCGTTAAAAAATTCGTCGAACCACTCACCTTGAGGAGCATCTTCACCTACTGGGTAAAAGTCTACTGCGTTTGCACCAATGGAAATTTGCCATGGGTTGTTTTTGTCTTGCGCATTTACGTTGCTACAAACAAGTACAAGCAACATAGCGAACAATAATCTGCTAAGATTTTTCATATTCAAAAGTTTAAATTTTAAGTGTTAATTGTAAACAAAAGTAAGTTGTTAATTATTATTAACAAAGACAAATATATAAAAATATTGTAGATATGGTTATCTAGAGCTTAAGTTTACATAGCCTTAAACCTTAGTTAAGACCGAGTTTAAATAATATTCAAGGTTTTCCCAACCTTAATAAAAGCGCTAACTGCCTTGTTTAAGTGGACTTTAGAATGTGCAGCTGAAAGTTGTACACGAATTCTCGCTTTTTCTTTTGGGACTACTGGAAAGAAGAACCCAATAACATAAATTCCTTCGGTTAAAAGCAATTTTGACATTTCTTGTGCCAATTTTGCATCATAAAGCATCACGGGAACAATTGCTGAATCACCGTCTATAATGTCAAATCCTGCCGCTTTCATTCCTTTTTTAAAGTAATTGGTGTTCCATTCTAATGTATCCCTTAACTCGGTATTGTTTGTTAACATGTCAAACACCTTAATTGAAGCGCCTACAATAGCTGGAGCTAAAGAATTTGAAAATAAATAGGGTCTTGACAACTGTCGTAATAAATCGATGATTTCTTTTTTACCTGTAGTATACCCGCCCATGGCTCCACCTAATGCTTTGCCTAATGTTCCTGTTATAATATCGATACGGTCAAGCACATTTTTATCTTCTAGTGTGCCCCGGCCTGTTGCGCCTATAAACCCTGTGGCATGACATTCATCAATCATGACCAAAGCATCATATTTTTCGGCTAAATCACAAATTTTGTCTAATGGCGCTACGAGACCGTCCATTGAAAATACACCGTCGGTAACGATTATTTTAAATCGAGCACCGTTGGCATTCGCTGCAATAAGTTGATTTTCTAAATCTTCCATATCGCTATTTTGGTAGCGGTATCTTGCGGCTTTACATAAGCGCACGCCATCTATAATAGAGGCATGGTTTAATGAATCGGAAATTATCGCATCTTCCTTTCCCAGTAATGGTTCGAACACCCCACCGTTGGCATCAAATGCTGCTGCATATAATATGGTGTCTTCAGTTTGGTAGAAATCGGCTATTTTTTCTTCAAGTTCTTTGTGTATATCTTGTGTTCCACAAATAAAACGTACCGAACTCATCCCAAAACCGTGAGTATCCATAGTGTCTTTAGC
Source organism: Pseudotamlana agarivorans (assembly GCF_018860245.1). Lineage (GTDB taxonomy): Bacteria > Bacteroidota > Bacteroidia > Flavobacteriales > Flavobacteriaceae > Pseudotamlana > Pseudotamlana agarivorans_A. The sequence goes on from NZ_JAHKPD010000012.1 coordinate 104,535, forward strand.
AGCCTGGATTACGTCTGGGTGCGATGATAACCCTAAATAGTTATTGGCGCAAAAATTTAAAACTGTTTCACCTGTTTTTAGAGTGATTTCAGCACCTTGTGCAGATGTGATAATGCGTTCTTCTTTATAAAGTCCATTATCTTTTATCTCTTGAATTTTTTCTTGTAGATGATTTTTCAGTTTTCCGTACATTTCGTTGAATTTTATGCAAAATTAAACAACTTTTACGGTAATATCATAATCTGTATAGATAAGAATCTTCTTTTTTACGGTTATTTTCATGTCTTCCAGGACATCTTGATACAGTTGTAATTGTTGGGCATGTTTTTTGTCTTCTGCGCCAGTTTTATAATCGATGATAACCGCTTCGTTTTTATCATTAATAACCACCCGGTCTGGTCTATAAACTAATCCCTCTTTTGTAATGATATCGCGTTCATTATATATGGTGTTGATTTCTGAATAATATTGTCTTAGATCGGGATGTGTTACGATGTCGAATATCGTGCCTTTTAATAGGTCTGCTTGTTCAGAATTAATAATGGAAGATTTTATATAATCTGATAATATAGGATCTACATCTTCTTCTGTAAAGATTAAAGCCATAATATCATGAATAAGATTCCCTTTTTCAATGGCTTCTTGCTGATTTGTGTCCCATAAGAATCCAGATTTCGTGACTACCTTTATATTATGGTCTTCTTTTGCAGTTGAAATAAATGCTTGCTGAAATTCCATGTCTCTTATTTCTGAAGCTACTTCAGAAGTTTTTTGTTGGTTTCCGAAGGTATACGTTAATAGTGAGTCTTGCCATAGGCCTAAATGTTGTAAGTAATTAATAAGGAGGCCAGAGTACTTTTTTGAATTGACTTCACCTTTAGCTGAAATATCTTTTGTTGAGATCACATATAATTGTTCTACAGCTCGCGTTAAAGCGACATATAGCAGGTTGATGTTATCTAATTCCTGTTCCGATTTATGACGGTTAAAAATGTTTAAACCTTCGTTGCCAAAATGTTCAAAGTCTTTATTGTAATTTAATAAGGTGTGTGAAAGTCCGTTGTATTTCGCTTCATCTATTTTAAACCATTCTTTAGGTTCAATTTCCCGGTATACGTCTAAATCGGCATAAGGGAAAATAACCACAGGAAACTCTAAACCTTTAGATTTATGAATGGTCATAATCTGCACGGCATCTTGTCCTTTGGGAGAAATGATACTCAAACTCTCCTTTTTCTTATCGAAATATTCTAAAAACCCCGAGATGTCCGAACCTTTCTTCTGTGAAAAGTCATGAATAATATCTAGGAAAAACTGCACGTAGGCGTTGGAGTTTTTAACCAGGTTGAACGTTCTTACCAGAGTTTCGGCTAAATCGTAAAGCGGAAGTTGTAATAAACCTGTATTAGAAATATAGATATTGAAGGCTTCAAAACGCTTAAACAAATCTGAAATAGGCAGATTGATGTGGTTTATGAAAAACGCATGCTTATCTTCAATTTGAAAATGATCGGTTAGAAAGTTTAAAACCTTAATTTTTATTTCATTGTTTTTTGGCTGAATTAAAAGTGCAAGCAGATTATTTATAAAACCAACTTCAGGCGCATTGTTAATGAGTAAGGTTTCCGAAGAAATGATAGGGATGTTATGCTGACTCAAATAATTCGCTACAGCAACACCTTCTTTCTTTTTTCTTACTAAAACACAAATTTCTTTCAGCTTAAAACCATTTTCTAGACAGCTTTTAATTTTTTCTAAAGTAACCTCTGGGAACAATTCATCACGTACATCTTCTTTTTCAATCTCTAAAAAAGAGAGTTCCACATAACCTGCTTTATCTTCGGTTATATTTTGGGCAGCGTTTTTGTATAAAGATTGGTAATCTGGATGATTAAAAACATGATGTGATAAAAATTGGAATAAGCCATTGTTGAAGTTTACAACCGCTTTAAAACTCCTAAAGTTAGAAGGTAAATTTTCAACGCGCTTATCAATATGAAAAGGGTTGTCCGAATTGAATAAGCCTATAAATTGTTCTGCTTTCCCTCCGCGCCAGCGATAAATTGCTTGTTTGGCATCGCCTACTAACATCGTGGTTCCGCCTTGAGCTGATAAAGAATTGCCCAGAAGCGGAATTAAATTCTCCCATTGCATCACCGAGGTATCCTGAAATTCATCAATAAAATAATGTTTGAACTTTTCACCAATACGTTCATATATAAAAGGTGTGGGTTGTTCTTTAATTTCGGTACTGATGATGGCGTTAAACTCCGAAATAAGCATTTTATTTTGAGCTTCTTTTAACTCGGTTAACTCGGTGTTTATCGCGTTTAAAACGGATAAAGGTGTGATGTTTCTATAAAAGGCTTTTAAAAATTTTAGATGAAACACTTCTGCTTTAATGGCTTTGTATTTCAGTTCTAATTCTGGTAATATTCTGTCAATTAAATCTTTTAATTTATCATCGAGTGTTTTGCTGTAAATGCCTTTTCGCTCGGTAATGTTTTCTTCTAATTTATTATCGTATAGCCTGTCGAAGTTTAGTGCTTTTGCTTTTTTAAAATGGTTAGGAAGTGTACTTCTGGTAAAATTTGAAGTTTCTAAGCCTGAATTTTCAATTAAATCAAGAACCTGCTGAGCCAGATTTGATATTTTATTTTCTGATGTGGATATTTCTTTTTTTAGTTGAGTTTTTAAAACCCGAAAATCTTCTAAACTCTTATCTTTTAATTTTTCAATATAAGGAATATCATTTTCATTGGTTAGCAGTTTGGCCATTTTATTGAAATCGAAGGATACATCCCAGCTTTTGTCATCATCTGCTTTTTCTAATGCAAAATCAACTAAAATTTTGGTGAGCTCGGTATCGGTTCCAGCTTTTGTAATGAGGCTATCTACTGCTTCATATAACAAGGCATCTTGGTCTAATTCTACCTCAAAGTTTAGGGGGAGTTTTAAATCGTGTGCAAAAGTTCTAATGAGTTTATGGGTGAAGCCATCAATCGTAGAAATATCGAAGGCTGCGTAATTATAAATGATGTTGTTTAATAAAGCATCCGATTTTTTGTGTAAGGCATCGGGTTCTATTTGTAGTTCCTCACAAATAGACAGGAACATACTGTCGTTGCTTGTTAAAACCTCTGGGTTTGCAAAGCGTTTTAGGGTTTCAATAATACGCTCTTTCATTTCGGCAACGGCCTTATTTGTAAAAGTAATGGCAAGAATGCGTTTAAATTGGTCCCTATATGGTGATTGAAGTAATATTTTTAGATATTCCTTAACTAGGGTATAAGTTTTTCCACTTCCTGCTGAAGCATTGTATATGGTGAATGGTGCGGTGGGTTGCATAATGGGAAATTTGGATACAAGATAAAAACTATCGATGGTTTGATAGCTATTTATTATTTTTTATTGCCCGCTTTTATATGTAAATTTGGTGAAATCAAATATTAATATTTAAAAACAAAAATTATGGCTTTCGAATTACCGAAATTAGGATATGCTTATGATGCTTTAGAACCAAACATTGATGCAAAAACAATGGAGATTCATCATTCTAAACATCACCAAGGTTATACAAACAACTTAAATAACGCAATTGAAGGAACAGATTTAGAAGGAAAATCTATTGAAGATATTCTTACCAATTTAGATACAAGTAATGCAGCGGTTAGAAATAATGGTGGTGGATTTTACAACCACTCTTTATTTTGGGATGTATTAAATCCAGAAGATAGAGGGTATTTATCAGGTGAATTAAAAGATGCTATTGAAGCAGCCTACGGATCTAAAGAAGCTTTTATTGAAGCATTTTCTAAAGCAGCAGCTACGCGTTTTGGTTCAGGATGGGCTTGGTTATGTGTTCATAAAGGTGGAAAAGTTGAAATCTGTTCTACAGCAAATCAAGATAATCCATTAATGCCAGGAATTGGTTGTGGTGGAACACCTATTTTAGGTCTTGATGTTTGGGAACATGCTTATTACCTAAACTACCAAAACCGTCGTCCAGATTATATCAATGCATTTTTTAATGTGATTAACTGGAATGAAGCTGAAAAGCGTTACGCAGCAGCGAAGTAAATCATTTCGCTTTTTTTATAAGTTTTAAAATATTAAATCGTCTAGAAAGTCTTTCTTTTTAGACGATTTTTTTTGGTTTTGTTTGAAATAAGTAGGAAAATGCCTTTGGTCTTGTCCTATTTTACTTTATTTGCAGTTAAGCAATATTTACTTGAGTTTATAACTAACACTTATTATGCAGAAAAAAACAATCTTTATTGAAAAGGCGAACTGGTTTGCGCTATTATTTATGCTGCTAACTTCAGCGCCTGTAGTTTTAGTTTATTATTTGGTTTGGGGTTCTTTAAAACTCGCCTTAGAGCCAAAAGATTTTAGCATCATATTTATCTTTTTATTCGTTGCTTTTGTGTCTATCGTCATTCATGAACTCATTCACGGTGCCATATTTGCCTATTTTTCTGAAGATAAATGGAAAAGTGTCAAATTTGGGGTGCTATGGGCCAAATTAACACCTTATGCGCATTGCCGCACGCCTTTGTTTGTTAATCAATATATGTTAGCTGTTGTGATGCCTGGAGTTATTTTAGGTATTTTGCCGGTTATTATTGGGTTGTCAATAGGGAGTCTCCCTTTTTTATACTATGGGTTGCTCATGATTATGGCAGCGGCAGGAGACTTTTTAATTTTCGTGTTGCTTCTAAAAATGCCTAAAGGCAAAAAAATCCTAGATCACGATAGTGAAATGGCGTTTTATGTATTGGATGAGGAGACTAGTTAGTGTTTTTGTTTTGAACGCAAAATGCTTCTCGACTTCACCTGTCTGCCGATAGGTGGGCTCGAATGCCGTTAACAAATAAAATAAGATACGGTGAAGCCTAAAGTTATAAGAAAATGTGGGCTTCCTTTCTTTTCCTTGTGTCTCTCCGTGATATCCTCAGCGCAGCGCTGTGTAATAATCACGAAAGAGTAAGCTTCGAAGCCTAATAAATCTGTGTCTAGAATTTATTGGTTGCTAGTTGTTGGTTATTAGTTGATAGGCTTACTCTTACGCTTGTTTTCAAAAATAGTACAAATGCAATCCGTGTCTAAAAAAATCTCCGCGACTCTCTGTTAAACCTCAGCGCAGCTCTGTGTAACAATCACGAAAGTGTAAGCATCCAAAAACCAGAAACTAACAACCAGGAACCAGTAACTAATGAAAATGAAAAAGGTGAACATAAATGCTCACCTTTTTGCCCCAAATCTACCATGAACTTAACCTACTTATGTTATGGTGGGTCAAAGATACATTGCTTGTTTAAAATCTTGAAAAATATTAGCTAAACTACTTAAAAATTGGCTGTCGTGTTGAAAGTGTTATATGGAAGAGGGGTAGCGGCTATTTTTTTGTAAGATATTAGTACTGAATTGATTAAAATAAAAAAGGTGAACAGATGTTCACCTTTTTTGCCCCAAATCTACCATGAACTTAACCTACTTATGTTATGGTCTTACCAATTTATAGGTAATTCCTGTAACTTATGTATTTATTAGATAAACGGTAGATTTATAAGATTAAATGTTTTTTTATGCGATGAAATGTATTAAAGTAGGTTTTGGCTTACCGACTAATTTTTTATAATTATTAATAAGCACGCTCTTTATTTCCTTCAAAAAAGTTAATAAATGCTCTGTTCACAACGCGATTACCCCCAACTGTTGGGTAGTTTCCTGTAAAGTACCAATCCCCTAAATGTTCAGGGCAAGCTTTATGCAGGTTTTCAACAGGTTGGAAGATGATTTTCACTTCGGCATTTACACTTTCATCACTTAATAATTCTGAGATTTTATCTGAAATCTCTTCATCTGTAAACGGATCGTAAATTTCTTTTACAAAATTCTGAACATGTTTATCGGCCAACTCTGTTTGTGTGATACACTTTTCGTAAACTTCTTTAACAATATCGTATTTACCTTGGTCTTTTAGCAACTCTAAAGCGGCTCTAAAAGCAATTAAATCCTCTAATCTAGCCATGTCGATACCATAACAATCTGGGTAACGAATTTGAGGTGCTGAAGATACTACAACAATCTTTTTAGGTTTTAGACGGTCAAGCATTTTAAGAATACTTTTCTTTAAAGTGGTACCTCTAACAATACTATCGTCAATAATAACCAAATTGTCATTTGGTTTGATCACACCATAAGTTACATCATAAACGTGAGCCACTAAGTCGTCTCTACTGCTATCTTCAGTAATAAAAGTTCTTAGTTTTACATCTTTAATAGCGATCTTTTCAACACGAGCACGTTCCGATAAAATCTCGGTCACTTTGGCTGCAGATAATGAACGTTGACCATTTAGAATGGCATCAGTTTTACGTTCATTTATGTAATCTTCTGCGGTTTCAATCATTCCGAAAAACGACGTTTCTGCAGTATTAGGGATGTATGAGAAAACCGTGTTTTTTGTATCATTATTGATGGCTTCAAGAACCTTTGGCATTAATAATCTACCTAATTTTTTACGCTCTTGATAAATTTCAGCATCCGATCCTCTAGAGAAATAAATACGCTCAAAAGAACATGATTTTCTTTCTAAAGGTTCTAATATTTTTTTGAATCGAACTTCACCAGATTTTTTAATAATAATAGCTTGTCCTGGGTCTAATTCTTTTACATTGTCAAAGTCTACATTGAAAACGGTTTGAATTACAGGACGCTCCGATGCTACAACTACCACTTCATCATCTTGATAATAATATGCTGGACGAATACCTGCGGGATCTCTTAAAACAAAGGCATCACCATGCCCAATAAGTCCTGCCATGGCGTAACCACCATCCCAGTTTTTGGCGGCACGTCTTAAAATTTTAGCCACTTTTAAACGCTCGGCAATTTGAGGTGAGGCTTGTTGTTTATTATAACCTTCCTTTTTTAATTCTTTATAGATTTTGCTCACTTCATCATCTAGGAAGTGACCAATTTTTTCCATAATAGTAATGGTGTCGGTGTATTCTTTTGGGTGCTGACCTAATTCAATAAGGTTGGCAAAAAGTTCCTTAACATTGGTCATGTTAAAGTTACCCGCCATAATTAAATTACGGTGCATCCAGTTGTTTTGTCTTAAAAATGGGTGTACACTTTCAACACTATTTTTTCCGAAGGTACCATAGCGTACATGTCCTAATAAAACTTCACCTATATATGGAATGTTCTTTTTCTGTGCCGCTACATCATCCATGTACTCAGGGTGTGCTTTAAACTCGTTATTAACACGTTCGTTAATTTGAGCAAAAATGTCCTGAATTGGTTGTTGTGCTATAGAACGTACTCTACTAATGTAGCGTTCTCCTGGTTTTGTATCTAACTTGATGCTTGCAAGCCCAGCGCCGTCTTGACCACGGTTGTGCTGTTTTTCCATCATTAAATACATTTTATTTACCCCATAAAATGCGCTTCCGTACTTTTCTTTATAATATTCTAAAGGTTTTAAAAGTCGGATAACAGCTATTCCACATTCGTGTTTTAAGGCATCACTCATAATATAAATGTTTTCGCTTTATTCGTCAATTCAGGTTTTGTTTGTACTGAATTTTTGAATTTTGCTGAATTCTAAAAGGTTTATAATTAAAAACGCACTCTTTTACGAGCGCGTTGTTTTATGCTATTTCAATTTCAAATTGTGTTAACTGCTTAAACTGAAGCAATCGTTCATAAACTTCTTTATTTGATAAATTTTGTGTACGTTCGGTTCCAAATTTTTCAACACAAAACGATGCCAAGGTTGAACCATATATCACGGCTTGCTTCATGTTTTCAAAGGAAAAATCGTTGGTTTTAGCCAAATATCCAGCAAAACCACCAGCAAAAGTATCGCCGGCACCAGTTGGATCAAATACTTCTTTTAGCGGTAGAGCAGGGGCATAAAATGCTTGGTCTTTATGAAATAACAAAGCACCGTGCTCACCTTTTTTAATAACCACATATTTTGGACCCATGGTTTGAATTTTCTCAGCAGCCACTAATAAGGAGTATTCTCCAGTTAATTGTCTGGCTTCTTCATCGTTAATGGTAATCACGTCTACACGTTTAATAACGTTTAACAAATCATCTAACGCACAATCCATCCAAAAGTTCATGGTGTCTAAAATCACCATTTTTGGCTTGTTTGTAATTTGATCTAATACACTAGCTTGGACTAGCGGATGTAAGTTTCCTAACATCACGACTTCAGCATCTTTGTAGTCTCCGGGAACGACAGGGCTGAAATCTGCTAGCGTATTTAATTCTGTGATTAAAGTATCACGAGAATTCATATCATTATGGTAACGGCCTTTCCAGAAAAAGGTTTTGCCATCTTTAACGATTTCAATACCAGAAATGTCGATGTTTTTATTTGCTAATAAATCTAAATATTCCTGAGGAAAATCGCCACCAACAACAGAAACTGCAGCAGCATCAATGTTAAAATAAGAAGCAGCAAGACCAATAAAAGTTGCCGCGCCACCTAGAATTTTATCGGTTTTCCCGAAAGGCGTTTCAATAGCGTCAAAAGCTACTGTGCCAACAATTACTAATTTACTCATATAAGGAGACCTGATAATTTTTGTGCAAATATAAGCCTTTTTACAGATTAGGGCGATTATATTTATTTCAAATTACTTCAAATAGCTAAGTTTATAATAAAGTAAGTTGATTATTGTTTGGTGCTGAAGGTGAGATTGTTAGGGGTTATTTTCTTCCGAAATCAGCAGGAATTTCACCCCATGCTTTGGTTTCCCATTTGACGATGGTGGTATCGTAAGTATTGTTTTTTAGCCAGTCTACAGCGCGATCAACCAAATCAAAAACGGGTTTATTTTTGGCATTGCGTTCAAGTTTGGTGTTGCAGTTTTTCTTTTTTACCCAACTCATGGCGGTTCTAGAATCGGTGTACATGATGCGGTTGCTCTTGTTTTTTTTAAGTAAAGCCAGACCATGGACAAGCGCTAGAAATTCACCAATATTATTAGTGCCTTGTTCAAAAGGGCCTTGAATAAAAAGTTGTTTTTTGGTTTTGGTGTCTACACCACGGTATTCCATAATACCTGGGTTTCCGCTTGATGCAGCATCCACAGCAATGGAGTTGTAATTAGGCTGCCCTATTTTTTTGAGTTGCTCAGAGGATAAGCCACTTTTAAAAGATTTGTTCTTTCCAACATAATCAAAATAATTACCGTCTAGAGCCTTTTTAGCAGCTTCAAAAGTGGGGAAAGATTTGTATTGGGCACCTTGATAATCTTTAATTAAAGATTTGCAGGTGTTCCAGGAGTCGAAAACTCCTGTTTTGTGGCCTTTCCAAACGGCGTAGTATTTCTTTTTAGGTTTTGCCATTTTTTTCATTTCCGCGAAGGCGGAAATCTCATGAATTTAATGTTTTGATTGTTGAAAGGCTATACCACATGATTTTATAATATTTTAAAAATAGTTGGGTATTTTTTTGAGTAGATAATTTCGACTTTTTGATTTGTCATTTTATTCGAAATTACCAATTGACTATTTTTTACCGTAAAGCTACTTTTTTTTGGTTTAAAATTTTTTTTAGGTAATCCTTGGTATATTATTCCATTCGGTGTTTTGTACTGAAACATAGCGAACTCTTTAGTTTCTTTCCCGTATTTTATTAAATAAGATTGTTTCTCAAAACCAATAAAAGTTGCGATAGTTTTTTCTGTATTTTCCTTAAGAAAATGTTCTTGTATTTTTATGTTTAAATTTTCACTAAAATACATGAGCCCTACCATAACAGGTATTACTAGAATGTAAATAAAAAAGGAACGTCCAAAAATCCATTTTAAAGGATTGTTTTTAAATGAAATCTCCTCGTTATTCTTGTCTATTCTTGAAACTAAATTGTACAATAATAATGTAAAACCAATCAAATATAAAATCAGCGAAATGGATTCTAAATTAGCCCAATTTTTAGCTAAATGACCAAAAAGAGCTTTGATTGTGGTTCCAGCTAATATTAGAAGTATGGCTAATAATTTCATTTTTCTCAAATATATTCTGATTAGTAGGTATTATAGCCAATCCTATAAAAACCCCTTCCTTTTGTAATTCATTTTAACTTACTATTTCAACAATCCCTCCACAACCTTCGGAAAATGTTCCATCTCTAATTCGTGAATTTTAGCGGCCACATCATCAGCTGAATCAGTTGGTTCTACCTCACATTTCGCTTGAAAAATGATAGCACCTTCATCATAATGCTCATTCACATAATGAATGGTAATACCTGTTTCAGTTTCCTTATTATCTACAACCGCTTGATGAACGTTCATGCCGTACATGCCTTTTCCTCCAAATTTTGGTAATAGCGCCGGGTGTACATTAATGACTTTGTTAGGAAAAGCGTTTAATAGGTTGTCAGGGAATTTCCATAGGTAACCCGCTAAAACAATTAAATCTGGGTTAGACGCTTTTAGTAAATTAAGGACATCATCGGTTTTTGAAATCGCGACTCTGTTAAATGAAAACGCGCTAACTTTTAGGTTTTTTGCGCGATCTAATACTTTCGCTTGGGGTTTATTAGTAAGCACCTGTACAACTGATGCTGAATTATTGTTTTCGAAAAACTTGATTAAATTTTCGGCATTTGAACCACTTCCTGAAGCAAAAATTACAATACGTTTCATCTATTTGTGAGGTGTTATTATGTTGTTGTATAAAGTTATTGATGGCTGATTTAGGAGAATTCTTGTTAAATATTTTACAAGTTCGGGCTAATTACGGACTTATAGACTTATATTTGTTCTGGCAAAAAAAAGAATAATTATTAACAATTAGAAGCGATTATATAAATACTTAAAAGTAATTTTAGTAAATTATAGACACATTTTTAAACTAAAGACGTGTTTTAAAAATAAAGTTTTTTATTTTTGCAGCCTAAATTAAAAATTTAAAATTAAAAGTTATGTCAGACATTGCATCAAGAGTAAAAGCGATTATCGTAGACAAATTAGGAGTAGATGAGAACGAAGTTGTTACTGAAGCTAGCTTCACAAACGATTTAGGAGCAGACTCTTTAGATACTGTAGAATTAATTATGGAATTCGAAAAAGAATTCGATATTCAAATACCAGACGATCAAGCTGAAAACATCGCAACAGTTGGTCAAGCTATTTCTTACATAGAAGCAGCAAAATAAGCAATAACAAGCAAAATACTTTATGGAATTAAAGCGAGTTGTAGTCACAGGATTAGGAGCTTTAACACCAATAGGCAATACCAAAGATAAATATTGGGAAGGTCTTTTGAGTGGTAAAAGTGGGGCTGCGCCTATAACGTATTATGACACTGAAAAGTTCAAAACAAAATTCGCTTGCGAATTGAAGGACTTTAACGTTACCGACTTTATAGATAGAAAAGAGGCTAGAAAAATGGACAGGTTTGCGCAATACGCTATGGTAGCTGCAGACGAAGCCATTGAAGACTCTAAATTAAATCTAGATACTGTTGATAAATTACGTGTTGGTGTGATATGGGGTGCAGGAATTGGTGGTTTAGAAACCTTTCAGAATGAAGTTTTAAACTTCGCTTCTGGAGATGGAACACCAAGATTTAACCCTTTCTTTATTCCTAAAATGATTGCTGATATTGCACCAGGAAACATCTCTATAAAACATGGTTTTATGGGGCCTAATTACACAACAGTTTCTGCTTGTGCTTCTTCAGCGAATGCTATGTTTGATGCCTTAAACTCTATACGTTTAGGACATACAGATGTAGTTGTTACAGGAGGTAGTGAAGCGGCAGTTACTATTGCTGGAATGGGTGGTTTTAATGCCATGCATGCTTTATCAACTAGAAATGAAAGCCCAGAAACAGCTTCTCGTCCATTTGATGGAACAAGAGATGGTTTTGTTTTAGGTGAAGGTGCGGGAGCACTAGTTCTAGAAGAATATGAACATGCTAAAGCAAGAGGTGCTAAAATATATGCCGAGTTTATTGGAGGAGGTTTATCTTCTGATGCGCATCATATGACAGCGCCACATCCAGATGGTATTGGTGTTATAGCAGTAATGAAAAATTGTTTGCACAACGCAGGTTTAAAACCTGAAGATGTAGACCATATTAACACACATGGTACATCTACACCACTAGGTGACGTTGCAGAGCTTAAAGCTATTTCAGAGGTTTTTGGTGATCATGCAAAATCTATAAATATCAATTCAACAAAATCAATGACAGGCCATTTATTAGGTGCTGCTGGAGCGATTGAAGCGATATCGGTTATTTTGGCTATGGAAAACGGTATTGTACCGCCTACCATTAACCATACAACTGTAGATGAGAAAATTGATCCTGAATTAAATTTAACCTTGAATAAGGCACAAAAACGCGACGTAAAAGTAGCAATGAGTAATACATTTGGATTTGGCGGTCACAATGCTTGTGTAGTATTCAAAAAGATAGATTAAATCCCGAATGCAATAAACCATAACGATAAATTAATTTTTACAGTAAAATGAAACATGGTTTATTACATCTGACATTAAAATAGTATATTAGATCTCAGATGAAAAGTATTCGCAACATATTAAATTCCCGTTTTAAACGCAACGGGAATTTTTTTATGCGATTAACTGAGATCCTTGGTGTAAAGCCTAAAGAAATTAAACATTATAGAAGAGCCTTTACGCACCGTTCTATGAACATTAAGGATGGTAAAGGGAACGCTTTTAACTACGAGCGTTTAGAGTTTCTTGGTGATGCCATGCTAAGCTCTGTAATTGCTTCACACCTATATCTTGAAGTACCAGGAGGCGATGAAGGTTACCTCACAAAAATGCGCTCTAAAATTGTAAGCAGAGAGCATTTAAACGAACTGGGTAAAGAACTTAAACTTATCGATTTAGTTGAAAGTAAAATCCCCGCAGGCCAATTTGGCGATAATATTCATGGGAATTTATTCGAAGCTTTAATTGGGGCTATTTTCTTAGATCGTGGTTATAAATATTGTGAAAAATTTATAACGAAACGCGTTATTATACCGCACGTTGATATTGAAACCTTAGAAGGCAAGGTTATAAGCTATAAGAGTTTATTAATTGAGTGGTGTCAAAAAGAAAAAAAGACCTTTAATTATAATGTTTATGACGATACTGGAAACGATGAACTGCGTCATTTTTCAGTAAAATTATCCATAGACGATAAAGTGGTAGCGAAAGCGCGAGCGACTTCAAAGAAAAAGGCAGAAGAAAAAGCTTCAAAACGTGCCTTTTTTGCATTTCAGAGCACCATGTCTAAAATGATTTAACCATTTGTTTTTATTAAGATCAAACTACAACGTTTTAGTAGTGTTTATTGTTAACAATGGGTCAATATTTTCATTTCGACATGATATAATATTATCTTTGTGAAGTTTGAATGTAAGTTATGGCTGTTCAAAAATTTGTTTTAGATGATTCTTTTGATGAAACAGCATATACCTTAATAGGTATACACTGTAGGCTTGAGGATTATAGATTGGCTTATCTTTTAAACAAGTGTTTAGGAGTTGCGCTTAAAAGAAGAGCATCTGATTTAGATTACAGTAACAGTCAAGCTAAATATTCCATTTACCAATGGGAAGATGAAAAGCAATTAATAACATGGAGCTTAGTCTCTAATATTTGTAAAATTGAGGCGATTCAAAGTAGAAAATTCGAATCGCTATTTGATACACAAGAAAAAATAATAAAAACATTTCATTTATTGCCCGAATATAAAACTGTAAATTTCCTTTTAAAAATAGAAAGTGAATTTAGCTCAAGTAAAACGAAGTATATTTTAGATAATATTTTAAAAATACCTCAAATCGCAACAGCTTACAGTATTGATTCGAGCATATTGAAATCTAAAGACAATTTAATTTTTAACTAATGGCGATAACAAAAAAAACGAAAATAGTAGCGACCCTAGGGCCAGCTACAAGTTCTAAAGAAGTTTTAAAGCGTATGCTTGAAGAAGGAGCAAACGTGTTCAGAATAAATTTTTCTCATGCCGATTATAAAGACGTTGCAGAACGTGTTCAAATGATTCGTGATTTAAATGAAGAATATGGTTTTACAGCTTCTATTCTTGCCGATTTACAAGGTCCAAAACTTCGAGTAGGGGTTATGGAAGACGATATTGTAGTTAACCCAGGTGACGAAATCACTTTTGCCACTGGTGAACGTTTTGTTGGAACTAAAGATCGTGTTTACATGACCTATAAAACGTTTCCTCAAGATGCTAAACCTGGTGAACGCGTACTTTTAGATGATGGTAAATTACTTTTTGAAGTTGTTTCTACAGATAATGAGTCTGAAGTAAAAACTAAAGTAATTCAAGGGGGACCATTAAAATCTAAAAAAGGGGTAAATCTTCCTAATACAAATATTTCTCAACCCGCTTTAACTAAAAAGGATATTGAAGATGCCATTTTTGCAATTAGCTTAAAAGTTGATTGGATTGCATTATCGTTTGTGCGTCATGCGGAAGATTTAATGCAGTTGAGTGATTTAATTGCCGAGCATACTGAAGATAAAATTCCAATTATTGCTAAAATTGAAAAGCCAGAGGCTATAGATAATATCGATAAAATTGTTGCTCATTGTGATGGTTTAATGGTGGCTCGTGGTGATTTAGGTGTGGAAATTCCTGCGGAGGAAGTGCCTCTTATCCAAAAGCAACTGGTATTACGTGCTAAAAAAGCAAGAATTCCGGTTATTATTGCAACGCAAATGATGGAAACTATGATAGATAGTTTAACACCAACGCGTGCTGAAGTAAATGACGTTGCCAACTCGGTAATGGATGGTGCTGATGCCGTAATGCTTTCTGGTGAAACGTCTGTTGGACAGTATCCCGTTGAGGTGATTAGAAAGATGTCTGACATATTGAGAAATGTTGAAAATTCAGGCTTAATTCAAGTGCCTCAATTGCCTCCTCATATTAGAACGAATCGTTATATCACAAAAGCCATTTGTTATCACGCAGCTAATATGGCCAATGAAATTAATGCAAAAGCGATTTCAACTTTAACAAATAGTGGTTACACAGCCTTTCAAATTTCTGCATGGAGACCTTCATGTCATATTCTAGTATTTACATCAAATAAGCAATTATTAACACGTTTAAGTTTACTTTGGGGTGTTCGTGCTTTTTATTATGATAAATTTGTAAGTACCGATGATACTATTGAAGATGTTAATGCTATTGCTTGCGAAGAAGGTTATTTAGATCCAGGAGATATGGTGATTAGTTTAGCGGCTATGCCTATTCAAGAGAAGGGTATGGTAAATACGTTACGTGTTACTGAAATTAAGAATAAGGCTTAATTTAAAGCTTTTATAAAATAATAAAAAAAGGTTCCGGATTTAAATCTGGAACCTTTTTTGGTTAAACTCTATAGCTGTTTTTTACCAAATAACAACACGTTCTTCTTTAGGTAAGTATAGCGAATCTCCAGGTTTAACATCAAAAGCCTCATACCATGCATCTACATTACGCACAATACCATTCACTCTAAATTTCCCAGGGCTATGGTTATCGGTAGCGGCGGCCTGTCTTGAATAAGCTTCGGTTGAAATCCAACTCCATAACTGCCCATTGGCAAGAAAAAAGCGTTGGTCTCCAGTAAAACCATCAATTACAGGTGCTTCTCCACCTTGGTGTTCGTTCACGTAAGCGCGATATGCGCGGTGTGCGATGGTTACACCACCTAAATCCCCTATATTTTCGCCCAGTGTTAATTTACCATTTACATGTACACCAGGAAGCGGTTCATATTGGTTGTATTGTTGTACCAATGCATTAGCGCGGTTTTCAAAATCTAATCTGGATGTTTTTGTCCACCAGTTTCGTAGTAAACCATTCGCATCCGATTTACTTCCTTTGTCATCAAATCCGTGACCAACTTCATGACCAACTATAGAAAGAATCCCTCCAAAATTAGCGGCAGCATCTGCATTAGGGTCAAAATTTGGCGGTTGTAAGATGCCTATAGGTATCACTACATCATTCATTTCAGCTTGGTAATATGCATTTACAATTTGTGGGGGCATAAGCCATTCCCACTCTCTTTTCGGTTCCGTAAGTTTACTTACATCATCTTTAATTTGCTATGCTGTAATTTTTCTAAGGTTACCTACATAATCTTTAGCATCAAATTCTAAAACAGAGAGATCTCCTGTTTTTTCAGGCCTACCAATTTTCCAATTAATGTTATTAAATTTATTTATAGCTTCTTTTTTGGTTTCTTCATCCATCCAAGGGTTTTCTGTTAAGCTTTTCAAAATTGCTTTGTGCATATAACTGATGTACAACTTGGCTTGTTTTTCAATTTCAGGAGTATAGTACTTATCTGCGTAAAGTTCACCCAATTGCCATTTTAAAACTTCGTTAGATATGCCTTTCGCGCGTGTTTCTAGAGGTCTTTGATTTGCAATACCTACTAATGTTTTTTTGTAAAACTCGAAATCTGCATGATCAAATTCATCAGAAAGTGCAGATGCTGCCGATTTTATAAAGTAAAAGGTAATTAAAGATTTTACATCTTCTAATTTAGTTTGTCCTAAAATTTCAGATACCCCTTGAATAGCGGTATCCGTATGTACTATAATTTCTTTATAACCATCTTTTCCTTTAGTATCCCAATAGGCTTGCCAATCGATACCTGGTGCATAATTTTTAAGTTCATCGGCAGTCATTAAGTGGTACATTTTGTTGGGATTACGTTTTTGTGTAGCCGTCCAATATACCTTTGCAAGATTGGTTTCTAAATCGAGTATGGATTGTGCACGTTGTGTTGGTTTGTCTATACCAGATAATGTAAAATAGGTTTCAATTAATTTTAGATATTTTTCTCTTATAGTTTTATTTCGTGGGGTGTCATCTAAATAATATTCGATACCACCCATACCTAAGTCTCTTTGCCCAATAGTAGGTAAATATCTTTTCGTGTTCTTAGCATCTAAGAAAATATACTCATCCCACAGTTTAGGAATTAAAGGAAGTCCCATAAAGCCATATAACTCAGAAAAAGTGGTTGCAGATAAAATTTTATCAATTTCTGGTTGGATTGGTTTTACGCCCAATTGATTTCTAGTTAAAGTATCAACATAGCTTTTGTAAAACGCCTGAATTTGTCCTTTAGAAGAGTTTTTTGGATGCGCCTCTTCCTTTAAAACTTCTTGAAGAATGTCACCTATTTGATCCTCAGTTCTAAATGTGATTTCAATCATGTTCCCATTAAAAGGCGTGCCTGGATACATCTCGGCTGTTTTTAGCCATTCGCCATTGGCATATTCAAAAAAGTTATCGCCAGGTTTTACTGTGGTGTCCATGTTTTCAATAACTAAACCAACTGGTCTTACTTCTGGTGGCTTTTCATTGTTCTTACAGCCAAGGATTAATAGGCCAATGGCAACAAGGGAAAGGAGTTTTTTCATTTTAGTTGGTGTAAATTCGTATAAAAACATGAAGTTCAATGTACGAATTATAATTCACTGTAGAGAAATCTTCTTGAAACAAAAAAGAGGCTGCCATTATAACAACCTCTTTAAATTTAAACTTTATGTTTATGGTTTTTAGAACGTACCAATATAGTGACTGCCTTCTACATTCACGAGTTCAGCACCTTTTGTTACTTCTCCAGTTTCAGTTTCTATAGCATAGATGTTTCCGTTTTTACCAACTGGGGCTTGAGTTACGAAAATTTCAGTACCGTCAACTGCAAAACCTTGGTATTGGAATAAGTAGAAATCTGGTTCGTAAGGAATAGCATCAATTTTAGTAGCCGTTTGAGCGTTTAAATCGATTAGTGCAAAGAAACCTTGTGCACCAGCGGCACCTTCAACAGAACCAGCGTGACGGTATGCTAAAACACCTTTTCCATTTGCAGCAGGACGCCAAGCTAAGATATAAGCATCTTGTACACCTAAAGCTTCGTCTAAATTGAAATCATAAGAATCGTCATATTGGTTGTTTGCTCCAATTTTTAAGATGCGAGAACCTTCAGGGTCATTTTGGTTGGCTTGGTACACACTACCATTGTATTCAAAAGCATTGATACTACGGTAACCGTTTGTATCACCATAACCTACACTTGAAGCAATAACTGTTGGGTTTAATAAAGAAGGGTAATCTAAAACAATGGTTTGCGAACCTAATCTTTCAAAATCACTTTCTCTTTCCGTGGTTGCAGGATCTACTTTTCTAATACTTGCACCAATGTATAATTTATCACCAGCAGCGTTTAAAGTAGGCATATCAATTCTACCAATATAATAACCTTGAGCTTCTAATTCTGGACTTAAAGCAATATTATGCTCTTCAAAGTTGTTTATTGTAGAATTTACAAGGTCTAAAGTCACCACACCAATAGTAGCATCTGTACGGAAATACGTGTCATCTAAAAGATCATTAGGCGTACCGTTGTCGTCAACTTCATTTACAGTACTTACATAAACAGCCGCGCCCGTGTTATCACCATCAAATAATTTAATCCATCTTGGTGCTGTACCCACGTACTCGGCAATACTTACACCAGTACCTGTTTGTACGAAATTTTGGCCACCATTTACTGTGTATTTTGAGTAATTTCCACCGGTATCTCCAGCATAACTGATGTTAAAGATAGTACTACCATCTTCAGAAGCTTGTAAACGTGCTGTTCTGTTTGACGGTACGATAAACCCATTATCAAAAGGCTCGATAGAAACACTAGGGGCTTTAGCATCGTCACTACTAATAGAGTAGATTAAAGTACCACCATTACCATCACCAGGGTTATCACCCATTCTAGCGGCAGCCACGGTAATCCAACGGCTTGAGTCTTCTTTTTCTTCTTCTATAACTGGGCTATCTGGATCATCACTACAACTTACGGTAAGCAATAGAGCTGTACAGGCAAGACTTAGAGTTTTGAGGTTTAAAAAACGATTTTTCATTGTTGTTTGTATTAGAATTTATTTATAAAATAATTAAGTTTTAAGTAAAAAGCGCGCCCCGGTTTTTGAATAGAAAGGTTGTCATATACCGGTTTGTCGAATATGTTTTTGATATCGAAACTCATTACCACCTTTTCATTAGGGAAGCTGTAACTGAGTCCGAAATCTTGAGCCAATTGTTCAGGAACCTTAAAAAAGTCATCACCAACGGTATTAGAACCTTGAGGCACGATATAGGAGAATTCCCCAGTGTAGTAGAGGTTGTAATATAAGTTTAGACGTGTGTTTTTCTGAAAAAGGTCAGAAAACCCATAGCTCAATCCAGCATTCATGGTATCAAAAGGGGTGTTAGGGACATCGATTTCCACACCACGGTTCACTATTTTTAACTCAAATTGTGAGATATTGAAATTGAATTTGAAATTATTGTTATAGCTGTAATCCAATGAAGCTTCATACCCTTTAGAGGTTCCGCTTCCTTGGTTTTCGTAAAAAATCGTTTCGTCATTTACATTTAAAGACGTTTCTATAGGTAAACCAATGCGGTCTTTAATGTTTCTAGTGAAGAGGTTTGTAGAAATAGTGAACGCATGTTTTTTAATTCTGAAGGCACCAAATCTAAAACCAAGATTAAAGTTCTCACTACTTTCTGGGTTGATGCTTGGGTTTGCAATCACGTTATCACCATCGTTTCCAAATACTTCAATTTCATCCGGGAGCCTCACTGCTTTTTCAGCTGAAGTTAAAATACTAATGGTAGGCGTAAGCGCGTATGAAATGGCAAAACCATAACCTTCATCTTTGTTGTTAGCCGAAGTGACATCATCTTCAAGTTGACCGGTACTGCTATTGATGAAAGGGTCAATATTCACGGTTTTTTGCTGATAGTATTTTCCGAAAAGATTCGCTTTCAATTTGTTGTTGAAAGCATTTAATTCATAAGTCAGCGATAATATATTTTTATCTAAATCACGAGTTCCCACGAAAGTGTTTTCTAAAAGCGATTTCAGTGCGTCGCTATCTTCACGATCAATGCCGCTATAGAAGTGATTAAACACAAATTTATGATGCCTGTTAATGCCATAGGATACACCAGTTCTTATGGAGGCTACGTTTCTTTTTATGGTTGCTAATGTTGGTCCGCCTTCCTGTTGCGAGCCCCAAGAATAATCATATTCATCACCTTTGAAATCTATGGCGGGTTCTCCCGTCCAACTATAGGCTTTGGCTACGGTATCGTTGACATTACGGTTTCTTTTTCCGAACGCACCATTGATGTTAACATCCAGTCCTTTTGTGAAAAGATCTTTCTTTTGATAGGTCAGATTGGCTAGAAGGGCATCCGATTCTAAAAAACGATCTTTATACGGTGTAGTCGTCATAAAGGTACCGTGCTGTACTTCTTTAAAATCATCAGAGCCTGTGACGCCTATAAAAAATTGATCGGCCCATTTTACATTGGTATAACCTACTTGAAACATGCCGCCGGTTGAGCGGTACGCATCATTAAAACGTCGTGCGACTATTGGTGTTTGTACACCACCTAAACCTTTATCTACAACACTACGGCCCCAGACTTTGTAATTGTTATCTGAATAATTATTAAAAATGGATGCTTTTACGGTAAATCCGGAATCGTCAAAACGATACAAACCATTAACACTGGCTTGGATGGTGTTAAATGATCCGAAAGACACAGAAGCATTAAAGTTTGATTTTGTGCCTTTATGCATGACAATATTAATGGCACCACCAAGTGCGTCATCAGCCAAATAACCTGGAACAACACCCTTGTAAACTTCTATACGTTTAATCATCGATGTTGGAATACTGTTTACACTAAAGGAAGAACCATAAATTGAAATAGGAATGCCATCAATAAATATGCGTACAGCACTACCCGATAAACCGTTTAAACTAAACTGGGCTTGAGATCCTAAACCACCATTCTGACGAATTTTTACACCAACGGTGGTGTTTAATAGCTCAGTGGTTTGAATATTTCGTTGACTCACTTCTTTGGTTTCAATCACATTTACAGCAAAACCTTCATCTTCAATTTTCTCTTTTTGGGTTTTTGTACGTAAGTGAACTTCATCTAAATCTTGAAATTCTGTGATTTCTAAAACGTATTTTAAGGTTTGTTCAACAGCATTTATTTCGGCTTCTATAGTGTGCGGTTTGGCTTCTAAAGAATGGGTTTCTATGGTGTATGTTCCGTAAGGCAGGTTTTTAAAAGCAAATTCACCATCAATACCCGATGAGGTCATACGTTCAATATTGCCACCTCTTAAAACCACTTGTGCTCCAAGTACAGGCTCGTCATTATTAAATGCGATTTCACCGTATAAGTGACCATTCTGGCTATAGCCAAATAGACTAAATAATAAGAGGAATATTGATGTTAAATATGTTTTCAAAACAGACGTTATAAAAATTTTAACAAAAGTATGTTTATTTAGACTAATTACAAATAAGGGTTTTATTTTTGAGTATATTTTATTTTTAGGCTAAAATTTGAAAAAAGTGCTAAGAATTGAGGCCTTAAATTAGAATTATTCTAAATACTATTTAGATTTATTATTAATAGTGTTTTTAGGAATGTTAAAATTTCAGCTCGGAATTGGATGAAATTTGGAGGATTATGTTAGAAAAGGGACCGTTTGATAATTAATAGTGAAAAATTTTATAATGACGGAAGACGGGGACTAAATTTGAAGTTAAATATTAGAGGTTTGAAGTTTCAGGTTTCAAGTTGAGTCGTCGTTCCTGAAGAAAGTTGTATTTCCTTCTTGTAATAAGTTTCAGTTTATAGTTAAACAGTTTATATGGCAAACCAATAATCAATATTAAATCTCTGCGAAATCTTCTGTGTATTTCCGTGTTATAACCCCCAAGAGTAGGCTTCCAAAAACTAATAACCAATAACTACCAACCAGTAACCAACATAATTTCTCGCTAAGACGCTAAGTCGCCAAGCTATAGCGCGCAAAAATTAGTGGAATTAGTGAAATTGGTGTCAAAAAAAATCTCTGTGAGCCTCTGCGAAATCTTCTGTGTATCTCCGTGTCATAACCCCTCAAGAGTAAGCTACTAAAAACCAATAACCACAAACCAACAACTAATAAAAAAACAGTGTCTAATAGTTTTAAGTTTCAGGTTAGTCGTCGTTCCTTAAGAAGGTTGTATTTCTTTCTTGTAATAAGTTTCAGCTTATAGTTAAACAGTTTATATGGCAAACCAATAATCATTATTAAATCTCTGTGAGCCTCTGCGAAATCCTCTGTGTATCTCCGTGTAACAACCTGTCAAGAGTAAGTCTCCAAAAACTAA
Organism: Pseudotamlana agarivorans; assembly: GCF_018860245.1. Lineage (GTDB taxonomy): Bacteria > Bacteroidota > Bacteroidia > Flavobacteriales > Flavobacteriaceae > Pseudotamlana > Pseudotamlana agarivorans_A. The sequence goes on from NZ_JAHKPD010000012.1 coordinate 126,827, forward strand.
TAACCAATAACTAGCAACCAGTAACCAACATAATTTCTCGCTAAGACGCTAAGTCGCCAAGCTATAGCGCGCAAAAATTAGTGGTAATTAGTGAAATTGGTGTCAAAAAAAATCTCTGTGAACCTCTGCGAAATCCTCTGTGTATCTCCGTGTCATAACCCCTCAAGAGTAAGCTACTAAAAACCAATAACCACAAACCAACAACTAATAAAAAAACAGTGTCTAATAGTTTAAAGTTTAAAGTTTCAGGATAGTCGTCGTTTCTGAAGAAAGTTGTATTTCCTTCTTGTAATAAGTTTCAGTTTATAGTTAAACAGTTTATATGGCAAACCAATAATCAATATTAAATCTCTGTGAGCCTCTGCGAAATCCTCTGTGTATCTCCGTGTAACAACTTCTCAAGAGTAAGTCTCCAAAAACCATCAAAAATCAATTTTCAATTGTACGCTCAAGCTTTTTTTCTCTGGAGCTTTTTTGGTTTCAGTATTTAAGTTTGAGATGGAAATACCTAAAAGCCGAACCGAATTATTTAATTTCTCCTGATATAATAAAGATTTTGCGGTTTCTAGAATAATGTCTTTATCGTTAATATAATAAGGCAAGGTTTTGCTTCTAGTTTGTAAAGTGAAATCGCTGTATTTAATTTTTAGAGTAATCGTTTTTCCGGCAACTTTATTTTTTGAAAGTCTTCGCGATACTTCCTCAGAAATGTGGTCTAGTTTTTCAAGCATAAACACTTCCGAAGATAAATTTTTACTAAAAGTCCGTTCGGCGGCTAAACTTTTTCTGATGCGATTTGGTTTCACCTGGCTGGTATGAATACCTCTAACCACATGATAATAGTAACGCCCCGATTTCCCGAAGTGAGTTTCTAAATATTCAAGCGATTTGTTTTTTAAATCCAATCCCGTAAAAATGCCTTTTTGATACATTTTTTCGGCAGTGACTTTCCCTACGCCATAAAATTTTCGAATGTCTAATACTTCTAAAAAAGAAAGGACTTCTTCTGGGTTAACCGTTTTTTGTCCGTTAGGCTTATTATAATCGCTCGCGACTTTTGCTATAAATTTATTGATTGAAATACCTGCTGAAGCTGTTAAACCCACTTCTTGAAAAATACGTTCACGAATTTCTTCAGCAATTAAAGAAGCACTGGGGTTGCCTTTTTTGTTTTGGGTGACATCTAAATAGGCTTCATCTAGGGATAGCGGTTCTACCAAATCGGTGTAGTCTAAAAAAATGCTTCTAATCTTTTTTGAAATTTCAGTATAGCGTTCAAAATTGGTTTTTACGAAAATAAGTTCCGGACAAAGTTTCGCAGCTAAATTTCCAGACATGGCACTTTTAACACCAAATTTTCGGGCTTCATAGCTGGCGGCGCTAATGACGCCTCGGTTTCCCGAACCACCAACGGCTATAGCTTTACCTTTTAATTCTGGGTGATCCAATTGTGCGACCGATGCGTAAAAAGCATCCATATCGACATGAATTATTTTTCTTATTGGTAAATCGGATAACATACTGTAAATTTATGAATTCCTGAGCAGTCATGAATTGTATGACTTCAGAATTAAAAAAAAATGAAGGTTGGTGGCTTGTAGCGTGCTTTTAAAATTAAAAGTGTTTGGTGGCTCATCTTTAATAGAATTAATAGTAAAGCAAGCTTTTTTAAGCAGAAGTAGGAAATATGATAGAAATTGAACGTAAGTTTTTAGTGCATTCTGAAGCTTTTAAAAATGAGGCTTTTAAGCAAACTAGAATTTGCCAAGGGTATTTAAATTCTAATAAAGAGCGTGCTGTGCGTATTCGTATTAAGGGCAATTTAGGTTTTATTACAGTTAAAGGGCCGTCGTCGTCATCTGGTTTATCTCGTTTTGAATGGGAAAGAGAAATAGCTCAAGATGAAGCGCTAGCACTTTTAAAGCTTTGTGAAGAAACTGTAATTGATAAGATACGTTATGAAGTGCAGGTTGGTGAACATATTTTTGAAGTTGATGAGTTTTTTGGAGATAATCAAGGATTAATTGTTGCTGAAGTTGAGCTAAAAAGCGAAATTGAAACGTATATAAAACCCGATTGGGTAGCTAAAGAGGTTACCGGAGACGTAAAATATTATAATTCCCAATTAAGTAAAAACCCGTTTAAATTATGGAAATAATAAAAAAAATAGCCCCCGTTTTTTTAATCATGTTGTCTGTTTTCGCTTGTCATGATGAGGCGGAAAAAGCACCAGAGCCTATAGTGCTAACTCCAGAAGAAATTGCTGTAAATAGAGTAAAAGATTCTTTGTATACCGTCTATATTAACGAAGCGGCTTCGAAAAAAACACAGCAAGAAATTAAAGAAGCCCTTAAAAAGAAGGGGTATAAAACTTTCGATTTTGTGGATGAAAAAACTCAAGACACTATTTTAATGCAGCAATATTTTATAGCATTTTTAAAGTCTGGTGCTATTCGCGGGCAAAATGAAGAGGAAGCTGCCGAACTTCAAGAACAACATTTAGAATATCTTGGGAAATTATATAACGAAGGTCATGCCGATATTTCAGGACCTTTTGGTGATGAGAGCGATTTTAGAGGTATTACCATTTATAATGTACCAACAAAAAAAATGGCAGAACGTTTAGCAAATGACGATCCTATGGTGAAAGCAAACCGTTTAGAAGTTGAGGTACACCCTTGGTGGGCGGCTAAAGGCTACCATTTGAGATAATGCGAAAATTTATTAGAGGTTCATACCGCATCTTAAATGTAATTATCATTATTGCACTATTGATGTTGCATTTTATTATCAAAGACAGGACTTACGAGCTGTCTTTGTTGTTTTATCCTTTACCGTTACCCGTAATTATCTTAATTGTGTTAGGACTTTCTATTTTTCTTGGGAAGTGGCGTAAGTACAATTTATTTTTAGCTGGATTATTGCTTGTTATTTGGTTGGGACGCAGTTTTAGATTTAGCATCGCTGAACCCATTAAAGATTCTGATATTGAAATTGTGTTTTGGAATACTTCAAGAGTTCATAAATTTAAAGATGCCATTACTCAATATGGTGATTTTCCTGATGTCATGGTACTTGCCGAAGCCAGTGATACCGATTTTAAGGATTTACAGAAAAAATATCCCGATTATAGTTTTTATAAATCGACAAGAGAGCTTTCTATTTTCTCTAAGCACCCCATGAAAATCATTTCAGATGTGACGTCTAATTACCATACCTCTGTAGTTCATTTTGAAACGTGTAACCTGCATTTTTATGCTGTAGATGTTACAGGAAGTAGAGATGTGCCACGACATTGGGAGTTAGATTATGTGGATGCCCATTTAGAATTTCAAGAGCGAACCATTGTTTTGGGCGATTTTAATTTGCCTTATGAATCGGTTTATTTTGAAGTGATTAGAGCGCAATTTAACCATTGGTTTTCTTCAAAAGGCAATGGTTTTAGAGAAACCTGGCCATGGGAATTGCCTTTATTGTCTTTGGATCATATATGGGTGTCTAAAGATCTTGAGATTTTAGATTCAAAAAAAATAAACTCGTTAGAATCGGATCATGAAATGATAAAGACCGTTGTTTTGAGGGAATAATTCAGCAATTAAAAATGAAAAGTTAATAATGAAAAATTTCACGTATTGTCAGTGGTCTTCCATCTTCGATCAAGGTTTTCATCTAAACATGTCATGTGAAAAGATTCTTCAGTCGTACCTCCTTCTGAATGACAAGACATAAATAAACAATTCCTAACTATCACCCATGGTTACACGATTAAACGTATCAACAATTCCAATAATCAATAATCAATAAAAAATAAACAATTCCACTGATGCTAGCTTCTCGACTCCGCTCGAAGACCGTTAATATATATGATTCCTACCGGTGTTCGAGCGGAGTCGAGAACAGTTAAACAATCAATTAATTAAAAATAAAACGTGAACCGTCACACGTAAACCAATTAATCAATAATCAATTCTTAGTCGTACAGCCCCGATTAAACACATAAACGCTTAAACAAATAAACAGCTACTCCGCCACAATCACTTTCTTAGACAGCTCGATATTTTCTGTTTGCACGGAAAACACATACAAACCAGTGGCTAAATGTGTTGGGATTTCCAAGCGGTTTTCGGAGGTATTTAATTGTTTACTATATACCATTTGCCCCAAGGTATTCACAGCAGTTAAGCTTTTTAAAGTGGTGTTTTTGGGGTTGTTAATAATAAGGCTTGTGTTTTGTTTGTTGTAAAACAGTTTTACCCCAAGTTTGTTGCTTTCTTCTTCTATGTTTAAAGTTTGATCGGAAAAAGCAAGTGCAAAACGCCCTATCGTTTCTCCTTTACTAACAGTGGCATCGTAAGGGGCCTGTTTGAGGTCGTGGTAGGTGTCAAAATCCTTTAAATACACGTTATAATTTTGCGCATCGTTTTGTAGGGAATCAATGCTAAAGGTCACAATACCACCGTTATCACTGGCTTTTTCTCTGGTTTTAACGATAAGAGGTAAAATGGTGGATGCCTCGATGGTATCAATCCCTTGAATCACGTATTTATCGTTTTCTATTTCCCAAGACATATCTTCTGGGAGGTCTTCGATGAGTTTGGCATCATAACCCCAATCCACATTTTGGGTGGCACTGGTGTCTACAGTTGTGAGTAACTGCCTTTGATAACCTAGGGGAGAGCTGTATTTTAACCTAATTTTTGGTCGGGTATCGCCCGTTTTTACGTTGGTGGTTTTTGAAGTTTTGGTATTGGTTTCTTTTATAAACACCGATTCGGTGCCTTCTGTTTTAAAAATACGTTGTGAGTTTTGAAATGTTATTATATTAGTATTTCTAGCTTCTACAAAAAAGCCTTGTGCTACTGGAATGTATTGCTTAGGTAATTTAGTAGATATTACATTTGCAATAGGAGGTATCGCGCTTGGTGCTGTTACGTGTGGTGCGGCTCCAGATAAATTATAGGTACCATAACTACCTTCGTAATCGGCTAAAAAGTGTGAACCACCACCAACATGCTCCCAATAATATAAACTCCCTGTGATGACACCTTGGTTGTCACTAATAAATAAATTGGCATCTATGGCAGAAGGATAAGGGTTTCCTATTAAATATTCGTTTCCTGAGAATATACCTAATTCTAAGGAGCCATTGTTAGGTATTCCTTCAAACACATAATTTATTTCTGTACCAATTGGCCCTGATCCTGGACCCTTCATGGTAAAACCTTCACCTGCATTTATGGTTCCAGTGCTTAATACGCGATTCCACTTCCAATAATTATTAGCAACATTATTATATACGTTTATCCAATATTCGGCAATTTTTACAGGTGTAGAGGAGTCATCTCCATCATAACCGCTAACAAAATCTATTGGCACCGTAGGGTCTGAACCATTATTGTCATTTTTTAAAACATCCTTAACCGTATAGGTAAATGGTGCCCCAGAGCTAGAGTGTACTGGCGACGACCAATAATTATAACTGTATTTGTTAACCGTGCCCTGCTGGTCGCGTTGTAAGTATCCCTCACCATCTTCTTCTAATTTACTGTCTTGGGTTTGTATAAGTTGCGATTCACCTTGTAAATCAATTAAAGCTTTAGTGCCTGTAGTGCCTTTAGTACCTATATCGAGATACCATGAGTTGTTTAAAGCAACGTCTGGTTGTACTTCGAGGGAAGCGTCGTTGTTTATAAGTAAACCTATAGTGTTTTGTTCTTGAGAAGTGGTGACGTGATTTTTAATTCGTACAATAGGGTAATTATTTGGTGCATTACCCCAAATATCCCAAACATCACCATGTAGCCAAGTTGTTTCTATATTCCAATCACCGTCGTTTACCGTTTCAAAAGGCATAGGCGCCGTTTGAAAATAAATTTCTTTGACATTGTAAATGGTGGCATCAACACCCGAGGTAGATAAATCTATTAACTGATCGTCTGTATATGTGTCCATTTTGTAATAACGGATTAAGCTGGTTGATAGCGATGGGTTAATTTCTCTAGGAATAATTTTACCAACTGTAAAATTATTATTTTCATCCAATTCTTGACACATCATATGCTGGATGTCTGTTGGGGTTAGGGTTTCGTTAAACACGCGAACCTCATCTATTTGGCCTTTAAAAAAAGCACTACCAGTTGGAGTCTTACCAATACGGAAATTTATTCCAGTACCATTTATCAATGGACTACCTGATAATGTGTCTTTGTTTTCTCCGTTTATATAAATACCATAATCACCACTAGAATAAGCACAAGCAATGTTTACCCATTTTCCCTGAATTATGGGAGCACTTAAAATTTCTGCCGAGTTTACAACTAACTTCACATCACCCGAAGAATATACTAAACTAATATTTTCTTGTCCCATAATTTCTTGTGTATTAAATCCAGATGCATCGATATTAACCCAACACATCATTGTACCGTTAGAAGCATTGTTTAAAAATTCAGGCGTTTCCACATAATCATTACGCCCATCAAAGTACAGGCTGTAGCTGCCGTCTATAGCTCTTGGGGAGCCGTGAGCGCCTGTATCGCTGTCTAAACCGTCCATGATGCCGTCTTGATCGGCGTCGGTTGAACCGTCTATAACGCCGTTATTATCACCATCTAAGTTGGGGTATAGATGGTCAATGGCTAAAATATCATAATCAGCACCATTAGATTTTATATTTAGATAATCGGGGATTCCGCTGGTAGTTTTAATAGGATCATCGTAGCCGTTTAACCCAAAACCATCTAGGGTATCCATAGTATCGAGTACCCCATCGCCATCGGTGTCTGGGCCATCGCCTAGGCCGTTTCCAGTGACGTCTATATCGCCTAAGCCATCGTATTCGAGGGTGTCAAAAATACCATCGTTATCGGAGTCTAGGTCGAGGTAGTTTGGTGTGCCGTCGTTATCGGAGTCTAAGGCATCATCAATATCACCTATATTAGATTCATAATTGTCATGCATGCCGTTGTTGTCTGTATCTACCCAACCAGTGCCATATAAGGTACCATCTTTATCGCTATCATCTCCACTAAAGCTTAATTCTACCACATTAGGAATACCATCGTTATCATCATCAATATCATGGGTATCTGGTATGTTATCGCCGTCGGAATCACAGAACAGTTGGGTGACACGAATATCATCTATGGCAAAATCGTTTCCAGAGCCTTCATCTGTTATATCAACTAATCTCACTTTTATAGCAGTAATTGTGCCTCCTGTGATGGTGTTCTCAGTGTGTGTCCAAAAGTCTGGACCGAAAGGGGTGCTATGCGTGGGGTTTCTAGGTAATGGAATGGATGTGGCTGAACCTATAGATTGTGGGTTAGCAGGATCTGTTACATCAAAAAGTTCCATAGAAACTTGAGGATCGTACCGTGTATTGGAATAAGTACTAGGGTCTTTCACATCGAGATTTACGGCGTAAAAACTAAAATAGATGTCTTTACCAGGTGTAAGTCCATTGATAGTGGCTTCGTAAACCACATATGGACCACTGTTGTTACTTACTTGGTTGTTGTTATTACCATTAAATATAGCCATGCGTCCTACTGTGGAAGGATCGTCGTCAGTATGGTCTACAGCGGCGCCCCAATCACCGCTAGCCCAAGTAGCAAGAGCATTATCAGAAGCGTCGTGGTAAACGGCGTATTCTAAAGTTTCCAAATCATCACCACCACTACCATCTTCATAGGTGTATTCGGTTGTAGCACCTGGAAAGTTTTCATTGATACGCGCACGATTGGTACCCGTGCCAAAATCTTCATTAAGCATAACGACTTCAGCTGTGCCATGTGATCTGTTTTCACAAATATCGTCTTCTACGTCATCGGCAATACCATCGTTGTCATCGTCAATATCAAGATTGTCGGAAACACCATCGCCATCGGTGTCGGGATATACGCTGCCGCTGTTACCACCTCCACCGGAGATTTGAAAGGTGTAAGTTGTTCCGGTGTTGGTACCTACATCGCTGCCATTTGATACCTCATGCCAAGTATATTCAAATGTGACTGTTGCGGTAGCCGGACCAGAACCATCATAGGTTATTTCAAAGGTGTCAGTTTGTCCTGAAGTTAATTTATCATCAGAGTCTTTCAAGTTTTCGGTAATTGAAAATTGAGGATCTCCCGTAATTGTAATAGGCTGCATGTCGCCTATTTCGCGCTCTGAGTTACCTGTAAGGTCGTCTCTAGTGATGATAAAGGTTTTTGTTCCTGCACTATTCCCAAAATCGGTGCCATAAGTTATGCTCGCCGGTGGGTTGTTGTCTGGGATTAAAGGGCCTCTTGTACCACTGACTTCGTTATATATCCTAGCCTTCCCATCTTGCGCAAAAAGCAAAATGGGCGCAGATAGAAAAAGAACGAGGAGAAGGAGGTGTTTACTAATGAGGGAGTAATGTTTTAGCATACATTTTTGTTTTTAGTCTGGATTATTTAACGAAAGGGTTTATAAGTTACTGATTTTATAGTAATTATAAAATACTTTTTTTAAAAAATTGGTTAACCAATTATCAAATATAGCTAAAAATGTGTCGTTTAAAAGTTGGGATGCTAGTTTTTAAAGAAAATTACGACTTCCTTATATTTTTTTAGAAATAATTAAATTTCCCTCAACAAGTAGTTGTTTTCGGTCTTTGTTATCGGGCGTAGTCACAGTTATGGTCACAGACTCAGTCGCAGTAATTCGGCTACACGACTCAACAAATAAACAATGAAAAGTTGAAATCCTCACGTGAACCCAATAATCAATAGTCAATAGTCTCCCGTCTCCCGTCTTCGGTCAAATTTTTCAATTCAGCAATTAAAAATGAAAAGTTAAAAATGAAAAATTTCACGTATTGTCAGTGGTCTTCCGTCTTCGATCAAGGTTTTCATCTAAACATGTCATGTGAAAAGATTCTTCAGTCGTACCTCCTTCTGAATGACAAGACATAAATAAACAATTCCTAACTATCACGCACGGTTACACGATTCAACAAATAAACGTATCAACAATTCCATTAATCCATAGTCAATAAAAAATAATCAATTCCACTGATGCTAGTTTCTCGACTCCGCTCGAAGACCGTTAATATATGTGATTCCTACCGGTGTTCGAGCGGAATCGAGAACAGTTAAACAATCAATTAATTAAAAATAAAACGTGAACCGTCACACGTAAACCAATTAATCAATAATCAATTCTTAGTCGTACAGCCCCGATTAAACAAATAAACAGCTACTCCGCCACAATCACTTTCTTAGACAGCTCGATATTTTCTGTTTGCACGGAAAACACATACAAACCAGTGGCTAAATGTGTTGGGATTTCCAAGCGGTTTTCGGAGGTGTTTAATTGTTTACTATATACCATTTGCCCTAAGGTATTCACTGCAGTTAAGCTTTTTAAAGTGGTGTTTTTGGGGTTGTTAATAATAAGGCTTGTGTTTTGTTTGTTGTAAAACAGTTTTACCCCAAGTTTGTTGCTTTCTTCTTCTATGTTTAAAGTTTGATCGGAAAAAGCAAGTGCAAAACGCCCTATCGTTTCTCCTTTACCAACAGTGGCATCGTAAGGGGCCTGTTTGAGGTCATGGTAGGTGTCAAAATCCTTTAAATACACGTTATAATTTTGCGCATCGTTTTGTAGGGAATCAATGCTAAAGGTCACAATACCACCGTTATCACTGGCTTTTTCTCTGGTTTTAACGATAAGTGGTAAAATGGTTGAAGCCTCGATGGTATCAATCCCTTGAATCACGTATTTTTCATTTTCTATTTCCCAAGACATATCTTCTGGGAGGTCTTCGATGAGTTTGGCATCATAACCCCAATCCACATTTTGGGTGGCACTGGTGTCTACAGTTGTGAGTAACTGCCTTTGATAACCTAGGGGAGAGCTGTATTTTAACCTAATTTTTGGTCGGGTATCGCCCGTTTTTACGTTGGTGGTTTTTGAAGTTTTGGTATTGGTTTCTTTTATGAAAACAGATTCGGAATTGTTTCTTTCTATTTCAAAAACACGTTGCGAATTATGAAACTTTATATCACCACCTTGATCTGCTTCAACAAAAAAGCCTTGAGCTACAGGAATATATCGCCCGGGTGTTTTTCTAGGTGTCGGACTTGAATTAATGGGTGGATAACTTGGTATAACTTGCGTGACACTTGGCGAAGTTCCAGAATAATTATAAGTAGCATAGCTACCTTCATAATCGGCTAAAAAGTGGGTGGTGCCACCGTAATGCTCCCAATAATACAGGCTCCCTGCAATGGATGTTTTATTGTCATCAAGAAAAGCATAAGAATCTATGGCAGAAGGGTACGGGTTACCTATTAAATATTCTCTTCCTGAATTGATCTTTAAGGTATAGTCGCCATTGTTAGGTGAGCCTTCAAAAAGATAGACTTGTTCGTCGGTAATCGGGCCTGTTCCAGTACCTTTCATGGTATAGCCTTCACCCACATTTATAATTCCTGTACTGTAAACACGTTTCCAATCCCAGTAGTTGTCCGCTATACCATTAGGGAAAATGTTTATCCAATATTCGGCGATTTGTTTAGGTGATGTTGTGTCGTTTCCATCATAACCACCAACAAAATCTATAGAATTTACGGTTGTATGGTCGGCATTGCCTTCCAATAGAACGCCTCCAACAGTATATGTCGCATTCGTTCGATCTGTATTTACTGGAGAGGACCAGTAATTGTAACTGTATTTGTTAAGGGTGCCTTCTTGGTCGCGTTCTATAACGCCGTTACCGGTACCCAAAGTACTTTCTTCAGTTTGTATTAACTGCCCATCGGCGTGTAAATCGATTAAACCGTTGTCACCTATGTCTAAATACCAGGTGTTTTCAAGTTTTCTACGAGTATGTATTATAAAATCAGTATCAGGATCAACTATTAAACCTAATTGAGTTAAATTTTCCCCTCGTCCGCTAAAACGGTTTCGAAAGTCATGTCTTATACGAACAATTGCAGCATCATTATATACAGAGCGGTCATTGATACTCCAAACATCACCGTGTAACCAACTTGACTCATCACCCCACTCTAGATAATTAGTACCAGTCATTACAGTTTCATAAGGCAAGGGCGCCCTTTGAAAATAAATTTCTTTGACATTGTAAATGGTGGCATCAATACCCGAGGGAGATAGATCAATTAACTGATCGTCTGTATATGTGTCCATTTTGTAATAACGGATTAAGCTGGTTGATAGCGATGGGCTAATTTCTCTAGGAATAATTTTACCAATGGTAAAATTATTATTTTCATCCAATTCTTGACACATCATACGTTGAATTTCTTCTTGGGTTAGGGCTTCGTTAAATACACGCACTTCGTCTATTTCGCCTTGGAAATAACTAGTTGTATTAGCTGGTGAACGGCCAATTATAAAACTTGTACCAGTGCCATCTAAGTCCATATTGTTTGAAGCTTTTGCGATTTCTTCACCGTTAACATAGAAATATTCACCACTGCTAGAATAACTTCCTGCTAGATGAATCCATTTCCCTTTGGTTACTGAAGTATTACCAACAAGGTTTCCGTTAACAAAAAAATCTACTACACTGCCATTGGAAATAAAGGATATATTTTCTTGCCCCATAATATATTGTCCACCTGTTGCTGAGGGGTCAATTTTTATCCAACACATCATAGTACCGTCAGAAGTATTGTTTAAAAATTGAGGCGTTTCCACATAATCATTACGGCCATCAAAATACAGGCTGTAGCTATCATCTAAATCTCTTGGGGAGCCTACAACAGTAACATCGGAGTCTAGTGTATCTGCAATACCATCACGATCTATATCGGTAGAGACATCAATAACACCATCGCCATCTGGGTCTAAATGGGCATATATTTCAGGAATGTCATTGTTTGTACCATCCGATTGTGGGGTTAAATAATCGGGCGTTGAATCTCCGCCACTATCAATTGCAGGGATATAATTGGTTAGCCCAAAGCCGTCCAAATCATCGGCTCCAGCCAAAATACCATCACCATCGAAGCCATCTGCAGGAACTCCAGAATCTACATCGGTGCCTTCGCTAACACCATCTCCAGAAACATCTAAATCGCCTTTGCCATCATATTCATAAACATCAAAAACCCCATCGTTATCGGAGTCTAAATCAAGATGGTCTGGAGCACCATCGCCATCGGTGTCTATTGCTATTGCGCCACCTTCAAAGCTATCGTGTACACCATTGTTGTTGCTGTCGTCATTACTTATGTCGAGCATGCCTTTAGAGATGTTTACTCCTGAAAGCTGTAATTCCGCAACATTAGGCATGCCATCATTATCATTATCCAGGTCTAAAAAATCGGCTATACCATCGCCATCGCTATCGCAATAATCTTGTGTTATGGTGATGTCGTCTAGGGCGATATCGTTGCCGCTTTTACGCTTATTAGCCGTAGTTAATGTTACTAAAAATGTGTCACTTGTTGGAGTAAATGAAATGGAATGCGTGATCCAGCCTTGGTTTTCTTGATAAGTTTTAGACGCATCTACAGTATCAGGATCACCATTTAAATCGGTAGTATTAAACGCAATTTCTCCAGTTTGATCTTTAATAATCTCGATACCATTTATATCTGTATCATTTATTGTTATTATAAGTTCTGGTTCGGTTTCATTTCCGATTAGATTAGTTGAAGTTGCGCGAATCAAGTTAAGGGCAGCTAAACTAAACGAAGTGGGTACCCCCGGCTCGACACCTGTAATGGTTATCTGGTAGAAAATATTACTAGGATTAGGATTAGTAGTGGAATCATAAGCTGGATGATTATCTCCATTACCAACATCAAAAATGGCCATTCTACCATTGGCGTCACCGGTATGGTCGCCACCTCGATACCAAAGATTATTATTAGTAAAGGTACCTTTTGATTGTTTGTTTACAGCATAATAATCTCGAGTTACATTTCCAGTTGATTGAAACGCGTAATCTGTATAGGCACCTGGATAATTAGCATCGATTTCTACTATAGAAGTACCAGCTCCAAAGGTTTCCTTAAGAAAAGTGGTTGTAGACTTTATTGCATTCGGGTTTTGGTTACAAAGGAGATCTTCGTCGGTATTTAATAGCCCATCGTTATCGGAGTCTAGATCGGCATTATTGAAAACGCCATCACCATCGGTGTCAACTGAAGATGAGGTTCCTCTACCAGCAATAACGAAGGTGAAAGTAAACAAGACAGTATTACTGTCGAATATAGCAATTTCAACGGTTTCTTGGTGGTTTCCTCCAGTTCGTGGTTTAAAAGTAATCTGAAAAGTTTTAGAATCTCCAGCTGCAATTCTTCTGGTATCTGGGAGTGGTTGACTAGATACTGTAAAATTTCCTGACGAACTTGAGAAACGTACCCTTGGTTGGTTTTGTCTTAACAATACATCAGTTGGTCCGTTATTGGTTATTGTGTATGTATATGTAAGACCGCTAGTTATGGGGTCTATAGATACATCGGAGAAATGGGTGTTGTTTTGGGTACTTGTAGTTGTATCTCCATTTCCTATTGTTTCTATTGAAGTGCCGTTGTCACTAGTAATCACGATATCGGATGGAACTGTAGTAGTTTGTACGGGCTTAATATAATTTAATTTGGCGTTAGTTATGTTATTGGCAAATAATAAGCCTGCATTTAAAAATATAAAAACGGCTAGTGCTAGGGTATTTTTTAGAGGTGTTGGCATAATTTCTAAAAATTTAACTTAAAAAAAGTATTTAAAGTTTGGTGGTCTTCAAATTTACTTATAAAAAGGTGTTTTAAACTAATTATCTTGTCCTTTTTAGATGAATTTGGGCTTTTAACAGTTAAAACAGGGTAGATATGTTAATTTATTTTTATAGAGCCTTTGTTGTTATTATTCCATTCTTAGTTTCAAGTTGCAATTGCAGTTGCAGTAATTAGGTTATACGATTCAACATTTCATCAATTAAAAATGAAAAGTTAATAATGAAAAATTTCACGTATTGTCAGTGGTCTTCCGTCTTCGATCAAGGTTTTCATCTAAACATGTCATGTGAAAAGATTCTTCAGTCGTACCTCCTTCTGAATGACAAGACATAAATAAACAATTCCTAACTATGACCCACGGTTACACAATTAAACGTATCAACAATTCCAATAATCAATAATCAATAATTCATCAATTAAAAATGAAAAGTTAATAATGAAAAATTTCACGTATTGTCAGTGGTCTTCCGTCTTCGATCAAGGTTTTGATCTAAACATGTCATGTGAAAAGATTCTTCAGTCGTACCTCCTTCTGAATGACAAGACATAAATAAACAATTCCTAACTATCACCCACGATTAAACAATTAAACGTATCAACAATTCCAATAATCAATAATCAATAATTCATCAATTAAAAATGAAAAGTTAATAATGAAAAATTTCACGTATTGTCAGTGGTCTTCCGTCTTCGATCAAGGTTTTCATCTAAACATGTCATGTGAAAAGATTCTTCAGTCGTACCTCCTTCTGAATGACAAGACATAAATAAACAATTCCTAACTATCACCCATGAATAAACGAATAAACGAATCAACAATTCCAATAATCAATAGTCAATAAAAAATAAACAATTCCTCTCCTCGTTACTCCGCCACAATCACTTTCTTAGTAACTTCTGTCTGATTTGTTTGAATAGAGAAAATATGCATCCCTGTTGCTAAATTGGTTGGCACTAAAATTTTCCTATCGGAAGTTTGAATTGCTGTTTCAAAAACCACTTGCCCGAGTGTATTTACAGCCTTGAGGGTTTCGATAGTGTTGGCATTTGGATTGCTTATTACAAGGTTAGCATTTTGTGTATTGTAAAATAATTGTAGCGCATTTGTACTTTCTTCAATAACATCTAGGGTTGAAGATTCGTTAGTAAATGTAATTTCAAAACGATCGTAAGTTTCACCAGCAGGGACATTTGCAAAAAATGACGCAGCACGTAAATCATGATAGGTATCGTAGTCTTTCACATACACATCTACATCGTTTGGCAGGTTTTCTAAAGCATTAATACTTATTTCAACTAAACCACCAGATTTTGTTTTCACAGTAAATGGTAAAACGGTTTGCTTTGTAATGGTATCGATACCTTGAATGATGTAGTCTTCGTTGGCAACCTTCCAATACATATCTTCTATATTGGTTTCGTTTAGAAGGCCGTCGTAGCCCCAATCGTATCCTATAGATGCCTTTTTGTCTACTGTTGTTAATAACTGGCGTACATAACCTTTTGGGGAGGTGTAATCTATTCTAATTTTCGGACGCAGGTCTTCATATTTAGGGCTTTCTTCTTTGGCTGTTTTAGTAGTAGATTCTTTTATGAATATAGAATTACTGTTGTCTTCTTTTACAAAAATACGTTGGGAGTTTTTAAAGGTTACTGTAGTTTTTAATTGGGTTTCTGCAGCTTTTACAAAGAAACCTTGTGCTACTGAGATGTAACGTCCCGGTGTTTTTTTAGACTTGTTAGCGTGTGTTAGGTCTTCATCTGGAGCAGTACCGGTCATGGCAGGGGTTCCTCCTGAATAATTGTACGACCCATAACCACCTTCATAATCTACTGAATAATGGGAGTCGCCACCATAATGTTCCCATAGGTATATGGTGCCGTCTATGGCTTCCTTATTATCATCTAAAAATTGATAAGCATCAATAGCAGAAGGGTATGGGTTTCCTACTAAATATTCATTCCCAGCATTTATAGGTAAAGTAATGTCTCCATTATTAGGCATGCCAATAAAGGTGAAATTTTGGGTGTTATTAACACCTTTTTGCCCAGGGCCCTTCATGGTGTAGCCTTCTCCGACTTCTATCTCACCGTTACTTTTAGTGTGTTGCCAAAGCGCATAGGTGTCACTTTTGTTGTTGGCGTATTTCCATATCCAGTATTCAGCAATAGAGATCGGGTCGCCCTTAACGCCGTTATAACCGCCTATAAAATTAATGGTTTTTGGATCGTTTTCATCTGTTCCATCGCGTAAAACACTAGCCACGGTGTAGGTTTTGTCCCCGTCTCCATTAACACCTGAATTTACAGGAGACGACCAATAGTTGTAATTGTGCTTATTGGATTCGCCTTGTTGATCGCGTTCTAGGGTTCCAGTTCCAGTACCTAGGGTGCTGTTTTTGGTTTGAACGAGTTGGGAGTCGCCTATTAGTTCTATTTTCCCTGAATCTTCAATGTTTAAATACCAGTTGTTCTCGAGCGCATAGTCATCATCTTTTACTGAATCTCCAACGGTTAATTTTGCTCCATTGTCAATCAATACCCCTAAGGTATTGTGTGATGCGGTCGTAGTTATGTTGTGTGCTATGTTTACAATAACCCAATCGGTATGAGTTGATTGATTAGTCGCGTCTGTATGCGATATATCCCAAACATCGCCGTGTAGCCAAGCGCCTTTGGTTTCCCATGATTTGTCACTAAAAGTTACAAAAGGCAGTGGTGCGGTTTGAGGTAAAATGTCTTTAACATTGTAGATAGTTGCGCCTACAGTATTGTTTCCAGTATGATCTTTTAATTTGTCATTTTGGTAATCGTCTAATTTGTAGTAACGCTGTAATTGGGTAGAAAGATTGGAATCTATTTGTTTAGGAATGATTTTGCCATAATTGAAATTGTTTTCATCTAATTCTTGATAGACCATTCTTCTAATTGGATTCGAGTTTAATGCTTCGTTAAACACCCGCACTTCATCAATTTCACCCTTAAAATAGTTGTTGTCGGTATCGGGTGTACGGCCAATACTAAAGCTAGAATTAGAAGTTTCTAAATTTCCAGAAGCATCTATTTTTTCAACAGAAAAATCACCATTAGTGTATAGCCAAAGTTTATCACCAAAACGTGCAACCACGTGTACCCAAATTCCTGTAGGTAATGGTTCATCACTTTGTAATGATTTGCCACCACCATAGGTGTGTAAATAATTAGCATCATCCAGTTCCATGTAGAAATTGTCTTGCCCCATGATAAATCGGGTGCCTGAAGCGTCATCGTCTATCTTTATCCAGCACATTAGAGTTGCTTCTGCCCAGTCGCTCATAAAACTTGGCTCTTCAACATAATCATTAAGTCCATCAAAATATAAGGCAAATGACCCTGTAATATCTCGTGGAGATCCAAAGGTACTGGTATCGGTATCAAAAGCGTCTAAAATACCGTCGCCATCACTATCTGTATGGTCATCTATTGCGCCATTGGCGTCTATAACCAAGCCAGGATATAGGTGTGATATTGCTAAAATATCGTTTGTTCCTCCAGATTGCGTATTTAAATAATTGGGAGTTCCAGAGGTTGTTTCTACAGCGGCGTTATAGGTTGTGAAACCAAAACCATCTTTGTCCTCAATGCTATCTAAAATACCATCGCCATCACTATCGGTACCATCACCAACACCATTTCCTGTGATGTCAATATCTCCTAGTCCGTCATACTCGTAAGCGTCAAAGACACCATCGTTATCGGAGTCGAGATCTAGATAGTTAGGAACAGTATCGCTATCAGAATTTACTAATGTAGCGCCACTTTCGTAAGAATCATGAACGCCGTTATTATCGCTGTCTGTCCAACCATCGCCTAGTAAAGTGCCATCTTTATCAGTGTCAGAAAGTCCTAATTCAACAACTGTAGGGATGCCGTCGTTATCGTCATCTAGGTCAATGCTATTGGCAATACCATCGCCGTCTGAGTCACAAAAGAGTTGTTCAACTAGAATGTCGTCTAAGGCAAGGTCGTTGCCTAAGCCACCACTCACGAGGTTACTTAATCTCACTGTGAAATCTGAAGTGGTAGGTATAAAAGTAAGTTCGTTTATTACCCAACCTGTATTGTCTGAACCTCCAATAGCATCGGTAGTCTTATCGGCTATAACAGTGCCGTCTGGCGCTATAATTTCCATTAAGAATTTTGGTTTACTTCTACTGTCATCATCTTTACGGTCTAAGTTAATAGCGGCAAAGCTGTAGGTTACCGTAACATTTGGTGTTACCCCTGTGATTTGATTTTCATAAAATACACCGCCAGGTGTAGTTTCAGCATTGAAAATAGCCATTCTACCATCGGAGTCATTAGGTGTGAAATCGTCACCTTTATACCAATACTCATCTGCCCAGCTTGCTATGTCTTGAGCGTTATGATAAACGGTATATTTACCGTCTACAACGTTACCACTAGCCGAAAATTCATAGTCTGTACTCGCAGCAGAAAAGTTTTCATCAATTTGTACTCTGCTAGTTCCAGTGCCAAAAGTTTCATATAAGAAAACCGTTTTTGCAACCGTTGCATGTGGGTTTGTATTACAATGGTTGTTTTCGTCATCATCTAACACCCCATCATTATCATCATCTAAATCGATATTATCGGTAATTCCGTCCCCATCGGTGTCTGGGTATACGGTGGGTGTTGGGGGTGATGGTGATACAGATGTGTTGCCTATGGTTACGAAGTAGTCTTCGAATTCTTGTAGATCGTAATGAACACCACAAGAATTTGATTGAAAATGTGTTGGTTCGGATACACCTACTCTCATAACAGTAGTTCCTTCAATCGCATCATTTGGAATGGTAAAGGAGATGTTTTCCTTGTTTTTTACACTAATAAATTCTGAATTATCAAATAGACCATCTTTATTGTAATCTATATATAACGCTCTAGATTTTGGTGCGCCGGCTCCTGAGATAGAAACCGTATATGTACTGCCCCATAGTAAGTCGGCAGCGGCAATGTTTAAATAATTGCCGTATCCACCGTCATCTCCAGAAGCATTATAAATATTTGTGGATTCACCGGCAAGTGAAACATTGGTAATATATACGCTACCATTAGTTTCAGATATCGGTTCACATGCACCTAAGTTAACTGTTAAATTAACCGTAGCCGTATCACAATTGCCGTTACTATCACAGATATTATAGGTGAAACTATCGTTTCCAACATAATCGGTATCTGGTACGTATTCAAAAGTGCCATCAAAAACTTCAGTAACATTTCCATGAGTTGGTGATGAAACTATTGAAAAATCATCGCCATCACCACGATGAACACTAATGTTGTCGTTATGACCTAAGTTAATTTGATTATTAGTGCCGCTTGAGTTGCTTACCACTAAAAGTTCGTCGTCAAAAGCTTCAGGGGTATCTGGAAACAAAAAGTTTAGGGTGTAATCTTCTATTTCGGCAAGTTCATTATTGAAATCACATGGGGTTGCAGGAATAGTTTGGCAACCTGCATTATTATAACAGTAAACAGTTGCAATTCTCATTACTGCAGTATCTGGTGCAGTTCCATTTATGGTAATACTACCCGAAAAAGTGTAATTGTTTGATGTAACACCAGAATCATACACTAACTCATAGTTGCCATTGCCATCGTAGTCTATCCAAATGCCCATACTTGCAGTTGGAGTTCCATTACTAACGGAGTTTGTCGCCGTGAAATCATAGGTGTTACCGATAGTAACATTTATGGATTTAGAAGTGTAGTTGATGTAGCCTTCTTGTCCTACTTCACCTTCTTGAACACCACTGTCATGATTGATTTCTGATCCAGAGTCACCAGTGAGAGTAAAATTGGAAATTCCTTTTTTATTTGTATCTCCAATATTTGACGGCATACACTGCCCACCAACAAAATAAACATTAACCAATAAAAATAAGGTCACTAAAATAGACCTAGAAAAAGTCGTGTAGGTTTTTTTCATAACGATTGAGAGCGTGAGAGGTGCTATTGTTTTATTCTTCTTTTTTGTATTTACATACAAAATACATGTAGCAAAATTACCTATTATAATTTAACGAACTATCGTATCGTTGTTATTTTCGATTAACTACATGGTTTTAGTATTTATCTATGTGATTTTTATGGGTTTATGGTCTTATTTGAAAGTATAGGACTTCTTTTTTGTAAGAATAAAACACAGTTTATTATGTAATTTATCGAATTTATTAGCGTTTTAGCTGGTGAAATCATGTATATTTGGTAAACCCAAACCTAAAAATATGAAAACCACCTATTTAAAACCATGGTTCGCCTTGGTTTGTTTTACCATGATTATCTGTAGCGTATCTTGTTCTTCAAGCGATGATTCGGAAAGTAATGAAGCGAAAGAAGAGTCTACTATTAATACACAGGTTTTAAGCGCGTTAAATGACCATCGATTGAGTTTAGAAAAACCTGTATTAATTATGAATGCTTATGCATCTACTTTAGCTAATGAACACAGTTTGTATATGGCTGCCCAGAGCAAATTGAGTTACGACAATTTAAACGAACGTGCCGTTTTACTGATTGAAAATGAAAACCCTAGCAAGATGGCAGAAAGTGTGGCTTCCAAGTATAAAACAGCCGATGAGGTTCTAGAGGCCATGTTAAACCATTCTGGGAATAAAAATAACATTGAAGCCGATTTTACACATATCGGTATTGGTGCCAATAAAAGTGATTCTGGTGTGTATTATTATTCGTTTATCTTTTTGAAGAAATAAGGCTCTAGTCTATATTAAAAATACTCCAAAACCTGTTGCGTTTATAAAATGTAGCAGGTTTTTTTTATGAATTGTAAAAACATAAAAATTTTTAGCCATTACACTTAAGGTGAGATTTAATATTTTTAATCATACCTTAGTAAAAACGGCGGAAAGATGCATAACTTTATGAGCGATGAGTAAAAAGGTATTAGATTTTGGTATAGATAAAGCACTTAATATTTTGGGAATACTGCCAGAAAACGCAGGAACTTCTACAGGTGAGGAACAGTTTTCAAACGGAAGTGTAATTCGTAGTTTGTCGCCCGTAGACGGACAATTAATTGCGAAAGTAAAAACCACAACAAAGGCCGATTATGATGTTGTTATGGAAACAGCGACTTCGGCATTTAAAATATGGCGAAAAATACCCGCCCCACAGCGTGGTGAGATCGTGCGCCAGTTTGCAGATAAATTACGCGAAAAGAAAGAAGCTCTTGGTAAATTAGTGTCCTATGAAATGGGGAAAAGTTACCAAGAAGGTTTAGGTGAAGTTCAAGAAATGATTGATATCTGCGATTTTGCAGTTGGTCTGTCGCGTCAGCTTCATGGCTTAACCATGCATAGCGAGCGTCCAGGGCACCGTATGTACGAACAATACCATCCGCTTGGCGTGGTTGGCATTATTTCAGCCTTTAATTTTCCTGTAGCCGTTTGGGCCTGGAATACTGCTTTAGCCTGGGTTTGTGGTGATGTTTGTGTTTGGAAGCCTTCCGAAAAAACACCACTTTGTGGTATCGCGTGTCATAATATAGCAGCTCAAGTTTTTGCCGAAAATAATTTACCCGAAGGTATTTCTTGCCTAATTAACGGCGATGCTAAGGTGGGTGCGTTTATGACTAAAGATACCAGAATTCCGTTAATTTCTGCAACAGGTTCGACCAAAATGGGGAAAACCGTTGCCCAAGAAGTAGCGGCCAGATTAGGAAAAAGTTTATTAGAACTTGGTGGTAATAATGCCATTATTGTGACGCCCGATGCCGATGTGAAAATGACCGTAATTGGAGCCGTTTTTGGAGCTGTAGGTACTGCCGGACAACGTTGTACCTCGACACGCCGATTAATAATTCATGAATCGGTTTACGATAAAATCATAGCTGCCGTCGTGGAGGCTTATAAACAATTGCGTATTGGGAACCCTTTAGATGAAAATAATCATGTAGGCCCTATTATAGATACCGATGCCGTAAAAATGTACACGAAAGCATTAAAACAGGTGGTAAAAGAAGGGGGTCATGTGCTTGTTGAAGGTGGTGTCATTTCAGGTGAAGGTTTTGAAAGTGCTTGTTATGTCAAGCCAGCCATTGTTGCCGTGGAGCCACATTTTAAAATGGTTCAACAAGAAACTTTCGCGCCTATTTTATATGTGATGAAATATAGGGGTGACGTTGAAAATGCCTTGGATATTCAAAACAGTGTAGCACAAGGATTAAGCTCTGCGATTATGACCAATAATTTACGTGAGGCCGAACGTTTCCTTTCAGTTGAAGGTTCCGATTGTGGTATCGCTAATGTGAATATTGGGACTTCAGGCGCCGAAATTGGTGGTGCCTTTGGTGGTGAAAAAGAAACCGGTGGCGGTCGCGAATCAGGTTCCGACGCTTGGAAAGTTTATATGCGCCGTCAAACCAATACCATTAATTATACTACAGAGTTGCCATTGGCGCAGGGGATTAAGTTTGATATTGATTAACCGTTTAGTTGAAAATATTGACGGAAGACCGAAGACGGAAGTCTAAACATGACATTGAAACTCTTGGCTTATTTGTTTATGCGTTTAATTGTGGACTGTACTTAGGATTGGTTATTTTTTATTGACTATTGACTATTGACTATTGGGTTTACGTGTGGATGGAACTTTTTATTGTTAATTGATGTCTTGTTTATTTGTTTAATCGTGCAACTGTTTAATCGAGTACTGCACTACTGAAAACTGAGGCTCTTGATTCTTGGCTCTTAAGGGTACTGCAAATATTTTATTTTCATTTTTCATTTTTATTATTTACTACAAATTTAAGCAACAATTACTATTAAATGTAGTTAATTTTGCTAAACTATGTATCTCAATTGTCACTCATACTACAGCTTGCGTTATGGCACCATAAAACCAGAAAGGTTGCTCGCTATAGCGTCTAAAAACGGCTTTAAAACACTAGCCTTAACCGATATTAATAATACTTCGGCTTGCTTAGATTTTGCAAGATTATCTGAAAAATATGAAATCAAGCCGGTGTTGGGTGTCGATTTTAGAAATGGAGCATATCAGCAGTTTATATTACTGGCCAAGAATAATAAAGGGTTTCAAAATATAAACGCTTACTTGTCGCAGTTTTTACATGACAACCGTTTAGAGGTTCCAGAGGTAGCTCCTCAATTAGACCATGTTTTTGTTATTTATCCTTATAAATCTCAAAAGAAACTTCATCTAAAACAGAATGAATTTTTAGGCATCAAACCGCAAGATCTTAACGCGCTTAAGTTTTCTAAATGGAAAAATTTAAGAGATAAACTCGTGGTTTTGCAAACCGTGTCTTTCGAAAATAAAAAAGGCTTTAATACCCACCGCTTATTACGGGCTATAGATAATAATACTTTATTGAGTAAGTTGCCTAAAAGTGAAGAAGGCGTGGAAACAGACTGTATGTTGTCGTATAAAGATTTGTGTGACACCTATCAAGAATTTCCAGAGCTTTTAAATAATACAGCAGCCATTTTAAAGGATTGTCATGTAGATTTCGACTTTTCAAACGAAGTACCCAATAATCAAAAATCGTATACCGAAAGTGAAGATTCAGATTACGAGTTGCTAAAAAAATTAACTTACGCAGGGATAAGTTACCGTTACGAAAATCCTAATGAAGCCATTCATAGCCGCATAAAAAAAGAGTTGGGAATTATTAAAGAAAAAGGCTTTGTATCGTACTTTTTAATCAATTGGAAAATTTTAGAATATGCGCGATCTCAAGATTATTTTTATGTAGGTCGTGGTAGTGGTGCTAATAGTATTGTAGCCTATTTGCTGCGTATTACAGATGTAGACCCCATAGAATTAGACTTGTATTTTGAGCGGTTTATTAATTTATACCGTAAAAATCCGCCAGATTTTGATATCGATTTTTCATGGAAAGATCGTGACGATATCACCCAGTTTATTTTTAAAAATTTTAAAAATACCGCGCTGTTAGCGGTTTATAATACTTTTAAATTTAAAGCCTCGGTACGCGAATTGGGGAAAGTGTTTGGTTTGCCAAAAGAAGAAATAGACAAACTTACAAAACGACGTTACCCTGCGAATACTTTGGATAAACTATCCAAGCTGGTGCTTATTTATAGCGAATACATTCAGGGGTTTCCAAACTATTTGGGCATTCATGCCAGTGGTATTATTATTTCAGAAAAACCCATTCATTATTATACTGCCACCTTTTTACCACCCAAAGGTTATGCGACGACACAGTTTGATATGATTACGGCCGAAGATATTGGCCTGTACAAATTTGATATTTTGAGTCAGCGCGGATTAGGAAAAATAAAAGACGCCGTAAACATTATAAAATACAACCATTCAGAAAAACCACCTGTAGATATACATGATATTAAACGGTTTAAGCAAGATGAAAAAATAAAAGACTTGCTTAGAAATGCTAAAGCGATTGGTTGTTTTTATGTAGAATCGCCTGCCATGCGTATGCTGCTTAAAAAATTACAGGTAGATACGTATTTAGGTTTGGTGGCCGCGAGTTCTATTATTCGTCCTGGGGTGGCAAAATCGGGGATGATGCATGAGTATATTTTACGACACCGTTACCCCGAATACCGAAAAAGAGCGCATCCCGTACTGCTTAATATCATGCCCGAAACTTATGGGGTTATGGTGTATCAAGAAGACGTTATAAAAGTGGCGCATTATTTTGGCGGACTTTCTTTAGCTGAAGCTGATAAATTGCGCCGCGGCATGTCTGGTAAATTTCGTTCTAGGGAAGAATTTTTAAGCGTTAAACAGCTGTTTTTTGATAATTGCAAGCAAAAGGGCGAGCCAGAGGTTGTTATTCATCAAATTTGGAATCAAATAGAAAGTTTTGCGGGGTATGCTTTTGCTAAAGGGCATTCTGCGTCTTATGCCGTTGAGAGTTATCAGAGTTTGTTTTTAAAGGCTTACTACCCGTTGGAATATATGGTGGCCACACTTAATAATTTTGGCGGATTTTACCGAACCGAGTTTTATGCACATGAAGCTAAAATGCATGGCGGCCTTATTGAAGCGCCTTGTGTTAATAGAAGTTTTACTGAAGCCATTATTCAGGATAAAACCATTTTTTTAGGCTTTATGTTTTTGCATGCCTTAGAAGATAAAACGATTAAAATGTTACTGCGAGAACGTACAGCGCATGGTGTTTTTAAGAGTTTAGACCATTTTATAGATCGGGTGCCTATTTCTATAGAACAAATTTCTATTCTTATAAAAATTAATGGGTTTCGTTTTACAGGCGTTAACAAGCGGGAATTGCTTTGGGAAGCGCATTTAAAAATTCGAAAAATAAAGGTTGAAAGTCCGCGTGCGACCTTATTTCAATCTGAAAAAGTTCATTATAAAATGCCAAAACTGCCAAGTACCCTATTGGAAAATGCTTTTGAAGAATTAGAGCTTTTAGGTTTTCCGCTTTGCAACCCGTTTAAATTGTTAGAAAAACCAGCTAGTATGGTGTTTCTAGCTTCAGATTTATCAAATTTCATAGGAAAACGAATCACTATAGATGGCTATTTGGTGACCACAAAATATACGGTGACCAAAAATCAGAAAGTCATGTATTTCGGAACCTTTTTAGATGGGAAAGGTCATTTTATAGATACGGTTCATTTTCCGCCTGTAGCGCGTCAGTTTCCTTTTAGAGGAAAAGGGGTTTATACCCTTACTGGGAAGGTTTTAGAAGAATTTGGGTGTATTCATATCGAAGTGACTTCTATGTTTAAAAGCGCGATAGTTCAAGATCCTAGATATGTAGAACATCAAAATGTAATACCCGCATCATGTTAAAAAATCGCGCTATTGTTCATATGGATTTAGACACCTTTTTTGTGTCTTGCGAGCGTTTGTTAGACAGTCGTTTAATTGGGCGGCCTGTACTTATTGGTGGCACTTCCGATCGTGGGGTGGTGGCCTCCTGCAGTTATGAGGCTAGGAAATTTGGTGTGCATTCTGCGATGCCTATGCGTATGGCAAAAATGCTATGCCCAGAGGCTGTGGTACTTCGTGGAAATGCTGGAATTTATAGTAACTTCTCTAAAGATGTTACCGATGTGATTAACGAAAGTGTTCCGCTTTACGAAAAGGCCTCTATAGATGAATTTTACATCGATCTTACAGGAATGGATAAGTTTTTTGGCTGCCATAAACTGGCTTCCGAGTTACGGCAACGGATTATAAAAGAAACGGGACTGCCTATTTCTTTTGGTATGTCTGCCAATAAAACGGTTTCTAAAATTGCTACGGGTGAAGCTAAACCTAATAATGAAATTCGAATTTTAACAGGGAATGAAAAGCCTTTTTTAGCACCGCTCTCGGTTAGAAAAATTCCTATGGTTGGCGAAGTGACTTATAAAACCTTGTGCGATTTGGGCGTGAAACAGATTAAAACCGTACAGGATATGCCTATGGATATGATGCATCGGGTGTTGGGTAAAAACGGATTGAGTATCTGGAGAAAGGCTAATGGTATAGATAATAACCCTGTGGTTCAGTACCATGAGCGTAAGTCTATTTCCACCGAACGTACTTTTAATAAAGACACCATCGATGTAGCAAAACTTAGGGGTATTATTGTAGCAATGACCGAAAATTTAGCCTATCAATTACGTCGTGGTAATAAATTAACGGCTTGCATTACTTTTAAAATTAGGTATTCCGATTTCCAAACCTATACCCAACAGCAGCGTATTCCGTATAGTGCCATGGATCATACCGTTATTCCTGTAGCCTTAGAATTGTTTAGGAAGCTGTATAACCGTCGATTATTAGTACGGCTTATTGGTGTGAAATTTAGTCACCTAGTATCTGGTGGTCATCAAATTAATTTGTTTGAAGACAATGAAAAACAATTGCACTTATCACAAGCTATTGATAAAATGCGCGAACGCTATGGCGATCGGTCTGTTATTAATGCGGCGGGCATGGAAGCTAAAAGTATTAGTAGGTGGAATCCTTTTTCAGGAGAACCACCGCCGTTATTGCCAAATAGAAGGCAGTGAAGTAAACAATATTGTTTATTTTTAGTAAACATTTTTGTTTACCATCTAGCTATTTCTTAATTTTACATAAAATGGCTAAACCATGTTACCAAGATTCAATAAAATTAAAGGCATACACCCCGGAACTTTATTAAAATGGGCGTTAGATAATCAAAACCTAAAAGGGTCTGAGCTGGCTGATGCTATTGGTGAGCATAAACAAACCATTAGCGCGATTCTTAACAAGCGAAGAAGTGTTAACCCAAGTCTCTCCATTAAATTATCTCAAATATTTAAAACTGAAAAAGATTACTTTATGTGCCTTCAGGCAAGTTATGATGTAAAAATTATAGCAGAATCTGAATTAAAAGAAACACCTAACCTGAATAACATAAGGAAGGTAGTTTTTTGGGATACGGATATCAATACAATAGACTGGGACAAAAATAAAAAAGCGGTTATAAAAAGAATTTTAGAACGAGGGAATAATACAGAGATTCATGAAATTATTTCATTCTACGGAAAAAAAACAATCTCTAAGGTGGTTAAATCTATAAAAGAAAGCTATTTGCCGTCATTTGAAAAGAATATTAGAGCATATAATTTAGTCTAATGGATTTATATTTAAATACTGTTACCGATTTACTATGGGATTCCCTAAATCAATTGATGTTGATTGAGGAATTTAGTAGTTTTAGAATTGTTGGAGGAACTGCATTAAGTCTTCAATTGGGACATAGAGAATCTATTGATATCGATTTGTTTACAGATGCTGAATACGGCAGTATAGATTTTGATATTCTTGAAAGTAAGTTACTTGAAACGTTTCCTTATGTAGATAGGTCATCTACTGATTTAGTTGGAATGGGTAAGTCCTATTTTGTCGGAAATAATGAAAATGAATTAATCAAATTGGATTTATTTTATACCGACCCATTCGTTTTCCCTGTTATTCTTGAGCAGGGAGTTAGGTTTTCAAGTTTGGAAGACATTGTGGCTATGAAATTTGAAGTCATAGCTCATGGTGGTCGGAAAAAAGATTTTTGGGATATCCATGAATTGCTAGAGGTGTATACATTGGATGAAATGATTGCCTTTTATCTTAAAAGAAATCCCTATGGCTATTCAAAAGAGGAGTTGTTAATTAAAATACTCGATTTTTCAATAGCAGAAGATGATTTTACTCCAAACTGTTATCGCGGAAAAGTTTGGGAATTAATTAAGTTCGATTTTGAAAAATTACTAAAATAATAAAGCCGTTATTGCCTAAGACGTAGAGTTAGTACGAGGTGATAGAATTTTTTAGCTTGCCACTTGCATAATATGCTTAGTCAGCGACTTAAGCAATTTTCAAGAAGCTGTTGATAAATAGGATTCAATAGGATAAAATAAAAGATGAAACAGAAATTGTATCTTTACAATAAGAAACAGAGAATACTATGGTAACATTAGCATTAAGAGAAGCTGTTAAAGAGTACGTAAATAATGCTGATGTTAGATTGTTAAAAATGATAAAAGCATTAGCGGAAAGCTATCAGGAAGATGAACAAGAATTGTCATTAAGCGAAGAGCAGTACCAAATTATCGATAAGCGAAGAGCAGCACATTTAAAAGGGGAGAGCAAATCGTTTACTTGGGAACAAGTTAAAGAAAACGCAAGAAACGCTGCCGGTTAATGAAATATGATTTATACTTGATTGTAATGATGAGGTTACGTCAAAAAAACTTCCCAGCCTCAATAATCGAATTTCCCATACGTTTGTATTTCACTTTTGTTCCATTGGCGCAAAACATATAAACGGCTTTAGATTTTTGCTCTTTTACCCATAAAAGGATCACATCACTAGCTTGGCATTCATAATCACTAGCCACTTTTTCCTTAACATGATCTATCGTGGCACGCCCTTTTTTAAGTTGTGCCTGAATCTTGCTATTAAGTTTAGGCTCTTCATAGTCCGCAGCTATTTGGCAGCCTTCTTCATTTTTGTTTGCAGCAACAGCGGCTTCAATAGCATTTTCTTCAGGGGCTTTAGCATCAATATATTCCCAGGTGAAATCGGCTTTCAGTAAAACGCGTCGGCCGTCATCGGTTTTTACAATGTGGTTGTCTTGTGCAAAACTGATAAATGAAATAGAGAATAAAAAAATAAGGAGATAAGGTTTCATAAGCTGTTGTAAATGACTTCAAAAATACAGAAATTATGCCAAAGGAAATCATAAGGTCTAATTTATGAGAATGCTTAAATTTCGGAGTATATTTACGGCATGTTTCCCGATAAACTACATCGAAAATTAGAAAATCGCAAAGCTGAAAATGCTTTAAGGCAGTTGGGTGCGGAAAATCAACTCATAGATTTTTCATCAAATGATTATTTGGGCTTTTCAAAAAACGAACACATTTTTAAGGCCAGTCATGATTTTTTAAAAACGCATGATATGCTCCATAATGGAGCAACAGGCTCACGATTGTTATCCGGAAATCATAAATTATACCCAATTATTGAAAAAGAATTAGCAGCATTTCATAAAAGTGAATCGGCCTTAATCTTTAATTCGGGTTACGATGCCAACATTGGTTTTTTTTCAAGCGTGCCGCAACGTGGTGATGTTATTCTTTTTGATGAATACATTCACGCTTCCATTCGAGACGGTATAACTATGAGTCATGCGAAATCGTATAAGTTTAAACATAATGATTTAGCCGATTTAGAAAAGCAAATCGCCCGCCATTCAGATGCGGTTTCAGAATCACAAAAGGAGAAACAAAATATTTACGTGGTTACTGAATCTGTTTTTTCAATGGATGGCGACTCTCCAGATGTAAAAATAGTAGCAGCAATTTGTAAAAAGCATCAAGCTTTTTTAATTGTAGATGAAGCGCATGCTGTTGGTGTTTTTGGAAATCAATATGAAGGGTTAATACAAGAATTAGACCTGGAAAGTAATGTTTTTGCGCGTATTGTTACCTTCGGAAAAGCTTTGGGTTGTCATGGAGCAGCCATTTTAGGTAGTGACAATCTGAAGCAGTATTTGGTAAATTTTTCAAGAAGTTTAATTTACACCACTGCTTTATCGCCACACAGTTTGGCAACTATTCATTCCGTTTATAAAGCATTAGCCGAAACTAAAAGTAGCCAAGTATTGCGACAAAATATTCAGTTTTTTAAGGCCGAGCTAAATAAAAATAAACTTCAGCACCTATTTATAGAAAGTACATCGGCCATTCAATGTTGTATTATTTCAGGAAACGATAAGGTTAAGCGTATCGCAAATCACATTCGGGATAAAGGTTTTGATGTGAAACCTATTTTGTCACCAACGGTTTCTAAAGGGCAGGAGCGACTGAGATTTTGTTTACACGCGTATAATTCCGAAGCCGAAATTTCCGAAGTTTTAAACTTGTTAACCAAAGCCTTAAAAGATGAGTGATAAGTTTAAAACCATAGCGCGTTTTCAGTATTCTACCGAAGCTCAAATTATAAAAGGACGCTTGGAGGCCGAAGGTATTCAAGTGTTTTTATCAGATGCTTTAACTATCGATACCGATCCCTTGGTAAGCAACGCCATTGGAGGTGTCAAATTAAAAGTCTTGTCGGTTCAAGCCTTAAAGGCTCAGCATATTTTAGAAACCATTAGCAAATATGCGATTGACGACGAAGGTAAAACCATGGTTTGCCCAAATTGTAAGAGCAAGAAAGTCGAACTCTTTTCTACAATTAAGGATGCTAAATCATTATTCTGGTTTATTTTTGGCGTTTTATTTAGCGCACTGCCGTTCTATATGAAACACAAATATAGGTGTGACAGCTGTGCTACCGAATTTAATTTGAAGTAGAAATTTATCATCAAGTAGTACGTCACCCTGAACTCGTTTCAGGGTCACATCATACATATGAAATCAAGTTATATTTACATATTAACAAATAAATATAGAACTACATTTTACATTGGAGTGACCGCTGATTTATCAAAACGGTTACAAGAACATTATAATGAAACGGGTTTAATATTTACTAAAAAATACAATTTGAAGGATTTAGTTTATTTTGAAACTTTTTCAGATATAAAACAAGCAATTGCTAGAGAGAAACAACTAAAAAATTGGCGTAAATCGTGGAAGCTTAATTTAATTAAAACCATAAACCCAACGTTGCAAACTTTAGAGTATTAATTTAATGTGATACTGAAACAAGTTCAGTATGACGAAATAACGAAATGACGAAAAATAGCAGCACATACTTTATAACAGGTATATCCACTGAGGTTGGTAAAACCGTAGCATCCGCCATAGTTACTGAAGCCTTGGAAGCCGATTATTGGAAGCCCATCCAGGCAGGTGAATTAGATTATGGCGACACCCAAAAGGTTGAAAAACTCATTTCAAACAGTCACTCTAAATTTCATCCCAATGCTTATGCGTTAAACACGCCTATGAGTCCGCATGCTGCTGCCGAAATTGATGGTGTTCAAATTGATGTAAACCAAATGAATCCGCCAAAAACCAAGAATCATTTGGTGATTGAAGGGGCTGGAGGTTTATTGGTACCGTTAAACGATTCGGAAACTATTTTAGACCTTATTAAACCAAACTATAAAGTTATTGTGGTTTCTAGACATTATTTAGGAAGCATCAATCATACGCTTTTAACTGTGAATTTACTTAAAGAAAAAGGTTTTGATATTTCCATCATTTTTAGCGGAAACGAACATAAAACTACCGAGACTATCATTAAAAAAATGACAAACGTGCCAATTATTGGACGCATCGATGAAGAGCCGTATTTCGATAAGAATGTCATAAAAGAATATGCTGATACGTTTAAACCAAATTTGTAATTGGTTATCAAATTTTAATAAAAAAAAGACTTTCGCTTTCGCGGAAATAGAAAAATATGAGTTTACAAGAACGCGATAAAAAACACCTTTGGCATCCTTTAACACAGCATAAAATTCATCCGGAATCTTTAGCAATTTCAAAAGCAAAAAAATGTGTGCTTACCGATGAAAATGGTAACGAATATATAGATGCTATAGCTTCTTGGTACACCTGTATGTACGGGCATTGTAACGATTTTATAACCAGTCGCGTTTCCGAACAAATGAAACGGTTAGACCAGGTTGTTTTTAGTGGTTTCACACATGAGCCTGCCATAAAATTATCGGAAGCTTTAATGGACATTCTTCCGCAAAATCAACAGAAGATATTTTTTAGTGATAACGGTTCTACTAGTGTTGAAATCGGGATTAAAATGGCGCTGCAATACCATTTCAATCGTGGCGAAAAACGCAACACCTTAATCGCTTTTGAAGACGGTTTTCACGGCGATACTTTTGGTGCAATGAGTGTCTCGGGTTTATCGGTTTATAATGGTCCGTTTGAAGAGTTTTTTCTAGACGTTAAGCGTATTCCCGTTCCTAATGGAGATAATTTAGACGCCGTTTTACAGCAGTTAGAAACCATAATTAAAGAAAATAAAGTCGCAGGTTTTGTTTACGAACCATTGGTGCAAGGCGCAGCAGCTATGAAAATGCATGATCCGAAGGGTTTAGATGCGATTTTAAAATTCTGCAAAAACAATAACATTATTACCGTAGCCGATGAGGTGATGACGGGTTTTGGAAAAACCGGAAAGCACTTCGCTTCCCTGCATATGGAAACCAAACCAGATGTGATGTGTTTGAGTAAGGCACTTACAGGAGGCTTGCTTCCTATGGCTTTGACGACTTGTACTCAAGATATTTATGATGCGTTTTATAGCGATGACATTGGTAAAGGTCTGTTTCATGGGCACACCTATTCGGCGAACCCCCTAGCTTGTACAGCGGCTTTGGCGAGTGTAGAATTACTGCAATCGGAAGCCATTCAAAATAATATAAAACGTATTATGGTGTCTCATGAAGCTTTTGGAAACCGTGTTAAAAACCATCCTAAAGTTAAAGCGACTAGGCAATCGGGAATTATTTTCGCCTTAGATTTAAATATTGAAATGGCGCGTTACGGCAATCTACGAGATACGCTTTTCAAGTTTTTCATGGATCATGGCGTATTTTTACGTCCGCTTGGCAGTACCATTTACATTCAGGCGCCATACGTGATTACCGATGCCGAATTAGCTAAAGTTTATACCGTGATTGAGATGGCTTTAGAAACGGTTTAGTATATTGGTTGATGGATTTTGGTCGCTTACTCTTGCGCTAGGTTTTAGACACAGATTCCACGGATTTCCACAGATTATTTACGGAATACACCCCGACGCTAGTGCTCGTTTTTAACGAGTGCCGTCAAGAGTATGAATAAGTAAGAGGCGCCTCAATCCATTATATAAAGCAATATAGAAAACATAGATTTGGATGATATTATGTGAGTCCGAGTTACAAACTCGAACTAGCCCAATAGCGAGAAGTTTTTTGAAGTTTCAGAAAATTAAAAAGGATGCAGCTTCTATCCCTAAAGCATAAATAGTACTTTTGTGGCCTTATACCATTACATTGGTGTTAGTATTTCAGAAGACCATTCAGAATTTATAAAAACAAAAAGTGCTGCTGAACATCATTCAGCATAAACATAAAGTATGCAACAACCTATTTCAATTACAGCCATTTCATCTATTTCTTCCTTAGGAAAAACAGCCGATGAAATTTGGCAAAGTTACTTGAACAACATGCATTGTTTTACAGCAAAATCCGTTTTAGATAAAGTCATTGCGGTGGCCGAAATCCCTGAACAGGCTAAACAGGATATTGAAGCTTTAAAAGCATCCGATCAAAAATATAAATCCTTAGATTATTCCGTTTTATATGCTATTTACGCTTCCCGGTTAGCGGTAAATCAAGCTAATTGGAAGGCTTCAGATAATTTCGGAATCAACCTGGGTTCTTCTCGTGGTGCTACCGAACTTTTTGAAACCTATTACGATTCCTTTTTAAAAACCAATAAAGCAGAAACCTTAAGTTCGCCAACAACGACT
Source organism: Pseudotamlana agarivorans (assembly GCF_018860245.1). Classification (GTDB taxonomy): domain Bacteria; phylum Bacteroidota; class Bacteroidia; order Flavobacteriales; family Flavobacteriaceae; genus Pseudotamlana; species Pseudotamlana agarivorans_A. The sequence goes on from NZ_JAHKPD010000012.1 coordinate 160,547, forward strand.
TTAGGAAATATTGCTTCTTGGGTGGCTCACGATTTACAAACCGAAGGACCAGAAATAAGCCATTCCATAACCTGTTCTACAGCCTTACACGCCATGTTAAATGGTATAGCTTGGATAAATTCAGGCATGTGTAATAAATTTTTAGTGGGAGGTAGTGAAGCACCGCTAACGCCTTTTACGATTGCGCAAATGCAAGCTTTAAAAATTTATGCGCAACAAGAACCTGATCATGCAGATTTTCCTTGTCGTGCTTTCGATTTAGATAAAACTAAAAATACCATGGTGTTGGGTGAAGGGGCTTCAGTAGCCTGTTTAGAATCTGGTATTCAAGATAATGCTTTAGCTGTTATTAGTGGTTATGGCTATGCCACCGAAATCTTAAAACACAATATTTCCATATCAAGCGATGCTAAATGTTTTCAGAAATCGATGAAAATGGCTTTGGGTGATTTAAACCCCGATGCCGTTGATGTGATTGTGATGCACGCCCCTGGAACGATAAAAGGTGATCTTTCAGAAGTAAAAGCTATTGAAAAAGTGTTCCTTAATAAGCAACCTGCACTAACGACCAACAAATGGAAAATCGGACATACCTTTGGGGCTTCCGGAGCCTTAAGTATAGAATTGGCCGTTTTGATGCTTCAAAAACAGGAGTTTATAGGGGTTCCATTTGCGAAAACACAAAATCCGCCAGAAAAAATACAGCATATTCTTGTAAATGCTGTAGGCTTTGGTGGTAACGCGGTTTCCATTTTAATAAGCAAAACGTAAAACCATTCCCATATTATTAGTATTTTTGACCCAAAATTAAGCGTTGGCTATTATGAGTGAGATGAGACACAATTGGACCAAAGAAGAAATTTTAGAGATATACAACAAACCTTTTATGGAATTGCTTTATGAAGCAGCAACGGTTCACCGCCTGCATCATGACCCAAATACGGTACAGGTTTCTACGTTATTGTCTATAAAAACTGGCGGATGTTCAGAAGATTGTGGCTATTGTCCGCAAGCAGCAAGATACCACACCGATATTGAAGGCAACGATTTAATGTCCGTGCAGCAAGTAAAAGCGCAAGCCTTACGTGCAAAATCTGGCGGAAGTTCTCGTGTTTGTATGGGAGCGGCTTGGCGAAATGTTAAAGATGGCGAAGAATTTGATCAGGTTTTAGAAATGGTAAGAACCATTAATAAACTGGAAATGGAAGTGTGTTGTACCCTTGGTATGGTTACCGAAAACCAAGCGAAACGTTTGGCTGAAGCTGGTTTATATGCTTACAACCATAACTTAGATTCTTCAGAAGAATATTATAAAGAAGTGATTTCAACACGTGGTTATCAAGACCGTTTAGATACGATTGATAATGTGCGTAAAACCAATGTTACCGTTTGTAGTGGTGGTATTATTGGTATGGGAGAAAATATAGAAGACCGTGCAGGCATGCTTGTGGCGCTTTCAACATTAAATCCGCAACCAGAATCTACGCCAATTAACGCCTTAGTGGCTGTTGAAGGAACACCACTTGAAGACCAAAAACCAGTTTCTATCTGGGATATGGTTCGTATGGTAGCAACCACTAGAATTGTGATGCCAGAAACCCAAGTACGTTTAAGTGCTGGTCGTACACAAATGACTAGAGAAGGTCAGGCGATGTGTTTCTTTGCGGGTGCGAATTCTATTTTTGCAGGTGATAAATTATTAACCACACCAAACCCTGACGTAGATGAAGACATGAAAATGTTTGAGCTTTTAGGGTTGAAACCTCAAAAACCATTCACTAAAAAAGTGCAACCAGCAACGGTTGAAGCGCAAGATTCACAAATTGAAGCTTTAGGTGAAAAACCAAGATGGACACGCCCAGAGCATAAAATTGAACGTAACGAAGCAGCAAGAACAGTTAGAAAAGAAGCTTCTCAAGACTAGCAGAATTTTATAATACACATTCATAAAAAATTATAAAACCCAGATTTGACGCTGTTCAAATTTGGGTTTTTTGGGTTTTAGAACCCACTCTAAGTTATCTTCCAATAAAAACGCAAACCATTATCCCCTTGAGGGGATTACAGGGGTGTCCGCAAGCACTATACAATCAAAATACAATTAAAGATTCAATAAACCGCTTCAAACTCCCAAAATCCAACCCAATAGATTCTTGCAGTTCAGTAACTTTACCATGTTCAATAAAAGCATCTGGAATACCTAAAATCTTCATGTTGTTTTTATAATTGTGAAGCGCCATAAATTCTAAAACAGCAGAACCGAAACCACCGTTTATGCTGTTGTCTTCTACGGTGACGATGGTACTGTAGTTTTTACAGATGTGATGCAGTAATGTTTCATCTAAAGGTTTCACAAAACGCATGTCGTAATGCGAAATGTTTAAGTTTTCAATGGCTTCAGATACATTATAAGCCATGTTTCCAATGCTTAAAATAGCGCAATTTTCGCCCTGTTTGAGTTGCACACCTTCCCCGATATTAATTTTTGAAAGAGGCTGTTTCCAATCTATGGTTTTTCCGCGACCGCGAGGATAACGAATCGCAATCGGGTGGTCTAATCCTAACTGTGCGGTGTACATGATGTTTCGCAATTCTATTTCGTTTCTCGGTGCAAATATGATGAGGTTTGGAATACAGCGTAAATAGCTTAAGTCATAAACACCGTGATGCGTAGCGCCATCTTCACCAACCAAACCAGCACGGTCTAAACAGAAAATGACTGGTAAGTTTTGCAACGCCACATCGTGAATAATCTGGTCGTAAGCCCGTTGTAAAAAGGTGGAATAGATATTACAAAATGGGATTATGCCCTGTGTAGCCATACCGGCAGCTAAGGTTACGGCGTGTTGTTCGGCAATACCAACATCAAAAGCACGATCGGGCATGCTTTCCATCATGTATTTTAATGAACTTCCAGTTGGCATCGCAGGGGTGATGCCTACAATCTTCTTATTGTTTTTTGCTAATTCAACAATGGTATGTCCGAATACATCTTGGTATTTCGGAGCTTGTATTTCGGTTGATTTTGCCGCTAAATCACCGGTTTTGGCATCAAATTTTCCTGGTGCATGGTATTTTACTTGATCTTTTTCAGCTTGCTTTAAGCCTTTACCCTTGGTGGTAATGATGTGTAAAAATTTCGGACCTTGAACGGTTTTTAGGCGTTCTAATTCTGAAATCACAGCATCCATATCATGGCCGTTAATAGGTCCTGAATAGTCAAAATTTAGAGCTTCAAAGATATTATCTTGCTTTTGTGTGCCCTTTTTAACGTTGGTTAAATACATTTTTAAAGCACCAACGCTGGGGTCGATGCCGATGGCATTATCGTTTAGAATAACCAACAAATTGGCTTTAGACACGCCAGCATGGTTTAGACCTTCAAAGGCCATACCTCCAGCAATACTAGCATCTCCAATTACGGCTATGTGTTGTTTTTCTAAATCACCTTTAAGTCGTGAGGCGATGGCCATACCCAAAGCTGCCGAAATCGATGTAGAAGCATGTCCTACGCCAAAGGTGTCGTAAGTGCTTTCAGCTCTATTTGGAAATCCGCTAATACCGCCTAATTGGCGATTGGTATGAAAAATGTCTTTGCGTCCCGTGAGTATTTTATGTCCGTATGCTTGATGACCAACATCCCAAATTAATTGGTCTTCTGGGGTGTTAAATACATAATGTAAGGCGATAGTGAGCTCTACTACGCCTAAACTGGCCCCCAAATGGCCTTCCTTTGTGGCTACAATATTGATGATGAATTTACGTAATTCTTGAGCGAGTTTCGGCAAGTCTTTTTGGGATAAAAGACGAAGCGCTTCTGGGGAATTAATATTTTCTAACAGACTTTTTTGCACGAAGCAAAAGTACAAGAATGAAATTGTATTTTTGCTAATATGTTAGAACCTTTTGATGATACTTATTTTATGAAAAAAGCCCTTCAAGAAGCCGAAACTGCTTTTGAAAAGGGTGAGATTCCAGTTGGTGCTGTTATTGTTATTGATAATAAAGTGATTGCTCGCGGACATAATTTAACCGAAATGCTTAACGATGTCACTGCCCATGCCGAAATGCAAGCCATTACCGCAGCAGCAAACTTTTTGGGCGGTAAATATCTTCAAAAATGCACGCTTTATGTGACTTTAGAGCCTTGCCAAATGTGCGCCGGGGCTTTGTATTGGAGTCAGATTTCTAAGATTGTTTATGGGGCGCGTGATTTACAGCGTGGTTGTATTCATTTAAATACCAAATTGCATCCTAAAACGGTTATTGAAGGTGGTGTATTGGCTGAAGAAGCAGGAAATTTGATGAGACGTTTTTTTATTGAACGACGCGGCTTGAATTAGATATTGGTTAATGGTTGTTTGTTGTTGGTTTTTGAGGACTTACTCTTGCGCTATATTTTTTAGACACAGATTGCACTGATTTTCACAGATTATTTACCGAATACATCTTTGCGACTTCGCGCCTTTGCGAGAAACTTTTTGTTACTCTGTGAATCTCTGTGAAACCCTCAGTGTCGCTCTGCGTAATAGCGAATACTCTTAGGAATTCACTGCGTCATAGCCAGAAAACCTATTTCTCGCGTTTTTGATTTTCACGCATTTTATCCAAGTTCTCTTTGGTGAGCATGTAGTCTTCAACTTTTTTATCTTTCCAATGGAGGTATGAAAATAGCGGAAAGACAATAAAAAATAAACCTGCAACACCAAAACCTATCAGTTTTTCGGTGTACTCAACATCGAGTACGAAACCTAAAATAATGCTAGTTAATGCAGCAAGAGCGAGTATATTTATGAGATATTTCATGAAGTGTTTTGAATGCTGTTTTATTAAGAATCCACTTGTAAGCTGATCAGTTGACGGCGGTAAGCGGTGAGTAATTTAGATTTTGAGATAAAACCATAATACACACCATTTTTAGTTACTGGCAAATTCCAAGCGCTACTGTCTTGAAATTTCTGCATGATATCGGTCATTTTATCCTGGTCTAGGAAGATAACTGCAGGTGGTTTTTGCATCACATGCGTGGCATGAACTTCCTTGTATAATGTACGGTCGAACATGATAGGACGTAAATCATCCAATAAAATGATGCCTTTTAATTTTTTGGTTTCTTTATTAACTACAGGGAAAATATTCCGTTTTGATTTGATTACGGCCTTGTTAATCATTTCTTCCAAATTCATTTCTGGATTTATCGAAATAAAATTCGTTTCAATAACTTTATTGATGTTCATGAGCGTTAAAACCGCATGGTCTTTATCGTGTGTGATAAGTTCTCCTTTTCGGCCTAATTCCATGGTGTAAACAGAATGAGGTCTGAAGTATTTTGTAATACCAAAGGATATGGTTGCAGTAAGCATAAGCGGAATAAAGAGCTCATAACCTCCCGTAAGTTCGGCAATAAGGAAAATTGCGGTTAATGGTGCGTGTAAAACTCCTGCTAGTAAACCTGCCATACCAACTAGGGTAAAATTACTCTCGGAAATGCTACGACTAAACAAACCACAATGGTTAACAATTTTAGACATGCAAAAGCCCATAATACTCCCCATAAAAAGTACTGGAGCAAAAATACCACCAACACCACCGGCTCCAAAAGTTAATGCGCTGGCTACAATTTTAAATAGTAAAAGACCGATTAGTAATAAAATCACATACCAAATGTTGTTTAAGTCTAGGCTAAATAAATTTGTTTCTAAAGCTTTTTCGGGGTTTCCAACAATAAGGTTGTTTATCACATCGAAACCTTCACCGTATAATGGCGGAATTAAAAACACAAGAATACCAATACCAACACCACCAACAATGAGTTTCTTGATTGGTGATTCTAATTTATCGAAAAGCTTCTGGATACGATCGTATACTTCGGTGAAATATATGGACACAAAAGCCGCAATAACACCTAGAAGCATGTAGAAAGGTGCATCAGATATATAAAATTTATCTTCAATTCTAAAGGGTAAAATCACATCATTTCCGAAGAAAAAATAGGAGGTTAAAATTGCTGAAAGGGAAGCCAATAAAAGGGGTAACATGGAAGCAATGGTAAGATCTAAACTGAATACCTCAATGGCAAAAATAATAGCAGCAATGGGCGCTTTAAAAATCGAACTCATGGCACCAGCAGCAGCACAACCTATAAGTAGTGTTCTGGTGGTTTGGTTCATATGAAACATTCGCGAAATGTTTGAGCCAAGGGCAGCCCCTGTAGCTACCGTAGGGCCTTCCAGTCCAACCGACCCTCCAAAACCAACGGTAATGGGTGCGGTTAAAATAGACCCAAACATTTGAAAACGTTTCATAATCCCTTTTCGCTTTGATATGGCTAATAAGGTTGAAGGAATCCCGTGACTTACTTTATGTCTTATCACATATTTCATGATAAGATACACCATGGTAAGTCCTAAAATAGGAAACAGGAAATAGAAGGCATGGTGATAATGTTCTATTAATTTACCTTCTAATAAACTTTGAATAAAGTGTGTGAGGTTTTTTAACACTACCGCACCAACTCCTGCCGCAAACCCAATGATTACGCTTAAAATATAAACGAACTGTTTATGGGAGATGTGTTTTGCTCTCCATATAAGGAAGCGTTTAAAAAGGGTTCTTTTTGGCATGATTAAATCTACAAAAAATCCTGCAAGAAGCAGGATTTTATAAAGTTATGATTTTAAATTCAGTTTTAAACTTAATTCTGTGAGTTGCTCATCGTCAATTGCGGCAGGGGCATCAATCATGACGTCACGGCCAGAATTGTTTTTAGGAAAAGCGATAAAATCTCGAATCGTTTCTTGCCCGCCTAAGATGGCTACCAATCTATCAAGTCCAAATGCCAAACCGCCGTGTGGTGGTGCACCATATTGGAAGGCATCCATAAGGAAACCGAATTGTTCTTTAGCTTCTTCAGGCGTGAATCCTAAATAATCAAACATTAACGCTTGTGTTTCTTTATCGTGAATTCTAATAGAACCACCTCCAATTTCGTTACCATTCAGTACTAAATCGTAAGCATTAGCTTTTACAGCACCTGGGTCTGTTTTAAGTAATTCTAACTGCCCCGGTTTAGGTGATGTAAATGGGTGGTGCATCGCGTGGTAACGTTCAGTCTCTTCATCCCACTCTAATAACGGGAAGTCCATTACCCATAGCGGTGCAAATTCATCCGGTTTACGTAAACCTAATTGCTCTGCCAATTCCATACGTAAAGCACTTAATTGTGCACGTACTTTATTTTTATCTCCTGAAAGGATACAAACTAAATCACCTGGTTTGGCGTTGGTTGCTTCTGCCCATTTTGCTAAATCGTCTTGATCGTAGAATTTATCTACTGAAGATTTAAATGAACCATCATCATTACAACGTGAATACACCATGCCTAAAGCACCTACTTGCGGACGCTTAACCCATGAAATTAATTTGTCAATTTCTTTTCTTGTGAAACTATTTCCGCCAGGAACTGCGATACCAACAACCAATTCTGCATTATTAAAAACACCAAAATCTTTGTGTTGCGCTACGTCGTTTAATTCGCCAAACTCCATACCAAAACGAATGTCTGGTTTGTCGTTTCCGTATAAACGCATGGCATCGTCGTAAAGCATTCTTGGAAATTTTTCAACCTCAACCCCATTCACTTCTTTAAGTAAGTGACGTGTTAATCCTTCAAAAGCATTTAATATATCTTCTTGGTCGATAAAAGCCATTTCACAGTCAATTTGTGTGAATTCTGGTTGTCTATCGGCACGTAAATCTTCATCTCTAAAGCATTTTACAATCTGAAAATATTTATCCATACCACCAACCATAAGCAGCTGTTTAAACGTTTGTGGCGATTGTGGTAAGGCATAAAATTGACCAGCATTCATTCTTGAAGGTACTACAAAATCACGAGCCCCTTCTGGCGTAGATTTGATTAAGTAAGGCGTTTCCACTTCAATAAACCCAGCGTTAGATAAGTAGTTTCTAACCTCTTGAGTGACTTTATGACGGAAGATTAAGCTGTTTTTTACAGGATTTCTTCTAATATCTAAATAACGGTACTTCATTCTAATATCTTCACCACCGTCGGTTTTGTCTTCGATAGTAAAAGGAGGCAGTTTTGCTTCGTTAAGAATGTTTAATTCTGAAACTAAAAGCTCAATATCTCCAGTTGGTAAATTAGGATTTTTTGAAGCGCGCTCGATAACGGTTCCTTTAACTTGAATAACAAACTCGCGACCTAAATTTTGCGCTTGTGCGATTAAGTCTTTTGAGGTACGTTCTTCATCAAAAACCAATTGCGTAATCCCGTAACGGTCTCTTAAATCGACCCAAACGATAAAACCTTTGTCTCTAGATTTTTGAACCCATCCAGCTAAAGTAACTTCTGTATTTATATGTGCGGCTGTTAATTCGCCGCAGTTATGACTTCTGTACATAATGAAAAATTGAGGTGCAAATTTAGTGAAGTTATATCAATTATTTAGGACTTATTTGGATCATTCCTAATTCTTGTTTTTCTTATTTTCTAATAAATCTAAATTTTATTTTTGATAATTATATCCTTAAATCTGTATACTTAGTCAGCCATTGAGCTACATAGAGGTTTCACAGAGGTTCTCATAGTAAAAAGAAGTATTTTGCAAGAGACACAAGTTTGCAAAGATGTATTGCGTAAAAATCTGTGAAATCCGTGAAATCTGTGTCTAGAATTATTGGTTGCTAGTTGCTGGTTATTAGTTGTTAGACTTACTCATACGCTAATTTTCATAAATAGTACAGAACTCTCTGTGAGTCTCCATGAAACCTTAGCGAACCTCTGTGTAATAACCCCACAAGAGTAAACCCCACAACTAAAAAAAGTATCTCGCAAAGTCGCAAGGCCGCAAAGATGTAGAAGGCAAAAAAATCAGTGAAAATCTGTGTCTAAAAAACCCTCCGTGAAGCTCTGTGTAATCTCAGCGATGCTCCGTGTCATAGCCCCGCAAGAGTAAGCGACCAAAAACCAAAAACTAACAACTATCAACTAACAAAAAAAGCCTCAGTAATTAAACTGAAGCTTTCTTGCTATTAATCGAGTTAGTCACACAATTAAAATGGATATATAAATGCTCTAAGAAGCGATTTTTTCGGTGGTAGCAACACGGTCTTTAAACAACCACATTTTAAATCGTGTTATTAAATAGAACAACACCGGAACTACAATTAATGTTAAGAACGTTGCGATTAGTAATCCGTAAATTACGGTCCAAGCTAAAGGCCCCCAGAAGACCACGTTATCTCCTCCCATGTAAATATGTGCATTGAATTCATTTACCAAAGTAAAGAAGTTAATGTTTAAACCAATGGCTAAAGGAATGAGTCCTAAAATGGTTGTAATTGCCGTTAATAATACCGGACGTAAACGTGCTTTACCAGCGCGAACAATACATTCGTATAAATCATCAAGACTTAGGTAGGTATCATCATCTAAGTCTAATGCTAACTTTTTTCTATCGATAAGCAGTTGCGCATAATCTAGAAGTACCACCCCGTTGTTTACAACAATTCCGGCGAGTGAAATAATACCCATCATGGTCATCATAATAACGAAAGCATCACCTGTGATTACGAGTCCGCCAAATACGCCAATAAAACTTAAGAAAATTGCCAACATGATAATTCCTGGTTTTGAAACCGAGTTGAATTGGAAAATTAATATGAAAAAGATAAGCGCTAAGCCTGTAAAAAAGGCACCCATTAAAAAGGCCATTTGCTTATTTTGTTCTTCAATTTGTCCTGTGTAATCAATTTTCACACCTTTAGGTAAGTTTTCAAAGGTTTTCATTTCTCTTTGAATTTGCCCAACAATCGCGGCGGCATCAGTAAAACCTGGAGATAAGGCAGAATACACTGTAACTACACGCTTGGTGTCCTTGTGTTTAATGGCATTATACCCCGATGTGTTATTTTGTTTGGCAACGGCAGATACTGGAATCTCCTTAATCTTCCCTGTATTATCTCTAAAGGTAATTTTCTGATTAAAAATGGCGCTCGTATTATATCTATTTGCTTCATTAAAACGCACATAAATATCAAAATCGTCACCATCTTCTTTGTAAACACCAGCTTTACTACCAAAAATAGAATTACGTAACTGACTTCCAACTTGACTCGCGCTTATTCCTAATTCTCCAGATTTGGCACGATCGACTTCCACCATCATGGTTGGTTTGTCTTTGTTTACATCAATTTTTAATTCATCAATACCAGCGATGTTTTTTTCATTGATAAAGTCACGCATGTTTTCCGCCACACCGATAAGTTGTGCATAATCATCACCTTCAATTTCAATGTTTATAGGCGAACCAGCTGGTGGCCCATTTTGGTCCTTTTCAACAGAAATTAATATACCAGGATAAATACCCACTAAAGCTGTTTGTACTTTTTGACGCAGTAATTCACTATCGGCTCCTTTACGGTATTTATATTCACGCATGGAAGCAGTAATCTTTGCTTTATGAGGCATTTCGGCAGCCGAACCGCCATCGGTTTGAGGATTACCAGCGCCTTCACCTACCTGAGAAACGGCACTTTCAACTAAAAAGTTATAGTCGCCTTCCTTGTACATATTATCATCTAAAACATCATATACCTTTTTCTCAATTTCTTTAGTAATGGCATTGGTTTTCTCGATATCGGTACCTTCAGGATATTCAATATAAACAATAATCTGATTTGGTTTATTATCTGGAAAAAACTCCACTTTAGTACGTTGCGACGCTAGAGAGGCTCCAAAAGCCATAAACGCAATAATTAATAACACAAAGGTTGTTATCGTAATAAAAGCAGGCCATTTTTTGCTTAATGCACGACGCAGCTCACGTTCATACCAGTTTTCAAGTTTTACTAATGTTTTTGTTTGAAATCTGTTAGCCATTTTTCTTAATAGCAACCTGTAAACCCAAAGCATGATAGCTGTAAAAATCATGAGTCCACCTAAGCCTCTGTAGGCACCACCAAATATTATAATAAGTAATCCAATTACCGAAACGATACTGGTTATAGTGATGATGTTTTTTATAGGCATGTCCTTGTCTTCGGTGGTCATGAATTTAGAAACCAATACCGAGTTGAAGAAAATAGCGACAATTAAAGAGGATCCTAAAACGGTTGATAGTGTAATAGGTAATAGCATCATAAATTGTCCCATAACACCTGGCCAAAGTCCTAATGGAATAAAGGCAGCTACGGTTGTTGCTGTAGAAATAATGATTGGAAAGGCGATTTCACCAATACCTACTTTGGCGGCCTCCTTTCTACTCATGCCTTCTTCATCCATTAAACGGTAAACGTTTTCAACAACTACAATACCATTGTCTACCAGCATTCCTAGACCCATAATTAATCCGAAAAGGATCATGGTATTTAAAGTGTAGCCTAATATATTTAAAATCATTAAAGACATAAACATCGACATGGGTATGGCGAAACCTACGAATAAGGCATTTTTAAAGCCTAAGAAAAACATAAGTACTGTAACAACAAGTATAATACCGAATATGATATTATTTACCAGATCGTCTACCTGTCCAATTGTTACCGACGATTGGTCATTGGCTATGGTCACATCTAAATCTGATGGAAAAACATTTTCTTTGGTATCTGCAACAATTTGTCTGATTTGCTCGGCAGCATCAACCATGTTTTTTCCAGCACGTTTTTTAACATCTAACATGACTACACGATGGCCGAATTCACGAGCATATGTCGTTCTGTCTTTTTCTTTAAACGAAACCTTGGCAATGTCTTTTAAATAAATAGGGTTGCCGTTGTCTGATTTTATTACGAAATTATTTAGTTCATGAGGATCGGTAACCTCACCTAAAATACGTATGGTTCTTCGTTGTCCACTAGAAATTAAATTCCCAGCCGACATGGTTACGTTTCCGCCACGAATGGCATTAATAACATCAGAGAAGCTTACTTGGGCAGCCATCATTTGGTAGATGTCTACAGCGACTTCAACTTCTTTGTCTTGAGCGCCACGAATGTCTACCTGTTTTATTTCCTGAAGGTCTTCAATTTCATCTTGAAGGTATTCACCAAAATCTTTTAACTTTTCAACGGGATAATCCCCAGAAATATTAATGTTAAGGATAGGCATTTCTTCCGATAGGTTTAAATCGAAAACGTTAGGTTCTACTTTAGCATCATTAAAAGTGGGCCAATCTTCACTTGCGGTTTCAGAATCTATTTCATCTTTCACTTTTTGTTTAGCCGCTTCCACTGTTATTTTCTCATCAAATTCTACGATAACCATAGAATAATCTTCTTGAGAGGTAGACGTAATTTCAACCACATTACTAATGGTTTTTAACTGGTCTTCTAGTGGGTCTGTAATCAGTTTTTCGATATCTTCGGCGGTATTTCCCGGATAAACAGAACTCACATAAATCTTGGTTTCTTTTACCTCTGGGAAATTTTCACGGGGCATGTTGTAATAGGCGGTAATTCCTAAGTAGAAAATTACGGCCATAATCACATAAATCGTGGTTTTGTTATTAATTGCCCACGACGACATTCCAAATTCCTTGTCGATTTTCTTTTTTTGTTTTGTCATGATTAAGGCTTAATAATTAATAACTTTTACCGTTTGCCCGTTTCTAACACTACGTGCGCCTTCATTGATAATTTCGGCACTGGCTTCTATTCCACTTAATACTTCGATGATATCGCCTTGTGTTTTACCCGTTGTAATAATCACGCGTTCTGCAATGGCTTCAGATGTGTTGCTTTTATTTTTAACCACATAAATGTATTGCTCACCTTTTGCGTTTTCAGAAATAATACTCAATGGAATTAATACCGCGTTTTTACTAGAATAGTCATTAATTTTAAGCTTAGCTGTTAAGTTTGGCTTGATGCTTTTATCTTTATTAGGTACGGCAATCTCAACTTTAAAAGTACGGTTGGCAGGATTAATATAGTTACTGGCTTGACGTACTTTGGTGTCTACAACAGTGCCTAAAATTGGAAATTCTACTTTTACCTTTTTACCTTTAACAACATCTGTAATATAGTTTTCAGGAACTTCAGTTTCTATATACATGTCACTTAAGTTTACGATTCGCATTAACTGCGATTGTCCAGGCATAACAACACTACCTTGGTCTGTTATAATATCATCTATTACGCCAGAGAAAGGTGCTCTAATGGTTGTTTTTGATAATTGTGTTTTTAACTGATTTACAGCTTGCTCTTGTGCTTCAAAACTAGATTTTGCTTGAAGGAATTGAATTTCACTTCCAATTTTTTGATCCCAAAGACGTTTTTGACGTTCGAAGGTGGTTTGCGCCAAAGCCAATTGAATTTCCATTTGAGAGACTTGCTGGTTTAATCCGCCATCATCAATTTTAGCTAAAGTTTGGCCTTTAGAAACATGTTGTCCTTCCTTAACATAAACCCTTTGAAGGATACCTGAAGTTTCTGGAGTGATGACAATGTTTTGATTTGTATGAACGCTACCATGTAATTCTAAATAATGAATGAAATTTTCTGTTTTCGCTTTAACTGTAGTGACTAAAGGTAGTTTTTTAGAATCGTCTAATTCTTCAATTTTTTCATCAATTAATTTGATTTGATCGCTTAATTCAATTTTTTGATTTTCTAAAGCAATACGTTTTGTGCGTATGGTTTCTAAATTGCCTTCAGCTAATATTTGCTCTACAGATTGCTCTTTGCCTCCGCAGGAAATTAAAAGAAAAGTAAAAGCGGTGATAGTATATATATGTTTCATGTTATGTTGTTTAGAGTTGTGTAGTATTTAAAATGGCGTCTAATTCTGCTTTTTTGTTGATAATGTCTATCATGGCTTGTAGATATTCTTGCTGTGCTTGGTACAATTGCATTTGTGCTTGACGCAAGTCAAAACTTGAAGCAATACCTTCAAAGAATTTAGTTTCATTCTTACGTTCTATACTTTCGGCTAGATTTAAATTTTGCTTTTTATTGGCATAATCTTCAATGGCAAATTGATATTCACTTTTTGCTGTTGAGATTTGAAGCTTCAGTTGTTGTTCGGTATCAATTAAGGTTTCATGGGCTTTTTCTAAATCAATACGGGCTTGTTGCGTGGCAGCCGATCGCCCTAATGAACTAAAAATCGGAATGTTTAAACTCACACCAAACATCGATGAGGCGTACCATTTTTGATCACTTCTTGTAAATCCGAAATTTTCGTTAAAGGCACTGTATCCGCCGTTAACAAAGGCGCTAAGTGTTGGCATGCCTTTACTCATGGCCAGTTTTACAAATAAGTCTTTACTTTCAACATCATTTTCGGCAATGAGGTAATCAATGGTGTTTTCAACGCTGTCATCTGCAGCTAAGGCTTCGAGTGAGGTGTATTGAAGGCTTAACATTTCAAGGTTGTCTGTAAGTATGATCTTAGAATTAAGGTCTATGCCTAAGGTGATGTTAAGCATTTGGTGAGCTAGTATTTTGAGTCGTTTCACATTGTTTAAATCACTAATTAAACTTGATAATGAAATCTTTATTTGCTCTAAACTTTCTTCTTCTTCTAATCCGTTTTCATACGTCTTTTGGATCTCGATTAAGTTTGATTCTAAGATTGCTCTGTTGCTTTCTATAATTTTTAAACTTTCATTCGTTACCAAAACGTTGCCGTAGGCATTAATAACCGCTTTTCTTACTTCAAGGTCGGTTTTGATTTTTGCGTTTTGGGAAATCTCTAAATAAACTTTAGAGGCTTGTAACCCTACAAGGTATGACCCATCGAATAGCAATTGACGTAAAGTTGCCGTAGCGCCAATGTTTTGTTTTTGGCTAAACTCCACGGGTATAAAAGTGCCTGGAGGGCCTCCTGTAATTTCTGCAGGAAGCAGAGACACTTGTTGTTTTAGCCAGTTTTGGTAGTCTACCGCCGCATCTATTTGTGGTAAACCTGTAGCTGTAGTTTCCCATTTTTTTTCTTCAGCCATTTTTATATCACGAGACGCATTTTTGGCGGTTCTATTATGAATTAAGGCGTAGTCAATGGCCTCCTGTAAGCTAAAGGATGTGGGAACTTCTTGAGCGAAGGCCACCATACTTAAGCATAAACTAAAGAGTGTAATTAGTTTGTTTTTCATTATTCGTTGTTAATTGTTGTGTTCTTTTTATTTAAAAAATCTAAACCTAAAGGTGTACAGATGCCGCGTAAATGGTATTCTAAATAATTGTCTAGTAATTGTTTTAGGTTAAATTGTTTGACAGGAAAAACATCCTCATCCTTGAGGGCACCCAGTGAACTAAAGTAGATTCTAGAAATAAAATCAACATCTAAGTCTTTTCTGTATAATCCAACCAAAATACCTCTGTTTAAATTATCAGTGACACAGTCTTGCATCACTTCAAATTGTTTTTTTCTAAGTAGGTTGTGGATACGTGGATAGTATTTTTTTAATTGGAAATCTGGAGATTCTTTTAAATTACTCATGTATGAAGAAATGAACTCTTTAATTTTTATAAGTTCTTCTACTGGATTGGCATTTAAACAAACAATATCATTTATGGACATTGAAATACATTCGAACTTATAAATAGCTGCGGCTTCTATAAGTTTTGTTTTGGTATCAAAATAATTATAAATGGTCTTTTTAGAAATGCCCATTTCATTCGCAATATCGTCCATAGTCACACTCTTAAACCCTAGGTTTAAGAATAACTCAGACGATTTGATAATAATTTTATCTTTCATTCATGTTCAAATTCGATGCAAATATAGCTATGGAAACTTTAAAAACAAATAAAGTTTCCATAGTTTTAAAGTTAATTTAATAGTAATTTCACATGGATACTTCATAATACGACGAATTCGTTTATTTTTGCCCGATGCTTTCCATAGAAAAATACCAAGAGGAGTTTGTAACATTCCTAAAAGATTATTCATTTGTTAAAGAGCCTAAAGGACTTTATCAACCTATAGAGTACATTCTAAACTTAGGCGGAAAACGTTTAAGGCCCGTACTCACTTTAATGACGGCTAACATTTTTAGCAGCGACTACAAAAACGCGCTTAATGCGGCTTTGAGTATTGAAGTTTTTCATAATTTCTCCTTAGTTCATGATGATATTATGGACGATGCGCCTTTAAGAAGAGGTGAGGAAACCGTGCATGAAAAATGGGATACCAATACGGGGATTCTTTCTGGAGATGCCATGCTCATTATGGCGTATCAGCTTTTTGAAACTTATGATCCAGAAGTTTTTCTAGCTTTAGCTAAATTATTTAGTAAAACGGCTTTAGAAGTTTGCGAAGGTCAGCAATACGATATCGATTTTGAAACTAGAAACGATGTAACCATTGCAGAGTATTTGAAAATGATTGAATACAAAACGGCTGTATTAGTTGGTGCAGCGATGAAAATGGGCGCTATTGTGGCTCATGCTTCAGAAGAAGACCAAACAGGTATTTACGATTTTGGTAGGTATTTAGGTATTGCATTTCAATTACAGGACGATTATTTAGATGCTTTTGGCGACCCTAAAACATTCGGAAAACAAGTTGGTGGTGATATTATTGAAAATAAAAAAACGTATTTGTATTTGAAAGCGTTAGAATTTTCAGCAGCTTCAGAAAAAGAAGAATTGCAAAAATTATTTGCTTCAACTGTAGAAGATTCCACAACTAAAATTGAACGTGCCAAAACTATTTTTCAAACTTCAGGTTCCGCGGAAGCGACCAAAAAAGCTATTTTAGAGTATACCAACAAGGCTTTTGAGGTATTAGATGCCTTAAATATTTTGGAAGATAAAAAGGCGTTGTTGAAGGCGTTTGGAAACAATTTAATGAATAGAACGGTGTAATGCAGCTGCACAATACTTTTGAAACTTTAATTACCGAAGCCAATCAATTGGATTTGTATAAAAAGTTAATTCAACAACTTAACAAGGACTTCCTGCTGGCTAATGTGGATTTAGATTTTCATGAAGATATTCTGCCAACCAGTTTGAAACTCTTGCTTCATGAAGCGGTTTACAAACTCATTCAAGAGAAATTTTCCGAATACTTGAACCTCCTTTATATTATTGATGTTTCTGAAAAGCAAGTTAAAGCACTAGAAGGCGATGATACTGTAAAACTGGCTGAAGACGTGGCATTTTTAATTTTAAAGCGTGAATGGCAGAAGGTGTGGTATAAGAGTCATTATTGACTGTTTTTTTTGACTATTGATTATTGGTTGAATTGAAAATTTTGACCGAAGACCAAAGACGGGTGACGGAAGATTTGGGCTGACGTTGAGTTTTTCAACTTTGTCATTCAGAAGGAGGTACGACTGAAGAATCTTTTGCATGATGATTGCAATATTAGCGCTCGTTAACTTATGAATTTTAGCAGAATCTCAGGTCGAGTGCAGTCGAGAAGGTACATAAACCGTTTTTTGTTACTTATAAAATTTAATTAAGATAAACTTATCCGAATTAAAAAATATTCTTTACCTTTGTGGTGTAATCAGTTAGTATATGTTTTCAAAAGCTTGTGAATATGGTATAAAAGCCGCGATTTTTATCGCGACACAATCGTATGAAGGCAAGCGTGTGAGTCCGAAAGCCATTTCAGAAGAAATAGACTCGCCACAAGCGTTTACAGCAAAAATTTTACAGGCTTTAGTGAGAAACGATTTGGTGACTTCGGTGAAAGGGGCCTATGGTGGTTTTGAAATTGATAGAAACCAGTTAAGTAGTATCAAATTATCGCAGGTGGTTAATGCTATTGATGGCGATAGTATTTATAAGGGTTGTGGTTTAGGACTTCATAAATGTGATGCAAATCACCCCTGTTCCGTTCACGATAAATTTGTAGATATACGCGCTGGATTAAAAGATATGTTAGAAAACACTTCTTTAGAAGAGTTAGCACTTAATATAAAATCTGGAGACGCCTTTTTGAAGGTTTAAAAAAATTTGAATATAAATAGGATAAATTTGTCCGAAATAAGCAATATTATGGAAGTATTAAACAACAACGCTCAAAAAGAAGTTGGGCAATTCGTAGCAGAAGATTTTAGAACAGCCGCTGTATTTAGTAATTACGGTATCGATTTTTGTTGTAGAGGAAACCGATCGGTAGAAGAGGTTTGCGAGAAAAACAATATTGACACTAATGAGCTATTAGATAAATTAGAAGCCGTGACCAGCGCTCAAAATGGCGAAACGATAGATTATAAATCATGGCCATTAGATTTATTGGCCGATTATATAGAGAAAAAACACCACCGTTATGTGGAGGAAAAAATACCAGTGTTACGTCAGTTTTTAGCAAAACTATGTCGCGTGCATGGTGAAAGACACCCAGAGTTGTTAGTAATTAACGATTTGTTCACGGCATCGGCAGGGGAGTTGGCTGCGCACTTAAAGAAAGAGGAGCTTATTCTGTTTCCGTTTGTTAAAAAAATGGTAGGAGCAACTATAAGTCAAGCAGCTGTTGAGGCGCCACATTTTGGTACGGTTGAAAACCCAATCGCCATGATGATGGATGAGCACGATAATGAAGGCGTGCGTTTTAGAAAGATTGCCGAGTTAACGAATAACTACAACCCACCAGCCGATGCTTGTAATACCTTTAGGGTTACCTACGCCATGCTAGAGGAGTTTGAACAAGATTTACACAAGCACATTCACTTAGAGAATAATATTTTATTCCCACAGGCCATAAAATTAGAGAAGCAATTTCATTAACGAACCATTTTTATTTAGAATGAAAAAATCCAGAGGTGTGAGAGCTTCTGGATTTTTTTTTGGTTTTATCTTGTTAGTCTAGTATTGTTACAAATTCGCCAACTATCCTCATTTCTTTAGTGTTATCCTCAGTTAAGACTATATCTTTAAAACTACCGTCGAATGAATTTGGTTTTAAAACAATTGAATTGTGTTGCCAGCCTTCTTCAGTAATTGTTTTTTCACTAGAATAAGTTTTAACGGTAAAAGCCGAATTGAAGTCTGGATCGTATGAATCTCTGTTTTCTACTAATAAAATTTTACCATTTCGAGATCCTGTTACATTTTTTTTGAATATACAGATTGAATTGTTTGGAATGATTTTGTTCATAGATTCTCCAACTACTTTACAAGCGAAATAGTCATCTGCTGCATACTTTTCGGGAACGGAAGTTAAATTGTATTCTTTTTCGTCTTGCATTTCGCTAAAGCTTCCAGCTGCTGCATAAAAGTCGTATAAAGGAATTGTGAATTTAGACTGTTCCTCTTCTTTTTCTAGGATAGGTAATTCTATACTTAAATTTGTTTTAGGTAGAGTCTTTTTATTTACAGCTGTTATGTAGTTGTATAAATCATCTTTTACAGGTTGTTCTAACTGAAATTTAAAATGGACAACAGGTTTTCCTGAATCAGGCATTGTTGCTTGTTGAATTGAATCCTTAATGATTGAAGCATCACCCATAAAATAAAAATCAGTTCCTTCAGCGTCTTCTTTTTTCACGAATAATAAAATCCGTTTAGAATGAATTACATTTTGAATTTCTTGACTAACAATTTTTCTACTGGATCTAGATTCCCAAGCGAAAATAGAAGGTGAAATAAAGTGGTCGTTATACTTAATGGTATCCTCAATATCATCAGATTTATGGTAAGTAACAAAACAAGGCGTAATTTCATTTCGTGTTCTGTAGCCATAAATAGTACTACTAATATCATTCTCCCAATTCAATAATCTACAAACATCTTTACGTCCATATTTATTAAAAAGAATTAATCCACCTTTATAATAATCTTTATTGAAGTTAGCGTTGAAAGTGTGTATGGAATAATCAATAGAATCAGTTAGAAAACTTTTAAATGTATCATTATCTAATAGTTTTTTGAACTCATCTTGAAGTTTAAAAACATTCTGTTCGAAATTGATGATGTTTTCATCTTTTCTAATAAA
This sequence comes from Pseudotamlana agarivorans, assembly GCF_018860245.1. Lineage (GTDB taxonomy): Bacteria > Bacteroidota > Bacteroidia > Flavobacteriales > Flavobacteriaceae > Pseudotamlana > Pseudotamlana agarivorans_A. The sequence goes on from NZ_JAHKPD010000012.1 coordinate 180,459, forward strand.
GTTGAAATTAAGATTTGAAATACAGGAGGCTAGGGTTTCTGGGATTGGTTGGTATTGATATTTGTTAAATATGATTTCCGTTAAATATTGGGTGCTAATTTCTTTGTGATTAAGTAACTCTTTTAAGATAAGACTTTCTTCAATTCTTTTAGCATTGTTTATTTCTTTTGAAAACCACTCTAATAATTGTATCTGTTTTGTATCTAGTGATTTGTCAAAAGTTTTATCTGCTTTAAGAATAAAGTTATAGAAAGATTTGGAATATTCAATGAATGAGAAAGGATCTCGCGCTTCATTTGATATAAAATCCATCATCATAGGAGTTCGACCTATTCTACTTTTTAAATTATTGTAATCTGTTTTTAAATCAGTTAACAATTGCATTTTTGCAGAATCAATGGAAGCATAAATCTTTTCCTTAGAGATTTCATCAAAATTAATTGTAGATTCCCCTGGAATCATTGAACTACCTTCAGATATTAATTTTCGGATTTTATCTTTATTGAAAGAGGTATCTCCATAAAGTGCAATTGGAATTAAGTAATTGTTTTTATAATTACCAATAAAATCAATAACAGTTAAATAGTATTTGTTATTCGTTTTTCTAAGACCTCTCCCTAATTGTTGAATAAAAATGATAGCAGATTGCGTAGGACGAATCATGACAACCTGGTTGATTTTAGGGATATCGACGCCTTCATTAAATATATCTACCGAAAATATATAATCTAGTTTTAAGGATAAATCTTCGCTCTCTAATTTTTCAATAGCTTCGGTTCGTTCTTCTTCAGAACTATCTCCTGTTAAAGCAACAGTTTTATATCCTCTTTGATTAAATTTATTCGATAATTCTTTGGCTTCAGCTTTTTTTGAACAAAAAATTAAACCTCGAGTTATGCCATTATCTGAGCCGTAAAATTGAATCTTTTCAATTATTTTATTAACTCTTTCATCAGCAGTTAAGAGTCTAAAATCAGATTCGTTTTCTAGGATTTCATCATTTACAGAAATATCTGAAACACCATAGTAATGGAAAGGAATAAGCATGTCTTCCTCCATAGCTTTATTTAGCCTTATTTCATATCCGATGTTATGGTCAAATAGGCTATAAATTTCATTTCCATCCGTTCTATCAGGTGTGGCTGTCATACCAAGTAGAAATTGTGGAGAAAAATAATCTAGTAATCGAGTATATGAATTAGCTCCAGAACGGTGAGATTCGTCGATAATTATATAATCGAAATAGTCGGATTGAAATTGCTCTAAATGATTTGATTTTGAAATAGTTTGAACGGTCGAAAAGATAAAATCTTTGTCTAATTCTAATCTTTTCCCAGAATACAAACCCATAGATTTTGAGTTGCCAAAAATAGTTCGGAAAGTTTCCATGGCTTTCTTAGCAATATTTAACCGATGTACAACAAATAAAAGTTTTTTAGGATTGAATGCTTTAGCATCAAAGGCGGCTAAAAAAGTTTTTCCTGTTCCTGTAGCTGAGATTATTAGTGCTTTATTGTTGCTATCCTTTCTTAAGGATTCTAGATTGCTTAAAGCATCCTTCTGCATTGAATTTGGAGCTATTTCTAAATTAATCGTCTTAGAAAGTTCAACTTCACTTTTTTTGTAAGCTAGAAATTGTTTCTTGTAAATGTCTTCATATTGTGTAATATAAGATTCGTTTACAGTCTGTCCAATTTCAAAATCACTTTCAAATTCATTGACAACTTTATCTACTATAGAACTTGAGTTTCTAGCCGAAACTTTCATGTTCCATTCTTTATTTGTAGACAGTGCAGATGCTGTTAAGTTACTGCTGCCTATTATGAGGTTGTAGTGGTCTAAATGTTTAAATATGTAGCCCTTAGAATGAGAATTCTCTTTAGTGATTATCTTTAAATCAATATTTTTGAACTGAGATAAACGCCTTAAGGCTTCTGGCTGTGTAAAATTTAAATATTGAGAAACTAGAATTTTTCCTTTAATCCCGTTTTCGTCAAGGGTCTTTAAGGTGTTTATTAGGGTGGCGACACCACTTGTTGTTACAAAAGCTACAGAAATATAAAAACTTTCACAGTTTTCTAATTCCTTAATAATTGTAGATAAAACTTTTTTCCGTGGAATTTTTCTGTTAACGAGCAGTTCTGGTTGGTAAAGTACATCCGATTCTAATGCCTTATCAATAAATCCAGTTAAAAGGCTATCCTTGAATTTTTCATCAAATGCTTGCTCCATGTTCAATTAATTTTTTAACTATTGGAATATCTGCTGCTGCCCAATCTAGTGTTTCTAGTTGAGGTATTGGTAGCCATTCGTGAGCAATATGCTCGTTAAGTTTTATGTTTTTAGTATTTGAATAACACTTAAAACTATGCATAGTTAATTCAAAGTCTGGATATTTATGAATTACGGTTAGAAATACATCGTCAATTTTGATAGGTATAAAATCCAACTCTTCTATAAGTTCCCGTTTTAGTGCGTTTATTTTAGATTCTCCGGCTTCTATTTTTCCGCCAGGAAATTCAAATTTTTTTGATATATAACTGAGCTTATTTTCAGGTCTTTGTACGCAGAAGATTTTCTCTTCAAAATATATGATTGCGGCAACAACTTCAATTTTTTTCATATACAATATCTCTAATGCGCCTCCAACCAGTCACCACCAGTTCCTAAATCAACATCCAGTGGTACTTCCAGTTTGTAAGCCTGTTCCATTTCGGTTTTTACCAAATCTTTAATGCTGTCAAGTTCGGGTTTGTACACATCAAAAACCAATTCATCATGCACTTGTAGGAGCATTTTGGTTTTAAAATCGCCAGTTTCTAGCTTGTTGTAGATGTTAATCATGGCAATTTTAATAATATCGGCGGCGCTACCTTGAATCGGGGCGTTAACGGCATTACGCTCTGCGGCACCGCGAACAATGGCGTTTCTAGAATTGATGTCTTTTAAATAGCGGCGACGTCCTAAAAGGGTTTGCACATAACCGTTGTCGCGGGCAAAATCGACTTGGGCGCTCATGTATTTCTTAAGCTTCGGATAAGTTTCATAATAGGTGTCGATAAGCTCTTTGGCTTCACCACGAGAGAGTTCGGTTTGGTTGCTTAGTCCGAAGGCGGAAACCCCATAAACAATTCCGAAATTCACCGTTTTGGCGTTGCTACGCTGTTCGCGAGTCACTTCGTCTAAAGGCACATTAAAAACTTTCGATGCTGTAGAAGCATGAATATCTTCCCCGTTTTTAAAGGCTTCAATCATGGTTTCTTCCTTACTTAAAGCGGCTATGATACGCAGTTCAATCTGACTGTAATCGGCAGCCAGTAAGGTGTAGTCGTCGTTGCGCGGTACAAAAGCTTTACGTACCTGTCTGCCGCGTTCGGTACGGATGGGGATGTTTTGCAAATTCGGGTTGTTACTACTTAAACGCCCTGTGGCAGCTACGGTTTGCATATAATCGGTGTGCACGCGACCTGTAGTTTCATCCACCTGAATTGGTAAAGCATCGATATATGTGCTTTTTAGTTTCGATAAGCCCCTAAAATCTAAAATATCTTGTATAATCGCATGATCTTTGGCTAGGTAACTTAAAATATCTTCACCGGTTTTATATTGTCCCGTTTTTGTTTTTTTCGGTTTATCAACCAATTTCATTTTTTCAAATAAAACGATACCCAACTGTTTAGGTGAGGCGATATTAAATTCTTCGCCAGCCGTTTCATAAATGCGTTTTTCTAGATCTATGATGTCGCTGTTTAATTGTTCCGATAAGGAATTTAAAAAAGGAATATCTAAATTAATACCTTCCAATTCCATAGCGGCTAAAACGCGTAATAAAGGCAATTCAATGTCGTCAAATAAGGTTTGTGTGTTGGCTTCGCCCAATTCGTTTTTAAAGTGCTCCTTAAGCTGCAGGGTAATATCTGCATCTTCAACGGCATATTCCGTTTGTTTTTCTATTTCAACGTCCCGCATCGATAATTGGTTTTTACCTTTTTTACCAATTAAAGCTTCGATAGGCATGGGTGAATAATTCAAATACGTTTCGGCTAGAACATCCATATTATGGCGCATATCGGCATTTATTAAGTAATGCGCTAACATGGTATCGAACAATTTACCTTTCACGGTTAAGTTGTATTTCGCTAAAACTTTAATGTCGTATTTTAAATTCTGACCAACCTTTTCAATGTTTTCATCTTCAAAAAACGGACGCAGTAGTTCTATCAATTCTTGAGCTTCGGCTTTATCTTCAGGAAAAGGCAGGTAAAAACCTTTACCAATTTCCCATGAAAATGCAATACCCACCAATTCTGCTGTTAGCGGGTTTAAACCTGTAGTTTCGGTATCAAAACACACGCTGGTTTGGTTCATTAAGTTTTTAATAAACAATTTTGTGGCCATGCCCGATGCCACGCTTTGGTAGAAATGTGATGTATTCGTTAAGTTTTTGCGCTCGAAAGTATTTGCTGTTGGCGCTTCCGCGGAAGTGGGATCTGCACCAAACAATGAGAATTGCCCTGCTCCAGCTGCTTTGGTTTCTTTCGGTGTTTCCTTTGTTTCCGAAACCTCTGAAGCTTTAGTTGGGCTTGAGCTTGCCGTTGTAGGGATTTCGGTCGCGAAGGTTTTTACGAAATTATCGATTAAACGTCTAAATTCTAATTCTTGGAAAATCTCCGTCACTTTTGGGATGTCAGGTTCAGACATTTCAAAGTCTTCAGCATTAAAATCTACCGGAACATCCAGCATAATTGTCGCTAGTTTTTTAGACAGTAAACCCAATTCACCATTCGCTTCCACCTTTTCTTTCATCTTGCCTTTAAGCTGATCGGTATTGGCCAATAAGCCTTCCATACTGCCAAACTGCGCAATAAACTTTTTTGCTGTTTTTTCGCCTACTCCGGGTAATCCAGGGATGTTATCACTGGCATCACCCATCATGCCTAAAAAGTCAATAACCTGTAGAGGATCTGTAACCTCAAATTTTTTCTGTACTTCTGGGATGCCCCAAGTTTCATATCCACCTCCAAAAACGGGGCGGTACATAAATATGTTTTCAGAAACTAACTGTGCAAAATCTTTATCTGGTGTCACCATAAAGGTTTGGTAACCGTCTTTTTCAGCTTGCTTGGCTAGAGTTCCTATAACATCATCGGCTTCGTAGCCCTCCTTCACCATGATAGGAATGTGCATGGCCTTTAAAATTTCATAGATATAGGGCACTGCTGTTTTTATACCTTCTGGGGTTTCGTCGCGATTGGCCTTGTAGGCTTCAAACATTTCAACACGATCGGCGCTACCGCCTTTATCAAAACAAACCGCTAAATGATCTGGGCGTTCACGTTTAATAACGTCCAATAACGAGTTCATAAAACCCATGATGGCAGAGGTGTCTTCGCCTTTAGAGTTTATTCTTGGATTTTTTATAAAAGCATAATAACCACGGAAAATTAATGCGTAAGCATCGACTAAAAAAAGACGTTTTTGATCTGACATTTTGTTTGTTTTGATAGAAAACCAAAACTACAAAATCTTAGGCTTAAAATGATGGTTTATATTGTGGAGCTTTACTGCGGATAAGCAAATTTCTGCGTATCTGTAAATGGACATAAAACTAAGAATATTTTGATTTTGTCATTCAGAACCTTCCTGTTGGCAGACCGGGGAGATCGAACTGAAAACTTTGACCGAAGACGGGAGACCGTTGACAATACGTCAATTTTTCATTATTCACTTTTATTTGAAAATTGTTTATGCGTTTATTTGTTTAACTGTTTAACCGTTTAACCGTTTAACCGTGTGACTGGGACTGGGACTGAAAACTGCGACTGGAACTGTTTATCTGTTGATTCGTTTAACCGTTGAACTGACGACTAGGTTTGAAACTGTTGACCTTTGAGCATTAACAGAACTTTTAACTTCTGATTTCATTACGATTTATACGTTTATTTGTTGATTCGTGTAATAGTAGGTGAACTTTTAATATACTTAAACCGTTTTTAAATTAAACGATTCCGCCTTTCGTTAGGAACGACAACTTCCGTCTTCGGTCTTCCGTCAATTTTTTTCATTATTCACTTTTCAGTTTTATTTAAACCACTACAACTCTTAACGATTCGTTAAATACATTCTGTTCGTAATTTATTCCCTGATAATACGACTATCTTTAGCAAAAAAATAAAATGTTGCGTTGGATTATTTTTATTACCATTTTTCTAGTAGCCGATTTTTATGCATTTCAAGCATTTAAAACAGTAACGAAAAATAACATACTTCAAATTTTATACTGGGTAATCACTCTTTTTGTTTTGGGTAATTTCGTATTTCATTTCTATGGGTTTAATAGAAGTGATGGCTTTTCGCATGCTCATGGTTATGCCGTAGGGTTTTTAATTGCGACCATGGTGCCTTTTATTTTTTTAGTTGGCATGATGTTTATGGAAGATGTTTTTCGTGTGCCACATGCCATTTATAGATATTTTACGGTTGGAGATGCTGCTAAAGGCGATTTCTTTACATCAAGACGTCAGTTTATTAGCAAACTTGCTTTGGGTATTGCGGCCATACCTTTGGCATCTATAATTTATGGCATTTATAAAGGCCGTTATAATTATAAGGTTTTAAAATATACCATGTATTTTGAAGATTTACCAGAAGCCTTTCATGGGTATAAACTCACACAAATTAGTGACATTCACTCAGGGAGTTTTGATGATATGGAGAAGGTGAAATATGCTGTGGATTTAATTAATGAACAAGCCAGTGACGTCATTCTTTTTACGGGTGATATAGTGAATAATAAGGCAGAAGAATTAGTGCCTTACAAACCTGTTTTTGGAAAATTAAAAGCTAAGGATGGTTTATATTCTGTACTTGGAAACCATGATTATGGCGATTATGTGAAGTGGGACTCTGATGCTGCTAAAAAACAGAATTTAGAGGAACTAAAGGCCATTCAAAAGGATATAGGTTTTAACATGTTATTAAATGAAACTAAATTTTTAGAGAAAAACGGCGAACGTATTGCTTTAGTTGGTGTTGAGAACTGGGGTTCGGGCGGCTTTAAACAGGCTGGTGATTTAAAGAAGGCCTCAGAGCATGTTAAGGCAGACGATTTTAAAATTCTTATGAGTCACGACCCAACGCACTGGGAAAAGAAAGTGATTCAAGACGATTATCATTACCATTTAACCTTAAGCGGCCATACCCACGGGATGCAGTTTGGTATTGAAATTCCTGGGTGGTTTCGTTGGAGTCCTGCGAAGTGGCGCTATAAGTATTGGGCAGGGATTTACGAGGAAATGGGGCAATACATTAATGTAAATCGCGGATTTGGCTATCTCGCCTTCCCTGGGCGTGTTGGTATTTGGCCTGAAATTACGGTTATTGAGCTAAAAAAGGGTGCAGCACCTGCATAATTATCTATAAATGTTGCTTTTGAATAGAAATTGCTTATTTTTATAGTAATGCATTAAAACGAATAACATAAAGTTGTTGGTCTTATTTAGACTAAACGGCTTAATTTTTAGTTAATGTATCTGATTAATAAACTAGAAAGTATGTCAAAATTTGGTGAACTTATAGATGTGAAAATTCCAGTCTTGTTAGATTTTTACACAGCATGGAATAAACAATCGGAGGCCATGCATCTTACCTTAAGAGATGTGGCTGCAGCTTTGGGTGATAAGGCTAAAGTGATTAAAATTGATATTGAAAAAAATAAAGAGCTTGCCGATGCTTTACGTGTAAAATCACAGCCAACACTAATTATCTATAAAGATGGTGAAATGAAATGGCGATATAGCGGAGAGCAAGATGCCAATACACTTATAGGTATTATTCAAGACTATATTTAAAAGGCTAGAGCCTTAAATGAAAATCCTTTTTTACTATAATATTCTAAAACTTTAGGGAGTGCATATTGCATGTTTCTTGAAGCTTTTACGCTGTCGTGAAAAACAATGATGCTTCCATTGGTGGCTTGAGAAACAACGTTGTTTAAGCAGGCTTCCGGACTTACAGATTGTTCCCAATCAAAAGATAAAATATCCCACATGATAATCTTGTAGTGTAAGGCTAATAGTTTTTTGCCTTGGCTGGGTTTTATTCTGCCGTAAGGTGGTCTAAATAAATTCGCAGACTTTGTTGTATGGATTTTAGAGTCCATGATGCCTTGTGTTTTTATAACTTCTGCAATATAATCGGATGTTTTTGTGTTCCAACCTTTAACATGATTGAAGGTGTGGTTTCCAATGGCATGACCATCCTTTAAAATGTCTTGAAGAATATTAGGATGTTCTTCTATATTATTTCCAATGCAAAAAAATGTGGCTTTGGCCTCGTGTTTTTTTAGGGCCTCTAAAGTCCAAGGGGTAATCTCTGGAGTTGGGCCATCATCAAAAGTGAGATAGATGGTTTTTTCGCTAGTAGGGATGTCCCAAATATAATTTGGGAACATCTTTTTTACTACTATCGGAACTTTTGCAGGAATTAAGGGCATGACCTTAATTTATAAATTATTTGATGCTATCTTTAACGTGATTACCATCGTTTGATTCCTTTGGGATCGTGGTTTCTATAGGGGCTGCTTCTGGTTCTTCATCACCATAAAAATGGTTAAAAGCACGTAAGTGGTTGTTGAAAACCTCACCTTCACCTTCAGCAAATTTAACATCGTATTCAATTAAAACATCAATTAAACCTTTATAACGTTGAATATCGGTGTAGATATCTTCAAATAAACGCTCTTGATTGTCAATTTTTAAACCACTATAATAACTTAGGTTTTCTTGGTATTTAGCCGCTACCTCTTTAAATAACTGTCTGGCTTTTTCTTTATTCCCTACCTCATAGTACAAACTAATATAAGGTTCTAAAAGGGTGTAATAACCAAAGTATTCTACAGGCATGTTTTTCATGGCGATGTCTGCTATTTCTTCAGCCTTATCCAGTTTTCCTTCGTTAATTAATTGTTCACCCAAACGCGCTAAGTTTCCACGGTAAGTGATTGAGTTTTTTCTAGTTTCAACATCGTGGTAAATATCTGGACTTCCACTATTACCCCAATACCAATTTTTAACCTTTTCATACATTAAATCGCTGTCTACACGACCCATGTCGAATGGATTTGATTTATCGATAGGTGTTCTAATTGGTGTTAATTTATAGCATAAACCATCAAGTTGCAGGTAGTCTTTCATCCAAAGGTAATCATCGTCACCAAAGCTTCCGCCGGTGAAATAGATAGGACGTTTCCATTCGTTGTTGGCTACAATGTCTAGCATAAGTAACCTGTTTTTGTATAAGGCGCCTCCGCTTACAGTAATATCAATATGCGGAACAATTTTGTCTGCATCCTTAGCTTTTACAACACCAGATTTTAAAACATTCTCCTTGTCTACAGGAATACGTAAATGAGGTGTTGGCATATAAGAGGCATTAGCATCCTGACTTCTTACTTGGGAAAGATCAACACCTTGGTTTTCTAAAACGTGTTTGTATTTGGTTTTAGGGTTATCATCAGAAATAAAGCCTAAAAATGTCTTGACTGTTATAGTGTCTTTAATTACGGGTTGAATAATAATATAATCATTCGTGCCATAACGGTATAAATCGTGTGTAAGTTGTGACGGTATTGGGTCGCTCTCGTAAGCTTTTCGCTTCATTTGGTCGATATACCAATCCGTTTGAAATAAACTGGTATTTACCACACGCACATCGGTTCTGTAGCCTTCAATCTCTTGAGCGTACCAAAGCGCAAAGGTGTCGTTATCTCCAATGGTGAATAAAATGGCATTTTCTGCACAAGAATCTAAATACATTTTTGCCATAGAGTTGGCTGTGTATTTTCCAGAACGGTCATGATCATCCCAGTTGTTAGCTGCTAAATTAATTGGAACCAAAATCAAGCATAGGGCACTTATTATTGGTGCGGCCATTGATTTAGGGATGTAATTTTTAGTAAATTCATATATGGAATAGACGCCAAATCCAATCCATAGGGCGAACACATAGAAAGAACCTACTACCGAATAATCACGTTCTCTAGGTTCAAATGGTCTAACATTCGTATAAACTTGGATGGCGATTCCCGTGAATAGGAAAAAGACCAGCATGATCCAAAATATTTTTTTGTCCCTATTAAATAGGAAGAAGAAACCTAGAAGCCCTAATATAAGTGGAAGGAAGTAATAGGTATTTCTCGCTTTATTGTTTTCAACATCACTGGGTAGGTTTTCTTGAGGCAACCCTAAATGCCATTCATCAATAAAATTAATTCCAGACAGCCAGTTACCGTGGTTATCGTAGCGTCCTTGAATATCATCCTGTCTTCCAGTGAAATTCCACATAAAATAGCGCCAATACATATAACCTAGTTGATATTCAAGTAAATAAGTAATGTTGCTAAATAGCGAAGGCTTTTCTATGTCGATGTAATCTTTAAATTGCTTTAGGAAGTTATGGTAATCTTTGTAATCGACATTGCCTTGAGCCACATCGTTTCTAAAATTAGCCACAGCACCACGCAATTCGTTTTTCATCTGATATTCTGGTTTTAGTTTAAATTCTAAAAAACCAGAAAACATCATATAGTTTTCGGCATGCTCAGTACTCCACATACGGGGTAGGATAGAAGCGTGTTTTGAATTATAGTTCTGTCTTGCGTTTTTATAATCGTTTACAATGACATATTTACCTGCTTCTTCGTCTTTTTCGTAATTAGGTTTATCGTCAATGTATGGGTTGTTGTCATCCAAATAGGCGTACTGATCTGTAAATTGCGGGCCATAAAACAGGTGAGTTTCAGGATACTGTTCTAAGTTATAATACGCTAATAATTCTCTCGCACTGTTTGGGTTATTTTCGTTTACAACAACATTGGCGTTGGCTCGAATAGGTAACATAATCCATGTTGCGAAACCAATAATAACGAAAGTTATACAAAGGATTCCTGTGTTTAAATGGACGTATTCTTTTTTACGTGTATATTTTAGGGCGTAATAAATTAAGGCTACTAATGAAATACCAGCAATAATAGATCCTGAGTTAAACGGCATGCCTACGGTGTTCACAAAGAAGATTTCAAAAACACTGAAAATTTTAAGAATATTAGGAGCAAGCAATTTGAATACAAATAATAGGATGCCAACAGCAGCAATGTTTGCTATTATAAAGTTTTTTAATGTGACGGTTTTATAATTTTTAAAGTAGTAAATCAATCCAATGGCAGGAATGGTTAATAAACCCATAAAGTGTACTCCAAAAGAGAGTCCGATTATGAAAGCGATTAAAATCAACCAACGGTTACCACGAGGCTTGTCCATATCTTGTTCCCAACGTAAACCTAACCAAAATAAAACCGACATGATTAAGGTAGCCATTGCATAAACTTCCGTTTCAACAGCGTTAAACCAGAAAGAATCAGTAAAAGTAAAGGCTAAACTTCCAACTAAACCGCTTCCTAAAATAGCTATAGCTTTACTTTTAGAAGGTGTTTCGTGGTTAGAAACCATCTTTTTTAGTAATAAAGTGATGGTCCAAAACATGAATAGGATTGTAAAGGCACTGGCTACAGCACTCATCATATTCATCATAAAACCAATTTGTGAAGGTTCTAAGGCAAACATAGAGAAAAAGGCACCAAGCATTTGAAATAACGGTGCTCCTGGAGGATGTCCAACTTCTAATTTAGCCGATGTTAAAATGTATTCTCCTGCATCCCAAAAACTTACTGTTGGTTCTACTGTTAAACTGTAGGTGGTAAGTGCTATTAAAAAAGAAAACCAACCTAAAATGGTATTCCATTTTTTATAGTCAAAATGTGCCATGTATATCTTATATTTTTTGCATTGCGAATTTAAGAATAAATATGGTATCGCAAATGATTTTATAGAAAGCTTAAGTTTTAGAGAAAAAAATTTTAAAAAAATGTTTGCAGAACTAAAACTTTATTCTAAATTTGCACCCTCATTACACGAATGGCCTATGGTGTAACTGGCAACACGTTGGTTTTTGGTACCAAAGAGTCTAGGTTCGAGCCCTAGTAGGCCAACAAAAAAGTCTTCCTTATTTAGGAAGACTTTTTTTATTTAAAGCATTTTGTTTTTACGAATTATATTTTAAATGTTAGAACTGGACGGTTAGCATGATTTACTAGATCTTCACTTATGCTTCCGTTAAAGAAATTAGAGATGCCCTTTCTGCCGTGGGTGCTCAGTCCAATTAAATCAGCATCTATTTCGTAACTAAAATTGACGATCCCTTTTTTAATAGTATCATCGTTGTAGATGTTTATTTTGTAATTTTCAGAATTAAAAATACTAGTAAACTTCTTAATGCGAGCATTAGCTTCTTTAGTTGTAATAAATCTGTTAGGTGTATTCACTAAAAGTAAATGCATTTTAACTTCCCACAATTCTGCAAATTTTAAAGCCTTTTTGTAGGCAGATTGGTTTTCTGCTGTGAAATCTGAAGCAAAGACAAAATTGCTTATTTCAAAATGTTCATGGGCTTTTTTAATAACCAGAACAGGAACATCAGAATGTCTAACTACTTTTTCTGTGTTACTACCAATAAGAATTTCTTCTATGCCACTAGAGCCATTTGAACCCATAACAACAAGGTCAATATCGTGTTTTTTACATTGATCGGAAATACCGCTATAGATTTCATGAAAATCTATAGTGCTAAAAACTTTTAGTCCTTTTAGGTAGTCCTGGTTTAATAAGTCATCAAATCTTTTTTTTGCCAATTTCATAAAGAATAAGGCTTCCGGACCAGAAGAGAAACTACTGGCGTTAACTGGGTCAATTTGATGTAGCGGTAAATCTAGAATGTGTAACAAGTGAATTTCACAATCATGTTTTTTAGCCAACTGTGTTGCTACTTTTAAAGCGTTTTCAGCTTGCTCTGAAAAATCTGTAGGTACGAGTATTTTGTTCATAAGTCTTAATTTTTATTCGATATTAATATTGAATTTAAAATTGATGTAAAATGGTTCGTTTGTTTTTGTTAGCGTTTTGAGTGGTAAATATTGGTTACCCCTAAAATATGAAATATTCCTTTAAAAATCAATATAATATTGTATATTTGCACCGTTGAAAGGCGAAAATAAGGATATGAGGGGACGTAAAGTCCCCTCTTTTTATACTAAAAATGTTTAAAAAGAAAGTTGCAGAATTATTAGATGAAGCACTGATTGAAAGATCGGACCTGTTTCTTATTGATTTTTCTATAAATAGTGAGAATCACATTAAAGTAATTATTGATGGTGATTCAGGAGTGTTAGTTGAAGACTGTATATATATAAGTCGCGCCATAGAAGCTGACTTAGATCGTGAGGAAGAAGATTTCTCATTAGAAGTGATGTCTGCAGGGGCCGCTTCTCCTTTAACACACAATCGTCAGTATAAAAAAAATCTAGATAGAACACTTAAAGTAAAAACAAGTGTTGAAGAGATAGAAGGAACGCTTACTGAAGCAACCGAAGAAGCGATTACCTTAACATGGAAAGCTCGTGAACCTAAGCCAGTAGGTAAGGGGAAAGTTACTGTGGTAAAGGAAGCGCAGATTCCTTATAAAGATATTGTAGAAGCAAAAGTTATGATTAAATTTTAATTTAAAAGAGTTATGGAAAATATCGCGTTAATTGAATCTTTTTCAGAATTCAAAGACGATAAGCTAATTGACAGAGTGACGTTAATGGCAATCTTAGAAGATGTATTTAGAAGCGCCTTAAAAAAGAAATTTGGTGATGATGATAATTTTGATATTATTGTAAATCCAGATAAAGGTGATTTAGAAATATGGAGAAATAGAGTTGTAGTTGCTGATGGTGAGGTAGAAGAACCAAATCAAGAAATTACACTTACTGAAGCTCGTAAAATTGAGCCTGATTTCGAGGTTGGAGAAGATGTGTCTGAAGAAGTAAAACTTATCGATTTAGGAAGACGTGCTATTTTAGCTTTACGTCAAAACCTAATCTCGAAGATTCATGAGCACGATAATACTATAATTTATAAGCAATTTAAAGATTTAGTAGGCGAGATTTATACGGCAGAAGTACATCACATTCGTCATAGAGCAGTAATTCTATTAGACGATGAAGGAAACGAAATCGTATTACCAAAAGATAAACAAATTCCTTCAGATTTCTTTAGAAAAGGAGATAATGTAAGAGGTGTTATTGACGGTGTAGAGCTTAAAGGTGCAAAACCTACAATTATCATGTCAAGAAGTTCTCCTGTGTTCTTAGAAAAATTATTTGAACAAGAAATTCCAGAAGTTTTTGACGGGTTAATCACAATTAAAAACGTGGTTAGAATTCCAGGTGAAAAAGCAAAAGTAGCTGTAGATTCTTATGATGATAGAATTGATCCAGTAGGCGCTTGTGTAGGTATGAAAGGTTCTAGAATTCATGGTATTGTTCGTGAATTAGGAAACGAAAATATCGATGTTATCAATTACACCAGTAACTTAGCATTATTCATTACTAGAGCATTAAGTCCAGCAAGAGTAACTTCAGTAAAACTTGATGAAGAAGCAAAACGTGCTGAGGTTATTCTAAAACCAGAAGAGGTAAGTAAAGCGATTGGTCGTGGAGGTCACAACATTCGTTTAGCTGGTCAGTTAACTGGTTATGAAATTGATGTGTTTAGAGAAGGTGCTGAAGAAGATGTAGAATTAAGTGAATTCTCTGATGAAATCGAAGATTGGATTATCGCAGAATTTAGTAAAGCAGGATTAGATACCGCTAAAAGTATTCTTGAACAAGACGTTAACGACTTGGTGAAAAGAACAGATTTAGAGGAGGAAACAATAAATGAAGTGATTCGAATTCTTAGAGAAGAGTTTGAAGACTAGTAAAAATTAAGTGCAGATTTGCATGTTTGTTATGCCCAATGCGGTATAATGTATATATTTGAGTATTTTAAAGGCGATTTATGGCTGAAACAATTAGATTAAATAAAGTATTACGCGAGCTTAACATCTCTCTAGATCGTGCCGTAGAATTTTTGGATTCTAAAGGCGTGGAAATAGAGAAGCGTCCCACTACGAAAATTTCTGAGGAAACTTATAAGATTCTTTCAGATGGTTTTGAGACGGATGCTAATAAAAAGGTGAAGTCGCAAGAAGTTAGTGAAGCTAAGCAAAAGGAAAAGGAAGATTTACGTATTAAGCGTGAAAAAGAATTGGAAGCGAAGCAGAAAGCTCAAGAAGCCATAGAAAAAGCCAAGCAGGAGGAGATTATAAAAGCCTCAAATACGCTTTCAGGACCAAAGCAGGTTGGAAAAATTGACTTAAATCCTAAGAAGCAAGTTGAAGAAGCTCCTGCTGTTGAGAAAAAAGAAACGCCTGCTAAAGCAGAACCTGTTGCTGAAAAGAAAGAGGAAGTTGCAAAAGAGCCAGAAGTTATTAAAGCTCAGGCTCCTAAAATTGGTTTAAAACCAGTGACTAATAAAAAGGTTGAGGTGGAACCTAAAAAAGAAGCTCCCGTTAAGGCGGAAGCTCCTAAAAAAGAAACACCTGCAAAGACCCCTCCAACTAAAGAAACAGCTCCTGTTACCGCAGAAGCTACTGGAAAAGTTGACGAGGAAGGAAACCCAGTTGTAGAAGAGAAAGTTAAAACGCAATACCAAAAACTTACAGGTCCTAAAATTGCTGGAGATAAAATTGATTTATCGCAGTTTAATAAGCCTAAAAAGAAGGTAGAGAAGAAAACAGACTCTAAGCCAGGAGATGCTAAGAAAAAACGTCGTCGTATCAGTAAAGCTGGAGCACCAAACACAGGAGGTCAAAACAGACCTGGTGGTAGATCTGGTGGGAACGATCGTTTTAAAGGTAAACCAGGTGGTCCAGGTCAAGGCAGACGTAACATTGTTAAAGAAGAGCCTTCTGAGGAAGATGTAAAGAAACAAGTTAGAGAAACACTTGAAAAACTTCAAGGGAAATCTAGCAAAGGTAGAGGGGCTAAAAACAGAAGAGATAAGAGAGATAAACATAGAGAGCAGACTGAAATCGATCAACAAATCGAAGCAGCTGAAAGCAAAATCATCAAGGTAACAGAATTTGTTACGGCTAGTGAAATGGCGACGATGATGGATGTTAGTGTGACACAAATTATATCGGCGTGTATGTCGCTTGGTATGATGGTAACGATGAACCAACGTTTAGATGCTGAAACCTTATCTATTGTTGCTGATGAATTCGGATATCAAGTGGAATTCGTTACTGCAGATATTGAAGAATCAATAGAAGAAGTTGAAGATAAACCTGAAGACTTAAAACTTCGTGCGCCAATTGTTACTGTAATGGGACACGTTGATCACGGTAAAACATCGCTTTTAGATTACATCCGTAAAGAGAATGTAATTGCTGGTGAGTCTGGGGGAATCACACAACATATTGGTGCTTATGGTGTAGAGTTAGAAAACGGACAAAAAATTGCGTTTTTGGATACACCAGGTCACGAGGCCTTTACAGCGATGCGTGCTCGTGGTGCACAAGTTACCGATATAGCTATTATTGTTGCAGCAGCAGATGATGATATCATGCCGCAAACAAAAGAAGCTATTTCGCATGCACAAGCTGCGGGAGTACCAATTGTTTTTGCAATCAATAAAATTGATAAACCTGATGCCAATCCAGAGAAAATTAAAGATGGTTTAGCACAAATGAACCTTTTAGTTGAAGATTGGGGTGGTAAAATACAATCTCATGATATTTCAGCTAAGGTTGGAACAGGGGTTAAAGAATTATTAGAAAAAGTATTGCTTGAAGCTGAATTATTAGAGCTCAAAGCAAATCCAAATAAGTTAGCACAAGGTACTGTTGTAGAAGCATTCTTAGATAAAGGTCGTGGATACGTTTCAACTATCTTAGTGCAAGCAGGAACACTTAAAGTTGGTGATTACGTATTAGCTGGTCAGCATAGTGGTAAAGTAAAAGCCATGCATGATGAACGCGGTAATGATGTCGTTGCAGCTGGACCTTCAACACCAGTATCTATCTTAGGATTAGATGGTGCACCTCAAGCGGGTGATAAGTTTAATGTTTTTGAAGACGAGCGTGAAGCGAAACAAATTGCATCAAAACGTGCCCAATTACAACGTGAGCAATCTGTTAGAACACAACGTCATATTACATTAGATGAAATTGGTCGTCGTATCGCGCTTGGTGACTTCCAAGAATTGAATATCATCCTTAAAGGTGATGTGGATGGTTCTGTAGAAGCATTAACAGATTCTTTCCAGAAATTATCTACTGAAGAAATTCAAGTGAATATCTTACATAAAGGTGTTGGTGCAATTACCGAAAGTGACGTATTATTAGCTTCGGCTTCCGATGCGATTATCGTTGGATTTAATGTACGTCCTGTTGGAAATGCTAGAATGATTGCTGATAAGGAAGAAATTGATATCAGAACTTATTCTATCATCTACGATGCGATTAACGATCTTAAAGATGCGATGGAAGGTATGTTATCTCCAGAGCTTAAAGAAGAAATTCTTGGTACTGCAGAGATTAGAGAGATTTTCAAAGTATCTAAAATCGGATCGATTGCTGGTTGTATGGTTACTAATGGTAAAATACTTAGAAATGCAGGTATTCGTTTAATACGTGATGGTGTGGTTGTTTACACTGGTGAATTAACGTCATTAAAGCGTTTCAAAGATGATGCAAGAGAAGTGTCTAAAGGATATGATTGTGGTATGCAAATTAAAAACTACAACGACATTCAAGAAGGCGATGTTATAGAAGCCTTCCATGAAGTAGAAGTTAAGAAGAAGTTGAAATAAACTTAGCAACATTCAATAATAATAAAAAAGCGCCTCATTTTTAATGAGGTGCTTTTTTTATGCTTGATTCTTGAATAATATATAAAATTGGAGATAATTTGAGGTGTATTTGGTCCTGAAAGGACTTCGTAGGACGGTTTTACATATAAAATAAATGTTGCTTTAAGTCCTTTATTAATCGAAAAAAACTCAAATTTCAATTAAAATTGATAAATTTGTTAATGATATTACCATCATATTACTAATAATTAATTTTAACTTTAGTCCAAAATGAATATAACGGATTTCCCGTAACTGTTTTGACTACAAATAAATAGGAATTATGAATAATACTATTAAATCAATCTCAAGCCTAGAAATTTTGGATTCTAGGGGTAACCCTACCGTTCGCACCTATGTTGAATTAAATAACGGAATAAGGTCTGTAGCGTCCGTTCCTTCTGGTGCCTCTACTGGAAAAAATGAGGCAAATGAGCTTAGAGATGGTGGCAAAAGATATGGTGGCAAAGGTGTTCAAAAAGCTGTTGATAATGTAAATAATCATATTGCCAAAGTGCTAATTGGTAAAAATGTCAACGACCAAAAAGACATTGATTATTCGATGATTGAGTTAGATGGAACAGATAATAAATCAAAACTAGGAGCCAATGCTATTTTAGGGGTGTCAATGGCTGTGGCAAAAGCAGCAGCCCAATCAAGTGGACTTCCATTGTATCAATACCTTGGGGGAGTGAATTCAGTCAGAATACCAGTACCATGCATGAATATCTTAAACGGGGGAGAACATGCCGATAACAGCGTAGATTTTCAAGAATTTATGCTAGTACCTCATGGCGCACCTTCATTTAAAGAGGGACTACGGTATGTAGCCGAAACTTTCCATGTTCTTAAGGGAGTTTTAAAGAAAAAAGGCTTAGCTACAAGTGTAGGTGATGAAGGAGGATTTGCTCCAAATTG
This sequence comes from Pseudotamlana agarivorans, assembly GCF_018860245.1. Classification (GTDB taxonomy): domain Bacteria; phylum Bacteroidota; class Bacteroidia; order Flavobacteriales; family Flavobacteriaceae; genus Pseudotamlana; species Pseudotamlana agarivorans_A. The sequence goes on from NZ_JAHKPD010000012.1 coordinate 199,208, forward strand.
TGAGAGTAATGAAGCGGCAATAGAGCTCATTATTGATGCTATTGAAAAAACTGGATACAAACCCGGTATTGATTTATCCATAGCTATAGATAGTGCGGCTAATTCTTTTTCTCCGAATTTAGATGACAATTATGATTTGTCATGGTCAGGTCTTGGAAAAATGAAAACTGCAGACCTTCTAGAAAAAAGTGCCGAATGGATAGATAAATACCCTATAATTCTTTGGGAAGATCCTGTTTCAGAAGGAGACTGGGATGGTTATGTATCCTTTACTAAACGATTTGGAGATAAAATTGAAGTAGTTGGTGATGATAATTTTGTAACAAATACAAAATACATCAAGAAAGGAATAGAATTAGGCGCTTGTAACTCAGCCTTGATAAAATTAAATCAAATAGGAACAGTTACTGAAACTATAGAAGCTGTGAGGATGTGTCGAGAAGCAGGTTGGAGGTACTTTTTGTCTCATCGCTCTGGAGAAACTGAAGACACTTTTCTTGCAGACTTTGCGGTTGCAATGGACGGTGGTCATCTGAAAACCGGGTCGGCATGTCGAGGAGAGAGAATTGCTAAATACAATCGACTTCTTGAAATTGAAAATGAATTAAGAGGACGGTCTGAATACCGGTGGAAGTAATAATGTTTTAAAAAAAAAGGAGGCTTAGAATTAAATTCTAAGCCTCCTTTTTTAATCAATGATGTCTATGCTTCTGTTATTTTTTTGGTCTAAATATAAAAGCGCCAGAGAATTCCTTTTTAATTCTTTTTAACGCACGATCGGCTTCTAAGCGTGTTCTAAAATTGCCAACCCAAATTTTAAAGTTTGGTTGTTCGAAGTGAATGCTCGAAGACCAGTCAGAAAACACAGAATTAAACTCACTTTTTGCTGCATATGCATCTTGTCGATTGCCATTATAGATCTGAATTTTGTAACGATCAGCATCTTCATCGTTCATGCTTTTTTTCAATTCTAATAATTTCGGAATGTTTGCGTCTTGGTTTATGGTCACTCGACCTTCCTGCGCATATGTGTAAAATGTTGTAAATAAAGCGCATAGGCTTAAATAAAATATCGAACGAAATTTTTTCAAAATCATATTTCTTATGTGTTTATACAAATGTAAATTTATTAAACTTAAAAGTGGTTATAATTATTATTTAGAATCTCTCTAAATTAACTGTTAACAGTTCTTTAGTATTTTGGTAATCGAGTTTAAATATTACTTTTGCGAGAGATTTTATAGCTATGGTTTTTGTTTATAAAATGACAAAAGTCATACCAAAAGTTAAGAAGTTAATTTAACCAACAATATGAGAAAGGTGATTCACCGTAAATTAAGTAGAAACTTTCTTCGTTTAAGCTTAATTGTATTATTAGCGTTTACAAGCTCGCTTTCAGCTCAGGAAGGCGATGCAGCAAAAGGGAAATCTTTATTTAATGCCAATTGTGCTGCTTGTCATCAATTGGACAAAAAAATGACTGGTCCGGCATTACGCCACGTAGAGACGCGCTTGTCTGAAGACGAAGGTTTAGACCGTGATTGGATTCATGCATGGATTCGTAACAGTTCAGGTGTAATTAAATCTGGAGATTCGTATGCAAATAAAGTGTACAACGAATATGGTGGTGCTGCAATGACTGCATTTCCTCAGTTGTCTGATGAAGACCTAAATAATATCTTGGCTTATACTGCTGAAGAAAAGAAAGCTGCTCCAGCTCCGGCTGCGGGTGCTGCTCCAGTTGCTGCAGCGGGATCTTCTGATGGTATTTCAAACGAACTTATATTAGGTGCTCTTGCAATACTTTTTATTTTATTAGCCATTGGATTGTACTTGGTGAATAAAACATTACGTCGTTTCGCAGCAGCTCAAAATATCGAATTAGAAACTGAAACTGGTAAAACACCATTATGGAAAGCATTTGTGCAAAATCAATTTTTAATGATTGTTGTTGCTATCTTCTTTTTGCTTACTAGTGCATATTTCGCTTTTGGTTACTTAATGCAAGTTGGAGTTGATCAAGGATATCAACCCGTTCAGCCTATACACTTTTCGCATAAAGTGCATGCTGGTGATAATGGTATTGATTGTAAATATTGTCACTCATCTGCAAGAGTTAGTAAAACTTCAGGGATTCCGTCTTTAAATGTATGTATGAACTGTCATAAATCAGTTTACGAATATAATGGAGAAACATCAGCAGAATACTCTAAAGAATTCTACGATGGTGAAATCCAAAAGCTATACAAAGCTGCAGGATGGAGTGATGCCGATCAAAAATATACAGGTGAAGCACAACCGGTAAAATGGGTGCGTATTCATAACTTACCAGATTTCGCTTATTTCAACCACTCACAACACGTTACTGTTGCTGGAGTTGAATGTCAAACATGTCACGGTCCTGTGGAAGAGATGGAAGTTGTTTACCAACATGCGCCTTTAACTATGGGGTGGTGTATTAACTGTCATAGAGATACAGACGTAAATGTTAAGGATAATGCATATTACGAAAAAATTCATGCCGAGTTATCTAAAAAGTACGGTGTAGAGAATTTAACAGCTGCCGAAATGGGTGGTCTGGAATGTGGTAAGTGTCACTACTAAAAGAATAGTTTTTCTTTTTCGCGGAGGCGGAAAACTCAAAGTAATAATAAATAAGAAGTAATTCAATTATATAATATGTCATCAAACAAGAAATACTGGAAAAGTGTTGAAGAGCTAAACGAAAATAGCTCTATTGTTGAGACGCTTAAACAAAACGAGTTTGTAGCAGAGATTCCTACTGATGAGTTTTTAGGAGATAAAGATGCGTTAGAGGCTAGTTCTACAACACGTCGTGATTTCTTAAAATATGTTGGTTTCAGTACAGCGGCTGCTTCTTTAGCGGCTTGTGAGGGTCCTGTTAAAAAGGCGATTCCTTATGTTGTTCAGCCAACAGAAATTATTCCAGGAGTTGCCAACTACTATGCAACTACAATTGCAGATGGTTTTGATTTTGCTAGTGTTTTGGTTAAAACGCGTGAAGGTCGTCCAATAAAAATTGAGAACAATACTTTGGCTGCTACCAACGGTAGTGCTAATGCCAGAGTGAATGCATCAGTTTTAGGTTTGTATGACAGCTTAAGAGTTCAAGGGCCTAAAAAAGAAGGTGCTTCAATGTCTTGGGACGATTTTAATGCCGAAACTACAAAAGGTTTAAACAATGTAAAAGCGTCTGGTAAATCTATTGTGTTATTAACACAGAGTTATGCAAGTCCTTCTACAAGAAAATTAGTTTCAGAATTTACTGAAGTTTACGGTAATGTAAACCATGTGGTTTATGATGCTGTTTCTGAATTTGCTGCTGTTCAAGCTTTTCAAAAGAAATATAACAAACGCGGATTAGCAGATTATGATTTTTCTGAAGCCATGACTGTTGTTTCTGTTGGTGCAGATTTCTTAGGAGATTGGCAAGGTGGCGGTTTTGATGCTGGATATGCTAAAAACAGAGTGCCTGATCATGGTAAAATGTCTCGTCACATTCAGTTTGAGTCGAATATGTCTCTTTCTGGTGCCAACGCCGATAAACGTGTTCCGGTTTCACCGAATCAACAAAAATTAGTTTTAGCTAAATTATATAGTTTAGTTACTGGAAACAATGTTTCAGTAAAAGGTTTACCTGCAAACGTTGAAGCTGCTGTGAAAGCCGCTGCGATTCAGCTTAAAAAAGCAGGAAGCAAAGGTGTTGTTGTTACAGGAATTCAAGATGTAAATGCGCAAACTGTTGTTTTAGAGCTTAACGAGTATTTAGCGAGTAAAGCCTTTAACACTAATGTGCTTATAAAAACAAAAGAAGGTAACGATAATGATGTTGCACAATTAGTTGCTGATATGAAAGCAGGTAAAGTAGGTGCAATTATCATGAGTGGTGTTAATCCTTTATATACTTTAGCTAATGCAGCAGATTTTGCTGAGGGCTTAAAGAAAACACAATTATCTATTGCGTTCTCAATGAAGGAAGATGAAACGTCTTCTCATACGCAATATTTAGCCGCTGCCCCTCACTATTTGGAGTCTTGGGGAGATGTTGAAATTAAAACGGGTCACTATAGTTTAACGCAACCAACTATTCGTCCGTTATTTGATACAAAACAATTTCAAGAGGCCTTATTAGCATGGACTGGTAATACTGAATCTTATAGTGATTATATCAAATCTACTTGGAATGCTGGCATTTTAGGTGGAGGGTCTTACAGCAAAGCTTTACACGATGGTTTCTTTGTTAATTCAACTGTAGAAGTAGAAGAAGCTGTAGAATTAGATGAAGACACAAGTGGAACGTCACTGTCTGGTGCAGCGCAAGCTTTAGCATCTTCAGCTAAATCAAAAGGCCTAGAATTAAGTTTATATACTAAAACTGGAATGGGTGATGGTCAACAAGCTAACAACCCATGGTTACAAGAATTTCCAGATCCAATCTCAAGAGTATCTTGGGATAACTATTTAACCGTTTCAAAAGCAGATGCTGCTGAACTTGGTTTATCAAACAGACACGTTGCCACTGGTGCCTTAAATGGTAGTTATGCTAACGTAACTGTAAACGGAGTTACTGTTAAAGCACCGGTATTAATTCAACCAGGTCAGGCTAAAGGTTCTGTAGGTTTATCATTTGGTTATGGTAGAACGGCTGGTTTAAAAGAAGAAATGCAAACAGGTGTAAATGCATTCGCATTATATCACAATTTTAATACGACTCAAAATGTAACTATAGAGCCGGCTTCAGGAGAGCATGAATTTGCTTGTGTTCAGCTTCATAATACATTAATGGGACGTGGAGATATCATTAAAGAAACGACTTTAGAGGTATTCAACACAAAAGATAAAGCACACTGGAATGCGGTTCCTGTAGTATCTTTAAATCATGAAGAAACGCCGGTAACATCTCCAGATGTTGATTTATGGGATGAATTTGATCGTACTGTTGGACATCACTTCAACTTATCTATCGATTTAAATGCATGTACAGGATGTGGATCTTGTGTGATCGCTTGTCATGCTGAAAATAACGTGCCAGTTGTTGGTAAGGAAGAAGTAAGAAGAAGTAGAGATATGCACTGGTTGCGTATTGATAGATATTATTCTTCTGATGATACATTCGAAGAGGATAACGCTAAAAAAGAAGATTTTTCTGGTTTATTTGGAGAAAAAGGATCTTTAGGTGGTTTCGGTGAGATGGAACACCCTGCTGATAACCCTCAGGTCGCTTTCCAAGCTGTAATGTGTCAGCACTGTAACCATGCACCTTGTGAAACTGTATGTCCTGTGGCAGCAACTTCTCACGGTCGTCAAGGTCAGAACCATATGGCGTATAACCGTTGTGTAGGTACAAGGTATTGTGCAAACAACTGTCCGTACAAAGTACGTCGTTTCAACTGGTTCTTATACAATGGAAATGATGAGTTCGATTATCATATGAATGATGATTTAGGACGTATGGTATTAAACCCAGACGTAGTTGTACGTTCTCGTGGTGTTATGGAGAAATGTTCTATGTGTATTCAAATGACACAGAAAACGATTCTTGATGCTAAACGTGACGGACGTGTAATTAAAGATGGTGAATTTCAAACAGCATGTTCTGCAGCTTGTAGCAGTGGCGCGATGGTATTTGGAGACATCAATGATAAAGAAAGTAAAGTTGCAAAAACTTTAGAAGATAACCGTATGTATCACTTGTTAGAGCATGTAGGAACAAAACCTAATGTGCAGTATCAAACTAAAGTGAGAAATACAACAGAAGCATAAATCTAATTAAAGAATCAATTATATAATTATGGCGTCTCATTACGAAGCACCTATTAGAAGACCTTTAGTTACAGGAGATAAGTCCTACCACGACGTGACTGTGGATGTGGCGAGGCCTGTAGAAGGAAAAGCAAATAAGCAATGGTGGATAGTATTTAGTATTTCACTTGTAGCTTTCCTTTGGGGAATTGGATGTATTATTTATACCATTACTACAGGTATTGGTGTCTGGGGTCTTAACAAGACTGTTGGATGGGCCTGGGATATTACCAACTTTGTTTGGTGGGTAGGTATTGGTCACGCAGGAACTCTGATTTCTGCTGTACTCCTCTTATTTCGTCAGAAATGGAGAATGGCAATTAACCGTTCCGCGGAAGCGATGACCATCTTCTCGGTTGTTCAAGCAGGTTTATTTCCAGTAATTCACATGGGTCGTCCATGGTTAGGATATTGGGTATTACCAATTCCAAATCAATTTGGATCGCTATGGGTAAACTTTAACTCACCGTTACTTTGGGATGTATTCGCAATTTCTACGTACTTATCGGTATCATTAGTTTTCTGGTGGACTGGTTTATTACCCGATTTTGCCATGCTAAGAGATAGGGCTATCAAACCTTTCCAAAAGAAGATTTATGCTTTATTAAGTTTTGGTTGGTCTGGACGTGCTAAAGATTGGCAACGTTTTGAAGAAGTGTCTTTGGTTCTTGCTGGTTTAGCAACACCTTTAGTACTTTCTGTACATACCATTGTATCTTTCGATTTCGCAACATCGGTGATACCAGGATGGCATACTACGATTTTCCCACCTTACTTTGTTGCAGGTGCGGTATTCTCAGGATTTGCCATGGTAAATACGCTTCTTATTATCATGAGAAAAGTATGTAACCTTGAAGATTATATTACAGTACAACACATCGAGTTAATGAACATTGTAATCATGATTACAGGTTCTATAGTTGGTGTAGCTTATATTACCGAGTTATTCGTTGCATGGTATTCTGGAGTAGAATACGAACAATACGCGTTCTTAAACAGAGCAACAGGTCCTTATGCTTGGGCATACTGGATGATGATGTCTTGTAACGTATTCTCACCACAGTTTATGTGGTTCAAGAAATTAAGAACAAGTATTATGTTCTCTTTCTTTATCTCAATTGTGGTAAACGTAGGCATGTGGTTTGAGCGTTTCGTAATTATTGTAACATCGTTACACCGTGATTACTTACCGTCTTCATGGACGATGTTCTCTCCAACGTTTGTTGATATTGGAATTTTCATTGGAACGATAGGATTCTTCTTTGTACTTTTCTTATTATATTCTAGAACATTCCCAGTAATTGCACAAGCGGAAGTTAAGACGATCTTAAAATCTTCAGGTGATAAGTACAAGAAATTAAGAGAAAGTGGACAAAGTTTATCTGGAACTGGTGCAGATCCAAGAACTTCAGGACCAATTAATCAAGAACCAAAAAACTAAAAGTAGCATATGGAAGCTTCAAAAGTAATTCACGCTATTTATACGGATGATGATGTTTTAATGTCTGCTGTTAAGAAAGTAAAAGCAGAGAGATATCATATAGAAGAAATTTATACACCATTTCCTGTGCATGGGCTAGACCACGCTATGGGACTTGCGCCAACTCGTATTGCTATTGCAGCATTTATATACGGTTTAATTGGTTTGACTGTGGCAACTTTAATGATGAATTTCATTATGATTGAAGATTGGCCTCAAGATATTGGTGGTAAACCTAGCTTTAGCTATTTAGAAAACATGCCAGCGTTTGTTCCAATTATGTTTGAGCTTACGGTATTTTTCTCGGCCCACTTAATGGTAATTACATTTTACTTACGTAGTAGAATGTGGCCTTTTAAAGAAGCTGAAAATCCAGACCCAAGAACTACAGATGATCATTTCTTAATGGAAATCGCTGTAAATGGAAACCAAGAAGCCATAGAAACGTTGCTTGCTGGAACTGGTGCAGTAGAAATTAATTTAGTTGATAAAGCCCATTAATAAGACATATGAAAAGCTTAATTAAAATATTAGTAATAGCAGTTGTTTTTGTAGCCGTATCTTGTAATAAAAGTACAGCGCCTAACTATCAATTCATGCCGAATATGTATGAGTCTGCTGGATATGAAACTTATGGTGAAGCGGCATTTAAAGATGGCGTTGAAGCACAATTACCTGCTGAAGGATCTATAGCAAGAGGGTTTATTCCTTTTGATATTGAAAACACGACTGAAGGTTACGAACTTGCAAAAGCATCGTTAGCGAATCCTTTAGATTCAACTCAAGTGGATTTAAATAGAGGTAAAGAATTATACGACATCTACTGTGGGATTTGTCACGGAGGAAAAGGAAACGGACAAGGTAACTTAGTAAAACGTGAAAAGATATTAGGTATTCCTAGTTATGATGATGCGGGTAGAGCAATTACTGCCGGAAGTATTTATCACACGATTTATTACGGAAAGAACGCGATGGGATCTTATGCAAATCAATTGCAAGAAGAAGAACGTTGGCAAGTGGTTTCGTATGTGTTACAATTAAAGGCAGATTTAGAAAAGTAAGATTGATAAGATTATTATAGATATGTATACATTTTCAAATAAATTAAAGACATTTTCTTTCATACTAATGATTTTAGGAGCATTAGGGGTTGGATATGGTTTTATGACATCTCATAAATCTTTTGAGGAAGTTGAGCACTTACTTGCAGAAGAATCACATCACGGTGGTGGACACGGTGAAGCAGACGCACACCACGTAACACCAAGTCAGGATGCTCATGCAGCTGAAGGGCATGGTGAAGAAGCACATACTAGCGTTGATGCACATTCAAAACATGTTACGCATGTACAACATCAAATAGCAAATCGACCTTGGTCTGCATTATATGTTGCGGCATTCTTTTTTATGATGATTGCTTTGGGTGTATTGGCTTTTTATGCGATACAAATTGCTTCTCAAGCAGGATGGTCTCCAGTATTATTTAGAGTAATGGAAGCGATAACAGCTTACCTATTACCTGGTGCTTTAATTGTTTTAATTATTGCAGTAGCTTCTGGAACGATTGGACATTACAACATCTTCATCTGGATGGATCCAGACGTGGTTGCTCATGATAAATTAATCCAAGGGAAAGCAGGGTGGTTAAACATTGGTGGTTTTGCCATTAGAGGTTTAATCTTTATTGCTGGTTGGGTGGCTTACCGTCACTTTGCGCGTAAATTTTCAATTGCTCAAGATAACGCTGAACCTGGTGATATTAGTAACTTTAAAAAAGCATTCCGTATTACAGCTGGTTTCTTAGTATTCTTTATCTATACAGAATCTATGATGTCTTGGGATTGGATTATGAGTGTAGATCCGCACTGGTTCTCTACATTGTTTGGATGGTATGTTTTTGCATCTATGTTTGTAAGCGGTATTACTGTCATTGCATTAATGTCTATCTATTTAAAATCTAAAGGGTATTTAGCTTTTGTTAATGAAAACCATTTACATGATGTTGCTAAATTTATGTTTGGTATTAGTATTTTTTGGACCTACTTATGGTTCTCTCAATTCATGTTAATTTGGTATTCTAATATTCCTGAAGAGGTAACTTACTTCATCACTAGAATTAACGATTATAAATTACCTTTCTTCGGAATGGTAGTTATGAACTTCTTGTTCCCAGTGCTAATGTTAATGAACGCTAACTACAAACGCATGAACTGGTTTGTTGTTATGGCTGGAATCGTGATTCTTTTAGGTCATTATGTTGATATCTTCAATATGATTATGCCAGCAACAGTTGGAGACAGATGGTTTATAGGAATTCCTGAAATTGGCGCTGTCTTACTATTTGGAGGATTATTCATATTTGTAGTATTTTTGTCTTTATCTAAGGCTTCATTACTAGCAAAAGGATACCCACTTATGAAAGAAAGTGAAGATTTCCATTATTAATAAGATTTAAATAAAGAAGAAAGACGAACCACATGACTACTTTATTAACAATTATAGTTTTAGTATTTATTTTAATTGCCATTTGGCAAATGGTTAAGATTTTTGATTTAGCGCAAGCTAAAACAGAAAATTCACAAGTTGCCAATGATAAAGATAATACCTTAAATGGTTATTTAATGATGGGCTTTTTAGCTTTCATTTATATAATAACTATCGTTTGTGTTGTTAAATGGGGTGATTTACCGCTTTTATCAAACGCGGCATCAGAACACGGAGGAACCATTGATAATTTAATGATAATTTCATTAGTTTTAATTTTCTTCGTACAAACCATAACTCAATTTTTGTTACACTACTTTGCCTTTAAATACAAAGGTGAAAAAGGAAAACAAGCGTTTTTCTTCGCTGATAACAACAAACTTGAAATGGTTTGGACTATTATTCCTGTAATTGTTTTAGCAGGTTTAATTATCTACGGATTAAATACTTGGATTAGTATTACTAGTATTGATGAAAGTGAAGATCCATTGGTTGTTGAATTATATGCACAACAGTTTAACTGGAAGGCAAGATATTCGGGAGCCGATAACACGTTAGGTAAAGCTAATGTGCGTTTAATTGATATCGATCGTGCCAATATTTTAGGTTTAGATGAAGCTGACCCTAATGCTCAAGATGATATCATTACTACCGAGTTGCACTTACCAGTAGGTCAGCCTGTTTTATTCAAAATGCGATCTCAAGATGTTCTACACTCTGCTTATATGCCTCACTTTAGAGCACAAATGAACTGTGTTCCTGGAATGATTACTCAGTTTGGATTTACACCTACTAAGACAACGGCTGAAATGCGTCAAACTCCAGATATTCAAGAGAAAGTTACGCGTATTAATAAGATAAGAGTTGAAAATAGTAAACCTCTTGTAGCCAAAGGAGAAGAGCCATTAGAACGTTATGAATTTGACTACCTTTTAATTTGTAATAAAATTTGTGGTAAATCACACTACAATATGCAAATGAAAATTGTTGTTGAAACTCAGGAAGAATACGACGCATGGATTGCAGAGCAAAAAGAATTCAAGAATTCTTTAATTAACTAATTAAACAAGAAACCAAACCGAATATAAGATTATGTCAGCACACGCAGATACTCACGCTCACGACGACGACCACGGACATCATCATAAAGAGACTTTTGTTACTAAATATATATTTAGTATGGATCATAAAATGATTGCCAAACAGTACCTAGTTACGGGTACTATTATGGGAGTTATTGGTGTTTTAATGTCTATGATGTTTCGTATGCAAATTGCATGGCCAGAAGAGCCTAATGTATTGTTTGAAGCATTATTAGGTAAATGGGCACCAGATGGTGTTATGGACGCAGATATTTATTTAGCTCTAGTTACAATTCATGGTACCATAATGGTATTCTTTGTACTTACTGCTGGATTAAGTGGTACATTTAGTAACCTTTTAATTCCGTTGCAAATTGGTGCACGTGATATGGCGTCTGGTTTCTTAAACATGGTTTCTTATTGGTTATTCTTTTTATCAAGTGTAATCATGATTATCTCTTTATTTGTTGAAGCAGGACCAGCAGCAGCAGGATGGACAATTTATCCGCCGTTAAGTGCTTTACCTATGGCACAAGGAGGTTCAGGTATGGGTATGACGCTTTGGTTAGTATCGATGGCTATCTTTATTGCTTCATCATTACTAGGATCGCTTAATTACGTGGTTACAGTTTTAAACCTACGTACAAAAGGGATGTCTATGACGAGATTACCTTTAACAATTTGGGCATTTTTTGTAACAGCTATTATTGGTGTTATTTCTTTCCCAGTATTATTGTCGGCAGCCTTATTATTAATCATGGATAGAAGTTTTGGAACATCATTCTTCTTATCAGATATTTTTATTCAAGGTGAGGTTTTACATTATCAAGGCGGATCTCCTGTATTATTCGAGCACTTATTTTGGTTCTTAGGACATCCGGAGGTATATATTGTAATTTTACCTGCGATGGGACTTGTTTCTGAAATTATGGCATCCAACTCTCGTAAACCTATCTTTGGTTATAGAGCGATGATTGTTTCTATATTAGCGATTGCATTCCTTTCAACTATTGTATGGGGGCACCACATGTTTATTTCTGGAATGAATCCGTTTTTAGGTTCTGTCTTTACTTTTACAACATTGTTGATTGCGATTCCGTCAGCGGTTAAAGCCTTTAACTGGATTACAACCTTATGGAAGGGTAATTTACAAATGAACCCTGCGATGTTGTTCTCAATAGGTTTTGTTTCAACATTCATTACAGGTGGTCTTACAGGGATTATTCTTGGAGATTCTGCTTTAGATATTAATGTACACGATACCTATTTTGTTGTAGCTCACTTCCACTTAGTAATGGGTATATCTGCACTTTACGGAATGTTTGCAGGTATTTACCACTGGTTCCCTAAGATGTACGGACGCATGTTGAATAAAAATTTAGGTTATATTCACTTCTGGTTAACGGCAGTTTGTGCTTACGGCGTATTTTTCCCAATGCACTTTATTGGAATGGCTGGATTACCTCGTAGATATTATACAAACAGTAACTTCCCATTATTTGATGATTTAGCTAATGTAAATGTTATCATTACAGTATTTGCTTTAATTGGAGGTGTTGTTCAATTGGTATATTTATACAACTTCTTTAGTAGTATTTTCTTCGGAAAGAAAGCAACGCAAAATCCATGGAAAGCAACTACATTAGAATGGACAACTCCTGTAGAGCATATTCACGGAAACTGGCCAGGTGCAATTCCTCACGTTTACCGTTGGGCTTACGATTATAGTAAACCAGGTTACGATGTAGATTTCGTTCCTCAAAATGTACCTTTTAAAGAAGGTGAAGTAGAGTTACATCACTAATTGATAATTACGGATTTTTTAAAATAGAAATTCATAACGATATACAAAGCCTTTCCAATTTGGAGAGGCTTTTTGTTTACACCAGTTATTTTAATTGGTAAATGCTATTATAATTGATAAATCGTATTTTTGTGTTTTAGAGTAAACATAAAAATTAAAGGCTTAGCTTTCCAAATAATGAAAAGTGGTCTTTGGTTAAACTAATACTATTCCTGTTATGGCAGGAAGTGCCCATGAACGAAAACCTTGATCCAACAAACGAAAACCTTTCTTCAGAAGAATTTGATGTAGAAAAAAAGTTAAGACCGTTATCTTTTGATGATTTCACGGGGCAAGATCAGGTTTTAGAAAATTTGCAAATATTTGTTCAGGCTGCTAATTTGCGAAGTGAAGCTTTAGACCATACTTTATTCCACGGCCCTCCAGGTCTTGGTAAAACCACTTTGGCTAATATTCTGGCCAATGAATTAAGTGTGGGTATTAAAATCACCTCAGGACCTGTTTTAGACAAGCCAGGTGATTTAGCTGGGCTTCTAACGAACCTGGAGGAACGTGATGTATTATTTATAGATGAAATTCATCGTTTAAGTCCGATTGTAGAAGAGTACCTATATTCGGCTATGGAGGATTTCAAAATCGATATCATGATTGAATCTGGGCCCAATGCAAGGACGGTTCAAATTAATCTGAATCCATTTACCTTAGTTGGAGCAACGACACGCTCTGGATTATTAACATCACCAATGCGTGCACGGTTTGGTATCCAAAGTCGTTTACAGTATTATAAAACCGATTTACTTACCACCATCATTCAAAGAAGTGCAGGTATTTTGAATGTTCCTATTTCTATTGAGGCTGCGATTGAAATAGCCGGTAGAAGCCGAGGAACGCCCCGTATTGCTAATGCATTGCTACGTAGAGTTCGTGATTTCGCGCAAATCAAAGGGAACGGAAGTATTGATATTAAAATTGCAAAATATGCCTTAGAAGCGTTACATGTAGATGCGCATGGCCTGGACGAAATGGATAACAAAATCTTATCAACTATTATTGATAAATTCAAAGGTGGTCCCGTTGGAATAACAACAATAGCTACTGCCGTTAGCGAGAGCCCTGAAACCATTGAAGAAGTTTATGAACCTTTTTTAATTCAACAAGGGTTTATTATGCGTACGCCGCGAGGACGTGAAGTCACAGAAGAAGCGTACAAACACTTAGGACGCGTTAAAGGACCTACACAAGGAGGTCTGTTTTAAGATTAAAATGATTATTACCAATTTACGAACCCCAAATAACCTATATTCCAAATGAAACATTTTAAATTATTTACTGCATTTATATGGCTTACGCTTTTATTCGGATGCGATAAAATTGAAGAATTAACCCAATTTACTATTGTTTATGAAGAAGAAGTTGTTATTGAGTCTTCAACAGTCGTAGATTTACCATTTAATGCCTTTACGCCCGAAATTAGTTCAAATTCTGAATCTAAGTTTGAAAATAATAATACGGGTAAAAACTTAATCGAATATATTGAACTTACCCGAATGACCTTGGAAATTGACGCCCCAGATCACGGTAATTTTGATTTCCTTAATGCTATTGAAATTTATATTTCTGCTGAAAACGAGAAAGAAGTACTTATCGCCTGGAAGGATGTTATTGAAGAAGACGGAAGTCGGGTTATTGAATTAGATACCTCTAATGACGATTTACAAACCTACCTTAAAAAGGATGAATTTAGCTTAAGACTCGCTACAGTAACCGATCAAATAATAACTTCAGACCATAAAATAAATGTACGTTCTGAGTTTTTTGTTGATGCTAAAATTTTAGGTCTTTAGTGTTTATATACTCTTCGTTTTTTGTTAGTTAAAAAATTTGAGTTTTTTTAACCTAAACGCAATCCATGTTAGATAACAAATCGAAATACACACAACGCATCAAAGCCGAAGCAAAGCGCCTTGGTTTTTTGTCGTGTGGGGTTAGTAAAGCACAGTTTTTAGAAGAAGAAGCGCCTCGTCTAGAAAAATGGTTGAATAATAACATGAACGGTGAAATGCGTTACATGGAAAATCATTTCGATAAGCGTTTAGACCCTACAAAACTCGTTGAAGGTTCTAAAAGTGTGGTGTCACTATTGTTAAATTATTATCCAGAAGAAAAACAAAACGATACTAGTTTTAAAATTTCTAAATATGCTTATGGTACCGATTACCATTTTGTGATTAAGGATAAGCTTAAATCATTATTGCATTTCATTCAAGATGACATTGGTGAAGTTGAAGGCCGTGCTTTTGTTGATTCGGCACCTGTATTAGATAAAGCTTGGGCGGCAAAATCGGGTTTGGGCTGGATTGGTAAACACAGCAATCTCTTAACACAACAAGTGGGCTCTTTCTATTTTATAGCCGAATTAATTATCGATTTAGATTTAGAATACGATGCCAGAGTCACCGACCACTGTGGTACCTGCACCGCCTGTATTGATGCTTGTCCTACGCAAGCGATAACCGAACCTTATGTGGTTGATGGGAGTAAGTGTATCTCTTATTTTACTATTGAATTAAAAGAAAATATCCCCACAGCGTTTAAAGGAAAGTTCGACGATTGGATGTTTGGTTGTGATGTCTGCCAAGATGTTTGCCCTTGGAATCGGTTCTCAAAGCCGCATAACGAACCTTTGTTTAATCCACATCCCGAATTGTTAGCCATGTCCAAAAAGGATTGGGACGAGGTTACAGAAGACACCTTTAAAAAAGTATTTAAAAAATCTCCAGTTAAACGAACCAAGTTTTTAGGCTTAAAAAGAAATATCAATTTTCTTAAAGAATAAGAGATTCCTTTTTTAGGATTGTTATATTTGTTAGTCACAAAATACAATTCTAATGAGCGAAGAAAGTAAACGTAGAGAAGCCCTAATATACCACGCTAAGCCAACTCCTGGTAAAATAAAAGTTGTTCCAACAAAAAAATATGCCACACAAAGAGATTTGTCGTTAGCCTATTCTCCTGGTGTTGCAGAACCTTGTTTAGAAATTGAAAAAGATAAAGAAAACGCATATAAATACACAGCTAAAGGGAATTTAGTAGCTGTGATCTCAAACGGAACTGCAGTTTTAGGTCTTGGTAATATTGGACCAGAAGCTTCAAAACCGGTTATGGAAGGTAAGGGGTTGCTATTTAAAATATTTGCAGACATTGATGTTTTCGATATTGAAGTGGATACAGAAAATGTTGAAGAGTTTATTGCTACGGTAAAAAATATAGCCCCAACCTTTGGTGGTATTAATTTAGAAGATATAAAAGCACCAGGTGCATTCGAAATTGAAAGACGTTTAAAAGCCGAGCTTGATATTCCTGTCATGCATGACGATCAGCATGGAACAGCTATTATTTCAGCAGCAGCTTTAATTAATGCTTTGGAAATAGCAGATAAAAAAATTGAGGAAGTAAAAATTGTTATTAGTGGTGCCGGTGCAGCTGCCATTTCTTGTTCACGATTGTATCAAGCTTTTGGAGCGCGACGTGAAAATATGGTCATGCTGGATAGTAAAGGTGTAATTCGTGACGATCGTGATAGCCTAACTTCTGAAAAAGCAGAATTTGCAACCCATAGAAAAATAGACACACTTGATGAAGCTATGGTTGATGCCGATGTGTTTATTGGTTTATCTATGGCGAATATCGTGTCGCCAGAAATGCTTTTGAGTATGGCAAAGAAGCCTATAGTGTTTGCTATGGCTAACCCAGATCCAGAGGTGAAATATGATATCGCTATTGCAACACGCAAAGATATTATTATGGCTACAGGTCGAAGTGATCATCCTAATCAAGTGAATAATGTTCTTGGTTTTCCATTTATATTTAGAGGGGCTTTAGATGTTAGAGCTACCAAAATAAACGAAGCTATGAAAATGGCAGCTGTTGAAGCCTTAGCACAATTGGCAAAAGAACCAGTACCAGAACAGGTGAATATAGCATACGGAGAAACACGTTTAACTTTTGGGAAAGATTATATTATTCCAAAACCATTCGATCCTCGTTTAATCGCTGAAGTACCTCCTGCAGTAGCAAAAGCTGCCATGGAAAGCGGTGTGGCCAAAGAACCAATAACCAATTGGGAAGAGTATAAGGATACTTTAAGAGAACGATTAGGTTCGGACAATAAACTGGTGAGATTGCTATTAAACCGCGCCAAATTAGACCCTAAACGTGTTGTTTATGCTGAGGCCGATCAATTGGCAGTAATTAAGGCCGCACAAATAGCTTATGAAGAAGGTGTTGCTATTCCTATTTTGTTAGGTAGAAAGGAAACGATAAAGAACTTAATGGTGGAAATTGAGTTTGAGGCTGAAGATGTCCTTATTATAGACCCGAAGTCTGACCAAGAAAACGATAGAAAAGATCAATATGCTAAAGTGTATTGGGAACAACGTAAACGTAGAGGAGTCACTTTTTATGCCGCTCAACGTTTAATGCGAGAACGTAATTATTTTGCTGCCATGATGGTAAATGAAGGTGATGCAGATGCATTAATTTCTGGGTATTCTCGTAATTATCCAACGGTTGTAAAACCTATGCTGGAGCTTATTGGAATGGACAAGGGGGTTGACAGAGTTGCAACAACCAACGTGATGATGACAAAAAGAGGGCCGCTGTTTTTAAGTGATACCTCTATTAACATCGATCCTGATGCAAAGGAACTCACTAAAATTGCTCAAATGACATCCAAAGTGGTGAAAATGTTTGGAATGACACCCGTAATGGCAATGATCTCATATTCCAATTTTGGATCTTCGCCTAGTCCAAAGGCCTCTAAAGTAAGAGAAGCCGTGGCTAATTTGCATCGTTTCAATCCAGATTTAATAGTAGATGGTGAATTGCAAACCGATTTTGCGCTTAACGACGAGATGCTAAAAGAGAAATTTCCGTTTTCTAAACTCGTTGGTAAAAAGGTGAATACCTTAATTTTTCCAAATTTAGATTCGGCAAATATCACCTATAAATTACTTAAAGAATTGAATGAAGCAGAATCTATCGGACCAATTATGATGGGCATGCGTAAACCTGTGCATATCCTTCAATTAGGTGCCAGTGTAGACGAAATTGTAAACATGACCGCTATGG
This sequence comes from Pseudotamlana agarivorans, assembly GCF_018860245.1. Taxonomy (GTDB): domain Bacteria; phylum Bacteroidota; class Bacteroidia; order Flavobacteriales; family Flavobacteriaceae; genus Pseudotamlana; species Pseudotamlana agarivorans_A. The sequence continues at coordinate 217,011 of NZ_JAHKPD010000012.1, forward strand.
CTGTAATTGATGCACAACAAAAAGAACAACGTGATGCTGAAAAGGGTGATTCATAGCCTTTCGATTGAAAATAATTTTATTACATTTGGTCGATAACCAACTGACATAAATGATAACCCACATACAAGGTAAACTCACAGAGAAAAATCCTACCCACGTTGTTATAGATTGTAACGGCGTGGGCTATTTACTTAATATATCACTACATACATTTTCTCAAATTCCAGAAGGGGAATCTTTAAAGCTATATACACATCTTCAAGTCAAAGAAGATTCGCATACGTTATATGGTTTCTCTAGTCTTGCAGAGCGTGAAATATTTAGACTTTTAATTTCTGTAAGTGGTATTGGCTCTAGTATTGCTCGAACGATGCTATCCTCTCTAACACCTAAGCAAGTAAGAGAAGGGATTGCCACAGGGGATGTGGCTTTGATACAATCTATAAAAGGGATTGGAGCTAAAACAGCACAACGCGTGATTATCGAACTCAAGGATAAGATCATAAAGATTTATGATATTGATGAAGTTTCTGTTTCACAAGGCAATACCAACAAAGATGAAGCGTTATCTGCTTTAGAAGTGCTCGGTTTTGTTAAAAAACAAGCCGAACGTGTAGTAGATAAAATTATGATAGCCCAACCAGATGCTAATGTCGAAACGATCATTAAGCAGGCTTTAAAAAATTTATAATTCATTTTGAAAATAACTAACCTTCAATTTTATAAATCAATTAAACCGTGTTTTTTATTCCTTTTTGTGCTTTGTTTCACAACGAGTGCTTTGTCTCAAGAAACACCTCAAGATTCGTTACAACCAGGGTATCATGTTGGTAATCTAAAAACACCAACACCTGCTAGTGTTGAGTCGAAATATACATACGACCCGGTTTCTAATCGTTATATCTATACTGAAAAAATTGGCGAATATAATTTGCGTTTTCCTATTATATTATCCCCAAAAGAGTATTACGCTTTAGTTGCTAGGGAAAATTTAAGAGCCTATTACAAAGAGAAAATAGATGCTTTTGATGGTAAGAAAGATGGTTCAGAAGAGGGGCGAAAAAATTTATTACCTGAATTTTATATAAATTCAGGGCTTTTTGAATCTATATTTGGTGGTAATACCATAGAAATTATTCCTCAAGGTTCTGTCGAAATGGATTTGGGAATTTTATTTTCAAAACAAGATAACCCATCGTTTTCTCCACGAAACAGGAGTAATTTAACCTTCGATTTTGATCAGCGTATCAGTTTAAGTTTGGTTGGTAAAGTTGGGGAACGCCTACAGATTAATGCCAATTACGATACACAGTCTACTTTTGATTTTCAGAATTTAATTAAATTAGAATACACGCCTACCGAGGATGATATCATTCAAAAAATAGAAGTGGGTAACGTAAGTATGCCTTTGAGCAGCTCACTAATTACAGGGGCGCAAAGTTTATTTGGTGTAAAAGCACAACTTCAGTTTGGTAAAACAACCGTAACTGGAGTGTTTTCTGAGCAAAAATCACAATCGAACACCGTGGTAGCACAAGGGGGTGGAACATTGGAAGAATTCGACGTTTTTATTAGAGACTATGATGAAAACAGGCACTTTTATTTGGCACAATATTTTAGAGATACCTACGATGCCGCTTTAGCAAACTATCCGTTTATTAATAATAAAGGTTTACAAATAAAACGTTTGGAGGTTTGGGTAACAAACAGAAGTAATCGAACTGAAAATGTGAGAAACGTGGTTGCCTTCCAAGATTTAGGGGAATCGGATAGAATCGGATTACAAACACCACCTGCCGATTTTGTAAATGTTAGTACTGGAGCTTTTCCAGAGAACGGGAATAATGATTTCGATCCTACTAATATTGGAGGGGCTGGATCACAACTTACAGAGGCTGTAAGAGACATTGCAACAGTACAAGCCGGTATTTTAGTGCCAAATGTTAGCGAAGGTGCTGATTATGCTAAACTCGAAAATGCTCGAAAATTAACAGAAGGGCAAGAATATACCCTAAATTCTGAATTGGGATATATTTCATTAAATCAACGATTGAGTAATGACGAAGTTTTGGCTGTTGCTTTTCAATATACTCTTTCTGGTAAGGTGTATCAAGTTGGTGAATTTGCAAATGACGGAATCGATGCTACCGACGTAGATACAGATCCTAATGGTAATGTTACTAATGTGGTAAATTCAAGTTTAATTCTTAAAATGCTAAAGAGCAGTGTTACGAATGTTGATCAGCCTGTTTGGGATTTAATGATGAAGAATATTTACGATACTGGAGCGTATAATTTATCGGAAGATGACTTTAAACTTAACATTTTTTATAACGAAGCTTCACCTTTAAACTTTATTACCCCTGTAGCTGGAAATTTTGCAAACGATATTAATGGTAATCCAATCGGTCCAAATACCGATGAAAAGGATTTAATCCAAAATGTGCCCTTATTAAGGGTTTTCAATTTAGATAAGTTGAATTTTAATAATGACCCACAAACAAGAGGTGATGGTTTCTTCGATTTTGTTTCAGGGATTACAGTTATTCCAGCTAATGGGAAAATAGTGTTTACTAGTGCAGAACCATTTGGTGAATATTTATTTGATATTTTAGGGGGTGGAGACTATAGTGATGAACTCACCTATAACGATGATCAGAAAAAGTATGTTTATGATATTCTTTACAAAGACACAAAAACACGTGCTTTAGAGTCTGTAGAAAAAAATAAATTCAAATTAAAAGGGCGTTATAAATCTACTGGAGGCGACGGGATTCCTATAGGTTCTTTTAATGTGCCACGTGGATCGGTGCGTGTTACTGCTGGTGGGCGTGTTTTAGTAGAAGGCATAGATTATACCGTAAATTATCAATTGGGAAGGGTTCAGATATTAGATGAAGCATTAAAAGCTTCCAATACACCTATTGAAGTTTCAACAGAAAATAATGCTGTTTTCGGGCAACAAACGAGACGCTTCACCGGGTTGAATGTTGAACATAAATTCAACGATAATTTCGTGTTAGGTGGAACATTCTTAAACTTAAATGAACGTCCAGTAACTCAAAAAGCAAATTACGGTACGGAATCAATAAACAACTCTATTTTTGGTATAAATGGAAACTATGCGACTAAAGTTCCTTTTTTAACACGTTTAGTCAATAAATTGCCAAATATTGATACTGATGTTGAATCTAATGTTTCGGTTAGGGGTGAATTTGCTTATTTATCTCCAGGAGCACCAAAAGGAACCGATTTAAATGGTGAGGCTACTTCGTATATTGACGATTTTGAAGGTTCGCAAAATGGTATCGATTTAAAATCGCAGCTGTCATGGTTTCTATCGAGTAGACCTTTAGATTTAAATGTTCCTAGTAACCCAAATGAAGACGATAATGGCATTCAAAATGGCTATCAAAGAGCTTTGTTAAACTGGTATTCTATCGATCCTGTTTTTTATAGTAGTCAGCGGCCAGACGGAATGACCGATGATGATATCTCTGGATTATATACCAGTCGCGTTTTTATAAACGAGCTTTTTCCAAATAGAGATTTAGTTCAGGGTCAAAATACGGTATTGTTTACTTTAGATTTAGCATATTACCCTAACGAAAGAGGACCTTATAACTTTGACCCGAATACAGCCAGTGGTGTTATAAATAATCCACAAGATAGTTGGGCAGGGATTACAAGACAAATTACATCCACCGATTTTGAGCAACAAAATGTGGAGTATATTGATTTTTGGGTACAAGATCCTTTTCAAGAAAACCCAAATAATCCAGGAGGGAAACTGGTTTTTAACTTAGGTAATATTTCAGAAGACATTATTAAAGATGGTAAGAAACTTTACGAAAACGGATTGCCAAAAGATGGGGATGTGACTTTTTTAAAACCTACTGCTTGGGGAACGGTAACACCACAAAATCAGTCATTAGTATATGCTTTTGATAGTACTGGTCAAGAACGAACGAATCAGGATGTTGGATATGACGGTTACAACGATGCAGAGGAAGCTAACGTATTTGGAGCGCAATTTGGTGATGATCCATCCAACGATAACTACACTTACTTTTTAAATGCAGACGGAAATATTTTCGATCGTTATAAAAAGTATAATGGTGTAGACGGAAATACACCAGATGGTTTCTCTAACACCGATAGAGGTGCAAATACACAACCCGATGTAGAAGATATTAACCGTGATAATACCATGAACACGATTGATAGCTATTATGAATATGAGTTGGACTTAAACCGACAAAATCTGCCAACTACCGAGGCTGAATTTAATAATTTGCCTGATAGTAACCCCTTGAAGCAGTTTTTAAGAGATTATAAAGAGCGCTCGCGTCCCTTACCAAATGGTCAGACTGCAAATGTAAGATGGTATCAGTTTAGAGTTCCTGTTGAAGGTGCGCATGCTAAATCGGTAGGTAATATTTCAGATTTAAGATCGGTGCGTTTTTCTAGAATTTATTTAAAGGAGTTTACAGAACCTACGGTTTTTCGTTTTGGTACTCTAGATCTAGTACGTAGTGACTGGAGACGCTATACTTTGCCTCTAGATGAGAATGATTCAGATCCAACAGATCCAAATACAGAATTTTCAGTTGGAGTTATCGGTACTTTAGAAAATGAAGGCCGTTATGAAAGTCCTCCTGGAATTGAGCCAGAACGTTTGTTTAATAATAATACTGTTGTACGTCAAAACGAACAATCTTTAGTTGTAGAAGTTTGTGGTCTAGAAGAGAAAGATTCTAGAGGTGTTTATAAAAACATTGATTTAGATATGCGTCAATATAAACGTATGCGAATGTTTATTCACGCTGAAGATCAAGATGTAGCCGTTGGAAGTTTAGGAGATGGTGATTTGGTAGGGTTTATTCGTATGGGGAATGACCTTACTGAAAACTATTATCAAATAGAAATCCCTCTACAGGTATCTGGATCAGAACTATGGCCAGAAAACAACGAGATAAACCTTGCTGTTGAAATGCTTGGTAAGATAAAAGCGGAAAGTATTTCTAACGGAAATTCTGATTTAGCATTTTACGATGTCATAGGTAATGATGTTGTACCGGTTGGTGATCCATTTTTGGGATATGTATTGGGGCAGCATCGTATAGGTATTAAAGGAAACCCAAACTTTGGAGACATTAGAACACTTATGGTAGGCGTTAAAAATGTGAGTTCTACGGATGCTTGTGGTGAGATTTGGTTTAATGAATTACGATTGTCCGATTTAGATAATCAAGGAGGTTGGGCTGCTATATTAAGTATGGATTCTAATATCGCCGATTTTGCAAATGTTAGTGCTACAGGAAGAAAGAGTACTTCTGGCTTTGGTTCTTTAGAGCAAGGCCCTAGTCAGCGTAGCTTAGAAGATGTTCAGCAATACGATGTTGTTACTAATGTTAATGTTGGGCAATTATTACCTAAAAAATTAGGGATACAAATACCATTCAATTATGGTCAAAGTGAAGAGTTAATCACCCCTAAATACGATCAATTATATAAAGATTTAACGTTGAAATCCCGATTAGACGCAGCAAATAGCGAATCTGATAGAGACGCCATCAAAGAGCAATCTGAAGACCATACCAGCAGACAAAGTATTAATTTTATAGGGGTACGTAAAATAAGAACAACCGATGCAAAACCACGCTTTTATGATGTAGAGAATTTAACCCTCAATTATTCATTTAATAAAATAGAGCATCGTGATTTTGAGATTGAAAACTCTGTAAATAAAACGTTACGTTTAGGTGCTAATTTTGCCCATAATTTTGAGCCTTTGGTTGTCGAACCTTTTAAGAAGAATGATTCATTGTTTGTAGGGAAATATTGGAAGATTTTAAAGGATTTTAATTTGAACCTGTTGCCAGCCAGTTTTACAGTTAATAGTGATTTAAATAGACAATTCAATAGGCAAAAGTTTAGGGAAGTTGATCTTACCGGAAGTAATATCGCTATTGAAGAATTATATAGAAGAAATTATTTATTCGATTTCCAATATGCGATTAATTATAATTTAACTAAATCCTTGCAACTTAATTTTACGGCTACCAACAATAATATTGTGCGTAACTATTTTGTTAATGACGATTTAATTGCAGGAGAACAAGATAATAGTTTAGGTGTGTGGGATGGCATGTTAGATTTTGGAGATCCTAACCGACAATCAAATAATCTGGGGATTACCTACCAGTTGCCATTAAATAAAATACCAACCTTTAGTTTCTTAGATGTTACCTATCAATATACAGGAAGTTTTCAGTGGCAAAAAGGTTCCGATTTATATAGTAATATACCATTGAATGGTGTTAATTATGATTTAGGAAACACGATTCAGAACTCCAATGTTCATAATATCAATTCATCAATGGATATGAATCGTCTGTATAAGTATATTGGTTTAACAAAAAAACCAATTAGTAGAGCACGAAGACGTAGTACTCCAGGTGGAGCTGCAGCGGGTGAACAGGGTGAATCTAAAAATGGACCTCAACCAAAATCGAATGGTCAATCGGGTACTAAATTACTAAATGCAGGGATTGATTTAATAACAAGTGTAAAACGAATTCAAATAAATTATTCTGAAAACAATGGTACTTTTTTACCAGGTTACCTTCAGTCTCCAGGTTTTATTGGGACTTTAAAACCTAGTGTCGGATTTATTTTTGGAGGACAGAGTGATGTGAGACATTTAGCAGCAAGAAAAGGTTGGTTAACCGTTTACCCTGAATTTAATGAGCAGTATACAACTACAGAAACAAAGCAATTAGATATCTCAGCGAGTTTACAGCCCGTTCGCGATTTGAAAATTGATATCGTTGGTTCGCGTGCCTATTACGAGAATTATGCCGAAAACTATAAGATTGAAAATCAGGAATATATTGAATTAACCCCAAATACGTTTGGTAATTTTAATATTTCAACGTTGTTGATAAAAACTGCTTTCCAGCCTAGTGATGAAACAACTTCACAGGCCTTTAGTGATTTTAGATCAAACCGATTAGAAATAGCTGAACGCTTGGCGCAAGAATTTTATGGTACGAGTAACTACGCCAGAGATGCTGAAGGGTATCCTTTAGGTTTTGGTAAAAGCAATCAAAAAGTGTTATTACCATCATTTTTAGCGGCCTATCAAGGTAAAGATGCCGAAAGTATAACTACGGATTCATTTAGAAATGTGCCAATTCCAAACTGGGATTTAAAGTATACTGGGTTTATGAAGTTTTCATGGTTTAAGAAAAAATTTAAGCGTTTCTCATTAACACACGGTTACCGTTCAACTTATACAATTAATCAGTTTTCAACCAATTTAAATTTGAATTTAGAATCTGCAGCTAATGAAAAACCTATTCCAGGAGTACCTTATGCGAATCAACCTCCAGAGGCCTTAGATCAATCTGGGAACTATAAAAATGAAAACTTATACAGTAATATCAATTTAACTGAAATGTTTAGTCCTTTATTTCGTTTAGATATGGAGATGAAAAACTCGGTTAAGATTCTGGCTGAAATGAAAAAGGACAGATTATTATCATTAAGTTTTGATAATAATTTAATGACCGAAGTTCATGGTAATGAATATATTTTAGGTTTAGGTTATCGCATCAAAGATCTACGAATTCGCTCTAAACTGGCTGGACCACAAAAGCGTATTATTAGTGATTTAAATATGAAAGCCGATGTTTCGGTAAGAGATAATAAAACAATTGTGAGATATTTGGATTTAAATAATAATCAGATTACCTCAGGGCAAACGATCTGGGGTGTGAAATATACTGCCGATTACGCGTTCAGTAAAAATTTAACAGGTATCTTTTATTTCGATTATACCTTCTCTGATTACGCTATTTCAACGGCATTTCCACAAACAACTGTACGTTCGGGACTTACTATCCGATATAATTTCGGGAATTAACATTTATGCTATTTGAATTTAACATTTGAATAAATACATTTGTTGTTTATTATTAACTTAAAATATTAGAGATGAACATTCCTTCAGAATTAAAGTACACTAAAGATCACGAATGGGTTAAATTGGAAGGCGATATTGCTACAATAGGCGTTACAGATTTTGCACAAAGTGAATTAGGGGATATTGTATATGTGGAGGTTGAGACTCTAGATGAAACGTTAGACGCAGATGAAATTTTTGGAACTGTAGAAGCTGTTAAAACGGTATCTGATTTATTTTTACCGCTATCTGGTGAAATTATAGAGTTTAATGAATCGTTAGAAGATGAGCCTGAAAATGTAAATTCAGACCCTTATGGTGCAGGATGGATGATTAAGGTGAAATGTTCAGATCTTTCTCAAGCAGAAAGCTTAATGTCTGCCGATGATTATAAAGCGCTTATTGGTGCTTAAAATCATCGTTCCCGTTGCTACAGTTGGCTATACCGTATTGCTAGCAACAGTTTGTCTTATCACTCTTAATGATCTACCAGATGTTGGTGTTTCCTTTGGTGACAAGATTTTTCATTTTTTAGCTTACGGACTGTTAACCATGTTGTGGTTTGCGACTTTCTTTTTTAATTTCAATTTTAAAGAAAAACAAGCAATTTGGTATGCCTTAATTTTGGCAGTGTCTTTTGGTATACTTATTGAGGTACTGCAAGATACAATGACAGTTTCTAGAGCTTTGGATGTTTATGATATGGTCGCCAACACAATTGGTGCCTTGTTAGCATCTTTGTTACTAATGGTTAAAAACAAAATCCTGCGTTAAAAACTTTTGAAACGCTTGTTATTTTGGTAAATAAATAGTTATTTTAGCAATCTTGATAAACGAATTAAATTATGGAACTTAAAAAAAATCCTAAAGCAAATGTTGGACGTAACAGTTCATTATACTTTGCAGTTGGTCTAGCGTTAATGCTATTTCTTACAAATTATGCAATAAACTATAAAACCTACGATAAGGAGGATATAGATATTGGAATGGTTAGTATGGATGAGGAATTAGAAGAAGATATTCCATTAACAGAGCAAATACAAACTCCACCACCGCCACCACCGCCACCTGCAGCACCTGAGGTTATCGAAATTGTAGAAGATGAGGTTGAGGTTGAAGAAACAGTAATCGAATCTACGGAGGTAGACCAAGAAACTGAAATCGTAGAGGTTGAAGAAGTAGTGGTTGAAGAAGTAGAGGAAGATGCTGATGTACCATTTTCAGTTATTGAAAACGTACCCGTTTTTCCAGGATGTGAAAAAGGTAGCAACAATGAGAAAAGAGATTGTATGTCTAAAAAGATTTCTCAATTTGTAAATAAAAAATTCAATACAGAGTTAGCGAGTGAGTTAGGGTTATCAGGAAGACAACGTATTAATGTGATTTTCAAGATTGACAAAACAGGATCAATTACTGGTGTAAGAGCTAGAGCGCCTCACCCAGGATTAGAAAAAGAAGCTGCGCGTGTAATTAACTTATTACCTAAAATGAAGCCTGGAAAGCAACGTGGTAAACCGGTAAACGTTCCATATTCTTTACCTATTATTTTCCAAGTTCAAGATTAAATCCTATAGCTTAAATTAGAACTATTAGAGTTCTTTAAAGCTTAAATATAAAATCCCGTTACATTTTAATGTAACGGGATTTCTTTTTTGGTACGCTTCTTGTGATTTTATCATAATATTAACATAAAATCTATATTTATTATGAGTGATCAAAAGAAAACTCACGAACTCATTCGGCAAAATGAGAAATTCGTGAAAAAATCACAGAAGCATGATGCTAATTTACGAAAAAACACCATGATTTATTTTCAGGTGGGATTAATTATGTGTTTGCTTGTAGTGTTTGCATTGTTGGAAATGAATTTTGAAACAACGATACCTAGCTACAAAGACGATTTACCTCCCATCAAGGAGGTTGTATGGGTTGATGTGCCATTAATTAAAACAGTAGTTCCTGAGGTGCCGAGAGAACCTGTTAAGGAAAGAAGTAAAAAAGAACCCTTAACTTTTGAAGTCATAGAAGATGATGAACCAGATGTTCCATTTAAGGATGAGGTTGTAAAAAAGGAAGAGCCAGTAGTTTTAAATCCCGGTGCCTTAATTCCATTGGTTGAGAAACCAACGGATGAAGCGCCAGTTCCTTTTGCAATCATTGAGGATGCACCTATATATCCTGGTTGTGAAAATTCAAAAGGCAATCTAGCTCGAAAGAAGTGCATGTCTGAGAAAATCTCCATGCTTATGCGTAGAAAATTTGATGGAAGTGCTATAGCAACAGATTATGGGTTAACGGGAAGGCAAAGAATTAATGTGCAGTTTACAATCGATAAGACAGGGCATGTAACCAATGTTAAAACCCGCGCTCCACATCCAAAACTTAAAAAGGAGGCGGAGCGTGTTATAAAAATTATTCCAAAAATGAAGCCAGGACGACAGCGTGATAAAAATGTAGGTGTTATTTACACGTTGCCTATTGTGTTCCAGGTACAGTAGATTATATTCAGAAACCGTTATCTTTAATTAGGATAGCGGTTTTTTTGTGCTGCTAATACCGTTTCTGCTTTTAATTTATTGGCGGAAATTAAAAGTAGAAATGGTATAATTTACTTTAAAGGTTTAACTTTAAATTAAGAATATAAAAAATATAGTATCTTTCGTCTCTAAAACCATTCGAACCCAATAAGCATGAAGCAATTCATTGTCCTACTCCTTCTTATAGTTCAGCATTATAGTTTTGCTCAGCAACCATTTTCAAAAGAGAAACCTCCGGTTTTTACTGAATGTGAATCGGTTGCCATAGATGCACTTCAACAATGTTTTGATCAAAGTGTTTTCGATCATATCTACAATAATTTTAAGGTGCCAGAACGTGTTTATAAGGAGGACTATAAAGGAGAAGTGGTGGTGCTTTTTGAAGTAGACACTTTAGGAGCTTTTCGTGTCATTTACATTGATGCTTTTTATGAAGAGTTGAAGGAAGAAACCATTCGAGTTTTTTCAGAATTCCCAAGGGTGAAGCCAGCAACACATAACTCAAGAAATACGTTTAAGCAATATTCCTTTCCTATACAAATCCCTTTGGTAAATCAAAAAGTGACTTCCCAGGATTTAGCAAAAGTTAATAAAATAAGTGCTTTAGAAGCAAAAGCAAAACGTGAATTCGATAGTGTAACAGCAAGAACGATTCGGTTTGATAAACCTAACTACAAGAGTCAGTTAAATATTCCCTTTGTACATAGTCAATATGCAAAGTTTGACAAAGAGATGAATCTTGTGGGTACCAATAGTCACACTGGGGCGAAACCTTTTATTTATTCTGAAGTAGCCAAGTATTACGATTTCAATGCTGAAAATGAAAAATTACTTCAGGATAGAAAAACGTGGGTAGGACGTAAGCTTTGGAATGAACATTTTGTAGAACTTCAAACTGCTAATTATTGGTTTACAATCGATCCCGTTTTTGATCTTCAAGTTGGTAAAGATACCGATGCCGATTTCAGTTATACTTATAATAATACTAGAGGGCTTGTAGTTCAGGGTGGTTTTGGAGATAAATTTAGTTTCTATACCTCCTTTTTAGAAAGCCAAGGGCGTTTTGCCGATTACTTTAATCGCTATGCGGAAACCCTAAAAGGGTTTGGTCCAGATCCAGCAATTATCCCTGGAAGAGGGATTGCCAAACGCTATAAAACGGATGCATACGATTATCCTGTAGCCGAGGCTTACTTGTCTTATACACCATCAAATTATTTTAATTTTCAGTTTGGTCATGGTAAAAATTTTATAGGAGATGGTTATCGTTCTTTGGTTTTAAGTGATGTTGCAAGTCCGCACCCTTTTTTCAAAATAAACACGACTTTTTGGAAAATGAAATATACAAACACATGGATGTGGTTAACCGATGTGCGTCCTGAGGTGGTCGAGGATAAAGCTTTTAAGAGAAAGTATATTGGTAATCACTTTTTAAGTTGGAATGTCTCTAAACGTTTAAATGTAGGGCTTTTTGAATCTGTTGTTTGGGATAATTCTAACAATAGAGGCTTTGATATTAATTACTTAAACCCAATTATATTTTATAGAGCTGTAGAGTTTGAAACAGGACAAGGTGCTGGAAATGCGCTTATGGGAGCTACAGCAAAGTATAAATGGAATGACAATATTAATATTTATGGTCAATTTATTTTAGATGAATTTTCTCTTGGTGATATTACTGGAGGAGAAAAGAGTTATAAGAACAAATATGGCTATCAATTGGGTATTAAATATTACGATGCCTTTAAAGTTGATAATTTATTACTTCAATTTGAATATAATCGCGTACGTCCTTATACCTATTCACATAATACCATTGTTTTAAATTATGCGCATAGTAGTCAATCTATGGCACATTTATGGAATTCGAATTTTAGTGAGGCTATTATAATTGGACGTTATCATTACAATCGCTGGTTTGCTAATGCTAAACTTATTTTTGGGGTTCGTGGTTTCGATTTTGATGATGGGGTTGACGATTTTAGTTACGGTGGAGATATTTATCGAGATTATTTTGATCGTCCGTTTGATACCGGTGTGGAAATAGGGCAAGGTATTAAAACCAATATCTTCAACGGAAACTTTCAAGCGGGGTATTTGTTAAATGCTGCTTCAAATATGAAGATTTTTGGTGATGTGACCTTTAGGGATTTTGATCCCAATGCAACGACATCTACCACCTATAAAAACAATACCGTATGGTTTACTTTTGGTGTGCGATCGGATTTGTTTAATTGGTATTTCGATTTTTAATAAAGCTTCTGCTTTTTGCTGTTGCTATTTTAACTTTATTCGGCTTGCTAAAATGCTTTTATAGAGTATCTTTGCACTCGCATTAGCAAAACCATCAACAAAGTTTACATTGAGTCGCTCCAATACAGCCATAAAAGAACCTACAGTTATTTCCGATTTTAAAGAAATCACCAAGATGCGCTTGTCTTTAAGTGTGGTGTTTTCTTCTCTTGCTGGGTATTTATTGGGGGTGGATATTATCGATTTAAAAGTACTTACTTTACTTGCATTTGGCGGTTATTTTATGGTTGGTGCTTCTAATGCTTTCAATCAAATTATTGAAAAGGATTTAGATGCGTTGATGGATCGTACTAAAAATAGACCCATTCCTGCGGGACGCATGTCTGTAAAAACGGCCTTCGTTATTGCTTCCATCTTTACTTTATTAGGTATAATCATTTTATACACGATCAACAAACAAACAGCTATGTTTGGTGCGATTTCTATATTTCTGTATACCTGTGTTTATACACCCCTAAAAACTAAAACACCAATTTCGGTTTTTGTAGGTGCTATTCCTGGAGCCATACCTTTTATGTTAGGTTGGGTAGCGGCTACAAATAATTTTGGTATAGAACCAGGTACGCTTTTTGCCCTACAATTTTTTTGGCAATTCCCACACTTTTGGGCTATTGGTTGGTTTTTGTTTGAAGATTATAAAAAAGGAGGTTTCTTTATGTTGCCTACAGGTAAACAAGATAAAGGAACGGCCGTACAAGTTATTATGTATACGATTTGGACTATAATCGTGTCTGTTATTCCTGTATTCGGCTTTACAGGAGAATTAAAATTGTCTATAGTAGCTGCTGTAATTGTATTCTTATTCGGGTTATTTATGCTGCATTACGCTGTGAGATTGTTTCGAGAAATGACCGAAAAGGCAGCCAGACAACTAATGTTAGCTAGTGTGTCTTACATTACTTTAATTCAAATTGTTTATGTTTTAGATAAATTTTTACGATAACCATGGATTTAACGCAAGGGACTAAAGAAGAAAAAATTGGCAGAGCAAAAAAGATGATGCTTTGGTTTGGTATCATTTCATTAGTGATGTCTTTTGCTGGTTGGACCAGTGCTTTCGTGGTAAGTAGTAGTAGACCCGATTGGTTAAAAGACTTCCAATTGCCTAGTGCCTTTTTAATTAGTACTGCAGTTATTGTATTAAGTAGCATCACATTTATTTTAGCCAAAAAAGCACTTAAAGCAGGTTCTTCAAAAGGAACGCTATTGTGGTTACTAACCACCCTAGTTTTAGGAATTATATTTATTTACAATCAGTTTTCAGGGTTTCAGCAAATTATTGATTTGGGCTATAATTTTACGGGACCGACAAGTAATGTAACCATGTCTTACATTTATTTAATTGCATTGGTACACATTGTACACGTGCTTGTGGGACTCATTTGTTTATTGGTTGTAATTTTTAATCAAATTAAACAGAAGTACAGTGCAACCAATATGTTAGGATTTGAATTGGCCGTTACTTTTTGGCATTTCATTGATATTCTATGGGTTTACCTCTTTTTATTCCTATACTTTGTAAGGTAATACGATTCTTTTTTTGGGTTTTTTGATAATTTTAACGCTTAAACCACAGTGAAACTGATATTTATCATAGTTTAAAATTTCAAGGTGTATATTTCGTCAGATGAATAAAATGATTATTTTTGTGCAACTTTATAAATAACAACCATTATATATGAGTACTACAGTTGTAAACGCTGGACCAGACAACCAAACTTGGACAGGGGGTAACGAGCCTTTAAAAGCAAGTTATGGAAAAATGATGATGTGGTTTTTCATCGTTTCAGATGCATTAACGTTTTCAGGGTTCTTAGCAGCCTACGGATTTTCAAGATTTAAATTTATCGATTCATGGCCTATCGCCGATGAAGTTTTTACTCACTTTCCATTTTTACATGGTGTAGATGCACCAATGTATTATGTGGCTTTTATGACATTTGTTCTTATTATGTCGTCTGTAACTATGGTATTAGCCGTAGATGCAGGTCACCATTTGAATAAAAGTAAAGTAACCATTTACATGTTCTTAACCATTATAGGTGGTTTAATTTTCGTGGGTTCTCAAGCTTGGGAGTGGAATACATTTATTAAAGGTGAGTACGGCGCAGTAAAAACTAAAGGTGGAAACATTTTACAATTTGTGGATACTGAAGGACATCGTGTTGCTATTGGTGATTTTGCTATTGCAGATGCTCATGCAGAACGTGTGCAACAAGAGAACAAAAATGGTTTGTGGTTTGTTTCCGAAGGGTCTTTACCAAGTTTTACTGTTGAAGAAGTGTTAAGCGGTTTAAAAGCAAATGATCATGTTTTAGTGAGAACTCAAAAATTAACTGAGGAAGGACATAAAACAGTGTTGTCTAGAGATGAATCAATCAAATTAATACAAACTTACGGTGTAAAGGTTGTAGAAGGCGCTAATCTTCAAGAGAATGAATATGGTTCTCCTTTATTTGCTGACTTCTTTTTCTTTATTACAGGATTTCACGGATTTCACGTATTTTCAGGTGTGATATTAAATATCATTATTTTCTTCAACGTTGTTGTTGGAACTTACGAAAGACGTAAAAGTTACGAGATGGTTGAAAAGGTTGGTTTATACTGGCACTTTGTCGATTTAGTATGGGTATTTGTATTTACATTCTTCTACCTAGTTTAATTGAATTACATTTAATTTTCATTTCCTAGAAGTAGGAAATCTAATCATAATTTATTTTTCATTCCTTAAGTAAGGAATCTAAAACACAAAAAAATGGCACACGAACATAAGTTAGAAATTTTTAGAGGCGCATTAAAATTCAAATCAAATACTCAAAAAATTTGGGGAGTTTTAATATTCTTAACGATTGTTACTGTAATAGAAGTAATTCTTGGTATTATTAAACCAGAAATTTTAATGGGTCAAGTTTTAGGGATGAAAGCTCTAAACTGGATTTTTATCATTCTAACCATAGTGAAAGCTTATTATATTACTTGGGACTTCATGCACATGCGTGACGAAACGCCTGGTTTAAGACGTGCTGTAGTATGGACAGGAATATTTCTAATTGCTTACCTAGTTTTTATCTTATTACAAGAAGGTGGGTATGTATTCGATGTATACGATAACGGATATATCAAAAGAGATTTTTAAAGATTATTAACTGTAGCTATTTGGCATACAGATTAAGTGTTAAATAAAGATGTAAAGGTGGTTTTTTAACCACCTTTTTCTATTTTTGCGCCGCTGTAAAAGCAAATAAAAAGACTATTTTCAATGGATTATAAAAAAGTAAGTAGATACGTGATTTTAGGAGTGTTATTCTTTCTTCCCGTGACTTTTTTGTTGTTTTTGTATCCAGCCACACACCATTATCAGCCACTTGATATTGTAAACGAATCGGTTATAGATTTAAATCAATTCACCTCAGATTCAGAGGAGAAAGTACTTTTAAAAGACCATATTACCATACTTGGCTTTTTGGGAGTAAACCCGATAGACCAAACCATTGCCGCATCGAACCTAAAAGAATTGGTTTACGACAAGTTTAAGGGCTTTAAAGGCTTTCAAATAGTAATCCTTATGCCTTACGGCACCGAGGAAGCTGTTAAAGGTTTAAAGGCCGAAATTAGCTCTTATGAAGATTTAAGATTCTGGCATTTTGTATTTGGAACGCCTAGCGACATAAAACGTGTGTTTTTTAGCTTGAAAAGTAGAGAAGACTTGAGGCCCGATTTATCCACAGATTTTATTTTTATAGTGGATAAAGATTTAAACCAGCGCGGACGCCTAGACGATAGAACCGATAGAGAGCTTGAAAAAAACAGCCCTGTGTATACTTTAAATTCATACGATTGTATTGAAGTGGCCGAAATAAAAAATAAAATGAGCGACGATTTGCGCATTGTTTTTACAGAGTACAGACAAAAACGAAAAGGCGAATTTAATTCGGATACCAGACGCGCTAACGATTTAAATACTCAAGATGAAGAAAAATAATTATTCATACATAGGCATAGCTTTCATTATTCTCGTTTTTGGTATACTTTTTATTCCGAAAATTGTTGATAGAATTACTAACGAAGATGTGATTAGAAATGAAAGTCGGAGTGATTTAGCCTCCGAAAAAACAAGGCGCACTTCAGATTTAAGTTTTATTGAAATCAATGAAGAAGCCAAAAAAGTGCCTGCGTTTTCATTTACCGATCATAAAGGCAAAACCATTACAAATAAAGATTACGACGGTAAAGTTTATGTTGTAGAGTTCTTTTTTACGACTTGTCCAACAATTTGTCCGCGTATGAATGCAAACTTGATTCAAATTCAAAATGCCTTTGAAGGTTTTGATGATTTTGGCGTAGCATCATTCACCATAAATCCAGATTATGATACCCAGGAGGTATTAAACGCTTACGCGGAAACTTACGGCATCACAAATCCCAATTGGCATTTAATGACTGGCGATAAAGAAGCCATCTATAAATTATCGAACGAAGGTTTTAATTTATATAGTGCTGAAGATGCCGATGTGGTTGGTGGTTTTGAACATTCAGGGAATTTTGCGCTCATTGATAAAAATGGTTTTATCCGTTCAAGAAAAGATGAATTCGGAAATCCTATTATCTATTATCGAGGCGTGGTTTCAGAAAAAGAACAAATTGATGAAGATGGTGTTCAAGAAGAAATTACTGCACTAAAAGCTGATATTAAAAAATTATTAAACGAATAAATAGAATAACCGAGCCCAACACCATGAGTCAAGAACATCAAGTTTTAAACGAAAAGAAATACAATAAGCTAATTATCGCCTTGTCTGTAGTAATTCCTGTAGTTGTGGCTGTTTTGTTCGGCGTAAAAATTCCTAATGTAGAGCCCTTATCTTTTTTGCCGCCAATTTACGCCTCAACCAATGCGCTTACTGCTTTAATTTTGGTATTGGCATTTATGGCGATTCAGAGAAAAAAGGTAAAACTACATAGGCAACTCATGACGACTGCAATTGTGCTTTCAACTTTGTTCTTGGTGATGTATGTCGCCTATCATATGACGAGTGATTCTACCAAGTTTGGCGGGGAAGGTTTTCTTAAGTATTTTTATTATTTCATATTAATAACACACATCATTTTATCAATAGTCGTTATTCCATTTGTGCTTATTACGTTTGTTAGAGGAATTACCAATAACATTGAGAAGCATAAAAAAATCGCGCGAATTACTTTTCCGCTATGGTTGTATGTTGCCATAACAGGAGTTGTTGTTTATATCATGATTTCTCCATATTACGTTTAAGCTATTTTTTATGAAAACACGTCTTGTTTTAATCGTTTTTACGCTTTTTAGTTTTTTTTATGGGCAGGCACAGTGTGCCATGTGTCGTGCTGTTTTAGAAAGTGAAGAAGGGCAATCAACCGCTGAAGGTATTAACGACGGTATTGTGTATCTTATGGCTTTTCCTTATATTTTAGTAGCAGGCATGATTTATTTTGTCTATAGAAAATATAATACGTTAAAGAAATAACAATTAATTTTTTTACCGATAATTGTAACATTTCTTTGTATAGATAGTCTTACTATAAAGCTATTACCAAAAAATACTTTTAGAAATGTTGAAAATTAACCAGCTTCATAAATCCTATAAAATAGGAGATTCCAGTTTACATGTATTAAAAGGTATCGATCTCTCTGTTGAAGAAGGTGAAATGGTAGCCATAATGGGCTCTTCCGGTTCAGGGAAATCAACACTACTTAACATTATCGGTATGCTAGATGAAGCCGACGAAGGTGAATATATTCTTGATGGCCTTCCCATAAAAAACCTTACCGAAAAAAAAGCGGCAGTTTATAGAAATAAATTTTTAGGGTTTATTTTTCAATCCTTCAACTTGATAAATTATAAAAATGCTTTAGAAAATGTGGCGTTACCATTATACTATCAAGGTTTAAAACGTAAAGCGCGTTTAGAAAAGGCATCATATCACTTAGAAAAAGTAGGACTCTCGGCATGGGCGCATCATTTGCCTAAGGAACTTTCCGGAGGACAAAAACAACGTGTTGCCATTGCAAGGGCATTAGCCGCAAATCCAAAATTACTTTTAGCCGATGAACCTACAGGGGCTTTAGATACTAAAACGTCTCATGAAATTATGGCTTTTATTCAGCATTTAAATGATGAAGGCAAAACCATTTTAATGGTAACGCATGAGGAGGATATTGCCAATATGTGCAAACGTATCGTACGCTTAAGAGATGGCGTCATACTAGAAGACACCAAAGTAGAACAGGTTAGAGCAGAGCAATATGTTTGATATCGATCTTTGGCGCGAAATATTTCAGAGTATCAATAAAAACAGAACGCGAAGTTTAATGTCTGGTTTTACTGTAGCTTTTGCCATTTTACTTTTTGCTATTCTGTTTGGTATTGCAAATGGTTTAAAAAACACATTTAAAGAAGCTTTTGGTACCGATGCTAATAACTCCATCATTATTTTTCCAGGAAAAACAACTAAGGCTTATAAGGGGCTTCAGGCAGGCAGGAAAATTCAATTTAAGAACGAGGATAGAGCGTTAATAAAAGAAAAGTATGGTGATAAAGTGCAGTTTATTACTTCTAAAGTAAATAAAAGTATTAGTGCTTCTTTTAGAGGAAAAAAGAATGATTATGAACTTCGTGGCGTTTATCCTGAGTATATGTTTATCGAGAATAATGTCGTTAAATCAGGGCGCTATATCAATCAAAATGACCTAAATAACAATGCAAAAGTTGTGGTTATTGGAAAGGTTGTAGAAGATGAATTGTTCTACAGAGAAAATCCTATAGGAAAGTATATAAACCTTAGCGGAATTCAATATAAAATTGTTGGAGTGTTTACCGACGATGAAGGCGATAGTGAAGAGAGTGTTATTTACATGCCCATTACCACAACTCAGTTTGTATATGGGAATAATGATTTTGTAGATTTATTGCACTTAACCTATAATCCCGAAATGAGTAATGATCAAGCCTTAGCGTTTGGTAACTCCATTACAAAGGTTTTAAAAGATAAATTTGACGTGGCCAGAAATGACCAACGTGCCATTAGAATGTGGAACATGGCAGAAGGTACTAAGCAGGTCGAATTAATGACTACAAGTTTAACTATGATTATTTTAGTAATAGGTTTTGGAACCTTGATTGCCGGAATTGTGGGCATTAGTAACATCATGATTTTTGTGGTGAAAGAACGCACGAAAGAAATAGGCATTCGAAAAGCTTTAGGAGCCACACCGCGTTCTATTGTATCCATTATTTTAATTGAATCTATTATTATTACGACCATAGCTGGATATGTTGGACTTCTAATAGGTGTTGGCGTGTTAGAACTTATTGGGCCTAGTCTTGAGGTTTACTTCATAAAAGACCCTGGCGTTAGTAATAGTTTGGTTTTTGGAGCCACGCTGACTTTGATTATTGCCGGAGCCATTGCAGGTTATTTGCCAGCAAAAAAAGCATCACAGATTAAACCAATTATAGCCCTAAGAAACGATTAATTATGCTTAGATTTTTATTCGATAGAGATACCTGGCAAGAAGTTTTCGATAGCTTAAGTAAAAATAAACTTAGGTCTATTCTTACTATGGTAGGTGTTTGGTGGGGTATCCTGCTTTTAATTGGTTTGTTAGGCTCGGCTAGAGGACTAGAAAACTCATTTAACAGACTCTTCGGAAGCTTTGCTACAAACAGTGTTTTTGTATGGGGCCAAAGCACGGGAATGCCTTTTAAAGGTTTTCAAGAAGGCAGACGCGTAAAATTATCACTTACCGATGCTAAAAAAATTGAAGATAATGTTGAAGGGATAGAGTTTGTACTTCCTAGGAGTCAACAGTCCACTTTAATTACTAGAAACTTCTTATCAGGTAGTTTTAAAATGGCAGGGGATTATCCTTTACTAGATCAATTACAGAAGAAAAAGTTAATTCATGGACGTTTTATTAATCAGAATGATATAAACGATAGGAAAAAAATCGCTGTCATTTCTGAAGATGCTTACAAGCAACTCTTCGAAGTAGATGAAGACCCAATTGGAAAATACATTGAAGTAAACGGCATCAATTTTAAGGTGGTCGGTATGTTCGAAACCGGTAATGTGAATATGGGACCTTCAACAGATGTTCATATACCATTTACTACTTTTCAGCAAATATATAACCGCGGTGATGAAATTGGTTGGATGATGATTACAGGAAAACCGGAATATAACATCAAGCAGATTGAAGAGGATTCTAAATTGTTATTAAAGAACTTAAATCACATACACCCAGATGATTCCAGAGCTTTTGGTAGTTTTAATCTAGGGAAGGAGTTTGCTAAAATGACGGGCTTTTTAACTGGAATGCAATTTTTAACTTGGTTTGTTGGGATTGCCACCTTAATAGCAGGTGTTTTTGCTATTGGAAACATCCTTTTGATTACTGTTAAGGAACGTACCAAGGAAATTGGATTAAGAAGAGCGTTAGGGGCTACACCTTTCGAGATTAAAAGGCAAATTGTAGTGGAGGCCGTTTTTATCACCTTAGTCGCAGGATTATTCGGAATCATATCTGGAGGCTGGATATTAATTGCACTAGATCACTTTTTCGGTCAAGGTGATGATGCCGCCATAGTCAATGCTTCGGTATCAATTTCGGTTGTTTTTGCAGCACTACTCATACTCGTAATTTTAGGAACATTAATTGGCCTTATTCCAGCAACTAAGGCCACAAGTATAAAACCAATTGAAGCATTAAGAGAAGAATAAATTAACAACACAATGAATAAAACCGTAAAAATTATTTTAGCCATAGTCGTTATTGTACTATTAGCTTTTGTCTTGAAGTATTTTAAAGACTCCAACTCTAAAGATATTACAGAGTATAAGGTCGAGGAGCCATTTTTCACTTCTATCAATACCAAAGCCGTGGCTACAGGAAAGTTAAATCCAGAGGAAGAGATTGAATTAAAACCACAGATTTCAGGGATTGTAGATGAAATTATGGTGGAAGAAGGAGACATTGTCAAGAAAGGTGATTTAATCGCAACGATTCGTGTGGTGCCTAACGAGCAAAATTTAGTGAGTGCTAAAAGTAGAATAACAACCGCCAAATTATCTTTTGAAAACTCGAAAATATTATACGATAGAAATAAAAGTTTATTTGATAAAGGTGTTATCTCGAAACAAGATTTTGAAAACAGCGAATTATCTTTCAGGCAAGCTAAAGAGTCTTTTCATCAGGCGCAAAACGATTATCAGATTATTAAACGAGGGTCTGTTTCTGGTGGAAACTCGGCAAATACAAGTATTGTTGCTCAAATTTCAGGAACTATTTTGGAAATCCCTGTACGTGAAGGAAATCAAGTTATTGAAAGTAATAACTTCAATGACGGAACAACCATTGCTACGATTGCAGACATGAGTAAAATGATTTTTGAAGGGAAAGTTGATGAGGCTGAAGTTGGAAAAATACAAGAAGGAAAAGCCATTAAAGTGGTGTTAGGGGCGATTCAAGATAAAGAATATCCTGCAAAATTAACTTTTGTTGCACCTAAAGGTGTTGAAGAAAACGGTGCTGTACAGTTTACCATAAAAGCTGATGTGAAAATTGATTTAGAATCGAATATAAGAGCAGGATATAGTGCGAATGCTGAAATAGATTTAGAGAATAAGGATAAGGTATTGGCAATTCGTGAAGCCCTTTTACAATACAACCGCATCACAGAAAAACCTTTTGTTGAAATTTTAGATGGTGAGAACAACTACAAAAAAGAAGATGTGGAGCTTGGTTTATCTGATGGTATCAATGTTGAAATTGTAAAAGGAGTAAAGGAAGGTGATAAGATAAAAGTTTGGAACAAAGCTTCAGAGGATAATGAAGAAGAAGGAAAAAAAGGTAAGAAACATTAATTATGAAAACACTTAAAAATAATATTATAGTCGTTTTTCTTTTTACAGCTTCTGTATCTTTTGCGCAACAAAAAATCTGGACGCTTCAAGAATGTATAGATCACGCACTAGAATACAATATTTCTGTTAGACAAGGTCAAAATAATTTGATGCAAAATGAACAGAATGTCATTGCTGCAAAAGGTCAGTTTTTACCAAGTTTAAGCGGGAGTATGGGCCATAGTACAACTTTTGGTAACGAAGAAGTTTTCTCTGGACAGTTTGTAAACAGAACTTCAAATAGTACGAATGTTGGTATTGGATTAAATCAGACCATTTTTAATGGCTTTAGACTAACCAATTTGTATAGGCAATCAAAGTTGAATTTAGAAAGCAATCAATTAGAACTTAATCGTATAAAGGATGATATTTCATTAAATGTGGTTAACGCCTATTTGAATGTGCTTTTTAATAAGGAACGTTTAGAAATAGCAAAGGCGCAACAAGGTTTTAGCACCAATCAATTAATTCAGGTTAAAGACTTGGTAGA
Organism: Pseudotamlana agarivorans; assembly: GCF_018860245.1. Classification (GTDB taxonomy): domain Bacteria; phylum Bacteroidota; class Bacteroidia; order Flavobacteriales; family Flavobacteriaceae; genus Pseudotamlana; species Pseudotamlana agarivorans_A. The sequence continues at coordinate 240,259 of NZ_JAHKPD010000012.1, forward strand.
GGCAGGGGTGCAACCAAGAGCTAATATTTATGATGCTGAAGCTACTGTAAGTTTAGATGCTCAGGAAGTGACTTTAGCAGAGAACAATTATAATTTAGCGCTATTAAGTTTATCACAGCTTTTACAAGTGTCTTATAATGGTTTTGAAGTAGCTGTTATGGATGTTGATTTGCCATCGAGTACTTTGTTGTATAATGATGTTCAACCAGTATTAGAATATGCCTTAGAAAACCGTAATGAAATTAGAGTAGCCGAAAAAAATATTGAAATTGCAAAGTTGAATTCTGAGATATCAAAAAGTGGCTATTATCCGAGTGTTTCAGGAGGTTATAATTTCGGCTCAAGTGCCTTCTTTTCAAATTTAACAGATGATGAGCTTTCCTTTTTTGATCAATTGGATGGTCAGAAATCCCATGGATTGAGAGTGAGTATTAATATTCCAATATTTTCTAGGTTTGAAAATAAAACGAATGTTGCAAAATCTAAAATTGATGAAGAAAATAGTTTGTTAAATTTAAATCAAACTAAAATCGATTTAGAATCGACTATACAACGTGCCTTTACCGATGCACAGGGGGCCTTTAAATCTTATGTAGCGTCTAAAAAAGCTTTAGATGCCCAAGAAATTGCCCTTGAAAACTCCAAAGAGCGATTTAATGCTGGTATTATTACATCTTATGATTTAGAACAAGCTCGTGTGAGATATGTAAATGCACAAGCATCATTAATAAATGCTAAATATGATTTTGTTTTTAAGACAAAAGTTTTAGACTTTTACATGGGAAAACCAATAACAGATTAATTTGAATACGTACATACTAAATATAGAGACAGCAACTACGAATTGTTCTGTGTCACTTTCAAAAGACGGGGAAACAATTGTTTTAAAGGAGGACAACGATAAAAACTATTCGCATGCTGAACGTTTACATGTTTATATTGATGCGGTTTTAAAAGAGGGACAAATTACGTCCAAGGCGCTTGCAGCCGTATCTGTAAGTAAGGGGCCAGGTTCTTATACCGGTTTACGAATTGGGGTTTCTGCGGCCAAGGGATTATGTTATGGTTTAGATAAGCCTTTAATTTCTGTGCCTACTTTAGAAGCATTGGCGCACCAAGTAAAAGCAGAAGCTGGTGTTATTGTATCGATGTTGGACGCAAGACGTATGGAGGTTTATTCAGCGATTTATAATTCAGATTATAGAGAAATACGCGAAACGCAAGCTGAAATTTTAGATGAAAGTTCTTTTAGTAAGTATCTAGAAAAAGGGCTTGTTTATTTTGTTGGTAATGGTGTTGAAAAAACAAAAACACTCATTAAGCACCCCAATGCAAGGTTTGTAGATGGTAAATTACCGTCGTCAAATGATATGGGTGCTATCGCTAATAGTAAGTATAAAAAAAGCGACACCGAAGATGTCGCTTATTTTGAACCGTATTACTTAAAAGATTTTGTGGCTCTAAAGCCGAAACCAAAGTCTTAAGCTTCTTTATGAATTTCAACTTGGTGTGGGTAAGGAATTTCAATTCCAGCCGCATCAAGTGCTTCTTTTACGTTTTCTGTAACATCGAAATATACTGTCCAATAATCGGCAGATTTACTCCATGGTCGAACTGCAAAGTTAATGGAACTATCAGCTAATTCTGAAACATTTACTGTAGGAGCTGGATCTTTTAAAACCAATGGATGTGATGTTAATACCTGCATTAAAACTTCTTTTGTTTTCTTAATATCTGAATCGTAACCAACTCCAAAGGTTAAATCTACACGTCGCGTTCCCGATGTCGTATAGTTTACAATATTCCCATTAGATAAAGTTCCGTTAGGAATGATAATTTCTTTATTCGATAAACCAGTTAGTTTAGTGGTGAAAATCGCAATTTCTTTAACTGCACCAATTTCGCCTTGTGCTTCAATTAAATCACCCAATTTAAAAGGTTTAAATATCATAATTAATACACCTCCAGCAAAGTTAGATAATGAACCTTGTAAAGCTAAACCAACTGCTAAACCTGCCGCTGCAAGAATGGCCGCAAACGAGGTGGTCTCAACTCCTAAGGTGCCTAAAGCAACAATTATTAATACAATTTTTAATCCCCAACTTGCTAGATTAGTTAAGAAGCCTTGAAGACTCTCGTCGTAATTACCTTTAGACATTACTGTCTTAATACCATTTAAGAGTTTTGAAATAATCCAAGATCCAATAATCCATATAACTATGGCTCCAAGAAGTTTAACGCCGTACTCTAGTGCTATGTCTAGCCATTTTTCAATCTCAATTTGTTCGAAATCCATCATATTGTTTAAAATTAAGTTTATTCAAAAATATCAACTATTCTGAATAAATCATGTGTTAATTGATGAAAAAAAGGTTAATTTTTGGACGAATGCTATGATTTTGAGATAGAATTACCTTAAATTTTGAATGATTTGAAGGCATTTGCGAAATCTAAATTATAGTGGGCTTTTAATTACTTAAAGATAGACAACTGATTATTTTTTGATACTTTATACGATATTATAAAAAAAGGTCGTTTAAAATACATTTTAAACGACCTCTTATATTACACTAATTTAAAATTTACTACATAGCAACTAAATCACCAGTCATATCTTTTGATGGTAAGTTTGATTTACCCATTAAATAAATATCAACTTGTCTAGCAGCTTCTCTACCTTCAGAAATAGCCCAAACAATTAATGATTGTCCGCGACGCATATCTCCAGCAGTAAAAATATGAGGTACATTGGTTTGGTATTTTCCGTATTCAGCTTTATAGTTAGAACGGGCATCTTTTTCAAGTCCTAATTTATCGGCTAAAGTAGCTTCAGGGCCTGTGAAACCAAGAGCTAATAATGCTAAGTCACATGGCCAAGTTTTTTCAGTTCCAGCAATTTCAATTAATTGTGGACGCTGGCCTGGTACCATTTTCCATTCTACATTTACAGTTTTTAAAGCCGTTAATTTTCCGTTTTCATCTTTGATGAATTCCTTGGTATTAATCAACCAGTTTCTTTCAACACCTTCTTGGTGAGACGATGAAGTTTTTAACTGCAATGGCCAGAAAGGCCAAGGTGTAGATGGTGAACGGTGTCCTGGAGGTTTCGGCATGATTTCAAAATTCACAACCGATTTTGCGCCTTGACGGTTAGAAGTACCAACACAGTCGGATCCTGTATCTCCACCACCAATAACAATAACGTTTTTATCTGTAGCTAATACTTGATCTTTAATATCTTGTCCGAAAACGACCTTTGTTTGTTGTGTTAAGAAATCCATTGCTTGAACCACACCATCGGCATCGGCACCAGTTGTTGGTAAACTTCTTCTTTCTGTTGCTCCACCACAAAGCACTACAGAATCGAATGCTTTTAAATCTTTAACATCATAATTAACACCAACATTTACGTTTGTCTTAAAAGTGATGCCTTCAGCTTCTAAAATGGCCACACGACGGTCTATAATCCCTTTTTCCATTTTGAAATTAGGGATTCCGTAACGTAATAATCCTCCGATAGCGTCATCACGTTCAAAAACAGTTACGGTGTGTCCTGCTCTATTTAATTGTTGAGCAGCAGCAAGACCAGCAGGACCAGAACCTACAATGGCTATGGTTTTTCCGGTTCTAGTTTTAGGAGGTTGAGGTTTTATCCAGCCTTCTTTAAAAGCACGTTCAACAATGCTTTTTTCAATTTCTTCAATGGCAACAGGGTCTTCGATTATACCTAATACACATGATTTTTCGCATGGTGCAGGACATAGTCTTCCTGTGAATTCAGGGAAGTTATTTGTTGAATGCAATAACCAAGAGGCTTTTTGCCATTCACCTTGGTGTACCATATGATTGAAGTCCGGAATTAGGTTTCCTAGGGGACAACCACTATGGCAAAACGGTATACCGCAATCCATGCAACGAGAACCTTGTTTCGTTTGTTCCTCTTCACTTAATGGTATCGTAAATTCTTGATAATTCTTGATACGATCCTTAACCGGTTCGTAGCTTTCATCTTGTCTTTCAAATTCTTTAAATCCAGTTACTTTTCCCATGACACTATGCTGTTGTTAATTCTTCTACCATTGGTTCTTCAGTCTCTAAACGTTTTAAGGCACGTTTGTATTCTATTGGCATCACTTTTACAAAGTTTGTTAAGCTAGTTTCCCAGTTTTCCAATAATTCTTTACCTCTATTACTATCTGTATAAAGCACGTGCTTTTCTATAGCTTGTTTTAATTCTGTAGCATCTTCTGCTGCGATGTCTTCAAATTCGATAGTCTCTGTGTTACATAAACCATTTACAAATTTGTTTTCAGGATCGTAAACATAAGCAATACCACCACTCATACCTGCAGCGAAGTTTCTACCAGTTGATCCTAATACGATTACGCGACCACCAGTCATGTACTCACAACCATGATCTCCTACACCTTCAACAACTGTGGTTGCACCAGAGTTACGAACCGCAAAACGTTCTCCAGCGATACCGTTTATATAAGCTTCACCTTCAACTGCACCAAATAAACAAACGTTACCAACAATGATATTGTTTTCGGCTATAAAGTCGGCTGTAGCTGGTTTTTTGATAATTAATTTAGCTCCAGATAAACCTTTACCTAAGTAATCATTGGTGTTACCATCAACCGTAAACGTTAAACCGTGGGCTCCAAAAGCACCGAAACTTTGTCCGGCAGAACCTGTGAAATTGATGTTTAAAGTATCTTCAGGTAAACCTAAGTGACCGTAAATTTTAGAAATTTCGTTACTTACAATCGCACCAACTGTACGGTTAATGTTGTTTATTGGATATGATAAGTTCGTTTTTTCTTTTCTATATAAAGCTCTGTGAGAATCTTTTAATATTTTAAAGTCGATAACTTTTTCTAAGTTGTGATCTTGTATTTCTGTGTTTCTAACCGTAAGTTCTCTGTATGAACTTGGTCTGTGTAAAATACTTGATAAATCTAAACCTTTAGCTTTATAATGCTTAATGGCTTTGTTCGCATTAATTTTATGCGTTTGACCTACCATTTCAGCTAAAGTTCTAAATCCTAATTGTGCCATAATCGCTCTTAATTCTTCAGCAATATAGAAGAAGAAGTTAATCACATGTTCTGGTGTTCCTTTAAAGTTTTTACGTAACTCTTTATCTTGAGTTGCTATTCCAACAGGACAAGTATTTAAGTGGCACTTGCGCATCATGATACACCCTGAAGCTACTAATGGCGCTGTTGCAAATCCGAATTCTTCAGCTCCTAATAAAGCAGCGATAGCAACATCACGACCTGTTTTTAATTGGCCGTCACATTCTACAACGATACGACTTCTTAAGTTGTTAAGTACTAAAGTTTGTTGTGCTTCAGATAAACCAAGTTCCCAAGGTAAACCAGCATGTTTTAATGAGGTAAGTGGTGACGCTCCTGTTCCTCCATCGTATCCAGAGATAAGAACAACATCTGCTTTTGCTTTTGCAACACCAGCAGCAATAGTTCCTACACCAACTTCAGATACTAATTTTACATTAACTCGTGCTTCACGATTCGCATTCTTTAAATCGAAAATTAATTGTGCTAAATCTTCAATAGAATAAATATCGTGATGCGGTGGTGGTGAAATTAACCCTACGAAAGGTGTTGAATTTCTAGCCGAAGCAATCCATGGTAATACTTTCTCACCAGGTAATTGTCCGCCCTCACCAGGTTTAGCACCTTGAGCCATTTTAATTTGAATTTCCTTCGCATTAGTAAGGTAATGAGAAGTTACACCAAAACGCCCAGAAGCTACTTGCTTGATAGCAGAGTTTCTACTATCACCATTCATATCTTTTTGGAAACGCTTTCTATCTTCCCCACCTTCACCAGAATTGGATTTTCCTCCAATACGGTTCATAGCAATAGCTAGATTTTCGTGTGCTTCACGAGAAATAGATCCGTAAGACATCGCTCCCGTTTTGAAACGTTTTACGATTTCTGTCCATGGTTCTACTTCCTCTAAAGGAATAGGGTCTAAATTATCAAACTCAAATAAACCACGAATGGTCATTAAGTTTTCCGATTGTTCGTTAATGGCTTTTGAATAAACATCGTAACTGGCTTGATCACTTAATCTAACCGCTTGTTGCAGTTTAGCAACTGTTGTAGGGTTAAATAAGTGGCGCTCACCGTTACGTCTCCATCTGTAATCCCCTCCAATGTTTAAACCTAGGTTTTTATCAACCTTATTGTCTGGGTAAGCTTGTTTATAACGTTCGTTTATTTCTTTTTCTATTTCGTATAACCCAATACCTTCAACTCTAGAAGCGGTGTATGGGAAGTATTTTTCAACAAATTGCGAGTTGAAACCAACGATTTCGAAAATTTGAGAACCTCTATATGAGTGTAATGTTGAGATTCCAATTTTATTCATAATTTTAAGAATACCTGTTCCAATGGCTTTATTGAAGTTATCAACGGCTTTTTGCTCGTCGATTCCTTCTATGAAACCATCTTTTACTTGCATTCTAATAATTTCATTCACCATATAAGGGTTAATAGCACTGGCGCCATATCCAAATAAAGTGGCAAAATGATGCGGCTCACGTGGTTCTGCAGATTCGATAATGATATCGAAATTTGAACGCTTACGTAAACGGTTTAATTGGTGATTCACATAAGAACAAGCCAATAAACAAGGTATTGGTGCAAATTCTTGGTTTACACCTCTATCTGAAAGAATTATAATATTTGTTTTTCTTTCTAAAGATTTTTCTATTTGAATAACAATATCCTCTAAAGCATCTTCAAGTCCGTTAAGACCTTTGTTTTTCGGATATAACATTTGAATCGTTTCAGCTTTAAAGGCTTCAATTGAAATGCTTCTAATTTTCTCTAAATCTGCATTAGAAATTACAGGATTTTGAATACGAAGCTTTCTACATTGTCTTTCAGTAATGCTGAAAATGTTTCTGTCTTTACCTAAATTTAAACTGATATCGGTAACAATTTCTTCACGGATACCATCTAAAGGTGGGTTGGTAACCTGAGCGAATAATTGTTTGAAGTAGTTTGAAATTAATTGTGGTCTATCTGATAATACAGCCAAAGGTGTATCAATACCCATAGATCCTAATGCTTCCTTACCATTTACCGCCATTGGCGTAATAACTTCTTGAATATCTTCGAACGTGTAGTTAAATAAACGTTGTCTAGTTTTGATATCAATAGTTTCAATTGGACAAGTTTCGCTAGTATAAGGAACGTCTTTTAGGTGTAGTCTTGTTTTGTCTAACCACTCTTTATATGGTCTTTCAGAAACAATTTTACTTTTAATTTCTTCATCACCAATAATGCGACCTTCATTCATATCGACCAAGAACATTTTTCCTGGTTCTAATCTTCCGTGTTCTTTAACGTCTTCTGGAGCAACTTCAACCACACCAATTTCAGATGACATGATTAGTTTTCCGCTTTTAGTTACGGTATATCTTGATGGTCTTAAACCATTTCTATCTAATAAAGCACCTACATAGTCACCATCTGTAAAAGGTACAGAAGCAGGACCATCCCAAGGCTCCATGATACAAGCGTTATACTCGTAAAATGCTTTACGCTCTTCAGACATGGTTTTGTGTTTTTCCCATGCTTCAGGAATCATCATCATCATGATTTCTGGTAAAGAACGTCCGGTATGTGTTAGTAATTCCACAACCATATCCATAGAAGCCGAATCTGACTTTCCAGGAAGGATAATTGGGAATAATTTATCTATTTGCGGTCCGAAAACATCAGATTTCATGATTTCTTCACGAACACGCATACGGCTTACGTTTCCACGTAAGGTGTTAATTTCTCCATTCTGACACATGAAACGGAATGGCTGAGCCAATTCCCAAGTAGGCATTGTGTTTGTAGAGAAACGTTGGTGTACTAAAGCTAAACGCGTTACTAAGTCAATTTGCTGTAAATCGGTATAATAAGGACCAATATCTTCTGGCATAATAATACCTTTATAGATAATGGTTGTGTTAGATAAGCTAGGTACGTAGAAATAAGCACTTTCAGAGATTTTTGACTCTCTAATTTTGTGCTCTGTTATCTTTCTAGCCGCATATAATTTTGCTTTGAAATCTGCTTCAGAAATGGTTTCTGATTTACCAATAAATAATTGTTCGATATTTGGTTCTGATGCTAATGCAATCTCACCTAATTGTGAAGAATCAACTGGAACTTTTCTCCAGCCTAAAACAACAAGTCCTTGATTGGTTACTTCCTTTTCAAAAGTTGTTTTACAAAATTGGTATTGGTTGGTAACTTTAGGCAAGAACACCATGCCTACCGCATATTCACGTTGTTCTGGGATAGTAAAATCACAAACACGTGTAAAATAATCATGAGGAATATCAATTAGTAATCCTGCACCATCACCAGTTTTTCCATCGGCACTAACACCTCCACGGTGTTCCAATTTCACGAGTATTTCTAAGGCGTCATGAATGATTTGATTTGTCTTCTCTCCTTTAAGATTACAAATGAAACCGGCGCCACAGTTTTCATGTTCGAATTCTGGCAAATAAAGTCCTTGTTTCTTCAGCATAATCAACAATATTGGTTTTAAAAACTTGAGTTGAAATGTAAAGATATGGACTCCATATAGAATAACAATAAGCTAGAATTCATTATTTCGTTTTTACGAGTTAACTCAATATTATTATAATGATATGTCAATATTAATGAGCTTTTTTAATAAATATTCAAATAGAAAAAGAGCGCTATTTATATAGATATCTAAATTAATGCAATCATTTAATTTAAATATTAAAGTAATGCTATAAAAACACTGAAAATACTGACAATAATTCAAATGTTAAAAATGTTAAAAAAGCAATAATGTAAAAAATATCAATAATACCCTTAAAAAAATAGGGTTAAAAATAGAAAATCAATAAAAGTGAATGAAATACCCCTGTTTTTTATGGGGGTTAAATGTTTTTGACATAAGTTTGACCCATTCTTAAGCGATAAAGATCTAAGAAAATCAACCAAAACTTAAAAACAAACAAACCTTAGGTCTTAAAAATTAACAACTTAAAAATAATAACAATTATGAAAAAATTATTTACACTATCAGCATTATTACTAGCCACTGTGGTTTTTGCGCAAGATGAACCGAAAAAACTATCAATTAGTGGATCTGTTGATACTTACTTTCAAACTTATTTAACTGCTCCAGATAATATTGAGCAATCATTTGGAACTTCATTTGCAAACCAAACAGGTTTTGCTTTGGGTATGGCTAACGTTATTGCTTCTTATGAAGGAGAAAAAACTGGGGCTGTTGCAGATTTAGCTTTCGGAACAAGAGGAACGCAGGCTGCAGGTGATGGGCCAGATTTATACATCAACCAATTATATGCATACTGGAATGTTAGTGAGAGTACAACTTTAACTATGGGACGTTTTAATACTTTCTTAGGTTATGAGGTAATTTCTCCAGTAGCTAACTTTAACTACAGTACATCTTATTTATTTTCTAGTGGACCATTTTCACATGTTGGTTTAAAAGCTGATTTTGCTTTATCTGACGATTTTAGCTTAATGGTTGCTGTTATGAATCCTACCGATGTTAACAATAACTTAGTTGGAGGTTATGCTTTAGGTGCTCAAGTTGGGTATAAAGGGCAATTCTTAAACTTTTACTATGATGACAATGAAATTTTAGGTTTAGAAATTGACTATACTGGTGGTTTTGATTTATCTGATTCATTTTTCTTAGGTATTAATGGTGCATACCAAACTATGGAAGATGCTGGTTTCTACGGGGCGGCTTTATATCCTCAAGTTGCTGCTACAGATAATTTCTCTGTTGGGTTAAGAGGAGAGTTTTTCGGATACCACGAAAAAGATGTAGATGACTTACCATCTGTATTTGCTACAACTTTAACGGCTAGTTATACTTTAGAAAATTTAATTATCAAACCTGAGATTAGATTAGATTCATGGAGTAATGACATGCCTTACTACAAGAACAGTAACATGGATATGTCTGAGAACTTAGCTGCTTTCACATTAGCTGCTATCTACTCTTTCTAAAAAGAAATCCCGGACTACAATATATAGGGAGAATAAGTTAAGAAACAACCAACTTAATTATTCTCCTTTTAATTAATTAACTAACCAAAAATATCTTTATTATGTCAATATTAAATTTGCCTATATTAATACAAGATGTCGCTGCTACTAAAGCAGATATTGATGCTATTGTTGGCGACATGGGAATGTTATGGATGCTTATTTCAGGTATCTTAGTATTCTTAATGCAAGCAGGATTTACATTAGTAGAGTCAGGAATGACCCGTGCTAAGAATGTTGTAAATATTGCTATGAAAAACGTTTTAGATATTGCTGTTGGATCAATCGTTTTCTGGTTCATGGGATATTCTTTAATGTATGGATCTTCGAATGGATGGATCGGTTGGAGTGGTTTTATGTATAACCAAGGGCCGGCAGATTTATTCTTTCAAACCGTATTTTGTGCGACTACAGCAACCATTGTTTCTGGGGCTATTGCAGGTAGAACAAAATATACTACTTACATTTTATTCTCATTAGTAATGACGGCGGTTATCTATCCAATTTCTGGTGGATGGCAATGGAACGGTGATGGCTGGTTAGCTCAAATGGGCTTTATCGATTTCGCTGGGTCTTCAATTGTACATGCTGTTGGTGGATGGGCTGCCTTAGTTGGTGCTGCTTTAGTAGGACCAAGAATTGGAAAATACATTAATGGAAATGCAGTAACAATTCCAGGTCACAACAAATTATTAGCAACCTTAGGTGTTTTTATCTTATGGTTCGGATGGTTTGGATTTAACGGTGGTTCTCAATTAGCCTGGGGTGGTGCTGATGCTGTAGGTGGATCTATGGTTGTATTAGTTACAAACCTTGCGGCTTCGGCCGGTGCGGTTGGTGCACTTTTCTTATCATGGTTTAAATACAAAAAACCAAATTTAGATATGACGTTAAACGGTGCTTTAGCTGGTTTGGTGAGTATTACTGCTGGTTGTGGAAACATGACTGAAGGTGGTGCATTAATTGCTGGTTTTATAGGTGGTATTATCGTTGTATTCTCTATGGAGTTTATCGAACAAAAATTAAAGATTGATGATGCCGTAGGTGCGGCTTCTGTTCACGGTGTTTGTGGAGCATGGGGTACTTTGGTAATTGGTCTTTGGGGTGTAGATGGTGATACAGCTATTGGTTTATTTAATGGTGGTGGATCTGCACAGTTTGTAACTCAATTAATAGGAACATTGTCTTATGCTGCATGGGCTTTAGTGACTTCATTCATTTTCTTCTTTATCCTTAAGAAAACATTAGGTTTAAGAGTAACAGAAAAAGAAGAAGTAGAAGGGTTAGATCTTTCAGAGCATGGTACTTTAGCTTACCCAGGAAAGAGACAAAGAGAAATAGAAGATTAAGTTCTTCAGAAATAAAATAACATATAGATTCTAATTGAAATCATTAATGTCAAAAAAAATAAGTAATTAAGTTTAAAGAAAGAACGCCTGTTAAAGAAACGGGGGTTCTTTTCTGTTTATCAAATTTGACATAACCCATAGTAAATAAGAAAAATCTTAACAAACGGATAATTTTTTTACATTTGGAATCTAACTATAAAAACTAAATGATATTATGAAAAAAATTGAAGCAATTATCAGAAAATCTAAATACCGTGTGGTAAAGGAAGCTCTTCATGAAGTAGGAGTTAATTTTTTCTCATACTGGGATGTTACAGGTTTAGGTAATGAAAAGGAGGGCCATGTTTATAGAGGTGTTTCTTATAGTACAAGCGATATTCAACGTAGACATATTGCTATTGTTGTAAACGACGATTTCGAAGAAGTTACAATAAAAGCCATCCTTGATTCTGCTGCAACTGGTGAAGTTGGTGATGGAAAGATTTTCGTTTCAGATGTTAACGAATGTTACAGAATACGAACAGGCGAAAAAGGAAGCGACTCTTTAAAATAAAACGAAATTAATACAAAATAACTAATTATAGATTTATGGAATTATTAACGATTAACAATGTATGGATGATGATCTGTACGGCACTAGTTTTCTTTATGCATACAGGTTTTGCATTTTTGGAAATTGGATTAACGAGACAAAAAAATACAATCAACATTTTATTTAAGAACATCTTTATTATTACGGTTGGGTTATTACTTTACTATATCGTAGGTTTCAATTTAATGTATCCTGGTTTCGCTGAAGATTCTGCTGGAATTTTTGAATTCGCTGGATTTGGTATTGCTCCTCCTGAAAATGGAATGACTCCAGAATATGCTGATGGGGGTTACACATGGTGGACAGATTTCTTATTCCAAGGAATGTTTGCTGCAACGGCTGCAACTATTGTTTCTGGTGCAGTTGCCGAACGTATGAAAATTGGACCTTTTATGATCTTTACAGTGATTTATGTAGGTTTTGTTTATCCAATCGCTGGTTCATGGAAATGGGGTGGTGGATTTTTAGACCAATTAGGTTTTTATGATTTCGCTGGTTCTACATTAGTACATTCTGTTGGTGGATGGGCTGCATTAGTAGCAGTTTGGTTATTAGGTTCTCGTATAGGGAAATTTAAAAACGGAAAACCTCAAGCTATTCCTGGGCATAGTATTCCTTTAGCTACGGCTGGTGTTTTAATCCTTTGGTTAGGATGGTTTGGATTTAATGGAGGTTCTGTGCTTTCAGCAGATCCAGAATTGACATCTTTAACATTAGTAACTACGTGTTTAGCTGCTGCTGCGGGTGGAGTTGTTGCTGCTGCTGTATCATTTTTCAAGTATAAAAACTTAGATTTAACAATGTTTTTAAATGGTATTTTAGGTGGTTTAGTAGGAATTACAGCTGGAGCTGATGTTATGACGCCTGAGAGTGCTATTATTATTGGTGCTATTGCAGGAACACTTATTGTTTTTGCTGTTAGTTTTGTAGATGCTATTAAATTGGATGATCCTGTAGGTGCTATTGCTGTACACTTAATTTGTGGTATTTGGGGTACTTTAGCAGTTGGAATCTTTTCAACAAACCCAGAACACACTTTTATGGCGCAGTTAATTGGTGTGGCATGTTACGCAGGGTTCTGTTTAGTATCAGCTTTCCTTATTATCTACACGCTTAAGAAAACTGTAGGTATTAGAGTTTCTGAAAAAGAAGAATTAGAAGGATTAGATGCTCACGAACACGGTATGGATGCTTATCCAGATTTCAGACTTAATGAACATTAAAATTTAGTTTAGAACAGCTATTATCAATTTATATTCAAAAGTAAGAGTGCTTCACGTTTTGTGAAGCACTTTTTTTTGTTTATACTGAAGCGCTATTACACAGAGATGCGCAGAGATTACACGGAGATTCTCAGAGGTTTTTTGACACGAATTACACTAATTCTCACTAATTATTGCGTGCTACTTCTTTGCGCCTTAGCGAGAAATTATTTTGGTTATTGGTTATTGGTTCTTAGTTGTTGGTTTTTGGTCACTCACTCATACTGAAGTGTCTACCTTTGTTGTGACGGTTTTATATAGAGTATAAACTATATTTGAATTATGGGAAAAAAATATGACAACGAGTTTAAATCGATGATAGTAGATTTATCCAAATCTGGTATACGAACAAAACAACTGAGTGAAGAATATGGACTTCATACAAGTGTTATTAATAGATGGAAACAAGAGCATGATTTAAAAGGAGGAGATTTTTCTAAAAACAAACCTAAATCTGAAAACATCAAGAACTTGTAGTTTTAAAAAAGGAATTAAGAGATGTTAAAATGGAACGTGACATCTTAAAAAAGGCAGTGAGCATCTTTTCCAAGAGCGACAGATAAGGTATAACTTCATTTTATCACACAAAAATACTTATCCTGTCGAAAAGATGTGCAAATGCATGAAGGTTAGTAAAAATGCTTATTACCATTGGCTTAAAACTAAAGACACTTTAAAGATTAATTCCTCTAAATCATTTTTGAAAGACAGAATCGAAGCTATTTTTAACAATAGTAAACAGATTTATGGTAGCTATCGAATCCAAAAACAACTTGAACGAGAAAAGCTTTTTTATTCCCGTTCATATGTGGGGTTACTTATGAAAGAAATGGGACTAAGAAGTGTATTGAATAAAAAATTTGTAGTAACTACGGATTCAAATCATTCTCTAAAAACAGCTAAAAATGAATTAGACAGGGATTTTACCAGTTTTTCTTTAGGCTACAAATTAGTCTCCGATATTACATATATAAGAGTTAATCAAAAATGGAATTATTTAACCACGGTAATGGATTTGGCTGATAGAAAAATAATAGGCTGGTCTTTAAGTGAAGATATGACTACTGAAAATACGGTTTTAAAGGCCTGGGTTGATGCTAGAAGAAACAAGAAGAAGAACGGCCTGAATAACTGCGATAACACATAATGAAAGTCCGAGTTACAAACTCGAACTAGCTCAGAGGTTTTTGGCGCATTGATACTTGTACTATTTATAAAAATTACCAAAAGAGTAAGTCTAATGATTAATAACCAACAACTATCAACCAATAATTCTGGACGCAAATTTTCATAGTTAGAAATACTGAAGTAGTTATTACACAGAGTTCCGCCGAGATTACACAGAGTTTCACAGAGGTTTTTTTTTAGGAGGCATTGATACTTGTACTATTTATGAAAATTACCATAAGAGTAAGTCTAACAACTAATAACCAACAACTATCAACCATTTATTTCGTGCTACTTCTTTGCGTCTTCGCGACTTTGCGAGAAATTAATATGTGTTTGATGCTCTCCACTATGATTTTGTGGAAACAAAAAGCCCTTCAAAATTGATTTGAAGGGCTTTTATAAGTTATAAAAAGTATGATTTATGCAGAGTTTCTACTTGCATTAATGTTACCAAATAACGAACGCGTTACGATTTTTTCGTAAATCAGTTTATCTGGATCGTCTGCGGCAACACCAGCTTTTTCTAGCTCTTGAATCTTTTTAAGCGCATACTGCTGTATCGTTAACAGCGGTAATACAATTGATTCTCTTACTTCAATAGATGCTCTTCCTGTAGGTTCGTTTTCCATTAATGTGTCATAACCTGTAAGTTTTAAAAGTAAGCGTTTTGTCGTTTCGTATTCTGTGTAAATAATGTTCCAGAAGGCACCAAATTCTTCATCTTTAGACATGTATTTTGTTAAATCGAAAAACGATTTTGTTAAAGACATCATACTGTTTTCAAGAAGTGTTTTAAAGAATTTATTGTTGTTGTAAAGCTGTTCTACTTTATCAAATTCTCCTCGGTCTTCATATTGTTTTAAAGCCGTTCCTACACCGTAAAAACCAGGTACATTTTGTTTTAATTGACTCCATGATCCAACGAAAGGGATCGCTCTTAAATCTGAAAAAATTAATTTATCAGAAGAACCACGTTTAGAAGGTCTACTACCAATATTGGTTTTAGCATAGTATTTTAAAGTACTCATGCGTTCCAAGTATGGGATAAACATCTCATGACTCTTAAAGTCTTTATAAACTTGGTAACTTGTTTCGGCTAAGTCTGCCATAACAACACGATCTTCATCAGAAAGTGTATTTTTATCACTTCCAATTCGGTTTGTAATTCCAGAACTTATTAATTGTTCTAAGTTAAATTGAGACGAATCTAAAGTTCCGAAATTAGAACTAATCGTTTGTCCTTGAATAGTAAGCTGTACTTCTTTATCCTCAATTGTTGGTCCTAATGAAGAATAGAAATTATGTGTTTTTCCACCACCACGTGCAGGAGGTCCACCACGACCATCAAAGAAAATAGCTGTAATGTCATATTTTCTAGACATTTCTGTTAGTAGCTCTTTGGCTTTGTAAATACCCCAATTTGCCATTAAGTAACCACCATCTTTAGTTCCATCGGAGAAACCAAGCATGATCGTTTGTTTGCTACCTCTAGATCTTAGGTGAGCCATATAAGCTGGGTTGGTGTATAATTGTTCCATAACACCAGGTGCATTTTCTAAATCTGGAATGGTTTCAAAAAGTGGCGCTAAATCAACAGTTAAATTATCTTTAAAGGATACCATTTTTAGCATGGCAAATAACTGCATCATGTTTAATGCGGTTTGGTTGTTACTAATAATGTATCGGTTTGCACCACGCTCACCATTGCTTTTTTGAATTTGCTTAATGGTTTTTATCGTTTTTAAGGTGTTGTAAGTCATCTCATCTTTAAAAACGTCTAAATCGGTAATTTCATCTGTTGTTTTAGATAAAATATCGATTTGCTCTTCTTCAGATAAATCGTGGTAATTAGCAGGTAAACACGTGTTTCCGCTTGACAATAATTCATCAACTACATTTGTAAACACGGTATGGTGAATTCTGCTGTCTTGTCTAATATCTAAAGTTGCAAAACGGTATCCAAAAAGGTGTATTCTATTAATTAAGTTGTTTATTTCACTTTCATATAAAGACTGGTGCTGTTCAACAACAATTTTTCTAATACTTAAAAGTTCCTCTGTCAATTCTTTTACAGAAATCGCTTTTTTACTTTTAAGGTTAATACTGTAATCGTAAAGAATCGTTTCTAATTTTATAATGCGATCTTCAACACCTTTAAAGGTTAACTTTCTTCTTAAGTTTTTAAGGTCTTCGTAGTATTTTTTAAGAATCGCTTTTTTAAGCTTTTTAGCAACTTTTAATGTGGTGTCCGGTTTTACAAAAGGGTTTCCGTCGCGGTCACCACCTGGCCAGAATCCGATATTAATAATTTCGTTATGTTTTTGTCCGTCAGCATAAATATTCGTTTGAATGTAATTGTAAATCTTTCCAAAAGAATTATAAAATACATTTTCTAAATACCAAATTAAGCTTTTAGCCTCATCGTAAGGCGTTGGTTTTTTGTGCTTAAAAAAGGGTGTTTTTCCCAGCTGACCAAACAAGTTATTGATGTCGTTTAAGTTGTTTTGTTCAATGGCCTTGGTTAAATCTGTAATAATTCCTAAAACAGACCCAGGGTAAAATTGTGTAGGGTGCGCTGTTAAAACAATACGCACTTTAAACTCATCTAAATAAGCTTTTAATTCGTCTAATTTGTTTTCATCTTGCGCTTTGTCTTTTAGGTTACGTAAGGTACCTACACCGTCCATGTTGTTTACAATAGGGAAGGCTGCATCTTCAATGGCATCGAATAACACCACTTGTCTTTCGATGTATTGAATGAATCTGAATAATAAATTAATCTGACTTTCTTTATTTCTACGCCCTTGATACTTTTCAAAGAATGTATCGACAATCGTTGTAGGGTTGTCGCCGTTTTCAAAACCCTTTTTACAGGTTTCATGAAATAGCGGAAGTAATACTCCAGTTTTCGTTACCGCATCAAAAGGTAATGTCATGAAAATACTGTTGAATATTTGGTATTTTGACAAAACACTTTGATTGAATCGTGTTAATTTTGGCTCTTTTGACATAAAATCGTTCTATTGAAGTTTAAGCATAAAAGTAGTAAAGCTAGAGGTAAGCACATAGTCTTTTTAAAGTTTTATCAATATTTGCTGAATTGTGATTTGTTGTTATGAATAATGAAAAAAAAACTCAACTAATATCAAGTTTTTATAATGAATTTTTGAAGGAAAAAACAACAAAATCGAATAAAAATGATCCTTTTACCATCATTTTAGGTCTAAAACGAACATTTTAAGTATGACATATATCATGTTTTGCAGCGAGATGTCGCTCTATCTTTGCAGTTCAAAATATAAATTATGAAAAAGACACATTCGTTTCACATTCCAGTAATGGGTATTGGTTTTACAATTGATACACCATTGAAAGTGGCGCAATATGGCATGGATTCTGTGATTTCTTTGGTAGATGACATTCTTCTAGAGAAATTAAGAAAAATGTATAGTGACAAATTTGAAGTTCCTTACAACGAGATTACCGATAAAATTGATGATTTTAGAGCAAAAAGAATCACCTCTTATTTAAATTTAATTAGCGATTTAGCCGATAAAAAGTTTGAGTCATTAAAAAATTTGACCTCAAAAAAAAGTGATGAGATGATGGCCTACATTAATATGTTGCCAAATAATTCTAAGCTTAAAGCGGAATTTAAAAAACTTACAGAAAAGGAATTCAATTTCACTGAAGTAAAAAATTGGGCTTCGAAAAATTTGGTTATGGGTTCTATTGATGTCAACATCATGACTAAAGTAGATAAGGATAATTATAAGGACAAGGAGCAATTACCAAGTGAATATAACGATGCGCATGCAGCCTTAAGAGGGTTTGCTAACAGTAAGTTAAAATCTTCTGTGGTGCTTTCTGCCGGTATGAATCCAAGACTGTACAGTTATATGGGCCAGTTTAATGATTTCTTCCCTAATGAAAAAGGAGAATTTAATAAGCGTATTATTCTAAAAGTTAGCGATTACAGATCGGCATTAATTCAAGGGAAATTTTTAGCTAAAAAGGGACTTTGGGTTTCAGAATATCGCATTGAATCAGGATTAAACTGTGGAGGACACGCTTTTGCAACAGATGGCTATTTGCTAGGGCCAGTATTAGCAGAGTTTAAAGAAAATCGCGTGGCCTTGCAAGAAGCGATACAAAGTGTTTTAGTTCAAGAATTAGAAAACCAAGGAAAAGTTATTCCAGAAACGGCGTTAAACTTTGAAATTACTGCACAAGGTGGTGTTGGAACCGAAGAGGAGCACAACTTTTTGTTAGAAGAATATAACTTAGATTCAGTGGGTTGGGGTAGTCCTTTTTTACTAGTTCCGGAGGCTACAACAGTAGACGATAGTACGTTACAAAAACTTGCTAAAGCAGAAGAAAAAGACTTATATTTGAGCGATATTTCGCCTTTAGGCATTCCTTTTAATAATTTAAGAGCCAATACTAAAGATTTAGAAAAACAGAAAAACATTGATAAAGACAGACCTGGAAGTGCTTGTCCTAAAAAGTTTGTAGCTTTAAATAAAGAGTTTAAAGAAACAGGAATTTGTACGGCTTCAAGGGAGTATCAATTTTTGAAAATAAAAGCGTTAGAGGAGAAAGAATTAGCGCCAGACGAGCATAAAAGAGAACTTGATAAAATTATCGTGAAATCTTGTACGTGTGTTGGTTTAGGTACTTCGGCTTTATTAGCTTATGGATTAGATACCAAAGTGGAAGGTGAAGGGGTGTCTGTTTGTCCAGGTCCAAATATGGCTTATTATTCTAAAGTAATGAGTTTGTCAAATATGACAGATCACATTTACGGAAGAGCGAATATGGTGTCTAGAAACGATCGTCCAAATTTATTTATAAAAGAGCTTCATATTTATATGGATTATCTTAAAAATAAAATGGAAGATGCTAAGGTGTCTATGAACAGAAAAGAAGAGAAATATTTGAAAACGTTTACAACAAATATGAAAGCTGGAGTAGCTTATTATCAAGAGTTGTTTAACGGTGTTAAAAATAGCTTTGAAGATATAAAATCTTCAGTTCTCAGCGAATTAGAAAAGACTGAAGCTGTTTTAAATCAAATTCAATTAGAGATTGAAAGCTTAAAAATGGTTAAGGCTTAATTAAAAATTAGGCGGTAGTATAATTAAAAACTTAATAATATGAAAAGATTAGTATTAGCTGTGTTGATTGCAATTGGTGTTACTTTTTTGGTAACCTATACGTATAACCAAAGTCAACAAGAAACTGCAACGGAGTCAAAACTTTTATTAACCTTTAAGGAAGGTTGGAGAGATGGTTATTGTGCAGGATGGAAAATTGAGAAAGGAGAAAATGCCGATTGTCCAACAGCGCCAGAAGCACCAGTTTGTGATGATTGCTCAAATACTTATAAATTAGGTTTTAGTAAGGGATTTAAAGCTGGAAGAAATTCAGCTCAATAATACTTAACAATATATTTTGAATAAAAACTCCTTGCGACTAGCAAGGAGTTTTTGTGTTTATGGCTTTTTATAGGCATTCTGGTCTAATTTTTATCTGCTATTTTTTATTGCCTCAGCAAATCTTAGAATAAAATATGAATCTTGCTTAGTTGAATTTCCGTTTTGTTAATTTTTAAAGTAAATCTTTTCAGAAACAATAAAAGTTGCAATAAATAGCATCTAGGTCTTTAATTCATTGGTTTTTTTTGAAGGAATCTCATTTAATAAAATTAATAATTAGGATATTTGTATCTTTATAGGCGGTCAAGTGCTGCCAATTATGAATTTCAAATTATTCCAGAAACCTTAAAATGGATTTAGTAAAAGAAATACAACGCCTTAAAAAGGAGAAAAATGCCGTTATTTTAGCACATTATTACCAGGTGCCTGAAATACAGGATATCGCAGATTATGTAGGTGATAGTTTAGGACTGTCTCAAAAAGCTGCCGAAACCGATGCCGATATTATCGTATTTGCCGGTGTGCATTTTATGGCCGAAACAGCCAAAATATTAAACCCGAGTAAAACAGTTGTTTTACCAGATTTAGATGCAGGTTGCTCGCTGGCAGACTCTTGTCCGCCAGACGAATTCGAGAAATTTACCAAAGCACATCCCGATCATATTGTAATTACTTATGTGAATTGTTCTGCAGAAATAAAAGCTTTAACAGATATTGTTTGTACATCATCTAATGCTTTAAAAATTGTAAATTCAATTCCGAAAGATCAACCAATCATTTTTGCTCCAGATAGAAATTTAGGGCAATATATTATAAATGAAACCGGTAGAGATATGCTACTTTGGGATGGGAGTTGTATTGTTCATGAGGCTTTTTCAATGGAAAAGTTGTTGGATTTACATAAAAAATATCCAGACTATAAAATTATAGCGCATCCAGAATCTGAAACTCATATATTGAATACGGCTACCTATATAGGTTCAACCTCAGGTATGATCAATTATGTTAGAGAGCATCAAGATGAAAAATTCATTGTGGCTACAGAAGCTGGAATTTTACATAAAATGCAGCAGGAAATGCCAAATACCGAACTGGTACCAGCGCCTGCAAAAGAAGATAATACTTGTGCTTGTAGCGAATGTCATTTCATGAAAATGAATACGCTTCAAAAACTACACGATTGTTTACTTAATGAATCGCCACAAGTGGATGTGGACGAAGCTATAAGAGAACGTGCTTTATTGCCAATTCAACGCATGTTAGACCTTTCTAAATAATGATCATGACTGCAGATTATTTAGTAATTGGTTCGGGTGTTGCAGGCTTAACATTTGCCGTAAAAATAGCCGAAAAATTCCCGGATCGTACCGTAGTTATTGTAACAAAAGCTAGCGAAGACGAATCGAATACCAAATATGCTCAAGGAGGTGTAGCTATAGTTTTAAATAAAGAATCAGATTCTTTTAAAAAACATATTCAAGATACTTTAATTGCCGGCGACGGACTCTGTAATAAAGATGTTGTTGAAATGGTGGTTAATGAAGGGCCAGATCGTTTTCAAGAATTATTACTTTGGGGGGCTAATTTTGATGAAAATGACGCGGGTAAATTCGATTTAGGAAAAGAAGGTGGGCATTCCGAATACCGTATTGCACACCACAAGGATATTACAGGTTTTGAAATTGAGCGTGCCTTGTTAACAACAGCGCATCAATTACCAAATATTTCTATATTGCCACACCATTTTGCTATTGATTTAGTTACAAATCATCATATAGAATCTAAAGATTCAGATGATTTATGTTGTTATGGAGCCTACGTGATGAATCAAAATTCTGGTGAAATATTCACTATAAAATCCAACAGTACTTTATTAGCCTCAGGAGGTATCGGTCGTGTTTATGGGCATACCACAAACCCGGTTATAGCAACTGGCGATGGGGTAGGGATGGCACATCGTGCTAAAGGACGTATTAAGGATATGGAGTTTATTCAATTTCATCCTACGGCCTTATACGATGCTAAAGGCGAATCGTCTTTTTTAATTTCTGAAGCCGTTAGAGGTTTTGGAGCTATTTTACGAAATGGAAAAGGTTACCGTTTCATGCCCGATTACGATGAACGTGCTGAATTAGCTTCTCGAGATATTGTGTCTCAAAGTATAGATAGCGAGCTTAAAAAATCGGGAGATACGCATGTGTATTTAGATTGTACGCATTTGGATATGGAAGGTTTTATGGCGCATTTTCCAAATATATACGAGAAATGTTTGGAGCATCATATCGATATAAAAACGGACTGGATTCCTGTGGTTCCTGCCTGTCATTATTTATGTGGTGGTGTTGATGTGGATATAATTGGAAGAACCACCATAGATAATTTATACGCTTGTGGTGAATGTACCAGAACAGGATTGCACGGCGCCAACCGATTAGCCTCTAATTCTTTATTGGAAGCCTTAGTTTATGCACATAATATTTTTAAGCATTTGGCGAATACGGATAACACCGTTTTGGATGTTGAGATCCCAGACTGGGATGATGATGGTACGATTATCCCAAAAGAACACGTTTTAGTACAACATAATTTAAAACAAGTTCAAGCAATCATGCGTGATTATGTTGGTATTGTAAGGTCTAACAAACGTTTAAAAAGTGCTTTAAAACATTTAGATGTTATTTCCAGTGAAGTTGAAGATTTATATAAAGAGTCAAGAATATCAACCACACTATGCGAGTTGAGGAATATGATTAATGTAGCTTACCTTATTATTTGGCAGTCTTTAGAACGCACCGAAAATAAAGGAGGTTATTATAATCTAGATAATATTAAAAAAGAAACGAGACCTTAATCAGTCTCGTTTTTTTATTTGATTTTGTATGAATTACTTCCCCAGCATTACAAGTTCGTTACATACCACCTCGGTAATATAGCGCTTGATACCAGATTTATCGTCGTAAGTTCTGGAGTTTAGTTTGCCCTCTATGGCAACTTCTTTGCCTTTAGCAAGATACTTTTCAATAATTTCAGCCGTTTTTCCCCAAGCCACAATATTATGCCATTGTGTGTCTGTGGTTTTTTCACCTTTATTATTGGTGTAATTGTAGTGTGTTGCCAAATTAAAACGTGCTAATCTTTTACCTGACTCTAAATTGATGATTTCCGGATCGTTTCCTAGGTTCCCAATCAACTGTACTTTGTTTCTAAGTGTGCTCATGATTTTAAATTTTACGTTAAACAGTTAATACTTTGTTGTCATTGTTTTACTGAACGTTACTTCAGCAATTGTTGACACTGCAAATATGATTCAGCATCAAAAGTTTAATCGGTATTTACTTATTTAAAATCGCTTGTAAATGTTTGTAGTCGTTTGTAATTGGTAATTATCAAGAAAATAGCCCTGTAAAATGCAGTGGTTTTTAGAAATGGTTTTACACCATTTAATAGTAAATGGCTTTACTTATTTTGTATATTTAATAAAAATATGAACTAAATAAATATGAAAATTATAACGGTACAAACGACTGTTAAAGCAGAAATTGATAGGGTTTGGGATTGTTGGACAAAGCCAGAACACATTCTAAACTGGAATTTTGCTTCCGATACATGGTGTTGCCCAAAAGCTGATAACGATTTAAAGCCGAATGGGCAATTTTCTTGGCGTATGGAAGCTAAAGATGGTAGCATGGGATTCGATTTTACCGGAACATATGTGAATATTATAAAAAAAGAATTAATTACTTATAAAATGGCCGACGGTCGATTCGTTAAAATCACCTTTTCGGAAAATGAAGATGAGATTATGATAAGTGAAACTTTTGATGCTGAAGGGACGCACGCTGATGAACAACAAAGAACCGGCTGGCAAGCGATAATAGAGAATTTTAAAAAGTATGTTGAAAAGGGAAAATACTAATTTAATACACCACGTATTAATTTTAATACTGTTTGGCTTTTTTTCTTGTCGTACTATTCCAGAAAAGGCAGTCGCAGTCAAATCATTCGATAAGGCGAAGTATTTAGGGAAGTGGTATGAAATCGCGAGATTCGACTTTAAGTATGAAAAGGATTTGAATAATACCACCGCTGAATACTCATTGAATAAAAACGGTGTAATTGAAGTTAATAATCAGGGGTTTGATACAATCTCAAAAGCATGGAAACAATCCATAGGTAAGGCGAAATTTGTAAGAGAAGATGATGTTGCGATGCTCAAAGTTTCATTTTTCGGACCGTTTTATTCTGGATATAATGTTATTGCTATTGATGAGGATTATAACTACGCACTTGTTGCAGGTAAAAGTTTAGATTATTTATGGATATTATCTAGAGAAACTAAAATACCTAATAGTATTAAAACCAAATATTTAAAAATAGCTGAGGATGTTGGTTACAATACTTCGAAGCTATTGTGGATTGCACATGATAAAAAGTATTCATTTTAACTTATACTAGTACTTAGAGTTAGAAATGAAAATTATAAAAAAAAAACAGTTGCGTTTAGATGTTATTAAATTAGCTAGATACATTGGTTAGAACAAATCCTGAAATTTAAGCTCAATATATTTTCACTAAAAGTGGCTAGTCTATTTCTAAAAAAAAAATAAGTGCAGAAAAAATTGTTACATGTTAAAAGTAAAATGAATTATTCGAATGTTAATTTAACTCCTGTTTTGGTGTTTCGATTTCTTCTAGGTTTTCTCATCTTTATAGCTTCAGTCAATGGATATGCTCAAAAAAGTATTACGGTCAATTATGTAAATAATGATGATTTTATAATTGACGGTGTTTTAGATGAGGTGATGTGGAAAAATGCCGTTTCTACGAGTGGTTTTTCAGAATATTTCCCAACAGATAATAAGCAGGCAGTGTATCAAACAGAAATCATGATGCTGTATAATGACGGGTATTTATATATTGGTGTAAAAGGTTATGCGCCGGGTGAAGATTATAGAACACCTTCTTATGAAAGAGATTTTAGTATTAGCGGTGCCGATATTGTTAACTTGATGTTTGATACCTATAGCGATAGGTCCAATGCATTTTTGTTCGGGATTAACCCTTTTGGTGTGGAGCGTGAAGGTATTATATATGGAGGAGGTGTTGCTGGTGATCTCGATTTGAACTGGAACACCAAGTGGGTTGGAGAATCGCAAATGTATGATGGTTATTTTATTTCAGAATTAAAAATACCCATGTCTGCTTTTAAATTTAAGGAAGGGATTACTTCTTGGAAATTTTCGGCCATGCGGTCTGATACCCAGTCGAATACTAAAAGTTCATGGGCTAGAGTGCCACAGAATCAAAATCAGCTTAATTTAGGGTATTTTGGAGATTTAATTTTTGAAAAGCCTTTGGTAAAAACAAGAAATCCTATTTCTGTGATTCCTTTTGTTACGCCTTCCTATACCAACGAACATTACAAAGGTGAAAAGTCATTTAATTTTAAGGCTGGTTTTGATGCTAAAATCCCTGTAAAAAGTAGTTTGATGCTCGATTTAACGGTACTCCCGGATTTCTCTAGTGATGATGTGGTTTCTGGGCAAAATAATGTGACACAATTTGAAATTAAACAAGATGAAACCAGGCTCTTTTTTATAGATAATGGCGATTTATTTAATGGTTTTGGAGAGTCGAATGCCCTGGCCTTCTATTCGCGACGGGTGGGCGTTGGTAAAGATACGCTTGGGCAAGATAAGATTGTACCAATTATTGCAGGGGCAAAATTTACTGGGAAAATAAATAATAATTTAAGAATAGGTGTTTTAGACGTTCAAACAGAAGGGGAAGGTGAGTATCAAATTGGAGCTAACAATAACCTCGTAGTTGCTGCAGAACAAAGAGTATTTGAAAAATCTAATATTGGTGCATTTTTTATTAATAGACAAGCTACAAACAATGACGAGTTTCTAACTGGTACTTCATATAACCGAGTAATAGGTTCCGATTTCAATTTCTATTCAAAAGATAATAGTGTTGATGGTAAAGTGTTTTTGCATAAATCGTTCACTCCAGACATATCGAGTAATGCTATTTCTGCTGGAACAATACTAAATGTTGAGAAAAGAAAATATTCCCTGGATTTTACTAGTCAATATGTCGACGCAGGATTCCAATCAGATCTTGGTTTTACAAAAAGAAAGGATATAGTAAGAGTAAATCCTTCAGGAGCTTTTAATATGTATCCAAAGTCGGACAACATTAATACCATTATTTTAAATGCTAGCTACAATGCCTATTGGAGGGCTTCGGAAGATATGTCGCTTTCGGAAAGATATACCTACCTAGGGGGTGAAATTAACTTTACTAGTGGTGCTTCAATTGGATTACAAGGTACAAATGCCTTTGAGTATTTGTACAGCCCGTTTGATCCTGTTGGAGACAAGGGGAATGGAGATCCTATACCTGTAGGGGGGTATACTACGAATTATTTAGATCTTGACTTTAATACGGATAGGCGAAAAGCGTTTTGGTTAGAAGGTAGTTCAAGGTATGGTTCCTTTTATATGGGGCATAAATTTACGACCGATGTCACTTTTCAGTACCGATATCAGCCTTATTTCTATGTTTCATTGCAACTCCAATATGATGATATTAAATTGCCTGAACCATATTCTTCTGGGCAAATTTGGTATTTGGGGCCAACATTAAATGTTACCTTTTCCAAAACATTATTTTTTAATACTGATATTCAGTATAGTTCGCAGTCTAATTATTTTTTATTGGTGTCCAGATTACAATGGCGCTACGCCCCTTTGTCTGATGTTTTTCTAACTTATACTACTACAGATACCACTGCCCCGTTTGAGCTTGTAGAACGTGGTATTTATTTAAAAGTGACTTATTGGTTAGATATTAAAAGGAAGAATAAAAAATAGAAGGGAACTTCCGTTATCTATTTGGGCTGTTTTTTAGCCTTAAGACTCAAGCCTTGATGTTTTTAGTTTTGTAGTCATTTGTACACAGATTTAGTTTGTTGTATATTCGGTTTCAATATTTTGTTAAAAGAATCAAATCGTTCCTTCGTTTGTGTCTTTAGTTAGAAGGCCTTTTATTCTCAGAAAGAATGATTTTCAAGATAAAACTAACCATGGATAAAAAGTGCTTAGAGTGTGGTGATAAAATTGTTGGACGTGTCGATAAGAAATTTTGTAGCGATGGGTGTCGTAACGGTTATAACAATCGCGTTAATAAGGATAGTAAAAATCTCATTCGAAATACTAATAACCGTCTGCGTAAAAATTATAGAATCTTAGAAGCGCTAAATCCTGAGCAAAAAACTAAAACCTCTAGAGCAAAACTAATTGAAGCTGGGTTTGATTTTAATTACTTTACAAGTATTTACACCACAAAAGCGAAAACGGTATATTACTTTGTATACGACCAGGGCTATTTACCCTTAGAAAATGATTATTATGCACTTGTAAAGCGTGAAGGGTAAATTAAAATTAGCAAACTATGAAATTTGATAGAACTGGAATTATTTTATACACGATTGAATATAAAAAATGTGCAACGTTTTATGAAACGGTTTTAGAACTCCCTAAATTGTTTGAAACAGAGGTTTTAACTTGTTTTGCGTTAGGAGATACTTATTTATTAGTAGAACTTGATTTGGGTTACGATGGTGAAGCACTAGCTGAAAGTCGTATAAAAACATGCTTACGAATGAATGTGCCCAATGTGAAACTGTTAGCAGAAAAGTTAAATTCCAAAGGTATAGATGTGAAATATCAAGAGTATTCTTGGGGAACAATTGCTAAGTTTCATGATCCTGACGGCAATTTATGCGCTTTTAAGGATAGTGAAAAATTTGAGAAACAAATCGAAGATTTTAAGACAGCAAAATAAACTCCATTTCGTTAAAGGTCTAAAAAAAGCTTCTAGTTAAAAATTAACCAAAAGCTTTAAAGTAAATTGCAGTGTGTAAACTTGTTATTTCCACGTTTGACCTTTCATCGTCATGGCGGCTTTTAAAATATCTTTTTGACTAATCTGACCAACTAATTTGCCTTTTTCTATAATTGGAAATCTTCGGCGCTTAGATTCTAAAAACTTTTTAGCGGCATCAAAAATATTCATGTTGCCATCAATAGTTTCAACTTCAGAAATCATATGTTTTTCGATAGTTTGATCCTGCAAAGGCATATTGTAATACCTGCTTTCACTTATCTGTTTTATGCAATCCCCTTCAGAAATAATACCTATAAGCTCATTTTTTCTGTTAACCACTGGGCCTCCAGAAATTCTGTTCTTAATTAGCGATTGCATCACACTTTCAATAGTTTGATCTGCTTTAAACGTAATTAAGTTCGTGCTCATGTAATCACTAACGGTTATTGATGGTGTTGTAGTGGTGCTGGAGCGCTTTCTGGCTCCTATAAAACTCTTTATCCCCATAGTAGTTTGATTTTTTGGTAATCCTAAATATAGAGTTAAATTTTTACAATTCCTAAAATACACAAGGATAAGTTGTTGTAGTACATGTGAATAGCGGTTTTGGATGTTGTTTTATAGGCAGTGTTTGTTAAATGTTTATAAGGATGTAAGGAAGAGTCGAGGCGTAATTTGCCTAACAAAAAGGTTTCTCGCCAAGACGCTAAGTCGCAAAGTGGCTGAGGTAATAAATTAGTGAAAATTAGTGTCATTCGTATCAAAAATTATTTGCTACTGAGCTAGTTCGAGTTTGTAACTCGGACTTTCATTATGTGTTATCGCAGTTATTCAGGCCGTTCTTCTTCTAGTTTCTTACTCTTGACGGGACTCGTTAAAAACGAGCGCTAGCGATAGGAGAACTAATTTTCGTAATTTATTTGTTGTGAGTTTTGTGCTTTTCTATGAGGTATGACTGTTCTCGACTTCGCTCGCACACCGTCTCTAGAGTTTGTTTACGGTCTAAAGGAATTTCTATGTTGTCTCAGCGGAGCTCTGTTTAATAGCTATTTCAGTATTTTTATCTGTGAAAATCTGGGCAATCTGTGGCTAGAAAATCAGCGCAAGAGTAAGCGGCCAACAACCAATAACTATCAACCAACAATTAAAACACCTCTGTTTTACTGTGGCTTTTGAATGTTTATCGCGTCAAATTCCACTTTCTTATTTAATTGTAAATTCAAATTAGAAAAGGCGACTAATAGTTCTTTAGTGCTTTGGGTGAGCTCTTCTTCGCTCGTTGATGCAAGGTTGTAAAGGCTCTCTAGTTTATAAAATTTTGTCTCTAGAACTAATAATCTTGCTGAAATGGATGCTGAATTTGCTGCTTCTGGGGTATTGACTTTTAATTCTTTGAAGGTTTCTTTTAAGTCCTTTTCATTGTGATGAAAATAACTGAAGTCCCCTGCCTTTAGATCTGCGATGATATTTTGTAGTTTATGGTATTGTGACCAGTCTCTAAGAGGTAAATCTGCTTTTTTGTCGAGGGTGTATTCTGTGAAATCTAAATTCTCGATGTCTGTTTCAGAAACAACATCGCTGTTGTCAACTTCAGGTTCAACAGCTGTCTCATTTCCTTGATCGCCTTTACAAGCGGAAAACAACATAAATAAACTAAGAGTCAATAGGATTTGAATACGCATCATTTTAATTTTAATACCACAGGTTACAAAGATATAGGAATTGTTGATTTTATTGTTGCGCGCAAAGATATCAAATTAAGAATATTTCAGCTTTTTTATGGATTATTTTTAGTGAAATCTTATTATTTTTGAAAATTCTTTATAAATAAGACAGGTAATGAGTTCAAAAATATTAATAATTGGTGCCTGTGGGCAGATTGGATCGGAACTAACCTTTAAGTTACGAAGTATATACGGGGATGAAAATGTAGTAGCTAGTGATATTAGTTATAGTAATTTGGATATTGTAAATTCTGGTCTTTTTGAAATTGTTGACGCTAAAGACTACGCAAGTGTAAAAACCTGCGTTGAAAAATTTAATATAGATACCATTTATTTAATGGCCGCCATGTTAAGTGCCACAGGTGAAAAATTCCCAATGGAAGCCTGGGACCTCAACATGACCTCTTTGTTTAATGTGTTAAACTTAGCTAAAGATAATTTTATAAAAAAAGTATTTTGGCCCTCTAGCATTGCTGTTTTCGGGACAACAACACCAAAGGATTATACACCTCAGTATACCATTATGGAGCCTACAACTGTTTATGGCATGACCAAACAAGTTGGTGAGCGTTGGTGTGAATATTATTTTACGAAATATAATGTTGATGTAAGAAGTATTCGTTACCCAGGGATTATTAGTTGGAAAACGCTGCCTGGCGGTGGAACAACCGATTATGCAGTTGAGATTTACCATGAGGCCATAAAAAATAAATCGTATACATGTTTTTTAAAAGAAGATACTAAATTACCTATGATGTTTATGGACGATGCGATTAAAGCCACGGTGGATATCATGAAAGCGGAACCTGAAACCATTGAAATTCGTTCTTCTTATAATTTAGCAGCGACAAGTTTTACACCAGATGAGGTGGCGCAGTCTATTAAAAAACAGATTCCAGAGTTTGAAATATATTATGATCCTGATTATCGACAAGAGATAGCTAACAGTTGGCCAAAGAGTATTAACGATTCTTATGCGCGTCAAGATTGGTATTGGAAGCACCAGTTTTCTTTGGATAATATTACCGAAGAGATGTTGTTTCAGTTAGATAAAAAATATAATTAATTACATATCTTTGGAGCTCCCAAATTGAAAATACTATGCTTGAAAATTTCTGGTTTAACGTAGAATATGGTATCAATCATGTGCTTGATATCAAGGCTTACGATCATGTTTTGTTTTTAATCGTATTGGCGGTTCCATATTTGTTTAAGGACTGGAAACGTGTGCTGCTTTTAGTAACGATGTTTACCT
Source organism: Pseudotamlana agarivorans (assembly GCF_018860245.1). Lineage (GTDB taxonomy): Bacteria > Bacteroidota > Bacteroidia > Flavobacteriales > Flavobacteriaceae > Pseudotamlana > Pseudotamlana agarivorans_A. The sequence continues at coordinate 271,045 of NZ_JAHKPD010000012.1, forward strand.
TAGGGCATACTTTATCTTTAATACTGGCAAGCTATGGTGTTGTTAGTGTAAATGCTTCTATTGTAGAGTTTTTAATTCCGATTACTATCTTGATTATGGCTCTTTTTAATGTGTTTACAGCTGGAAAAGGAGCGCAAAAAGAAAAAGTAGGGGTTTTGTTTTTATCGACTTTATTTTTTGGATTGATTCACGGCTTAGGTTTTGCGAGGGAGTTTAGAATGCTTTTAGGTGATTCGGATAGTAAATTGTTAATGCTTTTAGAATTTGCACTTGGTATTGAAATTGCTCAAGTTATTATTGTGTTTTTAGTGCTGTTTTTGGGCTATCTAGTTCAGACGATTTTTAGGTTTTCTAAACGTGATTGGGTTATGGTTATTTCGGCTGTAGTGGTTGGTTTAGTGATTCCTATGATTTTGAACAGCGACTTCTTGTCTTAAACTATTCTTAAATTTTAACGACCTTACGTTGTAATTAAAATATGAACCGAGTATATTCGTTATGTCGAATGTATTATGGCTCGAAATCGTGGGTATGCGTTAGGGATTGCAGTGAAAATCCTTTTACTTTTTCTGTAAAAGATTGTAACGGAAAGCCTGACCCGAATAGTTGCGAGGTTTCTTTTTAACGCGGAACATGATATGAGGGTAACGCCATAATAATATAAAAATTTAATGCCAGAACATAAACAACTTAAGTACGATAAAGCTTATTTACGAATTGCTAAAGAGTGGGGGAAGTTATCGTATTGCAATCGCCGACAAGTAGGTGCGATTATCGTTAAAGATAGAATGATTATTTCCGACGGATATAATGGAACACCTTCGGGATTTGAAAACTTTTGTGAAGATGATGAAGGTTACACGAAATGGTATGTGTTGCATGCTGAAGCCAATGCGATATTGAAAGTGGCTGCCTCTACGCAGTCTTGTAAAGGAGCAACCCTATATATTACCATGTCGCCGTGTAAGGAATGTAGTAAGTTAATCCACCAAGCTGGTATTGTAAAAGTGGTTTATCATGACGCTTACAAAGATGATTCTGGACTTAAATTCTTGGAAAAGGCCGGAATAGAACTTAAAAGAATAGAAGATTTAAAAGCATAACCTATCATGGCTTTTCAAAAAAAATACTTACCGTTGCTTATGGGCACTGCAATTGCGGCGGGTATTTTTATTGGCGGAAAATTAAGTTTTACCGATGCTCCAGATCGTTTGTTTTCTACAAATAGTAAGAAAGATAAGCTTAATCGCTTGATTGACTACATTGAATATGATTATGTCGATGATGTAAATACCGATAGTATCGTGGATGTTACGGTTAATGGTATTCTGGAAAATTTAGATCCGCACTCGGTTTACATTCCTAAGGAAGACATGCAACGTGTTGCCGAAGAAATGAAAGGCGATTTTGTTGGTATAGGAGTGAGTTTTTATACCTATAAAGATACCATTGCTGTTATTCGTGCTATAGAAGGCGGGCCAAGTGCTAAAGCCGGAATTATGGGGGGTGATCGTATTATTTTTGCCGATGGCGATACTTTGTACGGTAAAAATGTTGAAGATGATGTCTTGGTTAGAAAGCTTAAAGGTCCTATAAATTCTAAAGTTAAATTAACAGTTTACCGAAAGGGTGAACCTAAATTATTGAATTTTACTGTAAAACGAGGCAACATACCCATTAGTAGCGTGGATGCGACATACATGCTAACCGATAAGTTAGGGTACATTAAAGTGAATCGTTTTGCAGAATCGACTTATAAGGAATTTAGAAAAGGAATTAAAGATTTAGAAGCGCGTGGTGCTACTGAAATTGCTTTAGATTTAAGAGGTAATCCAGGTGGTTTTTTAGGGATTGCCGAACAGATTGCTGATGAGTTTTTAGAAGATGATAAATTGATTTTATTTACTAAAAACAAAAGTGGTGATATAGATAAGAGTTTTGCAACCAGCAAAGGGGATTTTGAAAACGGAAAAGTTTTTGTAATGATTGATGAAAACTCGGCTTCCGCTAGTGAAATTGTTGCTGGCGCCTTACAGGATAATGATGTGGGAACCATTGTTGGTAGAAGATCTTACGGGAAAGGCTTGGTACAACGTGAAATGGATTTGGGAGATGGCAGTGCTGTGCGCTTAACCGTTTCTAGGTATTATACGCCAACGGGACGTTCAATACAGCGGCCTTACGATCATGGTAATAAAGATTATTACGATGAATATTTGGATCGAGTTAGTAGCGGTGAATTGCTAGATTCTGAAAATATTCATGTTGACGATTCTCTAAAATTTGTGACACCAGCAGGTAAAATTGTATACGGTGGTGGTGGTATTATTCCAGATGTTTTTGTGCCTATTGATAGTAGCATGCAAAATGAAACCCTTTCCTTTTTACTGCGTCGTGGTTTTTTCGGGAATTTTGTGTTTGAAGAGTTAGAAAAAGACCGTCATTTATACGATGATGTTTCAAGACGTGATTTTATAGATACTTTTGAGGTTGGCGATGATTTAGTTTTTGCTTTTCAAGACTATTTAAATTTGCGATCCGATTCTAAAGTGACTTTCGTAGCCTATCACAATGAGGTTAAGCAGTATATTAAAGCGACGCTTGCAGATCAACTTTTTGGTGGTGGTGCTTTTGAAGAGGTTTACAACCAAACAGATATCATGATTGAAGAGGTGATGCGGTTAAGCGAAGGGGCTGGGGTTGATGATGCTGGGCTCGCTACAGAGTAACTAAATAGTTTTCTGTTTTTTTGTGATAGATTAAAGTTGTTTTTATTGTTTATTGAAAATGTGGTTCGGTAACTTTGGGTTGCATTAATTATTATAGGGGGAAGCAAAAAGTGATGTAATCTGATCAAGAAAAAAGTGATAGCTACAATTCCTATTAAGTTAGCTCGAAAGCTTTTTGGTGAACAGTGATCTGAAATAGTTGGAATGACGTGTTAATCGATGCTAGTCGATTACAAATTGCTTTAGTAATGTTTGATATTATTTAGTTTTTAATGGTTTTTCTCTGCTATGATACTTCTATAGCAAAACAACTAGTTTCTTTTAAATAACAACATAGAATAACAATAAGTATATATAATTTATGTAATTTTGATTAAATGTCGGATTTACAGGGATGTAATAACTTAATTTTGTTTGTATCACTAACTAATATTAATATGGAAAAGAGGTTAAAATTAACAGAAGCAGAATGGTTGGTGTTATTGGAGGATGCTTTAAAGGCTGGTGCTAAAATACAAGTTAACCACCGATATAGGTATAAAGGTAAAGGCTTAGGTACTTTTCTAACCAATGCTAAGAGTAAGAACAAGTTTGATTTAATGCGAAAAATTGAAAAATTAGGTTTTAATTATCGCTTGCATAGTAATGATCCTGAACATTATTTAGAGAAATATATTGGGCAACTTTCCGCTGATGAAAACCCGATTAAACAACGTTATATCACGCGGTTTAATACTTATGTACAGCCAAAGCATGATCTTTTAAAAAAACGAACCATTAATAAGTTAAACAGTGTTTGGAAAGCTAAATTTGGTGATGAAAGAAAGTGGAGCAAACCAGATACTATAGACGACAAAATACGAAAATGGAAAAATTACCGCTATGATAAAGTAAAAAACCCTGAAGGTAAATGGTTTGCTTATAGGTCGAAAATAGGACCTATGTTTGGATGGGTTTACACCAGAAAGCGCAATAAAGATAAAATGAAGTTAATCGCGCATTATTTTAATATGCAGGAATTATTAGAGCTGGAACAAGAAGGGTTTTTAATGGACTAAACTTCTAGTTTATCATGCACTTTTACGTGTTTTCCATTATTCCAAAGGGTTAAAATATCTGTGGCTACTTGCGCGCCACTTCCAGAAGCTATAGCAAATTGGCTGCGCCACCCTGCTAATGTTCCCGCGACATAAAGTCCTTCCTCGATAAGATGATCGGTGTTTTTTAACCAAATACGATCTTTTTCAATAGCTGCTCTTGGGTGTGGAGCAATATAAGACGCTACACCGTCAATAGTCATTAAGTTCGTATAGCCTACTGTGATAACCGCTATTTTGGTTTGGTAGGTGTTTTTGTTTGTTGTTATGGTAAAGCCATTTGTAGATTTAGATATTTCTAAAACCTTTTCATGGTCTATTTGGTTAACATGGGGGTAGCGTTCTTTTAGTTGCGCCTTCCCGCTTTCTAAAATAGATTCGCCTGTTGTGCCAGGGGTTAATCCTAATACATTATTAAATAAGGCGGTTTGTAAATGTGATGTTTTTTGGTGCATGATAATTCCAATGGATTTATCTTTTGCAAAAGCTTTGATTTCAGCAGAACCTAAAACCAATGCGCACGACATTCCTGCAGCGCCACCACCAATAATTAAGGCGTCATACATTATTTTCTTCCTTTGGTTTTTTCTTCAATACGCTTAGATGTTCTTAAAATAGCCATCATAACGATTACGCAAAGTGAAGCTACTATAGTGATTATGGCAACCATGCTTTCGCCTTCAAAAGGTGCATTAAAGTCTAATTGTGTGCAATTAAAAACTATAAGCGCAAGGGCTAGTATGCTTAGTATAATGGTGAAAATTTTCATCTGTAAAAATATTATATCAGTTCAAACAAGGCTTTAATGTTGTGTGCAAATAACTTTACCGCAATCGCTAATAAAACCACGCCAAACACTTTTCTAATGATGTTAATGCCGTTCTGTCCAATTAAACGTTCAATTTTGGCCGATGTTTTTAAGACGATAAAGATAATAATAACATTTAGTAATACCGCAACAATAATATTTTCAGTATTAAACTCTGCTCTCAATGATAGTAAAGTGGTCAAGCTGCCTGGGCCTGCAATTAAAGGGAAAGCAAGCGGAAAAACAGCAGTGGTCATCGAATCTTGTTCTTCTTGCTTGTAAAGTGTGATGCCTAAAATCATTTCTAAAGCGATAAAAAATAATATGAAAGAACCAGCTACTGCAAATGAGTTCACGTCAATTCCAATCAGGTTTAGGATACTTTTTCCTAAGAATAAAAATAGAATTAAAATGACACCCGCAATAATTGAGGCTTTTTCACTTTGTATATGACCTGCTTTTTTTCTTAAATCGATAACGATTGGAATATTTCCAACAATATCAATTACAGCAAATAAAATCATGAATGCCGTAAATATTTCTTTGAAATTGAATTGTAGTTCCATAAGTTTTAAATTGTTAGCGCTATTATAAATGTTCGTTTAATTGTGTATTGTTAAATTTGTGTTTTAGGTAAAATTTTTAAATTAAAACTCCCATTTTTAGGGAATTTTGAATTTTCGGCAAAAATATGCCATTATTACCGAATAATCTTAAAAGTTTCAGATAAACTTTGACTATTTTTGTGCACCATTTTAATCCATGTTTTTTATGTTTCAGTTAGGGAAAACAATCGTTGCAGATGATGTTGTAAAGAAAGATTTTTTGTGTAATCTTTCAGCTTGTAAAGGTGCCTGTTGTATTGATGGCGATGCGGGAGCTCCGTTAGAGGCTGATGAAGCTAAAATATTAAATGATATCTATCCTAAAGTAAAACCTTTTTTGCGTCAGGAGGGTATTGATGCTATAGAAGCTCAAGGCGCTTATGTTGAAACTGAAGATGGTGATTTGGAAACAACACTTATTAATGGTGCTGATTGTGCTTACGTTATTTTCGATGAAAAAAAAGTTGCATTATGTGCGATTGAAGAAGCGTATAATCAAGGTGAGATTTCTTGGAAAAAACCAGTGTCTTGTCATTTGTATCCGGTAAGAGTTCAAGATTACAGTGAGTTTTCTGCTGTGAATTATCATCATTGGCAGATTTGTGATGACGCTTGTACTTTGGGGCAAGAATTACAAGTTCCTATATATAAATTCGTAAAAGAAGGATTAATTAGGAAATTTGGAGAAGATTGGTATGCCGAACTAGAGAAGGTTGCCGAAACTTTATAATAACTTCAAATATCTTGTTGAAAACTTAAAAAACGCCTTTAAAACTAAGGGGTTTAGCTATTAAGACCTAATATTTTTTTGTTAACTTTTTAATTTTTAAAAAACATTAAACATCTTGTATTCAGTTGTTTAACTGTTTTTTTGTGTAAACTTCTTAAATCTCTTGTGTTTTATTGTTTGTTAAAAACTTGTTGAAAAGGTTTCTGGCTTTTCATAAAAACATATCAATCATTTTGCAATCTTTGCTAAACTCAACAATATAAAAATGCATTACTTTTTTTACCAGAGAATAAACGTGTTGAAAATATATTTTGAGTTCACCGAATACATTTTTTAATACATAATAACTGTTAATATGGGTTACTTTATCCATGAGCCCTAATTAGCATGTTAAATGAGATTGTTTTTTATTCGGGATTTTAACAATTGCTATTTTAACTAAATTAATCCAAAACGAGAGCCATAAACATGGAGATTACCCAAATTATTAAACGAGATTATGACACAACCCCCTTTGTGTTAGAAAAGATCACTAATGCTATTGAAAAGGCTATGCTATCTGTAAGTCATGGAACTAGAGCAGATGCCGAGTTAATTTCTAATCAGGTGATTCAAGGTCTTTTGGCAAGAAAAGCTGTAGATGTTCGCTATGTGCCAACAGTAGAACAAGTTCAAGATATTGTTGAAGATAAGCTCATGAGCAGTGCTTTTCATAACGCAGCAAAGGCTTATATACTTTATCGTGATGAACAAGCTAGAAAACGCCAAACAAATATTTTTGAAAAGCGTATTAATTTAAAACCTTACGAATATCCAGATTTATACGAGTATGTAAATGCTATAAGACATTCTTACTGGATTCATAGTGAGTTTAATTTTACGAGTGATATTCAAGATTTTAAAACAGGGTTAAACACGGCTGAAAAAACGGCAATTAAAAATACCATGTTGGCCATTTCTCAAATTGAAGTTGCTGTTAAAACCTTCTGGGGTGATATTTATCAAAAAATGCCTAAACCAGAAATAGGGTCGGTAGGGGCTACTTTTTCAGAAAGTGAAGTGCGTCATCACGATGCCTACTCACATTTATTAGAGATTTTAGGCTTAAACGCAGAGTTTAAATCACTTAAAAAGAAGCCTGTTATTATGCGTCGTGTGCATTATTTAGAAACAGCGCTTAAAAATTCTAAAAGTGAAAATATTCAAGAATATGCCGAGTCGGTACTCTTGTTCTCTTTGTTTATAGAACATGTTTCTTTATTCTCACAATTTTTAATCATTATGGCATTCAATAAACATAAAAATATGCTGAAAGGCATTTCTAATGTGGTTGAAGCGACTTCGAAAGAAGAACAAATTCATGGCGATTTTGGTATTGATATTATAAATATAATTAAGAAGGAAAATCCAAAATGGTTTGGAGAGGAATACAATGAAAAAATTCAAATGATCTGCAAAGAAGCTTTTCAAGCCGAAAGCGATATTATCGACTGGATTTTTGAAGATGGCGAGTTAGAATTTCTTCCAAAAGCGGTAATTAATGAGTTTATTAAAAACCGATTTAATAATTCCTTGGAAAGTATTGGTATAGGTAAGGTGTTTACTGTTGATGATAAATTGATAGCTGAAACCGAATGGTTTGATGATGAAATTATTGGAACCAAACATGGCGATTTCTTCGTGAAACGCTCTATCAATTACAGCAAAAGAACAAAAAGTATAACCAGCGACGACCTATTTTAATTATGAAAGAACAAACGAGCCTTCAAGAAACACAAAACGAAAAATCAACTAACTACGATCAATTAGTAAATGCTCGAAAAGAGCAATTAAAAAAAGCGACCCAACTAGAAAGTGAACCAGAATTTAATTGGCTTACTGAAAATAGTCGAAAATTTTTAGAATCTGGGTACTTAACTGATGGTACTTCCCCTGAAGCACGTATTCGTGAAATAGCAAACCGTGCTGAAGAAATTTTGCAAATTGATGGTTATGCCGATAAGTTTTACAAGTATATGGGTGAAGGTTTTTTCTCTTTAGCTTCACCAGTATGGTCTAACTTTGGTAAAAAACGAGGCTTACCAATTAGTTGTTTTGGTTCTAATATGGCTGATGATATGGGGAATATTTTATACACCCAATCTGAAGTTGGTATGATGTCTAAATTAGGAGGCGGTACCTCAGGTTACTTTGGTAATTTACGTCATAGAGGTGCGCCGGTTAAAAATAATGGCGTGTCGTCTGGAGCCGTTCATATCATGCAACTTTTTGAAAAAATGGTCGATGTGGTTAGTCAAGGTTCTGTTCGAAGAGGTCGTTTTTCTCCATACTTACCAGTTGAACATCCAGATATTAACGAGTTTTTAGAAATTGGTACCGAAGGGAATTCCATTCAAGAACTTACTCATGGCGTTTCGGTTACTGATGAGTGGATGCAAGAAATGATAGATGGTGATGTCGATAAACGCTCGATTTGGGCTAAAGTGATACAACGTCGTGGTGAAATAGGTTATCCGTATATTTTCTTTAAAGACCACGCTAATAATCAAGCGCCCGATGTTTATAAAGAAAATAACCATAAAATTTTAGCATCTAATTTATGTACTGAAATTATGCTTCCATCAAATGATCAATGGTCGTTTGTTTGTGTACTTTCATCAGTAAACGTATTGCATTATGATAAATGGAAAGACACTGATGCTGTTGAAACTATGGTGTATTTCTTAGATGCTATTATTACTGAGTTTGTTGATAAACTTGAAGTATATAGAGATTCCTCTGTTTTAGAAGATAGACAAACCTTTATGTTTATGGAGCGTGCTTATAACTTTGCAAAAAGTAACCGTGCACTTGGATTAGGTGTTTTAGGCTGGCACTCTTTACTACAGTCTAAAAGGTTAGGTTTTGATAGTGCTGAAGCTTATGAATTAAATAGTAAAATCTTTAAGTTAATTAAAGAGAAATCGTATAAGGCTTCAGAGGAATTAGCAAAACTATATGGTGAGCCAGAAGTTTTAAAAGGCTACGGAAGACGAAATGCTACTTTAAATGCTATTGCTCCAACGACTTCTTCAGCATTTATTTTAGGTCAGGTGTCACAAGGTATTGAGCCAATTTGGTCTAATATTTATGTGAAAGACATCGCTAAAATTAAAACAACCATAAAAAACCCATACCTCGAAGAACTGTTAGAGGAAAAGGGAAAAAATACGCCAGAAGTATGGCGAAGCATTCGTGATTACGATGGTTCAGTTCAACATTTAGAGTTCTTAAGCGAACATGAACGTGATGTGTTTAAGACCTATTCTGAAATCGATCAGTTAGCCATAGTATATCAAGCTGCAAACCGCCAAAATCATATTGATCAAGGGCAGTCGGTAAATATTATTGTACATCCAGATATGCCAGTAAAAGATATTAATAATATCTATGTTACTGCCTGGAAACTTGGATTAAAATCCTTGTATTACCAACATAGTATGAATGCAGCACAAAAATTTAAGCAGAAAAAAGAATGTGCGAGTTGTGAAGGATAAGCACTAAGTGTTCTACATTACAAAAAAAGACGTCCGAAATTTATTTTAGGCGTCTTTTTTTTGTCGGCAATGTGTTTGTTTATCTTTGGTTGTTATCCTAAAGGCGGTGAATACCCACTAGTTTTAGTGGTGTAAGGTTTGGTTATACACGCGTTCTAAATGATAATGTTGGGATTGGAATTCGTGCTAGTTTTCAGACTTTTTATGATGAATTGAGAAAAGTAACAAGCACGGCAGGAACTGAAACTATAACGGCCTATCGTTTTAACTATATGAATAGCTACGGGTTTATGCCATAGGAAGTTTAGAAGGGTTGTATCACAGGTCTATCACGCTAGTTGTTACTTGATTACATTAAAATTTATGGCATTTCTTAAATTTAAAAATAAAAAAAAGGCTCGTATAATTTATACAAGCCTTTTTTTATTTTGTCTTTAGTAACTTTTAACTTTCGTCTGCCATTAAAGCGAAAAATTTATCAATATTTGGAAGAATAATAATACGTGTTCTTCTGTTTTTAGCTCTGTTTTTAGATGTATCATTATCAACTAAAGGCTGGTAACTACTTCTACCAGAGGCAATCAATTTTTCTGGAGCCACGTTATATTTATCTTGTAGTTTTCTAACAACTGAAGTTGCCCTTAAAACACTTAAATCCCAGTTATCTGCAATGTTAACGGTGTTTATAGTCCTTGCATCAGTATGTCCTTCAACCATAACGTCTAAGCTTTCTTCAGAGTTGATTACGTCAGCCAATTTTTGTAATAATGAATCTGCTTTAGAGCTTAATTTATAACTAGCTGTGTTGAAAAGCATATCATCTGCTATTGAAATCATTACGACTGTACCATCAATATTTACTCCAAAATCTTCATCATTATTCAAGTCTGAATCACTTATTACCTTATTAAGGTTGTAAGAAACAGCCAAATTCATTGAGTCTTTAAGAGTTTTGGCTTGACTTAATTTCACAGGATCAACATTTTTTAATGTCTCACGCATTTTAACCTTAGCATCATTTGATATGACAGTTCCGTTTTCTACAACGTCTAACTTGGTATCATTTTCAGCTTGTAAAGAGGAAATTTTAGAATTATAAGAATTTACGCGTTCTTCAATTTGAGCAAATTTTGCTTCTAAATCTTCTTTTTCAACTTTCGTTTTTTGTAGTTCGCTTTTTATTTCTCCATTTTCATGTTCTAAAGCAATATATTTCTTTTTAGAAACACATGATAAAGTTAGTACAGCGAGTAATACAATCGAAATTTTCTTCATAATTAAAGTTTTAGTTTAATTCCATATACGTGAAAATTCACTGTACGGACTACGAAGTGCTAAAATTACCGATGAAAAGCTATTATTTGTAGGTGCACAGGTAAGAAGTTTGAGACGATACTTTTACTTGAAATTTCTTGTCTGCGTCAATTTCATAAGCTTCTCCAGCATTAAAAGTGGCCCATTCTGTGGTATCAGGTAATTTAACAACCATCTGTCCTTCAATAACTCGCATCGTTTCATGTTTAGAGGTAGCAAATTCATATTCTCCAGGATTCATTACGCCTAAAGTAGAACTTCCTTTTTCGGTGGTGTAAGCTAAAGATTTTACATTATCGTCAAAATATGCATTATTTGAAATCATAATTTTTTTGTTTTTTAGTTTTAAACGGTTGTAAAGGTAAAGCGTTTTAATATTTTGAACGAAAATATTGGCTCTTTTTTCATGATTTGTAGGTATGTTAAACCAAAAAACACCTATGGAAATTGATCGCCATAGGTGTTTTTTTTATCGAATTAAGAGTTGAAGTTTATTCTTCCTCGTCTTTAATTTTCAAAGTGCTTGGATGCTCTACTTCTACTAATTTAGCGGGTTTTACAGAACTGTCGTGTGCATTGTCATACTCTTCCAAAAGGTTCATCGTTCCTACTAATAAGTCTTTAGTTTCCAGTAACAGGCTAAAGTATAGCGTGGTGTTTTTTGGACTAGATTCATCGGTACGTGTTCGTTCCACTTGTTTGTGAATCTTTTCTGTTACTAAAGCAAATAGTGAAGCTTTTCTTTTTAAGATATCCGATATTTGATTGAAAGACTGTGTATCGAAAACCGTCTTCGTATCATTAAATAATTTATCTAAAATAACATCTACCTCTTTTAATTCTTTAATTTGATTGAATTTAAGTTTTTTATGGTTGTTATTTACGTGCTTATGAATGGCTTTAGAAATATATTCTAAAGATTGTGTCATGTCTTGTAAGTAACCTAAAATATTGATGTAAAAATCACTTGCTCCAACGCTTGAGTCATCTAAGTTTTTGATGAAATAGAAGATGTTGTCACGTAAGCCATCAACCTCTTCAGAAAGTTTTACGATCTGCTTATTATTCTTTTTAAGCATCACTAAATCTTGTTTAGCCAACCCATTAATAGAGTTTGTATAGATCTTGTTTCCTCGTTTTATTACATTAGCAATGTTGTTAGCGCTTTCATGAATCACCCCTTGAATAGAACTACTTTCTGCTCTTGTTAGGCTGTCTTCTGCTTTCACCTCTTTACTCTTCTTATTGTGCATAATAGAGCTTCTTACTAGTAAAGCAAAAGCCAAAACTAATAATATAGGGAACATGACGCCAATGTTCAAATTCAACAAATAGGCAACTAATGCAGCGGCAGTAAAAGCACTGAATGCTGTGAAAAACCAACCTCCAATAACATTTATTACACCTGCAACACGGTATACAGCACTTTCAGCACCCCAAGCTCTATCTGCTAAGGAGCTACCCATGGCTACCATGAAGGTAACGTAGGTTGTTGAAAGGGGTAATTTGTAAGATGTTGCTATTGAAATTAAAACTGCAGCTACCATGAGGTTAACCGCTGCTCTTACTAAATCGAAAGCAGGTAATTCGATTTTTTTATTTTTAGACACCTTAATTACTGGTGCTTCAAATTGTTTGTCTATTTTTTGTTGCCAAGATTCAGGTAGCATATAACCTGTTACTTGAGACATTAGAACAGCTGTTCGTACAAATGTTCTTGATAAAAAATTGGGTTGAAAACGTTCTTTAGTTTCACCTTGGCTAGCAAGATCTAATGATGTTTTTACTACATTTTTTGCTTTTGTAGAAAACCAAAGTGTTAAAACCATGATCATTCCGGCTATAAAAAGTAACCAGTTGTTTGTAGGTACTTTTTGAGCTAGAATACCCATAGAGAATTCAGTGGCTGGAACCCCAGATGCCGACCATGCGCTAAAAGCATTATAAGCGGCAACAGGTACACCAATAAAGTTTACTAAATCATTACCTGCAAAAGCTAATGCTAATGCAAATGTTCCTGCGATAATTACTAATTTGTATATGTTCGATTTCGCTAATGTAATTAAGGCGTATGAAAGCAAAAACCAGAGCGCAAAGTTCGCTATAACAATTGCGAAAACTTGTGTTTCCAAGAAATGACTCATGGTGTCTCCTCCAAAAATATCGAAAGACTGGCTCGCGTAAGAGGTTCCTTTTAAGCCCTTCATGAAAATAAAATAAGTAATCGCGGTTAGTGCAACACCACCAAATGAAGCACCTACCCAATTGGCTTTCTTTTCAAAATTATAGGATAATAGAAGTCTTGATAACCATTGTACTAAAGCGCCAATGGAAAAGGCGACCACCACCGAGAGGAGGATTCCGAATATAATTTGTGTGGCCTTGGAGGTATTTATATAAGTGATGACGTCCGAAAATGTTCCGCCGTCATGCCCTATTTTTATTAATGCGATAGCAACAGCTGCACCTAACAATTCAAATACTATTGAAACCGTTGTTGAAGTTGGCATTCCTATAGAGTTAAAAAAGTCCAATAACAGTATATCGGTTATCATTACAGCTAGGAATATGATCATGATCTCGTCGAACATGAACTCTCCAGGGTTGAAAATACCCTTTCGTGCAACTTCCATCATTCCACTGGAGAAAACGGCACCAACTGCTACGCCTAAACTGGCAACAATCATAATGGTTTTGAAAGAAATAGCCTTAGAGCCTATTGCTGAATTTAAAAAATTTACCGCATCATTACTAACCCCAACAACCAAATCGGCGATTGCTAAAATAGCTAATGCGATAATCATGTATAAATAGATGTTATCCATAGTATTTAATTGAAATAAGTTTGCAAATATCATGAGTATAAATATGTGTTGTGTTACCTAATTGTTATGTTTTAGAAGTGTACATCCATTTGTAGTCGGGCCAACATCTCATTGGTTCCGCCGTATGTTTTAATGTAGCTAAAATCGCTCTGTATTTTCAATTTGTGACCCACAATATATTTCGAAATCCCTAAGGTATACATATCTTTGGAATTTTGCATGGTAATGCTATCCATATTTAAGTCTGTATAGCGCCCGGTAACTTCCCAATTGGACTTAAAAAGGTAACCTGATTGAAGGTTTAAAGCATTTCCTGTTTCAATAATATCTCCGGTAAGTGTGCCGTCAGAATTTTTAGCTAGGACATCATCAGCATCACGTTTGGCGTATTCAAACATAAATGAATAGCCTTTGTATTTAAACATGCCATCTACAAATATGGTGTTAACGTCAGTTTTAAATAACCCACTATCATTATCAATTAACATATATTTCCCTTGGTTACTACGGGTTCTCACAGCATCATTATTAAATTCATAACTTGCCGCAATAGCTAATTTAGGGGTTTGCTCTCTTTTTAAGTCGGCACCTTTATAATCTCCATGACTCGTAAAGTTACCAAATGGTAAAATTTCTACCCCGCCTACATATTGAAGTCCGCCTAGATTTCCAGTCGTTACGTTTCTCCCTTCACCAAGTGAAACAGAGAGTATTTCTCTAATAAATAAGTTTCCTGTAGGGTTAAAGAAGTGTTTTAATTGAAAACCAATATCTCTATCTATATTAAATTTACCATTTAGTAAAGAGCGGTCTACGAGTTGAAGGTTGGCAGATGAAATAACACGTTCTCGGTTTCCTGGGAGTTTTCCTTGACCTACACGAAGGATTAAGTTTTTGTAGAAATTCCAATCTACGAAAGCATCCATAATAAACCTAGGAGAGCCATGGGTGAAATCATCCGATCCACCAGACATATCTCTGTTGGAAAAGCCAGCCTCAAATTTATATTTTAATTTAGGAGAATATACGAAACCATCTAGTTTTAATCTTGAACGTCTCACTAGAAAGCTTAAATCCGCTGGTTGATTCTCTTTCCAACTTGCAAAGCCTAACAGTTGAAACCTAACAGCAAAATTCATGGTGAACGTACTGTCTTTACCGGTAACATGAAAAATACCTTTTCCAAATGCGCCCGTTTTTATCTCTTGCGCACTTAAAGATGTGATAGCAAGCATCGTTACCCCGAGAAAGGTAAGTTTAATATTCATGTAAATTAGTTTTTGTCGGGTGCAAATAACTAATTTTAATGTTAATTCAATGTTTCCTTAATGTTAAGGTTTAAAAATAGTAAAGACTGCCTTGGCCAAGGCAGTCTTTATAGAAATCATGATAATGTAGTCGACAAAAACTAATAAATTATATGAAATACTATTTAGGTCTTAAGACAATGCAAATATCAATGTTCTACTTATTTTTAATGTAACTACAATATTATGTAATTATTAATAAATTTATGTTAATCAAATTAGGCTAAAGTCGTGTAATGCAATTAAATACGAATTTAATGTTAACTTAATGTTATGTAAGTGTTGCTTGAAGGTTAATAATATTGTATCTTTGAGGTATAATGTTAAAACCCCCATAATTATGAAGAAATCAATTTTATTCTTTTTTGCTTTATTAATGACTGTGGTATCTTTTGCGCAACAAAAGAGAGATTTAAAACTTAATAAGGACACTAATTTAATAGATGTTGTTTATTATCATGACAATGGTGTTGTAAGCCAAACAGGTTCTTACACGGCAGATGGTAAATTACAAGGTGTTTGGTTAAGCTTTGACACAGAAGGCAAAAAAATCGTTTCTGCAAATTATGATAATGGAAAAAAAGTCGGCAAATGGATTCACTGGGTAGATGGTGAAGCTAAAGAAGTAGATTATAGTAAAAATGTTGCTTCTCTTTAAGTAGAATTCAACTTTTGAAATACAAAAATTAAAAGGCTGTCTGAAAAGGCAGCTTTTTTTATACATTACTTTGTCGTTAAAAACATAGAAATTAGTAGAATTCAAGATTTTTTATAAAAAAAAGATCATCTAAAAAATACTTTTTAGAGGATCTTCTTGCACTGTTTTAGCTCTAGCTTACTTCAAAAGTGATTTTTACATTGACCCTAAAATCTGTAATTTCACCGTTAGATACATTGGCGCTATGATCTTGAACATAGACGGAACGAATGTTTTTTACTGTTTTTGAAGCATGTTTAACTGCTTGTTTAGTCGCGTCCTCCCAACTTTTATCAGAATTTGCTAAGACTTCAATTACTTTTAATACTGCCATAATTTTGTTTAATTTAAGTTGTACTTAAAGTTAAACAAAATTATTGGTTTATCCATTAATTGCTTCGACCATAGATACTTTTCCTGGAAGCATTTCTTTTAACATGTTTTCTATACCGCTTTTAAGTGTGTATGTAGACGATGGACAGCCACTGCAAGCGCCTTGTAATAATACGCTCACGTTTTTTGTGTCTTCATCGTAAGAGATAAATTGGATATTACCCCCATCACTAGCCACAGCAGGTTTTACATATTCTTCAAGAATATTAATAATTTCCTTAGAAGTATCATCTAAAGATTCAAAATGACTATCCAATTGATCATTCGACTTTTCAAGACTTTCAGCTGCATGAGGTGCAACTATTTCCTTGCCGTTTTCAATATATGTTTTAATAAATTCACGTACTTCTACGGTTATATCTTGCCATTCGGCCATATCATATTTTGTAATAGATACATAGTTTTCATCTAAAAACACACTTTTCACAAAAGGAAAATGAAACAACTCTGTCGCTAAGGGTGATAATTTGGCCTCGTCTATAGACGTGAATTCAAAAAGGGCATTTACTATTTTTTTGTTCGCCACAAATTTCATTACCGATGGGTTTGGAGTACTTTCCGCATAAACAGTTACTGGTACCTTTTTAGGCGCTGCTGTGTCTTCAACTACAACACCACCATCGTTGAGGTAGGCCTCGATTTGTTGGGCAACTTCATCTTGTACATCATTCCATTCTACGATGTTATAACGTTCTACCGCTATAAAATTTCCTGAGATATACACCTTCTTTACAAAAGGTAAATAGAATAATTGTTGGGCTAAAGGCGATGCTTTGGCTTCATCTATATTGTTGAATTCGAAACTTTGGTGTTGGGTAATAAAGTGATTGACTTCAAATTTAACAATCGCATTATTCGTTGTTTCTTGCACGGAAACCTTGAAAGTGTTCATTTTATCTATTTTCTGCAAAAATACTAAAACTTAATTACAGATATCTATATTTTTGAATAGCTTTTAATCTTTAGAAAACGAAAATAACCGAGCTTTTTGAAGCTTTGTTTTAGTAAGCTTGGTGTTTAGAGCTTTTAAATCCAACAACCATCTAAAAAATGTATGATGTGTTTTAAAGCAATTTGTTAAAAAGGTTTACATGTGAATGCTGTTTTCGCTAAAAACATTATGTTTGTTAATTAAATTAACAACTACCTACTCTTTATATTATGAAATCAAAAATTTTATTTATCGCTTTTGCTGCACTCGTATATTCGCAGGCTATTAATGCACAGGAAGGGATGCCCATATATGCCGATTATTTAAGTGATAATTATTATTTAATTCACCCTTCAATGGCTGGGGCTGCTAATTGTGCCAAAATTAGAGTGACCGCCAGACAGCAGTGGTTTGGTCAGGATGACGCTCCAAAACTTTTAACAATGAGTGTTAATAGTAAGTTAGGGGAATCCCAATCTGCTCTAGGAGCTATAGTTTATGCCGATAATAACGGCTATCACTCCCAAAAGGGTGGCTACGTAACCTATGCACACCATTTAATGTTTTCTAGAAGTGTAACCGATTTAAATATGCTTTCTTTTGGTTTAAGTGCCGGATTTATTCAATATCAATTGGATGAAACCGAATTTAATAATGATTTACCTGTTCGTGACCCTATTATCGGGGGAATCGTGCAAAGTGAAACTAATTTTAATCTTGATTTTGGGTTTTCATACCACTATTTAGATTTTTACGCGCATGCGACCGTGAAAAATTTATTGAATAATCCGGGGGTTAATAACGATCTTCAAATAACCAGTAATTTACGACGGTTTTTGTTATCCGCGGGCTACGTGTATAATAAATTTGGTAGCTCCTGGGCTTTTGAGCCTTCCGTGTTATATCAATTCAAATCGGGAACTAAAGAAAGTATTATTGACATCAATGCTAAGGCCTATAAAAGTATGGATTTTGGTCAATTCTGGGCGGGTATATCATACAGACAGAGTTTAGATGGTGCAGAATATCTTACCGATTCAGGTAGTATTAGTAGTCAGAAACTCAATCAAATAACCCCAATTGTTGGTGTCAACTATAATAAATTTATGTTTGCTTATACCTACACGTACCAAACAAACGATGTCGTGCTAGATAATAGTGGTTTTCATCAATTATCTATTGGATATAATTTCAATTGTGCAGCAAAACGTTACGAATGCCATTGTCCTGCTGTAAATTAATTTTAGGTTTCATTCATTAAAATAAATTACCTATGCCTGTAATAATGCCCGTAAACGGAAAATCGCCACAGATACCAGAAGATTGTTTTATAGCCGAAAATGCTACTATTGTTGGCGATGTGACTATGGGTAAACAAGGGAGTATATGGTTTAGCGCGGTTATTCGTGGCGATGTAAACTATATTAAAATGGGTGATAAGGTGAATGTTCAAGATGGTGCGGTGATTCACGCCACCTATTTAACAGCACCAACAAATATTGGAAACAATGTCTCTATAGGTCATAATGCCTTAGTGCATGGTTGTACCATACATGATAATGTGCTTATCGGTATGGGAAGCATTGTTATGGATGGTTGCGTGGTAGAAAGTAATAGTATTATCGCTGCAGGTGCTGTTGTAACTAAAAATACTAGAGTAGAAGCTGGCAGTATTTATGCGGGTGTGCCAGCTAAAAAAGTGAAAGACATTAGTGAAGAACTTATCTCGGGAGAAATTAACCGAATAGCTGATAATTATATCAAATATTCTAGTTGGTTTAAAGAATAGCCTTAATACTTTACGATTTTAGTACCTTTAGTTCTTTTGAGTTAAAGTTATATTTGGGCGTTACCACAAGGGTCGCGTTTTCCGCTATATCTTTATTGTGCTATGTTGTAACTGTTTACCTTCAAGAAAATAGATTGGGTTGTGTTTTAGGTTATGCTTAGACTTTACGTAAAGCACAAAAAAGGATGCCGCTACAACCGCTAACGCAATGGGTTGTATTATTAAAATTTTAGATAACTAACCGTGTGAGTCTTTCCTAAGAGTGAGGCCATAACTTTAGGTTTTCCGTTTGTGAAAAAATTAGTTTTTCCTAAAATTGAAGTTTTATTTAATAAGTCATTCTGCTCTAAAACGGCTTTGGTATGCCTTGCTACTGCTTCACCAGAATCAATTATTTTTATGTGTTTAGGTAATAGTTCTATCAACAAAGGGATTAAGTACGGGTAGTGCGTGCAGCCTAAAACCAGATAGTCTATTCCTGATTCTACCATAGGATTTAAATAAATTTTTAAAAGCGCTTTCATTTCATCGGAATACAGGTTCCCACTTTCAATAAGTTCAACAATACCGTTCCCTTCTTGTTCTAATATATTAGCAGTGTTAGCAAAAAGATGTGATGTTTTATGAAACAATTCACTGCTTAGTGTGCCTTTGGTAGCTAGGATTCCAATGTTGTGTGTTTGACTCTGTAGTGCAGCTGGTTTTATGGCTGGTTCGATACCTATAAACGGCAGGTCATATTGTGATCTAAGATAATCTATTGCATTAGTTGTAGCCGTGTTACAAGCCACTACAATGAGTTTACATCCTTTATGTATCAAATACTCGGTATTCTTAATACTCAGGTCTATAATGGCTTCTTTTCCCTTAGGGCCATAAGGCGCATTGATACTATCCGCAAGATAGATCATGTTTTCATGTGGCAGGAGTGTTTGGATTTCTTTCCAAATGGAAGTGCCTCCAACACCAGAATCAAAAATGCCGATAGGTTGTTTGTTCATTATTAACAAAAATAAAAAAGCCGCCCAATCAGGCAGCTTTTTTTTATAAGTTTTTTTGAAATCTAATAATTAATTAGATACCCATTTTTTTCTTTACGTCTGCTAAGATGTCTTTTCCATCTGCAACGATTAATGAAGCTCTGTCAACAACATATTGGTATCCTTGTGCTTTTGCAACTTCTTGGATAGCTTTCATTGCTTTTTCTTGAATAGGCTTAAATAATTCAGCTTCTTTTTTAGCGATGTCTTGTTGTGCATCAGATCTAAATTGTTGAATACGTTGTTGCTTTTCTTGTAACTCTAAACCTCTTTTTTGGTTTTCTTCATCAGTTTTCGTTGCCGCTTCAGCTTCGTATTGCTTTACCGTATTTTGGTACTCTGTAATTGAAGCTTGAATATCTGTTTGGTATGTTTTACCTAAAGTTTCAATTTCAGTTTGTGCCGCTTTAGCTTCTGGCATTGAGGCAATAAGCTCTTGTGTATTTATATGAGCAATCTTGCTTTGTGCTTGTGTAAAACTAACTGTAACAATACATAATGCAGTTGCTAATAATAGATTCTTTAATTGTTTCATTTTAAATAGTATTAAGTGTGTTATAAATTGATTATTTGTTTTGGTTTATACTGTCTTTTACGCGTTGACGTTCTTCTAATATTTTTCGTTTTCGCTCTTCTAATTCTTTTTTTCTAGCTTCACGATCGGCTAGTTTTTTTTGTTTGTTCTCTTGTATTAATTGCTCTCTTGTTTTTGTTTCAGGAGCATTTTCATTTTTTTCTTCGTAATTCAATGCATCAGAGTTTGGAGTTTGTTCCTGTGGGGTCACACCATTTCTTTCATCAATTTTAGCTTGTTGCGCCTTTTCTCTATCTTCTATAATTTGCTTACGTCTGTCTGCTGCAGCTTGTTTTTTAGCTTCCCTAGCCGTTAAGGCCGCTTGGCGGCGTGCTTCTACTATGCTATCGCGTTCTGTTTTCTTGTCTTTTAATGCTTGTTCTCTAGCATCTAGTTCTTCATTAATTTCAGGAATTAATTCCTCTTCTTTTGCTGCTTTACGTTGCGCTCTATTTTGTGCTTGATTTCTTTTAGCAGATCTAGAAATACTTCTTAAAATCTGTTCACTTAAATCATAGCGTTTAGCAGAAAAAAGCATCGTCGCATCTGAAGATTTATCAAAAATAAAATCATATTTTTTACCTTCAGCAATGTCTTGTACTGCAGCGAAAATTTGATCTTGAATAGGCTGCATAAGCTGCTTCTTCTGTATGAACAAATCACCGTTTGGGCCAAATCGCTTTTGCTGATAATCTAAAATTTCACTTTCCTCAAAATCGATATCCTCTTCACGTTCATGGATAAGTTCTTCTGTTAAAAGGACTTTTTCTGTGGTGAGATTTTTGCGTTTTTGTTCAACCGTTTTTAGCTTTTCATGGATTTCGTTTTTCCATTTTTCAGCTTTTTGATTCAGCTGGTTTGAGGCTTCCTGGTATTCTGGTACATTTTCTAAAATATACTCTGTATCGATATAGCCTATTCTAACGCCACGTTGTGCTTGCGATGACATACTAGCGGCGAAAATTAATATCAGTAAAAAAAGAACGTTGTTATTAATGTATTTCAACATGTTTCCATTTTTGATAACAGGCAACGGGCTTATATTGTTTTTTATTTGATTTGTTTTTTTTAACAAGGCGCGTTTCATTTGGTTAATGTTTAGTATTTGGTTTCTTGAATACAATCTTCAAAATTAACGAAATATAATCTTAAAAATTTTAATTCCAATGCAAAACATTTAAGTGTTATTAGAAAATACCGTGCCAAAATAATATTAACTATTAAAATTGTTGTCCAATAATGAAATGCGTTTCCCAGCCATTGCTTACGTTTGTTCCTGGTAAGGCGTCGAAACCGTAACCAAAATCGATACCTAATAATCCAAATGCAGGCATGAAAATTCGAAGACCTACACCAGCCGATCTATATAAATCAAATGGGTTATAATCTTTAAAGTTATCATATGAGGCACCAGCTTCAGCAAAACCTAATACAAATATTTTAGCCGATGCTTTTAAGGTAATCGGGTAACGTAATTCTAAAGAAAACTTGTTATAAATGGTCCCACCATCTTGTCCAGATAAGGAGTTGTTAGGATAACCTCTTAATTGGACGTTTTCTCTTCCGTCTAAACTATAGTTTCCTAAACCATCCCCTCCAACGAAGAAACGCTCAAAAGGAATTACCCCCCTATCATTGTTATAAGCCCCTAAAAAACCAAATTCGGTGCTTGGTCGCAACACTAAATCTTTCATGATTTGTGTATACCATTCACCTTTAAATTTTACTTTATAAAACTCTAACCACTTGTAACGTTCTTGGTCAATTTCTGAAATTCTATTATTTGCATCTACGATTTCATCTGGGTTGCTATTAACGTCATTCCTAATGATGTCATTTTCATCCCTTTCATTTTTAAGGGCTTCATAGTCAACATTATTTAGCGCCGAATAAGGTAGCGTAACTTTAGCACTAACAGAGAAACTAGAACCTCCGGTTGGGTAAATAGGATCTACACTAGTATTGTTTCTAGTAATACCAATAGTATAGGCTAAGTTATTTGAATAACCGTCACCAAATTCAAACAACCCTGTATTGTAATTATTTAAATCGTAACGTTGGTAACTAATGGCTTGAGACAATGTGAAGAAATCATCTGGTACACTTAGTCGTTTAGCAAGACCAAAAGTGATTCCCGTTATATTAAAACTTCTCTCTTTGTCTACAGTATAATCGTATATATTTTGACCGAATTGTTTGGTATGCGATAATGACGCAGAAAATTGAACAGGTTTTTTACCGCCTAACCAAGGTTCTGAAAACGAGAAACTGTAGGTTTGATAAAATTGACTGGCTTGTAAACGTAACGCTAATTTTTGGCCATCACCCATAGGAATTGGTTTATAGGCGTCTTTTTTAAAGATATCTTTTATGGAAAAGTTGTTAAACGACAAACCTAGTGTACCTATAAAGCCACCACCGCCGTAACCACCTTGTAATTCAATTTGACTTGAACCATTTTCTTTCACCGCATATTCCATGTCGATAGTTCCTTCAACAGGGTTTGGGTTTAGGAAGTTTGGTGTTAATTCTTGTGCGTCGAAAAAACCTAATTGCCCTAGTTCTCTTACTGTACGTACAACATTTGCTTTACTGTATAATTCTCCTGGACGGGTTCTTATTTCTCTGTATATAACGTGATCGTTTGTTTTGTCGTTTCCTACTACAGTAACACTATTAAAATAGGCTGGTTTCCCCTCAGAGATCCTTATTTCTGTATCAATAACGTGATTTTCAACATTAACTTCAACAGAGTTTACGCTGGAGAATAGATACCCATTGTTTTGATATTGATTGGTAATATCAAAAGCATCTGGTTTAGAGTTGTCTGCAATACGTTCTTGTAATAAGATGCTGTTGTAAGTGTCACCTTTGTTGATACGAAGTAGTCTTTTTAAATATTCATCTGAATAAACCGAGTTACCTATAAATGTAATTTCTCCAAATTTATATTGCTCTCCTTCGGTAACATTAATTTGAAGAGAAATAGTCTTATCGTTATTTATAATTAAACTGTCTGATAGTATTCGGGCATCTCTATACCCATTTTTCTTATACGTATTGATAACGTGACCCAAGTCTGCTTGATACGCAGAATCAATAAATTTTGATCGTTTCCAAACACGAAGAAAGTTTTTCTTCTTCGTACTTTTCATACTAGCTCTAAGTTTTTTGTCTTCTAAAACATCGTTTCCGTTAAAGGTGATGTCTTTTATTTTTACTTTTTCACCTTTATCTATATTTAATACCATATTAACTCTAGACGTAGGCATAGAGTCTTTTACTTCAATGGTATTCACATGAATTTTGGTGTTGTAGAAACCTTCTTTTTTATATTTTTTGGTCAGGAAATTTTTGGTCGTAGTAACTAGGTTTTCTGTTACTTTCACCCCTTTATTTAAGTTGTTTTCCTTAATGATATCCTCTTTTTTACCTTTTTTAACGCCATTTATTTTTAAATCATTAAGTTGTGGTAAGTCGGATAATCTAATTTCAAGGGAAACCACGTTACCTTCTATGTTGGTAACATAAACTTCAATATCATTAAACAATTTAGAATTCCAAAGTTTTTTAATGGCGTTACTAATTTGTTCACCAGGCACAAAGATTTCTTTACCTTTACTTAATCCAGAATAAGTAATTATGGTTTGTTCGTTAAAAGTAGTGTTACCCGATACGGTAATTTCTCCTAAAATGTACTTTGTATTAGGGTTTTGAGCCTCAATATTCAAGCAACCCATAAGGAGAATTATAGAAGTACAATATTTCAAAAATGTTAATACAGAAGTTCTATTAACTAAGTTGGTCACTAGTTTTCCCAAATCGTCGTTCTCTTTTTTGATATTCAATAATAGCTTCATACAAATGTTGTCTGGTAAAATCTGGCCATAACACACTTGTAAAATGTAATTCGGCGTAAGCAATTTGCCATAATAAAAAGTTACTTATGCGTTGCTCTCCGCTGGTCCTGATAAGTAAATCTACGTCTGGCAAATTTTGCGTGTAAAGATGCTCATTAATAATTGATTCATCAATATTTTCGGGCGAAATTATATTATTTTTAACTTTAATGCTAATTTCTTTTATGGCGTTTATGATTTCATCTCTAGAACCATAACTTAAGGCTAGAGTGAGCGTCATTCGTGTATTACCCTTAGTAGTTTCTATAACATCGGATAATTCTTTAAATACTTTTTTAGGTAAAGAATGCAGATTGCCAATCGCGCAAAGTTTGATGTTGTTCTTTTGAAGTGTTTTTAATTCTTTAGCTAAGGAAGAAACTAGAAGCTTCATTAGTGTTTTTACTTCTAATTGTGGTCGGTTCCAGTTTTCTGTAGAAAAAGCGTAAAGTGTTAGGTTTTCAACGCCAAGTTCTGCACATGCCTCGACGGTGGTTCTTACCGACTTTGTGCCATTTTCATGACCAAAAGCACGCAGCATACCTTGTTTTTTGGCCCAACGTCCATTCCCATCCATGATAATGGCAATGTGTTTAGGTAAAGTATCGGGTAGTATTTTATTTTTTAAATCCATTTCTAATTTACACAATAACACGGGTTTTCCCCAAAAGTATATGTTAAGGTGAAACCTGAAAACATGTACCAGTCGTTATTGTTTATATTTCCTATTTGATATTGTGGCTTTAAGGCATCTGAACTTGGCATGCTGCCATCTATTTCATCTGAAAAAGTATATCGTGCTCCAACTTCAACCCCGATTACAAAATTACCAATTATTCTAGCTTTTACACCTAAAGACATTGGTATGCCAAAAGCCCAACTAGATTCACCTTCCGCAGCTTGTTTACCATTTATAAAATAATAATTTCCATGGCGCGTCGAGGTGATCCCTGAGTATAAATAGGGTGTCCACTCTTTTTCTCCAGAATGTAAATCGAAATCTATGAATGTAAATTCCATTCCTGCAGAGATTTCTAATAAATTCGAATCGAAGTTATAATCTCTTTGAATACGTCTTGGGTCGCCAGATTTAGAGTCGTACGCTTTTAAATCGGAATAAATCACAGATGCTCTCCAAGAATGTCTCGTACTTCTGTTCCAACGGTACAAAAGACCAAGTGCCGGTGCGTTTGGTGCAATGAAATCTGTTGCTCCAATATCACCAATTAAATTGCTTCCTCCGGCAAAGCCTCCAATTTCATGTATTTGAGCTTGGCTTAATTGGATGCTTAAAATGCTTATTATCAATAGGGTTAAATGCCTCATAAATGTTCAAAAGTTTGCAAATATAATAAAATAGATTAGTTTGTAGTGCCTAGAACTAAATAGTCTTAGTGTAAAACATAATTTCTTTATTATTATTGCTTTTATAGGTTTAGTAGTTTGGTTATTTGTTTCGGTTATCAATACCCCAAAGCAGTTTTTTTCGCAAGGTAATTAAGAAACTTTCATCTAAAAGATCAATCATTTTTATTTTGAAGTCGGCTTTTTTAATTTTAATTAAAGAGCCATTTTCAAGTGTGGCAGCTCTAGAGTCTAAAGAAACTAAATGACTTTCTTCACGACCACTAACTCTTAGGTGAACTTCGGTTGAATTTGGTATAATTAAAGGTCTGGCACTTAAATTGTGAGGTGCTATAGGTGTTAAAACCAAGCTGTTAGTGCTTGGTGTAATTACTGGGCCTCCACAACTTAAGGAGTACCCTGTAGATCCTGTAGGAGTAGAGAGAATTAATCCGTCGCTCCAATACGATGTTAAATACTCTCCGTCTAAATGAGTTTCAATCTTTATCATGGATGTGGTGTTTTTTCTACTCACCGCCACTTCGTTTAATGCAAAATTAAAAGATGTAATGTCTTTGTTCTCTGGCGAAGTTTCTACCGATAAAAGGCTGCGTTCCGATATTTTATAATTACCATCAATAATGTTTTGCATGGCACTTTCTATAACTTCTACCTGAATGGTAGCCAGGAAACCTAATCGACCGGTATTGATTCCTACAATAGGGATGTCTTTGTCTTTTACCAGAGTTATGGCTCTTAATATGGTGCCATCACCACCGATACTTACTAAAAAGTCAAAAGTGTTGTCTAAAGAGTCGAATGTTTTGAATGAACTGAAACTATTATTGTTAGAAGATTCTTTTTGAATAATGTTAAAAAAATCGGTTTGAATATAGGCATCAATATTTTTTTTCAAGAGAAATTTAAATAATCTTTCCACTGAAACCGAGGTGGTTTTATTGTAAAATCGTCCGAAAACGGCAACTTTCATATATTTAGATATTTAAGTATTTTTTTAAATAATCCGAACGTTCTTTCAGGCTTTCAATATAGCCGTCTTCTTCATGTCCAGACACGATGTTGTAACTGTATCTTCTAAAAGTTTGGATGATATCTGTTAGTCCCGACTGACCAATTTTTAAAGTGATTTGTGTTAAATCAGTGTTCATTTTTGAAATAAAAGCCCCGAGTATTTTTCCTCCATTAGATTCTACAATTTGGCTAATCTCACTAAATGAATAATCGTTGATTCCTTTTTCAATTACTAATACACCACCTGCTTCAGTAAAAAAAGGAGAGTCACCAAATAAACTTATAATATCATTAAGCTCATAATATCCTAGATACTCGTTTTTTTCATTAAGTACAGGCATGATGTTTGTTGAGTTGGTGGCAAATACCTCTAATACATCTAGCCAAAGTGTGGTGTCTCGAACAAAAAAGTTTTCCAACGAATATTTGTATTCAAATAAAGGTTTTTCTTTTTCAAAACAATAGGCGTCAGCTTCCGAAAAAGTACCTAAATAGATACCGTTTTCATCTTGAATAGGAATGTGTGAAAAGGTAAGCTGATTAAATAGTAATTGCAAATCACGCACGTTATTGCTAATGTTTAGCGGTTTTATATCGTTAATGATGAATTCTAAAAGTTTCATGATTCCTATTAAATTGGACTGCAAATTAATCAAAAAAAAAGTATGTTAGGCTGTTCTACTTTGTATTTTTGTTTTTTTAAAATGTATTTATGACAAAGTTAAGTGTTAATATCAATAAGATAGCAACGTTAAGGAATTCTCGTGGCGGTGATGTGCCTAATGTGGTGCAATTTGCAAAAGATGCACAGCGTTTTGGAGCAGAAGGAATTACTATTCATCCTAGGCCAGATGAAAGACATATTCGTTATCAGGATGCTCGCGATTTAAAACCAGAGGTGTATACCGAATATAATATTGAAGGGAATCCAGTGACGTCTTTTTTAAAACTGGTTTTAGAGGTAAAACCCACTCAGGTAACGTTGGTGCCAGATGCTATTGATGCCATTACGAGTAATGCTGGTTGGGACACCATTAAACACAAAGACTTTCTGGTTGATGTTATTAAGGAATTTAAAAATAATGGGATACGCACCTCGATTTTTGTCGATCCTGTTTTAGAACAAATTGAAGGCGCAAAATTAACAGGAGCCGATCGTATTGAATTATATACTGAAGCCTTTGCGCATCAATACAGTTTAGGTAATGAAGGTGCTATTAAACCATATGTGGAAAGCGCCGAATTGGCAAGTAAATTAGATTTAGGTATTAATGCAGGGCACGATTTATCATTAGAAAATATTAAGTTTTTTAAAGATGAAATGCCTAATTTGCTGGAAGTGTCTATTGGTCACGCTTTAATTGCTGAAAGTTTGTATTTAGGTGTTGAAAACGTGATTCAAATGTATTTGAATAAGTTGAAGTAAGGTATTCATTTCGTCATGCCGAACTCGATTTGGATCTCACTAGCTTTAGTTTTGAAACTCAATAATTGACGATGAGACCCTAAATAATATTCAGAGTCACGGCTGAAAAAACAAAAAAAAATTGAAATTGTTTTTCGCTTATGCGGAAATTAAGATATAAAAAAATGATATTACATTCAACTATTTTAGGTGAAGGCAGGCCATTTGTTATTTTACACGGGTTTTTAGGCATGAGCGACAACTGGAAAACCTTAGGGATGCAGTTTAGTGAGGCTGGATATGAAGTGCATTTAGTGGATCAGCGTAATCACGGACGTAGTTTTCACGACAATGCTTTTAGTTATGAAGTGCTTGCTGAAGATTTAAAAGCTTATTGCATTCATCACAATTTAGAAGACATTGTATTGTTAGGGCACTCTATGGGCGGAAAAACGGCCATGCTATTTTCAACTTTAAATCCAGAGTTGGTTTCAAAATTGATTGTGGCCGATATCTCTCCAAGATTTTATCCAGTGCACCATGATGCGATTTTAAATGGCTTAAGTGCTATTAACTTTGATGCGGTTAAAAGCAGAGGAGAAGTAGATAAGGTTTTAAGTGAATATGTTCAAGATATAGGAACCCGACAGTTTTTACTTAAAAACTTGTATTGGGTTGAAAAAGGGCAGCTTGGGTTACGTATAAATATAGATGTACTTCAAAATGAAGTTGTCGAAGTTGGTGAAGCTTTGCCAAGTTATGCTATATTTGATGGTGACACCTTGTTTTTGCGTGGAGACCGATCGGAATATATAGGTGTTGGTGATGAAAGTATCATAAAAACACATTTTCCTGCCGCTCGTATTGAAACTATTTCAAATGCTGGACATTGGTTGCATGCTGAAAATCCAAAAGATTTTTATGCGGAAGTGATGGCATTTGTGTAAATTATTATAAAAAAACAGAGAAAGATGAAATTACTTTTAAATTTATTATTAACAGCACTTGCTGTGTTTGTGCTGTCTAATGTATTATCTGGAGTTCATGTAGATGGTTATATGACGGCCTTGATTGTGGCCGTAATCTTGGGCTTGCTCAATATTTTTATTAAACCTATTTTGGTTATTTTTACATTACCAATTACGGTATTAACCTTAGGTTTATTTTTGCTAGTTATTAATGCGTTTATCATTTTAATAGCGAGTAATTTAATAAGTGGATTTTCGGTAGATGGTGTCTGGACCGCCATACTTTTTAGTGTTCTTTTATCTATTCTTGAATCTATACTGCATTCTTTTCTTAAAGCCGATTAGAGCATACTAAAAATCAAGCCTTTAAAAACTTTGCATAGGATGTAAAAATATATTATTTTTGCATCCCAATTTTGGTGGCTAAAAATGAATTTTATAGTTCCATTGAATTTGGCTTCCCCGGAATAGTAGGGATTTATATTTTTTTAGGTTTTTAGAAGAAACCTTATTGTTAAATGCCTGATTTAAGGCTTTATATCATTTAAAATGAATATTACAAGAGAAAACGTTGATGCATTAAATGCTGTTGTTAAAGTGGATATCGCTAAGGAAGATTATAGCGATAAAGTAGAAAAAATTTTAACCGATTACCGTAAAACAGCAAACATTCCAGGTTTTAGAAAAGGACATGTGCCAATGGGAATGGTAAAAAAACAGTATGGAAAAGCTGTTTTAGTTGATGAAGTAAACAAGTTATTACAAGAAGCTTTAAACAAATATTTAACCGAGGAAAAATTAGACGTACTTGGACAACCGTTACCAAGAACTCAAGAAGAAATTGATTGGGATGCTGAAGGTTTTTCATTTGAATTCGAATTAGGTCTTGCGCCAGAATTTGATGTAGAGTTAAAAAGCAAAAAAGCAATCACACAATATAATATTGTTGCTGATGATAAAATGATTGATGAGCAAATTGAACGTATTCAAAAACAATACGGAAAATTAGTGCCTCAAGATGCTGTTGAAAAAGACAGTGAAATCACAGGAGCATTTACTAACGAAGAAAAAGAAATTGATAATACAGTAACTTTAACTTTAGATAAATTTAAAGGAAAGGCTACTGCTAAACAATTTGTTGGCGCTAAAGTTGGGGATGTTATTACATTAAAAACAAAAGGTCTTTACGACGATGATCATGAATTAATGCATGCCTTAAAATTAAGCCATGATGATATTCACGGTTTAGATATTGAAGTAAACTTTACAATTACTGAAGTTAACGCCCGTGAGTTGGCCGATTTAGATCAAGAGTTATTTGATAAACTTTTTGGTGAAGGTGAAGTAAAATCAGTTTCAGAATTAAAAGCTAAAATTAAAGAAGACGCTGAAAAACAATTCGTGCAACAAGCCGATCAAAAATTGTTAAACGACGTGACAGAATATTTAGTGGAAAACACAAAATTCGATTTACCAGCTGAGTTTTTAACCAAATGGATGCAAACGGCAGGTGAAAAAGATATTGATGCAGATCAAGCTAAAGAAGAGTACGAGAAATCTGAAAAAGGTTTACGTTACCAATTAATTGAAGGAAAATTGATTACCGATAATGACGTTCAAGTAACTATGGACGACATTAAAAATCATGCTAAAGAAATGATTAAAGGGCAAATGGCTCAATTTGGTCAAATGAACCCTTCTGATAAAGAATTGGATGATATCGCTGCACGTGTTTTAGGAAATCAAGATGAGGCGCGTCGTATTTCAGAACAATTAATTAGTCAAAAATTATTGTCCGTTTATAAAGAAAAAGCAAACCTTAAGGTTAAAGAATTAACATACGAAAACTTTGTTAAAGAAGTTTATGGTGATAAATAAGTAAAAGAATAAATGCTTATCTTTAATCGCTTAAACCGGAAGGTTTAAGCGATTTTGCATTAATACAAAATTGCTTTTTAAAAGACTCTCAGTGTAATTTGCTGTAGGTTAGTAGTATAATAAATCAATAAGAAGGAAAACTATGGATTACGCAAAGGAATTTGAAAAATTCGCGATAAAAGATCAAGGGATTAGTAGCACGTATTATAATAAAATTATAAGTAGCATGTATCCTCAAAGCTTAACTCCTAACATTATTGAAGAACGCCAAATGAATATTGCTGTCTTTGATGTGTTCTCGCGTTTAATGATGGATAGAATTATTTTTTTAGGAACTGGAATTAACGATCAGGTGGCTAATATTGTACAAGCTCAATTGTTGTTTTTAGAAAGTACAGATGCTAATAAAGACATTCAGATTTATATCAATTCTCCAGGAGGAAGTGTTTATGCTGGATTGGGTATTTATGATACCATGCAGTTTATTAAACCTGATGTTGCTACCATTTGTACGGGTATGGCTGCTTCTATGGGGGCTGTTTTATTATGTGCAGGTGAAAAAGGGAAACGTAGTGGATTAACACATTCTCGTGTTATGATACATCAACCTTTAGGTGGTGCACAAGGTCAAGCGAGTGATATTGAAATTACAGCTAGAGAAATCATTACCTTAAAAGAAGAACTTTACAAAATAATTAGTAAGCATTCGGGGCAGGATTACGACAAAGTTTATGAAGATAGTGATCGTGATTACTGGATGAAAGCTGATAAAGCAAAGGAGTACGGTATGATTGACGAAATATTGGCGCGTAATTAAATAAAAAATTTGTAATTTTAAATAACTGTTATAGAGGGGTTTGTAGTAATTTACTCCTTAAATATTAAGATTAAATGGCGAAAGAAGAATTAGAATGTTCATTTTGTGGTAGAAAGAAGCCTGAAACAAATCTATTAATAGCTGGTCTTGATGCACACATTTGTGATAGATGTATTGAGCAGGCCCATGGTATTGTTTTGGAGGAATCTAAGCAAAGTGATAGTAGTGATCTCTCAGCAGAATTAAAACTAAGAAAACCTAAGCAAATTAAAGATTTCTTAGATGAATATATTATTGGCCAGAATGTTACTAAAAAAGTAATGTCTGTAGCTGTTTACAATCATTATAAAAGACTATTACAACCGGTTACTAAGGACGATATTGAAATCCAGAAAAGTAACATCATGATGGTGGGGCAAACCGGTACAGGTAAAACCTTAATGGCTAAAACCATTGCGAAAATGTTAAACGTACCATTAGCTATTGTTGATGCTACTGTTTTAACTGAAGCGGGTTATGTGGGTGAAGATGTAGAAAGTATTTTAACGCGTTTGTTACAAGCGGCAGATTATAATTTAGAGAAGGCCGAAAAAGGTATCGTCTTTATAGATGAAATAGATAAGATTGCTAGAAAAAGTGATAACCCTTCTATTACTCGCGATGTTTCAGGTGAAGGGGTGCAACAAGCACTTTTAAAGCTTTTAGAAGGAACGGTTGTTAATGTGCCACCAAAAGGCGGAAGAAAACACCCAGATCAAAAATTTATTGAGGTAAATACTGAAAATATTTTATTTATCGCTGGTGGTGCTTTTGATGGTATTGATCGTGTTATTTCAAAACGATTAAATATGCAGGCTGTTGGTTATAGTGCCTCGATGTCTGATGATGTTGTAGATCAAGATCACTTATTACAATATATTATTCCAAAGGATTTAAAAGATTTTGGTTTAATACCTGAAATTATTGGGCGCTTACCTGTTTTAACTTATATGGATCCTCTGGATGCCGAAACGCTTAGAGCAATCCTTACAGAGCCTAAAAATGCCATTATAAAGCAATACAAGAAACTGTTTACCATGGATGAAATAGAGTTTTCTATTACTGATGGTGCTTTAGATTTTATTGTTGGGAAGGCTATTGAGTACAAACTAGGAGCACGTGGTTTACGTTCTCTTTGTGAAGAGATTTTAACCGATGCGATGTTCGAATTACCTACAAGTAAGGAGAGTAAGTTAAATGTTACAAAAGCTTATGCTGAAGAGAAGTTAACAAAAACGACTTTAAAGAAATTAAAAGCAGTTTCTTAAGCATTAAATGTAACCATAGATCAATAAAAAACCACACGTTTTCGTGTGGTTTTTTGTTTTTATGAAGTATCGTAAATTGATATGGGATTATTTCACGATTAAGAATTCAATACGTCGATTAGTTTGATGTTCTTCCTCAGAACAATTTGTTTTACAATCAATTACCGGTCGTGTTTCTCCATAGCCTTCAGATTGTAAGCGATCTGAAGCGATGCCATGTTCTTCTAGGTATTTAACCGTAGAGGCTGCACGTCTTTTAGATAATAGGAGGTTGTAACTCGCGCTACCTCTATTATCCGTGTGGCCTTGGATGTCTAATTTCATCTCTGGATGATTATTTAAAATGGTAACGACTTTATTAAGGGTTACAAACGACTCTTCTTTGATGTTCCATTTATCGAAATCAAAATAGATGTTTTCTAACATAATTTTTGAATCCTTAATAATAGGAACGGTTGGTTGAAGGTAAATGTCTTTTACATAAATGTATTTGTCTTCGGTATGATCTGCAGTAAAAGCAACTGAACTGGTTATAAAACCTGCCTTGCTAGTTGTTATACTATATTCTTCAAAAGGGGCAACTTCAAATTTAAAAGAACCGTCTTCGGCAGAAAATGTATTAGCGATTTCTATTCCGTCGTCATCACGTAAAGTTAATTTAGCATTTGGTAGTTTAATTTTCGTTTCTAAATCAGATACGGTTCCTGTAAGTGATTGTAAAACGTCATGGTTAATAAAAATATAAACATCATAACTTCCAACTCCTCCAGGTTTGTTTGAAGTAACATAGCCGCGGTTTTTTGTGGCAAAAAATAAGGCAATATCGTCTTGTTCTGTGTTGATGGTAGTCCCTAAGTTTCTAGGTTGTCTAATGCCCCTGTTGGAAAGTTTGCTTCTAAATAGGTCATAACCACCTAAGTTTTTGTGTCCTTTAGATGCGAAGAATAAATATTTTTCATCCAAAGATAGCGCAGGGTATTTTTCATCTTTAGCGGTATTTACTGTACTTCCTAAGTTTTTAGGAGCGCCTAAAGTGCCGTCTGGCTTAATTTCTGAAACATATAGGTCGAAACCGCCATAACTATCAGGATAGTTGGCAGAAAAATATAATTTGTCTCCAGCACGGTTAGTAAATGGGGTTTCAATGGAAACATTGGGTTGGTTAATGCTTAATGCCATTTGGTTTATCCAGTTCCCGTTAGAATCTTTTTCTAAATCTGATTTGTAAAGCTTGAATTCTAAAGAGTTTTCGTGAGAACTTCGGGTATAGTACACGGTTTCTTCATTCTTAGAAAATGTAATTTGATCTTCGCTAAAATGTGTGTTTAATATTCTCGAATAGGATAAAGGTCTGCTAATTAATCCGTTTTCATCATCGATATTTAAACAATATAGGTCTTTGTAGGCTTCTCCTGTTTTGTGATCAATTTTTGATAAACCTCCAGCTTTTTTAGAGGAAACCATAATAAATTTCTCTTTAAAAAATCCTGAACCAATTTCAGAAAACTCCGTGTTTTCGTAGGTCGGGGTGATTTCAAAATTAAAGCCGTTCTCTCCTAAGGAAGTCGAAGTTGTTGTGTTATTTGCAGTATTAATCGTTGTATCCTGTCCTATCGCTAAGTTGGTTACTAATAATAAAAGAAAACAAAGTTTCGTTTTCATATTAAAAATGGTTAAGTTAATTATTGGATTCTTGTAAAGATAAAGCACAATTATGTCAATATAATACTCTATAGATTAACAGTGGTATAATTCGTTGTGTGTTTAAAAAAGTAAGTATTTTACTTCAAATAGTTGTGTTTAGGGCCAATAGTTCACTTATATATTCTCTTGTATTTGAGAGTCTTGGTATTTTATGTTGTCCGCCTAGTTTATTGTTTTGCTTCAACCAATCATAAAATAGGTTTTTACGAGCAACATGGATAGTAGGTTTATTTAATGTCATGTTATTATAACGTTTAGCTTCGTAATCAGAGTTTAATGATTGCAACGCGTTATCGAATAATTCATTAAATGTATTCATGTTATTAGGTGCGGTCTTAAACTCGATAAGCCATTCGTGGGCGCCTTTTTCTTTGCCTTGCATAAAAATAGGAGCCGCTGTATATTCCACAATTTCTGAATTTGTTTGGTTACAAACCGATTTTAAGGCATTTTCGGCGTTTTCAATAATAAGTTCCTCACCGAAAACATTAATATGGTGTTTAGTGCGCCCAGAAACTCGAATACGGTAGGGGTTTAAAGATGTAAACCTTACGGTGTCTCCTATTTTATAGCGCCACAATCCAGCGTTTGTTGTGATGATTACGGCATAATTTTGATTCAATTGGACTTCGCTAAGCGGAATGGCTTTTTCCTCAGTAGTTGCATAGATATTCATTGGGATAAACTCATAGAAAATCCCGTAATCTAGCATTAGTAAAAGATCGTTCGAATCATTTTGGTCTTGAATGGCAAAGAAACCCTCTGAAGCATTGTATATTTCGTAGTATTTAAAATTATCCTGTGGTAGGATATTTTTGTATTGATCGGTATACGGTGTGAAACTTACTCCACCATGAAAATACACTTCTAGGTTTGGCCAGACTTCATGTAAGTTTTTCTTTCCTGTTGTTTCTAAAACATTATTTAATAATACCAACATCCAAGATGGAACACCAGCTAGGCTTGTTACGTTTTCGTTTCTAGTTTCATCTACAATAGCCTGCATTTTATATTCCCAATCGCTCATTAGGGATACTTTATTACTAGGGGTGCTACTAAACTCTGCCCAAAAAGGCATGTTGTCAATAAGAATAGCAGATAGGTCGCCGAAAGCGGTGCCGTTTTCTTTATACAGTTGTTTACTGCCACCTAGGCGTAAGCTCTTTCCAGTGAATAATTGAGCATTTTCATTGTTGTTTAAATACATGCACAATAAATCTTTGCTCGCTGCGTAATGGCAGTCTTCAAGGGATTCTTCACTTACGGGAATAAATTTACTTTTGGCTCTAGTGGTGCCACTAGATTTTGCAAACCACTTTATTGGCGTGGGCCAAAAGATGTTGCCTTCACCTTTTCTTGATCGCTCAATTACATTTTGCCATCCGTCATAATTTTTGATAGGAACACGTTCGGCAAAAGTGCTGTAGTTTTTTATGGAAGCAAAATCGTGTTCTTTGCCAATTTCTGTGTCTTTTGCAAAGGCAATTAAACTTAATAGTAATTCGTTTTGTACCTCGTTTGGGTATTTTAAAAACAATTCAATTTGGTGAAAACGCTTTTTTAAAAACCAAGATGCAATCGAATTAACTATGGGTATTGACATAATTTATTTTATCTTTAATTTTTTAAAAATAATACTTTTTTTTATGACCTACCAAGGTGTTCTGACAAAAATGGAGACTGAGTTTTCTAGTCCGATTCAATATTATTTAGTGTTCGAAAATGATTTTTTGAATATGAATCAAATGTTGGACAAAAACATACAGATTCAGTTTGTTAAATACCAATGTCTAAATTGCGGAAAGGATAAGCCAATTTATAGACAAGGTTTTGATAGACAGTGTTTTTTTGAAGTGCCTCAGGCGGCAGATTGGATCATGCATCCCGAATTAAGTACGGCGCATTTGGGTAAAGAAGATCGTGATTTGGAGTATGAGAAAGCGGTACAATTAAAACCGCATATTGTTTATCTGGCGAATTCCAGTAATGTTAAGGTAGGTGTGACAAGAAAAACACAAGTTCCAACACGCTGGATTGATCAAGGAGCGCATGAGGCTATAGAAATTGTCGAGGTGCCTAATCGTTATTTGGCAGGAATTACCGAAGTGGCTTTAAAAGCACATGTTGCCGATAAAACAAACTGGCGTAAAATGTTGAAAAATGATATTGATGATGAAAATTTGGTAGCCTGGCGAGACCGTTTGTCAGACTATATTCCTGCGGAAGCTAAAGATTATTTCATTCAGAACAATACAGAAACGCATTTGGATTTTCCAGTACATCAATATCCGGAAAAACCTAAGAGTTTAAATATTAAAAAAGAACTCGAATATTCAGGAAAGTTGGTAGGTATTAAAGGTCAGTATCTCATTTTTGAAGATGATACTGTTTTTAATGTTCGTGCTAACGAAGGTTTAGTGGTAAAGATTTCTGTCGTAATGGATTAGAACTTCATATATGAAAGCGGGTTATTACAAAACAAAAGAGTCTGTTGAAGAATATATTAGATTGGCAAAAGACGTTAATGGTAAGCAATTAATAGAAAAGCTTAAACAGATTTTGCCTCAGCAATCCGTATTACTTGAAATTGGTTCGGGTCCCGGAACCGATTGGAAAATATTGAACGCGTATTATAATGTAACAGGTTCTGATAATTCACGTCAATTTTTGGATCATTTATCAAATGATAATCCTAATGGAAAATTCATTGAATTAGATGCAATTTCATTAAATACGGATTTGAGATTTGATGGAATATATTCCAATAAAGTGATGCATCATTTAAAAGATAACGAATTAAGTGAATCTGTTAAAAGGCAAAGCGAGATTCTAAACTCGAATGGAATAATTTGTCATTCATTCTGGAAAGGTGAAAGCTCAGAAATTTTTAAAGGTCTTTTTGTTAATTATCATAATGCATTAACATTATCTGCAGCCTATGGAGCGTATTTTGAAATTTTGTCTATCGAAGTTTATACCGAATTTGATGATAACGATTCCGTTTTATTAATGGCACGAAAAAAATAACACATCACAATACAGCTTGTAAACCTAGGCCAAATTTTGCTTTTGCGTTTTACAAGTTATAAACAATAAGTTTTTATACTTGAAATATATTTCCTTTATCCGTTTTACGCGACCAGCATTATTCTGTAAAACTTAAAAACCCACTTATAAAATAAATTATAAATGGGTTTTAATATAAATTTGAGAGTGAAGTCTATATATCTTCTTGATCTCTTAAACCTTGAATATAAGCTGCTTTTTGAACTTGACGACGTCTTTTTACAGATGGTTTTGTAAAGAATTGTCCGTCTCTTAAGTTTTGCATTACTTTAATATTTCTGTGTTTTCTTTTGTAGCGTTTTAAGGCACGCTCTATGTTTTCGCCGTCTTTTACAATGATTTTTAACATGACTCGTATTTAATAAATTATAATTTTAATATTTAAGTTTTACCCTAAATAAGTTCTTAGTACTCTACATTTTGAGGCGTGTCGCAATCTGCGAATGCCGCGCTCTTTTATTTGTCTTACGCGTTCTCTTGTTATACCAAAAGCATCGCCAATTTCTTCGAGGCTTTTAGGTTGCTTGACACTAATACCATAATAGTATCTAATAACCTGAGCTTCTTTATCTGAAAGCGTCTCTAAAGCACGATTAACTTCGGCGTTTAATGATTCTTTAATCAAATCGGAATCGGGTGCATTACCCTCATTCCCTTTAACCACATCATATAAACTAAAAGTTTCGCCTTCTTTCAACGGTGCATCCATGGATACGTGTCTTCCAGAAACTTTCATAGATTGCTTTACATCACTTACAGTAAGGTCGAGTGTTGTAGCAATCTCTTGAGCGCTAGGCGCTCTTTCATGGGTTTGTTCTAAAAATGAATAAGCTTTATTAATTTTATTTATAGAACCAATTTTGTTCAAAGGTAATCTAACTATTCGAGATTGTTGTGCTAAAGCTTGAAGAATTGCTTGTCGAATCCACCAAACGGCATAAGAGATGAATTTAAAACCTCTAGTTTCGTCAAACCGTTTCGCCGCTTTTACTAGGCCAGCGTTGCCTTCGTTGATTAAATCGGGTAAAGTTAAACCCTGATTTTGATATTGTTTTGAAACAGAAACTACAAAACGTAAATTAGCGGTTGTGAGTGTATCTAGAGCTTTTTGATCCCCTTTTTTG
Organism: Pseudotamlana agarivorans; assembly: GCF_018860245.1. Lineage (GTDB taxonomy): Bacteria > Bacteroidota > Bacteroidia > Flavobacteriales > Flavobacteriaceae > Pseudotamlana > Pseudotamlana agarivorans_A. Next base: position 309,964 of record NZ_JAHKPD010000012.1, read on the forward strand.
ATCCTTTGTGCTAATTCTACCTCCTCTTCGGCGGTGATTAACGGTATTTTACTAATGTCTTGAAGGTATTTGTCTAAAGATTTGGACTCGCGGTTGGTAACTTGTTTTGTAATTTTTAATTGCCTCATGTAGATTTTTTAAGATTATGTCGAACCTTTAATGTATGATTTTTGTAGCGAAAAACCTAATAAATCCGTTTATTGTTATGAAAAACCCTTCAAAGTGAACAAAAGTGACTGGTTTTTGATCCATTTTCAAGTTTTTATGTTTTTCTAAATCCTTATAAAAATGAGCGCATAAGCTTATTTTGAGTGGTCTTGCTCTTTATTCCTTCCGCCTAAGAAACCGTCTAACACATTTTTAATCACTTTTTTAGAGTCATTCGTCTTATTTGAGGTGGTATCTGTACTTTCTTTAGAACCTATAATGCCATTTAAAACATCTTCAACGTGTTTACTTTGGTCTTGCTTTAAGGAGTCTGATTTGGTTTTATTTCCTCCAATAACATCACCAATCAGATTGTTAATCTCGTCTTTACCTTGATTAAGTAATTTTTCTTTCTGAATTTCTAAAAGCTGATTGCTTAAGTTTTTAGCGGCACTTGTTAAATCGGTTTTTACATTCGGACTCGTATAACTACCTGTGATGTTAGCCGTTACGGGAATTGACATTTTATCTACTTGAGCATCGTCAATTTTGCCAATCAAACGGTTTATATCGCTCCCTAAATATTTAGCAGGCACATTAAAAACAGCGCTGTAATCAATGGTTTTATCGAAACCGTGTGCACCGGTAACTGTAATATCAATGTCCTTATAATTTAAATCGAAAGGTGAAACACTAACTTTTCCATTCGCAAATTCTAGTTTGGTTTTTATATCATTGATATTAATATCTTCAAAATCTATAAAATCTACAGCGTTATCAAGCTTGCTTATTAATCCGTTTTCATCTTTATTAATTTGAGTAGAAAGTAATTCAGCCAATGCTTGACCAGTAAGACTGTTTAATTTTGGCGTAAAATTATTGTTTAAATCTCCCGAGATGTTAATATTGGTGTTTAGTTTTCCTTGAAATATTTGCGCTATTGGTGCTAAGCTTCTAAGTAATTCAAGATCTTTAAACGATTGTGCGATATCAAAACTATCGGCATCTAAAGCCATGTTAAAACTAGGTATTTCTGTTTTTGTAGATACGTTTCCAGACAGTCCAAGTTTTCCGTTAAATATACTGGAGTTTACATTTTTAAGTAAAACTTGCTCATCTTTTATAATTAGAGTACCTGTAACATCTTCTAAATTTAAATTGTCGTAAACAACCATATTTGCTTTGGCATTAATGGCGCAATCTAAAAATGATGGAATTTTTATAGCCTCGATAGTCGCTGTGGTTTCAGTAGATTGTTCTGTTTTTTCTTGGGTTTTAGACATAAAATCATTCACCTTAAAAAGATAGGAATTCAAATCAAAATGACCTTTTAAAGTTTTATTACTAAACATAAAACCTAATAGGTTGTTAATCGTTCCGGTAGCATTTAAATCGGTTTCGCCTGTTTTTGCTTTAAATTGCTTTAAGGATACCTTACCTGGATTAAAAGTTAAATCTGCTTGTGAAATTTGGATAGGTTTTAGGAAATCTTCCGAAGTCATTTCAAAATCGGAAAGACTAGCCGAACCACTATTTTTTATACGATCGTAAGCGTTGGCTTCAATGGCATTCATATCGAAAGCTGTGTTTATATTTGCTTTTAGGATGCCTGTTAATTTGTGATCCAAGTCAATAGGATACGCTTTTGTGAGATTGGCTAAATTTAAAACACCATTAAGATTAGCGTTTACCAACATGTTTTTTGTAATGTTTTTTATGTGGGCCGATGCTTTAAAAACATCTTGATCAATTTTAAAATTTAAGGTATTGACATCAATAAAAGTGTCGTCGGTATTTCCTGTGGTGTTTTTAATAACCGTGTTGATACTAATTTGCTCCACACTTTTTGGTAAATCTAGATATTTAAAAGAGGCGTTGTTTGAAACAATACTTACATCGAAAGTTGGAATGGTGGTTTCGGTAAGTTTACCTTTTATGAGGCCTTTTACTATAAAATCACCAGTAGTTCTTACATTTTCAATGCTTTTAGAGTAGGTTTTCGGGATAAGTGCTAAGAAGTTTTTAAAATCGGATTCCGGATTTTCAAAAGTGATATCGATGTTTTGACCTTCATCAAGTCGCTGAACAAAACCGTCAAAATGGATAGGAAGCTCGTTAATTTGTGCTTTATTTTCTTTAAAGGTGTATTTGTTATTGTTTAAATCTACACCAATGATAGCGTCCAACTTTATCGGATTGTTGCTTAAATAATTGGTACTATCTATGGATAGGCTTAGATTTAATGCAGTTTCAGTATCTAGTTCTGAAACTTCGGAAGTAAAAGTGCCGTGGCCTTCATGATTGAATTCAGAAATATGAGCCGTAGTATTTGATAGTTCGTCAATGTAAGTGAAAGCACTATTTTTTATTTGATAATCTTTAATACTAAAGGCAAAATTACTAGGTTGTTCTTCCGCGGAAGCGTTAACCTCTTCTGATTCTTTTGCAATATCATAATTGTTATTTCCGAATTTATCGGTTTTTAAAGTGATCAGGGCTTCGTTTACATAAATGGAGTTTATTACCATGGCCTCGTTAGCACTTTTGAAAATTTCCTTTACCGACATGGTAAACGAGATGCTTTTAGCAGTTGCTAAAGTTTCATCTTTAAAAGGTTCAAAGTTTGTGATTACCAAATCGGTAACGCTAATACCTGCTTTTGGAAAATTCTTTATAAAACTAAGGCTAACATCGTTAAACGCTACATTGGCATTAATGTTCTTGTTAATTGTTTGTTTTACAAGTTCTTGAATACGGCCTTGAAAAATAAACGGAATCGCTATTAATGCCATGATTATAGTAATAAGGATGATTCCTGTAATTTTTAGAATTTTCTTCATAAATAAAGGTCTGACGTTGGGTTAGGATGAGCAAAGTTACCGGTTTTACGAAAAGTAAGTACGCTGTTTAAAGTTAATTATTAACGCATATCATGTAGATGGGAGAAACTACAGTAAGTCAATTTCTTGATTTACTTTTAGGCGAAAACGTTTTCTAAAAAGAAAAACACCTAGGTATAAAAAAGGCGTGTCTAAAGCAGCGATAATCACTTTAAATAGAAATCCGCTAACCACTAAACCTTTAAAGTTTTCCCAGTCAATAATTCCGAAAGAGCACAGTAAAAACACAATAGTAAACGTGTCTATAAATTGTGAAAACCAAGTAGAAAAGTTGTTTCGAAGCCAGAGGTATCTCCCAAAAGTGAGGCGCTTCCAGAAGTGATATATCTGGATGTCGATAAACTGTGCGAACAAATAGGTGATCATACTGGCAAAGACAGCAATTGATGTGTTGCCAAAAACGGTATTAAACATGGTGTCGTCTACGTAAGACCATGAAGTTGCAGGTGCTAAGCTTGACACATGAATAATTAAAAGTGAAAAAAGTGAGGCGAAAATACCAACGACTACTACGTCGTTAGCACGTTTTTTACCATAAATTTCACTAATTAAATCGGTTATTAAAAAGGTGATGGGATAAGGTAGTACACCAACAGAAATTTCAAAAAGTTTGCTGCCAAAAATTTCAATATTTATAGGATGCCAATAAAAAAACTTCTGAAAAATTAAGTTTGAAACCACTAACGATGTTATAAACAACCCACCTAAAAGCAAGTAAATACGTTGAGCGGCAAGTTTATCTCTTAAAGACATAGTGATTGTGAATAAATACGTGTTGTAAATATAAAGTATTAAAAATTGTTTTAGTTATTTTGCCTCTCTTATGCAAAAATCAATGATATATTATATTGCTTTAGGAAGCAATAAAGGCGATAAATTTAAAAATTTGCAAGCTGCTATTCAAGCCATTCATGAGCAAATTGGGTGTGTTTTGAGTATTTCAAAGGTGTATCAATCGCCTGCTTTTGGTTTTAAGAGTGACGATTTTTTAAACTGCTGTTTGGCTTTAAAAAGTGTTTTAGAACCCCAAGAAGTTTTAGAATTACTACTGAAAATTGAAATTGATTTAGGACGTGTAAGAACACAAACAAGTGGTTATGAGGCGCGTGTTATAGATTTAGATATTGTTTTAGCTGAAGCTGAAATTATTAACACCCAAACCTTGCAGTTGCCACATCCCGAAATGAGTAAGCGTAAGTTTGTACTCTTGCCATTAAATGATATCGCCTCTCAAGAGGAGCATCCTGTTTTGAAGAAGAAAATCGCTGAATTGTTGGGAACTTGTCCAGATGATTCTGCTTTGGAAGCTTTGGAGATTCGCCTAGAGAAGCCAAGTACCAGTTTTGAGCTTTCAAAATACAATTACCTGGCTATTGAAGGGAATATTGGTTCAGGGAAAACCACTTTAGCGACTCAAATTTCTGAGGACTTTAATGCTAAGCTGATTTTAGAACGTTATGCTGATAATCCGTTTTTGCCTAAATTCTATGAAGATGCCCAGCGCTATGCCTTTACTTTAGAAATGTCTTTTTTAGCTGATCGTTATCAGCAGATTTCAGACGATTTATCGCAACTCGATTTGTTTAAAGATTTTATAGTCAGTGATTATGATGTGTTTAAATCGCTTATTTTTTCAAAAATCACCTTGGCGGAAGATGAATTTAACTTATATCGTAAGTTATTCTACTTGATGTATAAAGAGCTTCGAAAGCCTGATTTATATGTGTATTTGTATCAAAACACCGAGCGCCTTCAGCAAAACATTAAAAAACGCGGTCGCGATTACGAGCAAAATATTCAGGATGATTATTTGGAGAAAATCAACGCCGGTTATCTCGAGTTCTTAAAAACGCAAACCGATTTTAATGTGAAAATTATAGATGTATCACAGCGTGATTTTGTTGGAAGTCGCGCCGATTATTTGTGGGTTTTAGAGCAAATTGCTTCGTCATAATTTAAAAATAGAACACTCAATAAGGCACTGTTGTCAGCTCGAGTGCAGTCGAGAGCGATGCATTGGAAAAAAATCTCGACTGCGAAAAGACGGTAAACAAACAACTTTAGAAACGGTGTTCGAGTGGAGTCGAGAACCTACATTCTTCCTAATATAATCTGAAAATTTATATCAAAAATAGTTTGGTTACGTCATGGGAATCAAGCTGACATGCTACTAATAATTTACTTATAAAATTTATAGGTAACTACTTGTCTTTATCAAAAGTCTTAGAAAAGCATATATAATTTCGTTTCAATACGTCCCTTGTGTTGTTCAGGGAAGTGTTCAGCTAATACGATTTCAGATTTAATTTTCAAAAAGAAAGGTGCTTCTAGCAGATTTACGCCACTATTTTGTTTCAATCTGATGCCTTGTCCGGAAATAATGTCTTTATTCGGTATGAAATCACCTTCAGGGATGTGTTCCGTTAGAATAATATATTGGTAAGCCTTGAGCTTTTCAAGCACCTGCAGTATTTCTTTGTTTGATAAATGCTGCAAAACTTGGCGCAAAATAATGCAGTCTGCTTTTGGCCAGGGGTCTTTGGCGATATCTAAACAGTGAAATTCGAGCTTGTCAGATTTATAAAGTTTTTCGTTTCTGTCAATGAGTTTTTCAACAATATCTATGGCGATATATTTTTTTGAAAAGGGTAGCAGTTGCTTGCCAATATTAAAATCGCCACAGCCTAAATCGCAAATCGTGAGCGTATTGTTTTTGGTCTTTAAGAATGCAGAAACAGCCTCCAAATAAGGAGTAATGATTTCAGGGTTATGTGAACCATCACCAGAATAAAAATCAAATTCTTGTCCACCCCAAAGATGTTTATCGTAAATCTGGTCCATGACATTTTTGGTAGGCCATGGTTGTTTTACTTTTTTAATCACTTGTTTAATTCGGAGTTTAATCTTCTTTATTGTGTGTTTTTAACCATTCTTCACCTTCTTTATCCACAAAGAAATCCATCCAAACATAATACATTTCTTTGTTAGCTTTTACTTCTACCGAGTGGCTCGAAGCTAATGGGATGTGAAGTAATGAATATGGTGGGAAATCTACTTGTGCATCATCGGCATAAACGATACTTTCATTGTTGTCAAGACCTAAAAATAATTGTTCAAGCATGCCGTGAACATGTGCTCCAACCTTGTCAGGGCCAATAGTTTTAACGGTTCCCATGGCAACACGAGGAATGTATTTGTTAGGAAGTATGGTTCGACTAGTGGTTTGAGGACTTTTAATAGGTTCGGTGTACGACTCGCAATCTGTGAATTTTTTGAAATAGATGTTATCAATATTTTCCTTTGGAAAGGTTTTGATGTCTTCAAGGTCTACTTCAGTTTGAAAAACGGATATTTTTAAATAATGGAGGACATCATTTTTTGCAGCCTTAAAAGTAATGTCGGTAACATTATTAGGAAGCATGATTGTTTCTGGTACGATATCGTAAGTTTTGCCTGCGGAGGTTAGAGTGCCGTAGCCTTTTATGAATAAATAAACTGTTTTGTAGGCGTTATTAGGGGTGATTTTTTTGGTAATCTTGCTGTCAATGATAATGTGTTCTGTGGTTACGCCATCAATTTCATCTTTTAAAATGTTTTGATTTGGTTGTTTTAGTTTGACATCCAAGGCCATGTCTAGATGCTTTATAGGGATTTCTTGAGCGTGTATTGGAGAAACTGTTAGTAGTAATCCGAAGGAAAGTGCGTAAATAAATTTTAGTACCATGACATAAAGGTTTTATCGCCTTAATTTACTGAATATATCCCAAACCACAACCCCACAACTTACAGATATATTTAAGGAGTGCTTCGTGCCAAATTGCGGGATTTCAACAACCACATCACTTTCAGATACTACTTTTTGTGAAACACCTTTAACTTCATTGCCAAAAACAAGCGCGTAAGTCGTGTTCTTTTCAACTTCAAAATCATTTAGCATGGTGGCGTTTTCAGCTTGTTCAATGGCGCATATTTTTACACCATCAGCTTTAAGTTTTTCAACCAAATCCATAGTGTTTTCTATGTATTCCCAGTCTACCGTATCGGTGCTTCCTAAAGCTGTTTTGTGAATGTCTTTATGAGGCGGAGTGGCTGTGATGCCGCAGAGGTAAATTTTTTCAATTAAAAAAGCATCACTTGTTCTAAATACAGAGCCAATGTTGTTCAGACTTCTTATGTTGTCCAATACGATTATAATGGGTGTTTTTTCGGCATCTTTAAAGTCGTCTACAGTCAATCGGTCTAATTCGCTGTTTTTTAATTTACGCATGGTATTCTGTTTAATAAAAAGATAAGAGCTACTAGAGTCAAGCCTGTACCTTTGTTGAAATCTATTTTTAATTGTAAATAACTTGTAAGGTCATGATTTTATAAAAAATCAAAATAACGCTACATTAGCAATCTTGCAATTTCCGCAAAAATAAGACTTAAAAACAACATGACCTCGGGTGATTTTCTGGGAGCATGGAAACAGCATTATGACGAAAAAAGCCAAAAAAGAAACGCCGTTAATGAAACAATACAATGCAATAAAGGCAAAGTATCCAGATGCTTTATTGTTGTTTCGGGTGGGAGATTTTTATGAAACCTTCGGGTCTGATGCTGTAAAAACAGCAGGTATTTTAGGGATTATTTTAACCAAACGTGGTGCAGGGAGTGAGAGTGAAATTGAATTGGCTGGTTTTCCGCATCATTCACTAAACACGTATTTGCCAAAACTGGTAAAGGCCGGTGAGCGAGTGGCGATTTGCGACCAGTTAGAAGATCCAAAACAAACAAAAACAATTGTAAAACGTGGGGTTACCGAATTGGTTACGCCTGGTGTAGCACTTAACGATGAGGTTTTAGTGTCTAAATCGAACAACTTTTTATGTTCGGTTTATTTTGATAAAAAGAACATTGGGATTTCATTTTTAGATATTTCTACGGGAGAGTTTTTAACCTCTCAAGGAAATGCCGAATATATTGATAAACTGCTTCAGAATTTTAGTCCTAGTGAAGTTTTAGTCTCCAAACAAAAACGAAGTTTGTTTAATGAAACCTTTGGCGACGATTTTCATACCTTCTATTTAGAAGACTGGGTATACCAAACCGATTATGCTTACGAAACACTTATAAAACATTTTGATACTAAAACGCTTAAAGGTTTTGGAATTGAAGATTTATATGAAGGCATTATTGCTTCGGGGTCTATTTTACATTATTTAGGAGAAACCCAACATCATAAACTGCAGCATATCACATCGGTTTCGCGTATTGCAGAAGACGATTATGTGTGGATGGATCGTTTTACTATTCGAAACTTAGAGCTTTATAATTCTACAAATAACAACGCCGTTACCTTATTAAATGTGATTGATAAAACCATTTCGCCTATGGGCGGAAGGTTGCTTAAGCGTTGGTTAGCGTTGCCTTTAAAGAATATTGAAAAGATAAAACAGCGCCATGAAGTGGTGAGTTATTTATCTGCGGAAGAATCTGTGCTTCATAAAATTCAAAATCACATCAAGCAAATAGGTGATTTGGAACGCTTAATTTCAAAAATAGCTACAGGGAAAGTAAATCCGCGAGAGGTTATTCAGCTTAAAAATTCTTTAGAAGCTATTGTGCCAATAAAAGAAATGGCTTCAAGTTGTGATAATGATTCTTTAAAAATTATTGGCGATACACTTCAAAGTTGTGATGTACTTCGTGAAAAAATAAAGACCACCTTAAATGAAGATGCACCTGTAAATGTGTTGAAAGGGAATAGTATTGCGGTAGGCTTTTCGGCAGAATTAGATGAGTTACGTGGTTTGTCAAAATCAGGGAAAGATTACCTAGATAGTATGCTGGAGCGTGAAAGTGAGCGTACAGGTATTACTTCACTTAAAATAGCTTCTAATAATGTGTTTGGATACTATATTGAGGTAAGAAACACACATAAAGATAAAGTTCCTGAAGAATGGATTAGAAAGCAAACCTTGGTAAATGCCGAGCGTTATATTTCTGAAGAACTTAAAGAATATGAAGCCAAAATTTTAGGTGCCGAAGATCGTATTCAAGCCATCGAGCAGCAGCTTTTTGCAGATTTAGTAATATGGATGAATCAATATATTAAGCCGGTACAGCAAAATGCTTATTTAGTTGGGCAATTGGACTGTTTATGCGGATTTTCGCAATTAGCAAAAGACAACCATTATATTTACCCAACTATTGATGAATCTCATGATTTAGATATAAAAGATGGACGTCACCCAGTGATTGAAAAACAATTACCTATAGGTGAGGCTTATATTGCGAACAACGTATTTTTAGATCGTGAATCGCAGCAGATTATTATGATTACCGGGCCTAACATGTCTGGTAAATCGGCGATTTTACGACAAACCGCTTTAATTGTATTGTTAGCTCAAATAGGAAGTTTTGTGCCAGCCAAAGAAGCTAAAATAGGATTGGTGGATAAAATTTTTACCAGAGTAGGGGCTAGCGATAATATTTCTATGGGCGAATCCACCTTTATGGTCGAAATGAATGAGACGGCTTCTATTCTTAATAATATCTCTAACCGTAGTTTGGTGCTTCTAGATGAAATTGGTCGTGGTACCAGTACTTATGATGGGATTTCCATCGCTTGGGCCATTAGTGAATATCTACATGAGCATCCAGCAAAACCAAAAACACTTTTCGCAACGCATTACCATGAACTGAATGAAATGTGTGAAACCTTCGGGCGCATAAAAAACTTTAATGTATCGGTTAAGGAATTAAAAGATAATGTACTTTTCTTAAGAAAGCTTGTTGAGGGTGGTAGTGAGCATAGTTTTGGTATTCATGTGGCTAAAATGGCCGGTATGCCACAGCAGGTGTTGCACCGCGCCAATAAAATATTAAAGAAATTAGAGAAATCTCATTCTAGCGAAGAATTAACGGATAAAGTAAAATCTATAGAAGATGATATGCAGCTCAGTTTTTTCAATCTAGACGACCCTTTATTAGAAAACATAAAGGAGGAAATTTTAGGTACTGATATTGATACACTTACGCCGGTAGAAGCGCTTATGAAATTGAATGAAATTAAGCGCATGTTGGTTAAGAAAAAACAAGCTTAAAAATAAATTGAAAAAAAATTAAAAAAGGCTTTGGTATTTGCATAAAAGTATTAAATTTGCACCCGCAATAGCAATGTTGCACGTTCATTAAAATGACTGCGAAAGTAGCTCAGGGGTAGAGCATCACCTTGCCAAGGTGGGGGTCGCGGGTTCAAATCCCGTCTTTCGCTCTGAAACTTTCTTAAAAATATACCAATGCTGAAGTGGTGATCCCGATAACTATCGGGAGGTAGACACTCAGGAATGCTGAAGTGGTGGAATTGGTAGACACGTTGGACTTAAAATCCAATGTCCATTAGGACGTACGGGTTCAAGTCCCGTCTTCAGTACTAAACCTCCTGTTAATCGTTTGATTTTCAGGAGGTTTTTTTATTTAAACCTTTTAGTTGTACGATTATGGTCTGCCTTTTTAAAACTTATTCTTTTTTATTTCCAAGGATCCCTTAAATTCATCTGAAATTAAAATAGGGCAAGTTGCATTAAGCTATTTTATCATGGGATGGATGATTTCCAAATATTAAAAATAAAATAGGGTACGCTTTGTCTCCAACTTTTTCACGAATAATACAAAAAGCTCTAGTCATTTGGCGTTCAACTGCCTTTGTAGATACTTTTAAATAATCAGCAATTTCCACGTTAGTTAAGCCCTCTTGTTTGCTTAATAAAAACACTTCTTTACATTTAGGAGGTAAGGTTTGAATTTCTTTCTTTACCAAAGCGATTAATTTTGAGGTATTTGCTGCGTTTTCTTCCTCAACAAGAGCATTTAATTTGCTGTTATAATGTTTTTCCATAGCTGTTAACCTCGTGTTTTTTCGGTATTGATCAATGAATTCATTATAAACAGATCGGTATAGAAAACCTTTAACAGAAAACTTGCCATTTAATTTGTTTCGCTGTTCCCAAAGTTTTAAAAATACATTTTGAACAATATCTTCTGCTAAAAACGGATCGCGACTAAGCCCTCTTGCATAAACACAAAGCTCATGATGGTGTAAATCGACGAGGTAGTTGTAGGCCTCTTGATTCCCTTTTTTAAGCTTTTTTAAAAATTCTATGTCATCTGACTTTTCTACTTTCAATGGTATTAAGAGGTTGAAAAAATTAAAATGATGAAAGTAAATATAGAAAAATTTTTATGAGAAAGCGTGGGGTATTTAAAAGGGCATACGTTATTATATAAGACGCGTGAATTATTATGAATAAAGAAATTGAAAATATAATTGTTAAGTTCTTGATTAGCAGTGCTAACGAAGAGGAGTTAGATCAATTAGGTGTTTGGCTTAAAACCAAAGAAAATGTTAAGTTATTTGGTGAATATATAGAAATTAATTATGCTTTAGATGTTAATTTTAACGAATTTGATAATAAAAACGTTAAAAATGCATTGTCTGAAAAGATAAAACAGGAGTCAAGTGTATTCTATAAGTATAAGGTTTATAACGTTTTAAAATACGCAGCTGTAGTTCTATTGTTTTTTGGTTTAGGGTTTATTTTTAAAGAACATTTTTTTGAAACACCTGTAGATGCAATTCCTGAAATAGTTAATACCAATATTAGTGTTGAGCCAGGGACAAATAAAGCGACTTTAACTTTGGAAGATGGTTCTTCTGTGGTGTTGGAGAAAGGAGGGGCTTTTCAAACTCAAAATGCAAATAGTAATGGTGAAGAAATTATCTATAATAAGACATCACAAAGCGTAACAGAGGTTACTTATAATTATTTAACCATTCCAAGAGCCGGTGAGTTCTTTATTGTTTTAGCCGACGGTACTAAAGTTTGGCTTAATTCTGAATCCCAATTGAAATACCCAATTAGTTTTGTTGAAGGGGAAACGCGACAGGTAGAGTTAGTCTATGGAGAAGCTTATTTTGATGTATCACCAAGTGAACTTCATAATGGTACCACATTTAAAGTATTAAACAATGCACAAGAAGTAGAGGTTTATGGAACAGAGTTCAATATCAAAGCCTATAAAGATGAAACCAATATCTATACAACACTAGTAGAAGGTAAAGTTTCTGTTGGTACTGCCGGTGTAAAACAAAATTTAGTACCAAATCAACAATCAAACTTAAATATGATAGATGGCAACATGACGGTAGCTACAGTTGATGTGATGAGTGAGATATCTTGGAAAAATGGCGTTTTTAGTTTCAATGGGAAGTCATTGAAAGATATAATGAAGGTCATTTCAAGATGGTACGATGTCGATGTAATATTTGAGAATTCAGAGTTAGAGACTATTACGTTTGTAGGTGTTTTAGGTAAAGACCAAAGTCTTAAAACGATTTTAGAAACAATAAAAACTTTAAGTATAATTAAAAACTATGAAATAAATGACAAAACAGTAAGACTAAATTAACATTAACAAAAGTAAAGGGAAAAGAGTTTAAACCGTGCAAAGTGTAAGACTCGATCCCCTTTTTATTTATTAATAATTGATTAATAACAATTAACCAACTAAAAACCACCAAATTTATGAAAATTAAACTAAAGAGTAGCTACTTCTCTGTAAGAAGAAAGTGGCTAATGAATATTATGAAAACTTTTATTTTTTTGTTTTTCGCCACTGCGTTTAGCCTATCACCAAGTAGTGTTATATCGCAAAATTCAAAAGTAATAATTGATGTAGATAAAGTGTTGACAGTCGATGAGGTCTTCTCGCTTATCAAGCAACAAACAGATTACAAGTTTATTTATCAAAAAGGGATATTTGATAAATTCCCCAAAGTACATCTAGCAAAAGGTAAAATTAAAACCATAAAGCTGTTAGAAAAGAGTTTGTCAAGAGGTGAATTTGAAATTTCACTTACTGAAGATGGTACGATTTTAATTGAAGAAAGTACCGTAGGTTATAATGAAATAACTCAGGGTGTTCAAGTATCGGGAAAAGTAACAGATAACTCTGGAATACCTTTACCTGGAGCTAACATTATTGAAAAAGGGACTTCAAATGGTACTCAAACTGATTTTGATGGCGATTTTTCTTTAACATTACAGAATGCTAATGGTGTACTTGTAATTTCGTATTTAGGATATACAACTAAAGAAGTACCGGTAGCTGGTCAAGCAAATTTCAAAATAATGCTTGATGAAGATGCATCTGACTTAGATGAGGTGATCGTTGTTGGTTATGGTCAACAAACAAAAAGAGAGCTTACAGGATCGATATCTTCTGTGAAATCTGAGGATATAGAGAAAATCGCAGTTACAGGATTAGACCAAGCAATTAATGGTAAAGCTGGTGGTGTACATGTATTACAAAATTCTGGTGCACCTGGAGGAAATATGTCCGTAAGAATTAGAGGTGTTGGTACCACAGGAAATAGTGAGCCATTATATGTTATTGATGGCGTGCCTGTTTTTAACGATAATAGCAACAGGAGTCGTGTTGAATTTGGTCAAAGCTCTAATGTTTTAAATAGTATTAATACAGCAGATATTGAATCTATTGAGGTTTTAAAAGATGGTGCATCGGCTTCTATTTATGGATCTAGATCGGCAAATGGAGTTGTACTTATTACAACTAAAAGTGGTAAAAACGGAAAGTATAGAGTGAACGTTGATAGTTATACTGGTATGCAATCTGTAAGAAAAAAAGTAGATCTGTTAGATGCGTCAGAATATGCAGGTTTAATGAACGAAATGTTTGGTGCAGCAGGTGTACCACTTAATCCTAGGTATAATAACCCAGAATCATTAGGTGAAGGTACAGATTGGCAGGATGCTATTTTTAGAAATGCAGCTGTTACTAATTTACAAGTCTCTGTTTCTGGAGGTAATGAGAAATCTCAGTTTTTATTATCTGGAGGGTATTTAAATCAAGAAGGTATAATAAAAAATTCCGATTTCAATAGATATTCATTTAGGTTTAATTCTAAGCATAAACTATCTGATAAGGTTTCAATTGGAAATAACATGACCGTAAGTCGTGTTAATGAAAATGTCGTGTTCTCTGATCAAGGTACAGAAGGTGTTGTTGGTGTTGCGCTTGGGTCTCACCCCACTGATGCTATTTATAATCCTGACGGAAGTTATGCTGGTTCTACAGATCCTTCACCTTATGGATATGTTAGAAATAATGCATTAGCTATTGCTGAACAACGTACGAACGAAAATAATAAATACCGTTTCTTAGGTAATATTTTCGCTGAATATGAAATTATAGACGGACTAAAATATAGGTTAAATTTAGCAGCAGATTTTCTTTATTCTAACTCAAATAACTTTGTACCTACTTATGCAAATGGAAACAGTGTGAATCCAACAGCGAGCGGTGCTAGATTTGATAGTAATGAACTTATATGGCTTACAGAACATACCTTAGGTTATTCTAAAGTTTTTAATGAAAGCCATAATCTGAACCTATTGGCTGGATTTAGTCAACAAGCTTCTAAATTAGAAACACACTTAGGTAGAAAAAACAATTACCCTGTAAATGATTTAATTTACTTAAATGCTGGAACTGCAGGAGATTCAGCTGAAGGTGGCGCATCAGAATGGGCATTGAGGTCATATTTTGGAAGAGTAAATTATAACTTTAAAGAGCGTTATTTATTTTCTGCTAGTGTAAGAGCCGATGGTTCTTCTAGATTTGCAGATGGAAATAGATATGGTTATTTCCCTGCATTTTCTGCAGGTTGGGTGATTTCAGATGAACCCTTTTTCGGAGGAGAAAATAATTCTACAGATTTAAAATTAAGAGCTAGTTGGGGGCAATCAGGAAACCAAGAAATAGCCTTATTTCAATACCTTCCTGTGCTGTCAACCAACGGATCTTATGTCTTGGGATCTGGATCTATTGCCCCTGGAGTTTTCTTACCACAAATAGCAAATCCAGATATTACATGGGAAACAACTTCTCAAACAGATATAGGAATAGATTTAGGTTTGTTTAAAAACAAATTAAATGTTACCGTAGATTATTACGATAAGTTGACTGAAGATATTTTACTTGCTCAAGTGATTCCTTTAACTGCTGGTTTATCACTTTCTGGATTTTCAGAATTTGGTACATCTGCTCCAAGAAACCCAATTGTAAATGCAGGTACTGTAAGAAACAAAGGTTTTGAAGCTGAAGTTAGTTATCGAGATGGTAAAGGTGATTTTACATGGGAAATTGGCGCAAACATTACAACTGTAGATAATGTTGTAGAAAGTTTGGGCTCGGGTTCAACAATTATAAATAGTAATGCAAACTTTGAAACACGTACAGAAGTAGGTCAGCCAATAGGTTCTTTTTATGGCTACGTAACAGATGGTATTTTTGATACAGCAGCTGAAGTAGCTGCACATGCTACGCAACCAGGAGCTGCGCCAGGGGATATAAGATTTAAAGATATCGTAGAAGATGGTGTTATTGATGATAAGGACAGAACGTTTATTGGTAATCCAATACCAGATTTCTATTATGGATTAAATGCGCAATTGGGATATAAAAACCTAGATTTTAATTTCTCATTTCAAGGAGTTAGTGGTAATGATATTTATAATGTTGTTCAAATAAGAAATGAAGGCATGACCACCAACGATAATAAATACAGTACGGTACTGGATAGATGGACAGGGCCAGGAACTAGTAATACGATTCCAAGAGCAGATGCATCAAGTGGTAATAACAATAGTAGAATTTCAGATAGATATGTGCATGATGGGTCTTATTTAAGATTACAAAATGTTCAATTAGGTTATACGCTTTCTTCAGGACTTACAAATAGATGGGGTATTGATAAAATGAGATTATATGTGTCTGCCCAAAATGTTTTTGTGGCAACAAAATATAAAATTGGTCATGATCCAGAAATTGGTGCATTTAACCAAAATAACCTTAATTCAGGTATAGATAGAGGGGCTTATCCTATTCCAAGAACTTTCTTAATAGGTTTTAATTTAGGCTTATAATTCTAAACTTAATTATTTAACTAAACTTTATAAACATGAAAAAAATAATATATACAGTAGCCATTATAACTCTTTTCATATTAGGGAGTTGTTCTAGTGATTTTTTAGATAAAAAACCCTTAGATCAATTTACCACTGATGTGTTTTTTAAAACTCAAGAGCACGCTATACAAGCCATAAATGCATCATATGATCCTTTTCAATTTTGGGAGTATTATGCTAATTTCTTTATTTATACAGGAAATATAGCATCAGACGACGCGGTTAAAGGTGGATTTGGAGCAGGAGATCAAGCGCAATATCAACTATTAAATGATTTTAATATTTTCCCTGATAATGCTGCGTTAAGACACAGGTGGCAAGCCATCTATACTGGGATAGCAAGGGCGAATATTACACTTGATAATGTGCCTAATATTGATATGGACGCAACTTTAAGATCAAGAATTCTTGGAGAGGCTAAATTTATCAGAGCATTAAATTATTACAATTTAGTTATAGCTTATGGAGGTGTGCCGTTGATAACTACTCAAATGGGAATTGATGAGCAAAATGTACCTAGAGCAACTGCAGCAGATACTTGGGCTCAAATTGAGCAAGATTTAGAAGAAGCAGCGAGTGTTTTACCTTTAGCAACTTCTTACGATGCTTCTAATGTTGGTAGGGCTTCTCGTGGAGCTGCATACGGATTATTAGGAAAAGCATTGGTGTATCAAGGTAAATGGCAAGAAGCAGAGGTGGCCTTGAAGAAAGTTACTGAAGGTTCTGGCGCTGTTTATGATTTGGTTGCTGATTACAGATCGCTTTTTGATGGTAATGCTGAAAATTCAGTGGAAAGCTTATTTGAAGTTCAATTTGCGGCTGGTATTTCTGTATTGCCATGGGAAACACCTGCAGATCAAAATGGATCATCGCTTAATACTACAAATGGTCCACAAGGTACCGGATTTGATGGATGGGGATTTAATACGCCAACGCAAAATTTAGTCGATGCTTATGAAAAAACGGTGACTTTACAAGATGATCCTAGACTTATTGCAACCATTTTTAGAGATGGAGATGTTGTTGGTGGACTTACTTATACAGCTCAGGCTCCTACAGGTTACAGAAATAAAAAATATGTGGTAGGTCCTGAAGGTACTAGCGTTATCGATTCTCCAGTAAATTTTAAGGTTTTAAGATATGCTGATATTCTTTTATTGTTATCAGAAGCACTTAATGAGCAAGGGAAAACTGCAGAAGCTGAAATTTATTTGAATCGTGTGCGTAATAGAGCAAATTTAGTATCTATAAATGGAAGTTCTAAAGATGCTTTAAGAGATATTATATACCATGAAAGACGTGTGGAGTTAGCCATGGAAGGTGAACGCTTTTTTGATTTAGTAAGAACTGGTCAAGCCGCAACAGTTTTATCAGGAAGTGGTTTTGTATCGCCAAAACATAACTTATTGCCTATACCTCAGGCAGAGATGGATGTTAATACCGCCTTAAAAGGAAATCAAAATCCAGGATATTAATTTCTAATCACACAATAAATGATTAAATAAAAAAGGGAACATATTATTTTAAATTATAATGTGTTTCCTTTTTTTTTGTATTAAAACCACAGACACACATTCTTTTATTATGATTTTTAATCATAATAATCTGCACTATTAGATTAATAACAGCGTACATTCTGTTTGAATTCTAACTAAGCCATGTCAAGAAACCTATCGAGTTTGACATGACTCCATCAAGTTTGTTCATGGGTAAATAATAAACCATGAAAATGGGGTATAGCGATGAAATAATCAGTATTAACTACCAAAAAAATAGATTAAAGATTGCACTATTGTTTATGAGGTGAAATGCAGAGATGCCGATTCAAATCTTCTACTAGAAGAGACAATACTTTGGCTTCATAATTTAGAAAAAGAATCAAGAATAGAATATCATAAACAAGTTGTAGTCACCGCTTGTTTAAGGCTAAATTAAATACCGCATTTGCTCATGTGGAAGTTTAAATAAAAGACATAATACAAGATTAACTTATAGCTTGTTGTTTAATCGTAGTATGTCAATACGCCAAATTGCTACAGAATTTTTAATCCAAACCTACAGGATTAAGGTTCAAAATAAAGAATTGTTGGTTTTTATTGTTTAATGCAAATAAACCTGGTCATCATCATTTAATGATATGTATCCAACTATTCATCTCTCAATAAATTATTAATTTAAAACCTATTAAGATGAATTTAAAATTTACAGCAATTTTCACATTCCTTTTGGTTGCAGGATCTATGATCCAAACCAATGCACAACAACACGATTATGGTTCAAAAAGCTATGGTATATTTATACATCATGGCTGGGGAGGTACAGCAGAAAGTCAGTATGGGTGTGCGATCACACCATATCCTGATGGTTCTTACCCTCAAAACGTTGATGAGACAGCCGATAATTTCGACGTACAAGGCTTTGTGGACGATATCGCCGCAATGAAACCAGAGTATCTAATATTCACAGCATGGCATTGTTGGCAGCATCCATTATATCCAAGTGATGTGCTGGATAGTTGGCTGGGTGAAGGTCACTGTTCTCAGCGAGATGTATTGCAGGAAATACTTGATGCCTGCGAAGCCATTGATCTTGATGTATATTGGTATATACAACCTTCGGAGGCTCATAATTTTACGCCTGAAGAACAAGCAGCAGTTGGGTATGTAAATAGAAGTACACCAACAGAAACTTACAACGATTTCCTTAATGAGTTGATCGCCGAATTGACAAATCGTTATAAATCTCAAGTTAAAGGATTCTGGTTTGACAAAGGTTTGTCCTATGGTTGTACAGATAGACCACGTATTGGGGAAACAATTAGATCTATAATGCCAGATGCCATTCTGATAGCGAATACTTACGCTAACGAGAGTGCTGATTTTGGTGCCCTTGAGACGAAGAGCCCGACTCAAACTTTCGAAAACTTGGGAGGATACCCTAATGTTTCTAATTTTGATGAGAACACATGGCCAGCCTGGGAGAGATCCGTTTCTTTTGTTTCAGATCAAAGTTGGACTGCAACCCCTGGAAGTATTCGTTATACAAGTGAACAGATGTATAGGTACACTGTGCTTCAGGCTGGTGTAAACGAAGAAGGTGGAGGCGTGGCATGGGCAATGGGTACGTACGCCGATATGTCTTGGAATCCTGGTGTACGCTCTGGGATGATAGAATTAGGAGAAAAGATCGATGCAGTTGGAGAGTCTATTAAAAGTACGGTGCCGAGTGATTCATGGCCTAAGCCAGAAGGAACGCGGCTTCAAGAATTAGAATGGGGTATTGCAACCCGATCGGTCGATGGTGACTTCGAATACCTACATGTATTGGTTGCTCCTTCAGGAAATACGCTAACTATTGATGCGCCAGAAGACGGAAGAGTATATACTTCTGCTGTTAACTTACGTACAGGCAACGCTTGTACTTTTTCTCAGACTTCGAATCAGGTAAATGTCACTTTAGATTCTAGTGATTCATGGGACGCGGTGGATACAGTAATAAAATTAACTGCAGATGGCGGTTCATCACCTAACAGTGGTAACATTGCATTAAACGGTACAGCTTCTCAATCATCTACAGACTATACAGGAATTGCTTCTAGAGCTATCGATGATAACACCGATGGCGCATGGGCTAGTGGATCTGTTACGCATACTAGCGCTGAGGACAATGCTTGGTGGGAAGTCGATTTAGGTGATGAAAATGAAATTGATGAAATAGTTGTCTTCAATCGTACAGATGTAGCCTACATGGATAGGTTAAGTGATTTTACCGTGTCTGTAATAAATGACAATGGAGTAACAACCTTCTCACAGACAATTTCAGGAACTCCAACGCCATCCATAACTGTAAGTGCCGGTTGTGCTTTAGGGCGTACTGTTAGAGTTCAACTGAACACGACTAACACGCCATTATCTTTAGCTGAAGTGGAAGTATATACCTGCAACCCAGTAGTTGGGGCAACAGGAGTTAGCGTTTCACCTTCTAGCACTTCATTAACCGTAGGAGCAACCCGCCAAGTTAATGCGAACTTGTTGCCTGCAAATGCAAGCAATCAGGATGTTACCTGGGAAACTAGTGATGCTTCAATTGCTTCAGTGGATTCTAATGGTTTGGTAACAGCACTAAGTAACGGAACAGCAATAATTACTGGTACTACTGTAGATGGAGGATTTACCGATGATTGTACCATTACTGTGTTATATTCCGGTGGAAACTTGGCATTAAATGGCACGGCCTCACAATCATCAACAGCTTATACTGGCGATGCATCTAGAGCTATTGATAACAATACTGATGGGGTGTGGTCCAGTGGATCCGTTACCCACACATCTCCTGAAGAAAACCCATGGTGGGAGGTTGATCTTGGTGGTTTATATAGCATTGCGGAAATCAATATATTTGGTAGAACGGATGCATGTTGTGCGGCGAGGCTGTCAGATTACACAGTATCTGTTATCAATGATGACCAAACGCCATTTTCTGCAAATTTAACGGACTTCCCCGAAGGCTCAGTTAGCGCGGGCGGTGTTTATGGCCGTATCATTAGGATTCAATTAAATGCGACTAACACCGCACTTTCATTAGCCGAAGTACAGATATTTGAAGGGGATGGTCCAGTTAATCCAACTGTAAATACCTTTACAATACAGGAAAATGAAATAGGTTTTTGCTCAGTTGATGGGAAAATTAGTAACAATAATTTAGACTACACTGGTGATGGATTTGCAAATACATCAAACGCCTTGGGTAATGGCGTTAATTGGGAAATTGATGGATCGGCTGGTTCTTATAACTTAACATGGCGATATGCCAGCGCAAATAGTAGAGCAGGAGATCTTTTTATAGATGGAACAGAAGTTGCAACTAATGTTGTTTCAGTTTCTTCAGGTAGTTGGTCAACCTGGATTACAGAGTCAATTACAGTGTCATTGGCTGCTGGTGTTAAAACAGTCCGACTCGAGGCCACCACCGCTTTAGGTTTGGGTAATATAGATTACTTAGAAGTAACAGGTCCAGATGCTGCTGCATCAGGATGTTTAGATACAGCGAAATTTACTTCAAATAAGCTAGTTGAAGAAAATAATTCTATGTTTAAGATTTATCCAAACCCGGTAGAGAACATGGTGACTATTCAATTAGAAACAACTGAACGTGCCGATTATGAGGTTTTAAGTATTTCAGGACAAGTTATGCGTTCGGGAGTTATCAACAACGGTACTAGTGTTCTAGATTTAAGTAGTTTGAATTCAGGATTCTACCTAATTAAAGTAACGGGAGCATCTACTTCACAAATTAGAAAAATGATCAAGAATTAAAAGATTTCATTAAAAAGTACTGGCAAACGCTGGTACTTTTTTTAATAACCTTTAAAATTATGAACACACTAAAAAAGATAAAGATATTAAGTGTTATGCTATTTTGTTTGACTCTTAGTTTGAAGAGTTTTTCGCAGGATCAACCAAATATTATTTACATATTAACCGATGATCTGGGCTATGGTGATATTTCAGCTTATTATGAAGATGGTAAAATAAATACGCCCAATATTGATAAACTTGCGGCAGAAGGCCTAATGTTTACCGATGCGCATACCACATCATCTGTTTGTACTCCCACGAGATATAGCATTTTAACGGGTAGGTACAATTGGAGAACTGAATTAAAATCGTCCGTTTTAGATGGGGAATCAGAATCCCTCATCCCAAGTGACAGGAAAACAGTTGCATCTATGCTACAAAGTAATGGCTACCAAACAGCCTATATCGGAAAATGGCATTTGGGTTGGAATTGGGCCATGTCGGGTGGAGATATAGATTTCTCACAACCCTTGACTCATGGGCCAAACGACCTGGGATTTGATTATGCTTTTGGTCATTGCGGATCTTTAGATATGGCACCTTATGTGTACGTTGAAAATGGAATGCCGACAAGCGTACCCACGGTGTATACCAGCAATACAGGTCAGCAATCATGGAGGCATGGTCTTACGGCAGACGATTTTGTGCACGAAGATGTGACGCCTAACTTTATTAACCTCGCCATAGACTATGTTGAAGAAAATGCCAATGGAAACGAACCGTTCTTTTTGTACCTTCCTTTGCCATCACCTCATACGCCTATTTTGCCTACCGAAGAATTTTTAGGTACAAGTGGATTGGGCTTGTATGGCGATTTTGTAATCATGGTTGATGACTATATTGGTAGATTGTTGGATCAGGTTGAAGCTTCTGGAATTGAGAATAATACCCTGATCATTTTTACATCTGATAACGGATGTTCACCAAAAGCCAATTTTTCAGCTCTAGCGAAAAATGGACACGACCCTAGTGGGATTTACCGTGGTATGAAATCCGACATTTTTGAAGGCGGCCATAGGGTACCCTTTATTGCCAAATGGCCTAATAAAATACAAGCAGGTCAAGTGTCTGATGCATTGATTTCTACCGCCGATTTTATGGCTACATGTGCAGATATCGTAGGGTATAATTTATTGGATGATGAAGGTGAGGATAGTTATAGCATGATGCCTTTGCTAGAAAATAATCCTGGCTCTTTCTTAAGAGAGGCAGCTGTCACGCATGCTATTGATGGCGATTTTGCCATCACTAAAGACGGTTGGAAATTAATTTTGTGTCCGGGTTCTGGTGGTTGGAGTGATCCAACAGCTGCTAATACAGGTGGGTTGCC
Source organism: Pseudotamlana agarivorans (assembly GCF_018860245.1). GTDB lineage: Bacteria > Bacteroidota > Bacteroidia > Flavobacteriales > Flavobacteriaceae > Pseudotamlana > Pseudotamlana agarivorans_A. The sequence goes on from NZ_JAHKPD010000012.1 coordinate 332,732, forward strand.
AGCTATTCAATTGTATAATTTAAATAATGATCCAAGTGAAACGAATAACCTTCAAACCTCTAATGCCGCTAAGGTAAACGAATTAGGTTCCCTTCTGAAAAAATATATCTTAGATGGGAGAAGTACTCCTGGGGCCCAGCAGGATAATGATCCGATTAATTTCGAATGGACACAGATTGATTTTATAGATGATTATGAATATGATGGAGGTGGAGGTAATGAAGACGATGAAAACCTCGCTTTAGGAGGCACAGCATCTCAATCTTCAACAGATTATGATGCTCAAGCATCACGCGCTATTGATGGCAATACCAATGGGAAATGGTCAGGTGGATCAGTCACTCATACACTTGCTGAAGACAACCCATGGTGGGAGGTTGATCTAGGTGCTAATGCAAATATTGGTGATATAGTAATATATAACCGTTCGGATGCTTGTTGCATAGATAGGTTATCAGATTTCACAATTACTATAAGAGATAACAATGATAACGAAGTTTATTCTAGAGATGTAACTGGCTATCCTAATCCAGCCTCAACATATAATGCAGGTGGTGTAACAGGTAGAACTGTCAGGATCACGTCAAACTTATCATGGGCATTAACTATCGCTGAGGTTGAGGTTTATGGCGTAGGGAGTTCGAGTGTTCCGGTAACCGGAGTTAGTGTTTCTCCTTCTAGCGCATCATTAACTATTGGTAATACACAACAACTGAATGCGACTGTAAGCCCAGCAAATGCAAGCAATCAGAATATTACTTGGAGTACTAGTAATGGTTCAGTCGCGACAGTAAATTCAAATGGATTGGTTACAGCACAAGGTGCAGGATCAGTAACAATTACTGCCACTACCGCCGATGGAGGATTTACCGATAATTGTTCAGTTACGGTTACAGTTCCTTCAACAGGTGGGAATCTGGCTTTGAATGGAACAGCTTCACAATCATCACTAGCCTCTGGTGGTATACCTTCCCGTGCTATCGATGGAGATACTAACGGTAAATGGGCGGGTGGTTCAGTTACTCATACGGCTAGTACAGCAAATCCATGGTGGCAAGTTGATTTGGGCTTTGATACAACCATTGGGGATATCAATGTCTTCGGTCGAACTGATGCTTGTTGTATAGATAGGTTATCTAACTTTACGGTTTCTGTTATTAATAGCAGTGATGTAACGACCTATTCCAATACTTATACTACTTATCCTGACCCTTCAGTTAGCATGAATGCAGGAAACGTACAGGGTAAGATTATAAAAATTCAGTTGAACGCTACCAGTGCATTGTCATTGGCCGAAGTACAGGTGTATGAAGGAGGAGGTTCAAGCAACCCAACGATCAATACCTTTATCATACAGGAAAATGAAACTGGTTTTTGTTCGGTAGATGGTAACGTTAATAACAATAACCTCAACTACACGGGTGATGGATTTGCTAATACAGCAAATGCGCTTGGTAATGGTGTGAATTGGGAAATTGATGGATCAGCTGGTTCATATACATTTACCTGGGGATATGCCAGCACAACGAGCAGACCGGGCGCCCTTTTGATAAATGGTGCGACAGTTGCAAGTAGCGTTGAATTTAATCCTTCAGGTGGTTGGTCAACTTGGACTACTACTGGATCAACAACAGTCACATTAGGAGCTGGTGTTAAAACAGTAAGACTTGAAGCCACTGGTGCCTCAGGATTGGGTAATATTGACTTCATGGAAGTCACTGGGCCGGATGCTACTGCATCAGGATGTTTAGAAACAGCGAAATTTACTTCAAATAAGTCAGTTGAAGAAAATACTTCTATGTTTAAAATCTACCCGAATCCGGTTGATGGACAGGTTAATATTGATTTAGCAAATGATGAGAATGCCCAATATCAAATTCTAAACACTTCAGGACAAGTTATGTTAACTGGCTATATTACTGGAGGAAAGCGTGCAGTTGATTTAAATAATTTCGAAGCTGGATTTTATCTAATTAAAGTAACGGGAGCATCTACTTCGCAAATTAGAAAAATAATCAAGAATTAATTGAGTACATAAAAATTTAAAGACCTTATAAAAGAGGCTGTACAAAAAGTATTAAAGTACGTTATTCTGAATTTATTTTAGAATCGCATCAATTTGATAACCAATCATTATGAGAGCCTGGATCAAGTTCAGGTTGACGAAAACTTTACTTTTAGACAGCTTCTTTTTTTTATTGAATTTTTTTAAAAATCATAAAAGGATTTTAAGTCCATTACTAAGTTCACCTAAAACAAAGCAGATTATCATTGAATAAAATGATTTTAGAAATTTAGGCTTTTATTTTTTCGAAGAATCTCTAACGATAAGTTCGGCCTCAAGAATTTTTTTGTTTAAACTTTGTTTTATTACAGGAGATTTCATGTGTTCTAAAAAGGTCTTGGCGGCTAATTTGCCAATTTCCTCACTATGTTGATTGATGCTTGTAATGGAAGGCGAAACCATAGCTGTAAAAGGTTCGTTACCAAAGCCAACCAGTGCGATGTCTTCAGGTACTTTTATTTTACTTTCCTTTAAAACCTGTAACGCTCCTAAAGCAGCGTAATCACTAGCAACATAAACAGCGTCTGGTCTGTCTTTTAATCTTAAAAGTTGTTTCATTTTTTTTCTGCCATCATCAATAGATAAACTACTTTCAAGAAGTAGCTCGTCTTCGAGAGGTAAATTATGTTCCTTTAGGGCATCAATATAACCACGAATACGGTTGTTGAAAATTCTAGTATGTTTATAGCCTCCAATATGAGCAATGCGCTTGCAGCCTTGGTCAACTAAATGTTTTACTATAATATGACTGCTTTTGTAATCGTCTATACCTATGTAGTCAACGTTCAAATCATTTTCACCGCGGTCGAATAATATAAGGGGAATGCCTTTTGTTTTAATCTTATTAAAATAGGACAAATCTATGGTCTCATTAGCCATAGATGCAATAATACCATCTACTTGTGTGTATAAAAGAGTATCAATGTTATCACATTCTTTTTTATAGGACTCATTAGAATGGGTCATGATAATATTATAACCTTTTTTATTGAGAACCTCCTCCATACTTTGCACAACACCTGAAAAAAAATGACTATTAGTTCTCGGGGCAATAATGCCAACTAAGTTACTTTTTCCTTTTCTAAGCGCACTAGCCAGATGATTGGGGTGATAATTTAGGTTTTTTGCGACCTGTCTTACCGCTTTTTTAGTTTTTTCGCTAATACGTGAATCGTCATGAAGCGCTTTAGAAACCGCTGCAGGAGAAATACTTAGCACGTTAGCTATATCTTTTATGGTTGTTTTTTTTTTGATATTTATTTTTTTTATATCTTTGCTTAAACGTTTAAGCAAAGGTAATTCTTAAATTTTAATAATCAAAACGTGATATGTTGGGTTATTGAGTTTTTTTTAAGTTTTGCTTAAACGTTTAAACAAAATACTTTTTATAATATTAAATAAAATAGAAATGAGTAAAGTAGTAACGTTTGGAGAAATCATGTTAAGATTAGCTCCTCAAGGATTTTTAAGATTTTCTCAAGCGAACAATTTTGATGTTGTTTATGGTGGTGGTGAATCTAACGTAGCAGTATCATTAGCTAATTATGGTGTTTCTTGTGATTTTGTAACACGTTTACCTAAGAATGACATTGGTGAGTGTGCTATGATGGAGATGCGTAAAAGAGGCGTTGGTGTTGATAAGATTGTATGGGGTGGAGACCGTTTAGGAATTTATTTCTTAGAAACTGGAGCCGTATCTAGAGGATCTAAAGTAGTTTACGATAGAGCGTATTCTTCAATGTCTACCATTGAGTCAGGAATGATTGATTGGGATGCTGTTTTCGAAGGTGTAGAGTGGTTTCACTGGACTGGTATTACTCCAGCAATTTCTCAAAGTTCTGCAGATGTTTGTTTAGAAGCTGTAAAAGCGGCTAGTGCAAAAGGCATTACTATTTCTACAGATTTAAATTACCGCGCTAAATTATGGAACTTCTGTGATGATGCTCATAGAGAATCTATCATGACCGAATTAACATCTTACTGTGATGTTGTTTTAGGAAATGAAGAAGATGCAGAAATGCACTTTGGAATTAAGCCTGATGGTGCTGCTGTTCAAACGGCTGGACACGATGTTAAAGCGGAAGCTTTTTTATCTGTTTGTAAGCAAATGATGGAAAAATTCCCTAAAGCTAAAAAAGTAATTACAACATTAAGAGGCTCTATCTCTGCTTCTCATAACACATGGGCTGGCGTATTATACGATGGAACTAAAATGTTAGAAACACGTCAATACCAAATTACAGATATCGTTGATAGAGTAGGTGGTGGTGATTCATTCATGGGAGGTTTAATCTACGGATTATTAACGTACCCTGATAACGATCAAAATGCATTAGACTTTGCAGTTGCTGCATCTTGTTTAAAACACACTATTAAAGGTGATGCGAACTTAGTTACTGTTGCTGAGGTTAACAAACTTATGGGTGGTGATGCTTCTGGTCGTGTAGCTAGATAATCCACATTAATTGTTTTAAAATTATATAAAGTACGATAAAGTAAAAATGGAAAAATCTATTGCGATTATCTGTGGGGGCGGTCCTGCACCTGGAATTAATACAGTTGTAAGCACCATAGCTAAAACTTTTATAAAAGATGGCTATAAGGTTATTGGAGTTCATCACGGATTTAAAGGCATACTTGCTGAAAATCCAGAAGTAAAGATTTTTGATTTTGCACTTGCAGATCGTATTTTTAGTCGAGGTGGCTCTACCATTACAATGAGTAGATTTAAACCGAAAGACAGCGATTTTAAAGCAGATTTTTTTAAAAATAATAATGTCAAATTATTGGTAACTATTGGCGGTGACGATACAGCATCGACCGCCAATAGGTTAACCAAATATCTTCAAAAACAAGAGCTCGATGTGGCTCATGTACACGTTCCTAAAACCATTGATAACGATTTGCCTTTGCCTGATAGAAATCCAACTTTCGGATTTCACACGGCTAAAGACGAGGGGGTTAGAATTGGTAATACCGTTTATGAAGATGCTAGAACCAGTGAGAATTGGTTTGTAATGTCGGCTATGGGACGCTCGGCTGGACATTTAGCTTTCGGAATCGCTTCTGCATGTCATTTTCAAATGATGATTATTCCAGAAATGTTTAATAATACCAAAATTACTTTCGATAAGCTTATTAATATGATTGTGTCTTCCATTGTAAAATGTAAGATCAAAGGTATTGAATATGGCGTAGCGCTTGTAAGTGAAGGAGTTTTTCATTTCATGGATGAAGAAGAAATTATTAATTCCGATATTAATTTTACTTACGATGATCACGGTCATCCAGAATTAGGAAACGTAAGTAAATCACATATTTTTAACTATCTATTACAGGTAAAACTGAAAGAGATTGGTTTAAAAGTGAAAACAAGACCCGTAGAGCTTGGTTACGAATTAAGATGTTGTAACCCCATTGCATTCGATTTAACATTATGTTCTTTATTAGGCATTGGTGTTAAAAAATTATTTGATCAGGGTATCTCTGGTTGTATCGTGAGTGCAAACTCTAATGGTGATATTGCGCCTTTGTTTTTAAAGGATTTTGAAGATGAAAGCGGAAAAATTCCACCAAGATTAGTCGATATCGAATCAGATATGGCTCAGCTTTTTATTAATAATTTATTCTTTATTCAAGAAAAAGATTATGAAAAAGCAAAACAATATTTACCAAATCCAGAAGCATACGATTTTAAGAAAATCTTAAACTGGAATTAAAAAATTTAAAAATAATAAAATGGCACAATTTTCAAGATTAGAAGTTGCTCAAGCCATGAAAGAAACTGGAATGATTCCTTTATTTTTTCATAATGACATTGAGCTTAGTAAAAAAGTATTAAAAGCTTGTTACGATGGTGGAGCTCGTTTAATGGAGTTTACTGCTCGTGGTGATTTCGCTCACGAAGTTTTTGGAGAATTAACTAAATATGCTATTGCTGAATTACCAGGAATGATTATGGGTGTTGGTTCGGTAACAGATGGTGCTGCGGCTTCATTATATATGGCTTTGGGTGCTAACTTTATCGTTACTCCAGTATTGAGAGAAGATATCGCTATCGCTTGTAACCGTAAAAAAGTACTTTGGTCTCCTGGATGTGGTTCTTTAACTGAAATCGCTAGAGCGGAAGAATTAGGATGTGAAATCGTAAAATTATTCCCTGGTGATTTATACGGACCAAAATTCATAAAAGGTATTAAAGGGCCTCAACCTTGGACTAGCATTATGCCAACTGGTGGTGTTTCTCCAACTGAAGAAAACTTAAAAGGATGGTTTGATGCCGGTGCAACTTGCGTTGGAATGGGATCTCAATTAATCTCTAAAGACATTATCGCAAATAAAGATTATGCGAAGTTAGAGCAAGATGTAAAAGATGCTTTAGCAATCGTACAAGCGGTTAGAAAATAATGGCATTAGTTTAATTATAATGCTTTTAATAAAAAAAAGGTAGTGATTTAAAATCACTACCTTTTTTTTGTGGATTATTTAGTAAGGGAAGCCCCTATTTTATTCTAATGTTGGTGAGTATGCAGTTGGATAATCTCCAGCCTTCATAAGGTTGCCTGAAGCTTCAAAATTTGAACCATAGGTTTCGTCAATTGCTTTTAGAAAAGTATTCCCCATTAACGCATAACCTCTTGCGGTAAGGTGTACTCCATCTAAACTTACCAAGCCTCCAAAAACTAAATCTGTATTTAAAAAATAGTCATCAAAAGCAATACCGTTTGTTGAGGCCTCTTCAATCACACTTTTTAAATCGGCTACAGCTAAGCCTTTCGCTTGAGCTACGGCTTCAATACCAAGGTTGTAGCCCATGGCTGCATCGTTAATGTTATTTTGTTCTTCTGGCGTAAGCACGAAATTATCGCCCATTGGCGTTGAAACTCCGACACCTTTTGGTATTTCAGAAGAAGCAGTAAGAAGAATTAAATCTTCAGGTGTTGCTTGTCTTAAATTGACTAACGCAGGATTTAATGCTGTTAAATCTCTTAAATCTTCATCCATAATAACCAAGGCATTGTTTGGTGCTTCTGCAAACGCAATGGTACGTTTAGCTATTTCTTCATCAGCCATTTCTTGGGTAAGCGGTGTATTAGCAACGAGGAAAGCATAAGCTTGTGTAATCCCAGCATTGTATGCTCCATAAGCATTCATGCTGTTTAAGTATGCCGCAGTAGCTGCATCTAAAGGCACGGGGTTATGGCTTACCGTAGTGAAATGAGAAACACTTAAAATATCAGGTACATTTGCAATTACACCTTTAGCGCCATTAGCGGTTAATTTATCCACAATAATTCCTAATGAGCCATTAAATGTAGCTACATCTGTAATAGGATCAGAATCGTCACCTCCAGATAATGCATAACCTAATACATCGGCTGCTCCAATATCTGATAAGGTGAAAAAAGTTGGGTTTTGAGCTATAGCATCATCAATAACTGTGGCGGTTGGAGCCGATGCTATTCTGGCGTAATATGGGTTTGCACCTGCGTACCCTGGGGCAATAAAATGAAAGCTCCTTGCTCCTGGGATTCCAAAATTATTAAAGTCACTTCCAATATTAACCCCGGCTTCTGTGGTTATAGGTGGAACGGGAGCACCCAATCCAGCTAAAAATTCATTTAAAGGTTGTGGTCCAGGAATTTCGCTATTAAAGGTTAAACGGTAGCCGCGAACTGGGGTGCCACCAACCAAAATACCACCTGTATTGTCACTAACTAGTGGTTGAGTAAAATCACCACCTCCAACTTTTTCAAATTGTGAGGCTAACATGTTAGGGAATGAGTTTTCTTGTCCAGCAATAAATAATCCGAAATCAGAGTAGCCAGCTGTAAGGGAAGCTCCCACCGAGACATATTTTTCAAAATTAGCTGTACCGGCTTCTAATTCTGGTGCCGTTTCATTATCCACAGGAGGCATAACATCTTCTGGTGAATTACACGCTGTAAATCCAAGTACAACAAGGATTAGGCCTATATATTTAGTTTTAATCATGATTGTAAGTTTATAAGTTGTTAATTGTCCAAGAAATGTAGTACATAGAGCCGATATATCCAGTTCCATAAGCTGTGAAATACTCATCTCCTAATAAGTTGGTTGCACCTAATTTAAAAGTAGATTTAAAACTAGGAATGGTGTAATTTATTTGCGCATCCATCACATGGTATTCAGGAACTAACCCGTCACCAAATGTAGATTGCCAATAGTAATCATCACTAAAGCGATACGCAATATTGAAACCAAAGTTTTTAAATAGGTTGGTATTTCCAAAGGTTGCTTTGAATTTATGCTCTGGCGTATTGAAGTTTGTTACAAAGTCTGGGTATTTTTCTTGGTCAAAATCTAGCTTAGCAAAAGTGTAACTTCCGCTTAAATCATAGTTTCCGAATATTTTTGTTGAAAGACCAATTGAAGCCCCATAAGAATTAACTGCTGCTTTAGAGTTCGTGTAGGCATTATAAGTAATGTCATCCCCTCTATTAATGGCATCGATAGATAATGAATTGTCACCAACCTGTCCATATAATGGAGCGACCACATATTCTTGAGAAATAAAATCTTTATAACTGTTGTAATAAGCACTAAAATCGATAGTTAATCTTTTTAGTTTTCCTCTATATCCAATTTCTGCAGAGGTCACTTGTTCAGGTTTTATTAGATCAGGATTTGAAACCACTAAATCATTTGTATTACCTGTAGTTTTGTATGTTAAAACAGAAGCTTCTGAATATGAATTATTGTATGCAGCTGCACCTGTTTGTGTTATTACACTAGGTTGTCCTGCATTTTGTCCGCTACCACTTACATTGTAATCGCCAGAATAACGATCTAAATTGTCAGGGGATGAGCCAACTAAAATCGCTCGATTAGCATCTAAACCAATAAATAAATCTTGCGTTGTAGGATTTCTAAACCCAGTTTGAACCGAAGCTCTAAAGTTATGGTTTCTATTTAATGTTAAACCTCCCGATAATCTAGGAGAAAAGAAACCATCGAAAAATTCAGACTTATCGTAGCGTAGAGATCCTGTTAATTTTAATTCTAAACTTTCGTTTAATTCGATGTTTTTCTGAATTTGAGTATATACGCCGTATTCAAAATATTCAATAGGGCCATCGTAATCTGTGTAAATGGTTCCAAAAGAATTTAGATTGTATTTTCTGTAAGAACCACCAACTTGAATTTCAGCGAATTTAATAATTTCACTAAAGTTGTAGTTACCATCCATGTGGTAGTATTTTGAAGCATCTTGGAATTTAGACCCTGTTGTTAAATCGGGATCGTTTATACTTCTATTGAAAGCAGCAATATATTCAGGAGTTCCAGGTTCGAAACGACCTGTTTCAGCTTGGGTACGGGCAGCTGAATGTGCCTGGGTATCATTGGCACCTGCTAGTGTGGATTGAATGTAAGTTCCTGCATATTCTGCGAACCAGTTTAAATCTGGTTTCCAAGCTCTATTAATGTTAATGCCCGTAAAAACCATATCGTATGAATCACCGGCTTTATCGGCAACAACATAACTTCTTAAGAAAAAATTTCTATTACGAATCTCAATTTTATGTTGTTCTTGAAAGAAATTATCAATGTTGTAGCGATTTAAACCTTGATAAATTGTAGTACCAGTACCTACTTTACCAACATAGGAAATTTCAAAATCATTCTCTAATGGACGGTAGTATAAACCCCAATCGGCTTTAATACTTCGCGCTTCATAGTTTGTTAATTCACTTTCGTTATAACCTGTTCTACTTACATCAACAGAAGGAGCTAAGGCGCTAGCTCCGGCAGGTAAATAAGGTTGCCCAGTACCTGGGTTAATAGCCGATTCTAATAGTATGGCTACTTGTCTTAAGTTTTGAGAAACTTCATCACCATAAACATTTACACCGTTATAGTTTAAATTGGTCCCTCGTGTACCACCTTCCATATTTCTATCTTCTACGCTCGTCGCAGCCCAGTCTGTACCTTCTAGATATCCAAAATTAACTTTAGCCGCAAATTTTTCACTAAATTTATGAGCTACACGAATGCTTAAATCGGTATAAGGGTTGGTTCCTGAGGCTTCTTGAGAAGTGTAACCTTTTTTTATAGAAGCACTAATTCCTCCATGGTCAAAAGGGTTTTTACTACGCATAAATAAAATACCATTAAAGGCGTTGGCGCCATATAAGGCTGAAGACGCTCCTGGTAAAAGCTCTACACTTAATACATCGGTTTCAGTCATACCCACTAAATTACCAATTGGAAAGTTTAGTGCCGGAGTTGAATTGTCCATACCATCAACAAGTTGCATGAATCTATTATTCGCAAATGTTGAAAAACCTCTAGTGTTGACCGATTTAAAAGTTAATGAGTTGGTGTTTACATCGACTCCTTTCAGGTTTTCTAGACCGTCATAGAAATCGGCTGAAGCCGTGCTTTTTATGTCCTTTAACCCAAGGCGTTCAATTGTTACAGGCGATTCAAAGATGCGTTCTGGTGTTCTCGAAGCCGATATAACAACTTCATCCAAAGCTGTGCCTTCAACTAAAACAAAATTGATGACTTCGTTTGCAGTGGTAATTTCTTTTGTTAAGGTTTCAAAACCCACACTACTTGCTTGAATAGAGAATGGTGGATTTTGGTTATAGGTTAAGGTGAACTTTCCGTCAAAGTCGGATACCGTTCCTACGGTCGTACCTAAAACGATGATATTTGCTCCAGGAATTGGTAAACTTGTATCGTCGACTACAGTTCCTGTAACGGTTGTCTGGGCACTTGTTAGGTAGCATACAAACAACAAGAGAAGTGGGAGAGTTTTTTTCATTGGTTATGTTTAGTTTAAGTTTAAAACAATATTGCGCAAAAGAACGAAATATAGTTGATTGCTAAAAATATAAAAATATATGCGCGCATAGTATTTTTATACAAAAAAATGTGCAATTTATTATGGAATAGTCAAATACGCCTATAAAAAAAGGTCGAAACATTGAAATGTTCCGACCTTTTATAAAGTATAATAAGATTTGTTAACTATTCTACAGTAACCGATTTTGCTAAATTCCTTGGTTGATCAACATTCTTATCCAACATAACAGCTATGTGGTATGATAATAATTGTAATGGAATTGTAGTTAGAAGTGGAGAGAGCGATTCTAAAGTTTCGGGAACTTCAATAACATGATCGGCAAGTGCTCTTACTTGTGTGTCTCCTTCTGTTACAATACCTATAATTTTTCCTTTTCTAGATTTAATTTCTTGAATATTGCTTACTACTTTTTCATAATGCCCTTTTTTAGTAGCGATAACCACTATAGGCATATTTTCATCAATTAATGCGATAGGACCGTGTTTCATTTCTGCAGCAGGGTAACCCTCCGCATGAATATATGATATCTCTTTTAGCTTTAATGCACCTTCAAGAGCAACAGGGAAATTATATCCACGTCCTAAGTATAGAAAGTGATCAACATCTTTATAGATGTTAGAAATAGTTTGAATATTAGCATCCGATTCTAGTGCTTTTTCAACTTTATTCGGGATCATTTCTAGTTCAAGAAGATGTGTTCTAAAGTCTGAACTGCTAATAGCTCCTTTAGCTCTGGCTAACCTTAAAGCGATTAATGTCAATACCGTAATTTGAGTTGTAAAGGCTTTTGTTGAAGCAACTCCAATTTCTGGTCCAGCATGTGTATAAGCACCTGCATCTGATTCTCTAGCGATTGATGAACCCACCACATTACAAACACCAAAAACAAAAGCACCTTTAGATTTTGCTAACTTGATTGCTGCTAAAGTATCGGCAGTTTCTCCAGATTGAGATATAGCGATAACCACATCATTTTCAGTAATTACGGGGTTTCTATATCTAAATTCTGAGGCATATTCTACTTCTACAGGAATTCGAGCTAAATCTTCAAAAATATATTCTGCAACTAATCCAGCATGCCAAGAGGTTCCACAGGCCACTATGATAATACGGTTAGCGTTTAGAAATTTCTTCATGTTGTCTTCAACACCTGCCATTTTAATAATAGCTTCATTTCTTAATAACCTACCACGATAAGTGTCTGTTATGGCTTTAGGTTGTTCATGAATTTCTTTAAGCATGAAGTGGTCGTAACCACCTTTTTCAATTTGTTCTAAGTTAATTTTTAATTCTTGAACATAAGTATCGACTTCAGAATCATCTTTAATTTTTCTAATTTTAATGCCTTTATGGAATCTTATAATTGCCATCTCTTCATCTTCGAGATAAACAGCATTTTTTGTGTATTCTATAAACGGAGAGGCGTCGCTAGCGATAAAAAATTCATCCTCATTATCACCAATTCCTATAGCTAAAGGACTTCCTAAACGTGCTACGACAATTTCTTCGGGTTTGTTTTTGTCAAAAACAGCAATCGCGTAAGCGCCTATAACTTGGTTTAGGGCTACTTGTACCGCTTTTCCAAGTTTTAAATCGTCTTGCTTTTGGACTTCCTCAATAAGGTTAATTAAAACTTCGGTATCTGTGTCAGATTTGAAAGTATAGCCTCTAGTTAATAATTCTTGTTTTAAAGATTCATAGTTTTCAATAATTCCATTATGAATAATTACTAAATTCCCAGAATTAGAAACGTGTGGATGTGAGTTTACGTCATTTGGCACGCCGTGTGTTGCCCATCTGGTATGACCTATACCTACATTCCCTGTTTTTGTAATTTCTTTTTCAGCAATCGCTTCTAGATCAGCGACCTTTCCTTTTGTTTTAGATACTTTAAGATCTTTACCGTCAAAAAGAGCTATTCCGGCACTGTCATAACCTCTATATTCTAAACGTTTTAAACCTTCAATTACAATAGGGTAAGCCTCTCTTGGGCCTATGTATCCAACAATTCCACACATATTTTTTCTTTTTGATATTGACTTTGATTATTACAGACAAATATGTGAAATAATAACTTATCAATCTTATTTATTATATGAACTTTCAATTTATACGATGAAAGTCACTAATAAGGTTATACTTTAAATTAATCTTTAGCTTCGGAAGAGAATATTTTTAACTGTAACCTTTTTTTAGGATCAGTGTTTTGAGTACTTCCGTAGATTATTGTGCCTCTAGGTGATAAAATAGAAGCCCTTGGAACGGTTGTAACCGTATCTCCACTATCAAGAATTTCCGCGTTATCAGTATAATTAACATTGTTAGAAAGCACTAACCCAATTGTAGTAGGTGTGTTTTCTGCTATAGAGTCGGTAAATAAAATATTATTTAAATGTTGTGTAAGACGAATTTTGAAAACCCCCGTGTCATTTCTTTGTCCTAGACTAATAATTTTAGAATTTAACGGGTCTGAAGTATTTGTTGTGGGATCAATACTATAATCTAAAGTTGTTGAATTACCCTTTATGTCATAGGCATAAATACGATCGTAGGTGTGATAATCCTCTACGCTTCCTGTTGGTAAGTTATCCAGTTCTGTGAGCACTAATTGAGCCTCATTAATAAGTTTTTTAAGCTTATATCTGTTCGTGATAGGGTCTTTTACATAGTCTCCATTATCATCCAGTTGTCTATAGTTTTGCTTGAAGCAATCGATAGCGTCTAAATCTAAAATACCATCACCATCACAATCAACCTTTCCACTAAAAATTTCAACTACGGCCATAGACCCTTCTGTGCCTTTTAGGTGTAATTCATTGTCACCTAAAATTTTGTCACCATCATAAAGCGGTATGCTGTAATCGTTAACAAAAGTATTTAAGATATTGCCAGAAAAATTCATGACATAAGTTTCTTGAGTTCTACTACCATCTGCTCCAGAAGTATAATACATGGTTATGTTGGCGGCAGTTGCTGCAATATTTAAAAGTAGCATTGAGCCATCATTGGTGTTTGCTTCAGCTTTAAAATAAAGCCCTCTAAAATAATTTTTAAAGTTACTTTGACTACTTAAAACCGGATCTCCTTCCTTATCAATAATTACCGATTTCCAATAATCATTATCTAATAATTTACGAAGTGCAGGTCCTGATTTTGTTGCAACCTCATCATCGCCATCTCCAACTGTTGTTATGGTAGCCAAATTACTTGGCTTAAAAGCGGCGTTACTATAAATGGGATTCGATATGTTATCAATATGATCATCAAATTTAATAACCGAAGTCCCGTTAAGGGCAGAATTTTCAGTGCTACTACCGTTGGAGTAATACTTTTGTGAAACGTTTTCTGGATTGTTAGGGTCAAAATCTCTTAAGAAATAATTACTTCTATAGATGGTAAGTTTAATAGGGGTGTCATTGTCTCCAAATAAAGAATCTAATCGGTATTCTGGATTGTTATCCTCGTCATAACTTACTACGGTGTTATAGTACGGAATGTTTAAAACCACACTGTCTACAACTGGATTCTCATCAAATTCTGGTGAAAAAGTTGAAGGTACGAGTTGAGACACAATGCTTGCTGTAGTTAAACCGTATGAAGGATCGTTAAATACACCTAGTAAATTCCCTGCGGTTGCAGAAATACTGGTTGTACCAAGATTATTAATTTGTAACGAATCTAGTTTTTTATTATAAGCGGTAACCGACCAAAGCGAGTCACCTGTAGTGAAATCTGAATTTTCGTCGCCCAGAACATCACTTTCTATAACGCTATAATCTTTATCGCAGGCAATAAAAGCACTAACCAAAAGAAGAAAAACAACAGGAATCTTAAGGGAATTGATTGTCTTTTTCATATAATATAAATAACTTTGATGTTTAGCTTAAAACGGTATCGTTGAAAAATGTTGTATAAGCTTCACCAAATTCATCCTTTGTTTTATACTCTAAAATAGGTTTGTCTGATGCTTTTAAGTAAGCGTTTAAGTCTTCCGGAATAGTTTCAGATCCAATAATTAAGGCGTCTGAATAATCTATTGCAACTTTCATTAAGTTTGTATAGGTCGGTTCTTCAAGCGGTTTTACAGCTTCGTCATCAATATTATCAAACTTAATTTTGTTTATCATTTCTTCATTTAGTGAACCACTAAAACTTTGGTTATAAACAGAAGTTACAATTTTACTTTCGCTAAATAGCGGCTCGTCCTTGTAGTATTCTTTAAAATAAAGAGGTAATAAGGAAGCTAGCCATCCATGTACATGAATAATGTCTGGAGCCCAGTTTAATTTCTTCACGGTTTCAATAACACCTTTTGCAAAGAAAATCGCACGCTCATCGTTATCTGGGAATAATTTTCCAGCTTCATCTGTTAACGTAGCTTTCCTTTTGAAATATTCATCGTTATCAATAAAATAAACCTGAATACGCTCCTTTGGAATAGAGGCTACCTTAATAATTAAAGGCATATCAAGATCATTAATAACTAAATTGATACCAGATAATCGTATAACTTCGTGTAATTGGTGTCTTCTCTCATTTATATTGCCGTACCTTGGCATGAATATTCTAATTTGGCCACCTTGTTGATTCACCATTCTAGGTGCTTCAAATGACATAGAAGAAATTTCGGTTTCAGGTAAATAGGGCACTACTTCAGATGATACATATAATATCCTCTTATCTTTCATATGATGGTTTTTGTTGACTTTAAATAGCCTCTACTTCACGTAATCATTACATGTTTCACGTTTTGTCATGAAACTTTGTAGAGGTGTTACTTTTAGCAATTGAAAATAAAAAACACGCAAAAATACAAAAATTTATGCAAATTGGTTGTAAAATCTTAAGTTTGCACCCGTTAATTTTATATTAAATAGTGGAAGTTTACTCAGAAAAACAACAAATTACGTTAGCCCTCGATGCAGTAAAGGCAAAAAATCAATCGGTAGGATTGGTGCCTACTATGGGCGCCCTACATGATGGTCATTTGGAATTGGTTAAAAAGGCTTTATTAGATAATGACTCTGTTGTAGTGAGCATTTTTGTGAATCCAACGCAGTTTAACAATAAAGAGGACTTAGAGAAATACCCAAGGACATTAGAAACCGATGTTGCACTACTTGAAGAGGTAGACGCAAACCGAATTATGGTATATGCTCCTTCCGTTGAGGATGTTTACGAAGGTAATTTGGTTTCTCAAGAATTTGATTTCGATGGATTGGAGTTTGAAATGGAGGGTAAATTTAGGGCTGGACATTTTGATGGTGTTGGTACCATTGTTAAACGATTGTTTGAAATCATTAAGCCTAATAATGCTTATTTTGGTGAAAAGGATTTTCAACAGTTGGCGATCATTAAAAAAATGGTTGAAAAACATGACATGCCTGTACATATTGTGCCATGTGCTATTTATCGAGAAATGAATGGATTAGCTATGAGTTCACGAAATGTAAGGCTTAAGCCTGAATTCAAAGAAGCGGCACCATTTATTTACAAAACATTAACAGCTGCCAAAGCTAAATTTGGCATAGAAAGTGCTGTTGAGGTGATGGAATGGGTTGATAAACAGTTTTCTATGCATAAATTATTGGATTTAGAATATTTTGTTATTGCAGACGAAGACACCCTGAAAACCGTATCAAAAAAAATAAAATTTAAAAAATACAGAGCTTTTATCGCTGTTTATGCTGATGACATCAGACTTATTGATAATATCGCTCTAAATTAATTATCTTTGCCGCATGCAAATTCACGTAGTAAAATCTAAAATTCATAGAGTTAAATGCACTGGTGCAGAACTCAATTATATAGGCAGTATAACCATTGACGAAGACTTAATGGAAGCTGCTAATATTATACAAGGCGAAAAAGTTCAGATTGTTAATAATGATAATGGTGAACGTCTTGAAACATATTGTATTCCCGGACCTCGAAATACTGGAGAAATCACTTTAAATGGTGCTGCAGCAAGAAAAGTTGCCGTTGGAGATACGTTAATATTAATAACCTATGCGATTTTGGATTTCGAGGAAGCAAAAGGATTTAAACCTGCTTTGGTATTTCCTGATGAAGCGACAAACTTGTTAAAATAAACGATTGAACCAGAATATAAAAAATCTTTTAAAGATTACACTCCCACTATTGTTGGGAGTTTTTTTAATCTGGTATTCGCTGTCTAAAGTTTCCATTGATAAATTATTGATTTATGCTAAAAACGCAGATTATATCTGGATTGTTTTTGGCATGTTTTTAGGACTTCTAAGTCATATTTCTCGCGCATACCGCTGGCGATTTATGTTAGCTCCCATGGGGTATCATGTGAAATTTGGCAATAGTTTTATGGCTGTTTTTGCAGCTTACTTGATAAATTATACCATACCTAGAGCTGGCGAAGTAGCTCGTGCTTCATTGCTTTCTAATTATGAAGGCGTTCCTTTTGAGAAAGGTTTTGGAACCATAGTGGCCGAACGTATAGCAGATATGATTGTCATGTTGTGTATTATGACCATCACACTTTTTTTGCAATTCGATTTTATATATGGATTTTTAATTCAAAAATTTAATCCTACTAAAGTTGTTTTAGCCATGGTTGTGGCTGCTGTTTTGTTTGTGATAGCTTCAATATTCATTAGAAGAAGTAGTTTGAAAATAGCTTTAAAAATTAAAAGTTTTGTAAGCGGATTAGTTGAAGGTGTGCTTAGTATTTTTAAAATGAAAAATAAATGGGCGTATATTTTTCATACCCTTTTTATTTGGAGCATGTATGTACTTATGTTCTACACCACTACTTTTGCTATTAAGGAATTAGGAGTAGTTTCTCCTGGTGCTATATTAGTTGGTTTTATATCAGCAAGTTTTAGTATCGCAGCAACAAACGGTGGTATTGGGTCTTATCCGTTAGCGGTTTTTGCGGCTTTTTCGCTTTTTGGAATCCCGGAGGAGCCTAGTATCGCTTATGGGTGGATCATGTGGGCGTCGCAAACATTTGTTATAATTTTGTGTGGCGGTTTATCATTAATATACTTACCTATTTATAATAGAATAAATAAAAAGTAATTGATTGTCAAGTGGTATTTTAATCTACCATTACTTGGTGAAACTTTGCTTTTAAACTCACCGTTTATTTATTACCTTGCCCCATCGAACCAAAAACCAAATAATTAAGATGAAACACCTACTTTTTATTTTATTGTTTACCATATCAGGTACTTATATGGGAGCGCAAGTTAAGTATCAAAATTTTCATTCTTCAAAGTTAGGGGAAGATCGTGAGCTTAAAATTCAATTGCCACGAGGTTATGATAAAGACAATAAGTCTTATCCATTAATTCTTGTTTTGGATGCCGATTATATGTTTGAAGCGGTTGCAGGGAACGTTGATTATTTTTCTTACTGGGAAGATATGCCGGCCTCCATTGTGGTGGGTGTGAATCAGTTAAATAAACGTTATGATGATTGCATGTACTCTGAACAAAACTCATTACCGATAGATTCTGGTGCTAATTTTTTTGAATTTCTTGGTTTAGAGTTAATTCCTCATATTGAAAAAACGTATAGAACCGGCCGTTTTAAAGTTGTAATAGGGCATAGTGAGTCTGCTAATTTTATCAATTATTATTTATTGAAACCACAGCCATTATTTCAATCGTATGTTGCGATTAGTCCAGATTTAGCACCAAATATGTTGGATTATTTACCTGAAGCCTTACGTAAAGTGCAGTCTAAAACGTTTTACTATTTAGCGAATACAGATAAAGATTCAGAGTCTATAAAATCGATGACCGATGCTCTGAACTCAGATATATCTGGAGTAGAGAACGATCTTTTAGTCTATAATTTCAATAATTTTAAAGAGCCTTCTCATTATTCGGTGCCAACGAACGCTATTCCCGTGGCATTGGAGAAGATGTTTAAAATTTACCAGCCTATTTCTAAAAAGGAGTATAAAGAAGTGGTGTTAAAATTAGAAACATCACCTGTTTTATACCTTCAAGAGAAGTATCAAGAAATTAATGATGTTTTAGGTATTGAAAAACCTGTTTTAATTAATGATTTTAAAGCGATTGCTGCTGCTATTGAGAAAAAGGAGGCCTATGAATATTATGAAGCATTAGGTAAAATGGCTAGAGAGGCTTATCCAGAAACTTTGTTAGGGGGGTATTATATTGGTCGCTTTTACGAAGAAACAGGAGAGGCTAAACGTGCTATGCGAACCTATCAATCGGCTTATACTCTAGATGAAATAGCGGGTATAACAAAGGATGATGTCATGGATAGAGCCGATTTAATAAAGGCAGATTTCGGATTGTAATTAATTTGTAAACTTTTGTTTTAAAATACAATTGACTTAATGGCTAAGGTTAAAACTACTTTTTTTTGTCAGAACTGTGGAACGCAATTTGCAAAATGGCAAGGGCAGTGTAACGCTTGTAAGGAATGGAATACTATTGTTGAAGAATTGGTTCAAAAGCCAGAAAAAAGTGATTGGAAAACACCTGCTTCTTCTGCCAAACGGGCGTCAATTCCGCTATTAATTAATCAAATTGATACATCAAAAGAACCGCGTTTAAATACATTTGATGGCGAGTTAAATCGTGTTCTAGGTGGTGGTATTGTACCAGGGTCATTAACCTTATTAGGTGGAGAACCTGGAATAGGAAAAAGCACCTTATTGCTTCAGGTGTCTTTAGGGTTGCCCTATAAAACGTTATACGTTTCAGGTGAAGAGAGCCAGAAACAAATAAAGATGCGTGCAGAACGTGTCAATCCAAATAACAGTAATTGTTATATTTTAACCGAAACTAAGACCCAAAATATATTCAAACAAATTGAAGCTCTAGAGCCAGATATTGTAATTATCGATTCTATACAAACGCTTCATAGTGATTATATTGAATCTTCTTCTGGAAGCATTTCTCAAATAAAGGAATGCACTACCGAACTTATCAAATTCGCAAAGGAAACGGCAACTCCTGTGCTCTTAATTGGTCATATTACTAAGGATGGACATATCGCAGGTCCTAAAATATTGGAGCATATGGTGGATACGGTTTTGCAATTTGAAGGCGACCGTAATCATGTGTTTAGGATTTTAAGGGCGAACAAAAATCGTTTTGGTTCTACGAACGAATTGGGGATTTACGAAATGCAAGGCACTGGTCTTCGTGAAGTTTCTAATCCTTCAGAAATACTAATATCTAAAAAAGACGAAGAATTATCTGGTAATGCTATTGCGGCCACTTTAGAAGGTATGCGACCTTTAATGATTGAGGTTCAAGCATTGGTAAGTACAGCGGTTTATGGAACTCCACAACGTTCGGCAACAGGATTTAATGCCAAACGCCTAAATATGCTTTTGGCAGTTTTAGAGAAAAGAGCAGGTTTTAGGTTAGGGGCTAAAGATGTGTTTTTGAATATTACTGGAGGTATTACGGTTGATGATCCTGCGATCGATTTGGCGGTTGTGGCTTCAATTTTGTCTTCTAATGAAGATGTGGCTATTCCGAAAGATTATTGTTTTGCTGCAGAAGTTGGTTTGTCTGGAGAAATTCGTCCGGTACAACGTGTGGAGCAGCGTATTTTAGAAGCTGAAAAATTAGGTTTTTCCACAATATTTGTATCTAAATACAATAAAATTTCACTCCAAAATACGGCAATAAAAATTCAGTTGATATCGAAAATGGAAGATTTAGTCGATTATATCGTTTAGGCTTAATATAACGTATCGTTTTTTACATTTTCAACTCGATTTAATAAGTGCCTTTTTTCTTAATTCCAAAGCGGTATTGAAGCCCTGTTAAAATAAATCGTTGTTGGTCTGATAAGCTAAATTCGCCTCTAAACATCCAGTGTTTATTAATTTGTAAATTAAAGCCCATTTGAAAAGTTACAGTTTGAGCAATTTCTTTTTTTATGTTGTAATTGATTTTTGTTGAAAATACACCACTATCGTTAACTGTTTCTTGAATTGTGGTTAAAGCTTGGTTCTGAGCTTGTAGTTTTATTTTTTCCGCAGGGCTCGTGGAAGGGTCGTTTATAATGGCTTCATTGCTAGTGATTTTGCCGTTTATTTTTTCATTAAAATTCATGTCTAAATTTGGGAAAACTTCATCTAAGCCAATTTCTCCGGAGCTTCCTTTGGCGCCAATAAAGTCTCTATACATAACTCCAGCATATGGGGCGATAAAAAAGTCCTTGTTTTTTTTAGATAAACCAAATCGGTGGCCAGCTCGACCAGACAATGTAGCGTAACCCACTTGTTCTTTTAATAATTCGGTACTGGTTCTTGAGTAATTAAAATCGGTGCTTAAGAAGTAATTGTTCCAACCAAAAATTAAGGTGGTACCAATTCCATAAGTCATAGCGTCAAACTCCACTTTAGACGAAAATTCAGGTAATTGTAAGATAATTTCACCTTCTGCGTTTCTCCATGTGGGTTGTAGGCTCACTGCTGTGCCGCCCTTTACAGCCGAAAACAAGCCGTAAACATTCATAAAAGGTAAAATCCAGGCATCTGCTCTTAAGTTTAAGCCGTTAGTAGTTGCATCAACCTTTGTGAAATTAAGGGTTTCTACATTAATTATGTTTGATACATCTTTGCCAGCAATGTCTAATCCAAATTCTGTAATTTCTAAATCCATAAAGGCGTTCACGTAATTCACATTTATACCAAAAGGAAGTTGAAGTTGATCGGCCATTCCTCGTTCTGCTACTTTATCGGCCCATATAGGTAAAACGTAAGGGTAGCTAATAGTGTCCTGTACTTGAGCAAAGGTTTTAATTGATAATAAAAGAATTGCAAAAGTTATAATGTAGTTTGACTTCATTTGTTTATAAAATTGTGGTTTTATTTAGGAACTTGTCGTTTTAGTCTTTTTTTTTTATTTAGGATCAGATCTCTTTTTTTTGAGTATGAAAGTTCAAATTTAAAGGATTAATCTGAAAAATTAAATCTATTCTGGAAAATGATAAGGAGGCTTAGAGCTTATTCACTATAGTTTGATTGAGTTGTTTATCGAAAATAGAGGCGTGTAGATGACTTCTTTGTATTAATGGTAAGTGAAATACAAAAAGTATGACCGAAAGCGCGGTTATATATTAGCGTGATTTTAAGTTAAATTTTGAGTAAATTAAGGTAATAAGGCTTCCTTAATTTTCTTTTAAAAGCCTATCATTTTAAGTATAATTCCTTAAATTCGCGAACTTATTAGAATTTCAAGTAAATGAACGCTAAATTTCCTGAATATAAAGGTCTTAACTTACCAAACGTAGCAGCAGAAGTACTACAGTATTGGAAAGAAAACAACATTTTTGAGAAAAGTGTAACAACTAGAGAAGGTAAAGCGCCCTATGTGTTTTTTGAAGGGCCACCATCTGCGAACGGACTTCCTGGTGTGCATCACGTTTTGGCGCGTGCTATTAAAGATATTTTTCCGCGCTATAAAACCATGAAAGGTTACCAAGTAAAGCGAAAAGCTGGTTGGGATACACATGGTTTACCTATTGAGTTAGGTGTGGAAAAAGAATTGGGTATCACAAAAGAAGATATTGGTAAATCCATTTCAGTTGAAGATTATAACGCAGCTTGTAGAAAAGCCGTAATGCGTTATACAGATGTTTGGAATGACCTTACCGAAAAAATGGGTTATTGGGTAGATATGGACGATCCATACATTACTTATGAACCTAAATACATGGAGTCGGTTTGGTGGTTGTTAAAAGAAATATACACTAAGAATTTAATGTATAAAGGCTACACCATTCAGCCTTATTCACCTAAAGCTGGTACCGGTTTAAGTTCTCATGAGGTAAACCAACCAGGAGCTTACCAAGATGTAACCGATACCACTATTGTTGCTCAGTTTAGAAGCCCCCTAACCCCCAAAGGGGGCATAGAAAACTCAATTGCTAAAGCATTTGATTTCCCTCCTTCTTTGGAGGGGTCGGGGGAGGCCTTTTTTCTAGCCTGGACGACTACACCATGGACGCTTCCTAGTAATACAGCGTTAACTGTTGGGCCAAAAATTGATTACGTATTAGTAAAAACGTATAATCAATACACATTTGAACCAATACAGGTTGTTTTAGCTAAACCATTGGTTGGAAAACAATTTGATGGGAAGTTTAAAAAGGTTGAAGATGATGCAGCACTTTTAGAATATAAAGCAGGTGATAAAAAAATCCCTTATTTAATTGTAAAAGGGTGTAAAGGGAAAGATTTAGTTGGTATTAAATACGAACAACTTTTACCTTATGCCTTACCGAACGATAATCCTGAAAATGCTTTTAGAGTCATTGCTGGAGATTTCGTAACAACTGAAGATGGCACAGGAATCGTACACACGGCACCAACTTTTGGGGCAGATGATGCCATTGTTGCTAAACAGGCAACTCCTGAAGTTCCTCCAATGTTAGTTAAAGATAAAGATGGTAATTTAGTGCCTTTAGTCGATTTACAAGGGAGGTTTAGACCAGAAATGGCTGAATTTGCAGGTAAATACGTGAAAAACGAATACTACGACGATGGCGAAGCGCCAGAACGTTCTGTAGACGTTGAAATCGCTATCAAATTAAAAGAAGAAAATAAGGCCTTTAAGGTTGAAAAGTACAAGCATAATTATCCGCATTGTTGGAGAACAGATAAACCAATCCTTTATTACCCGTTAGACTCTTGGTTTATTAAGGTAACCGATATCAAAGGGCGTATGCATGAATTAAATGCAGGCATCAACTGGAAACCAAAATCAACGGGAACAGGGCGCTTTGGAAACTGGTTAGCAAACGCTAATGATTGGAATTTATCACGTTCTCGATACTGGGGAATTCCATTGCCAATTTGGAGAAGTGAAGATGGTAAAGAGGAAATCTGTATAGGTTCGGTTGAAGAGCTAAAAGCCGAAATGACTAAAGCAGTTTCAGCAGGGGTTTTAGCAAAAGATATATTCGAAGATTTCGAAGTTGGAAACAATTCTGAAGAAAACTATGCGAAATTAGATTTACATAAAAGTATTGTTGATGACATCGTATTGGTCTCTGCAACTGGGCAGAAAATGTTCCGCGAAAGCGATTTAATCGATGTGTGGTTCGATTCTGGTTCTATGCCTTACGCGCAATGGCATTACCCGTTTG
This sequence comes from Pseudotamlana agarivorans, assembly GCF_018860245.1. GTDB lineage: Bacteria > Bacteroidota > Bacteroidia > Flavobacteriales > Flavobacteriaceae > Pseudotamlana > Pseudotamlana agarivorans_A. Next base: position 356,776 of record NZ_JAHKPD010000012.1, read on the forward strand.
AGAATAAAGAATTAATTGACGAGAATAAATCGTTCCCTGCAGATTTTATTGCTGAAGGTGTCGATCAAACACGTGGATGGTTCTATACACTTCATGCGATTGCAACGATGGTTTTCGATTCTGTGGCTTATAAAAACGTGGTGTCTAACGGATTGGTGTTGGATAAAAACGGTCAAAAAATGTCGAAACGTTTAGGAAACGCGGTAGATCCTTTTGATACCTTAGGTGATTACGGTGCAGATGCTACACGTTGGTACATGATTTCAAACGCTAACCCTTGGGATAATTTAAAGTTTGATTTAGAAGGAATAGAAGAGGTAAAACGTAAGTTCTTCGGAACCCTTTATAATACGTATTCATTTTTCAGTTTATATACTAATTTAGATAAATTTAGTTATGCTGAAGCAGATATCGCTTTAGAAGAACGTCCGGAATTAGACCGTTGGATTCTTTCAGAGTTGCACACTTTAATTCAGAAGGTCGATGCTTTTTATGCCGATTACGAGCCTACAAGAGCAGCACGTGCTATTTCAGATTTCACACAAGATTATGTGAGTAACTGGTATGTGCGTTTAAGTAGAAGGCGTTTCTGGAAAGGGGATTACGAGCAGGATAAAATTTCGGCTTATCAAACCCTATACACTTGTATGGAAACCATTGCTAAGTTGGCTGCGCCAATTGCACCGTTTTTCATGGATAAATTATATTTAGACCTTAATTCAGTTTCGAATAAGGAGCAGTTTGAAAGTGTGCATTTAGCAGATTTCCCTGTGTATAATGAAGCTTTTGTCGACAAGAGTTTAGAGCGTAAAATGGAAAATGCGCAAGTGATTTCATCTTTAGTCCTTTCATTAAGAGCGAAAGAGAAGATTAAAGTACGTCAGCCACTTCAAAAAATAATGATTCCTGTAGATTCTGAACAGCAAAAGGCAGAGATTGCTGCAGTTTCAGAATTGATTAAGCATGAGGTAAATATTAAGGAGATAGAACTTCTTGATGATGCTTCAGAGATCTTAGTGAAACAAATCAAGCCAAACTTTAAAGTTCTTGGTCCGCGCTTTGGAAAAGATATGAAAGCCATTGCTGGAATAGTAATTAACTTTACACCGGAAGATATTAACAAAATTGAACAAAATGGTGCTTTGGAAGTTGATGTTAATGGAAAAAATATTACATTAGAACGCTCGGATGTTGAGATTACCTCGCAAGATATTGAGGGGTGGTTGGTAGCAAATGAAGGTGCTTTAACAGTGGCTTTAGATGTTACTATCTCTGAAGAATTACGTAAAGAAGGGATTGCCAGGGAGTTAATTAACCGAATCCAGAATTTACGAAAAGATTCAGGTTTTGAGGTTACAGATAAAATTACTGTAAAACTTCAAAAAGATGAGCAAATTACAAATGCTGTAGCGGCAAATGTGGCTTATATTAAGTCGGAAACTTTAACCAACGAACTAGAAATAGTTGATAAACTAGATGATGGTATAGAAATTGCGTTTGATGATGTCAATACCAAATTGTTTATCCAAAAACATTGAAATTATGGAAAATAACGTAAGATATTCGGATGCAGAATTAGCAGAGTTTAAAGTATTAATTTCTGAAAAAATAGAAAAGGCAAAGTACGATTTAGATCTTATTAAAAGCGCCTATATGAACGATTCTACTAATGGTACTGAAGATACCTCTCCTACATTCAAAGCTTTTGATGAAGGTAGTGCTGTTATGAGTAAAGAGTCGAATTCTCAATTGGCCATTCGTCAAGAGAAATTTATTCGCGATTTAAAAAATGCCCTTATTCGTATTGAAAATAAAACTTACGGTATTTGCCGTGTTACAGGAAAATTGATTAATAAAAAACGCTTAGAGCTTGTACCTCATGCTACTTTAAGTATTGAAGCAAAAAACATGCAACAGTAAGTTTTTTTAAATATTATAGTTTAACGTCTCAATAACATTGAGGCGTTTTTCATTTTAATACATTTGTTGGTCTTCATGATAAGTTTCAAGAAGGCTGCTTTTGTAAAGATTTTAAACGGAATACATGTCTTTAAAAAAATCCATTTTTATAATAATTGTTATTTTACTAATCGATCAGGTTAGTAAGGTGTATGTAAAAACGCATTTTGCGCTTCACGAAAGTGTCGATGTGTTTTCGTGGTTTAAAATCTACTTCATTGAAAATGATGGTATGGCCTGGGGGACAAAAATTAGTGATTTTACCTCTCTAATTTCAGACCGAACCGCTAAAGTCGCTTTAACTTTGTTTCGTGTTTTTGCCATATTCGGTATCGGGTATTGGCTTTATGATAGTACTAGAAAACAAAATTCAAAAATATTAATACTTGCCATAGCACTTATATTTGCTGGGGCTTTAGGGAATATTATCGATTCTGTTTTTTACGGTGTTATATTTGAAAATAGTTATAATCAAGTCGCTACTTTTTTACCTGAAGCTGGTGGTTACGATACGTTACTGCACGGGCGTGTTGTTGATATGCTTTATTTTCCTTTGATTGAAGTCGATTTACCACAATGGATGCCATTTTACGGGGGGCAACGCTTTAACTTCTTTGAACCGGTATTTAATATTGCCGATGTGGCGATAAGCACAGGGTTTATTATGCTAATTGTTTTTAATAAACAGGCTTTTTCTAGCAAAATCGAGTAATTTTTTTGTAGGAAGAATTTTCTGGTGGTATGGTATTTCCTATATTTGGGGCTTAATCCCTTGTTTATGAAGCTTAGCCACTTACTATTAACTATTTCCTTAGTTTTTTTATGTCAAAATATTGTTGCTCAAAATAGATTTGATGTTGTTTTTCCTAGAAATCAAAAAGAGAGAAGTGAAAAATGTAAAACTTGTTTTGAAGTCTTACAAATAAAACCTAAAGAAGTTCAATTCGCTGTTAAAAGGGATGGTAATAATCTCTATTTTGAAGTTAATGATAAAGACTGGTTTAATAAATTATTCCATGACGAAGGTGCTGGCATTGCTATAGATATTGTTACGAAAGATCATTACGCTTGTAGTTTAGATACCGTTTTAAATACTCAAATTAGAGGCAGACTTACAAAACCATTATATGGTTCTAGGTTAAGAAAAGGGCTCCGGCCACATGGTGAAAATAGTTTTCGAGTACATGTTGGGCGCGTTTCAGATATTGAAATAAAGAAGCCTATAGAGTTTAATATCATGTTTTTGGGCAATAAGAATTTATGTCGCTATAATCTTATTTATGACTTAGAAGCTTATCCTTGGGATTTATTGGATATGGGCATGTATTTGGATACTTTAACTTATAGTACAAGGCGCATTCAGGCGAAATCTAAAGATGCTTTTATCCTAAAAAACAAAACCTTGAAATTCAAAATTCCTTTTGAAAAGGATAAATCTGAATATTCCCAGGAAGATATCAAGCCCATATATGATTCCTTGCGTTTAACAGATTATTATATTAAAACTATAAATATTAAAGCATATGCTTCAGTTGAAGGTAGTTTGGAACGTAATATGGAATTGCAGGAACAACGCGCCAATAGTATTGTGGCAGCATTACAAACTTTTCAGCAGCCCACAATTGAAACGACGGTAAGTTCTTCAGAGAATTGGGTAGAGTTTTTAAATGATATTAAGGGTACTAAGTATGAAAGTTTAAACAAATTAACCAAAGTACAGGTTAAAGCTAAACTAGCGGGAGGTCTAAGTGCGCCATTAGAACCTGTATTAGAACGTCATAGAAAAGCCGTTTTAGAATTGGAACTAGAGCGAAAAGATAAATACAAAGTGATGTCTGAAGATGTGCTTTTAGAAAAGTTTCATGATGCCTTAAGTACTCATGATTTAGAGGAGGCTATCGTGATACAAAACTCCATATTTTCAAAAATTAATTCCAACGCCATTTCTCCATTATATTTAGGAAAAATGGACATCCCTAAACAGGCTGAATTTGCTAAAGTTTTGAATAAAAACGCGTCTTTTTTATCCACTTTAGACGTTAGGCAAGGATTAAATGTATATAATGAATTGTTGGAGCTTGAAAAATTGGTGCCAGACAATGCTCAAGTGAAATATAATATTGTAGCCCTTAAAATTAAAATATGGCGTTTTAATTGGCAAGAAATTGATGATGTCAAGTTGAAAAATCAAATTAATGCACTAAAAAATTATGGCATTGATGAGGCGCTCATATCCAGAATGCTTGTGAATTATCACATTACTAAAGCTGAGCGGTACATGCGTAAAAGGGAATATGATAAGAAAGATAAATCCATTGCTTTTATAAATGATCATTATCAGAAATTTACTTTATCGGATTATGATTATTTAAGCTTGGCCCAGTTTTTTAGTTACTACGCGAATATCGATTTGTCTGAGGAGCTATTAAAAGATAAGGCTAAAAGTATCGATGTAGATGAAGATTTACTTTACTATTATTTAAATTTAACCCTTGTAAACAAGGCGTTAACACAGGATCCTGATTATAGAACGATTTTGTTAAATGCTTACAACATGAATCATGAGCGTTTTTGTAAGCTTTTTAATTCTGTAGCAGATGGCGGTGTTACATTTCAGTTATTAGCCGATGCATATCTTAGAGCCACTTATTGCGAGAATTGCAACAATTAAAAATGATAGATCCTTTTGGGAGTTACGCAAAAGTTTAGTTTAACATCAGTTTCAAAAGTATCGATGGTTTCGGGGTCAGCTTCAAATAAAGACAGGCCTACTTTTATAGTTTCTGGCGCGCATTGTGCTAGGAAACGATCGTAAAAACCTTTGCCATAGCCCACACGATTTCCAAGATTATCGAAAGCCAATAGCGGAATGAAAACCACGTTGGTTTTATTGTTATCTATTGGAATACCATCGACAGGTTCTGGGATGTTATAGCTGTTTTTTTTAATAACCGTATTATCTGTAAGCAGGAAACTATGCATGTCTCCGGTATTAAAATCACTTTTTGAAATGAGGATGTTTTTGTCTTTGCCAGATAAAATATTCAGAATATAATCGGTGTTTATTTCTTTTAATTCCGCAATAGTTAAAAATATATGGTAGAAGGAATGTTCCCAAATAGCAAGCTTTAAAAGCTGATTTGAAATATCTAAGCTTAAATCTTCAATTTGATTGTTTGATAAATCATTACGAAGGGTTTTATATTTTTTCCGTAAAGCTGTTTTACTCATATTAATTTAATACGCGTTTTAGTTTTTTTGAAATATGAAATAAGGCATCCCCCTGGTATACAATTGGTGCTTCATTAACATTTATGATGTAGCCAGAATTTGGTGCTTTTACAGCGTAATCAAACTTTCCGTAGGGGTCTGTAATATGGCCGAGAATAGCACCTTGAAGTACGTATGCGCCAATATGTATGGTTTCTTTAAACATCCCAGAATATTTAGCTCTTAACCATTTGCTGTCATCTATAAATACACAGTCATGTCTTGGTTTTGAAGATTTAATAGTGCTACTAAGCATGCCCAAATGTTTCAAAATACGTTTGGAACCATTCACTCCAGAATTTGTAACGGCATCATCAATATGAAATGATTTTCCACCTTCAAAAAGTAGGATAGGTTTCCCTAATTTAGAACATGTTGCCCTAAACGATTTAGGTAAGTTTTTAGAATACAAAACAAAAGGCGCTCCAAATACTTTAGCTAAAGCAATAAGTGCTTCATTACTTTTTTCAAAACGTAGTTGCGGGGCATTAAAGCGCCCAGAACCACCAGTGTGAAAATCGATGATAAAATCAACATTTGGAATCACATCATTTATCAGTTTATAGGCTACTCGTCCTGCTAGAGAACCCGTAGGACTTCCTGGAAACACGCGATTTAAATCACGGCCGTCTGGAAATTCTCGTTTTAAGTTTATAAATCCGAAAATATTTATAACAGGCATGCAAATTACAGTGCCGCATTTGGGTTTGTTGATGCCTTTAGCAATAAGCTGTCTTACAATTTCAACGCCATTAACTTCATCGCCATGAATTCCTGCTGTAAATAAAACAGTGGGGCCTGGTTTTTTTGCACGTTCTATAATTATAGGCACGTTTACAGGCGTTGATGAGTGTAAATTTGCAACATTAAAATTAACTTCTTTACGTTCGCCCAGTTTTATGGTGGCCCCAAGAATATGGAGGTCACCGTTGTTTATGGCAGTCATTATCGCTTATTTTTTTCAATAAAGGTGATAATAGATTTTGCTATATTTCGTCCAGTGGCTTTTTCAATGCCTTCTAGTCCGGGCGTTGAGTTTACTTCTAATAACAAGGGGCCTCGCGAAGATTGTAGCATATCTACACCGCAAACGGGAAGCTTTAAAGCGTCGGCAGCACTCATCGCTAACTTAAGCTCGTCGTGACTTAATTTAATAATATTTGCCGATCCACCACGGTGTAAGTTAGAGCGAAATTCACCTTCTTTTCCCTGGCGTTTCATGGCGCCAACCACTTGGCCATCTACCACTAAGGCACGTAAATCTGCACCCCCAGCTTCTTTTATAAATTCTTGAACAATTACACGAGCTTGTAAACCATTAAAAGCTTCAAGAACAGATTCGGCCGCACTCTTTGTTTCAGCTAAAACGACACCCAAACCTTGTGTGCCTTCTAATAATTTTATGATTACAGGTGTTCCTCCTACGTGTTCAATAACTTCTTCAACATCTCTTGAGTAGTTTGTAAAAACTGTTTTTGGCATGCCTATACCCGCTTTACTTAAGCGTTGTAAACTACGTAACTTATCTCTAGATCGCTGTATAGCGTCTGAAGTTACAATGGTAAAAACACCCATCATTTCAAATTGTCTCACTACGGCGCAACCATAAAAAGTTACCGAAGAACCAATTCTTGGAATTATGGCATCTACGTAATCCAGGTAACGGTCTTTGTAGTAAATGGTTGGTTTTTCCTTTTCAATGATGATATCACATTTAAGAGGATCAATAATCTCCATTTTGTGACCTCTTTTTAACCCTTCTTCAATAAGGCGGTCAGTGGAGTATAACTGTGAATTTCTGGATAGAACGACTATATTCATTTTATTTTTTTAAGAAAGAAACGTTTAGTAAATCTACATCTACTACAAATTTTTGTTTTAGGAATTGTCTGCCAATAAGCACAGGGAACTTCATATCGTCTCTTGTGCTTAAAGTTAAGTTAATCTTATATGTTTTGCCAAAAAATATGACATCAGTTTTTATTTTGTAACGATTTTCTTTAAACCCATTGCTGCTTTTAACATCGGTACGCTGAAAGGTTGCGAAAACAATTTCAGTTTTTCCAAAGTTTTTATGAGTATTGCTATTAAAAATACATCTTAGGGTGCTACCATCTTCAATGATTTTAGAACAATGGATGGTAGATGTGTAGGCTCCTGTGTCCATTTTCACATCGATATTAAATAATTCTAGATTGGGGAAGTCTACGATATCAGTACGTCCAATCGTTTTTTTGCTCATTTCGTAATTTTTAAAAAGTGGCGCAATGTAGTTATAATTAGTATTGATTGGTTTACTCAAAGATAAATAACTTAAAAATATTTAAGAGATTTATATGATGAGCTGTTTTTATTAAAAATTTAAAAAGAATTACCTTTACTATAATGGATACTCCTAATATAAAAATACTACTAAAAACCCTTCCAAATGAACCTGGTGTCTATCAATATTATGATAAAGATGGCACTATAATCTACGTTGGTAAAGCAAAAAATCTAAAAAAAAGAGTCGGTTCTTACTTCACTAAAACACACGATAGCGGCAAAACACGTGTATTGGTGCGAAAAATAGTAGATATCAAACACATTGTTGTGGATACCGAGACCGACGCCTTATTATTAGAAAATAATTTAATAAAAAAGTATCAACCACGTTATAATGTTTTGTTGAAGGATGACAAATCTTACCCGTGGATTTGTATAAAAAATGAACGCTTTCCGCGCGTGTTTTCTACACGTCGCGTTTTTAAAGATGGTAGTGAGTATTTTGGGCCTTATACCAGTGGAAAAACAGTTTACACCTTATTAGATTTAATAAAAGGCTTGTACAGTTTGAGAACTTGTAATTATCATTTGGCTGAAGATAAGGTAGATTCTGGAAAATATAAAGTGTGTTTAGAATACCATTTAGGAAATTGTAAAGGGGCTTGTGAAGGTTTAGAAACGGAAGTCGAATACAATGAAAACATTAATGCGATTCGGGAGATTTTAAAAGGAAATTTTAAAGATTCGCTTCAGCAATTTAAGCTTCAAATGAAAGAGTTTGCTGAAAATATGCAATTTGAAGAAGCTCAAAAAATAAAAGAAAAGGTTGAAGTTTTACAGAATTATCAATCAAAATCTACAATTATAAATCCGAAAATAAGTAATGTCGATGTGTTTTCTATAATGAGTGATGAAAGTTACGGGTATATTAATTTTTTACAAATATCCTATGGCTCTATCATTCGTTCACATACTTTGGAGGTTAAGAAGAAGTTGGAAGAAACCGATAAAGAACTTTTAGAGCTTGCCATTACTGAAATTCGTCAACGTTTCAATTCTAATTCTAAAGAAATTTACGTACCTTTTAATGTGGATTTAGGTCATGAGATGAAAGTTACGATTCCTAAGTTGGGTGATAAAAAACACATTCTTGATTTATCATTAAGAAACGCGAAATATTATCGTATGGAGCGTTTTAAGCAAATAAAAATTGTAGATCCAGATCGCCATGCCAATCGTATTATGGCGCAAATGAAAATTGATTTAAGGTTATCGGAAGAACCACGACATATAGAGTGTTTTGATAACTCAAATATTCAAGGTACTAATCCTGTTGCGGCCTGTGTGGTATTTAAAGATGGTAAGCCAAGTAAAAAAGATTACCGTCATTTTAATATAAAAACAGTTGTTGGACCAGACGATTTTGCTTCCATGGAAGAAGTTGTTTATAGACGTTACAAGCGTTTGGTTGAAGAGGAGCAACCCTTGCCACAGCTTATTATTATAGATGGCGGAAAAGGGCAATTGTCTTCCGCTTTGAAAAGTTTAGATGATTTAGGTTTGCGAAATGAAATTGCAATTATAGGTATCGCGAAACGCCTAGAAGAGTTATTTTATCCGGATGATCCCATTCCGTTGTATTTAGATAAAAAGAGTGAAACCTTAAAAGTGATTCAGTTTTTACGAAATGAAGCCCACCGTTTTGGAATTGAACATCACAGAAATAGACGCAGTAAAGGCGCATTGAATACGGAGCTTGAAACCATACAAGGTGTTGGAGAAAAAACAATTGTAGAACTTTTAAAGCATTTTAAATCGGTTAAACGGATTTCAAATGCCAATCGCGAAGCATTAGAAGCAGTTGTAGGAGTTTCTAGGGCAGCAAAAATTTATAATCATTATCACAAAAAATAAAAAGATTTAGTTAACAATTTCGAATATAATTTGATCAAAAAACTATCCATATGCATTGTTTTTATTCTCGCAGTTTTTTCCGCGGAAGCGCAAAAGCGCAATCAAGAATACAAACCCAAAGTGGGATTGGTGCTTAGTGGAGGTGGAGCAAAAGGCTTAGCGCATATAGGTGCGTTGAAAGTTATAGATAGTTTAGGTGTAAAAATAGACTATGTAGCGGGTACGAGCATGGGCGCAATTATCGGCGGACTATATGCGGCAGGGTACTCTGGGAAACAGTTGGATTCTTTATTTCAAGTGATTAATTTTGATAAGCTCTTAAGTGATGAACTGCCAAGAGGGGCTAAAACATTTTCAGAACGTGTTAAGGCCGAAAAATATGCCATAAAATTACCGTTTGATCATTTTTCAGTAAAATTACCATCGGCCATTTCAAAGGGACATAATTTTTACAATTTATTTTCTGAATTATTACTTCCTGTGGGGGAGATCGATGATTTTAGTAAACTCCCAATACCATTTTTTTGCGTAGCCACCAATATTGAAAATGGTAAACAAGTGATTCTAAATAAAGGGAATTTGGTGCAATCTATAATGGCAAGTGGGGCATTACCGTCTTTATATCAACCTGTTATTATTAATGACGCCGTTCTTGTTGATGGTGGTGTAGTAAATAATTACCCTGTAGATGAACTTCGCGATTTTGGGATGGATATCGTTATTGGTGTTGATGTCCAAGACGGTCTGGCAGATCGCGAGCGTTTAACTACTGCGCCAGATGTTTTATTTCAGATAAATAACTTTCGTACTATTAGTGATATGCGTCAAAAGGTCATGAAAACCGATATTTATATCAAGCCTAATATTAAGGAATTTAGTGTGATTTCTTTTGATGAAGGACAGCAAATCATTGGTGCCGGAAGTGCGGCCGCTTTAACCAAAGTTAAAGTCCTTAAGAAACTGCCTAGACATAAACCAAATGGTGTAAAACTGCCATTAAAATATAAGCATATCGATACTATTGGTATTAATAATATTCTAATAAAAGGGAATGAAGATTATACAAGAGCGTATATTTTAGGTAAGCTCAAGTTAAAATCAAATGAAAAAATAAGTTATAAGGATTTTAATGAAGGTGTGGATAATTTGGTTGCTACAGATAATTTTGATGCTTTTGAGTATCAGCTAAAACAGTCTACGGATACAATAGGGTATGATTTAATTGCCAAGGTAAAAGAATCACCTATAGATACCTACATAAAATTTGGTGCGCATTACGACGATTTATATAAAACTGGCATATTACTCAATCTTACCAAAAAAAGAATGCTTTTTAAAAACGATGAGATGTCTCTGGATGTTATTTTAGGAGATAATGTGCGGTACGATTTTGAGTATTTAATTGATAAAGGTTTTTATTGGAGTATCGGGTTAAAATCAAGATACAATCAGTTTGATAAAAAAGTGAGTGCTGGACTTGTTTTAGAAGAATCGATTTCCAGAAGTAGTGGTTTAAATAAGATTGATGTAAAATTACGTGATTTCACCAATCAGTTTTATGTACAAACCTTATTTCGAAGAGATTTTGCCTTTAGTATGGGTGCAGAGCATAAGCATTTGGAATTAGATACCGAAAATTTAGCAGGGCTAGATAGTAACGTGTATTCATTTCAAAGTACAAACTACTTAGGGCTTGTTGGAGCTTTAAAAATGGATCAATATGATGATTTTTATTTTCCATCAAAAGGCGTATATTTTGATGGCCAATTAAATATATACCTTTACTCTTCAAGTGAAGGAAGTGATTTCGAAAATTATTCAATTGCTAAAGCTAGTATGGGCTATGCTTCAAGAATTTCAAATAAACTAGCTTTTAATTATCAAGCTAGTGGCGGATTTAAGTTTGGAGATAAATCTGATCGTGCCTTAAATTTCGCTTTAGGAGGTTTTGGGAGTAATTTAATTAATAATTTCGTGCCTTTTTTAGGTTATGATTTTGTGTCCTTAACAGGAAATAGTTATGTGAAATCATCACTTACCTTAGACTACGAGATTTTTAAAAAACAACATGTTTTAGTTGAAGGGAATTGGGCCAATATTGAAGATGATATTTTCGATTCGGGAGAGTGGCTCACCCTTCCAGATTATACAGGGTATAGTTTAGGCTATGGTGTTGAAACTTTTATTGGTCCCATTCAGTTTAAGTACTCCTATTCACCTGAATTAGGCGAAAGTATATGGTTTTTTAATGTTGGTTTTTGGTTCTAAAACCCCATTTGAATGCATATATTAAATTAGTGTAAAAACTTGAAGTATTGTTAATAGATCTGTTGTAATTATATCCAATAGGTCTTTTTTTATGAAAATAAATTGAATACATTTAATTTTCTATAAGTTGGTACTTTAGTTTTTAAATAGAAATTAGAATCGCGGTTCTAATACAATACCTCCTATTGAATTTTTTATTTTTGGAATAGTCATTGTTCTATTCAAGAAAAACAATAAAAATACAACCAGTAAGTTGTATAGTAAATTGCCCTTTGGATCATGAAAAAAACATTGCTAATTATAATTGTCTTAATAACAACCACTTCGGTTTTTGCCCAACAGGAATCCGCTTTTCGTTCGGGTGAATGGTTTAAGTTTAAAATGAGCTATAGTAATTGGCTTAAAGCGGGAAACGCCACTTTAACTGTGAAAGAAAGTCAATTAAAAGGTCGCGATGTATATCATGTGGTTGGAAAAGGTTGGACCACTGGTATGATTAAGTGGTTTTTTGCGGTTGAAGATCGCTATGAAAGTTATTTTGATAAGGAATACTTGGTACCTTATAAGTTTGTAAGAGATATTGATGAGGGTGGTCATACAAAGGATCTAGTTGTCGATTTCGATCAAAACAAAAACAAAGCTTATGTTCATGACAAAAAGCGAGGGTCCAAAAAAACAGTAAATACGAAACCAAACGTTCAAGATATGGTTTCAACATTTTATTATCTCCGTAATAAATTGGATACCAAATCACTAAAGGTAGGGCATGAAGTACATGTCGATATGTTTTTTGATGATGAAAATTACGGGTTTAAATTAAAGTATCTTGGGGAAGAGACCATCACTACAGGTTTCGGTCCAGTACGCAGTTTAAAGTTTAGACCGTATGTTATGGCAGGTCGTGTTTTTAAAGAAGAGGAAAGTTTAACCCTTTGGGTGTCTAAAGACAAAAATAAAATCCCTTTACGTATCCAGGCAAATTTAGCAGTAGGGTCTTTGCGCGCCGATTTAGAAGACTTTAGTGGTTTAAGTCATCCGTTTAAAACAACAAAGAACTAGACATGTTGGACTCTAATATTACGAATAAACTCAAAGAAAAGTACGAAGCGATTGATCAAGACCTAGAAACGCATCTTGAAGGTTTGTTGCATAGTAAACCAATTAATTATTGGGATTACATTCATACAGAAACGTTGTTAAACCTTCAAATACCGCGTACCGATTTTCCGGATGAAATGGTTTTTATCATGTACCATCAAATATCGGAGCTTTTATTTAAAATGGTGCTTAGTGAAATTACGCAGGTAGCCGAAGCTCAAAATTTAACTCCCGAATTATTTACAGACAAAATTATGCGCGTGAGTCGTTATTTCGATGTACTCACTTCTTCATTTAGTATCATGAAGGATGGTATGGATATTGAGCAATATAATAAGTTTAGAACCACTTTAACGCCCGCAAGTGGTTTTCAAAGTGCACAATATAGAAAAATTGAATTTGCATCTACAGAACTTATAAATTTGATAGATAGGCGTTTTCGAGACACAATTGATCGAAATACATCTTACGAACATGCCTTTGAACATTTGTATTGGCAAGCGGCTGGAAAAGATTTTGTTACAGGAAAAAAGAGCTATACTTTAACAATTTTTGAACAGAAGTATAAATTAGAATTTATTAATTTTACGCGGTTTTATAAAAGCAATAATTTGTGGAGTAAATTTAAACAGTTACCTAAATCTGCACAACAAAACGAAGCTCTAGTAAAAGCAATGCGACACTATGATTATACTGTGAATATCAAGTGGGTCATGGCGCATTACAGAACAGCAAATCATTATTTAAATATTGGAGGAGAAACTGCCGAGGCAACTGGGGGCAGCGAATGGGTGAAGTATATGCATCCAAAATACCAAAAAAGAATATTTTTTCCAGAATTATGGACAGAGACAGAAAAAGAAGCATGGGGAACAAATATAGAGTAGCAGCACTATTATTAGTCATATTATTTTCAGCCTGTAAGGAGGCAACAAAAACACCGATACCAATTGTAAAAGTAGACATTCCGGAAATTGAAGAAGTAAAGGATATCATAGAATTCGGTTATAATCTGAACGATTTTGTAGTCAAACGTGATACGATTAAGAGTGGTGATAGTTTTGGGCAGATTTTGGGCCGAAATAACGTCGGTTATTCCACCATTCATAATATAGTAGAATCTGCAAAAAACACTTTTAATATTAGAAGCCTGCAATTAGGGAAACCTTATACGCTTTTGTGTGCTAAAGATTCGCTAGAAACACCTGAGTGTTTTATATATCAACCAAATCCAGAGGATTATGTGGTCATTGATTTTAAAGATTCCATTCAAGCCTATACCGATAAAAAACCTATAAACTATATTGAAAAATCGGCTACAGGTGTTATTAATAGTAGTATTTCGGTCGCATTGGAAGAGCAGGGGTTAAGTCCGCGATTGGCTTTTAAATTAGCCGATGAAATTTATGCATGGACCATCGATTTTAGAAGACTTCAAAAAGGAGATCGTTTTAAAGTTATTTATACCGATAAGTATATTGACGACTCTATTTATACCGGCGTTCATAATGTGAAAGCAGCTTATTTTGAGCATAATAGTGAACCTTTTTACGCCTTTGCTTTTGAGACGGATGCCGAAAAGGGTATAGTAGATTATTTTAATGACGAAGCTAAAAACTTGCGTCGCGCATTTTTAAAAGCGCCTGTGCAGTTTAGTAGAATTTCTTCAAGATATAACTTAAAGCGACGTATTGCTGTTTATGGTTACAAGGTAAGACCACATAAAGGAACCGATTTTGCCGCACCTATTGGTACACCAATTATGGCGACGGCCAATGGTACGGTTACCAAGAGTGAACGTCGAGGAGGAAATGGTAATTATGTAAAAATTAGACATAATGCTACTTATGAAACACAGTACCTTCATATGAGTAAGCGTAAAGTAAAGGTGGGAGAATATGTAAAGCAAGGTGATGTTATTGGCTGGGTTGGTATGACGGGTAACACAGGAGGGCCACATGTATGTTATCGTTTTTGGGTGAATGGAAAACAAGTGGATCCGTTTAAACAGAAATTACCATTGGCGAAATCGATATCAGATTCACTAAAAATTGAATACTTGGACTTCATCAAACCAATAAAAGAACAATTGGATAATATTCCTTTTGAAGTTAAACCAGAGCTTATCGAAGAACCTAAAGGGGAGACGGTTAGACAAAGTAATCAAAATCTAATTTCGTAACTAACTAATTTTTAAATATGCTGCCAAACACAAACCCAACGACGACAAAATCTTGGAAGAAACTTCAAGAACATTTTGAAGCTGTAAAAGATGTACACATGAAAGATTTGTTTGCTGCCGATGCAGAGCGAGCAAATAAATTCACCATAAAATGGGAAGATTTTTATGTAGATTTTTCTAAAAATAGGATTACTGAAGAGACCTTAGGATACTTATTGCAATTAGCTGATGAGGTTAAATTAAAAGACGCGATTAAAAGTCAGTTTTCCGGAGATATTATAAATCAAACTGAAGGTCGAGCAGTTCTACATACAGCACTTAGGGCTCCGAAAAATGCAGAATTTAAAGTTGATGGCGAAGAGGTCATGCCCGAAATTTATGCTGTTAAAGAAAAAATAGAACGCTTTACTAATGACGTTGTAAGTGGAACACTTAAAGGTTACACCGGAAAAGCATTTACCGATGTTGTAAATATTGGTATAGGAGGCTCCGATTTAGGACCTGCTATGGTTGTAGACGCTTTACAGTTTTATAAAAATCATTTAACAACACACTTTGTAAGCAATATAGATGGCGATCATGTTAATGAAGTGATTAAAAAATTAGATCCAGAAACAACTTTGTTTGTTATTGTTTCTAAAACATTTACGACCCAAGAAACGCTTTCAAATGCAAACACCATAAAAGAGTGGTTTTTAAAATCGGCTAATGAAGACGCTATTGCCGAGCATTTTGTTGCTGTTTCTACAAATATTGAAAAGGTTCAAGGTTTCGGAATAGATGCTAATAATATTTTCCCGATGTGGGACTGGGTTGGTGGTCGTTTTTCACTTTGGAGTGCCGTTGGCTTAACGATTAGTTTGGCTGTAGGTTATGAGCATTTTGATAGCTTGCTTAAAGGCGCTAACAAAATGGATGATCACTTCAAAAATGAAGATTTTGATTCTAATATTCCAGTGGTTTTAGCCTTACTAAGTGTTTGGTATAATAACTTTTTTAATGTTGAAAGTGAAGCTGTGATTCCTTATTCGCAGTACTTAAATCAGTTTGCTACTTATTTACAGCAAGGGATTATGGAAAGTAATGGGAAAAGTGTTGATAGAAATGGAAATCCAATTGACTATCAAACCGGAACTATTATATGGGGTGAGCCAGGAACAAATTCGCAACATGCCTTTTTTCAATTAATTCATCAAGGAACAAAATTAATTCCAGCTGATTTTATTGGGTTTGGTAAGTCATTACACGGTAATCAAGATCACCAAGATAAGTTAACTTCAAATTTCTTGGCGCAGACAGAAGCTTTACTTAATGGTAAAACGGAAGCTGAGGTTGTGGCAGAAGGAACGCCAGAGGCAATAATCCCATTTAAAATATTTAGTGGAAATAAGCCAACAAATACCATTTATATCAATAAACTTTCACCAGAAAGTTTAGGGAAATTAATTGCCATGTATGAGCACAAAATATTTGTTCAGGGTATTATTTGGAATATTTTTAGCTACGATCAGTTTGGAGTAGAGCTAGGAAAGCAATTGGCTAGTAAAATTTTACAAGAATTTAATACAAGCGCTACTAACGAACACGACTCTTCAACTCAGAATTTATTAGATTTTTACAAAAAATTACGTTAAAAAAATAGCATACAATTAAAAATAAGGCATCATTTTTAAAAAAATGGTGCTTTATTTTTTTGTATAACTATCTGATCGTGTTAACATTGTGTTAATGTAGTTATGAATTTTATTTGTATTTTTGGGTCGACTAATTCATAATAATTAATTCATGAAAAAATTTACACAAATTTTATTCGCGATGGTAGTTCTGTTATGTTCTGCTGTGGCCTCCTCTCAAAGTACTATTACAGGAACTATTATTGACGGTGAAATGAATTCACCGCTCCCTGGAGCTAATATTGTTCAACAAGGGACAACAAATGGGACTACTACAACTTTTGAAGGTGATTTTACTTTACAAACCAATGTGTCATCTGGGAAATTCGTAGTTTCTTATGTTGGTTATAGTACCATTACTTTAGATTTTAGTGGTGATCAAGATTTTGGACAAATTAAACTAATGCCAGATAATACCTTAGATGAAATTGTTATCGTTGGTAGTGGTATTATTGATTTAGCTGAAGACAGAAAAACACCAGTGGCTGTATCTACAATTAAATCCAAAGAGATTCAAGAAAAAGCTGGAAACTGGGATTTACCAGAGGTTTTAAAGTCAACACCATCAATTCAAAACATTAAAGCAGGTGGATTTGGAGAAGGGTCTATGTTTGTTCGTGGTTTCGACCAAACGAATACGGCGTTTTTATTAAACGGGCAACCAATTAATGGTATGGAAGACGGTAAAATGTACTGGTCTAACTGGTCTGGAGTTATGGATGTTGCAAACGCAATTCAGGTACAGCGTGGTTTAGGAGCTTCAAAATTAGCCATTTCTTCAGTTGGGGGTACGGTAAATATTGTAACTAAAACGATAGATAGAAAAGAAGGAGGTTTTGTCCAGCAAATGTTAGGTAATGATTATTATACAAAAACAACAGCTTATTATTCAACTGGAGTTAGTGAAAAAGGCTGGTCATTCTCATCTTTATTAGGCTATTGGCAAGGTGATGGATATGTTGATGATACAGACGGACAAGGGCAAACGTATTTCTTCTCTGTGGGTTACACACCAAACGATCATCATTCATTCAACTTCTTGTTAACAGGAGCGCCTCAATGGCATGCTGTAGCTGGTAGTGGTGATATTCAATCATTTATTGATAACGGTAGAAAATATAACTCTTGGAATTTTGACGGGGTAGATAGCCCAAACACTTTAACTAGTGGAAAATATCCTGGAGGTCGAAATATTTATCATAAACCAGTGGCTAACTTAAGCTGGGATTGGACGATTAATGATAAGTCTTCTATGTCTACCGTATTATATGGTTCAATGGGGCGTGGTAGTTTTGCGCAATCTATTGGTTCAGTAGATTATGCTAGAGGATCAAATAATAACCACGATTGGTTTGGTTTAGTAACAAACTACAACAATCAAATTACTGAAAATTTAAACTTTAATGTTGGTGCAGATGTACGTTTATACAGTGGTTATCACTTTAGAGATATTAGAGAATTTATTACTGTAGATTCTGTAACGAACAGCTCAGGATATAGTGGCGGTCAAGATTATCAACTAACTGAAGCTGGAGGAATTAACCCTTGGAAGGTGTTTTTCAATCCTAATACCGATCACTTGCAACGTTTTGGATATGATTATTCTGAACAAATTAATTATGGTGGATTTTTCGGACAGTTAGAATATGCAAAAGATGGTTTCTCAGCATTTTTCCAAGGTGCTTTATCAACACAGTCTCACGTACGTACCGAGTTTTTAAACACTTCAACTCCTGGTGAAGGAGAAGAAGGGGATAAAGTAAATAATCCAGGGTTTAATGTGAAAGGTGGTTTAGCTTATGAACTGAGCCAAGCACACCGTGTATTTTTTAATACTGGGTATTATTCGCGTCAACCTTTTCATGATACGCTATATCAAAATGATAGAGCTGGAAATGAATTGTTACAGCCAGAAGCTGAAAACGAAGAGATTACTGGTTTTGAGCTAGGTTATCAATTTATGGCTGGTAGAGCATTTTCAGCGAATTTAAACGGATACCACACCACTTGGGACAATGTTACAAAATACAGAAACAATGGAGAGAACGGCGATGATTACATTAGTTACCAAACTATGGGCGTTAAGCAAGTGCACTACGGTGTTGAGCTTGAAGTGATGACACGTCCTTTAGATAACTTAAGACTTAACGGTTTCCTTTCTTTAGGTGAATGGCAGTTTAAAGACAACGCTAACCAAAGAACTTTTGATAACGATGGAAACCAAATTGGTGCCGATGAAGAAATTGTAATCGACGGATACAGTGTTGGTGGTGCTGCTCAAGTAACAGGTGGAATTAACGGTAGTTATGATATTTGTTCAAACTTTAGTGTTGATGCTGCTTGGAACTGGTATAACGATATGTTTTCTATTGGAGCATTAGATCAAGCGCCACTTTCCATGCCTTCATATAACACTATGGATGCTGGTTTATCTTATAAAGTGATGGTTGGTTCTAATGAATCATTACAATTCAGATTTAACTTAAACAATGTTTTTGATGAGGTTTACTTAGAGTCTGTTTCTGGAAATACTGCAGCTTCTGCTAATCCAGATGAAAACTATAAAGGTATTAATACAAGTAATAATGGTCGTTTTGGTTACGGCAGAACATGGAATTTTAGCGTACGTTTTAATTTCTAATAAAAATTGTTTGAATAACATAAAAAACCATGTAGCAATACATGGTTTTTTTTATGTTTAAAATTACTACATTTGCCATTCAATTCTTAACAAAAAACCATGTACGACATTATATTATCTCTTCACTCTTATTGGGCCTATTTGGTATTAGTCATTTTAACCATTACTGCTGTTACTGCAATTATAAAAACAGTAGGCGATAAGGAATATGAAAACAATGATTTCAGAAGAGGTTTATTCACTTTAATCGTATCTCATATTCAATTGTTAATTGGTTTAGTTTTGTATTTCGTTTCACCACGCTTTGAGTTGTGGGGCGAATTAGGAGGTAAAGTTATGAGTAATTCTTTAGCGCGACTTTACCTAGTAGAACATCCATTTGTGAATATCCTTGCCATCGCATTAATTACTATTGGCTATTCTAAGCACAAAAGAAAGCTAACTTCTAAAATGAAATTAAAAACAATCGCTATATTTTACACATTAGCCTTAGTATTGTTTTTATCCCGTATTCCTTGGAGTACTTGGATGAGCTAAGATCATTCAATAGCCTTAATTAAATAAATATAAACTGGAAAATGGTCGCTAAAACCATTTGAAAAGCCGCCGTAATTCCAACTTCTAAAAGGATAACCTTTATAAGTTCCGCTTTGCTGAATTAAATAGTTTTTGTTGTAAATACCAGCTTTATAGAATTGAAATGTATCGTAAACTTTGTCAAGAAGCGGTTTAGTAAACATGATTTGATCGAATAAGCTCCAAGCATCTCTATAAGCCGTAGTGCCTAAGCCATCTTTGTAAAAATTGGAAAAAGGGTTATAAATGCCTTTTAGATTCACTTTTTTCAGATTGCTTTTCGCGCCTAATGCATTTTTTACACTCGAGTTGTTTGGGTTATCGTTTAAATCACCCATAATTAAAATTTTCGAGTAAGGATCGATAACCTGTAAAGAATCAATTAAGTGCTTATTCAATTTGGCCGCAGCCACGCGTTTATAATTACTCTTAGACTCACCACCACGTCTGGAAGGCCAGTGATTTACAATTATATGAAACATTTCATGGTCTAGTTTACCACGTACTAATAATTGATCCCTAGTAAAAACACGTTTTTCATTGCCGTAAATTTTTAATTCATGCGAGCTAGAATTTATCGGTATAAACAAGTCTTCCCGATACAATAATGCCACATCAATACCACGAATGTCAGGCGAATCGTAATGAATAAATTTGTAGTTGAAGTCGCGTAATGATTTATGATTAATGAGATCTTCTAAAACGGCCTTGTTTTCTAGTTCACAAACGCCTATAAGGGCAGGGGGCTTACTAGTGAGGTCTTTGCCAATATCTGCTAATACCTGCGCCATGTTACGTACTTTTTGCTCGTAAGCCGTTTTACGTTGTGTTTTTAATTCCATCATCGGGCTATACTCGTCAAGCTTATTGGGGTCGTTAATGGTATCGAATAAATTTTCCAAATTATAGAAAGCAACCGTGTGAATTTTATAGAGTTTGTCTTGAGCTTTTGAGGGTGTAGCAAAACTTAAGCACAGTATAAAAAGGATGAATTTCAAAAAGGTCATATTACTTATTTAAAACTGTAAAAATAAGATATTACAACAAATGTTGTAAGTTTTTATTTTCATTTAATAAAAAGTACTAGTTTTGGGTTCAAATATTTTATGTGAATAGAGTTCTGTTTTATTGCTTATTTATAGCCATTTCAATGGTGGCTAACTCCCAGAGTACTGTTATATCCGGGAGCGTTAACGATGATCAAACATTTCAGCCATTGGTAGCAGTCACTATTCTTTTGAAAGACACGACACTTCAAACACAAACAGATCATTTGGGTGAATTTGTTTTTGATAAGCATATCCCACTTGGTGAACACATGCTTGTTATTTCTAAATCAGGTTACAAAACAAAATATTATCCCATTATTGTAAATGAAGGAAAAACTATGAACATAACCGACATGGTTTTAACTCGTGATTTAGATCAAACAAATGATTTGTTCACAATAACCTTAAACGATGATGAACTTAATGACGATACGAGTGCTTCCGATAATGTATCTGGATTATTAGCGGCGTCTTTAGATGTTTTTCAGCGAACTGTAGCCTTTGAGTTTAGTTCTTCGTTTTTTAGATTACGGGGCCTTGATTCTAACAACGGCTCTGTGCTCATCAATGGCATTGAAATGAATAAAATGTACAATGGTAGACCGCAGTGGAGCAATTGGGGTGGTATTAATGATGTACTTCGTAATCAAGAATTGGCTCTAGGTTTAGCGCCTTCAAATTATAATTTTGGTGGTGTTATGGGATCAACCCATATTAATGTACGGGCTTCAGAAGCTAGATCAGGCACTCGATTAACCTATTCGTCGTCCAATAGAAGTTATTCAAATCGCTTGATGATTAAACATGCTTCAGGCCTGTTAAAACATAATTGGGCCTATACGTTTTCATTTGGTAGGCGTTGGGGGCACGAAGGCTATCAAGATGGGACGCTATATAGTTCGAATTCTTTTTTTACTTCCGTAGAAAAGAAAATAGGTAAGAAACAGAGTTTAAACTTAACGGCCATTTACACCCCTAATAAACGCGGAAAATCATCACCAAACACACAAGAGATTTACGATTTAAAAGATATTAAGTACAACGCATATTGGGGGTGGCAAGGTGGTGAAAAGCGCAATTCAAGAATTAAAGAAGTGAATGAACCTATAGTGATGTTAAATCATTATTGGAGATGGAATGCCAAAACGTTACTAAATACGAATATCGGCTATCAGTTCGGGAAAATGGGGAATAGCCGTTTGGATTATAATGGTACCGATTTAATTGATGGCATGCCTCAAGGCGGTGGTTCGAACCCAAGTCCGACATATTACCAAAAACTACCGAGTTATTTTGAAAGAAATTTTCCCGATAATTTAGAATATGCTTACCAAGCCTTAAAGGCATTTCAAAATAACGGCCAAATAGATTGGCAAGCCATGTATACTGCAAATATTAGTAATAGGGAACAAGGCGGTAATGCGATTTATGCATTATATGAAGACCGTGTTGATGATAAACAATTTACAGTTAATTCCATTTTAAATTCGGCAATAAATGACCATGTATTGATAAATGCTTCAGTAAATTATAAATCATTAAATTCTGAAAATTACGCAAGCGTATTGGACTTATTGGGCGCTTCAAGCTATTTAGATGTTGATGCTTTTGCCTCTAATATAAGCGATGCGCAGAATGATTTATTGAACCCAAACAGAGTTGTTGGTGAAAATGATATTTTTAAATACCACTATAATATTTTTGCAAATGAATGGAATGGTTTTGCACAGGCACAATTTTCATATAGTAGATTCGATTTTTACATTTCTGGATGTTTCAGTCATACCAAATACCAGCGTGAGGGATTTTATAAAAATGGTGGTTTTCCCGATAATTCTTTAGGAAAAGGCGAGGCTTTGAACTTTTTAGGCTTCGGAAGCAAATCTGGATTAACCTACAAATTTTCTGGTAAACATGTTTTTAATCTGAATGCTGGTTTCCTAAAACGCCCACCAACCATTCAAAATACGTTTTCAAATTCTAGAGAAAACCATAATGTGGTTCCAGATATTGCCGAAGAAAACACCCTATCAGCCGATGCCAGTTATATTTTTCGTGCCTCTAGGGTCAAAGCCAAATTAACAGGTTATGTTACTAAAATGACCAACGCGAACGAAATCTCTTTTTATTTTGCCGATGGTGTTGGTGGTGATAATGCTGTTTTTGTACAAGAGATTTTACGGGGTGTGGATAAAAACCATTTTGGTACAGAATTGGGGGTTGAAGCTCAAGTGACTCCAACATTAAAGTTAAAAGGCGTGGTGGCTGTTGGGCAGTTTACCTACGCCAATAATCCGAATTTATTGCTCACCACAGAACCAGATGCTGAAGCTACTGCTGCAGGCTTTGTAGATGGTATCAAAGATTTTGGTGAGACTAAGTTAAAAAACTACCGTTTGGCTACTGGGCCACAAAGCGCCTACTCGGTAGGTTTTGAATATCGCGATCCTAATTATTGGTGGTTTGGAGCCACTGCAAACTTCTTCTCAAACATCTTTTTAGATGTGAATCCGTTAACGCGGTCGTCAAATTTTAGTACCGATTATGATGGGAATGTTTTTAATGATTATGATGAAGACGTAGCGAAAACGCTGTTAGAACAAGAGCGTTTTGATGATTACATGGTCGTGAATCTGGTTGGGGGTAAATCTTGGAAACTCGGCAAATATTACATCGGTTTTTTTGCGAGCATAAATAATGTGCTAGATATTATTTATAAGACTGGTGGTTTCGAACAAGGAAGAAACGCAAATTATAGAGAATTAAGAGATGATAAAGCCTTGGAAACGCCAGTTTTTGGTGCTAAATATTGGTACGGCCGTGGGGCAACTTATTTTTTAAACTTGAATGTTAGCTTTTGAAATTAGATAAGATATGAGAAAATTGAACATAATAATTCATCTGTTGGTGCTTTTGCTGTGTGTCGTTATAATCGCGTCCTGTATAAAAACAGACGATTATGACCTGCCTGATGTTTTACTGAGTGAACCCGAAATTCCTTTGGAAAACATAACGACGTTTAAAACCATAAAATCGCTATATGAGCAAGCTGTGAATGGCGGAAATTCAACAGTTGTTATTCAATCTGAAAACGATTTGTATATTGAAGGTTTTGTGGTGTCTTCAGATAAATCGGGTAACTTTTTTGAGGAACTTATCATTCAGAATAAAACAGACGGGAGCGACCCAGATAACGATCCTAGGTTGGGATTTTGTGTGTTGGTTAACGTGAGTAGTCTGTCTGATACTTTTCAATTCGGGCAAAAAGTTTACGTGAAAATGAATGGTTTAACTATTGGAGAAACTAGTGGTACCATATGTATAGGAAAAGGAGATGCCGCAAAATTGGAACAAATTCAAGCGTCAGAATTTAAAGCTATTATTCTACGAAGTCACGAAGTCTCTGCTATAACGCCTAAATTGGTAAGCTTAGAAAACTTAACCAAAAATGACCAAAACACCTTAATTCGATTGGAAAACATGCAACTCAATCGTTTTGAATTGGGTGCCACTTTTGCCAGCGAATCTTTCGATGAATTTGATGGTTTTAGAGTTTTAGAAAGTTGTGATTCTGGTATTAGTATGATGATGCAAACCAGCACCTACTCCGATTTTAAATCTTTAATCGTTCCTCAAGAAAATGGTTCTGTTACAGGGGTTTATAGTCGTGATTATGGTGATGATTTTAATGTTTTAATCGTTAATAGTTCTACCGATGTGGCTTTTGATAATCCGAATCGTTGCGATCCTTTAGAACTGGATTGCGGACTCTCAGAAACCTATGGTACTGGGAATGTACTTTTAGAAGAATTCGAATCGCAAAAAAATAATAAACCTGTTGAAATTCATGGGTGGACCAACCACATAGAAGCCGGTACACAGGCTTGGGAAGGCTATTCATCGACATCTTCTAATGCTTCCTTGGGACGTTCTGCACGTTTTCAAAGCGCCAGTTCTGGAGATGTTAGTAATATTGGGTGGCTTATAACACCATCGATTAATTTAGATGAACATGAAGGGGAAACACTTCGGTTTAAAACATCAAATAGTTTGGCAGATAGTAGTTTTATGGAGGTTCTTTATAGTCAAAATTGGGACGGCACGGAAGCTGGTGTTACCCAAGCGACTTGGGGTGTGCTATCGGCTGCATATGTGGTGAAGGATTCCGATTCGTTTGTGCCTTGGTTTAATTCTGGTGTAGTCGATTTATCCTGTGAAACGGGCACCATGCATATTGCCTTTAAATATACGGGTGGCGGACAAGAATCTTTCGATGGGGTTTACGAATTGGATGATATTCGTATTGATTATGTGGAATAGTTTTTACCTTTGAAAACTTTTAGACATAACCATGACCACATTCGATAATTTATTCTTTCACTTTTTTCAATACTATAAATCTAAAAAAAGCAAGAAGGCCAATGAGATTGCTACCTTTTATGTTTCCTTTTTACAAAGTAGTTTACTACTGCTTTTAGGCGTTTTTTTTGCCGGGTTTTTTAGACAAATGCATGTACAAACCATGTCTGCTACTAAAGCATGGGTGCTTTTCGCTTTGGTTGTAATTTTCTTGTATTTTAAAAACTGGATGTATTACGGCGGCAGAAAACGTAAAGTGCTCAACGTTAAAATGCTTAAAAATAAAAAACTCGAATATAATATCTGGGTGCTTTGGTTTGTGCCAGTTGTGGTTTTAGGTTTAGCTTTTGTGTTGTCTAAGGCGATTTAGTGTATTCTAGGAATAGACTAACTTGAACACTTTTATAAATTGATGCTATTTAGGTCTGTTTGCAATAGACTTCAGTGCCTTTCTGTCCTAAATAACTTCTTTATAGAACCCATTTCACTCAACTTTTGATATTCCTGTGGCAATTGAATCCGTTGTTTTTGGAAGGTTAGGGTTTCTAAAATAAATGGAGTCCATTCGTGTTTCAAAAGCCTTAATCTCTTCTATGTTCATTTGCTCGGTAATGGAATCCCTAAGCATTAGGAAGCGTAATCGCTCTTCTTTGCTTAAGCTGTCATCGTCGTAGTCTAATGCTCTTAAATCCTTTTCTCGTAATCCAACTTTAATTTTTAAACTGTCTGAGACGCCTGTAATCTTTATAGGAATGCCTACCAAACCAAATGGTGGTAAGCCCAAACGCATCTGTAAGTCTAGATCGCCATCTAAAGTAGTTTGCCCCTCCATTCTCAATAGAAAAGGATGTACTTTAAACTTAAATCGTTCCATTTCCAATAAATTATTATCAATCTTAGATACGATGGTTATCTGCTCCATTTTTGGATTGTTAAGCGCCCCGATTCGAGTTTGTTTAGATACAGTTCCAAAGAGCTTATAATTTTCAAATTGTATATGCTTCGCATTTAAAACCCCACTGCCTTCCAGTGAAGGAAGAATGGGTTGCATGGTTTTATCCATACTCCCTTTTACTTCATAATCGAGAGAAACTATACCGTTCGCCTTTTCAGCTGCAGGAACGAGATCTCTAAAAAGATCGATCTCATTATAGGCTCGTTTTATGTCCAGATTCTTTCCTAGTAATTTAAAGTCGAAAAAAGCTTCGTTATTACCGTTAGGGCGGTAATAACCTTGCATGGATGCTGTACCGCCTACCAAGTCCATTCTTGTATCGTTAAAAAGTAGCCCCCCTTTAGTAAGGGTAACTTGTCCTTTAAAATTACTTGCCTTTAACGTCATGTAGGCTAGAGTGTCAATGTCAACATTGAGCTTAAAACTAATATTCTTGGACACTTGAAGGACACCTGTAATTTCATCAGGAATGAGCAAGGAGTCTGCAGGAATATGAGCTAGGCTATCGGTTTGCGCTACTTTGTGTAATGGCTCACTCGGGATTAAATCATTAAGATTAATACGATCCGATTGAACGTCAAAATCTCCTTCTAATACAGCGTTTGGCACAATAAAGTAAGGTATGTAGTTGGTGAAGTATCCGTTGAGAATCGCGTAGTTATTTGCATATTTTAACTCAAAATCAGAGAATTCTAGTCGGTCTAATTTAAAGGTAAAGTCGCCATGAATTATTTCAAAAGGTTCTAAAAGTACTTTTGATTCCAGGACTACATTTTCGAGAAAGAGCGTGCCAGAATTCGATTCTACATCAAACTCTGTTTTACCACCGGCCTTTCCTCGTTTGGCACGTCCTTTAAAGAGCGCGTCGAGACGTATAAAACCATTGGCTCCTGAAATATAAGGTAGAGGTGTCACTTGTGTAAAATTCTTCAAGTCTAATGAACCTTTTGCCTGAATGGTATAGTCAGGTTGTTCGAGATTGCTTATCATGAATTTCAGATCAAAAGGATTATCTTCAAACATAAAAGAAAGGTCTTCGAGTAAAATTGCAGAATCCTCAAGTCTGCCCCCTTTATTACGGAATTTAAAATCTATGAAAATTTTTTCAATAGGATCTGGAAAAGATGTTTTTAAGTACCCATCGGTAACCTGTATTTCGGCATCGGTAATCGGGAAAAGCTTTTTACTTATGTCATAGACACCTGATGCATTAATATCTCCCACCAGGTGACCACCAAAATGTAGATCTGGCAATTGTAGGCTTTCCTGTAACAAATGTAAGTTCAGTTGCGTATGCAACCTTGTTTTTAGATTGAAGGAATTTTGGGTCCCCTTGGCATAGAAATGACCACGGGAAAAATCATCTTCTAAGGTAAAAGATAAGGTGTCGACCTGAATTTCAAATTGATCATTTTCAAGTTTAAGGTCTGCGTCTACTAAAATATTTTCAATCGGTTCTGGCGTTTCTTTGTATTGAAGTGTACCATCTTTAAACTGAACGCGTAGGTCGATTTTAGAATGCTCAAGGGAGTCGCTAACACCATTTTGAAACCCGCTCATATGGAGCTTTGCGTCCAAAAGGCCATCCACATTTGTCTTTTTTCGCCACTCCTGATAATTAGGAGGTAATAAGGAAAGTAGTTCACTTAAATGACTTTTTGTAGTGCTTACTTCTGCTTCGTAATGGAAGCCCTTTGGATCAAAATCAATTTTCCCTGTTAACGAAAACAGAAGACTATTGATTTGTAAATCATTTTTATCTAGCGATACAGAAGCTGTATTATCGTTGTATACAGAAGAAATTGACGCTTTTAAGTGCTTATCTTTAAGATAGGCCACATCTTCAAAAATAACATCCAATTTAGCTATTTCAAATTCAGAACCCAGAGAAAGTTGTCCCTGCTTAAAGTTTCCAGCCCCGTCGTAACTAAACCCCTTTGCTTGAATATCCAGGTTTCTTAAGTCATCGATATAGCTAATATTGACATCCTGTATTTTAATCCCTTTAAGGGTTACAAAAGGTGATGTAGTTTCTGTTGTATCTGTGGGTGTTTTTGATGATTTGAAAATGCCATAATTTGGGCGACCGAAGCGGTCTACTTTCATTGAAACCTGCGCTTTATCAAGATCAAATTTTTCTAAAGCGACCTCATCGGTGAGTAAAATTCTCCAAATACTTATGGTGAAGTCTAAGGTCTTAGCTGAAATAAAAGGGGCTTTAGAATACGGTCCTGATCCATAAATTGTCACGTCTTCCATACTAAGTGTAGCTGATGGAAAATGACGGAAAAATGTTAATCGTGAATCCTCAAATTGAAGTTCGCTGGTCAGGTATTCGGAAGCGTAGTAAGATACTTTTTCTGAGATCCAACCATGGAATAACAAAGGAAAAAAAAGAAGCACTAAAATAAACGAGGTTAGAGCACCAATGAAAATCTTAGCGATTTTTTTCCATTTTTTACTTTCTAAAGAATTTGGCATTAATTAAATTTGAGGTTTAAGAGCTGGTTAAAATGGATCGAAAGGTACAAAAAAGGAAGATTCAAAAATATAGAATATAAAAAACAACAAATCGTTAGGTTTTGCCCACTAAAATCATAAAATGGTTTGTAAATTTTTTTGAATTGAGTTTTTATTTGCCTAAAACACGTTGATCGTGGTTTGAATCGGCCTTGTTAGAATAATTAGCTATAAAAGTAAAAGTATTTATGAAAAAAAATATATTCATTATCATTACATTTTTTTTGTTAAGCTGTGATGCTATTAAAGATTGCGAAGATTGTTTTACGCCGCCTAATAATTTTTATTTTGACATTGTAGATAAAGTAAGTGGAGAAAATCTATTTACAAATGGAACTTATGATTATCAAGATATTGAAATTATTAACACTTTAGATGGTAATGAATCGGTTGATTTTGAATTTATTACTCATGACAATATCAATCAAATTGAAATATATTCCATTGGATATTCAACTGAAATTGTTAATTTAAAATTTTATGTTTCTAACCAATACCTGTTTGACTTTTATGTTGATGCCGAAAGAACATCTGAAAATTGTTGTAGTTTCACAGTATACAATGAAATAAAAATAACAGGATCCGATTTTGTATCAAAACCACAATCAGGCGTTTATACCATATTGGTAGAATAATATAATAGAGGTTAGACGCTCGTTACATACTTTTAAGCCATTTCGGTCAAATCTTTTGATATCGCTTTAGAAAACAGAACTTAAGAATTACAACGGAGTAGAAAACTTATTAATCACTTATGAAATTTTACACGACGATACCCCAAAGTATTAAACCATATTATCTGGAAGAATTGAATAAATACCAAGATGAGCTTTCAATCGGAAATTTAGAAAGTGCTTGGAATAATTTAGAAAGGGCTCATATCATCGGACAACAATATCCTTTCTCGCATACTTTAGTACATTTTAAAATGTTACAATTCGGAATTAAAATTAAAAGTCGTAAGGAAATCATAGGGCAAATACCTCGGCTTATTTTTGGCGGCGTGAAATCCTTTGTTGGAAAAATTCCAGTAGGAAACCCAGGTGGAGCCAATGTGCCACCTTTAAAATCATTTCCGATTGAAAAAGAGTTGCAGGCTATTTTTGAGAAAGCTGGTGTTCGTTTAGGCTAAAAATAAAAGTTGGGTGATATCACGTCCCAAATAATTATTTATGCACTAATACGATTGAAAGTGTTTATCAACTAGCCCGCCAATTGCTTATGCGAACCATCACAATTTGGTTTGCGTTTAGATAAACCACAAGTGCAATCATCACTTCTTAAAAATTGCATAAACGGGAAAATGATCACTATAACCTCCATTGTATTTTCTTCCAACGTAAGTTCTATAAGGTGTACCTTTGTATGGGCCGCTAAAGGTTTTTAAGAAATCTTCATCAAAAATATTAGCGGTACTAAATTCAAAACGGGTGTCGGAAGCTTTAAAGAAATTTGTCGAGATTAAAATTTGATCAAATAAATCCCATTTGCGTTTGTAATACGTCGAACCTCTATTGTAGGAACGCAGCGTCTCCATGAGATTGAACAAACTCGACGTTTTTACCAATTCACGTATGCCTGGGTTGTTAGAATCCTCATTAAAATCACCCATGACTATAACCTTAGCGTCCTCATTGGTTTCTTTTAATGAGCTAATTATTTCACTTACTTTCGAAGCAGTTACCAAACGTTTGGGTTCCGATTCCTTTTCGCCTTCACGTCTAGATGGCCAATGGTTTACAATAACATGAATTTCTTCACCATCTAAAAGCCCGGTAACAAGCAGGATATCTCGCGTGTAATCTGGTGAGCCATCATCATGCTGGAGTTTAATACTAAACGGTTCAGAATGTGTAACCGTAAACATATCTTGGTCGTACAATAAAGCCACGTCAATACCTCGCTCGTCTGGCGAGTTGTAGTGCACATAGCCGTAGTTGTGATCCTCTAGGTGTTTCGATTGTATTAAATCGTTAAGCACTTTTTTGTTTTCAATTTCTGCAACACCAATAATAGCAGGGTGTTTACCTGTTTCTCTACGACCAATGTTCGAAATGGCATAACCTAATTTTCGAAGTTTATTCTCATAACGTTTTGCTGTCCATCGTTTCGGAGCGTTGGGTAAAAAATCATCATCATTTATATGGGTGTCTTTTACTAAATCAAATAAGTTTTCAAGATTGTAAAACCCAACGGTTTGCATATCGAGGCGTACTGGAATGTCTTCAAAAAGGTCTGTCATAACATCAAAAATAAGGGTTAAATTTTAAAATAAGGTGTTTCTTAAATCTAAATCGACTTTCGTATCGGACTCATAAAAGTTAGTAAAATACTTTTTTAATTATAATGCTTGCATTTATGTAACTTTGTAGTATATATTATATACATGATTGAAAAGAAAGATGTCGCTTTAGAAAAAGCAGTTTTAATAGGAGTTGTTACCAAGGAACAGAATGAAGAAAAATCTAAAGAATATTTAGATGAATTGGAGTTTCTAACCTTTACAGCTGGTGGGTATGCGGTAAAACGCTTTACTCAAAAAATGGATATGCCAAACCCGAAAACCTTTATTGGTACAGGGAAAATGGAAGATGTTCGTCAGTACATTCAAGAACATAATATCAGTACAGCTATTTTTGATGATGAATTATCGGCAGCTCAAGAACGTAATATTAGTAAAATTCTTGAAGTTAAAGTTTTAGATAGAACCAATTTAATTCTAGATATTTTTGCTCAACGCGCGCAAACAAGCTACGCTAGAACGCAAGTAGAGTTAGCGCAATGCGAATATTTACTACCGCGTTTACGTGGTATGTGGACGCACCTTGAGCGTCAAAAAGGTGGTATTGGAATGCGCGGACCAGGGGAAACAGAAATTGAGACCGATAGACGTATTGTTCGTGATAAAATTGCTTTGCTAAAATCGAGAATAAAAACCATTGATAAACAAATGGCTATCCAGCGTGGGAACCGTGGTAAAATGGTGCGTGTGGCTTTAGTAGGGTATACAAACGTTGGGAAATCTACGTTAATGAACGTGATTAGTAAAAGTGAAGTTTTTGCTGAAAACAAGCTGTTTGCCACCCTAGATACCACGGTTAGAAAGGTGGTTATTCAAAATTTGCCATTTTTATTAAGTGATACGGTAGGTTTTATTCGAAAATTACCCACCCAACTGGTTGATAGTTTTAAAAGTACCTTAGATGAGGTTAGAGAAGCCGATTTATTGCTTCATGTGGTCGATATTTCACACCCTAATTTTGAAGAGCATATTGCCTCTGTAGAGAAAGTTTTAGGTGAAATAAAAAGTGGAGATAAACCAACCATCATGGTTTTTAATAAAATTGATGCTTACCACCAAGAACATGTTGACGATGACGATTTAGAAACCGAACGTACCGAAAGACATTACTCGCTTGATGAATGGAAAAGCACCTGGATGAGTAAGGTTGGAGATAATGCTTTGTTTATTTCAGCATTAAATAAGCAAAATTTAGAAGACTTTAAAAAGCGTGTTTACGATGAAGTTCGTAAAATTCACGTAACACGTTTTCCTTATAACGCGTTTTTATATCCAGATTACGATGCTGAAGAATAGCTTGTAAATAAGAACATGAATCTGATAAAAAAATTATGGCAAAACAAATGGATCAAGGGCTTATTTATTTTAGGCGCATTTGTTTTGCTTTTTTTTATTGGCTTATATTTTAGTATTTATTTAGGTGCCTTCGGAAAAGTGCCTACCACCCAAGATTTAAGTACTATCATTCAAGAAGAATCTACTGAAGTTCTAGATAAGGACGGGGTCTTGATAGGTAAATATTATATTTATGATAGACAGCCATTGGAATTTGAAGACTTTCCTAAGCATTTAATTGACGCTCTTGTAGCTACCGAAGATGTACGTTTTTTTCAGCATGATGGTATTGATAATGTAAGTTTATTACGTGTTTTTGTAAAAAGTATCTTGCTTCAAGATAAATCATCTGGAGGAGGAAGTACAGTTACCTTACAATTGGCAAAAAACTTGTTTGGCAGAAAGCATTATAAGTTTGTTGGCATTGTGGTAAATAAGTTTAAAGAAAGCATTATTGCCAAGCGTCTGGAGGAAATTTATACAAAAGAAGAGATTTTAACGCTCTATTTTAATACGGTTCCTTTTTCCGACAACACCTATGGAATTGAAAGTGCTTCTCAGAAATTTTTCAATAAAACCACTAAAGATTTAACGATTTCAGAATCTGCTATTTTAGTGGGCTCTTTAAAGGCAAACACGTATTACAATCCGAGATTAAACTTAGAACGCAGTCAAAAACGGCGTGATGTTGTATTATATCAAATGGAGAAATATGGCTATTTACCGACCGATTCTTTAGAAGTCATTAAACAGGAAGATGTGGTTCTTCATTACCGTTCATTTAATCATGATATGGGGGTTGCCCCTTATTTTAGAGAACAGGTTAAAAAGGAATTGACCGCTATTCTAGATACGATTACATCCCCAGAGGGAGAGCCGTATGACCTTTATAAAGACGGGTTAATTGTGCATACAACATTAGATTTTAAAATGCAACAATTGGCTGAAGAGGCCATGAAAGCACACATGACGAAATTACAGAAGGCTTTTGAAAATTCTTATGGAGATTCGGGACCATGGACTAATGATAAACTTATTGATGCTGAAATAAAAAAACTAACAAAGTACAAACAGTATAAAGATCAAGGGTTGAGTGATGCTCAAATACATGATTCTTTAGCTATAAAACGTGATGTTGAGTTGTTTTCATGGGAAGGTGATACTGTTAGAAACATTAATGTAAGAGACAGTATAAGCCAGTATTTGAAATTATTAAATACAGGTATGTTATCGGTAGACCCAAGTACTGGAGCTGTTAGAGCTTATATTGGAGGCATTGATTACCGCGTATTTAAGTTTGATCATGTCACACAAAGTGAACGCCAAGTAGGGTCTACATTTAAACCTATAGTTTATACCGCCGCGATACAAAACGGTATGAAGCCCTGTGAATACTTTTCGTTAGCCAAGGTAACTTATACCAACTATGATAGCTGGACCCCAAGTAATTCTGGAAGTTCTGAAAATGATACCTATGAAAATTATTCCTTAGAAAAAGCCTTGAGCCATTCGGTGAATACCATTGCGGTAAAGGTGCTTAACAAGGTTGGTATTCCAAAGGTTTTAGAGCAAGCTAAGAAAATGGGGATTTCTAAAAAATTGCCTGCTGAACCATCGATAGCCTTGGGTGTTGCTCAAGTAAATTTAAAGGAATTGACAGCAGCTTATACCAGTTTTGTAAATTGTAGTCGTCCCGTAAAACCTTATTATATCACTAAAATAGAAGACCGAAATGGCAATATTATTGCCTCTTTTAAGCCAGAAGTTTCAGAAGACGAAGCTTTCAGTGATTACACACGTCAAGTGATGTTAGAGTATATGAAGGCCACGGTAGACGAGGGAACAGCTAAACGCATAAGAAGTCGTTACGGTTTAAAAAATGCTATCGCTGGAAAAACAGGTACCACGCAAGATAATAAAGACGGTTGGTTTGTAGGTATTACTCCAAATCTCGTTACCGTAACTTGGGTAGGAAATGATAATTACGGTATTGGTTTTAAATCTACAGGCATGGGGCAGGGGGCTAATTCGGCTTTACCTATTTTTGCGGAGTTTTACCAAAAAATGAATGCCGATACAACTTTTAACGCCATTACAAAGGCTAAATTCGAAAGGCCATCACAACAGGTGGAGTCTGATTTAAACTGTGAAGCCGAAAAGCGTGATTCCTTCCTGAAGCGTTTGTTTACACGAAAGCATAAAAAGAAGAAATTTAGGGGGGATTGATATTGTTTTTATGGGGTTAGGATTTAGTTTTGTTCAGAAAAAATATCTCTCGAAAAGGTGCCAAGTCGCAAAGCAGTAGCACGCAAGAATCTGTGAAAATCAGTGAAGCCTGTGTCTGAAATCTGTTTATTAGAGGTTCTGTCAAAACTCCGTGTATCTCTGCGAAACGCTCTGTGCACCTCTGTGTAATAGCAAAGTTATATAGCTATAAATCGAAGCCCGGAAATAGTCAACTCTAGCGACGTTGTTCGAGCCAGTATATCGGCAGATCGGCGCAGTTAAGAACCTTTTTACTAACAAAATATCTCTCGATAAGACGCAAAGCCGTAGCACGCAATAATCTGTGAAAATCTGTGAAATCTGTGTCTAAAAATACTTAGTGGCTCTCTGTGAAATACGCTGTGCTCCTCTGTGTTATCGCAAGATAATATGCTTCGTTTATAGGTGTCTAAAACCTTTACGAACTGTGACTTGAACAAATCATATGCCAATAAAAAAGCGCCACAAGGGCGCTTTAAATATTTTAGAATAAGAAGTTTTAGTTAGAAAGCATAGCTTAAACCAAAAGTCCAATAAGTTTGTAAATCATTGTCAACATTATCAAACGTAGCGTTAGGATCTCCAAGCTCGTTGATTGCAAAGTTTAAAGCTTCTTGTTTGTTATCTCTTAAACCAAACTCGAAACCAAGTCCAATACCTTTCCAAAGGTCATATGCTAAACCGTTTGTCCATGTCCAGTTGGATAAATTAGAACTTTTATACGATTGAAACATCGATAGATTAGATTTTAGTTTTAATTTTCCGAATTCTTTGGCATAGTTTGCTACAATTTTAGCACCTAAAGAAGAATCGAAAATAGTAGTTTCATTACTAAATACAATATTGTAGTTTAAGGGGTGAACCACAACCACCAATTCACTTATTGGTGTCCATGTAATACCAATACCTAAATCAAGATATCCAGGATCGTTAAAATTATTTAAAAGTGTTGTTCTATATTCTCCTAATGTTGAAGCGGCTAAAGTTTTGGTGAACTTATAACCATAAAGTGATGTAACAGTAAAAACATCTGTAGCTTGGCGAAAACTATCATCGTCATTAGGGTCGTCTTTATCATCAAATTTCACCCAACTTAAGTTGATGTTAGCAGTGTTGTACCAGAAAAACTTTTCTCTGTTTAATTTAGCAAAAGGGTTTGCTGTTATTGTAATGTTTCCAGCAGAATTGTTAGGTGTACCTTGTGCGTACCAATTACTGAATTCAGATAGATTAGCGCCTATAGTACCAAATGCACCATAGTGCCAACCAGGGAATTCTTCAATTTGTTTTTTTAGATCGTCAACTTCCGATTGAAGCGCGCTAATAGAATCTTCCTTAGCTGATTTTAAAGCTTTTAATTCGTCTTTGGTTTGAGCGTTAACAGAAATAACACCGATAAATAAAGCACCGATTAGTAGCGTTTTTTTCATAGTTTTCAGTTTTAATAAATGGATTAATTTTTCAGTTTTCTTTAATTTATAAGATAGGGATGAATTATTTCTTTTTGTATAAGGGCACAGACGAACACGCTTCACCGTACATAATTGATT
The DNA here is from genome assembly GCF_018860245.1 of Pseudotamlana agarivorans. Classification (GTDB taxonomy): domain Bacteria; phylum Bacteroidota; class Bacteroidia; order Flavobacteriales; family Flavobacteriaceae; genus Pseudotamlana; species Pseudotamlana agarivorans_A. Next base: position 392,957 of record NZ_JAHKPD010000012.1, read on the forward strand.
TTGCTAACGGCTTTAATTTATTAGCAAGCATGATGTAAGCGTTTTGAGGCACGGGCTTATTCGAACAGCCTTTTATTATAATAGGCTTGTCTGAAAACGCGCTAACATCTAAATCATTAATAATATCTTGGTAGATGGCGGTTTCAAGGTTGTCCAGTGTTCCAACTAATGTTTTTGTAGCATAAGGTTCTAGGTGAATACTTAATAACATGTAAGCCCAGCCCGGAATAATAGCATCGCTACTACATGTTAATGCCACGAACTGATCTTGAAACTGGCTCCAATCAAATTCAGAAACTTGATTTCTAAAGTCTTTTTCGCGAAGTACAAAACCTTCATATAGCCAATCTTTAATATCAAATAACACACGATTTCCTTTTGGGTAATAGTCTTCAAGGTCGAGGGTTACTAATTTACTATTTGCTACGCGATTTATAATTTCGTCTTTCAAAAAAGTAGTGGTTTTAGAATGTTTGGTTTGTGTAAACTATTATTTTGAATATGGGACTTATATTAAAGCATGCCTAATTCTAGCTTTGCTTCTTCACTCATTAATTCTTGCGTCCATGGTGGATCGAAAGTGATTTCAACTTCGGCACCTTTTACTTCGTCAAGTGATTTTACTTTTTCTTCAACCTCTAATGGTAAGGTTTCTGCTACAGGGCAGTTAGGCGTTGTTAAAGTCATTAAGATTTTAACATCATTATCTTCGTTTACAAAAACGTCGTATATTAAACCTAATTCGTAAATATCTACAGGGATTTCTGGATCATAAATGGATTTTAAAACGTTTACAATCTTTTCTCCTAATTCGGCAGTATCTATAGTTTCACTCATAATATTTCAATTTGTTTTTTAATTTCCGCAAAGGCGGAAATGGCATTAAACCCCTGTTTTCAAAGGAAGTTACACGTTATTTCATTTGTGTTTGGTAGGCAATGGCATACATTTTTAATTGCTTAACCATGCTTACTAAACCATTGGCACGGGTTGGCGACAAGTGCTCTTTAAGTCCAATTTGATCAATAAAATCAGTTTCGGCGTGGATGATATCCTTTGGGGGTTGGTTTGAAAATGAACGCACTAAAATAGCAATAATACCTTTTGTTATAATGGCGTCGCTATCGGCGGTAAATATTAATTTACCATCCTCCATTTCAGCATGAACCCATACTTTACTTTGGCAACCTTTTATAATGTTGCTATCCGTTTTGTATTGGTCGTCAATAAGCGGTAAATCTTTCCCTAAATCGATCATATATTGGTAACGTTCCTCCCAATCTTCAAACATTGAAAATTCGTCAATTATTTCATTTTGGATATCTTTTATACTCATTAATCTCAAATTTTATGCAAAAATACAATAAGAAATGTTGCTATTCAATGTTTTCGGAGATTGATAGCAGTTCTTTAACTAAAGGGGCGATTGTTTGGGGCGGATTCCCATGATCGAAAGGTGGTGTGACATAGGTTTTTTCATTGGAAGTCATTTTTAGACTCGCTTTTGCGGCACCATCAAACGCAAAATGTTTACTAGGGGCTTTTAGGGTTTTGATGTCATCTAAAGGAACCGACTCTAATAGGTTTTTTAATTTTTCCCATTCTGAAGCTTCCAAAATAACGGGAGCGCCCGGTTTTCCTCTTTTTTTGGAAACAACAATCATATTTTTTATGACTCTTATTTTATGATAGGAGCCACGTGTTGTAGCCGTATACTCAAAAGTAATCATGTTTTCTGTTGGAATTTGTGAAGTTTCAGAATCTACTGAAGTATGGTTTTGTTTAGAACCATCTACTGTTCCACAAGATTTCATGGCTATAAAGCAACATAAAAGAAGGCTGAGTAATTTCATAAATTTATTTTGTAATAAAATTACGAAATGAAAATGAAAAGCAGTTTAAGACAACATCATCTTTGCTTTTTTAACACCTTCAAATAAAGTGTCAATTTCCGCTTTAGTGTTGTAAAAGGCCAATGAAGCGCGTACAGTACCAGGTATTTTGTAATAATCCATGATAGGTTGTGCACAATGGTGCCCCGTTCTTACCGCAATACCAAGTTTGTCTAAAATGGTACCCACATCATACGGATGAATGCCTTCTAAATTAAAAGAAATCACAGAGGTTTTATGTTCTGAAGTTCCGTAAATTTTAAGTCCGTCAATCTGTAAAAGTTTTTCGGTAGCATATTCTAGAAGTTCATGTTCATAAGCTGCAATGGTATCGAAACCAATGCCATTCATGTAATCCAAAGCTGCGCCAAAAACAATACCTCCAGCAATATTTGGTGTTCCTGCTTCAAATTTATGTGGCAAATCGGCGTAGGTCGTTTTTTCAAATGTCACTTCGGCGATCATTTCACCACCACCCTGATATGGTGGTAGTTTTTTTAACCATTCTTCTTTTCCATAAAGCATCCCAACGCCTGTTGGTCCACACATTTTATGTGCAGAAACCACATAAAAATCAACATCTAATTTTTGAACGTCTGGTTTGATGTGCGGACTAGATTGTGCGCCATCAATTAAAACGGCAGCACCAACCTGGTGTGCTTTTTCAATAATATATTCTATAGGATTAACCGTTCCTAAAGCGTTTGAAACGTGATTTACAAAAACAAGTTTGGTGTTTTCTGAAAGTAATTTATCAAATGCATCCATAACCAATTCCCCTTCTTGGTTCATTGGAATCACTTTTAACAGCGCCCCTGTGCGTTCGCAAAGCATTTGCCAAGGCACGATATTAGAATGGTGTTCTAAGGCTGATACAATAATTTCGTCACCTTTTTTAAGCAGTGATGAAAATCCGTTAGCTACGAGGTTAATGCCGTGGGTTGTTCCCGATGTAAAAATAATTTCATGTGAAAACTTCGCATTAAAATGTGCTTGTATTTTATAACGGGCTTGTTCGTATAAATCGGTAGCTTCTTGACTTAAGGTGTGTACGCCACGGTGAATGTTGGCGTTGAAATTTGAATAATAATCCACCATAGTATCAATAACCTGTTTTGGGGTTTGTGATGTGGCGGCATTATCAAAATACACTAAAGGTTTGCCATTTACTTTACGTGAAAGAATTGGGAAATCTTTTCTGATGTCTTCTACTTTGAACATGGCTGTTTGGCTTAGCCCCGATTGAGGCATTTGTTGAAGCTCCTCGCAGAGCGTCCTTCGACCCAACTCAGGATAAACTTACCCGTAAGCGGGAGATAGCTTCAAATAAAAATTTCAGTATGGTAAAGAGATTCCCTCTTTCGAGGGAATTTATTATAAATCGAACCCGATATTTACACCTAATTTGTTAGCGATAATCTTGTTAATACGTTGTTTTAATTCTGGAATTTTAACCGAACTTAAAACATTATTACTAAAGGCGTACATCAAAAGGGCTTTGGCTTCTTTTTTAGGAATACCACGAGATTGCATGTAAAACATAGCGCTTTCGTCTAATTGACCAATCGTACAACCGTGAGAACATTTTACATCGTCTGCAAAAATTTCAAGTTGTGGCTTGGTGTTTATCGATGCTTTATCACTTACCAAAATATTGTTGTTAGATTGGAAAGCGTTCGTTTTTTGAGCTTCTTTTTCAACGATAATTTTTCCGTTAAAAACGCCAGTAGATTTATCGCCATAGATACCTTTATAATCTTGGTGACTTTCACAGTTTGGTTCGATATGGTGTACCAAAGTATTGTGATCTACATGTTGTTTATCGCCAAGAATGGTTACCCCTTTTAAAATAGAATCGATACGCTCGCCTTCTTGAAAGTAGTTGAGGTTGTTTCTAATTAATTTTCCACCGAAAGAAAAAGTATGTACCGAAGCAATACTTTCACGCTGTTGCTTAATAAAGGTATTATCTATTAATGAAGCGTTTTTACTATCGTTTTGAATCTTGTAATAATCTACAATAGCACGTTTTTTTGTGAAAATTTCGGTCACACTATTAGTTAAAACAGGATTAGCCGTTAAACTTTGGTGACGCTCGATAATTTGCACATGGCTATTTTCTTCGGCAACCACTAAATTACGTGGCTGAAGTAGTGTAGAAGCTTCCGTTCCTGTTGAAAAATTGATAAACTGAATTGGTTTATCGGCAATTTTGTTTTTAGGAATATGAATGTAAACACCTTCTTGCGAAAAGGCGGTATTCAAAGAAGAAAGACTGTCTGCTGTCGCTGCTTTATTGAAATGGTTTTCAATAATTAAACGGTATTTCGGACTCGTAAGCGCAGAAGACATTAAACATACATCAATACCATCGTGTGTGGTTTGTGATAAATGTGAAGAATATTTCCCATCAATAAAAACCACGTTATAGGAGTCTATTTCATGAATAAAATATTTTTTTATGTCTTTATAATCTAAGGCATTTTCCTGTTTAGGGAAAACGCTGTAATCTTCTTTTAATATTTTATTTAAAGAGGTGTATTTCCAGGCTTCTTCCTTTTTGGTAGGAAAGCCTTTTTCTTCAAATACTTTTATAGCCTCAGATCTCACATTATGAACGTGGGTGTCTATATCGACCTTGTTTTCAAATGCTAAAAATGATGATACTAATTTGTCTTTTAAATCCATTTTTATAAATCGTTTCAAGTTTAAGGTTTAAAAAGTTTAAAGTTGCTCACTCAATCCCTTTTATTTAAACTTGCTTCCTTTAAAATCTTTTTTGTTTAAATATGAAATGAAAGCAGATAACCGCTTGCTTAATTGTTCATATTCAGAAACTAATGTTTTGAATTTTTCTTCTGAAATATATTCTGAATCAAAAATTCTATATAATTGTGATCTCGTTTCTCCTGCCGAGCCTTTTGTTATTGAAAGAAATTGACGAAATTCTAAATTCCCATCCCTTTCAAAACCTTCAGCTATAATTGTCCATTACAGAACCAGACGAAGCTTTTATTTGGTCTTTTAGTCTATAATCAGTTTTTAAAGCTGTTTCATTAGCAATATCTTTTATTTGATTAAATAGTCTTCTGGCTTCTTGCCAAGTCTCTAAATCTTCAAACCGTTTGATAGTCGCCATGAACTTGAAACACTTGTGTTTGTTAATAGTTGTTGGTATGCGTTCGGCAAACCAATAACCAAAAACTAATAACCATTAACCATTAACTAACTACGCGTTCGCTGCTTCTTCCTTAATCCAGTCGTAACCTCTTTCTTCAAGCTCGTGCGCTAATTCTTTTCCGCCAGATTTTACAATACGTCCGTTGTGTAAAACGTGAACAAAATCAGGTACGATATAGTCTAATAAACGTTGGTAGTGTGTAATCACGACTACAGCGTTGTCTTTGCTTTTTAATTTATTAACACCATTAGCAACGATACGAAGGGCATCAATATCTAATCCAGAATCGGTTTCATCAAGAATGGCCAATTTTGGTTCTAGCATCGCCATTTGGAAAATCTCGTTACGTTTTTTCTCACCACCAGAAAAACCTTCGTTTAAAGAACGTGATAAAAATTTACGATCAATTTCTAGCAATTCAGATTTCTCACGAATAAGTTTAAGCATGTCTTTAGCAGGCATGTCTTCTAATCCTTTTGCTTTTCTAGATTCGTTAATGGCTGTTTTAATAAAGTTAGTCACAGACACACCAGGGATTTCAACTGGGTATTGGAACGATAAGAAGATGCCTTTATGGGCACGTTCTTCAGCAGCTAATTCTTCAATATCTTCACCGTTAAAAAATATTTTACCATCGGTAACTTCATATTCTTCTTTTCCAGCGACAACTGAAGATAATGTACTTTTTCCAGAACCATTTGGTCCCATGATCGCATGCACTTCTCCTGGTTTCACTTCAAGGTTAATACCTTTTAAAATGTTCTTATCCTCAACACTTGCGTGTAAATTCTCAATTTTTAACATACTATTCGTTTCCTATTTTTACAATGTTGTTAGCGGCTTTAGAAGCAGGTTTAACTTTAAGTATTTCTACAATTTCAACCTTTTGCTCCCAAAGGATAACATCATCTTTTTGATCTGTAACTTTTCCTTTTATCTCTACTTGAACCATGTCTGTTGGTTCTTCTTTGATTTCATCTGCTTGCTCTACAAGCGCTTTAAGTTTTCCTGAATTTAACACGCCATAGATTTTGTCGTGAGATTGCAAGACACCAGCACCATCGAAATACACAAATTCACCTTTTATGGTAGTTAGTTCGTCTTCGTTATAAGTTGTTTCTTCCGTTTTCGATTCGCTTTTACAACTTATAAATGCTGTTAGAATTAATGTGATAAAAAATATTTTTTTCATTTTGAATGGGTTTTAACTTAAAACGACACTTTAGCTAACTAAGTGTGTTTTTGCTAAAAATTTTATCCTACACTTCCTTCTAAACTAATTTCTAATAATTTTTGAGCTTCAACAGCAAATTCCATTGGGAGTTTGTTTAAAACCTCTTTACTAAATCCATTTACAATTAAGGCAATGGCTTTTTCGGTATCGATACCACGTTGGTTACAATAAAAAATTTGGTCTTCACCAATTTTACTAGTTGTGGCTTCGTGTTCGATTTTGGCCGATTTATTTTTGGCTTCAATGTACGGGAAGGTATGTGCGCCACATTCGTTACCCATTAGTAAACTATCGCATTGTGAAAAGTTACGAGCGTTTTCGGCACGTGAGCCTATTTGTACTAAACCACGGTAACTGTTTTGTGATTTCCCTGCTGAAATACCTTTTGAAATAATGGTCGATTTGGTGTTTTTTCCCAAATGAATCATTTTAGTTCCAGTATCGGCTTGTTGGTAATTGTTTGTCACGGCGATTGAGTAAAACTCACCAACCGAATTATCACCTTTTAAGATACAAGACGGGTATTTCCATGTTACAGCAGAACCGGTTTCAACTTGCGTCCAAGAGATTTTAGCGTTTTTCTCGCATAAACCACGTTTGGTTACAAAGTTGTAAACGCCTCCTTTTCCTTCAGCATTTCCTGGGAACCAGTTTTGTACTGTTGAATATTTTATTTCAGCATCGTCTAAAGCAATAAGCTCTACAACGGCTGCGTGTAATTGATTTTCATCGCGACTTGGAGCCGTACAACCTTCAAGGTAACTTACATAACTACCCTCATCAGCAATCACTAACGTTCTTTCAAATTGACCGGTACCTGCTTGGTTAATTCTGAAATAAGTAGATAATTCCATTGGGCATTTTACGCCTTTAGGAATGTAACAAAAAGAACCATCACTAAATACAGCAGAATTTAACGCCGCATAAAAATTATCTTTAGTAGGTACAACAGTTCCTAAATGTTTTCTAACTAATTCTGGATGCTCTTTGATGGCTTCAGAAATACTCATGAAAATAATACCCTTTTCACCTAGTGTTTTTTTGAAGGTCGTTGCTACCGAAACGGAATCGACAACCACATCCATAGCGACACCAGCTAATTTCTTTTGCTCATCTAGTGAGATACCTAACTTAGCGAATGTTTCCAGTAATTCTGGATCCACCTCATCAATACTATCGTATTTAGGTTTACTATTTGGTGCAGAATAGTATGAAATACCTTGAAAATCTGGTTTGGTATAATGCACGTTTGCCCATTCTGGCTCGGTCATTTCTTGCCAAACTCTAAAAGCTTCAAGTCTCCAATCGGTCATCCATTGTGGTTCTTCTTTCTTTTTAGAAATGGCACGCACAATATCTTCATTTAAACCATTAGGGAATGTGTCAGATTCTATATCGGTATAAAACCCGTATTCGTATTCTTTGGTTTTTAGCTCTTCGCGTAAATCATCCTCGGTATACTTGCTCATATGCTGTTTTATGTTTTAAAGTATAAAGTTTTAATAGTTGTAAGTTGAACTTAAATCGTGTTTAAGAGACTTAATTATGTTGAAACTTTGTTTACTTCTAACTTTAATTTTTCAAATTCTAGTTTAATCTTCGGTTGTAAATTATAGCGAAAATGATTCGCCACAACCACAAGTTCGGTTGGCGTTTGGGTTGTTAAAAACAAACCCAGTTCCATTCAAACCACCTGAATATTCTAAGGTGGTGCCTATTAGGTATAAAAAGCTTTTTTTGTCTACAATAATTTTCACACCATTGTCTTCAAAAACCTTATCGTCATCCTGTTGTGCTTTGTCAAAATTTAAATCGTAAGACAAACCAGAACAACCACCGCTTTTTACGCCAACACGTACATAATCGGTTGAAGCATCATAACCATCATCGGTCATAAGTTCAATCACTTTCTTTTTAGCAGTTTCAGAAACTTTTATCATAGTTTTTATTAGATTTTATCATGTAATATTTTCTTTCATACATGCCATCTTAAAATTCTTAAAATCAATCTATTAAAAAGTGGTTTTTCTTTTTATTTAGAAAGATTCCAAAAACAGAGTGCAAATATACAATATAAGTCATGCATTACCATGTAACCTAACATTATATTAGTAGATAGTTTTATAGATTTTTATTATTGTTTGTGAATTACGGAAATTTTAAAGATTTCATAATCAGATTACCGAAGTGTAAAATTTTTTAAATCCTAGTATTTGTTTGTAAAGCATGTGATGTTGGGTTTATGCTTCCGCGGAAGCGAAAAAAGAAGCTATAATAGTAGAAATTAGCATCTTTATGGGGGCTTGAAATAAGTTTAGGGCAGCCTATGTTGTGTTTGTTAGATATTAAGGATGTTTAATTTAAATATGATGTTTCTTAATAAAGGTAGTAAAAACGAAAATTGCTTCTTATTTTTGCAGCATGATAGAAGATAAAAACCAGCAAAGAACACAATTGAGTGATTTAGGTGAATTTGGATTGATAGATCACCTGACTCAGAATTTTAAAATAACGCAATCATCTACAGTTAAAGGTATTGGTGATGATGCTGCAGTTTTAAATTTTGAGAATAAGCGTGTTGTGGTAACTACCGATTTATTAGTTGAAGGCGTGCATTTCGATTTAAGTTATGTGCCATTGAAGCATCTCGGTTATAAATCTATTGTTGTCAATTTATCTGATGTTTTTGCCATGAATGCAAAAGCCACTCAAGTAACGGTTTCTATTGCGGTTTCTAATCGTTTTCCTTTGGAAGCCTTGGAGGAATTGTATGCAGGTATTGAAACGGCCGCTAATGTTTACGGTATTGATGTTATTGGTGGTGATACGACATCCTCGACTACTGGTTTACTTATTTCTGTAACCGCACTTGGGGAAGTTGAAGCTAACGAAGAAGTGTATAGAAACGGTGCTAAATCTAACGATTTATTAGTGGTTTCTGGAGATTTAGGTGCTGCGTATATGGGCTTACAGGTTCTAGAGCGTGAGAAAGAAGTTTATAAGGTAAACCCTAATAATCAACCAGATTTGGAGCCTTATACTTATATTATTGAAAGACAATTAAAGCCAGAAGCAAGAAAGGATATTCCAGTTTTATTGGCAGAGCTTGGTGTGAAACCTACGGCTATGATAGACGTGAGTGATGGTTTGTCTTCTGAAATTATTCACATTTGTAAGCAAAGTGAAGTGGGCTGTGATTTGTACGAAGAAAAAATTCCTTTGGATCCTCAAGTGATTTCTACTTGCGAAGAATTTGATATTGATAGTACAACCGTAGCATTAAATGGTGGAGAAGATTATGAATTGCTATTCACTATTTCTCAAGATGATTACGTTAAGATTAAGGCTAATCCAAATTTAACGGTTATTGGTCATATGAAGCAAGCCAGTGAAGGAATGCATTTAGTGACTAGAGCAGATACGCGAATTCCTATTAAAGCACAAGGCTGGAAAAATTTTAACGCGTAATAACCAATCGAATTTAAGGGTAGTAAAAAATGGGGGGCTAAACGTGTTGGTAAATCGATGAACTAACAGATTTATCTCTTAAACGTTCTGTTTTTGAATTGTACACGCGTTCTAAAATGGTGTTTATTTCTCTAAAAGTTGGTGTCAATTCTGTGAGATTTCCGTTACTATCGGTGGTTAATTCCTTTTTGCAGGATTTACAAGTATACTCCTTAACATGTGAAGTTACATTTCTAGATACTTGATAATCATGGCCGAATAGCGTACAATACATTTTCGGTATTAAAGCGACTTTGTTGGACGTTGTCTTCATGGTTTTTTGGTTTGGGTTGCACTAAATATATAAATTAAACCAAATAAAACGACAAAGAGCAGTTATTTTTCGATGAAATGCATTATAACGTGTAGTATTTCACTTTCATTTTCGATAAAACTCATGTGTCCATCTGGAAATTCAATAAATTCTACTTGAGAGCCTTCTATTTGTTCTAGAAGGGTTTCATAGTTTAAAACGGGATCCCTTTTTCCTGCGATCATCATTTTTTTGAAGGGTGTAAAATGTAATAAGGCTTCTCTGTTATCTCTTATTTTCATGCCCTCTAGAGCGGCAATAATACCTTGAAGCGGTGTTTGTTGTGCGTCTTTTATGAGTTGCTTGATTTGATCTCTAAAAATGATTCTATTTTTAGGTCGGAATAAATTCGTAATCGCTATTCGTATAAAAGTGTTGTGGTTTTTTTTTATTGTTGCAATGGTACGGGTTCTGTTAAGCTGCTTTTCAGGAGAATCGGAACTTGCAGTGGAGTTTAATAAACATAAACCTTTAAGGTTATCGGGATTTTTTTCCGCGAAAGCGAGCGCCACATAACCGCCCATAGAATGTCCTATGAACGTAGAACGCCTAATACGAAGCTGTTTGAGTACGGCTTCAACGGCTTCGGCCATATCTTCCATCGTGTGCACGTAGCCTATGCAGCCCGTTTTTCCATGCCCCAATAAATCGATACAAATTACGCGGTTCTTTTTTGAAAGTTCTGGGAGTAAGCTCCTCCAAATTTTGCTGCTTTCTAAAAAGCCGTGAAGTAGTACTACGGCATGACCTTTTCCTGAATCGGTGTAGTGAATGTTTGTACCTTTGAAATCTATAATCATAACCTCAGTTGTGTGGCAAAGATAAATAATAGGGCTTAGCTAATTGTAATCTTCAACTTCATTATTTTATGTTTAATATGTGAAGTAATAAAGTCTTCTGTAATAAACGTTACATGTTAGTTTGTTGGTTTAATTGACCTTTGCATATAAATTAGAAGTAATATGAAAAGAATTATCGTAATAGGTGGTTTGTCTGCAGGACCTTCTGCAGCAGCTAAGGCAAGAAGAGAAGATGAGCAAGCAGAAATTATATTGTTTGAAAAAGGAGCAAATATAAGTTATGCAACCTGCGGAATGCCTTATGCGTTTTCTGGAGTTATTGAAAGCCGTGATAAATTAATGGTGGTTAAACCAGAATTATTACAAAACCGATTTAATATTGATGTGCGATTGAATGAGGAAATTGTAAAGATTGATACTGAGGCTAAATTGGTGTTTTCTAACGATAAATCATATAAATATGACAAGTTAGTTTTTGCTACGGGTGCACGATCTATAGTACCGCCAATAGATAATATTAAATTGGCAAATAACTGGTCTACTTGCCGTTCAATGCCTGATTTTGATAAAATTACTAAACTTGGTCTAACAAGTGAGTCAAAACATATAACCATTATTGGTGCTGGGTTAATTGGTGTTGAAGTAGCTGAAAATTTAAGAGAAGCAGGGAAAAAGGTTACTTTGATTGAAGGATCGTCTCATGTTTTAAATATGTGGCAGCAAAAATTTGGAAATTTTGCTGGGCATGTTCTAGAAGCTGAAGGCATTGAGGTATTAACGGAGACTTTGGTATCTAAATTTGATATCGATACTCATGGTAATATTTTAGCAATCGAAACAAAAAATGGAAAACGCATTCCAACCGATTTCGTGATATTAAGTACGGGAATCAAACCTAATACCGATTTGTTATTGGCCGAAGGCGCTGAGTCTATTGCTAATGGAGCGCTAAAAGTGAATGAGTATATGGAAACCTCTATTAAGGATGTTTATGCTGCGGGTGATAATATTTCTTTAAAAAATTTACAAACCAATACTTACGATTATTTTCCTTTAGGAACGCATTCTAATAAGGCTGGGCGTGCTGCAGGTGCTAATGCGGTTGATGGTAATACTATTTCGTTTAAAGGGGCTTATAAAACGGCGATAGTAAAAGTGTTTGACTATACTTTAGCTAGAACAGGAATGAATCCTACGGCTCTAAATGAAAAAGGTATCGCTTTTAAAACCGTTTTAACGGTAGCAGGAGCAACGCCAGGATATTACCCAGGGCAAAAAGATTTAATTACCGAAATATATTACGATGCCAAAACGGAAGAAATTTTAGGTGCTGAATTATTTGGGGAAATAGGTGTGGATAAACGTGTAGATGTATTAAGTACGGCGATTTATGCGAAGTTGAAAATTAGCGACTTGTCTCAATTAGATTTGGCTTATGCACCACCATTTTCACCAGCTAAAGATCCTATTGTGGTGACTAGTTTTGTGGCTCAGAATATTATTAATGGTAAAAGTGAGCAAATTTCGGTGGAAGCCTTAGATGATTTTATGGATAAAAATGCATCCAATGATTACTTGTTACTAGATGTGAGAACAGCCGATGAATATGTAAAGGGAACCATTCCTGGGGCTTTAAATTATCCGTTAGATGCTATTAGGAACCATGTTGATTCTATTAAGAATCAGAATAAGGAAGTGATTGTATTTTGTCAAAAGGGCTTAAGAGGTTATTTAACGGAATTAATTTTAAGAAATAACGGCATCAAACCTGTTAAAAATGTGGCCGGTGGCTTTAAAATTTGGGAAATGTATAGTGATAACATTGAGATTCCAAAACCTTTGAAGTCGTAAATAGCTTGAGTATAAATGAAATATAAAAGGCTGTTTAAAAAGTGTTGGTTCGGCGATCTGGACTTGATTCAGAATAACGTCATCTAATACTTTTTAAACAGCCTTTAATCATTTAAGACTTTACACGCTTTATGGCAGTAAAGGCTTTGTCTACATATTCATCTTCAACTAAAATGGTAAACTCGTTGGTTGTAGAAATGACTTCATACATTACCACGCCATCCCAGGCTAAACGCTTAAAAAAATGATAATATAGTCCTGCAATTTTGGAGTTGTCTTGTGGTAAATTAATACTGATGGCCGACAAACCCTCCTGGACCGCTAATAATGTTTCGTTTTTTAATTCTTCTTTTATAAACGCATTTAAACTGCTTGAAATTATAAGGTTACTTTCATGTATCCCTCTAGTAAAAGTATAAAACGGCTTAGATTCTATTTTAATGCGTTCCAAAATTTTGGAATGGTTATCAATAAGCGTGTCTGAATTTTTAACTGTAAAATCGGTGAGATTCGATCGAACCGTGATATCTCCAAGATTCTGAATTGCTTTTTTCATTTTAAGCGAATTCGATAAAGTGGCTGGTGGATTGTAGCGGCGTAGCGCCATCATAATCGCTCCAGGTTTCACATCTTTTTTGAGCATTTTACTAATAGGTTCTACAAGTTCTATAGCCAATGCACTAAAGTTAATGATGTTTCTAGATAAGGCTTCTTCTAAATAAGGTTGCGTGATTAAAATATCTTCTACGCAATTTGATACCGTTTTCATGATTACTAAATGTTAATTATTTAACAATATGTGTAAAAATAAACTTTTTTTTTAATAAACATCGTAGTTAGCTAAATGAATTATAATTTCGTTGCCAAATTGATGACAATGAAAGTATTAAAATTTGGAGGGACGTCTGTAGGTTCAGTGGAAAATATGTCCAACGTTAAAAATATTATTAACGATGGTGCGAAAAAAGTTGTAGTGCTTTCAGCGATGTCTGGAACCACAAATCAATTGGTTGCTATTGGCCAAGATATTAAAGATGGGCAGGCTAAAGCTGCTATTGAAAAAGTAACAACGCTTCATGCTGCTTATAAAGTAACTATCGATAATCTTTTACAGCATGCCGATTTAAACGCTGCTGTAAAATCGTATGTTTCAGATGTTTTTAGCTTTTTAGAAGGTTGTGCTTCAAAGTCGTTTTCAACAACTCTAGAAAATCAAATTGTGGCGCAAGGCGAATTGCTTTCTACATTTATGTTTAATGCCTATTTAAATCAAGAAGGTGTAAGTTCGGCATTATTGCCAGCTTTAGACTTTATGCGTATTGACGAAAATAAGGAGCCAGATATCACTTATATTAAGGAAAACTTTAAAAAAGTATTTGAGGCGACTCCAGATTCAGAAATATACATCACTCAAGGTTTTATTTGTTTAGATACGGAAGATGAAATCTCAAACCTACAACGTGGAGGTAGTGATTATACGGCGACTATAATTGGTGCTGCTGTTATTGCTGAAGAAGTTCAGATTTGGACAGATATCGACGGTATGCATAACAACGATCCAAGACACGTTGGAAATACACACCCAATTTCAAACTTGTCGTTTGATGAAGCTGCCGAACTCGCGTATTTCGGAGCAAAAATATTGCACCCACAAACGGTAACTCCGGTAAGAGCTGATAATATTCCAGTTCGTTTAAAGAATACGATGGAGCCTTCTGCTCATGGTACTTTAATTTCTAGTATTACGGCAGGTGATGGTATAAAGGCTATAGCCGCTAAAGATGGTATTACGGCTATCAAAATTAAATCGGCTCGTATGCTGCAAGCACACGGTTTCTTAAAGAAAGTGTTTGAAATATTCGAAACTTATAAAACATCAATCGATATGATTACCACTTCTGAAGTTGCGGTATCATTAACTATTGATGACGATTCACATTTAGAGCCTATTTTGGCTGAATTAGATAAAATTGCCACGATTGAGGTAGATAAAAACCAAAGTATTGTGTGTTTAGTGGGGCATGAAGTTGTAAATCACGATGATACGTTTAAGTTATTCAAAATATTACAAGACGTAAAAATTAGAATGATTTCTTACGGTGGAAGTCAGAACAACATATCGTTATTAATTGATTCAAAAGATAAAATTAATACGCTGCAAAAACTTAATGATTATTTATTTGAATTAGTCACTCTTTAAAAATATTACTCTGTTTTGTATGCAAAAAGAGGCTGTCTTGTTTTTTCAAGCAGCCTCTTTTATTATTTTATTGAGTTATTTGAACGCTTAGGCGTTCATGATATCTTCAATTTCCTCTATTTCAATTGGAATGTTTTTCATTAAGTTGATTGGGGCTCCAGATTCTTGAATTACCAAGTCATCTTCCAAACGTATACCAAAACCTTCATTCGGAATGTAAATACCAGGTTCAACGGTAAACACGTTATTTGCCTGCATGGGTTCGGTTAAAATACCGTAATCGTGAGTATCAAGTCCCATGTGGTGAGAAGTCCCGTGCATAAAATATTTTTTATACGCAGGCCATTCTGGGTCTTCATTTTGAACATCAGCTTTGTCTAATAAACCAAGTGTTAAGAGCTCGCTAGTCATCATTTTGCCTACTTCAACGTGGTATTGCGCCCAATCGGTTCCAGGAATAAGCATTTTTTCGGCTTCCTTTTTTACATGAAGAATCGAGTTGTAAACTGCTTTTTGGCGATCGGTAAATCTTCCAGAAACCGGAACGCTACGCGTCATGTCGCTTGAATAGTTTGCGTATTCTGCGCCTACATCCATTAAAATAAGCTCACCAGCTTGACATTGTTGGTTGTTTTCAACATAGTGTAATACGTTCGCGTTGTTTCCTGAAGCAACAATGGGGGTGTAAGCGAATTTTTTGGAACGGTTTCTTAAGAATTCGTGCATGAATTCAGCTTCAATTTCATGCTCCCAAACGCCTGGTTTCACGAAGTTTAAAATGCGGCGAAAGCCTTTTTCTGTAATATTACAAGCTTGTTGAATTAAATCAATTTCAATATCGTCTTTTACAGCACGTAAACGTTGTAAGATCGGGTTGCTTTTAGCAACACGATGTGCAGGGTATTTTTCTTTTAGCCATTTTGTGTAACGGTCTTCACGAGTTTCAACGTCAACATTGGCGCGGTAATGTTCATTGGTGTTTATGTAAACCGTATCGCATTGCGTCATGATTTCAAACATGATTTTTTCCATGTCTTGCAGCCAGTAAACGGTTTTAATTCCGCTAGTTTCTAATGCCTTTTCTTTTGTTAGTTTGGCACCTTCCCAGATGGCGATGTGTTCGTTGGTTTCTTTTAAGAATAAAATCTCACGATGTTTCTCTTTTGGGCAGTCCGGGAAAAGCACTAAAATACTTTCTTCTTGGTCTACGCCGCTTAAGAAAAATATATCACGATGTTGCTCGAAAGGCAATGTGCTATCGGCGCTTACGGGATAAATATCATTTGAGTTAAAAACAGCTAAGCTGTTAGGGAGCATTTTTGCTTTAAAATTTTCACGATTTTTAATAAATAGCTTACTATTAATAGGTGTGTATTTCATTTTTATAGGAAATTTATAAGGGGTATAAAAGTAATGATTCTGAATAAAACATAAGGTATAATTTGCTACTTTTGATGTTAATACGTTAATTGTTAATTAAATGCATAATAAGATGGGGGCTAAATATTATACAATAAAAAAAATAAGACTGTTTGCGTTCTTGTTTTTGCTTACAGGAACATTTGTTTTTTCTCAAGGTCATTTGAGGGAAATACCACTTGAGAAGCAAATTCAAAACTCAGATTTAGTAATCGAAGGTAAAGTGATTTCAAAAACAGCTTTTTGGGGGGCAGATAATCACATTTATACAAAAAATAGTATTGAAGTATATAAAGTGTTTAAAGGGGAGGTTGTGTCGAAAATAGATCTCGTCACGGCTGGTGGTACTGTAGGTTTCGATTGCCAAATAGTTACCCATAGTTTGAAATTAAATGTTGGTGATTTGGGGGTTTTTACTTTAATTAATAGTTCAGATTTAGGGCTAGATGCTACTAATTATTATAAGGCCTATAGTGGTGTTCAAGGTTATTATAAGTATAATTTATATAGTGATGCTGTAGCCAATCCTTTTTCTACTAAAAAAGGAATAGTGCGTACTTTTTATAATGAACTCTCAAAGTTTACCAAGCTTCATTATAAAATTGTAAGAGCTTTTAGTGTTAATAACGAAACTTCTAGGTTAAATGAAGCTAAGAGTAGTTTAGTGCCATCTGGAATATCGTTTTCGCCTACAAACATTACTGCTGGTACGCGTTCTACAATTAAAATTTCTAAAGCAAGTGGTGCTACTGGTGGATTTGGTTTAGTTCAAGGAAAAGTTAGTTTTAGAAATGCCGATACAGGTGGGGAGGACGATATGGCTAATGCCGATTTTATTGATGCCTTGGATTCTCAAATTATAAGTTGGACAACAAATGAAATTACGGTACAAGTGCCAACTGAGGCCGGAACAGGTACTATTCGTGTAACCGATGCTAGCGCTAACGTTATTGAGTCGGTCGATGTTTTAACCGTGACTTACGCGTTGCTTAATGCTGTTTTTAATGTAAATGCTGGAAGTGGTTCTAAGAATTATGCGTTCCCAACACGTTTAGTGAATAATGATGGCAGCGGGGGGTATGAATTTCAATTGGAAACAAGTTTTAATGCCGACAATGAACATCCCGGTGCTAAAGATGACTTTTTTACGGCCTTAGAGACTTGGCGTTGTGAAACTGGTGTTAATTTTGGTATAGGTCCAGTGACATCAGTTGATAAAGCAGATCCTTCAGATGGTGTGAATATAGTGAGGTTCGACAATGGTACTGAATTGCCTGATGGTACATTAGGGCGAACAACCTATTCTTTTACACTTTGTGCCAATAATAATGATGTTTTAAATGATTCTGAGGTTTTTCCAACGGATATAGATATGGTGTTTGATAATGAAGCCTCTTGGCATTTTGGTGGCGGCAGCCCTGGTTTTTTCGTAGATTTTCAAGACGTCTCTTTGCATGAATTAGGCCACGCGCACCAGTTGGGGCATGTTATTAATGAATTTGGGGATATAATGCATTACTCAACATCTAGAGGTCAGCAAATTAGAGATTTGTCTGATGATAATAAATTAGCCGGTGCTGTTATACTCAGAAATAGTTTGGGCAGTCTGCCTGTGGCGCCTTGCTTTGGGGGTAAATCGGCCATGGTCCCTATAGGTCATTCTGGTTGTACCTTAAGTACAGCGGGGCATGTTGCCGGACATGATTCTTTTAAATTATATCCAAATCCTACAAATGGTTTGCTTTATGTTCAAGGCGCAGATGCATTAAAATCAGTTCAATTAATTGTTTATGATGTTAGCGGAAGACAGGTTTTGGAAAAATATATGGATAATCCAACACCTGTTGAGCTTATTGATTTAACGAACCTTACAAAGGGTGTTTATTTTGTTAAAATTTTGGCTAAAGATGGGGCGTTAACAAAAAAAGTGATTGTGGACTAAAACATAAAAACTACGTATTTTTAGCTCATACTAAGTATAAATACGTAGTTAATTAAAATGATTCTAAATAACAAAAACATGACAAATGTTATTTGCCTATAATTCGCGTCTAACCTACCTTTGCTAGAATCTTAAATAATTTAATCAAAATGAACGGATTTTTTAAATCTTCGATAGGGAGGAAAGTAGCTATGGCACTTTCAGCCTTCTTTCTCATGTTTTTCTTGCTTCAGCATTTAGCTATTAATCTTTTATCTGTAATTAGTCCAGACCTTTTTAATGAAGTGTCGCACTTTATGGGTACAAATCCTTTAATTCAATTTGCCTTGCAGCCTGTTTTAATTTTTGGTGTGGTTTTCCATTTTATCATGGGATTCATATTAGAATTAAAAAACAAAAAAGCAAACGGTGTTTCTTATGCTCAAAATAATGGTGCAGCAAACTCTTCATGGGTAAGTAGAAATATGATCTGGAGTGGTGTTGCCATTCTAGCATTTATTGTTTTACACTTCATTGATTTCTGGTTTCCAGAAATTAACACCAAATTTATAAAAGGCGATTGGTCTGGTACCATGGCAGGTGTTGAAGGATACCGTTATTACGAAGAGCTAGTTCATAAGTTTGTAAACCCAGTACGCGTGGGAGCTTATGTTGTAGCTTTTGTGTTTTTAGCCTTGCACTTAATGCACGGTTTTACTTCAGCTTTCCAATCTATGGGAGGTACTGCAGGTAGAAAAAAGACCTTACAAGCAATAGGTAAAGCTTACTCGATTTTTGTTCCAGTAGGATTTGTTTTTGTAGCACTTTATCACTTTTTTAACCATTAATCTTCAATAAAATGGCTTTAGATTCAAAAATACCAAAAGGTCCAATTAAAGATAAATGGACAGATTATAAAAATCATATCAATTTAGTTAACCCGGCAAACAAGCGTAATATAGATATTATCGTTGTTGGTACAGGGTTAGCAGGAGGTTCAGCAGCGGCAACGTTAGCCGAGCTAGGATATAAAGTAAAAGCATTTGCTTATCAAGATTCACCACGACGTGCGCACTCTATTGCAGCACAAGGGGGAATCAATGCAGCGAAGAACTATCAAGGTGATGGGGATTCAAACTATAGATTATTTTACGATACCGTAAAAGGTGGTGATTACCGCTCTCGTGAGGCTAACGTGTACCGTTTAGCTGAGGTTTCAGGTAATATCATCGATCAATGTGTGGCTCAAGGGGTTCCTTTTGCGCGTGATTATGGTGGACTATTAGATAACCGTTCGTTTGGTGGGGTTCTTGTATCAAGAACATTCTATGCGAAAGGACAAACAGGACAACAACTATTATTAGGAGCGTATTCAGCAATGAATAGACAAATTGCTCGTGGTAAAATTGAAATGTATAACCGTCATGAAATGCTTGACGTTGTTAAAGTTGACGGAAAAGCAAGAGGGATTATCGCTCGTAATTTAATTACAGGTGAAATTGAACGTCATTCAGCACACGCCGTTGTTATAGCAACTGGTGGTTACGGAAACGTTTATTTCCTTTCAACTAACGCGATGGGTTCTAATGCGACCGCAGCTTGGAAAATTCATAAAAAAGGGGCGTATTTCGCAAACCCTTGTTATACACAAATTCACCCAACTTGTATTCCACGTTCAGGAGATTATCAGTCTAAATTAACATTGATGTCTGAGTCTTTACGTAACGATGGTCGTATTTGGGTGCCAGCAAAAATAGAAGACGCTAAAGCGATTCAGCAAGGGAAATTAAAACCTACTGATATTGCTGAAGCCGATAGAGATTATTACTTAGAAAGACGTTACCCTGCATTCGGTAACTTAGTACCACGTGATGTAGCTTCAAGAGCTGCTAAAGAACGTTGTGATGCTGGTTTCGGTGTAAATGCAACAGGAGAAGCTGTTTACTTAGATTTCGCAGCGGCTATTGATCGTTACGGAAATGAACAAGCCAAAATTCATAATATTAAAAACGCTTCCGCGGAAAAAATATACGAATTAGGACAAGCCATCGTTGAGGCGAAATACGGAAACTTATTCCAAATGTATGAGAAAATTGTAGATCAAGATCCATACAAAACACCAATGATGATTTATCCTGCAACACACTACACCATGGGAGGTGTTTGGGTTGATTATAACTTAATGACTACGGTTGAAGGTTTATACTGTATTGGTGAAGCTAACTTCTCTGATCACGGTGCAAACAGACTTGGAGCTTCTGCTTTAATGCAAGGTTTAGCTGATGGTTATTTCGTATTACCTTATACTATTGGAGATTATTTATCTCATGATATTAGAACAGGAACCATTCCAACAAATACGCCAGAATTTGACGCTGTTGAAAAAGAAGTTACAGATCGTATCAGTTTCTTTATGAACAACAACGGAACAAAATCTGTAGATTATTTCCATAAGAAACTTGGAAAAGTGATGTGGGATAAAGTAGGAATGTCAAGAAATTCACAAGGTTTAACTGAGGCTATGGCCGAAATTAAAGCGATTCGTGAAGAATTCTGGAAAGAAGTAAAAGTTCCAGGAAGAGCTAACGAATTAAACCCTGAATTAGAAAAAGCAGGACGTGTAGCAGATTTCCTTGAGCTAGGTGAGTTATTTGCAAAAGATGCGCTTAACAGAGCAGAATCTTGTGGTGGTCACTTTAGAGAAGAGTCTGTTGAATTAGACGGCGAGCAAAAAGGTGAAGCGAAACGTGACGATGTAAACTATGCTTATGTTGCTGCATGGGAGTATAAAGGAGAACCTGCTGATGCGGTTTTACATAAAGAAGAATTAGAATTTAAAGACATTGAACTGAAACAACGTTCATACAAATAAGATTGACATTATGGATAATATGAATTTAACGCTTAGAATTTGGAGACAAAAAGACTCGAATGCAAAGGGTCAAATGGTCGATTATAAAGTAACCGATATTTCAGAGCATATGTCTTTCCTTGAAATGATGGATGTTTTAAACGAACAATTGGTAAACTCTGGTGAAGAGCCAGTTGCTTTCGATCATGATTGTCGTGAAGGAATATGTGGTATGTGTTCTTTATATATTAACGGTGAAGCACACGGTCCAGATCGTGGTATTACAACCTGCCAGTTACACATGAGAATGTTTAACGATGGAGATACCATTACAATTGAACCATGGAGAGCAGCTGCTTTTCCAGTGATAAAAGATTTAATCGTTGATAGAATGGCTTTTGAGCGTATTCAACATGCTGGAGGATATATTTCTGTAAACACTTCAGGAAACACGCAAGATGCGAACTCTTTACCAATTTCAAAGATCGCTGCCGATGAAGCTATGGATGCTGCAACTTGTATTGGTTGTGGTGCTTGTGTAGCCACTTGTAAAAACTCATCTGCGATGTTATTCGTAGGAGCTAAGGTGTCACAATATGCTTTATTACCACAAGGTCAGGTAGAAGCTGCTGAACGTGTTCAAAACATGGTAGCACAAATGGACCTTGAAGGTTTTGGTAACTGTACAAATACTGGTGCTTGTGAAGTGGAATGCCCGAAAGGAATTTCATTAGACAATATTGCTAGAATGAATAGAGAACTTATGAAAGCATCGCTTAAATAAGATTTCATTAATAATAAATGAAAGCCCATATCGTTTTTTGATATGGGCTTTTTTTGTGACCATTTTTTTTAGTTATACTTTTACCTTGTGGTAACCCAAGTTTGATCGCCTAAACCTATGATTAGAGTAACTTTTGTAATATGCTTTTTTGCGTTGTTTTCGTCATTAATAGCACCTGCTCAATTAGCGCATTGTAAGGAAAGTTACTTTGATGAAGTAACTTTATTAAAACATCTAAAATCATTGTCTTCTGATGCCTTTGAAGGTAGGAAAACAGGAACTAAAGGCGGTATAAAAGCGAAACAGTTTATCGTGAATCAATTTTACGCGTTGGATGTTTTACCATTTATTAAAAATTACGAACAGCCGTTTAGTTTTACCACAGCGCATACCTATTACAAAGGGATAAATGTTTTAGGGGAAATTAAAGGTTCAGAATTCCCCGAGGATTATATTGTTTTAAGTGCGCATTACGATCATGAAGGGATTATAAATGGAGAAATATACAATGGTGCCGATGATAATGCTTCTGGTGTTTGTGCGCTTTTTAGTTTTGCTGAATACTTCAAAAAACATCCGCCTAAACATTCTATAATCTTTGCTGCTTTTGATGCCGAAGAGCTCAACCTTAAAGGGTCTAAGTTTTTTGTGGAAAGTTCCTTGATTCAATCAAAAAAAATCGTCCTCAATTTAAATTTAGATATGGTAAGTCGTAGTGATAGCAATACCTTGTTTGTTGTTGGTACTTCTCATAATAAAAAACTAGAAAACATTTACAAAGACTCAAAGGAAGCTTGTAGCATTAATTTTGTTGCTGGTCATGATGGTTACGACGGATTAGAGAACTGGACTTATGCCTCAGATCATATGAATTTTTTCAAGGAAGATATTCCATTTTTATATTTTGGAGTAGACGATCATAAAGATTATCATGAGCCCACCGATACCTTCGATAAAATCCAACCAGAATTTTACATAAACGCTGTTAAAGCCATCATTAACCTTTTTGAAAAGGCCGATGATTTTAGGTCCTACCAATAGCTCATCATTCGTTAAATTTCTTTTTGCTAATGACTGAAAACAAATGTTTTTACCACTAAATACCGCATATTAATTGGTTTAATTGAGCGTGTAACAATAGTTGTATAGTTTGTTACATATGTGGTACCGCTTCCTGCGTCTTCTATATAATTTTATGTAATACCGTTTTAACTCTATACTGTCGCATATAATTCAAATTAAGTATGCGACAGTATACAAGTAATTTGGTGAAATTTGCTTTTTAAAACACTTGTGTTCTTGTTGATTTACAGTGTTTTATAGACGGGTGTTTACTTTAAAAATTATAAATATGAAACATTTAAACTATAGAGAAGAACAAATGAATGCCTTCAAATTAAAAATGGCTTCATTAACATATTTTACTATTTTTTCTACATCAAAACACCCAGAAGACCGCCGTAAGCTTAGGCAGAGCAAATCTTACAATGTTATTAATTGGTCTGGAAAATTAGAGGCTGCTTTGTCCTCCTTTAATACAGCTGGCAATCATTTTAGAAATAATCCTACTATTGAAAATAGTGAAAAATATAAAGCGGCAAGAGCTCTTTATTACGAAGTACTTTTAGAAAAACATGCTAGTCTGCCAAAGGCTGTAGTTGAAGATGGTTTTTAGTAAATACATACGTTTATAAAGGGCTATTTAAAACAGCCTATCAGAAGTCTGTTTCTATTAGAAATAAGCTTTCAATTGCACAGAGCCCGAATGAATAGTTTTACTGGTTTCTGTTTTTCTTCCGAAGTAACTTAAATTCAAATCTAAAAACTTAGTTAGTTTTCTTTGAGCCAATAAGCTCCATGTAAAGTTTTTTCCAGGTTGTAAGCCTTCTAATATTTGATATGCTACAGGGGTATTTGCATCACCTTCAAAAGCATTTGAAATAAAATTGAACTCCCCGTTTATGGCACTTTTTTGACTGGTTCCAAATGAGAAAGACGTGCCGTATTTCTGTTGTTTTAGGGTTTCTCCATTTCCAATGGTATTTGATTTATTTGTGTGCTGATAAAAAATATCGAAACTTGAATTTGTATTGAAGAGATAGGATAATTTAGGGTTTAAAATTGATTCATCAAGATTGTAATTTTTACTCGAGTAATTCTCACTTTTACTTTCATTTGTATTGAAGGCGGAAAGCATATTGATAAGCCAGTTTTCAGCGATTTTATGATTGAAATTTAACTGATGACTACTCAAATTATTTTCAATAAAACCTATGGAAAGTATATTTCTAGTTGAATTTTCAAGGTAGGTATAAGAGGTTGTGTAACGTTGTTTTCCACGGTTAAAAAAGAAAACGTTTCTAAAGTTTCTTTGTAACCCTAGCAAATCATCTTCGTTATCTTCAAACGGATTAAGGTCAAAACCATTAGTGTTTCTTTCAATTTTTCGATCTATAAGAAAACTAGTTTGGTTGTAAAAATGTGAGAAGAATTTTTTCGTTTTATGCTTTGAGACCCCCCAAGTAGACGGGTTAATAGTTAAAGATAGACTAAGCCTGTTTTGATGGGTTTTAACAAAAACCTGGTTGGGTAGAAACACTCGAATATACTTACCTTGATCTTGAAATTGCGCCAGTTCAAATTCTTCAAGTTCTTGAATGCCGTTGTTGTTATAGTCTATCCATGTATATGAGCCTTGCCCTGGCTCAACTTCCACGTAAGTGAAATCTTGAAGAGGTAAAGTACCCGAATTCGTTTCAAAAATGGTGTTCCAGTGTACCATTTGTTTGAATAGTTTCTGACTGTATTGCAGCCTGGAATTTAATGAATGTTCGTCTTCCAGGCGCTCATCTTCATTTTTTAAGGTTCGGTAATTGGCGTATAAAGATAGATTGGTGTTTTTATTTTGAACCATTCTAGAATCGAGATAAACCGTATTAGAAGTGTTAACTTTTTCTAGTCTGTTGTTTCGAATACTGTCGTTAATACGGTGTATATACCCCACTTTAGCGAAAACCTTCGTGCTATCACCTACACCTGCAAAGGCTTCGTAAGCTTGGAATTTCTGACTTAAAGCCGTGAGGGTTTGCGTTGCATTATTTTTCTGTTCGTTGTTTTCAAAAGCCAATTTTGTGCCTACCCAGGTTTTATTCAAACTATAAGTGATGCGGTTATAGGACCTTGAAAATATAGAGTTGTTTACCGTCGCATTCGAGTTGAGAAAACTAGAGTAGGAGATAATATTGAATTTATTCAACTTTAAATTAATGTTAGCCAAATGCCGATTTCCAGTAAATCCTTCAGAGAAATTTAAGTGTTCAAATTTATAATCAATAAGCCCTTTTTCTTGGTGAATGAGTTGCACGCCAGTATTTAGTAAATTTTGATTTCCCAAATTGAAACCTATACCATATAAATCGGTTTGGTCAAGGTTCCAATCGCGGCTAAATTCTGGGTTGTATAAGCCTTCAATATTGCGGTAATTGGCACTTATATAATCATTATCCAGAAATAAGTTTAAGTTCCAGTTTTTATCATTTTTAATAAGGGCTTGTTGCATGGTTATTTTTCCAGCAAACCCATCATTTTGATCGTCGTCGATTACTGAAAATAGATTTTCATCGTGCTTACTTCCCGAGCCTTCAAAGCTAATAGTTGTTTTTTCAGAAGGTTTGTAACTCCCGTTTACTACGGCAAGTTGTATTTTTTTAGGTGCCACCAGTTGAATTATGGGCGCATGAGTACCAAGACCATCTCCAACATATTCATAAATATTATTAATGGCATTTATACTACTTAAGGTGTAAGCGCCCAGGTTTGCACCAACAAAAGTAAAAGTAACGTTGTAGAGTTCGTCATTTTCATCGTTTGAAAAAACAAACTGCTCTACACCATTTAGCACCTCTTTTTTATATAAAATTCTGTTTTGATTGTATTCTGCTCGTGATTCTGAAGGAGAAACCATTTTGGTTTTATCGTTTCCGGCTTGTGCTAAAATTTCAACTTGATCTTCGGATAAATTTTGCTGAAGTGGTTGGTTTTTGGCATCATGTTCAGAATAAATTGAAACCCCTATTTTTAGTTTTTTACTTTCAAAGCGACCACCACCATACGCCACAAATCGGGTGTAATTACGTTCGCTAAATTGATAATCGATAGTAATACGCATCTCGGAAGTGATTGGGAATGTTGGGTTGAATATAATCTCTCCAGCGTTATAATCGATAATATAGTCTTCGTTTTCTCCACGTTTTACAGCCACGCCATTCACATAAACAGTTTCACTTCCCGAAACGATAAGTACAAACAATTCGCCGTTTGGTCCTTGAAGTTTGTATGGTCCTTGATTGCCTTCTTGAGCTGTAAACTGGCTGCGTGTAAATTGCCCGCGAACAATTGCTCCAGCGGCAAAAAGGTTGGTGGCCTTTTCTTTTGGACCTAAATTGACTTTAAAATTTAAACCTTGTACACGTTTAGAGAATTTGGCAAAATAGGAATCGGTATTTACAAGATCGATATCACCAGCACGAATGTTCCAGCGGTCGCTGAACAATTCGATAAAAACTTGATCAAATTCATCCAGCCTTTGGGAATAGCCGCTTTCCTGTAAAGGGATATTAGCGTCTTGAATAGAGGCTCGTAAAGTAACTTTATCGTTTAATTTTCCTGTAATTTGGAGATCTAATTCACTGTTTAAAACAGAACTTTGATTGTTTCCAACAGTGACGCCTCGAGAAATACTCCCCGAGGTGGTTAAACCATCAAAAGGAACGAAGGATTTAGTTGAATTTGACTGTTTGATTTTGTGTAAATTTCGAGTCTGACTATTATTGTTTACGATAATATTCTCATCAAGATTCTTGTAGGTTTTGGTTAAGAAATTGGGGAATTTCAAATAATTGATAATAATAGTGTCTGTATCAATCGGTTTTTTAAAAGTTAAAATAGCTTTCGAAAAATCGACCACATATAGTGTAGAATCAATTAGAGCGTTGTCTTTATTTTGAACAGAAAAAGCACTAGAATTTATACTTACATTTTCAATTAAAATGCTGTCTTTTACTGCAACTTTTTTCGATCTATAGTTGGAGGGGTTGGTTTGTGAGAATCCACAAAAACCAATGAAAAACAAAAGTATACAAGTAAAAAATTTCATTAGATACTTAAACTGAAAATCTCTTAAATTATTTTGTAGGTGTAACCTGTTAAAACTGCTGTAAAATAATAGGGTAAAAGTAACGTATTATTTATTTTAGCTAAAATTAACATGCTTTAAACGTGTGTTTCCAAAACTTAGGCTAAAAGCTTTCTAAATTAATTCACAAATGAAAATTATATCGTACAATGTCAATGGTGTTAGAGCCGCTTTAAACAAAGGTTTTATAGAATGGTTAACAAGTGCAGATCCAGATGTTATTTGCCTTCAAGAAATTAAAGCCTTACAAGAACAATTGGATTTAACGCTTTTTGAAGAAGCGGGATATAATTACCACTATTGGTTTAGCGCTCAAAAAAAAGGGTATAGCGGCGTAGCGATTTTGTGTAAAACAAAACCAAATCATATAGAATATGGTACAGGTATTGAATCTATGGATTTCGAAGGTAGAAATTTACGCGTCGATTTTGATCATGTTTCTATCATGAGTTTGTACTTGCCTTCTGGAACAAATATGGCCAGATTAGAGCACAAATTGGAATATATGGATATGTTCCAGAACTACATAAATAACCTCAAATTGGAACACCCAAACTTGGTGATTTGTGGCGATTATAATATTTGTCATGAAGAAATTGATATTCACAATCCTAAAATGAAAGGCGTATCGGGGTTTTTACCTGAAGAACGGGATTGGATTGGCAGATTTATTGATAGTGGTTTTATAGATTCTTTCCGTCATATAAATCCTGAATTGCAACAATATAGCTGGTGGAGCTACCGCGCCAACGCTAGAGCAAATAACAAGGGTTGGCGATTAGATTACGCCATGGTTTCGCAACCCTTACAAGATAAAATAAAAAGAGCCGTTATACTTACAGAGGCTGTGCACAGTGATCACTGTCCGATTTTATTAGAGCTTGAAAATTAACTAAACATGTATTAACTACTTATTTACTATTAAAACAAAACAACATGATTAAAAAAAGTGTTTTTACCATTTTAACGATGGCTGTTTTGGCGTCTTGCGTATCCCCTAAAATATATAAGGATTTAGAAGCCAAATATGCCGAGCTAAAAAAGGAAAACCGAGATTTAAACGAAGACTACGAAATTTTATTAAAATCGAAGGCTCAGGCTGAATATGATTTTAAACAAACTAAGAAAGCTTACGATGATGCTATTGCCGAGCGTAATAAACTTCAAGCTGATTTTGAAGCCGCTCAAGCCAATTTGGAGGCTTTAAAATCGTCATACAGTGCTTTGGAAAAAAACAGTTCACGTGCCATAGCTTCAAATTCTGAGAAAAATAGATCTTTGTTGGTAGAACTTGAGGCTAAAGAACAAGCCTTGTCTGCCGAGATTACCCGATTAGAAAGGCTTAAAAAAGAGTTGGAAGACCGTTCTAACCGTGTGGCTGAATTAGAAGGTGTTATAGCAGCAAAAGATGCGGCGATGACATCTTTAAAGGATGCGCTCTCTAGCGCTCTAACCGATTTTGAAGGTAAAGGGTTAACCGTAGAGCAAAAGGATGGGAAAGTGTATGTTTCTATGGAAAATAAGTTATTATTTAATTCAGGAAGTTGGGCCGTAGGCTCCGATGGGCGTAAAGTTGTAGAACAACTTAGCACGGTATTAGGGCAAAATCCAGAAATTGCTGTTTTAATTGAAGGTCACACCGATAATGTGCCCTATAAAGCTAATGGTCCCTTAAAGAGTAATTGGGATTTATCTACAAAACGTGCCACATCAATCGTGAATATTTTAAGAGAAAATAAAGCGATTAATCCAGAGAGTTTAACGGCCGCAGGTCGCGGGGAATTTGCTCCAATTGCATCTAATGATTCACCAAAAGGCAGAGCCAAAAACCGACGTATTGAAGTAATCTTAACTCCGAAATTAGATGAGTTAACTCGATTATTACACGAGGATCATTAAATTAATTTGAACGTTACCAGATCCTTCGACTGCGCTCAGGACAGGCGGTCGCACTTGAAATTTATCTTGAGCGTAGTCGAAAGGCTGCAATTGCTAACGCAAAGTTGAAGACATAAAAAACCTTTCGGTTAACATAGAACCGAAAGGTTTTTTTGTTAAATGTTATAGCTGTCTAACCAAAATTTGGCAGCTTCATGTGTTGAAAAAATATTGAATTTAAATTTTTTGCTTTTAGATTGAAATTGGAATAAAGTACTCATAGCTGCAGTAGATGAATCATTAATAACAATGGCGATAATCGCCATGTCAAAATGTTCTAAAGATTCTGCTTTAGCTTGATTAAATGTTCTTAAATCATTAATTGAAAATTTAAAAATAGTATCGGTTGCGGTAATTAGCCCCTTAAGCTCTTTAGGGTGCGATTGATTTGTTTTAAAGCTTGAAATAAAATCATACAAGTCTGTAGCGTATATTTCGCCAGTAAAGTTAATTTCCAGAATTTGTGATAATTTATTGAAGTAGGCGTTGATCATTTGTTTTTTAGAATATGGAGCAAAAGAGAAGCATGATCTCTGTTGTAGATTTTAATTGAAAAGACTACTCGGTTTATGAGTAGCCTTTTGGGTAGTTCAAAAAAGTAATTAGTAAACTTATCTGGTACAATTTGCGGTCCAAGTTTCACCGTTTTCATTGTAAAAAATATTTAAAGCACTTGCGTCAATTTTTATATAGCTTGTTTCGCTACCGCCAATATTGATGTTGGTTTCGGCATCTTCTTCAAATTCAATACCGTTAATACTTGGTATGTCACTATTTGAGAAATTAAAATTATAGGTATCACCAACTTTGGTGACAAAAACGCTCCCGTCTTCGGTAGCAATTGTCGTGTTGGCATTATTGAATCCAATTTCGCCTTCATAAGTTCCTGCAAACAAATTGTTGTCGGCGGGGTTGTCGTCACTACTACAAGAAGTGAATACTAAAGTTACTGTGGCTATTATACTAATGGTTTTTAATAGGTTTTTCATTTTGAATAGGTTTATTAAACGTCTTTGATGCAACTACGCACCGTGAAAACCATAAAGATTAGATGTTAACAGGACTTTAGGGTTTTTAACAAAAGTTTTAAAGATTAAGTGTTTATTTGATGATATTGAGTGGGAATCTCGTTTTACTATTTGAATATGCTATAGGGTGTTCTAGCTTTTTGCATTTTAGATTCATGTGTTATGTGCAAGCTGAAAAGCGAGAATAATTGAGGAAAACGATTTACATCATTGCCTTGATTTTACGGATGATCGGAATACCATAATTTGTAATTATGGCATTTAATTCAATGGTCAGTTTGAAATATGAAACACGTGAATTGACTGATTGCATTTCACTCGTTTCTGGGATTGACTTATGCAACGCAATTAGAACTTTTCACATTTTAGAAATTCTTTGTTGGCTAACAATTATAGGTCTTTTGATTTTCAAAAAATGGATTTTAAAATAAAAAAGAGAGCATGAAATTTAAAATATTAATATGTTTATTATTACTTGTAATTAGTGCTTGTAGCGAGGAAATTGAGCGAGAAAAATATGCCAAATTAATAATTGAAAAAGTAGAACAATTTAAAACGGAAAAAAACAGATTACCGAAAAATGCGTCTGAAATTAGACTGATTGAATTAGAAGACAGTAAAGCTTTTTACGAGAAAAAAACTGACTCAACTTATATAGTTTGGTTTGGATTAAGTCTTGGAGAATCTAAAATTTATTATTCAACAACAAAGGATTGGGCAGAAGGCGGAAAAAAAAATAAAACCAGCACACAACAAATTCGTATATAATTTATTGCTAGTTCTAGCCTGCTCACGAAAATCCTCTTATCCAGATAGCTATCGAGGTTATGTTTGGTTTGTATTTGCTAAATTTGGTATAAGTAACCAACCACTGATCGCTAAAAATAGATTCATGAAAAAAAATAAATTAGGAAACCGCTCATTGGCTATTGCTGTTATTTTAATGGTAACTGCCCTGGTTTTAAAATACTATAAAATATATGAAGGGAATACCCTTGAAATTCTGCTAGCTGGTTTTGAGGCTGCAGTAGTTGGTGGAGTCGCCGATTGGTTTGCCGTACGGGCACTTTTTCAAGAAATTCCTATTCCAGTGGTAAAGAAACACACCAATATTATCGTGAAGAGTCGTGAGAAATTATCGGCGGGAATTGTGGATTTGGTGAATAACGAATGGTTGTCTAAGGAGATGATACGCGATAAAATTTCTGGAGTTTCTTTGGCTAAGCCCATTGTTGATTATTTAATGGAAGATGATAATCAGGAAACCATTAGAAAAACATTAAAACCAGAATTGGAAGCTCTAGTTTTAAAGTTAGACCATGAAGATGTTGTACATACTCTAGAAGGACTTATTAAGCCCGCAATTAAAGGGAATAACTTGGCGGTACCACTTGGGAACTTGTTAAAACAAACCGTTGCGCATAAGGATCATTATGGTGTACTTCAAGTGTTTTTAGAGGTGCTTAAAGAAAAAGTAGGATCAGCGTCGACTTTAAGTTTTTTGGTTGCCGAGGTTCAAGTGCTGGTAAACAAGCAAAAAGAAGGTTCTCCAATAAAAGGCTTGTTGGTTGGAGCTGGACAGGTTTTAGGGGCTATAAAACCACAACGCATTGCAGCAGGTATACAGGAGCAGTTAGTAGAGCTTATTGAAGACATACAAAAGGAACCTGAAACACATAAAATTATTGTGGCTTTAGATGCGCAACTCCATGAATATGGAGCCCGTTTAACTTCTGGCGACGAAAAGGCCCAGGCTGATGTAAATCAATTTGGTGAACAGTTTTTAGAGCGTTTGGTAGATTCTGGAGTCGTAAAACAGGGGTTATCACGCCTAAAAAACATGATAAAAGAAAATTTGTTTGATGGTGAAAACGAATACACACTGCTTGTTAGTGACAAGGTAAATGATGCGCTACAAGCCTTTCATGACGATAGGTCTAAAATAGAGCAAACCGATGCTTGGTTGAAAGCAACAATACTTCAACTCATTGATACGCACCATCATAAAATAGGGGAATTGGTAGGTGAGAGTTTACAGAAATTATCGAATGTTGAATTGGTGAAACAAATTGAAAGCAAAGTAGGTGAGGATCTTCAATACATTCGTTTAAACGGTGCCATTGTGGGTGGTATTGTAGGGATGCTTATTATGGTTATTAAGCTTTTTGTTTTGGATGTGCATTAAAAATCAGAGAACATGACAAAAATTATTTCTAATTCGAATTGTGGAAATTCACCAAAAATGAGTTTTATAAAGAATCCTTAAAAATCTTATCACTTACTTTTTATATGTAAAGAAAACTCAATTTTCTTATCAAAAGAATTATCTTTGTATAGAAAAACGCATTTTCTTATCATAATGAATAGCTTCAAACTGAAAAAACTTCCACTAGAAAAAGACATTGAGACGAAAACTGTCTTAAAGAAACTTAATGAAGCTCATAGAGCCTTAGCTGAATTAAAAGGTTTAATATCAAGTATTCCTAATGAACACATTTTAATAAATACATTAGGTCTTCAAGAAGCCAAAGATAGTTCCGAAATTGAGAATATCATTACTACCCACGATGACCTTTATAAGGCTGAATTAAACCTTGACGGCTTAAAATCATTAGATGCTAAAGAGGTCCAAAATTATATTTCTGCATTGAAACTAGGATATTCATTAATTTCAAAAAGAAATATATTAACAAATAATAACATTATTGAAATTCAATCTGAACTTGAAAAAAATAATGCAGGGTTTAGAAAAGTCCCTGGTACTTCTTTAAAAAATGGAACTACAGGCGAAGTCGTTTATACCCCTCCTCAAGATTACGAAACGATTAAAGAATTAATGACTAATCTAGAAGAATTTATTAATGACGACTATTTATCTAACTTTGACCCTCTCGTAAAAATGGCTATAATTCATTTTCAATTTGAGAGCATTCATCCTTTTTATGATGGAAATGGAAGAACAGGTAGGATAATAAATGTTCTTTACCTTGTAATGAAAGATTTACTCGATTTGCCTATTCTATACCTTAGTAGATACATTATAGAAAATAAAGCTAAATATTACGAACTACTACAAGATGTAAGAGATTCAGGTAATTGGGAGAATTGGTTATTATATATTATACAAGCTGTAGAACAAACATCAAAACAAACAATTTCTGTAATTAAGGAGATTCAAGTTTTAATGTTAGACTATAAACATCTAATAAGAAATAATTATAAATTTTATAGTCAAGATTTGTTAAACAACCTATTCCAACACCCTTACACCAAAATTGAATTTATAGAGAAAGAGCTAGGTGTCTCAAGAATAACAGCCGCTAGTTACTTAAATAAATTAGCAAAAGACGGAATATTGATTAAACAAAAATTAGGAACAGCAAATTATTATATCAATCACAAATTATACACTATTCTAACAAACAAAGTACTTTAGCCAACAATGCCTATACTTAATACGGGTTATTGCGCTTAATCCAAAGTTGGTTAGTATTTGCTAAGTCCACCAAACCTTTTGATTTGGCAAAGTGTTTAAACGAAAATTATTTACTTTTAATTCCCGTACTAAGCATAGCCGAGACCGTTGTGAGTGGCGCAAATCAGTTTATATCAGTTGAAGAAAACTTTGACTCGCAACCAGAGGAGACAAAACGTATGCTATCGGAATTAAAGGCCTGCATTCTAAAAGCAGCACCTAAGGCCAGTGAATTACTCAATTATAATATTCCTGCTTATGCGTTGATAGAAGGCGATAAAAGGGAAGCGCAATTTATGATTGCCGGTTATAAAAATCACGTTGGGTTTTATCCGCACCCAACCACCATGGAGCAGTTTGATTTAGAATTAAAGTCCTATAAAAAAGGGGAGGGTTCGGTTCAGTTTCCATTAGATAAGCCATTGCCAAAGGAACTTATTGTTAACATGGTAAAATATAGAATGGCTTTGTTAGGAGCGTCGTAAAGCTAAACTTCCAATACTATTTTGCGTTTTTTTTATAAAAAGACCCTTCAGGTTTTCAAAACCTGAAGGGTCTATGCAACGTTTTAGTTGAAATATAGAAAATAGAATTTCTTAATTTGTTTGCTTTCTTTTAAAATTTCAAAACATATTTTATAAAAACGCCAACCCGCAATAGCGATTGCAGCGGCATCCTTTTTTGTGCTGTACTAGAAGTTTGTTTGAAGCTGAAAAATATGAAATTCGAGCAATAGTTTGTTGTGTGCTGAAACATGAAAAGCACAAAAAAGATACAGCGGAAAGCGCGGTGCTTTGCAATTGCCCAAAAGCTATTGTTGGATATAGAAATAATATGAAAGTTTGCCATTTCTAGGAATCGTGGAACCTCATGAATAATTAAAAGATTCTTTAGGCGTAACGCTTTCTGAACGACAAACAAAAAACCCCTAGCTAAATGAATAGTAAGGGGTTTTAGGTTATTTAATTTGATTACCATCTTTATCGAAAAAGTGGTATTCTAGATATGTGTAAGCATCTCTTGGTAATATTTTCACCCATTTTTTATGTTCTAAAAACCATTTAGAACGTATAGATGGAACACCTTTTGTTAAGAAGGCTGCTATAAAAGGATGTGTGTTTAGGGTCACCTTTTTGTAGTCTTTTTTGAATAGTTTTTCAAGATCGAAGTTTATCTTTTGCACGATTCCAATTGGGGCTTCTACTTCGGCTCCGTTGGTAATGGCATCTGGGTTTTCTTCGCGTGTTTTAATGTTCATTTCTGGACGTACACGTTGTCTTGTAATTTGTATCAATCCAAATTTACTTGGAGGTAATATTTTGTGTTTGGCTCTATCGTCTTTCATTTCATCGCGAAGATGATTAAAAAGCTTCTGCCTATTTTCTGCACTGGTCATGTCTATAAAATCGACTACAATGATACCGCCCATATCACGTAAACGTAATTGTCGGGCCATTTCCGTAGCTGCGATTAGATTAACTTCTAGCGCGGTATCCTCTTGATTGTTGGCTTTGTTAGAGCGGTTTCCGCTATTTACATCTATAACATGTAGGGCTTCGGTATGTTCAATTACCAAATAGGCGCCTTTTGCCATAGAAACGGTTTTGCCAAAGGAGGTTTTAATTTGTCTTTCGATTCCGTGTTTTTCGAAAATCGGAACGTTTGACTGATACAATTTCACTATTGATTCTTTTTTTGGTGCAATTTCTTGCACATAATCTTTAATTTGATAAAAAAGCGTTTCATCATCAACATGAATACTTGTAAAGGTATCGTTGAATATATCTCGTAGAATAGAAGAGGCTTTATTCATTTCTCCTAATACTTTACTTGGATGATGTGCTTTGTGTAGCTTTTTACACATTGCCGTCCAGCGACTAAGCAAATTTTGTAAATCTTTATCTAGTTCTGCTACTTTTTTGCCTTGTGCTACAGTACGAACAATAACGCCAAAACCTTGAGGAGTAATACTCTTTACCAAGCGTTTTAAGCGGTCCTTTTCTTCGCGATCTTCTATTTTTTGAGAAATAGAAATACGATTAGAAAAAGGTACTAAAACAATATATCTTCCGGCAATAGAAAGCTCTGAGCTTATTCTAGGACCTTTGGTAGATATAGGTTCTTTTACGATTTGTACCAATAGCGATTGATTTGATTTTAAGGCGTCAACTATTTTGCCGTCTTTATCAATATCTTTTTCAAATGGGAAATTTTTTAAAGAAAATTCTTTTAGTTTACCTGTGCTTACACGTTTTGTGAATTTTAAAAGTGAAGGTAATTTTGGACCTAAATCATGATAATGCAAAAACGCATCTTTCTCATAACCTACATTAACAAATGCAGCATTTAGTCCAGGAACAGCTTTTCGTATTTTGGCTATAAACACATCGCCAACAGAAAAGTCGTTACTATCTTCATCCTTTTGTAATTCAATAAGTTTTCCATCTTTTAATAAGGCAAAATCAACATTGTCGGAACTAGATCGAATGATCAATTCTTTATCCATGGTGTTAATTTTTATCCATACAACAAAGTTGAAAGTTGTTTGATATAGGTTGAAAAGTATTAAACTAATAACCAAAAACAAACAACTAACAACTATAGCGTATAGATGGATTATACATTATTTTTATCTGGTGAATGAACACCAGACCACAGGATTTTTTAAATCCGTGGAGTTTTATAAAACTATTTAAAGTCTTAAAAACTCATTTCAAAGAACTCGTTGTTTTTAAAATCAAAAAAAGTAGTTAATCTAACTACTTTTTTGATTTATTTTTTCTTCTTGTGACGGTTAGCGCGTCTACGTTTCTTACGTTTGTGCGTCGCTACCTTATGTCTCTTACGTTTTTTACCACTTGGCATAAATAGTGTCTTTTTAAATTAATAATTCGTTTTAATTGCTGAATCGCATTCAGCATATGCAATCTTATTTAACGTCTACATTCGTTTTAACGCCTTCAACAAAAACTTTTGCAGGCTTAAATGCAGGGATATTATGAGCAGGTATTTTAATAGTTGTATTTTTTGAGATATTTCTACCAGTTTTCTCAGCTCTTGTTTTAATAATGAAGCTTCCAAAACCTCTTAAGTAAACATTATCACCAGCTTCTAAAGAAGTTTTTACTTCTTCCATAAATGTTTCAACAGTTGCTTGAACATCACCTTTTTCAATTCCTAATTTCTCAGAAATTTTTGCTACTAAATCAGCCTTCGTCATTTTTAATATTTTATTATGGGTTACTATAAATTCTAAAAGGGATGCAAATATAAGGATTAAATATTCAATATTTCAAACCTAATTCACTTAAATTTAATATTATAAACGTTTATTTTTACGCGCTCTATTTAAATTTTGTATGACATTTTCAAAAAAGCTAATTAATTGGTATTCAGTAAACAAGCGTGATTTGCCATGGCGAGAAACGAAGAATCCTTATCATATTTGGTTGTCTGAGATTATTTTACAGCAAACACAAGTGAATCAGGGGTTACCATTTTATGATGCTTTTATTACTAATTTTCCGTCAGTTTTCGATTTGGCTGCTGCAGAAGAGAGCGAAGTTTTAAAATTATGGCAAGGTTTGGGGTATTATTCACGCGCTAGAAATTTACATGCTTCTGCAAAATATGTTGTCAATGAGTTGGATGGTGTTTTTCCAAATACATATAAGGACTTATTAAAATTAAAAGGTGTTGGTGATTATACGGCCAGTGCTATAGCTTCTTTTTGTTTTAATGAAGTAGCTCCTGTGGTAGATGGCAATGTGTATCGTGTGTTGTCGCGTTATTATGGTATTGATACGCCTATTAATTCGTCAAAAGGGGCTAAGGAATTTAAAGCTTTGGCTCAAGAGCTTATAGATGTAAAGAACCCTTCCGATTATAATCAGGCCATTATGGAGTTTGGCGCCATACAATGCAAGCCCAAAAGCCCTGAATGTGTTGTTTGTCCGTTTCAGGAGTCTTGCGTCGCTTTCAATACTAATAGAATTGGTGAGTTGCCAGTAAAAATCAAATCCGCGAAAGCGAAAAAGAAATATTTTAATTTTTTAGTTTTTATTGATGATAATGGTAACACCTTATTAGAGAAGCGAGAGGGTAAAGGCATCTGGCAAAACTTGTATCAATTCCCTTTAGTTGAATCTAAAAGTAATTTGGATGCTGATGCTTTTGAAACCGAGTTGCAGGCGCATGACCTGGTAAAGGGGCAAGCATATAAATGGAGTCAATATAATAAGGAGCCCATTGTTCATAAATTATCACATCAACATTTATATACTACGTTTTGGGTTGTGAATATTAAGGCGTTAAAAACAGAGGTTATTCCAGTGGGACGTATTCGGGATTATGCGGTTCCTATATTGATAGGTAATTTTATTGAAAGCTTCAATTTTTAGCGTTTTTTGAAACCTATTATATGTATGGTGGTTGGCATAGAATTTCTTATTTTCGAGGCTTAAGGTTTAAGTCGTCACATTTTTTTCTTAATTTTAAAATCATGTGAAGCATTTAAACTAATTTTGCTTTCTAATTTTAAAACAAATTATGTCAGGTACGTTAAATAAAGTGATGCTTATTGGGCATTTAGGTGATGAAGTGAAAATGCACTATTTTGAAGGTGGTAATTGCGTTGGGCGATTTCCATTAGCGACGAACGAAACCTATACTAACAGACAAACCAATGAGCGCGTAACAAATACCGAATGGCATAATATTGTTGTTAGAAATAAGGGTGCTGAAATTTGTGAGAAGTATTTAAGTAAAGGTGATAAAGTTTATATTGAAGGTCGTTTAAAAACCAGAAAGTGGACGGACGACAAGGGGTTAGAGCGGTATTCTACCGAAATTCATTGTAATGATTTTACGTTTTTAACCACGAAGAAAGAAAGTGGTTCTAATACAAATTCAAGTCAAGCTGCGCCACAAAAAGCTGAAATTCCAGCCAAACCAATTAGCAAACCTAGCGAAGAAGGTGCTGAAGATGATCTTCCATTTTAATTTGAAAACTATGATTTTTCAAGATTTAAGTCTAACTAAACCAATAGCCATTGGATCCTGACCCTGCCAGTTTAATGTCCTTAATTATAGCCAAAGACCTTCCGGTAGTGCTTGGCTTTATTTTATTATTTGTGCTTTTGGTGTGCTCTGCGCTCATTTCTGGGGCCGAAGTAGCGCTCTTTTCTTTAAATAGAGGAGATGTAGAAGGCGGCGGCGAGCAAAAATCAAGGCGCATTGAAATTATTGAAAAACTTTTAGAACGTCCTAAGAAATTATTGGCCACGATTTTAGTTGCTAATAACTTTATAAATATTGCCGTGGTTATTTTATTCGCTTTTTTGGGGGATATTATGTTTGGCCATTTGGCAAATCCGCAGCTTAAATTTATAATTGAGGTTGTTGTCGTTACTTTTTTAATTTTATTATTTGGTGAAATATTACCAAAAATTTACGCGAGCAGAAATAATTTGAAGTTTGCCGTTTTTATGGCGTACCCTTTAAAGGTGTTAGACTTTTTATTATCTCCAATAAGCTTACCTATGCGTAGTGTAACTTTAGGAATACACAGTAAACTAGGGAAACAAAAATCGAATATTAGTGTTGATCAACTATCACAAGCATTAGAGCTTACCAGTGAAGAGGACACAACCAAAGAAGAGCACAAGATTTTAAAAGGTATTGTATCCTTCGGGAACACCGACACGAAACAAGTTATGCGTCCGCGTATCGATATTTTTGCTTTAAATATGGATCAGAAATATGCCGATATTATGCCAGAGGTTATCGCGAATGGGTATTCTCGAATTCCAGTGTACCGGGATAATATTGATACCATCGCGGGGATTTTGTATGTGAAAGATTTACTACCATACATTGATAGAAAGCAATTTGATTGGACGAGCTTATTACGTGATCCGTTTTTTGTTCCGGAGAATAAAAAATTGGATGATTTAATGACCGAATTCCAAGAGAAAAAGGTTCATTTGGCTGTTGTGGTTGATGAATATGGCGGAACTTCAGGACTAATTTCTTTAGAGGATATTATTGAAGAAATTGTAGGGGATATTAGTGATGAGTTCGATGATGAAGATTTAACCTACTCCAAGTTAGATGATAACAATTATGTTTTCGAGGGGAAAACAGCTTTAAAAGACTTTTATAAAATTATCAAGATTGAAGACGAAACCGTTTTTGAATCTAATAAAGGTGAAGCAGAAACCATCGCAGGTTTTGTTTTGGAGATTTCAGGAAGTTTTCCAAAGCTAAATAGTAAAATAAATTTTGAAAATTACGTTTTTACAATTGAAGCTTTAGATAAAAAACGCATCAAGCTTGTAAAATTTACAATTATAGAATGACAAAAATAAATTTTCTATTAGTACTTGTGGTTTGCTTTTTTTCATGTGAAGAAGATTTGCTACCTAAACCTAAAGCCTTTTTAAGGTTGGAATATCCAGAAGCAAAGTACGAAGGTTCAAAATTTGATTTGCCTTTTTCTTTTGAAATCAACACGCTTGCGACTAAAGTGAAATCTCAAAAAGTACGAGGCACAACGGAAAGTTATGGTGTAAACTTAGAGTATCCCACTTTAAAGGGTACTTTGTTTTTAACCTATAAGTCTATTGATAACAACGAAAATAATCTCAACGATTTTTTAAGAGACGCCCAGAATTTTACTCAAAAACACACTATAAAAGCTGATGAAATTCCAGTAACCCCTTACGAGAATTATAAGCGCAAAGTTTATGGCGCTTTCGCGGAAGTTAAAGGCGATGTGGCCTCTCCGGCACAGTTTTATGTCACCGATAGTGTAAAGCATTTTTTAACCGGCTCACTTTATTTTTACGCCAAACCAAATTACGATTCTATCTTGCCGGCAGCAAATTACTTGCAGAAAGATATTAAGCATATTATGGAAACCGTAAAGTGGAAGTAGTTTATTGTTAAGGGAAAAGTTAATTATGAAAAATTGAGCGTGAAACGTGAAACGCGGGCTTTGTTTTACGTTTCGACTGCTTGCTTTAAATTGAGTATTTGGCTTTTCTTTGAGGGAATCAAGATTCAAGATACAAGAATCAAGACGGTATAAAATTGCTTGATTTGTAAAAGTAGTGCCCCCAATAATCAATAATAATTAGTCAATACTAAATGCGTTCCCCTCGAATACACAAATAAACGTATAAACGATTAACCCGAAATAATAATAAATAATTAATTAAGCTTCTTTCTCCTTACAGCACGCTTCTTTACAGTCTATTTTACAAGCCATTTTTTCACCTGCTTTGATTCCTGCTTTGCAGCAGTCTTTTTCGCAGCCTGGCTCACAAGCTGTTTTCGTTTTGTTTGCACAACACGCTTCTTTGCAATCTGCTTTACATGCCATTTTTTCTCCAGCTTTAACGCCGTTTTTGCAACAATCTTTTTCGCAGCCTGGTTTGCAAGCTGTTTTAGTTGCAAAATTTTCAACGGTTTTCATATCGGTAACCGAATACGTATCAGATACGCCAATAACGGTTTTTTCTAAAGATTTTGGGTTAACTTTAGCTACGTCATATTCTACCATAGCAAGTTCTTTTTCAAAATCTACAGTAGCCGATTTTACGCCATCCATTTTAGAGATTTTCTTTTGAATAGTTGCTGCACATCCCATGGCACAAGTCATCCCTTTGATGGTAAATTCCGCTTTAGCGTATGTCGCATTGGGGTCTAATTCATTTGTTGATGTTGTTGCAGTTTCAACTTCTACCGTTTTAACTTCGGCGTTTTTGTTTTTACAACTAAATGCAAAAGATGTTACTAGCACAAGTAGTATAAGGTGTTTTATTGTTTTCATGAGTTTAAGTATAAGTTATTTGTCGCAAAGCTAATAAAATAAGCGATTTAATATGATAAAATGCTAGGTTTGTCATTGTTAAATATTTTGAAAAGGGACTTCAAAATCAAGTAAATCAGGTTTTTAAGAGTTTTATTTGTGTTTGTTTATACTGTAGGGGGCTCTCGTATTTTTAAAAGTTTAAAAAATAATTGGCTATGAAGACTAAAACGTTTGTAGTTTAATTAATTAGGCGTATATTTGCACTCATTTTTAAACAAAATTAATTAATAAAAACGTTACGCTATGTACGCAATTGTAGAGATAGCAGGGCAACAATTCAAAGTTGAAAAAGACCAAAAAGTTTTTGTTAACCGTTTACAAACTGAAGAAGGTAAGGAAGTTTCTTTCGACAATGTTCTTTTAGTAAGTGATGGTGACAATGTAACTGTAGGCGCCCCAGCTATAGACGGAGCTCAAGTAGGAGCAAAAGTCTTAAAGCACCTTAAAGGTGATAAAGTTATAGTTTTCAAAAAGAAAAGACGTAAAGGTTACCGTGTAAAAAACGGACACCGTCAATCTTTAACGGAAATTGTAATTGAAAGTATAGCTACTTCGGGAGCTAAAAAAGCTGCCAAAGCAGAGAAGAAAGCAGAGCCAAAAGTTGAAGCACCAAAAGCTGATGATACTCAAGATTTGAGTAAATTAACAGTTGCTGAATTAAAGACTTTAGCTAAAGAAAAAGGAATTGAAGGAATTTCTTCTATGAAGAAAGCCGATTTAATAGCTGCTTTAAGTTAATTTTAAAATCTAAAATC
Organism: Pseudotamlana agarivorans; assembly: GCF_018860245.1. Taxonomy (GTDB): domain Bacteria; phylum Bacteroidota; class Bacteroidia; order Flavobacteriales; family Flavobacteriaceae; genus Pseudotamlana; species Pseudotamlana agarivorans_A. The sequence goes on from NZ_JAHKPD010000012.1 coordinate 435,176, forward strand.
GAAATAAAATGGCACATAAAAAAGGAGTCGGAAGTTCGAAGAATGGTAGAGAATCAGAATCGAAACGCTTAGGTGTTAAGATTTTTGGTGGTCAAGCAGCTATTGCTGGTAACATTATCATAAGACAACGTGGTAATACACATCACCCAGGTGAGAATGTATACCAAGGAAAAGATCATACTTTACACGCTAAAGTAGATGGACTTGTAAAGTTCACAAAGAAAAAAGATAACAAATCTTACGTTTCTATCGAGCCTTTCGAGGCTTAAGAAATATTTTCTTAAAGTATAAAAAGCCCTTTCTGTTTTCAGGAAGGGCTTTTCGTGTTTTCTTTTTTTAATATAATCATGTTCTTAGCATGATGTTTTGTTAATGTTCATGGGGTTATTTAGCATCCTTTTGTTAAATAAAAATAGCACCGTGAATTTTATTAAATACCTACTTATTATTTCCTTTTTCTGTGTTAATCACTCCCTAAAGGCACAGGAAGAAACTTCCGTTTCTCACGAACTTAGAATCAAAGCACTTAAAAAGCGCCTAAATGCGGCCCAAAAAGCTGAAGATTCCTTAAAAATGGCTCAAGTTTATGTGAAGCTTGCCGATTTTTATAAAAACTTGAACTTGGATAGTGAGGCCCTTAAAAACTATCATGTTGCTCAAGAGTATTACGTTAAAAAGGATAGCTTCTACATTTATGCGAACAATCAAATTGCAGCTATTCACCACAATCTGAAACAATTTAGAGAAGCTAAACTCTATTTAGATCAGAGTATTGAAATTTCTAAAAAGATAAACTTCCAGAAAGGTTTAGCTACGGCCAATTCCTTATTCGGTGGGGTAGCCGAAAAACAAGGAGCCTATCAAAAGGCCTTGAGATATCAAAAACAAAGTCTTGAAATTTTTGAGACCCTTGGCAATAGTACAGGACTCGCCACGACTTATGAAAATATGGGAAGTATCTACGAAGATTTAGAGCAATATGATTTGGCCCACACTTATTTTCAAAAAGCATTCGACTATGAAAAGGCCGAAGCTTCAGATTTAAAAATTAATATTATCAATAACCTTGGTGATGTGAACAGAAAGCAAGGCCATTTTGAAAAATCCCTAGAATATACGCAACAGGCTCTAAATTTGGCCAAGAAAACTAAAAACGTGAGTCAGAAAGAGAGCGCCTTAAAAGATTTGGCGAGAACTTATGCTGAGATGGGCCAGTTTAAAAATGCTTACGATTTCCTGTATCAACAAAACACTTTAAACGATGAAGATTTTAAACGTCGAAACGCCGATTTGGTTAGTACCATGGAAATTCTTTATCATGTTAAAGAAAGCGAAGGGCAATTGGTACTGCTCAAGAAACAAAATCAAATTAACGAAACCCGTCAGTTTGCTATTTTAATTTCGAGTGTTGCCATGTTTTTGATGTTTGTTGTTTTGTTTATTTATATGAAGAAACGTAAAAGACAAGAACAAGAAATATTGGAATACAAACAACAAATACTTCAAAAGGATTTAGATGCTAAAACTGCTGAGGAAGAAGCCTTGAAAAAAGAAATTGATATTAAAATTTCTGCACTCACAAATTACAGTTTAAATATTGCGCATAAGAATAAGCTACTTTCTGATATTTCTAAAACCCTGACCAATTTAAAAAGTAGAAATGGCGAATTTGTAAAATCTAAATTAGAAGATCTTGCTAAAGAAATCGATTTTGATCTTGTTAATGGTAATGAATGGACCGAACTTATGGGGTTCTTTGGTAAAATTCACCCTGATTATTTTAAAAATTTAAAAGAAGCAGTTAACATGGAGTTGTCGGCATCAGAATTACGACTTTGTATGTTGTTACGTCTAAATTTGTCTTCAAAAGAGATTGCGTCTATTCTTCATATCACCCCCGATAGTGTTCGTATTGCGCGATATAGGCTGCGAAAAAAGTTGCCTATCGATTCTAAAACCGATTTGCAAGGCTATTTGCTAAATCTCTAGAGGTGTTTTATAATCATAACGCGAATGTTACCGGTGTGTTAATGTTGCTATCCTATATAGCCTGTTTTAGGGCTTAAGTTACCGTTTGTTAATACTTATTTCAGTTTGAAACGGCGCTTGAAACCTAGATTTGCCCCACAAACTAAAAATATTTAAATGATGAAAAAACAGTACGCATTATTATTAACTATAATATGCTTTTCATTTTTGGGATTTGCTCAAAATGGAAATATTCAAGGAAAGGTGATCGACGAAAATGGTCTTTCTGTCCCTTTTAGTAACGTTATAATTGAAGCCTTAAGTAAAGGGAACCTATCTAATGAAGATGGTAAATTTACGATTGTAGGTGTGCCAGAAGGAAAACATGCGATTAAAGTAACTTATATTGGGTATACCACTGCAGAAAAAAACGTGACTGTAACAGCAGGTCAAACTGCAGAGGTGACTATTGTTATTCGTCCTTCGTCTGTAGCTTTAGAAGATGTTTTAATTACAGGGTACAATAGCGGACAAGCTAAAGCATTAAATGCACAGAAAAACAAAGCGAACATTACTAACATTGTATCTACCGATCAAATTGGTAAATTCCCAGATGCTAATATTGGTGATGCGGTTAAACGTATTCCAGGTATTACCATGCAGGTGGATCAAGGGGAAGCTAGAAACATTATTGTACGTGGTTTAGCACCGCAATTAAATGCGGTAACTTTAAACGGAAGTCGTATTCCTTCAGCTGAAGGCGATAACAGAAACGTTCAAATGGATTTAATTCCTGCTGATATGATTCAACTTATTGAAGTGACTAAAGCATTAACACCAGATATGGATGCAGATGCTTTAGGTGGTGCTGTAAACTTGGTGACAAGAACATCTCCTGAAGGGTTCAGATTATCGGCAACTGCTGGTTCTGGAGTTAATGCCATTTCTGGGAAAAGAATTTTAAACGGCGCTTTTTTATTAGGCGATCGTAGTAAAAATGATAAGTTCGGATGGATGCTTGCTGCGTCTATTAACGACAACGATTTTGGTTCTCATGATGTGGAAGCTGAATGGTCTAATGAATTTGAATATTTCAACGGAACAGATGTTGAAACCGTTGATGTTGATCCGTATACTAACGTTTACGAGCAACGTAACTACATTGTTCAACGTGTGAGAAGAAGTTTTTCGGCAAACTTTGACTACGACTTTGATAACAACAATAGCATTTACTTAAAAACCATATATAACTGGAGAGACGACCGTGAAAACCGTTATGTTTTAGAGCACGGTATTTTAGATGGGGATGAAATTGGAATTGGTGATTTCACGATTGAAAACAACGTACCTACGCGTTTCCCAGTGGAAGTGATTAGAGAAACTAAAGGTGGTATAGATAATAACAGAAACAAAAATACCCGTTTAGAAGACCAACGCATGCAAAACTACAGCTTAGGTGGTGATCACTTGGTTGGAAAATTGAAAATTGATTGGATGGGGTCTTTTGCAAAAGCTTCAGAAGAGCGTTTAAACGAACGTTATGCGGTTTACGAAAATGAATACATCATCAACAACGATGTGTCAAACATGAGATATCCTTTATTTACAGCAGAAAACCCTGCTGATGCTGATGATATGTCTGCTTTTGATTATGGAGAAATTACAGAAGAAAATCAATACACCGAAGAGCAAGATATTAATACCTTCTTGAACTTTGAATTGCCTTTAGATTTATTCGGACAAGGAGCTGGTACTTTAAAATTTGGAGGTCGTGGACGTTTCAAAAATAAAAATAGAGAAAATGACTTTTTTGAAATCGACTTGAAAGCCATGTACCCAACACTTGCCGATGTGCCTACCAAAGATTTAACAAGTTCCGATTATTTAGTAGGAAGCAAGTATAAAGCGGGCTATTATGCCGATAACGCGTGGTTAGGAAGTCTGAATTTGTCAGGAGGAGATCCTGTGCCAGACGAATATTTACGTGAATACTTTGATGTAAGTGAAGATGTGTATGCCGCTTACATCATGGCTAATCAAAAAATCACAGACAAATTAAGTATGATTGTAGGTTTAAGAGTTGAAAACACAAACTTAACCGCTACCGGTAACGAAATTGAAGATGAAGATACTTTACTTGGTGAAGTGACTAGAAAGAGTTCTTACACTAATGTACTTCCTGGTGTGCACTTTAAATTTAATGCTTCTGAGGCTACGGTATTACGTTTCGCTTGGACCAACACTTTAGCACGTCCTAACTATGTAGATATTGTACCTACAGTTGATATTGTTAAAAGTGATGATGAAATTTTCATTGGAAACCCAGAGCTAGATCCTACAACTTCTATGAATTTTGATATCATGGCAGAGCACTATTTTAAAAGTGTTGGGATCATTTCTGGTGGCGCATTTTATAAAGACATCAAAGACTTTATATACACGTCTCAGTTTGAAACTGAAGATGATGCTTTCGGTCCAGGAACTACTGGATACGATGTGTATCAGCCTGTAAACGGTGATAAAGCTTCTGTATTCGGATTAGAATTTTCATTTCAACGTAATTTAGATTTCTTACCTGGTTTTGCTAAAAACTTCAGTGTTTATGCCAACTATACTTATGTAGCTTCTAGTACTGATGGTATTAGAAATGAAGATGGTGAAGAGCGTGAAGATTTAGATTTACCTAATACAGCACCAAACTTATTTAACGGGTCTTTAGGGTATTCTGATAAGAAGTTTAGCGCAAGACTTTCGGCTAACTTTTCGGATGCTTACATCGATGAAATTGGAGGAAATGCTTTTGAAGACAGATACTACGATGAGCAATTTTTCTTAGATTTCAACGCCGGATTTAATATCAACAGTAACTTAAGTATCTACGCTGATGTAAATAACATAACTAACCAATCGTTACGTTATTTCCAAGGTGAAAGCGATAGAACAATGCAAACCGAATACTACGGAGGACGTTTTACTATTGGTTTGAAGTATGATTTAATTAAAAGAAAAAAATAACAAGATATAACTAGGGTTGTTCTTAAATATAAAGACTATTTGTGTTATTTCGAGGAATCGAGGAATCTCATAAAACATTAAGAGATTCTTCAGTCGTGCCTCCTTCTGAATGACAACATCAAAATATTTTTGCTTTAAAAGAATTTACGAACAATTCACATACTACCTTATAAAATATATAAATGAAAAAAATACTTTTATTAACAACCTTGATTGCAGTAGCGACATCTTGTGGAAAAAAACTCCCGGAAATTGCGCCAGATGTAATTACTGAACATACTTTACATGATTCTGATGATCCTGCCATTTGGATCAACCCAAACGATGCTTCAAAAAGTATCATTTTTGGTACCGATAAAAATACCGAAGGCGCTATTTATGCTTTCGATTTAGACGGAAAAGTTATTGAAGATAAAACCGTTCGTGGCTTAAAGCGTCCGAATAACATCGATTTAGAATACGGTTTTAAAATCAACGATTCTACAGAAACAGCTATTATTGCTTTTACTGAAAGAGAACGTAAAGTATTCAGATTGTATGCTGTTCCAGAGATGATTCCGTTAGATAATGGTGGTTATTCTTTGTTTCAAAATGCGGTTGAAGAAGAAGGCGATTCACCAATGGGAATTGCGCTTTATAAATCGGCCCTCTCTAACAAAATTTACGCGATTGTTGGTAGAAAAAACGGGCCAGCTGATGGTTATTTACATCAATATGAATTGTCTAGCGATAGTTTAGGAGTGCACGCCAAATTGGTAAGAGAGTTCGGGAAATTCAGTGGTAAAAAAGAAATTGAAGCCATTGCTGTAGATAACGAAAATGGTTTTGTGTACTATTCTGATGAAATGCACGGGGTTAGAAAATACCACGCTGAACCATCAAAAGGTAACGAAGAGGTGGCTATGATTGGTAGTGAACATTTTGAAAGAGATATTGAAGGTATCGCTATTGCAAAATATGAAGACCGTGGTTTTCTTATTGTTTCTAATCAGCAAGCACACACGTTTTGCATTTTCGACCTAGAAACACTTGCTTTTATTAAGGAACTTAATTTAGGTACAGTTGAAACTGATGGTTGTGATGTGACTACGGTTGCTTTAGGTGACAAATTCCCTAACGGCGTATTTGTTTCAATGAATGATGATAAGAACTTTTTCTTTCATGATTTAGCGAAGTTGAAACTTACAGAATAAAACATATTTAGAGTTTAGTAGATCGCCCCTTCAGGTTTTTAAAACCTGAAGGGGCTTTTTGTGACGTATCTAGACAATTTAGATATAAAATTTCACAGGGCTCTCTTGGGAATTTTTAAGACACAGATTGCACTGATTTTCACAGATTTTTCAAGCATTTGATCTTTGCGCCTTTGTGCCTTTGTGAGATTTTTTTTTAGTCATAACTGTTCTCGACTCCGCTCGAACACCGTCTCTGAAGTTGTTTGTTTATGGTGTTCGAGCGGAGTCGAGAACCTGTATTCTTTATAATAAAATCTGAACATTTATTTCAAAATCGTTTGGTTACTTCATAGAAATCGAACTGATAATTTGTGTGGTTTTTAAAGCCGAATACTAACCTAACCCTATTATGTTATATTCGGCTTTTTTAAATGAAATTTGTATGGTTTAAAACGGATAACCAATGGCGAAGTTTAATACTGATTCCTGGGTATCAATGTTATAGCGTTCACCTTCATCTAAGGCTGGATTATGAAAAGGCGTTGCTAAATCCAATCGAATTACAAAACCTTGAACATCCACACGCAATCCAATACCGGCGCCCATACCTAATTCTTGAAGAAAGGAACTTGTGAATTTTCCGCCAGGTAAGGAAGGGTTTTCAATAGAATTCCAAATATTACCAGCATCCACAAAGACTGCGCCCTTGAAAAATGAGTAAATAGGGAAACGGTATTCGATATTGGCTTCTAGCCTTATGTTACCTGTTTGATCGTAGTAGGTGTCGTCCATCGTGCTTCCGTCAAAGGTTCCAGGGCCTAAAGAACGAATTCTAAATGCACGTACACTATAAGGTCCACCAGCAAAATACTGTTTCACATTGGGTAAAATGGTAGAGTTACCGTAAGCAATACCATAACCCGCAAAAATTCGACTTGCAAGAACATGGTCTTTCTTAAATTTATGGTGGTAGTAAATATCAACATCGGCTTTGGCGTATTGCGCGTATTCTAATCCGAATACTTCATTCGGACTCCCATCTGGATTATCCTTGTTAAACAAGCTTAATGAGTTTCCTGCAATATCTAATTTGGTGTTGAAAAATATTTGATCGCGTTTACGGGTTTCTAAAAGCCCGTTATAGGTAAAGGAGAAGGTTAGGCCACTAATAAATTCTTGTTCAAAACTATCCTGCATATACGGGTTGTCCTTAAGTATTTCCTTGAAGGCATCGGTGATATTTGATGGTTTTGTGTAGCTAATAGTTATTGGGTTAAGCTCATAAGTAACCACCTTGTTGGCATCCCAGGTATAACCAAATAGCGCCGAAGATGAAATCAAACTGAAGTAGCCTTTCCGATCTAAATAATCTAGACTTAAAGAGGTCTTTGTTTTAGGGATGTTGTATTTGAAAAAATGTGGTCCCACTTTTATAGGAAATATAATTCTAGGAAATATGAGCTCACCACTTAAACCAAGTTGGGTACTGCTAAATTTTTCGGTTTGGTCACTGCCTTTTGTGAATTGCGCTTCATATCCAAATTTGGTGCTTATTTTTAAGGTTTCGCCACCATGAAAAACATTTCTGTTAAGAAAAGATAAGTCCAATGCAGGGCCCGTAAAATTATTTGATTTTGTGACGGCTTGAATCTCTGCTTGTATCGATTTTTTGTTAAGTGGCGATAAATAAATATTGGTTTCTAGTTTTCCTATGCTATCTGTAAGCGCCGAGTCGACTTCCTTATATTGAATATTCACAAACTTATAGGTGCCAATTTGTGATAATCTTCTTGCTGTGTTTTTAGAATTTTCAGCGTTGTATTTTTGACCTTCTTCAAGTGTTACAAAAGGGTCCAGGTACTTTAATTTAAAAAATAATTCATCTTGATAATAATTTTTTTCCTTATACCTCTCAGGAGTGATATTTGCTGTGTCAGATTCTAAATTATAATGGGTGTAAATATTTATTTTAGAGATTTTATAAGGCACAATAGCCGCTTTCGGGGTTTCGTCCTTCAGTTTTAAATATAAATCGAAACGTTTATTTTTATACTGGTTGGTGTCTGCTTCAAACAATAAAAACCTTTCGTTGAAATTATAATAGCCTATTTGTTTTAAAGATAAATCAATGCGTTTGCGTTCATTTTGCATTAAGGGCAAATCAAAGCGCATATCTTTTTTTAAGATGGTTTTATCTAAACCTGATTTTATATTATGTCCTATAGGTTGCGGAAGACTGTCTAAAGTGTAACTTTCCATTTTATAGGGTAGTGCAACAACTACTTTGTAGTCTACCGAAGTTTCTTTTTTATCTTCATCTTTTGTTACTTCGGAAGAGGAAGAGCTGTAAAAGAACCCGCGATTGTCAAGTCTATTAAGAAGAAGAGATTCAACTTCAAAAGGTTTAACGTTACTTTGGTAAACGGGGTCTTCTCCAAAGTTTTTATAAAGCCATTTATTTATAAAACCTGGGTGTTCTTGTTGGTTCTTATAGTAGAAATATAGTCCTAACGGCATCCCTAGAATTTTTCCATTAGGTTTAGGAGTAATAGAAATTACCGAATTAAGGTTAGTTTTAATAATCTCCTTTGTTCTGTCCTTTAGCAAAGAGTCGCTTTCTATTTCAAGCGTAGCACCAGTGTAGAGAAGTTCGCCCTCGGGGATGTATCTCGTAACACTACAGGCGTAGCATAATACGATTAGGGAGCATAAGACTAAAAGATTTTTAAATGTCATTTTTAAAAAGATACTATAATTTGGTTAGTCTTTGTTTCTAGTTTCTTCTGATGGTGTTACTTTTTTATCATTATCATCATCATCATCATCATCATCACTTTCTTCTTCTTCTTCTTCTTCTTGTGAGGCCTTAAACATGGCGTCCCAAAGTTCTCTATACTTATTGAATTCTTGAGTAAATGCAATTGCTAAACCTGTAGCAATTGTTTGTCCTTCAATAATATTTTCATACTCGTTTTTTCTAAAGCCTTTAAGTTTGTAACGCCCATCTTTCGTTAATAAATACTCCAAGTTAACATTACCTATTAATGGAGTAGATTCTCTTCCGTCAGAATGCCCTTGTACCTCTACTTCGCTACCTACTTTTACAATTAAACGGTCGTGAAATAGTTTTTTCTGTGCAGCAATATCTAAATTGGTTCGGTCTTCTGGAGAATCACCTTGATAGTCAGTGTAGCTATTAAGTCCGAAATCTAAATCAAAGCCAGAGTTTCCTAAAAGCTTATCTGAAAAGACATTTAGTTGATCGGAAAGTGCGCTGGTTAAATTATCTCTCGCAATGGCACTAAAACCACCTTCACTTCCGTCATTACTGGAATCGGGATAAAACCTGTTTAAAACTAAAAGAGAGAAGACCTGCTTGTTTAAAGCATCTGGTTCCTGGTTAATTTGTTGAACCCTCCCGTAAACTTGTCCGCTAATAGCACCTTGTTCATCTTCTGGCATGTCTAAATTAAACGATATTTCAGGAGCTGTAAGTTCACCATCAATATTTAGATACACATAAAAAGGTAAAACCTGTTGGAAGCGTGCCTGTTCAGAAAGATCAACTCCAGACGCGGCAGAGGCCATTAAACCTGTTGCAGAGGTTTTAACATTGTAAACCGCTCTAATGTCCATGGCGGCATTAAATGGGTTTCCTGACCAAGTGACTCTACTTTCTGGTGCAAGATCGAAGTGTTTATTTACTAAATTATATAAACTCATTTCATAATGGCCGCCAGAAACATTGTATACGCCCGCAAGGTTCATTTGTCCGTTTGGTTTCATAGTAAAATCAAATTCACCTTGACCATACACTTTAAAGTTGTCGTTTGTTTGCTCGTTTATAACGATAGTAAATGTTGCATTATCACCCACTTTTAAATAACTGGAAATATCAAACCCTGTTAGCGTGGTGGTTTGATCATTGGTTTGTGTTAAAATTGGATTAATCTCATTACGGTTTACAAAACGCACAATACCGTCTCGTGATTCTATTTCTGCCGAAGAAGTAGGCATGATATAAGTGACATCTGTTTCAGAGTCTACGGTAAGTTTTAAATCTACCTTAGGAATTTCTAAATCACCAGTAATTTTGGCATCAGCATCGAATACAAGCTTTCCATAAAGTATCTCATTATCCTCTTTTGTAGCATTTAATACTTGAAAATTTTTGGCGTTTAGGCTTAAATCAAATGTTGGGTTTATATAAGATTCGGTACCTATACTCCCTGCGATATCAAACGCGTTACTGTTCTCATCTTTTAATGTGAAATCGGTAAAATAGATGCCTTTATTATCAATTTTTAATGTTTCATCCATTAACGCGAAAGCTGAGTTTAGCTTACTGATTTTAAATTTAGCATTGTTGAAACTTATGGTGCCATTATAATTGGGGGCTTCTGTTGTTCCATTAATTTTAAATATGCCTTTGAAATAGCCATCTGTTTCTACAACTTCACCATCGGTAAGCCCTTCCAGAGCATGCATGTTAAACTTGTTTAAATTTATATCTAAATCTAAATTGGCCCCGTGGTTCTGGGGTTTATAGTTTCCTTGAAGGTCTAAATCGATATCTCCGCCAGATAAGGTGCTTTCTAAGGTGTAGTTGTTTTCACCTTGAGATTTTCCTTGAAGACTTAAAGTGCCCAAGTTCATGGCTTTTATTTCCAGTTGTAAAATATTTAAATCGGCTACAATACCAGGGTTTTTTAAGGGGTCTTGAACAATAAAGTGGCCGTTTAATTCACCCTTAGCGATGGGTTTTTCAGGGTTTAGATAATTGAAGATTTCTTTTAATTGGAAGTTTTTAAAAGTAGCCGCTATATGGTCTTTCTGTATTTTGGGAAGCTTATTGGTAATATCAATAGATTGATTGTTCTTAGAAATATTAAAGTTGTTAAAAGTTACCTGATCTTTGTTATAGAATACGGCATTATCACTTGGAATCGTCCACTTTTCTTTGTTTATTAGGACCTTCTCAGGTAGAACATGAAGATTCAAACTATCTCGATGCCCAGATATTACTGCTTGAACATCCGATAATTCTTCACCTTTGTAGGTAGCATTTAAATCTAAGTGTAGTTCATTGTTTTTTTGTATGCCTGTTATTGTTGATGTTGGAAGTAATAACGGACCGGCATTCACTTCTTGAAATCCTAAATTAAAATTAAACTTTTCTTCATCGGTATTCATAGCGAAGGAGAGACTGTCAATAGTGTTATTAGAATAATTAATATGAGGAGCGCTTATGTAAGCTAAAAGTTTACGCTCTTTTTCATTAAAATCGATGTCTATATTAATGGTATCCATGTCTTCTAGATTCACTAAAAGGGCTTTATTGATAACCTCAGAATTGGCCAGTTTTGCTTTAAACTTGATTTTAACAGGATTTTTTAGTGTGTCTAATACGCTGGTTCTACTGTCTCTGTAGAAATAACTAAAAACATGGTTTTTTAAAGCTTTGCTAAATATTTTTGGACTTGTATTAGACTGTAAATCGATATTAATGATTTTGTTTTCTACAACCACCGATGTGGTGTCTGGCTGAAGATGTGCCACGGCTTTTAAGTCGCCTATTAAAAAGGAATTATTATCGTAAACTAACACCCCGTCGTTTAATAAAGCATTGGCATTAAAAGCCGTGGCGTCACCTTTGAAATCAAAATTTAAAACAAAGGCTGTTTTCATATCTTGATTTGTTAATCCTAATTTTTGAAGGTTAGCACCTTTTAAATTAAGTTTAGCCGAAAGAGCTGGAGCCACAGAATCTAAAATAACATGGGCCTTTAAGTCAATATCTATGTTCTCATCCTTGTAATCGGACGTGATATCGCCTTCACCATTTTTAATATCACCATCAAGTTCAAGTTCTGAAATCTCGTAATTGTTATAGGTAAAATCATTGATAACAATTTTGATTAAAGCGTCAAGATTGTTAATTGTCTCACCTTGCCCACTTGCCTCTACATGTGTTGTTAATGTTCCGAATGTTGAATCGTTAAGCAATTTGTTTAATTCGTATTCTTCTACGGTAATCTTTGTGTTGAATTTTATATTATCAAAGTTTTCAAATTCTCCCTCAATAGTTGCAAAACCTTGGTCTGTTGCTAATTTACTGTGCGTAGAGATCCCTTTTAGCGACCCTGCAATACTACCTGATAAATTAATGCGACTAGGAATGTTTATTGTAGAGTCTTCAATTGCAACAAAACGCTGGATATCTGGTTTTTGAGTGATAAAGGTGTAATTCGGGATGTTAAATTTTAGCGCATCTGTATTGGTGCTGTTTTTAACCCTTCCTTTTGCTGAAATTTTTGTTAAATCGCCCCAGTGTACATTCAAATTTGGTATTTCAATATCTGAAATATAGCCTGTGGCCTTTGCGTTTCCGTAAAGTGTCTTTTTACTTAATGCTAATAAGTATGCATTGTTTTTTAAATCGGGTTGAAAGAAAAATAAATCATTAAAATCAAAATTGAATTTAGAAAGCAATACGTCTATTTTGGAGTTTTCCGGTGTTTCCATTAAGGCATTTAATTCGGAATACTGCATCTCGAGGCGCCCAATAATATTATCGTTATTTAGTGCAACATCTAAATTTTCAAGTGATAGTTTTTTATCACCAAGTTTTGTTTGCAAATTTAAGTGCTTTAAATGCAGTCCAGAACCTTCCTTAAACTGTCCTTTTTCAACATTTAGGCCAACGCCTCCTTTAGTCATGTAAAGGGAATTTGCAATTAACGTCAAGTCTGTAAATGCCAAAGCATCGGCGTTAAAGATGCCTTTTTGCACTTTGCTATGGTTTACAAAATAGCTGAAGTTATTATTTTCAATTTGTGCGTCTTTTACTGAAATATCGTAATCTGGCCATTCAAATTTTCCTGATGATTCTGGGCTAGGGGTGCTTACGACCTCTGTACGATCCAGATTTATTGTTGAATTAGTTAATAGTATGTCATCCAAGGCGATTTCGCTTGTGGCCAAGTTGATTATCGAATTTTCTGCTGAAAAATTATTGATATTTGTCCTTAAATCTAAATGTACTGTGTTCGAATTGTAGTGAACTTTAACGTTATTTAGGGTGAATTTTTCAACTAAAAATTTTGGAAGCGTACTGCTTGTGGTGTCGTTGTCTATAATTTTAGATTTGGTTTGAATTACATCTATTTTAGCTTGGGTGATACTAGCTTCAGGCGCTTCAAACAGCATGGCATCTAGATCCATGGTTTTTAAATCTAGAATTAATTCTTCAAATTTAGCTGAGCTATTAATACCTAAAAGTTCATCATTAAAGGATAGTTCAAAATCTTTTAAATCGAGGTTCCTTAACATGAATTTCATGCTAGATGAAGTAGTATCTGTTTCAACCTCAACAGTCGTCGTGTCTTGCGAAGCAAATGCATCGATTAAAAAAATAAAATTATAACCTTGAATGGAATCTTTTCGCCAAACATGCGCGCGTACACCTTCCCAATCTAAACCATCAACACCAATGCTATTGCCAGTAATTAGTGGGATGAGAGCAATATTTGCTTCTAAGGATTTGGAATATAATAAAGTGTCTTTCTGCTTGTCTTCAAGATAAATACCGGTAATTTTTATATCGCCATCAAAGGTTAGAAACAGTGATTCGATATCTATTTTTGTTTCGGTTTTAGAGGACACATAATCAAGTGCTTTATTTTTAATGAAATTTTGAGCCCAAGGTGTTCTTATAACCAAAACTAGAATTATAAAAAAAACAATTAATCCAATAAAAACCCTGCCAAGACGTCTTAAGCCTCGGTACTTCCTTTTCTTAGGCGGAATGGTGTTTTTATTAGGTTCTTCTGCGTTTTCTTTCAGTTTGAGGTGCGTTTTGGTTTTTAAGGTTTAAAAGTAAGGTATTTTGATGTTTTTTATTTGTGAATTTCCAAAATTTCTTTCACAATTTTCAAATGATGATTGGTATGTATTTCTAAAAATCGAAAAGTTTGTTTTTTTGATAAATTACCGAAAATATGGTGATGGAAGTAGGCGTGCTTATCGAGTGTTTGAATGATTTTTAACCCCGATCTGGCTTCATTGAGTTGATTTATTAATGTTGTTTCGGTGATGTTTAAGGTGTTGGAAATAACTTTTTTTGGCGCTCTAACTTTGCCTCGAGGAAAACGACCAATGAGAAAAATAAATGATCTCGTAGCATTGAATTTCGATGTGTAGGTGTCGGGGTTGGATGCGGCTAATAAATTACAAACGGTATTAAAAACTTTAAGTGCATGATCGAGTTGCCAGCCTATGGTCGCTGTTGAAACTTTTAAATTTTCGACATCTTTATAAATAATGTTTGCTTCAATTTCTAATAAAAGCTTTTGTAATTTATCTATTTGCTTGTTAATCATGTTTTAAAATATTTTTAAAAGATATCAATTAAATTCTTAACTTTAAGCTATTCCAACTAATACCGACCTATTGTTTCATTAAAAACGAATAAGATATGCTGCCTTTTAGATCTGAAATTAGAAATTCCCCATCGCACCCTACCATTAAAATTTTTTTAAGTGACGAAGCTTTAGTGCCTAGAATAAAAAAGCACTTGGATCATTTTAATGAGATTGAACTTGTTGAAATTAGAAAAACTCATGGACGAAATAGAGAAGAAGATAACCTCACTGTTTTCTTTAAAGATCATGTAGATATCACTAAAATGAAAACGAATATCGATTCGAGTTTATGGTGGTATTTTGAAGAAGACTTGGTAGATTAATAGCAATCTTGAAGCTGCGTTAGGGATTGAACGGTTTGTTTGAGCTCCCCGACGGTAGGAGGGAGCGAGTAGTGAAAGCCCGACCCCTTTTCGGGGTAACGCCCAAAAATGAAAAAATCCCAAACATGACTGCTTGGGATTATGTTTTATATAACTACTTCTGTTCTTGAGATTCCCGCCTATACTTCGACTACGCTCAGTATAAACTCAGGAATTGGAGAAACTAGTATCTGTAGTGTTCTGGTTTGTAAGGGCCATCAACCGTTACACCGATGTAACTGGCTTGTTCTTCGCGTAATTCGGTTAATTCTACACCAATTTTAGCTAAGTGAAGTTTGGCAACTTTTTCATCTAAAGCTTTTGGTAACATGTATACTTCATTCTCGTAAGCATCAGCATTAGTCCAAAGTTCAATTTGTGCTAAAGTTTGGTTTGTAAATGAGTTACTCATTACAAAACTAGGGTGTCCAGTAGCACAACCTAAGTTTACCAAGCGCCCTTCGGCTAGAATGATAATGTCTTTACCATCAATAGTATATTTGTCTACTTGAGGTTTGATGGTGTTTTTTGTATGTCCGTGGTTTTTGTTTAACCAAGCCATATCAATTTCATTATCAAAATGTCCAATATTACAAACGATAGCTTTGTCTTTTAAAGCTTCAAAATGTCTTGATTGAACGATGTCTTTATTTCCTGTAGTGGTAATTACGATATCTGTGTTTCCAATAACAGTTTCTAGTTTTTTAACTTCAAAACCATCCATGGCCGCTTGAAGGGCACAAATTGGATCAATTTCTGTTACCGTCACAATACTTCCTGCGCCTTTAAAAGAAGCGGCAGTTCCTTTACCAACATCACCATAACCACAAACAGTAACACGTTTTCCTGCTAACATAATATCGGTAGCACGACGAATGGCATCTACAGCAGATTCTTTACAACCGTATTTGTTATCGAATTTCGATTTAGTAACCGAGTCATTTACATTTATCGCCGGCATTGGAAGTGTTCCATTTTTTACACGCTCGTAAAGTCTGTGTACGCCTGTAGTAGTTTCTTCAGATAAACCGTTAATTCCTGTAGCCAACTCTGGGTATTTATCTAAAACCATATTAGTTAAATCACCACCATCATCAAGAATCATGTTAAGTGGCTGTCTATCTTCACCAAAAAATAAGGTTTGCTCGATACACCAGTCAAATTCTTCTTCGGTCATGTCTTTCCATGCATAAACAGCAGTTCCTGCAGCAGCAATAGCAGCAGCAGCTTGATCTTGAGTAGAGAAAATGTTACAAGAACTCCAAGTAACTTCTGCACCTAAAGCTTGTAAAGTTTCAATTAAAACCGCCGTTTGAATAGTCATATGTAAACAACCTGCAATTCTAGCACCTTTTAGTGGTTGAGAATCTTTATACTCTTCTCTTAAACTCATTAGTCCTGGCATTTCTGCCTCAGCTAATTCTATTTCTTTTCTACCCCAATCGGCAAGCGTGATGTCTTTAACTTTGTTTGCTACGTATGGAATTGTTTTTGTACTCATATCAATTTTTCTTTTTGTTAAAACCCAAACATCATTGTGATTAGGGCTGAAAATACTTAAATTCGCCTATCAAAAAGCACTAAAATATTTTGGAGCTGCAAAGGTAATCAATAAGTTTTAGATTTTAAATGCCTCTTTATAAAACCATAACACCAAATTCACAAACAACCGTTAAAATCTGGAAGATTGAAGAGTCTTATGATGATTTAATGCAAGGTATGACCCTAAAACCGGAAACTTTAAAACGCGTTTTGGGTATGAAAAGTGAATTGCACCAGCGCGGATTCCTTAGTGTTCGTAAATTATTAGCCGAATTTGGCTATTATGATACCGATTTATTTTACGACGAAAACGGAAAGCCACATTTAAAAGATGGTAAACAGATTTCAATTACACATTCCTTTAATTTTTCGGGTGTCATTATTAGTGACAGTATTGTAGGTATTGATATTGAAAAACATCGTGATAAAATTACCGTAATCGCTCATAAATTTGTTGATTACGAGGTTGATTATCTTGATGAATTATCGAGCTGTTATATTAAAAAATTAACGGCCATTTGGTGCGTAAAAGAGTCTTTGTATAAATTGTTTGCCGTACCAGGTTTAAGTTTTAAAGATTGCCTTTTGGTGATTCCTTTTGAGTTGATTGATGAAGAAACTAAGGCTTGGGTAGACTACAAAGACAAAAAACACCTTTATAATATTCGCTTTTTAGAGTTTGAAGGATTTACTTGTGCTTATGCTGCGGAATGAGGAGTTTGGGGGTAATAAGTAGTTTGAGGGTAATAAGTAGTTAAGTAGTTAAGTAGTTAAGTAGTTCAGGAGTTAAGTAGTGTAGGAGTTAAGCAGTTAAGTGGTTGTTTTTTTGCTAGATGTAAATAAGGTGATTATACGAGATAGAGGGTATTTGTGATGAATAATAAAATATATCAAAACATACTAAATTCGGTTTTGGAAAAAGAAAAACTACTAGCTGTTTTAATTGATCCTGATAAGTTTTTGGTTGATAAAGTGGGCGCTTTCATAGAAAAAGTGAATGCCTCTATAGCAACACATATTTTTGTTGGTGGTAGCACGGTAGATGATTTTGTAACCGGAATATTAGTGGTCGAAATAAAAAAGCACACCAAACTACCCGTCGTTTTATTTCCTGGTGATGTCACGCAAATCACGAATAAGGCTAATGCTTTGTTGTTTCTGTCGCTATTGTCTGGTAGAAATCCTGAGTATTTAATTGGTAAACATGTGCAAGCCGTTTCAAAACTCAAAAAGAGTACTTTGGAAGTCATTCCAACAGGTTACCTTTTAATTGAAGGCGGAAAGGTTACAGCTGTTGAACGCGTAACGGGTGAAAAACCTTTAAGTCGTTCTGATGTTCAGGAAATAGTTGATACCGCTTTTGCAGGACAGTTACTAGGTATGAAATTGATTTATCTCGAAGCTGGAAGTGGTGCCAAAGCACCGTTAACAAATGAGATTATCACTGAAGTAAAAAAAGCATTGAAACTTCCAATAATTGTGGGTGGCGGGATTAGAAGTAAACAGCAACTTGATGCCGTTTACAAAGCTGGAGCCGATATAGCCGTTATTGGAACTGCCTTTGAACAAGATGAATTATTTTTTGAAGAGTTAAAAAAAGACAAATACTATGAAAATATCAGTTGAATTAACATTAACGCCTATTCAAGACGAATACGAGCCAGCAATTATTAACTTTATAAAAAAATTGCGCGCCTCGCATTTAACCGTTCTTGAAAACCCATTAAGTACACAGGTTTATGGGGAATATGATGACGTGATGCAACTGCTTACTACAGAAATAAAGGAAGCTTTTGAATTGATTGAACGCGGTTTACTTTTTATGAAAATTGTAAAATCTGATAGACAAGATTATGAGCCACATTTTTGATTGGTTTTTTTCGCAATATCAAGGCATTCCTACACACCTTATAGTTCTAGAATTTGTTGGCGTGTTTTTTGGCTTTTTAAGCGTTTGGTATTCTAAGCAAGAAAATATTTTGGTGTATCCTACTGGAATTATAAGCACAGCTGTTTTTGTTTATATTTTGTTCGTTTATGGTCTTTTAGGCGATATGTCCATTAATGCTTATTATTTTGGAATGAGTATTTATGGATGGTATTATTGGACTAGAAAAGACGCTAGTAATCATGAAATTCCAGTTACTGTAACTACAAAAAAAGAACACGTTTGGAGTGTTGTTATATTTTTACTCACCATTTTGTTTATCGTTATTCTTTATATATGGAACGATAAGTTTAACTCTTGGACTGCTTATGTAGATACCTTAACCACAGCCATATTTTTTGTTGGCATGTGGCTTATGGCTAAAAAGAAACTTGAAAATTGGGTGTATTGGATTATTGGCGATATCATTTCGGTGCCGCTTTATTTATATAAGGGCTTAGTGTTTACCTCGTTTCAGTATTTAATTTTTACAGTAATTGCCATTTATGGCTATAAAGCATGGAAGAAAAGTTTAGACAACAACCCTCAAATTGCATAAAAGTAGTGTTGTTTGGTCCTGAATCCACAGGAAAAACAACACTTTCTAGGCAATTAGCACGGCATTATCATTCGGTTTGGGTACCTGAGTATGCCCGTGAGTATCTTCAGGATAAATGGAATAACGAGCGAAAAACTTGTGAGCCTCAAGATTTGTTACCCATTGCTGAAGGACAAATACGTTTAGAAAATAAATTGGCAAAAAAAACAGATACGGTATTAATTTGTGACACCGATTTGTTGGAAACCAAGGTATATTCGGAAGTGTATTATATTGGAAGTTGCGATCCTATTCTTGAAAAATACGCCTTAGAAAACACCTACGATTTGTATTTTTTGACCTATATTGATACGCCTTGGGAAGCAGACGATTTGCGAGATAAACCCAACGCGCGTGAAGCGATGTTTCAAGCGTTTCAAAATGAACTCATTAAGTGTAAAAAACCATATGTTTTACTAAAAGGGAGTAAGGCCGAACGCCTCGATACTGCAGTAAAACACATTGATGAATTATTAAAAGAAAAACACCATGTTTCTAGATAAGGATATTGATCAGATTTATAAAAAAGGAATAACCATTGAGCAAATAAAGGGGCAAATTACCCGATTAAAAGATGGAATGACGCATTCCCAATTAATTGGAGCTGCAACCATTGGAAAAGGAATTGAGAGTTATAATGAAGCCGAAACTGAAAAATTAATTCAGTTTTATGATGAAAATAATAAAGCGTTGTCTATTCTGAAATTTGTTCCAGCTTCTGGAGCAGCTTCTAGAATGTTTAAATTTTTATTTCAGTTTTTAAGCAATTATAGCCCAGCAAAAGAAAGTATAGAATCGTTTGTAGGCAAACAAGCCAATATTTTGGTTGATACTTTTATTTCTAACTTGAAATTGTTTCCTTTTTACAGTGAAGTGCTTGCTGCTGCTCGGGAAAGGCATGTGGACTTCGATGTTTTATCAAGAGGAGAACGTTGTGTGATTTTTGTGAAAATTATGATTGATGAAGATGGCTTAAATTATGCGTCTTTTCCAAAAGGATTATTGCCTTTTCATCAGTATGACGGTGTTAATATTACCGCATTTCAAGAGCATTTATTCGAATCTACTTTATACGCGACTTCAGGAGGGAACTCCAATTTACATTTTACAGTTTCAGAAAAACACCATCGCTATTTTAACGATGAATTGAATAAAATAAAAGAAGATTTGCAACAAAAAACAGACACAACTTTTAATGTGTCTTTTTCTTATCAGAAGGGCGAAACTGAAACTGTTGCGCTAACGCATAAAGATAAAGTTTATAGAAATGAAGATGGCTCAATATTATTCAGACCAGCAGGACACGGCGCATTGTTAGAAAACCTAAATGAATTGGATCATGATATTATTTTTATAAAAAACATAGATAATATCGTTGTTGCTAATAAAAATATAGAGGTGTCTAAATACAAAAAACTCCTTGCTGGTGTGTTATTAGAAGCTCAAGAGAAAGTGTTTGAATATTTACATAAATTGGATACAGGCAACGTTAGTAATTCCGATTTTCAGTTAATGGTGGTCTTTTTACGTTACCGACTAAATGTGCCAATAAATGTAGATTTTGAAACGCTTTCCTATCAAGAAAAAACAGATTATTTAAAAGACAAATTAAACCGTCCCATACGTGTTTGTGGTATGGTTAAAAATCAAGGAGAACCTGGTGGTGGCCCGTTTTGGGTAAAGGATAAAAATGACGAGGTATCGCTTCAAATTGTTGAATTTGCACAAATAGACTTTAGTAAAACGGTGCAACAAGGTATAGTTTATAAGGCCACGCATTTCAATCCAACCGATTTGGTTTGTGGCGTGAAGGATTATAAAGGTGATAAATTTAATCTTAAAGATTATGTAGATCCTGAGGCCGCTTTTATCACGACTAAAACGCAAAATGGTGTCGAGATAAAAGCCTTGGAGCTTCCAGGTTTGTGGAATGGTAGTATGGCGTTTTGGAATTCTATTTTTGTTGAAGTGCCTTTAGAAACGTTTAATCCTGTAAAAACAGTAAACGATTTACTGAAACCCGCGCACCAAGTGTCTTAGCTTCATGTTTGAAAAGGAAAAACTCATAAATGAATTAAGTTTTAAGGCCATTCGAAGTTCGGGTAGCGGGGGGCAACATGTAAACAAAGTGTCCTCCAAAATTGAACTTACTTTTAATTTGAATACTACTATAGTTTTTACCGAAACGCAAAAAGAACGCCTTTTTATTAAGCTACAGAATAGACTAACTAATGATGGTGTTTTAATCTTGCAATGTGATGAAAGTAGGAGTCAGCATAAAAATAAAGAACTTGCCATTACGCGCTTTTTAGAGTTAATAACCTCGGCGTTAAAAGTAAGAAAACGCCGTATTCCTACTAAAATCCCGAAATCGGTAATCAAAAAAAGACTAAAAAGTAAAAAGCAATTGTCTGATAAAAAAGCAAATAGACGCAAACCAAACCTCGATTAAAAATCTCCTTATTAATAGCGGGGTTTTAGTATTTGCTTAGTACTTTTGCAGCGTTCTCAATAAAGGGGTGCTTCTTACAGTGAACTGTTAAGCGTTTTTAGTGAATCATTTTTTTGCAAAGCAATTAATTATTCCTTTTTAACTTTTAATTTTAAACTGACACAAAGGGCTGAGATCATACCCATCGAACCTAGAACAGGTAATGCTGTTTAGGAACTTGAATTAATGTCACTTTTAAAGTTCAAAATTAATTCTAAAAACAAACTAATAACTTTAAAGAATAATAGCCTCTTTTTATTCGATTATAATGATTAATCGATATGAAATCGACTTTAAAAACTAGTATTAATAAACTGCTCTTTACAGTTGTTTTAGTACTTTCAGCAAACACTTTTGCGCAAGAGAATAACAGAGCGGTAGACTCTACTGTAACCGAAAATCTAGACGAAGTTGTCGTGCGATCGGTGCGTGTAAAGGCCGATTCGCCTATTACACACTCTAATGTTTCAAAGGAAGAATTAGAAAAACGAAACTTAGGTCAAGATATTCCAACGCTTTTAAATTACTTGCCTTCTGTAGTGACAACTAGTGATGCCGGAGCAGGAATTGGCTACTCTGGAATTCGTGTTCGTGGTACAGATGCCACACGCGTAAACGTGACTATTAATGGTATTCCTTATAACGATCCTGAAAGTCAAGGCACGTTTTGGGTGAATTTGGGCGATTTCGCATCTTCAACCGAAAGTTTACAACTTCAGCGTGGTGTGGGGTCATCAACCAATGGTTCTGGTGCTTTTGGTGCGAGTTTAAACTTGTTAACCGATAATTCTTCAGAAAACGCTTCCGCGGAAATTGCCAATAGTTTCGGGAGTTTCAATACTAGAAAACACACTGTGAAAATGAGCACAGGCTTAATAAATGATCATTTTGAAGTATCAGGACGTTTTTCTAAAATTGATTCCGACGGGTATATCGATCGCGCTTTCACCGATTTGAAATCATATTTTTTACAAGGGGTTTACAAAGAAGGAAATACTTTAATTAAAGCCTTAACTTTTGGGAATCAAGAAAAAACCTACCAGGCTTGGTATGGTTTAACGGCTCAACAATTAGAGGAAGACCGTCGCCAGAACCCGTATACTTATGATAATGAAATTGATGCCTATTGGCAAGATCATTATCAGTTACATTGGAATCAGCGTTTAAACAATCGCTGGTCAACAACTTTAGGTTTAAACTATACTAAAGGCGAAGGATATTTTGAGCAGTACGAATCTGAAACCACCGATATTGATTTATACAACGGTATTGTGGTAGCGACAGATGTTAATGGTGATGGCGAACCGATTACCGATGTGATTAGAAGACGTTGGTTGGATAACGATTTTTATGTGATTAATGCCAACGCAACTTATAAAAATAGTGTCATAGAACTTATTTCAGGAATTTCATATAACACCTATTCTGGAGACCATTTTGGTGAGGTGATTTGGGCCAGACAATTTGCACCAGATACCGAAATTAGAGATCATTATTATGATGGTGATGCTACTAAAAATGATTTTAGTGTATTTTCAAAAGCGAGCATTCGATTTTCCAATAGGTTTACAGGGTTTGTTGATTTACAAGGCCGTTTTGTAGGTTATAAAACCGATGGTATAAATTCTGACGGTGTGCCTTTTGTAACTGATGCGAATTTCAGTTTCTTTAATCCTAAAACAGGTTTAACTTTTAAGCTTTGTGATGTTAATAGTTTTTATGGGTCTTTTGCTGTCGCGAATAGAGAACCAAATAGAGATGATTTTAAAGCAGGCATTACCGATAATGAAACGCTTTATGATTATGAATTAGGTTGGCGTCATAATAGTCAGAAACTGAATTTAAATGCCAACTTGTATTATATGTTTTACCATAATCAACTGGTGTTAACTGGTGAGTTAGACGATGTGGGAAGCCCAATAAGAGCTACCAGTGGTGAAAGTTACCGTTTAGGACTTGAAGTTGATGCTAATATCATGTTTACTGATAAATTCAGCATGAATACTAACGTAACACTTAGCCGAAACAAAAACATTGATTTTACAAGCTCAATTGATGGTGAGTTAGTCAATTTAGGAGAAACCAATATTTCGTTTTCACCAAATGTGATTGTGGGTAACGCCTTTAACTATTCGCCAATAGAAAATTTACAACTATCATGGTTAAGCAAATTTGTTGGTGAACAATATATGGGGAATACCGATAATGAAGGCTCTAAACTTGCAGACTATTTTGTTAATGATTTAAGTGTTACCTATGTAATTAAACCTAAAAAAATATTCAAAGCCATTGTAATTTCAGGATTAGCAAACAATGTTTTTAATCGTGAATATGTATCCAATGGATATTTTGGTTCTTACGATTACCTAGATCCCTCTAGCTCTACGGGAACTACAACAGGTTATTACGCAGGTTATTATCCGCAAGCCACGGCTAACTTTTTATTGGGACTTAATTTGAAGTTTTAAGGCCTAATGTTTAATACTTAGAAAAATAATGTGTGGTGCTGGATGGGGTTCAGTACCACATTTTTTTTTGTAATAATGATATTTTATCTAGTTCGAAATGTAAAGCATATTACCGCTCAAGTTTGCAGGGTAAAATTTTAAAGCACATCTCAAGCCATCATTGTTTTCGGGTTCACCAGTAATGAAATTATAACGGTTGCCATCGCCACAACCACACTCGCCAAAAAGCCCATCTGGTATAATAGCAGAGCAAGCACTTCTCGCGTGATTCGGGTCGCTGGCATCCCAAGCCATGTAACTGCCACCAATACTAGCAACAATAACGCCGTTATTGCCTATGCCAGAAATATAAATAGAATTGCCATCAAAATTTAATTGACTGTATTGTGGTAGACTTAAATCAATTTGATAATTAACTGTGACATCAAGTAAAAAGTTGCAGTTCTCATCGTTTTCGTTACTGCCACTGCAGTTCGTTAATAATACTAAACAAGAAAGGAAGAATATAGTATGTAGTAATTTCATAGTTAATGGAAATAAGGCGCAATTTACAATAAATAGAAAACAGAGGCCGTTAAATTTTATTGTTTAACGTTGTGGTTTTTATGATATTTTTGCGTCAGTTACCTTTGCGGCTTAGCGCTTAGAAATATATTAAATTTTGTTCTGTTGTCAAGGCGTGCAGTCGAGAATGTTTCGGTGTTATAGTAACCAATCTCGACTGCGCTCGATTTGACATGGCGACTCAAAATTCAATTTAAGTTTACGTAACTAACTAGCCACCGCTAAACATATAATTTAAATATTTTGTATATTTGTAGGACAATCTCGTGGAAACGGGATTTTTTTGTTTGCTGAATCCTTTAACGCGTTTATTTTATGTTGAAGTATCTCAGCATCTTTTATTAAGTAAAACAATGAAGTTATGAGTAAAGCATCGTACTATACAGCAGATGGATTAAAAAAATTGAGAGACGAGTTAAGACAACTTAAAGATGTAGAGCGTGTAAAAGCCTCTAAAGCCATAGCAGAAGCCAGAGATAAAGGAGATTTAAGTGAGAATGCCGAATATGATGCCGCTAAAGAAGCGCAAGGGATGTTAGAAATGCGAATTTCTAAGTTAGAGGACGCTTTGGCAGGAGCCCGTGTTATTGATGAGTCGCAAATGGATACTTCTAAAATTTTAGTGTTATCGAAAGTGAAAATAAAAAATCAAACCAATGGCATGGAAATGAACTACACATTGGTTGCGGATGGTGAAGCAAATTTGGCTACCGGTAAAATTTCTGTGAATTCTCCTATCGGGAAAGGTTTACTAGGAAAATCGGTTGGCGATGTTGCCGAAATTCAAGTGCCTAATGGGGTGATGAAATTTGATATAGTTGAAATCTCAAGATAGATTTAAACCTTACAAATTATCTGTAAAGTATATTTTAAAGCACTGATATAAAAGATTTCTGTTTTATTTGGACAGGAATCTTTTATATTTACATAGAACGCTCACTAATTAAAAATCATATTATGGCATCAATTTTCACTAAAATAGTAAATGGCGAAATCCCTTGTTACAAGGTTGCAGAAACCGAAGATTTTTTAGCCTTTTTAGATGTTAACCCCAATGCAAAAGGGCATACACTTTGTATTCCTAAGCAAGAGGTAGATAATATATTCGATTTAGATGAAACGACCTACCATGGTTTACTGGCTTTTTCTCGCGCGGTAGCAATAGCCTTAAAAAAAGCGGTGCCATGTTTGCGAATTGGAGTAAGTGTTATTGGTTTAGAAGTGCCTCATGCACATGTGCATTTAATTCCGCTTCAATCTATGGAAGACGCCAGGTTTATTCAAAAGGTATCTATGAGCAATGAAGCGCTTCAAGCTTTGGCTAATGCCATTCAAGCAGAATTATAATACAACGAGAGAAATACTTAAGCCAATAAGTGCGATGCCACCAATAATAAGGCTCCAAGAGAGCGCTTTTAATTTGGTAAACGGCGATTTTGGATCAACTACTTTTTTCTGGTAATCTACAACACGATCAATATCATCGGTCCACTGTTCTGGGTAAATGGCAGTATCACAAGTTTTACAATTTAATTCATGCTTAATTTCTGGTGTAATGGCTTTGTAGAATGATGTTTCCACTATTTTTTGCTTAAATAATAAATGCAATCCCTTAGTATTGTAACAATGCGGACAATTATTGTTTAAAGCAACTTCTTTAATTTCGATGTGTTTTTCAGCCATTATACGGTGCTTTTTAAACTTATTTGGAAGGTGGTTCCTTTTCCTAATTCAGAATGTGAAACTTTTATTTTTCCATCATGGAAATCTTCAATAATACGTTTTGTTAATGATAATCCCAAGCCCCAACCACGTTTTTTCGTGGTATAGCCAGGTTCAAATATCTTCGTAAAGTTCTTTTTAGCAAGGCCTTTCCCTGTGTCGGAAACACAAACTTTAACGTTGTTTTCAAGTTGGGAGATTTCAACCATTAATTTACCGCGGCCTTTCATGGCATCAATAGCATTTTTAACCAAATTTTCAATCGTCCAACTGTAGAGCTGTTTGTTTAAATTTACAAAAATTTTTCCATTTGGAACATGTAATTCAAACTCAATAAGATCCGATGACCGCGCTTTTAAATAGTCGTAAGACTGTATGGTTTCTTCAATAATATCTGCTTTTTCAAGTGTAGGAAGCGATCCTATTTTACTAAATCGTTCGGTAATGGTTTGCAAACGGTCTATGTCCTTCTCCATTTCAATAATATAATCGGGGTCTACGTTTTCAGTTTTTAAAATTTCAGTCCAACCAATTAAAGACGATAAGGGCGTGCCAATTTGATGTGCCGTTTCCTTAGCCATTCCAGACCATAATTTATTTTGCGTGGCGTTCTTATTACTGCGATAGAAGAAGAAAATAACCGCCCCAAAAAGAAAAACAATAAGCAGTAAAGCTAATGGGTAATATTTAAGTTTGTTGATTAAAGGTGAGTTTCCATAATAAATCGTGCTGTTCAATTTATTATCGAAAATAACTTCAATAGGTTTGTTTTCACTTTTAAAGGTTGCGATTAATTTGTTAACATAGTTTTGATCGGAAAATCGCTTATCATCGATATTAAGATAACTACCTATGCTACCATCTTTATTAATTTCTAAAACAGGTGTGGTAGTGTTGCTGTTCAATACTTTAAGCGTCAGGTCGAGATTGGTGTTGTCGTCCGCATTAATTAAATCGGTTTGAGCAAACGACCAAATTTCCATTTTAATGCGTTCTTCCTCTTTAAAGTGCTGAAAGAACTCATAAGTTTTCCATAAAATGAGGGAAACAATTGCAAAAGATGCGATGATAATGCCCCAACGAAAAGTATTGCTATATTTTGCAAAAATCATTAATTCCAAAATTTGATTGGTAATATAATGCAAATCTGTTAATATTATTGCGCCTGTGTTTAGTAAATTGTTTATTCGACCGGGAAAGTTTCCTTGGTTTTTAAGGAAACCCGTTTTCTTTCATTTTGTAAAAGCTTTTGTTAATGTTGAAAACTAGATTCAGTTTTCATGTTTTTTTTAGTTAGTTTTGTGCAAATATATTGGGGAAAATATTCTACGTAGACCAAAAAATGGTGTTGGTCAATAAATTACAGTTTTTTTTCGTTTATAATGTATGCGTTAATGCATTAGGCCTGTTGTAATTCGTATTGAAATTATTTTCATAAAAAAGCAGCGACCCCATATTAATTAAAATTTAGGAAGTTAAATCAAACATAAATACGAGTAAATGGAAGTTCAAGGAAGAATTAAAATGGTTGGAGAAACGCAATCATTCGGAAGTAACGGATTTAGAAAAAGAGAGATTGTAGTGACTACAGATGAGCAATACCCACAACATATTATGGTGGAGTTTGTTCAAGATAAAACCGATTTATTAAACAGTTACCAAGTTGGACAACAAGTAAAAATTAGCATTAACCTACGCGGAAGAGAATGGGTTAACCCTCAAGGTGAAACTAAGTATTTCAACTCTATCCAAGGATGGCGCATCGAGGCTTTACAAGCTGAAGCTGCAGGCGGAAACATGCCACCAGTACCACCAGCAGATGCTTTTGAGCCTGCAGGAGATTTAAAAGAAGAAGATGCAGACGATTTACCTTTCTAAATAAAAGGTTTTTCGCTTTCGCGGAATTAAATATAAAAAACCCCAATGTTGAAAAACGTTGGGGTTTTTTGTTGGTTTTTTGCTCCGTCCTTAAGGAAGGCGACATAGCTTTACGTTATCCAGATCAAAAACCATCTCAATTATACCTTCATCAATAAATGGTTGTATCCTTGATAGTATCATATGATACTATCAAGGATGAAACGGCCTTACGAAATAACGTTCTAAGTATTGCAGACGATAGCTGATTTGTTAAAAAAAAACGGCATAATTTAATGCCGTTATCTGCAAAAATTGTAAGCTTAAATTAAATAGTTTAAATTTGATATATGCTTATATCAGAAGAAAATAAAAGTTTAATCGATTCACTCTGCGAAATTCATCTCGTTGAGAAGCTGTATTTATTTGGTTCTGCCACTGGAAGTCAATTTACAAGTACTAGGGATATTGATTTTTTAGTGAAGTTCAGAAAAATTGACTTGGAGAAATATTTTGATAATTATATAAGTCTCAAAGAGAAACTCAAAAACATCTTCAATAGAGAAGTTGACCTGGTAGAAGGGCAAACTCTTAAAAATCCTATTCTCATAAAATTCATAGAAAAAAATAAAGAATTAATATATGGATGAAAGGATACTAAAATGGCTTGATTTCTAAGCAAGTCTAATAAATCATTTTATTCCACAGCGTATATTTACCCACACCATGTTCCACTACCTATCCGATGAATTATGGTTTCCAGATCATGAAGAAGCTTTAGCCGACGGCCTGCTTGCCGTTGGTGGTAATTTGTCTGTGGAACGCTTACTTTTGGCTTATAAAACCGGTGTATTTCCATGGTTTAGTGAAGGAGACCCAATTTTATGGTGGTCACCAGATCCTCGATTTGTTTTGTTTCCCAAAAAATTAAAGGTTTCTAAAAGTATGAGACAGGTGCTCCGTAATGGTGGTTTTACTGTAACCGAAAATAAAGCCTTTTTAGAGGTTATGAAATCCTGTTCTAAAATAAAACGCGAAGGTCAAGAGGATACCTGGATTACACAAAGCATGATTGATGCTTATACTCAACTTCATAATTTGGGCTATGCCAAATCAGTTGAGGTTTGGCAAGATGATCAACTTGTTGGTGGACTTTATGGTATAGATTTAGGAAACCGGGTCTTTTGTGGCGAAAGTATGTTTGCGAAAGTTAGTAACGCTAGTAAAGTGGGCTTCGTTACTTTCATTCAAAATAATAATTATAAGCTCATCGATTGCCAAGTGCATACCAATCACCTAGAAAGTTTAGGTGCTGAAGAAATATCTAGAACGGCTTTCTTAGATTATTTGTGAATTTTTATGCCGAAAATTAAAGCAGAATAACGGCTGAAGTGAGTAAAAATAAACGGCTAAAAGTATTTTGATTAAAAGCATTTAACCGATACTCAAGTCCGGCCTTAACCTTAAAAGTTTTTGCGATTTTCCATGCAATGAGTGCATTAGTTCTTAAACTAGTCCTTGTTGAAATATGGGGACTTAAACTTAATAGACCTTCCAAACTTCCTGTGAAATAAGTTTCACCAACATCAAAAGTTTCTCCTTTTAGTGGTAGCCCTATTTCAAACATATAACGTTGTCTAAAAACGGTTGTGTTTTCTAAAAAACGTTGTTCAATTCTAATTTTATGCCGTAAGCGTATATGTTGATAATGCGTTATATGATTGTATTTTTCTGTGATTCTGATTTCACCAAGGCCTGTATCGAATAGATCTCTATTTCTGTAATAAACACCTAAGCTTACTATATTCTTTTTGTTTATAATATAATTAGAGAAGTGATAAAGGTCAACTTGTTGTTGGTTATACTGCCAAGTGCGCGATCGAAATAAAAAATAGCGTGAACGAAAAGTGAAATCTACACTGTATTTTTCAGAAAATGGGTGGATGAGATTAACAGCAGTTTCTCCTAGAACAGCATCACTCTGTGAAAAAGCGTTTAAACTCCCTATAAAGAAAATAACATATAGAACTTTTTTTATGAATACGAATGCATTTCTCAAATCGAGTAAAGGACGTTGTTTGTTCGTTTAATGTATAGATAGCTATGTTCAAAAATAATTAGAATTATAGTTTTCGACAAAATAATTGATGAATTTACTATCTTCAAGCCTTAAAATAAACCACCCTCTTTATGAAAATCGCCTTATTCAGCTCAAAACCTTACGATCAAGAATATTTTGAAAAATATAACACCGATTATCAATTTGAGTTTACTTTTTTTGAAACGCCTCTTAATAGTCATACCGCAAATTTAACTAAAGGGTATGATGCGATTTGTACCTTCGTAAATGATAAATTGGATGCTAAAACAATTAAGATTTTAGCCGAAAACGATATAAAATTAATCGCCGTACGTTGTGCCGGATTTAATAATGTAGATTTAGATGCAGTAAAATCACACGGCATTAAGGTGGTTCGTGTTCCTGCTTATTCACCTGAGGCCATTGCAGAACATGCTTTAGCTTTAATTTTGACCTTAAACCGCAAAACTCATAAGGCCTACAATCGTGTGCGCGAAGGAAATTTTTCGCTAAATAAACTTATTGGGTTTAACTTAAGTAATAAAACCATAGGCGTTGTTGGAACCGGTAAAATTGGAGCCGCTTTTTGTAAAGTGCTTAGTGGTTTTGGTTGTGAAATTTTAGCCTACGACGTGTATCCTTCCGAAGCCTTAATCGAGCAAGGCGTTAAATATGTTTCTTTAGATGATTTATTTAAACAATCGGATATTATATCACTCCACTGTCCGTTACTTGAAAGCACCAAACATATTATTAATAAAAACTCATTAGCACTCATGAAAAAAGGGGTCATGATTATTAATACCAGTAGAGGTGCTTTAATTGATACCGCCGATGTTATAGAAGGTTTGTCTCATAATCGAATTGGTTATTTAGGTATCGATGTTTACGAGCAGGAAGAAAACCTGTTTTACCAAGATTTATCGGAAAGTATCATTCATGATGATTTTATTTTACGTTTAAATAGTTTCCCAAATGTATTAATTACGTCGCATCAAGCCTTTTTCACCAGGGAAGCCATGTTTGAAATTACGACCACGACTTTGGAAAACATTAAAGCATTTAAAAACGGCGAAGAATTAGTTAACGAGGTGGTTTAAACTTCGTTATGTCTAAAGCAGTTTACAATATGGTCGTTTACCATACCTGTAGCTTGCATGTGGGCATAAATGACTGTAGAACCTACAAATTTGAATCCGCGTTTCTTTAAATCTTTGCTAACAGCATCACTTAAAGGTGTGTTTGCTGGAACTTCACTCATTTTATTAAATTTGTTTTTAATGGGTTGGCCATCCACAAAACCCCAAATGTATTTGCTAAAACTACCATATTCACTTTGAATTTTAATAAAAGCTTGTGCATTCGTTATCGTAGCTTTTATTTTGAGTTTGTTGCGAACAATCCCTGCGTTTAAAAGAAGGCCGTCGATTTTATCTTGATCGTAATTGGCTATTTTTTTATAGTCAAAAGCATCAAATGCCTTTCTGAAATTTTCTCGTTTTCGCAGAATGGTTATCCAACTTAAACCGGCTTGAAACGTTTCTAAAATTAAGAATTCAAAAAGCGTAGCATCATCGAAAACAGGGACACCCCATTCTTTATCATGATAGGCTTCATAAAGTGAATCGCCATGACACCAAGAGCACTTTTCCTTTGTATTCATATGATTTTGTAGGTTTTAAAATTCAATTATGACAAATGTCAGCTTAATTAGCTTGTCAAGATAGTAATTTTGCAGCGTTAAGATATTTTCCATTTTAAAAATAAGGCTTATGAATTCCATTATTAAAGAAAGTTTTGAGCGCAGTATGTCCTATGAGGCCTATCGCACTTTGGTGAAACAATTAGTCGATGAGCATTCTAACACGGGAGTCAATAAAACGGAAGAATTAGCAAATTTCACAAAGTTAAATGACAGGCGTATGAAACGCTGGGATAAAACCATCAAACTTTCTCAAGAAGCAGAGCAACGAATTTTAGGGTTTAAGGAAAAAGTAACTTGGTTAGTCATTACAGAAAGTTGGTGTGGTGATGCTGCTCATGTATTGCCTGCGCTTTATAAAGTGGCTTCGCTTAGTGATAATATCGATTTTAAGGTGGTTATTCGCGATGAAAATCTGCAACTTATGGATCAATACTTAACAAATGGTAGCGCAGCTATTCCTAAGGTTATTGTAATTGATGATGAAACTGGAGATGTACTTAATACTTACGGCCCAAGACCTAGTGAAGCGGCAAATTATGTAAAACGATTTTTGGCTAAAAACGGAAAATTAACGCCAGCTTTTAAGGCCGATTTACAACATTGGTATAATGACAATAAAGGGCAGAATGTTATTGAAGATGTTACGCAGTTATTGGCTAAATTACAAACTAACGTTTGCCCACAAACATAAAGGTAATAGTTCCTAATTGGCTTTTTTGTTTTGGGTCTCTGCTAAATCGTGAACGATTCGCGTATTCTAATGCACGTTCCATTAAGCATTCGTTTTCGGAGTTAGAAGCGGTATTTACATAAGAGTCTACCACATCTCCATTGGCGTTTACTGTAACATTTACAATTATTTTTCCGTCGACCTCACAAAGATAAATTGGTATTGGGATGTAAACTTTGGTTCTATTTGGGAGCGAATAACTAATGCTACTTCTCGAATTATTTTGTGCGCGTTGTTTCTTAAGTAAGTCATTAACCTTACTAAATTTAGATAACTCTTCTTGGTTTAATGAAGCATCTGGTGCCTTTTTGAAATCATTTTTTTCTGAAGGTTCAGACTGTCCTTGTTCGTTAGATTTTGGAGTGTAATCTTCTGGTGGAGCAATTGGTTTAAAGGCCTGAGCAAAGTGTTTAGCCTTTTGTGTTTCGTTAAAAGCATTATTCGTTTCTGCTTTGGTGCTACTTTGATTTTCTAAGGCTTCAAGTATTTTGATTTCCTCTGGGGTTGGTTCTTTTTCAGGTTCCAATTCGTAATAACTCTCTGAAGCGAGTTCCTTTTGGTTATTCAAACTTAAATTAAAAACCATAAGAAGAATGGTTCCAGAAATTAGAAGGGTAATCAGTAGGGCTCTATTTTGATTTGTTAGGTTCAAATCTTTGATTTTTAAAGTTTTGTGTTTATTTAATATACGTAAAATTAAATAAACTAGTTTTTGAGGTTTTCAATAAAGGATTCAATGCTTGTGGCGTTTTTAACATTAAATTCGCCAATTTTGGTACGTCTTAAGGCAGATAGGTGTCCGCCAGATTGTAAGGCTTTCCCAAAATCGTTTGCTAAAGAGCGAATATAAGTACCTTTGCTGCAAACCACTCTAAAATTTACCTTTAAACCTTCAATTTTAGTAATTTCAAATTCAGAAATAGATACTGTTCTGGATTTAATTTCCACTGCTTCACCAGCTCTAGCGAATTCATACAGGCGTTTTCCGTCTTTTTTCAATGCTGAAAATACTGGAGGGTATTGTTGTATGTCACCAATAAATGCTTTCGTTGTTTCTTGAATGAGGTCTTCTGTAATGTGCTGGGTAGGGAAAGTTTCGTTAATTTCAGTTTCTAAGTCGAAGGAAGGTGTCGTACTTCCTAATATAATAGTACCTGTGTATTCTTTAATCTGACCTTGAAAAGTATCTATTTGTTTGGTCATTTTACCCGTGCAAAGTACTAATAATCCTGAGGCTAGAGGATCTAGTGTACCGGCATGACCAACTTTAATCTTTTTAATATTGAAGGCTTGCCTAATTTCCCAACGCAGTTTATTAACCACTTGAAAAGAGGTCCAATGCAAAGGTTTATCAATTAATAATACTTCTCCAGAAAGATAGTCGTCAAGCGTTTTCATTAGGCGTTTAACATTGAAAATATAACGGCAATAATACCAACAATGGCACAATATATCGCAAAATAGATGAGTTTACTTTTTTTAACCAAAGAAATCATCCAGGTACAAGCGAATAAACCAGCGATAAAAGCAGCCACAAAACCTATAGAAAGTGCAGTGAAATTTCCACTGTCGTAGGCTAAATCACCACTTAATATGTCTTTAGCGATTTTTCCGAAAATTAATGGTACCACCATTAAAAATGAAAAACGTGCTGCTTTAGTTTTGTCGTTTCCTAATAAAACTGAAGTTGAAATGGTCGCTCCAGAACGTGAAATCCCAGGAAGCATGGCGATAGCTTGAGAAATACCTATGATAAAGGCATCTTTAAAAGATACTTTTTTATTGGTGTTTTTGGCTTTATCAGCAAAATATAATAATACTGCGGTTATGATAAGCATAAACCCAACAAGCATGATGTTTCCGCCAAATAATTGTTCCAATTGTTCTTCAAAAAACAAACCAACAATAACCGCAGGAATCATAGAGACTGCAATTTTTGTAATGAATTGTAAATCTTCATTCCATTCAAATTTAAGGGCACCTTTAATAAGGTCGAAAATATCTTTTCTAAAAACTACAAGTGTACTTAAAGCAGTAGCAAAATGTAATACTACGGTAAAAAGCAAACTGCCTTCAGCTTCTAGATCATCGCCTAAAATGGCTTTGCCTATCTCTAAATGGCCACTTGAAGAAACTGGTAAAAATTCGGTAAGGCCTTGAATGATGCCTAAAATGATTGCGTCTATAATTTCCATGGCGCTAAAATATTAAAATACTGTAACATTCGACATGCCTTGCTAAATAATAAAGCGTTATTTTAGAATCCTTATGAAATTGGTACTAGCACCAGATAAATTTAAAAATAGCCTTACAGCTTTGCAGTTCTGTGACGCGGTTGAAGCTGGAATAAAGGAAATTCATCCAGGTGCCGACATTGTAAAATTACCACTTGCCGATGGTGGCGATGGCACCATAGAAGTCCTTAAGTTTTATTTGAAAGCTAAATTCATTCAAGCTGAAGTTCACAATCCGTTTTTTGAGAAAATTTTAGCAACCTATTTATATTCTGAAGTTTCTAAAACCGCATTTATTGAAATGGCCGAAGCTTCTGGGCTTAAGTTGTTACATACAGAACAATTTGATTGTAAAAATACAACTACTTTAGGTACGGGTGATTTAATAGTTGATGCCCTAAACCGAGGCGCTAAAAGCATTATTTTAGGTTTGGGCGGAAGTGCAACCAACGATTGTGGCATTGGTATGGCAAGCGCATTAGGTTATCGTTTTTTAGATGAACGCGGTAATGAAGTGATACCCATTGGCTCGAGTTTATCTCAAATTAAAACCATAGATGTTTCTAAAGTTCATCCTAGTTTAACTGGGGTGAACTTTCAAATTGCCTGTGATGTTGATAATCCTTTATATGGTAAGAACGGTGCGGTTTATACTTATGCGAATCAAAAGGGGGCTACTGCTGTAGATATGGTGTTGCTAGAACAAGGGGTGGTTGATTTCTCCAAAGTGTTAGAGCAAATCTTTAAAATTGATGTTCAAGCTATAAAAGGCGCGGGAGCTGCGGGCGGTATGGGAATCGCTTCAAAAGTATTTTTAAATGGCGCTTTGTTATCAGGGATTCAGCTGGTGAAAGATTTAGCCGATTTTGATGCTAAAATTATAGATGCCGATTGGATTATCACTGGTGAAGGCAAGCTAGATTTTCAAACCCTATCAGGGAAGACGATTGGTGGCGTGCTGCATTCCGCGAAAGCGATAAATATAAAAGTAGCTGCTTTATGCGGAGCTGTTGATTTAGATGAAATTGAATTAAAAGACTTCGGCATTCAATACAGCGATGCGGTTTTAAGACATGCCGGAAACTTAAACAATGCCATGAAACATGCTTTTGAGTATGTTCAATTAATGGCAAAAAACTTCGCTAAGAATAAGCTTTAATTTCTTGCGAAATTACTTCTTGTCCGGATTTAATAGTATGGCATAGATTTGAATGCCAAACCCAATAAGGACTAAAGTTGGCGCTAAACGGATGCGTCTCCAATTAAAAATTTCAGGATTAAAAACGTTAGGGTCGTCGCTTCCACCACCAGACATTAAAATAAAACCTAGAGCAATAACGGCTAAACCGATAAACATGAATTTATAGTTTTTCTTTCCGAAGATAAAACTCGGTTTTGCTGCTTCTTTTCGTTTTTGTTCTCCCATAATTAAAATACTGAGGCAATTATTTTTGCAAAGTAAAAGATTTATTTAAAAATATCCTGTTAATAGCTTTCTAAATTCTTGCTTTAAGTGGTATTAGTAGTATAACTGGTCTGTTTTTAAATTTAAAAACCGTTGCGTTGCAAAATGTGTGCTTATCCAAGTAATGATTATGCCTAAGCCAAATATTAAAGTGAATAGTAAACCCACATGAATAGGTTGTCCTAAAAGGTTTAATTCCAAGAAAGTTTTATTTAAGTAATATAAAACAATGGCCATGCCAATAAGCGCTAAGATCGCGCCAATAATGCCAAGCTTTACACTTTGTAAAACAAAAGGACGTCTAATAAATTGTTTGGTAGCTCCTACCATTTGCATGGTTTTTATGGTGAAGCGCTTGGAGTAAACGGCTAAACGAATTGAGCTATTTATAAGTAAAACAGCAATTAATGTAAATATAGCACTGATGATAAGCACCCAGAAACTGATTTTTTTAACGTTATCGTTCATTAAATTAACCAAGTCGTTGTCGTAAGTAACTTCTTCAACAAAATTTTTATTTAAAGCTTCGGCAGAAATTTTTTCAAGATGTTCTGAAGTTACATAATCTGCTTTCAGGTAAACATCAATAGAATTCTGTAAGGGGTTATAGCCTACAAAATCCATAAAATCTTCGCCGTTTTCTGCTTTCATGAATTCGGCAGCTTGCTCTTTAGATACGTATTCGGTCGATTTAACATAATCGGCCATGGCTAAGCTTTTTTCAAGCTGCTTGGTCTCAACTTCCTTCGCAGTATCCTTTAAATAAATGGTCACTACGACCTGTTCTTTAAAATGATCGGATACTTTTTTAGCATTAAGAATCAACAATCCTAATAATCCCAGTAAGAATAAAACCAGTGCAATACTTAGCACAACAGAGAAGTAAGAGGAAATAAGTCTTCGTTTTTGGTGCTTTTCAAAAGATGAACTCATAAAAGATTTTGGATTAATGAGGTAAAAATACTAAAGTAATTTTAGAAAACTTCAAAAGGATTTAAGTCTTTTGGTTTCAAGGTTAATTGTCAATTTAAAGCGCGAGAGACTGGCTTCAAATACACTAACTAAAATAAGTTGATATTGTTGTAAAAGCTGAATGTGTTTAGGTTATAGATTGGGGTTTTTTACTAATAAGATAAACTCCTATTATGACAAATAAACAGGATATAATCTTAACAATATGAATGTCTTGACTGTATGTGCTATCGTTAAAAATATAAGTTAGCATGAGAACAATAGTGAAACTAACCGCTGGTTGGATGTAGGTATAACTTCCTGCTACCGAGGGAGAAACTTGTCTTAAGGCATATATGTTAAATAGAAAAGTCAAGAAGGTGGTGAAAACGATTACATATCCAACGACTAAGAAAGTGTTCATATCAAAAAGACTATAATCTGTATGAAATAAGGCATCGTTTAATCCAACAGGGATTATAAATAACAACCCGAATAAAAACACCCAACTTATTATGGTTATAAAGTGATACTTCTTCATGAGTGGTTTTACAACAACTTGATAAAGGGAAAAGCAAACGACATTAATAAAAACAAAAAGGTTTCCTAAAAAACTACTGGTGCCGGCAGCTACCTGTCCGTACCAAACTAAACCTATAGCGCCTAAGGCACCAATGCTTAAACCTATAATTTTATTTGGTGTGGTTTTTTCTTTTAGAAAAATCATACTTAAAATAAACACGACCGTTGGCGATGAGGTCATGATAATAGAGGTGTCTATAGGTGAGGTAATACTTAGCCCTTCAAAGAAAAACAGTTGGTTGCAAGATGCGCCAAAAAGTCCGCAAAGCATTAACCGTAGGAAATCCTTTTTTTCGACTTTTTCTTTAATAAATAATTTAATAAACCAGAATAAAATACCAGCACCTAAAACGCGAAACAAAACAAATGGTTTTGGGTCTAGTTTTTCAGGCATAATCCCTTTAGCTATAAAATTATTGGCGGCATAGATAACATGTGCGCTAAATAGTGCAAGGTGTGCTTTGATGTGGTTGCTTTTTAGCAAGGGGTTAATTGTTTTAAATGATAAATTTTAATAGGCGTCAAAAGTAAATGTAATTTATGGTAATCTCTGATAAATTCATTTTTTATGCTTTAGGCCGTCCTATTTCTAATTAAAACGTAAATTTGCAACTTCTTAAAATAAGGATGATAATGACCTATAATTTCAACGAGATAGATGCCAAGTGGCAAAAATATTGGGCCGAGAACCAAACTTTTAAAGCGGTAAACAACAGTGACAAACCAAAATATTATGTTTTGGATATGTTTCCTTACCCGAGTGGTGCAGGATTACATGTTGGGCATCCGTTAGGGTATATTGCTTCCGATATTTATGCGCGTTACAAGCGTCATCAAGGGTTTAACGTGTTACATCCACAAGGTTATGATAGTTTTGGTTTACCTGCCGAGCAGTATGCGATTCAAACCGGGCAGCATCCCGCACTTACTACAGCCGAAAACATTAAAACCTACCGTCGCCAGTTAGATCAAATTGGTTTTTCATTCGATTGGTCACGAGAAGTAAGAACATCAGATCCGAGTTATTATAAATGGACGCAGTGGATTTTCATTCAATTGTTTAATTCATGGTTTAATAAAGATTCAAGTAAAGCTGAAGATATTTCAGAATTAATAAAAGTTTTTACTTCGGAAGGAAACGCTAACGTTAACGCCGTTTGCGATGACAACATTGATGTGTTTTCCGCTGAAGAATGGCATGGATTTACTTCGGAAAAACAACAAAAAATATTATTACAATACCGATTAACATATTTAGCTGAAACCGAAGTAAACTGGTGCCCTGCATTAGGAACGGTTTTAGCCAACGATGAAATTGTAAATGGTGTTTCAGAACGTGGTGGCCACACCGTGGTTCGTAAAAAAATGACCCAGTGGAGCATGCGAATTTCAGCTTATGCCGAGCGTTTGTTACAAGGTCTAGATACTATTGATTGGACAGATTCTTTAAAGGAAAGTCAGCGTAACTGGATTGGGAAATCGGTTGGAGCTTCGGTAACGTTCAATGTCATTGCGAGTGAAACGAAGCAATCTCACGTTATAGACGTATTCACCACCCGCCCAGATACTATTTTTGGAGTAAGTTTTATGACTTTAGCTCCAGAGCACGATTTAGTGTCTCAAATAACAACTCCAGAGCAAAAAGCAGACGTTGATGCTTATATTTTAGCAACGGCTAAACGTAGCGAACGCGATAGAATGGCCGATGTAAAAACCATTTCAGGTGCTTTTACTGGCGCTTACGCGGAACACCCTTTTACTAAAGCACCTATTCCTGTTTGGATTGGTGATTATGTTTTAGCAGGCTACGGAACAGGGGCAGTGATGTCGGTACCTTGTGGTGATCAACGTGATTACGATTTTGCGAAGCATTTTAATATTCCGATTATAAACATTTTTGAAGGTGTTGATATTTCTGAAGAAGCTTTTTCAGATAAAGACAATACCGTGATTGCAAATAGTGATTTCCTTAACGGTATGAACTATAAAAAAGCAACAAAACGTGCTATTTACGAATTGGAGCAATTAGGTTTTGGCGAAGGGAAAACCAATTACCGTTTACGTGATGCCGTATTTTCGCGTCAGCGTTATTGGGGAGAGCCATTTCCAGTGTATTATGATGAAGATGGTATGCCACAAATGATAGATAAAAAGTTTTTACCGGTGGAATTACCAGAGGTTGAAAAATATTTACCAACGGAAACCGGTGAACCACCATTAGGAAATGCTTTAAAATGGCATTGGTTACAATATGGTGATGAAGCTAAAATAGTTTCTAAAGCCGAGTTTGAGAATTCCTCCCCTGTGGGGAGGCTAGGTGGGGCTCTAGAGCTAAACACCATGCCGGGTTGGGCAGGAAGTTCGTGGTATTTTAACCGCTACATGGATTCTACCAACGAAAATGAATTTGCAAGTCAGGAGGCTTTAAACTACTGGAAGGATGTCGATTTATACATTGGAGGTAGTGAGCATGCTACTGGCCACTTGTTATATGCACGTTTCTGGCAGAAATTCCTGTTTGATAAAGGTGTCGTGCCTGTTGATGAGTTTGCTAAAAAACTGATTAACCAAGGGATGATTTTAGGAACGAGTGCTTTTATTTATAGGGAAGAAGGTACAAATACGTACTTATCGTTAGGATTGTCTAAAGATAAAAACGTGCAGCCCATTCACGTCAAAGTGCAGTATGTTAATGCTTCAGATGAATTGGATATTGAAGGTTTAAAAGCTGATGGCGAATTTGGTGAAGATTATAAAGATGCCGAATTCATTCTAGAAAATGGCGTGTATAAAGTCGGTCGTGATGTTGAAAAGATGTCTAAATCGAAATACAACGTGGTTAATCCAGATGATATTGTTGCCGATTATGGTGCCGATAGTTTACGTTTATATGAAATGTTCTTAGGACCATTAGAGCAATACAAACCTTGGAATACTGCAGGAATCACTGGTGTGCATAACTTTCTTAAAAAACTATGGAAGTTGTATGTAGACGATAATGGCATAAAAGTAAACGATGCTGAAGCTTCGAAAGATGCTCTAAAAACCCTGCATAAAACGATAAAGAAAGTTCAAGAAGATATTGAGAACTTTTCGTTTAACACATCGGTGTCTACATTTATGATTGCTGTTAATGAATTAACAAGTCAGAAATGTACAAGTAAAGATGTGCTTGAACCATTATTGGTTTTAATTTCGCCGTATGCACCACATATTGCAGAAGAATTGTGGCGTTTGATGGGGCATGAGGAGTCGATTTCAACAGCAGCTTACCCAGAGTTTGACGCGAGCCACTTGGTTGAAAGTGCTAAAAACTATCCGATTTCCTTTAACGGAAAAATGCGTTTCACTTTAGAATTGCCGTTAGACATGAGTAAGGAAGATATTGAAGCCACGGTTTTAGCTCACGAAAAAACACAAGAGCAATTACAGGGCAGAACACCTAAAAAGGTGATTGTGGTACCTGGTAAAATTGTGAATATTGTAGGGTAGGAATTGAAGTTAAAAGTTAAAAATTAAAAGTTGAAAGTGAAATGTTTTGTTCGCTTTTGATGTTGAAATATTTAAGTAAAGAAGCTGTATTTAAGGCATGCTTTTCGTCAACCTGAACTTGATTCAGGTTCTCATCCTACTGATTTCTCAATATGATGGGATTCTGAATCAAGTTCAGAATGACGCGACTAGACCTTTTATACAGCTTCTTTTGTATTTATATATTAAAAGAAGTAACCCACCGAGAGCTGTAAGGCGCCAAGTCTATTCTTAATTGAAGAACCATCAATATCGTTAATATTGGATAGCCCTAAATTATATCGAGCGCCAAAATTAATGCCGTTATCTAGTTTGTAACCTACGCCTGTGCTTAGTCCAAAATTGACATTATTGTAACTGTCTTTAACGTCAATATCTTCAGTTTTAGCAGAAAGTAAAAATCCTATTTGTGGTCCTGCTTCAATGCTTAATCCTTTTGTTAGGTAATATTTTGCCATTACAGGAATGTCGAGATAATTTAAAGCAGTAACATCTTCGTTGATACTAAATCCGTTACCAGAAAACATGATTTCTGGTTGCACCGAGAATTTTTCGGAAATAGGTATTTCTACCATACCTCCAAAATTGAAGGCAGTAACCAAATCTTTGTTTTCGGATTGATCACCCATAACATTGGCGAAATTGAGTCCGCCCTTAACTCCAAACTGAAGGTCTTGAGCATGGAGGTTTACAGCACCAAAAATGGCGACTGCGGTCACTAGTAATAGTTTTTTCATAATATAAAGTTTGATTTAATTTGACTCAAAGCAAGGACTTTTTTTGAGGTTGCTATTTCTGTTTAGTATAGTTTTAACCTTTTTAACTAACTTTAAGAAATATCTGTATTTTAAGCATTATGAGGGTTTTATGGTTTTAGTTGTATGATTAATATGTAACGTGTTCTGCGTTAAGGATAGCAGTGGAAATCCTTTTTAAAACCAGAGTTTTAAAAAGATTGCAACGGATAGCCTGACCCTTGTGGTAACGCCCAAAAAACTAAGGTATTCACGACTTGGGTATGTGAGAATTGAAAGCTTGTGATTTTGAATTATTGAATCTTCATTTAATCCCTAGTAAATCAGTATATATTATTTGATTCTTAATATAAAGTTAAATATGATGTGTTTATTTTATTAAAATGCGTTTTCGCAGGTTTTTTGTCAATCCTTTAATGTAGTTTTGCGCTCGTAATTCCATTATTAATTCTTTAAAAAATACGGGTATGAAAATTGGTGTTCCTATTGAGATTAAAAACAACGAAAATAGAGTGGGAATGACGCCTTCTGGGGTGTTCGAATTGACAAAAAGAGATCATGAGGTTTTTGTTCAGAAAAATGCTGGTTTTAACAGTGGTTTTTTAGATGAAGATTATATTGAGGTTGGTGCAACCATTCTTGATACGATTGAAGCGGTTTATGCTGTGGCAGAAATGATTGTGAAGGTAAAAGAGCCTATCGAACCAGAATACAAGTTAATACAACCAAATCAAGTGGTATTTACATATTTCCATTTTGCATCAAGTGAGGCGTTAACAAACGCGATGATTGAAAGTAAATCGATTTGTATTGCTTACGAAACGGTTGAAGATGCCGATGGTACGTTGCCATTGTTGATTCCGATGTCTGAAGTAGCAGGTAGAATGTCTATTCAACAAGGGGCTAAATATTTGGAGAAACCAATTAAAGGACGAGGTATTTTACTAGGTGGTGTTCCTGGAGTTCCTCCTGCAAAAGTGCTTATTTTAGGAGCCGGTATTGTAGGCTATCAAGCGGCTAAAATGGCTGCTGGTTTAGGAGCTCACGTGGTTATTATGGATATTAATATGAAAGCTTTACGTTATGTGAGTGATTCTATGCCAAATAACGTGATTAGTGAATTTTCAAGTGAATACAATATTAGAAAACATATTCAGGATGCCGATTTAATTGTTGGTGGTGTATTAATTAAAGGCGCAAAAGCACCAAAATTAATCACTAGAGATATGCTGAAAGAAATGCAACCAGGGACTGTTATGGTTGATGTGGCTGTAGATCAAGGTGGTTGTTTTGAAACGACAAAACCAACAACTCACCAAGATCCAACTTATATTATTGATGAGGTGGTGCATTATACCGTAGCAAATATGCCAGGTGCTGTACCATACACGTCTACAATGGCTTTAACAAATGTAACTTTACCGTATGTGCTTAAATTAGCCAATCAAGGTTGGGAAGCGGCATGTGAAAACAATGCGCCATTAGCAAAAGGATTAAATATTGTGAAAGGAGAAATCGTTTATAAAGAAATCGCTGAAGCTTTTGACATGGAAATGGCTTAAGTAAATAAGATTTTAAATATACTGAAACGCCCAGTGCTTAATTTTTAAGTCTGGGCGTTTTTTTTTGTTTTTTACCAAAAGTGACAAAAACTTCACGAAAT
Organism: Pseudotamlana agarivorans; assembly: GCF_018860245.1. Classification (GTDB taxonomy): domain Bacteria; phylum Bacteroidota; class Bacteroidia; order Flavobacteriales; family Flavobacteriaceae; genus Pseudotamlana; species Pseudotamlana agarivorans_A. Next base: position 478,984 of record NZ_JAHKPD010000012.1, read on the forward strand.
ATTTATGGCACTTTTTTGTTATCTTTATAAATTAAACTTAAAAAATGGCGACAGTAGATAATATACGAAACGGATTGATTGATAAAATACTATCTATTAAAAATAAAGATTTTTTAGTAGCTCTTGATAAATTAATTACATCTAGCGCTTCAGAGTCAGATATTATTGAGTTAACTAAAGAGCAAAAAATAATGCTTGAAATGAGCGAACGGGATATTAAAGAGGGCAAACTTATTTCTCAAGAAGCTATGGATAAAAGAAATCTAGAATGGCTCAACGCAATGTAATCTGGACGCGAACAGCTGATATTCAGTTTGTCGGTATACTAGAATATTGGGTTAAAAAAAATAAGTCAAACATCTATTCCATAGAGCTTTTGAAATTGGTTTCTGAAAGGACAAAACAAATAGCTGAAAACCCATTACTTTACATAGTAACTGATTTTAAAAACACAAGAGTGGCTTCGTTAGGTAATTTTAGTATTTATTATAAATATAATGATGCAGAAATTATAATTACCGCGTTTTGGGATAATCGACAGAATCCGAAAAAATTGGTAAAATTATTAGAAAGTAAAAAATAGGGTTGAAATTGGTGTAATATTTATAATTGTTATTATTGCTGATGCTCTATTTTTACTAGAGCCTTGACTTTCAATCACAGTCTTTCATACCAAAACTGACAAATCTTCACAATATATTTATGGCGTCATTTTTGCTATCTTTATAAAAAAAAACAAAACTTAAAAAAACAAAAGATGATAGGATATTATATAATTATTGGAGCCGTAGCTTTAGTAAGCTGGTTGGTAAGTAATACGCTTAAACGTAAGTTTGCGAAGTACTCGAAAGTACACTTAAGAAACAGTATGAGTGGTGCTGAAATCGCCAAAAAAATGTTAGCTGATAATGGCATTTACGACGTTGAGGTGATTTCTACGCCGGGGAAATTAACAGATCATTATAACCCTAAAAATAAAACAGTAAACTTAAGTGAATCGGTTTATAACCAAAGAAACGCAGCAGCTGCAGCTGTAGCAGCGCACGAATGTGGTCACGCAGTGCAACACGCTCAAGCTTACAATTGGTTGCAAATGCGTTCTACTTTAGTCCCTGTTGTTAGTGTGACTTCTGGTATGTCGCAATGGTTGGTTATTGGTGGACTGGTGCTTGGAGGTGCCGCAGGAGTTGGCCTTGGATGGTATGTTGCCGTTTTAGGAGTGCTCTTTATGGGTTTTGCAACCTTATTTAGTTTTATAACTTTACCTGTGGAATACGACGCGAGTAACCGCGCCTTAGCTTGGTTGAAAAATAAAAACATGCTAGCCCCAGAAGAATATGCCGGAGCTGAAGATTCGCTTAAATGGGCCGCTAGAACCTATTTAGTTGCGGCTATTGGTGCTTTAGCAAACTTACTGTATTGGGCGCTTCAGCTTTTTGGAGGACGCGATTAAATCATAGATAATTAAATACTAAACAAAGAGGCTGTCTAAAAAGTAAAGTTTTCGTCAACCTGAACTTGATTCAGGTTCTCATAATGATTGGTTATCAGTATGATGAGATTCTGAAATAAATTCAGAATGACGTACTTTAATACTTTTTGTACAGCCTCCTTTTGTTACTTTATACGCAACAAATATTTTAAATGAAATCACCTTTAGAGTACTATAAAAACCACCTAGAAACCTATCAATTAGAAGTTAAAAAACTTTACAAAAAAATGGCCAGTTTGAGTGTGCTGCGTTTGGCTGTTTTTGTGGGCACTGGTTTCGGTGTTTATTTATTTTTTCAACAATGGCAAGTCGCATTGCTTGAGGCTGTAATTGGTATTGCTATATTTCTGTATTTGCTTTCAAAATACACAGATGTCAAGCAGCAACGCGAATTTAATAAGGCTCTAGTGGCACTTAATCAAGAAGAAATTAAAATTGCTGCAGGTGATTTTCATAATCGCGAGGAAGGACTCCAATTTCAAGACCCGAATCATTTTTATAGTTTGGATATCGATTTGTTTGGTAGAGGTTCCTTTTATCAGTTTATGAATCGTACCACGAGTCGTGAAGGAGCAAAAACCTTGGCAGAGCTTTTAAAGGCGAACCATGTTTCAGATATTCCATTGCGACAAGAAGCTATAAAAGAATTGGCTAAAAAAACGGAGTTCCGACAGTTTTATGCGGCAACCTCTAGCTTAATTAAGGTTGAAACGCCTGCAGAATTCATTGTTAATTGGATTAAAAACCATAAGCTCTTTTTAAATAAAACCGTTTTTAGGCTGGCTCAAGGTTTTGGAATCATTTCCATACTCATCTTTGTGTTAACCGTTTTTAATGTGATTACTTACAAGCCTTTAATAGCCTATTGGATGTTTTTAGGTTTAGGGTTTTCTACTGTTTATTTAAAAAGGGTTAACGTTTTAGCTTCCAAAACCGATAAGGTTCGTGATACTTTTCGTCAGTATGCGACTTTATTGGATTTGATTGAAAAGGAGACTTTTACTTCAGCATTACTTAAAAAGAAACAACAGCTTATTCAGACCGAAAAGAAGAAAGCTTCAGCGATTTTTAAGGCTTTTTCAAAATCTTTAGATGCGTTGGATAACCGTAATAATTTAATAGGTGCTATGTTCGGCAATGGCCTTTTCTTAATTGATATTAAAAATTCATATCAAGTTGAACAATGGATTTCAGAATATGGAGATGTAGTTTCCGAATGGTTTGAAGTGGTTGCCTTTTTTGATGCTTACAACAGTTTAGGAACCTATGCTTACAATCATTCTGAATTTGTGTTTCCTGAAATTATGACCTCTGGACCCGTGATACAGGCTACAGGTTTGGGACATCCTTTATTGAATAAAGCTAAACGTGTTGATAGTGATGTCGCTATTGACGACGAACAGTTTTTTATCGTTACTGGGGCCAATATGGCAGGGAAAAGTACTTTTCTGCGTACCATATCATTGCATATTGTTATGGCGAATTCTGGCTTGCCCGTTTGTGCAAAAACGAGTAGTTACTCGCCAGTAAAATTAATTACAAGCATGCGTACCACCGATTCGTTAACCGATGAGAGTTCGTATTTCTTTTCGGAACTCACACGCTTAAAATATATTGTTGATGCCATTAAAAAGGAACCATATTTTATTATTCTTGATGAAATTTTAAAAGGAACCAATAGCACCGATAAAGCCATTGGTTCTAAGAAGTTTGTAGAAAAACTGGTAGCTTCAGATGCTACAGGAATCATCGCGACACACGATTTAAGTTTGTGTGAGATTGAAAAGGAACTCAACGAAGTGAAAAACTATTATTTTGATGCTGAGATTATTGATGACGAATTGCACTTTGATTACAGATTGAAAAAAGGCGTGTGCCAAAACATGAATGCTTCGTTTTTGTTGAAGAAGATGGAGATTGTGTAGTTTGAAATATGGGCAAAAAAAAGCAAATTAAGAATACAGCATTATATGGTTAAAATGGTATAAACCTATGCAAAAAGAACTGAAAGTCACATGGATTCAAACCGATTTAATTTGGGAAGATCCGAAGCAAAATCGAGCAAATTTCACTAGGCATATTGAGAGTCTTTCGGAAGCGACTGATCTCATCATTTTACCCGAAATGTTTTCTTCTGGTTTTACGATGAATGCCGATAGAGTGGCAGAAACCATGCAGGGTGAAACAGTGCATTGGATGAAAGCAATGGCAGCAAAATTCAATGCGGCGATTATGGGAAGCTTAGTAATCTTTGATGACGGGAAGTTTTATAACAGATTGGTTTTTGTAGAACCTACGGGGAAAATTACTTATTACAACAAACGCCATGCATTCACATTGGTTGGCGAAGAGAAAACCTATTCTGCAGGTAGCGATAAGGTAATTGTAAATTATAAGGGTTGGAAAATTTGTCCGTTAGTGTGTTATGATTTACGTTTTCCCGTTTGGGCACGAAACACCGAAGATTATGATGTGTTAATTTATGTGGCGAATTGGCCCAAACCTAGAATTTCGGCTTGGGATACACTTTTAAAGGCTAGAGCCATAGAAAATATGAGTTATTGCATTGGTGTAAATCGCGTTGGTATTGATGGAGTAAATAGCGCATATTCTGGACATTCAGCAGCTTACGACGTATTAGGGAATCTCATGTCTCCAATAACCCCAAATCAAGAACAGGTTAAAACGGTAACCTTAGAAAAACGACATATTGAGGCTTACAGAAATAAGTTCAAATTTTTAAACGATAGAGATGCGTTTAGTATTACTTAAATTCAAGCGTTTCTTCTATACCCCAATCGGCTCTAACTTCAACATCTTGAAAATGGCTTATGTTTTCAGGTTGACGTTTTTCTAAATAACTTCCGGTGTCGTACTTCTTATTTGCGTTAACATCCTGAATTATTCTTATGGCATAAACCGCAGGGTTTAAATCAAAGAAGTCAACTGGGCCCTCTTCGGTAATATGGTTTTCATATTTCACTTTGCCATCTTTATCTGTTAGCTGAATAATTATTGGATAAGTAGCGTTGACTAATGTAAAACGCACATAGCCATAATCGGATGCTTTTTTCGTTTTCACGGAAACTTTTAACGTGTCATTTTTATAATCGAAAATATCAACAAAAGCTTCAGGTAGGATTTGCATTTTGTAACTGTTGTCTTCAGTTTTTTCGAAATTGAAATCGTAGGTGTTTGTGAGGGTGTCAAATGTTGTTTTAAAAGAAACGTCTGTAGAATCTTTGTCGATTAACGAAATTTTTGAAGCATCAAACTTTTTAATTGGTGTATTCGCGGTAAGTTGAAACGGTTCTTTAAGTCTGATAGTAGAGCCAGAAACCATACTCAGTTTTATAGAATCTCTTTTTTGCTCACTAATCCTTACAGTAAAATCCTTTTGGTAATCTTCTGGTTTGGTTACTTTAAAAAGTAACGAATCCACTTTCATTCTTGGGGTGTACCAATAGAGTAGCGAATCGGTTTCGGGGTCTTTGGTAATGCGGTAGCTATAATCTTCAGGCGTATCTGATAGTATTTTAATCGCCATGTCTTTGTAATCACCTTCATAACCAAAGGCTATTTTTTCTCCAGATAATAATTTTGGTCTCGTCGCTTTAAAATCTGGCACTTCATTAAATAGCTTTAAGGTATAGGTGGTATCGGTAGGGACGGTTATAAAGTTTTTATTAAAGGCAATTTGATCTGATTTTTGCTGAAATTTATAATCATTATTGCCATCTTTTAGGGCTACTAACATGTATTTTCCAGGTTTTATATTTTCTATGGAAAAAGTAGTAACACTATCTAATGTATTGGTGATGTATTTTGGCTTTTCATTAAAAACAATAGAATCTGTAAATGTTGAGTCCACCTCATAAAGTCCAACATTTATAAAAGTTTCTGGCTTTTTTTTCATGGCATCAACAATGCTTCCTGTTACTTTTAGAGAATCTATATAACTCCCTGTAGAAAATACATAACGGTAATAAGGGTATGGATTACCTTCATTATTATCGGTAATACTATTTCCGAAGTTAAAAGCATAGGTGGTGTTTGGAGCTAAAGTGTCTAATATTTTAATAGTTACTTTTTTACTCGCAGCACTAAGTGGTGTGATATCTGGTTGGTATTCCATTGGCGGTGAAATAATCAACTGCTTCTGGATGTCTTTAATCTTTATGTATTCATCAAAAGTAATTTCAATTTCATTGCCCTCAAAATGAGTAGAATAATTCTCTGGAGATGATTTAATTATTTTAGGAGGTAATTTATCTTTTGGGCCGCCACTTGGGGTTCCACGATTCGCACAATTAACAAAAACAGCACCAACCAAAAGGGCTAAAACAAAATTAGAAATGGTCTTTTTCATCAAAGATTTAAAATTTATACAAACCTACATAATTTTAAAGATATATGGGATAACTCATTAAGCTATTGCCATGGTGGCGATGCTAATTTTAATGTTTTTTGCTGCATTTAAAACAGTGGCACAAGATTCTATAGTAGCCCCCGTGGTAATAATGTCGTCTACCAATAAAATATGTTTGTTTTCCAAATGGTGAATGTGATGCACTGTAAACTGCTCAGAATTGTTTTGCCAACGTGCCAATCGTTTTTTGCTTACTTGAGATTTAGTTTTAGAAACTTTTAAAAGAATGTCGCCTTTGTACTCTGCATTTAAAGCTTCAGCAAGTTGTTTACCAAATTTACTCACTTGATTATACCCTCGTTTTCTAAGTTTCTTTTTATGAAGTGGTACCGGAATTACAATGTCAATATTATTATATGTTTCAAGCGTTTTTAATTCAGCGCCAAGCCAATTACCTAGAAGTATACCTATGTCTTCATGGTTTTTATATTTTAAATTATGAATAAGATGCTGGACGGTACTTTTCTTCTCAAACCTAAAAAGCGCCGTACTATTTTCTACTTTAATTCTTCCGTAAAGGACTTTTTCAACACTTTTGTCCTTTGTAAAATGGAAGTTTGTAACCGGTAAATCATGGCGGCACTCTATGCAAATGCCAACTTCGTTGTCGTGTAATGGCTGCTGGCAAGCATAACAAACTTTAGGAAAAAATAAATTAACTATTGATTTAAGCATATGGTATAAATATAAGAAGTTATATGCTTAATAGAGGTTTTAAAATATGTATAGTTAAATGCTTAAAAAAATCCCCAATGCAAGGCATCGAGGATTTTCTAATTTAAAATAAACTTAATATTTTTTAGATTATTTCTTAGTTTTGATCGTTAAATTCATTGGTTTTTGATTGCGGTAAATCACCACATCAAGGTGCTCTTTCCAAATGTATTTTTGATATACATTCATTAAATCCATGATATTATCCACATCATTTTCATCATATTTAACAATAACGTCTCCTTTTTTAAGCGTGGTAGCGCCAATGATACTTTCTTTAGCGATGTTTAAAATAACCACACCGGCAGTTTTGTTTAAACCAGCGGCAGAACGTTCTTCCATAGTGGTAACCGATTTTAGTGTCGCTCCCATCCATTCTATAGTTGCCGTTTTGGCACTTTCATCGTCTACGGGCCATAATTTTGGTATATTGGGTGTTTTAGCAAGTTTTTTAAGTGTCGGTTTTTTGACACCAAATTGATTCATTGGAATATTTTTAAAGCCAATTTTAAGGGCCGGAGAGCTTTCGGCAACCGTGTAATCGCCTTCACTCGGATTAACAAATTGTGGATTTCCAAAAGTGCTATGCGCCTCAATGCCTTTGGATTGCTCGTTTTTTAAACCTTTCTCGGTAGGGAAGAGGTTGTAATCGACCTCTTTACCCCAAGCTTCAAGGAAAATATCCTTGTGGTTACCCATCAAGATGTTTTTGCGAAATACATCGCCGTTATCTTTAAACCATACATGTGGATGAAAGCCATTGTTTATAATAATATTGTTTTCTGCAGTACGGTGGAAGCCTTCTCTTAATTTGATACCACCATTTAAACATACGTTATTGTAAATCTCATAATTGGTAGAGCCATCGTCCAAATCTATATCCCAACCATGATCGCATCTAAATCTGTTATTACGTATTATTGTGGTGTGGATAGCATCCCAAAGCACCATTTTGGGGTGAAGTGCCACGATAGAATCCATAACTTCTCGCTTTGGATGCCAGAAACGGTCTCTTCCCCAGGAGTTGAATGCACCATGATCACCCGATTCTAAAACCGTTGCAAACACATCATTATATTCTAATATATGTCCGCCCCAAGTACCGTCTCCAATATTAATTCCTGCTCGGGGTACTTCATAAATACTATTGTTACTTACGGTAATATCCATAGCCATGGAAATCTCAACACCCGCAGTTTGCTTTTCTAGTCTGCCAATACGGTGTATTAGGTTGTTATCTGCGATACATGATCTTGGATATAATTCGTTTTTAGGTCCTGCTATGGTGTCTAGTTTGTTATAATCTACAAATTCGTTGTATTGAAAAGATGGCGAGCGCACGGCAGTAGGACTTCCCACAAAGCTAATGGCGCTTGCTCCAGAATCATGAATGTGATTCCCTTTAATATTAACATCTTTATTGTAATTGCTTACAAAAATGACATTTCCGCCTAAATTGCTTAGCTCACAATCCTGAATAGTTACTTTTTCGGTGCCTTCCAGAAATAAAGCACCGCCTCGATAAATTGTCCAATCACTTCTTAGTAAAGGTTCGTATTCTTCCATAATAGTTCGGCTACTATGTTCAAATTGAATATTTTTTATGGAGATGTTCTTAACAGGATTATCCACAGTCCCTATAATATCTATTAAATGTTTTAACCTAACCACTTCCACTGTGGCTTTTTTTAGTTTTGTAGCATCCGAAACATATAGGTAGAGTTTGTTTTCTTCCTTATTTAAGTACCATTCTTTCTCACTGTCTAGTTCTTCAAAAATATTTTCAACCATTCGATAAGTATCATGGATACCTCGAGCCGGTCTGTTGTTTTGGTGCCCTTTGGAAAGGGTAGCCTCTCCGTGCTCATCAACACCAGTAATAAGGAAATGAAAACCACCCCATTCGCCACCATGCATAGCATGGAATATACCGCCTTTGGGGTTCGACCAGGTTTTAATGCGTTCGGGAGCAATAGCATCTGCAGCAAAGCCTTGCCAGTGGCCGCCTGCTTCATTGTAATTAGGGTAACGTGCTAAAATTTGCTTTTCACCGTCGAGGTATAATTGATCAAATGAAGTGCCTTCAGGAACATTGGCAACCCAAATGTTGTTTTTGTACGGTTCCCAAGGTAACGTCAAGGTTTGAGAACCTTTTATAATGGTTTGACCGTTTTCTGCACCTAAAAGTGTGAGGTTTGAAAGTAAGGGAGAAATGGAAATTGTGTTTTTTAAATGATAGGATTTAGCAGCTAATTGGATGCTAATTGCAGTATTTGTATCTCCGCTATTTCGTAGTGCAGTAGCTTTCTCAAAAGCTTCTTCTAGGCTGTTTACTGGAACGCCTGTTTGGGAAGTGTTAGCTGCTCCAACATAGATGATGGTGCTTTTTTGAGACTCTTTTTTAGCGCATGAACACGCTAAAAATAATACGGATACAGCCAGTATGCTCCGTTTAATTAATCTGTAAGAATGGTTAGTTGGTTTCAAATTGAATGGTTTTTTTCTAAAAATAGATATTAAAATGAAATCGGTCAAAGATTACCAGTTTCATCGTATTCATTTTTACGAAACTTTACTTAAAAAGTATGTTAATGCCAATAATAAATGGGACCTATAGAACCATGTAGCTGTTTGGGGTTTCTTAGTAGCAATGGTATAAGTAAAGCATACTTGTTTTGAAGAAGAAATTATTTTAATAAAAATCAAGTTTTAGGGAGCGATTAAATGTATAATGGTGAGGTTTTTAGAGTGTTAATTAACTTAATGTTTTATTCTAAAACGTATACATGTCCAATTTTTGTTAACGGGAAGGTCTTGCTGAAAAAAATAAATAGTTTCATACTATTATTTTTAATAAACACGCTATTAGTTTAATGTGGTTTTTTATTTTTGCAGCATGGCAAATCAAGATGATCAATTTAAAAAAGTAATCTCTCACGCGAAGGAGTATGGTTACGTGTTTCAGAGTAGTGAAATCTACGACGGATTAAGTGCAGTTTACGACTATGCTCAAAATGGTGTTGAACTAAAGAAAAATATACGCGACTACTGGTGGAAAGCCATGGTGCAAATGAATGAAAATATTGTAGGTTTAGATGCTGCAATTTTTATGCATCCAACCACTTGGAAAGCTTCTGGCCACGTAGACGCTTTTAACGATCCTTTAATTGATAATAAAGATTCGAAAAAACGGTATAGGGCCGATGTTTTAATTGAAGACTATTGTGCTAAAATTGAAACGAAAATAGAAAAGGAAGTCAAGAAAGCTGAAAAACGTTTTGGCGAGGCCTTTAATAAAGCAGAATTTATTTCTACTAACGGACGCGTTGTTGGTTATCAAGAAAAAATAAATACCATCCTTTCTCGCATGGGGAAATCTTTAGAAAATGAAGATTTAGCCGATGTAAAAGCCTTAATTGAAGAATTGGAAATCGCTTGTCCGTTATCTGGAAGTAAAAACTGGACCGATGTGAAGCAATTTAACTTGATGTTTGGTACAAAACTTGGCGCTTCCGCGGAAAGTGCTATGGATTTATATTTACGTCCAGAAACTGCTCAAGGTATTTTTGTAAACTTCCTAAACGTACAAAAAACTGGACGTATGAAGATTCCTTTCGGAATTGCGCAAACCGGTAAGGCGTTTAGAAATGAAATTGTTGCAAGACAGTTTATTTTTAGAATGCGAGAGTTTGAACAAATGGAAATGCAATTTTTCATTAAGCCAGGAACTCAAAAAGAATGGTACGAGCATTGGAAAGAAACCAGATTGAAATGGCACCTTTCGTTAGGAATGGGGCAAGATAATTACCGTTTCCACGATCATGAAAAATTAGCGCATTATGCAGATGCGGCTGCCGATATCGAATTTAAATTTCCATTCGGATTTAAGGAATTGGAAGGGATTCACTCAAGAACCGATTTCGATTTATCACAGCACGAAAAATTCTCTGGAAAGAAATTACAATATTTCGATCATGAAGAAAATAAAAGCTATGTGCCATATGTACTAGAAACTTCTATAGGTTTAGATCGTATGTTTTTAGCCGTTTTCTCTAATGCTTTACAAGAAGAAGCACTTGAGAATGGTACAACAAGAACCGTTTTAAAATTACCAAGTGTATTAGCGCCTGTAAAAGCAGCTATTTTGCCGTTGGTTAAAAAGGACGGCTTGCCAGAAGTTGCTAAAGAGATTCTTGAAGATTTAAAATGGGATTTCAATGTGATTTATGATGAAAAAGATGCTGTAGGTAGACGTTATAGAAGGCAAGATGCCAATGGAACACCTTTCTGTATCACTGTAGATCATGATACTTTAGAAGACCAATCGGTAACCATTCGTCATAGAGATTCTATGGAGCAAGAACGTGTTAAGATTTCAGACTTAAAAGCTATTATTAAGAGCGAAGTGGAAGTACGTACGTGGTTAAAGAAAATGAAATAATACCAATAACGATTTTACTTGAAATTAGAAATAAAAAAAGAGGCTTTATGAAGCCTCTTTTTTTATACATTCATTTTAAATGAACCGTGGTATTTATACAAGAATTTGTCTATCTATTTGTTGATCTAGAGAAATGAGCGATTCGGTTCTCAAAACACCTTCAATAGATTGAATGTTTTTGTTAAGCAAGTGCATAAGATGTGCGTTGTCAACAGATAATAACTTTATAAATAAGTTGTAATTTCCTGTGGTATAATGGCATTCTAAAACTTCAGGATAACGCTTTAAAGCCTTAATAACATCATCAGTATTTGCTGCTTTATCTAAATAAATGCCAACAAAAGCCATGGTTGAATAGCCTAAGACTTTTGGATTAATTATAAATTTTGAACCTGATAAGAGGTTAGATTTTTCTAGTTTTTTTAAACGTTGATGAATGGCGGCACCCGATATTCCAACGTTTCTGGCAATTTCAAGAATTGGGGTTCTCGCATCTTCGGTTAAAACACGCAGAATTTTTTTGTCTATGCCGTCAATACTTATAGTTTTTTGGTTATTGTTCATTTGGTTATAAATTAAAGCATAAATGTAACCATTTGATTTTAAATTGAAACTATAATTTGAGGTGAACAATGAGAGTGCAATAATTTGTTTGTTCTAAGTCGTTGATTTACAAGGGGTGTTGTCTGTTTTTTTTTAAGTGTTAAAAAATGAATTAATTGAGATGATTCGTATTGATTTTGAAAAGGTTATAGATTTAACAAGGTTATTCTTGTTAAATTATTGTTTTTCTATAAAAACGATACCATTAGTTTCTAGTTCTGCTAAAATGGGCGTGTATATTTCTGGTAATATTGGTATTTGTACGCCCGATGTTCTTATTTTTTTATTTAAAATGTAAAGTGTTGCAATGGCTATGGGTAATCCAACTGTTTTTGCCATAGCGGTATAAGTGCTGTCTTGGCCAATTACCTTCATTGTAGACACTATTTCATGTTTTTCACCCTCACATATATATCCAAATTTATGATACATAATAACCATGTCTTTATCTTGTTCGGAAAGCGCCCATGAATCCATAAGAATGTATTGGAGTATTTGTGCTGGAGTCGCTTTACTTAGCCTTGAATATTTGTTTTTATTGAATAAATCTAGTGCTTCCAATTTTTCAAAAACATTATGAGAAGCTTCAATTTTTAAGAGCTTTTGTAGTTTAATCTCCACAGTGTCTATTGGGTGGTAGGGTAGAAACGCATTAAGAAAACTACGATGGCTTAAGTTTTCGCTATTCGCCATGATATAACTGTCGTCTGTCATTCCGAGAGAAACAAAAACATCCCAAGCTTGGCAAAATCCTAAATGCCGAATCGTGCCTCGGTAGAGGGTTTTAATATTTTTCAATTGATATGCCTTTTGATATTTAAGAGAATCGCGGTTTGCATAGACTTCAAAAGGGCCAACATTCGGTATGTTTAAAGGTTTTGCGCGCTTGAATATCTGGTTGTAGGGTAAGTACTTAAATCGGCCTTCTTTTAAATATTTAGCAGTACCACCTTGACCGGCCATTACCACGTTTTTAGGGTTCCATGTAAATTTGTAATGCCATGGGTTATTATCGCTCTCGGGAGCGATTAATCCACCCGTGTATGATTCAAAAGAATCGATCTCCCCTCCCTTTTCACAGATGTTATCTAGAACTTTCATAGCACTCATGTGGTCTAATCCTGGGTCGACACCAATTTCATTCATAAAAATTAAACCTTTGGCTTTAACTTTGTCGTCTAAAGCTTGCATTTCTGGACTTACATAAGAGGCCGTTATCATGTTTTTGTTTAACTTCAAGCAGTCTTTTGCTATGTTTATATGCAAATGGGCAGGAAGCATAGAAATTACAATATCAGAAGCTTTAATGATCTCATGTCGTGAGGCATCGTTAAAAATATCGAGTTGAATAATACTTCCGCTAGGGTGATTATTAATTAAACGTTCTGCATTTTCAATATGAATATCGGCTACAGTTACAAAGAGCGATTCGGTAGCTGCATGGTCTAATAAATACTTTATCAAATAAGAAGTCGATTTTCCTGAACCAATTATTAAAATCTGTCTCATATTAATTAATGTTTAGGTAATTTTGTTAGACACTTACCGTTTTTTAAAACTTGTATGTCACTAATTTATAAATATTAAAGGTAGGTGTAAGTAATTATTTCTGTATATGGATAAAAAAATATTAGTAACTGGTGCTGTTTTAGGCATGTTAAGTATCATTCTAGGAGCATTTGGAGCTCATGGGCTAAAGGCGTTAATTTCCGCGGAAGCGATTCAAACCTTCGAAACAGGTGTGCGTTATCAAATGTATCATGCATTTCTTATGCTTATTGTTGGAGGTACGTCTTTTGTGAGTTTAAAGACAAAAAAAGCCGTTTATTATTTGGTTCTAATAGGTGTTGTTTTGTTCTCAGGTTCTATTTACGGATTGGCAACCAACACTTTGTCGGGTTTTGATTTTAAAAGTATTGGGTTTGTAACACCTGTTGGTGGTTTGTTCTTAATTTTGGGGTGGATAGCTATGTTTATTGATTTGATAAAAAATAAGTATAAAAACTAGGTTTATTTAAACTTAATTTAAAATAAATGTATTAATTTTATGAAATAAATAATTTTTGATAAAATATGGGAAATCAAAATCAGGTAAAAAAAACAATTTCTTTAGATCAATATGGGATTAAAAATGCCAAAATTCATTATCAATTAACACCTGAAGCTTTGCAAGCCATTGCAATAGAAAAGGGGCAGGGGGTAGAAGTTAGTTCTGGAGCCTTGGCTGTGAATACTGGTGAGTTTACAGGGCGATCACCAAAAGATCGGTTTATCGTTAAAGATGATATTACCAAAGACCGTATTTGGTGGGGTAACGTAAATATTGCTTTCGAGCCAGAGAAGTTTGATAAGCTTTATAATAAGGTGACTAAATATTTATCTGATAAAGAGGTATATGTTCGAGATAGTTATGCTTGCGCGGATGAAAACTACAAATTAAATATTCGTGTAATTAACGAATATCCGTGGAGTAACCAGTTTGCTTACAACATGTTTTTACGTCCTACGGAAGCGGAGTTGAGCCATTTTAATCCAGAGTGGACTATAGTAAATGCTCCTGGTTTTATGGCTAATCCTGATGAAGACGGGACAAGGCAGCATAACTTTGCTATTTTAGATTTTACTAAAAAAATTGCATTAATAGGAGGTACCGGGTATACCGGAGAAATTAAGAAAGGTATTTTTTCTGCCTTAAACTTTATTTTACCGGTATTCAAAGAAACGATGCCAATGCATTGTAGTGCCAATGTTGGAGAAGATGGCGATACAGCTGTGTTTTTTGGTTTGTCTGGCACTGGTAAAACCACACTTTCTACCGATCCTGATAGGAGTTTAATTGGCGATGATGAGCATGGGTGGACAAAGGAAAATAAGATTTTTAATTTTGAAGGTGGTTGTTATGCGAAGGTGATTAACTTGTCTAGAGATCAAGAGCCCGAGATTTTTGATGCCATTAAAAAAGGAGCTATTCTTGAAAATGTTGTTTTAGATGATCAAGGTGTGGTAGATTTTACAGATACGTCCATCACCCAAAATACTAGGGTTAGCTACCCTATTGATCATATTGAAAATATTCAAGTGCCATCCATAGGTAGAAACCCAAAAAATATTTTCTTTTTAACAGCAGATGCTTTTGGAGTGCTGCCTCCAATTTCAAAATTAACACCAAGTCAAGCCGCTTATCATTTTATTTCGGGCTACACCGCAAAAGTAGCGGGGACCGAAGCTGGCGTTGTAGAGCCTGTGCCGTCATTCTCGGCCTGTTTTGGTGCGCCTTTCATGCCCTTGCACCCCGCCAAATACGCCGAAATGTTAAGTCAGAAAATGACCGACGCAGGCGTGAATGTATGGTTGGTAAATACGGGTTGGACGGGTGGTCCTTATGGAGTTGGAACACGTATGAAATTAAAATATACCCGAGCTATGATTAATGCGGTTCTTAATGGAGATTTAGGTTTATACAACTATGACGATTACCATATACACTCTGTTTTTGGTGTAGCTCAGCCAAGAAGTTGCCCTGGGGTGCCAACCGAGGTTTTGAGTCCGAGATCAACATGGAACGACGATGAAGCTTATTACACCACGGCATTTAAGTTAACCAATGCCTTTCGTGAAAACTTTAAAAAGTTTGAAGAACATTGTTCGGAAGAAATTAGACGTGGCGGACCACAGCGTTATGCATTTTAATTAATGCAAAAAGGGCTGATTTATACAAAATCAGCCCTTTTTTTATGTGATAATTAAACGTTTGTTTAATTATTTTCCTTTGTTTGCTTTTTCAATGTATTTTTCTAAAGCCATGGTCATAGAAGGTGTTTCTGGTGTTGGTGCAGAAATATCTACACGCAAACCTTTTTCTTCAACAGCTTTAATAGTGGTATTTCCAAAAACAGCAATACGCGTCTCATTTTGTTTGAAGTCTGGAAAGTTTTTAAATAAGGATTCTATTCCAGAAGGGCTAAAAAATACGAGTACATCATAAGATACATTAGCCAAGTCGGATAAATCACTAACTACAGTTTTGAAAAAAGTAGCTTGCTTCCATTCAACGCCTAAAGCATCTAAAGTATTTGGTACCTCAGGTTTAACTTTATCGGTATTAGGTAATAAGAATTTTTCGTCCTTATATTTTTTAATAAGTGGAGAAAGCTCTGAAAAAGTACGTTTACCAACATAAATTTTACGTTTTCTGTAAACCACGTATTTCTGTAAATAGTAAGCAACAGCCTCAGATTGGCAAAAATATTTTAAAGTATCTGGCACTTTAAAACGCATTTCTTCAGCAATTCTAAAAAAATGATCGACTGCATTTCTACTGGTAAGTATAATAGCAGTATAGTTTTTTAAATCAATTTTTTGTTGTCTTATCTCCTTTGCAGAAACGCCTTCAACATGAATAAAAGGTCTAAAATCGATTTTTACGCGCTGCTTTTGTTGTAAATCAAAGTAGGGAGAATTCTCTATTTTAGGTTCTGGTTGAGATACTAAAATTGTTTTAACTTTCATAAGGGATTCCGTCAATTGTATTTATTGAGAAATAAACACCTTATACAATATAATATAGGGTGCGATTTCGAGAGTGCAAAGATACAAAATAAAATAGAACAAGTTTGATTTAATTAAACTTTGATGTGTTTTAAATGAACTGATTAAACCAATAGTATTAATAATTAACAATAAAATAATGATCCCATAAATTATTGGCAATGTTGGTTGAAAAGAAAACAATAAAATTGCATTAATTGGCAATAATAAAATGCCCAAGTAATTTTTAAAGGTGATTTTTTGAAAAAGATAATGGTCTGTGAGTTTGTCAATTTCAAAAAGACTCCCAATTAACCGTTCAAAAAGCACTTTAATTAGAATGACAACCGCTATACATATTAGTAATTTAAGCATATCATTAATAGGAATACTATTTATCAATGTGATATGTCTGTATATAATAAGGCTAAATAAAGAGAGTGATACCGTTAGGTTTCCAAAAAGTAAGGCGTCGAATTGATCGAAAAATTTTTGATCACGTGCATAAATTTTAAGGTAACGGTCGTTTGTTATTACCAGCATAAAATCATGAAACCGTTTTGGAGCCAATAATTTAGCAGTAGCGACAATGGCTAAACCTACAATAATTAGTATTGTAAATATCTCGTTTGAAAGTATGTTACGAAGCATGGCTTAAAATTATTATAAAATTTAGTTTTATAAGGTATTATTAAGGATTATTTAAAAAAAATAAAATCTTAATAATGTACATTTGTCAAAACAAAAAAATGCTCGTAGTAAATTAGAGATATGCCCGATACTGTTGTTATTATACCAACTTATAACGAGATAGAAAATATAGAACTTATTATAAGAGCGGTATTTTCGCAATCTGATAATTTGCATATTTTAATTGTAGACGATAATTCGCCCGATTTAACTGGCTTAAAAGTTAAAGCGTTACAAGAGGAATTTCAAGGTAAGTTATTTTTAGAAACTCGTAATGAGAAGTCGGGACTGGGTACAGCCTATATTCACGGATTTAAATGGTGCTTAGAAAGAAGCTATCAATACATTTTTGAAATGGATGCCGATTTTTCACATGATCCCAGGGATATTATGAAACTTTATAATGCTTGTCATATTGAAGGTGCTGGCTTGTCCATTGGATCAAGATATGTTACAGGGGTAAACGTTGTAAACTGGCCTATGGGACGTGTATTAATGTCCTATTTAGCATCAAAGTATGTACGCTTAATTACAGGAATGCATATTCAAGATACCACGGCGGGGTATGTATGTTACAAACGGGAGGTCTTGGAAGCAATAGATTTAAATACCATTAAGTTTATTGGTTACGCCTTTCAGATAGAAATGAAATTTAAAACATATTTAAAAGGTTTTAAAATTATAGAAGTCCCAGTTATTTTTACAGATCGAACGCGCGGTGAATCAAAATTAAGTTCAAGTATAATTTCTGAAGCTATTTTCGGAGTTATTTCCATGAAGATTAAAAGTCTATTTAAAAAGTAGAAACCTATGAAAGAAAAAACTACACTTATTAAAAACGCCAAAATTATTAATGAAGGCAAAGTTTTTAGCGGTGATATATTAATTGAAGGGGAGTATATCAAGCAAATTGATACTTCGATAAGTGCAAAATCTGCCAATGTTAAAATTGTAGATGCCGAAGGAAAATATATTTTGCCAGGGGTAATAGATGATCAGGTGCATTTTAGAGAGCCAGGTTTAACAGAAAAGGCGACAATAGAAACGGAGTCTAGAGCTGCTATTGCTGGTGGAATCACGTCTTTCATTGAAATGCCAAATACAAACCCGCAAACAACAACCATTGAGAAATTAGAGGAGAAATTTGCTATAGCAGCAGAAACATCTTCAGCAAATTACTCGTTTATGTTTGGTGGTACTAACGATAATTTAGAAGAAATTTTAAAAGTTGATAAAACCAACGTTGCTGGTTTAAAATTATTTTTAGGGTCTTCAACAGGAAATATGTTGGTTGATAATCCTGAGGTTCTAGAAAAAATATTCAGTAGTACCGATTTACTAATTTCTGTACACTGTGAAGACGAAGCTACGATTAAAGCTAACTTTAAAAAGTATCATGATGAATATGGTGATGATATTCCTGTAAAATACCATCCACTCATTAGAAGTGAAGAAGCTTGCTATTTGTCATCTTCAAAAGCCATACAATTAGCGAAAAAGACAGGTGCTCGATTGCACATTTTTCATCTTTCAACAGGGAAAGAAACAAAATTGTTTTCAAACAAAATACCTTTAAAAGATAAAAAAATAACCGCCGAAGTTTGTATTCATCACCTATGGTTTACAGATGAAGATTACGAGAAAAAAGGCACATTAATAAAGTGGAATCCTGCGGTAAAGAAAAAATCGGATAGAGAACAACTATGGAAAGCGTTGTTGGATGGAAGAATTGACGTGATTGCTACCGATCATGCCCCACACACTAAAGACGAAAAAGATAACATTTATACCAATGCACCGTCTGGTGGGCCTTTAGTTCAGCATGCTTTACCGGCCATGCTAGAAATGCATCACCGAGGTAAAATTTCTTTAGAAGATGTGGTTGAAAAAATGTGTCATAACCCAGCTATTTTATTCCAAGTTGAAAAACGAGGCTATATAAAAGAAGGTTATTTTGCCGATTTAGTGTTGGTAGATTTAAATAACCCTTGGACGGTTAATAAGGATAATATTTTATATAAATGCGGGTGGTCTCCATTTGAAGGTACTACTTTTAAATCTAGAATCACACATACTTTTTTAAATGGTAGTTTAGTATATCAAAACGCTGAATTTAAAAATGTTAAAGCGGCAAAGCGATTAACTTTTACAAGATGATTTTAAAACGCACATGGTTATGTTTAGGAATTTTACTGTCTGTATTGGCATGTAATAAGTTTAACGGTCCTGAGAAACCGAAAAATTTAATCCCTGAAGATAAAATGATTGATATTTTGATTGATTCAAAATTATTGACTTCGGCTAATTCTGCTAATAAGAGAGTTATGCGTGACAGTAATTTAAATATCAATTCTTATGTTTATAAAAAATATAATATAGACAGTATACAATTTGCTGAAAGCAATGCATATTATGCGTTTCATGTTGAAATTTACGATGCTATTTATGATAAAGCTATTGATAGTTTAGAGCGGTTAACGGTTAAATTAAAGGCCGATGAGGCAGCCGAGTGGAAGTCGCAAACTAAAAAAGAAGAGGAAGCCTCTATTAAGTCTCAGGATTTACCTAAAGAATTGGATAGCTTAAGCCAGTTAAAACTACTAAAGGAGTAGTTTTTATTTTAAATACATATTTCCAATTTTGGAAATCGATTGATCAATTGCTTTAAATTTATAATTTAAGGCAGTTTTTATTTTGTCACTGCAGTAATGGGTTGTAGAATTTAAAGAGTTACTCATGTGCTTAGTAAGTTGACGTTCTCTTCCTGTAAGTTTATGCTTGAGCCAATCTAAACGCCAAGCCATATTAAGAAGTTTTTTTGTTGCCAATTTTTGAGGCGCCCTCCCCGATACAGATTGAGCAAGTGATTCAATGAATTTTTTATAGCTCAAGTTTTCAGATACTAATACAAAGCGCTCGTTTTTAATGGCACTATTAGTGAGTTTAATCATAATAGTTACAACGTCTTCAACATCAACAAGCGCGACTGTTCCTGCGGTATAATATTTAAATCCTTTTTTTGCTTTTTGGAATAAGCTTCCAGTGCCAGAACTCCAAATACCAGCACCCAAAATAACGCCCGGATTTACAATTATGGCGGCTAAGCCTTCTTGTGTGCCACGCCAAACTTCCATTTCGGCTCCATATTTAGTAATGGCGTAATCATTATTGTCGTCTTCAGGATTCCATATGGTTTCTTCAGTTATGGGCACGTTGTTTAAAGTATAACCTAAAGTAGCAATAGAACTCACATAACAGAACCGTTCAATTTTATTACTAAGTGATAAGTTTACCAAGTTGGCTGTGCCTTCAATATTTGTTTGACGTAAAAGTTGGTGCTTGTTAGGGTCGAAAGATACTAAAGCAGCGCAATGGTAAACTCTTGTAATACCTTTAAATAATTCAGATAATGCAGGGATGTCTAAAATATCAGCTTGAACCCATTCAATTGCATTAAAAAGGGAATCAGCATTTTCAGAATAAGTAGAGAAAACATTTTTAGTATGCTCTTGTTTTTGTTTATTTCTGTAAATCGCTCGTACTTTATTTTTTTCAGATACGAGTCTGTAAAGTAAATGTGCGCCAACTAAACCGGTTCCTCCTGTTACTAAAATCATGCAACTAAAGTAAAGAATTATTCATAATTGACCCCTTATTATACTTGTATTTTTATCTTTGCCTAGGTTTTTAAAATTGAGCTAAAATGATAAAGAATTTTGTTGAAGAATTAACATGGAGAGGCATGATACAAGATAGTATGCCTGGGACAGAAGAACATTTATTAGAAGCGATGCGTATGGCGTATGTGGGGATAGATCCTACTGCCGATTCCTTACACATCGGGCATCTTGTAGGTGTTATGGGGTTAAGACATTTTCAGTTATCAGGTCATAAACCTGTAGCTCTAGTAGGAGGTGCAACGGGTATGATTGGTGATCCGTCAGGGAAATCTGCCGAACGTAATTTGCTTAACGAAGAAACGCTTTTGCATAACCAAAATGCCATTAAAGAGCAACTATCTCGATTCTTAGATTTTGATAGTGAAGCTGAAAATGCAGCCATTATAGTGAATAACTACGATTGGATGAAAGAATTTTCATTTCTAGAATTTATTAGAGATGTAGGTAAACATATTACCGTAAACTATATGATGGCGAAAGATTCTGTAAAGAAACGTTTGTCTTCAGAATCTTCTGTAGGGATGAGTTTTACAGAATTCACTTATCAATTGGTACAGGGTTACGATTTTTTACACCTATACCGCGATAAGCAATGTACGCTTCAAATGGGTGGGAGTGATCAATGGGGTAACATTACTACAGGAACGGAGTTAATTCGTCGTGTGGATGCTGGTAAAGGATATGCTTTAACTTGGCCATTAATTACTAAAGCTGATGGTACCAAGTTTGGTAAAACCGAAGGGGGAAACATTTGGTTAGATACCGAAAGAACTTCACCTTATAAATTTTATCAATATTGGTTAAATACTAGTGATGTTGATGCCGAAAAATACATTAAAATTTTCACCTTCTTAACAAGAGAAACCATCGAATCTTTGATCGAAGAGCATAAAGAAGCTCCGCATTTACGTGCTTTACAAAGACGTTTAGCCGAAGAAATCACCACTATGGTACATTCTAAGGACGAATTAGATAATGCGATTAAAGCTAGTAATATATTAT
This sequence comes from Pseudotamlana agarivorans, assembly GCF_018860245.1. Taxonomy (GTDB): domain Bacteria; phylum Bacteroidota; class Bacteroidia; order Flavobacteriales; family Flavobacteriaceae; genus Pseudotamlana; species Pseudotamlana agarivorans_A. The sequence continues at coordinate 500,562 of NZ_JAHKPD010000012.1, forward strand.
TTGGAAAATCTACTGGTGATGACTTAAAAGCACTTAACGAAAAAACATTTTTAGATGTTTTTGACGGTGTGCCACTTACTCAAATTGCCAAATCTGAAGTTGAAAACGGATTGGATATCATCGCAGCTTTAGCTGAACAAGGTGGCTTTTTAAAATCTAACGGTGAGGCCAGACGTGCTTTAAAGGAAAATTCAATTTCTGTGAATAAAGGAAAGGTAAAAGATGATTATAAAATTACTTCAGCAGATTTGATTAACGGTAAGTTTGTGCTTTTACAACGTGGCAAGAAGAACTATTTCGTGTTGCAAATCGTAGACTAAATCTGTATTTATTTTAAATATTATAGTAGAGGTTAGTCGAAAAAAAAATATAGAAACAAAAAGGCCTGATTTTTTTAAATCAGGCCTTTTCTACTTAACCACTAAATAATAATTTTTCTTTTTCTAGCTTTAGCCTTAGTCGTTAAGGTTTACATAGCTTACGGTTTTTTCATGTGTTTTATAAAACCATCAAATTACACCCACGAATATCAGAGTTGTCAAAACGACCAATCACTTCAAAAGAACCATCTGAATTGACACGTCCTAAATCTTGTGTGGCAATAAATGAGCACGAATTAATATTGGCTAAATCGATAATATTCATACCGCCTGCTTTTCCTGCCTTTTGAAGGCTTAAAGCGTCTTCTGTGTCCCGAGTTAAAACTTTCATCCATGGCGGACAATCAAACATACCGTTTCCTTTAGAATAGGCTTGACTTAAAAGTTCGGTCATACCGTATTCGCTATGAATGGTTTTAACACCAAAACCTTGTTTTAAAATGGCGTGAAGTTCATGACGAATAAGTTCTTTGCGTTTGCCTTTCATGCCACCAGTTTCCATGATAATGGTGTTTTTTAATTGAAACTGAAACGATTCAACCAAATCTAATAATGCAAAGGAAACGCCTATTAATATGATTTTTTTGCCTTCATTATCCAACTTAGTGAGGTGTTCTTTTAATTCCGAAAGGTTATTTAAATAAAAACCGCTTTCAGGATGGTTTGATGTTTTTATCATGGCATCAACCATGTAAATTAATGACGAACCTTGGCGTTCTAGATAAGAGGGTAATAAGCCTAGAATCACGTAGTCTTCAATTTTTCCGTAGAATTGTTCGAAGCCTTTGTTGAAGCTTTTATTGTAAACCTCTATGTTTGTCACATGATGTTTACTGGTTTCACTACCCGTCGTGCCTGAGCTTGTAAATGTCGTTTGAATTTCGGCGTTAGAACTTAAAATATCACGTGTTTTAAAAAACTGAATGGGTAAAAAAGGAATGGCTTTTATGGTAGTTACTTCTGCAGGATGCACATATAATAAATCGCAAAAAGACCTGTAAACCCTATTGTTATGAAATTGAAATTTAAAAATTTCAAGAGCAACCCTTTCAAACTCAGCATTGTTTTTTATATCGAAAATAGCGTTTGTGTCCATTGTAATTTGATAAAGAACAAAAGTATGTAAAATATAAAAAGCGTTGCAATTTGCGACGCCTTTAAATGTTTTAATCTCTTATGAATTTTATTACCTAATTACTAGCTTTCGTGTTTCGCTTAGGTTGTTTTCGGTTATCTTTAAGATGTAAATGCCTTTTTGTAATTGCGAAATGTTTAATTCTTTTCCAATAAGTTTTTTTGAAAATAGGCGCTTTCCAAGTACATTGTATATATCGATGAATTTAGGAGCGTTAATTGCAGAGGCTATATTAATATGTGTAGTTTGATCGTTTACCGGATTTGGGTAAATGGTTAAACCTTCTATACTTTCTTCCGCAGATGCTAATTTCCCTTTATTTTGCGCTTCAGTAGGAAGTGCAAAAAACAAGGAAAATGTAATAAATAAAAAGAAAATATAGTTTTTTTTCATCTGTTATGTTTGGTATTACAAAGGTAGTATTTTACAGCAAAATTAATGCCATAAAGTTGTTAAATATGTAAGGTTTTGTGATGAAATTTAAATATTTGTAACACTATTGTTATCTTAGTGTTATTAATAATTCAAATTAATTTAAATTGTGTTATTAGTTTTATCTTTACTTCGACAAATGTCGTAAATACAATGAAAAAAAAAGATATCAAGATTTTACTGGTTGATGATGAACCAGATATTTTAGAAATAGTTGGATACAATTTATCTAGCGAGGGTTACCAAGTTATTACTGCAGAGAACGGGCAAGAAGGTGTTAAGAAGGCGAAAAAAGAACTTCCACACCTAATTATCTTGGATGTTATGATGCCCGAAATGGATGGTATTGAAGCTTGTGAAATCATCAGAAAAAATCCTGACTTAAAAAATACGATCGTCACATTTTTAACTGCTAGGGGAGAAGATTATTCTCAAGTAGCTGGATTTGATGCTGGCGCCGATGATTATATCACGAAACCTATTAAACCAAAAGTTTTGGTAAGCAAAGTGAAAGCTTTATTAAGGCGTTTTAAAGAAGAAGACGTTGCCGATACCATGAAAATAGGAAGTTTAGTGATTAATCGCGATGAGTATAAAATTACTTCTAAAGGGGTCGAAATCGTTTTACCAAGGAAGGAATTTGAACTCCTTTCCTTATTAGCTTCTAAACCCGGAAAAGTATTTAAAAGAGATGAAATCTTAGACGCTGTGTGGGGTAATGAAGTGGTTGTAGGAGGCAGAACCATCGATGTTCATATTAGAAAACTTCGAGAAAAATTAGGAGACGATAGCTTTAAAACCATTAAAGGTGTCGGCTATAAGTTTGTAGATTAATGCCTTCACAGTTTAAGAAATCATATCGTTTTGCCGCAAGAACTGCGCTATCCATAACTTTGTTTACAACACTCGTTTTGAGTGTTTTTTTGCATTATTTGGATGGCCTTGTTTGGTACTGGTTAGTGTCTTTTAGTCTGATTGTGTTTTCCTTTTCTTTTGTGATCATTCAGTTTAATTTAGAACGTTTTATTTATAAGCGTATAAAGAAAATTTACGATGATTTAACGCTTCTCGAATCCGTAAATTTATCCGAAGGGCCTATTACAACAGATTTAAGAACACTTACCGAAGAAATCGATCGATTTGCAAAAGATAAAAAGATTGAAATTGAAACCCTTCGCGTAAGGGAGGAATATCGAAAGGAATTTATTGGTAATGTATCCCATGAATTAAAAACACCTTTGTTTACCGTACAAGGTTATATTTTGACCTTATTGGATGGTGCTGCCGATGATAAAGAAATACGCAAAAAGTATTTAGATCGTGCCAGTAAAGGAATCGAAAGGCTCGGTTTTATTATTAAAGATTTGGATATGATTACCAAATTGGAAGTTGGCGATTTAAGACTGCAATTTGAAGTTTTTGACATTATTGAATTGGTAAGTCAAGTGTTCGAAATGTTAGAAATGAAAGCTAATAAAAAAGATATTACTTTAGCTTTTGATAGAAAGTATTCGAACCCCGTTTTAGTACGTGCAGATAAGGAGCGTGTCCAACAAGTGTTAGCTAATTTAATAGTGAATTCGGTGAAGTATGGTAGTAAAAATGGTACCACCGAGATTAGTATAGAAAATCTTATTAAGAATAAAGTAATCGTGAGAGTTACCGATAATGGTGAGGGTATCGCAAAAGAGCATCTTCCTAGATTATTCGAGCGTTTTTATCGGGTTGATAAAAGTGGCTCTCGAAAAGAAGGCGGTTCGGGCTTAGGTCTGTCTATCGTTAAGCATATTATTGAGGCGCATCACGAAAAAATATATGTTGAAAGTGAATCAGGAATTGGTAGTGAATTTTCTTTTACCTTAGAAAAGGCTGAATAACGCCTTGTAATCTGGTTCAAAATCAAAAGCCTTTAAGCCTTCATAGGCTGCTACTTCATTTAGTTTTTCAATAGTAAATTCATCTTGACTGCAGGTTGGTACTATGCTTAATTCCCAAAGCCTTTCAGCTATATATTCCTGTTCAAATTGACCTGGTGTTGGAATAAAGAACGCTTTCTTATTTAATTTAGCTAAGTCCATAACGGTCGTATATCCAGAACGAGAAAGTATTAAAGTGCTTTCATTAATAGTTTGTTCTAGTAACTTAGAAGTCATGAAATTATATATGGTCAGATTTCCTAAAACGGCTTTAGTTTGGGTGCCCTCCATTTTTCCTTTTACAAAAATCACCTTGCCATTGTAATTTTTTAATTCAACTAAAAGTTTTTCCTCTAAAAATGTGCGTTGTGGTTCTGGTCCAGAAATTAAAACCATTAAATCGTGTTTAATAAGGTCGTCATTAGGGGTGAACCTGCTTAACGGACCAATGTATTCTGTAGGGATATCGAAAGTTTTTACATGACCTAGTTTACCGCTTAAATTCGGTTCACCAGGAACATCGGGCACCCAACATTGATCAAATTTCTGAATAAATTTTTGGTGCATTTTAGTGCTCAACCAAGAAGTGCTACCGCTTAAAACATAGAGTTGGTGGGTTATAAAAACCGATGGTACTTTTTTATTGCGAACGCCCAATCTATTGTCAGAGATGATACCTGAAATATCATGTTCTTCTAAAATTTTGGACACAGCTTTCTTCTCATTTTTAATCGCCTTTAACAGTTTAGGGGAATCTTTGATAAGCTTCAGCTTAAAGTGCTTTCCGTTTTTGGCATAAGTAACATTGTATGAAGGCAATTCAATAGATAATAAGGTCGGGAATTCTTTTTGTAATAAAGCAAGGGCATCGCCATCACTAGCAATAATTGGCGTGAGATTTTCTGCTATTAAAGCGTTTATTATCGGGATACATCTTGTGGCATGACCGAGTCCCCAGTTTAGTGGAGCCACCAAAATTTGCTTTTTCATAAGTAGATGTTACAATTTTATTCTGCTGTACACAAACACCTGTTTTAAAATTAACAGCTATCGGTGTTTAACTTAGATTCACTTTTATCACAGGCTAAAAATTCCTGTAAAATTTTTAATAAAATCAAAGGTAAGAGTATGACCACTCATGTATATTTCCTTAATTTTACCAAATCTATTTCAAATAATAATTAATTGTTAATTCATTGTTTTAAAATAGCTTAAGGTTGTCTTATTTTAGCGACTTATTACAACTGTGAAATTAAATAAATATAAATACTTAGCATACATTGGGAAGTAAAAATAAACTTAAGCGCTTTAGAGAAAACGAAACCTTTTCAAATGTGTTTCAGCCTACTAGAGAAGAACTTGTTGATTCGGAATTCAAATTAAAAGGGCAGTGGCGCAAGGACGTTTTTAAAAATAACAATCCTTTAGTTTTAGAGTTGGGTTGTGGTAAAGGCGAATATTCGGTGGCATTAGCTCAAAAATATCCTGATAAAAACTTTGTTGGTATCGACATAAAAGGGGCGCGTTTCTGGCGTGGTGCAAAAACGGCTATTGAAGAAAATATTCCAAATGTTGCTTTTCTACGTACTCAAATAGAGCTTATAGATCACGCTTTCGCGGAAGGTGAAGTCGATGAAATATGGATTACCTTTCCAGATCCTCAAATTAAATATAAGCGCACCAAACACCGTATGACTAATGCTGAATTTTTAGAGCGTTATAAAAAAGTGTTAAAACCTGATGGCGTTGTTAATTTAAAAACAGATAGCGAGTTTATGCATGGTTATACATTAGGGCTGCTTCATGGCGCGGGGCATGAGGTACTATATGCGAATCATAATGTGTATAAACAAGAAGGAAGTCCAGAAGAAGTCACTTCTATTCAAACATTTTACGAATCTCAATATTTAGAGCAGAATAAACCAATTACTTATATTAGGTTTAAAATTAAATAACTGTGGAGATCACTTTTGTATTTTTACTAGGTTTTATATTTGCGTTTTTAGGTGTCATTCCTCCTGGTTTGTTAAACATGACTGCTGCGAAAATTAGCTTAAAAGAAGGCCATGTTCGTGGAATTATGTTTTCTATTGGGGCTTCCATTGTAGTTGTCGCGCAAACTTATTTGGCCACCATATTTGCGAGTTATTTGAGTAAAAACCCTGAAGTGGTTGATGTGCTTCGCCGTGTTGCTGTTGTTATTTTTGCTTTAATAACCATTTATTTTTTGTTTATAGCAAAGTCTAAGGAGCCTAAAGAATTCAAATTGAAAAAACGAAGTAAGCACAGTCGGTTTTTTCAAGGTATATTGATGTCGGCATTAAATGTATTTCCTATTCCTTATCAAGCCTATATAACCATTACTCTAGCTTCTTTAGGTTGGTTAAATTTCGAAAATATTAGTGTCATTTCATACGTGGCCGGTGCAGTTATGGGCTCGTTTGCTATCTTTTATTTGTATATCTTTTTCTTCGATAAAATAAAAAGTAAAGCCCTTACTTCTCAAAAAAACATGAATCGACTAATCGGTGGTATTACTGCAGTGATGTGTGTAGTTACCATAGCAGGAATAATTAGGGACATTTAATTTTTATTAAGGATTAAAATAATTATTAGAATTGCGAGGTTGGTTTTTTTAGACGTTTTACTGCATGAACTTACCAGTAATAAGGTATAGAGCCTTAAAATAAATAGGCACTTATTTATTTTTTATATCTTGTTGAGAACTTAATCGATTATGATGAAAACATTAGCATTATTGCTTTTTACAGTGCTTGTTACTATGTCTTGCCAAAATGAAAAAAAGGAAGCACTTAAGGTAGAAAAAGGGGTTTCTTGGGCATTGGCAAAACAACGAAAAGAACAAATTTCTGAAATCAATTACGGTTTAAAAATGGTCCTTCCAAAAAATAAAACGGAACCTATTTTGGCTAGTTTAAATTTAAAAGTAACACTTAAAGATGTTAATAAGCCCTTAGTGTTAGATTTTTACCCTAATAATAAAGTGGTTCCCAGAGTTTTTGTTACCTCAGATAGTGTGCCGTGTATTTATGAAAATGAGCATATTATAATTCCTAAATCGCACTTAAAACTTGGCGAGAATACTTTCAGAATTAATTTTCAAATGGGCGATCAGTATTTATATAGAAATGATGATTATTTATATTCTTTAGTGGTGCCAGATCATGCAAGAGAATTATATCCTTGTTTCGATCAGCCTAATTTAAAAGCTAAATATAGTTTAGAGTTAACGGCGCCTAAGTCTTGGAAGGTATTAAGTGCAACCTACCCGAAAAAAACAATAACTGTAAAAGATAACACGACTTATGTATTCGCGACGTCTAAAAAAATGAGCACGTATTTATTTTCTTTAGTTGCTGGAGAATTTAATGAAATTTCTCAAGATGGTCATAGGTTTTTATATCGTGAAACAGATTCTGTAAAAATAAATGAGAGCTTAGAACCAATTTTTAATTATCATCAAAAATCACTAGACTATTTAGAAGCATATACAGGGTATAAATTTCCGTTTAATAAATTAGATTTTGTAGGGATACCATTTTTTCAATTTGGAGGTATGGAGCATGTTGGCGCTATTCAGTATAAATCATCTTCATTGTTTTTTGAGAATTACATGCCAAAAATGCTTCATTGGAATAGGGCAAATGTGATAGCTCACGAAACGTCGCATATGTGGTTTGGTAACCTGGTCACAATGGATTGGTTTGACGATGTTTGGTTAAAAGAAGTGTTTGCAAATTTTATAGCTGCTAAAATAGTTAACCCAAGTTTTCCTGAAATAAATCATGACTTGTTAAATTTAATAACAAAAGCACCATCAGCGTATAATATTGATAGAACACAAGGAACAAATGCTATTCGTCAAAAATTAGATAACCTTAGTGATGCAGGAAGTTTATATGGAGCCATAATTTATAATAAGGCACCCATAATGATGAGGCAATTAGAGTTGATTTTAGGAGAAGATAAATTTAAGCAAGGGCTTCAAGAATATATCAAAACATATGCAAATGATAATGCGAATTGGGATGATTTAATCACAATTTTTAATACTAAAACAACTGTTGATTTAAATACATGGAGTGATGTTTGGGTGAATCAAACAGGGCGTCCTGTGTTTGAAGATGCTATTGTATATGAAAATGATAGAATTAAATCTGTAACCTTAAGTCAAAAGGCTGAAGATGGATCAAATAATATTTGGCTGCAAAAATATGAAGTGGCCTTAATTTATAAGGATTCTATTGCAAAGCGTATGGTAAATATTGTGGGAAAATCTCAAGAGCTAAAAGAGCTAATTAATTTACCAAAACCAGAAGCGATTGTTTACAATAGCAACGGTTATGGTTATGGTGTCTTTCCTATAGATACAATTACGGCTTTAAATACTTATCAAGTAAAAGACGAAGTTATACGTGCTCAAAATTACATAAATACTTACGAAAACACCCTTTCTGGTAATATTCCGGTTCATACGGCGATGGAAACATTTTTATCGGGGTTTGAGCATGAAACTAATGATTTGATCTTAGGGGTTATTTCTGGTGATTTTTCAAGTTTGTATTGGCATTTTTTAAACCCTGAGGAGCGTGCTAATTATCAAGAAAAAATAGCTGCTAGGCTATGGGTTAGATTAAATGATAACTTGTCAATTCCCACTAAAAAGAGCTTGTTTTCGGCTTTTACAGGATTGGCTTATCAAGGAGAGAGTTTAGATAAACTATATCATATTTGGAGCAGGGCCATTTCTGTAGAAAACTTAAAGTTAAATGAAAAAGATTATACCGGTTTAGCAATGAAATTAGCTTTATATAATCACCCGAAACATGATGAGGTTTTAAAGTTAGCAAGTACTCAAATTTCAAACCAAGATGATAAAGATCTATTTAATTTTTTATTGCCAGCACTATCTCAAGACACGGCAGTTAGGCGTGATTTATTCTTTTCATTTAGAGATGTTACGAATAGAACGAATTCTAATTGGGTCGCAGCCGCTAACGGGCTAATCCATCATCCTTTACGTCAGGAAGAAGCTATTAAGTATATGTCTTTAAGTTTAGAATTGCTGGAAGAAGTTAAAGAAACAAGCGATTTGTTTTTCCCTAAAAAATGGTTAGAGTCAACCATAGGAAAATATCAGTCTAAAGAAGCAAAGCTTATAGTTGATACTTATTTAGATAAACACCCCAATTTAAATATGCAATTAAAAGCAAAGCTCCTACAAACAGTAGACCATTTAATGCGTTATCAAAAAATGCTTAATAATTAAGGGGAGAATGATGGTTACTGTTGTGGACCATAGGAGTAAATAGTACATCTTATAGTAATAAAATATATTTATTGATGAAACCAGAAACACTTAATTTTTTCGAACGGGTCTATGAAGTGGCAAAACAAATTCCTTATGGAAGAGTAACCAGTTACGGAGCTATTGCAGTTTATTTAGGTGTTGAAAGAGGAGCCAGGATGGTTGGGTACGCTATGAACAATGCGCACGGAAAGGACGTGCCAGCACACCGTGTAGTAAACCGGAAGGGTTTGCTAACGGGCAAGCATCATTTTGAAGGCACAAATTTAATGCAACAGCTTTTAGAAAGTGAGGGTGTTGAGGTTGTTGAAAACCAAATTCAAAATTTCGATTATGTATTTTGGAACCCTTCTGATGCATTACTTTAGTCTTAGCTTGATTTTAAATTAGGCGTTAAAGTCAGTGACTTTTTCTTACTAGCCGAAAGGCCTAGAATCTTATCCAAAAGATCAATTTCATTTTTGAAGAGCGTCTTTTTTAATTCCTGCATTTCGCTTTCCATTTGCTTCTTAATAATTTTCTTCAGGTCGCTTGTAAATGCTAAGTTGAAGGTTTTTTTGTAGAGGTAAATGTGATTTGCAAGTATTATTTCGTCATCGGCAATACAGATTGAAACTTGATTTTTTTCATCTAATAAATAATATTCATCAGAAATTGGAGAAATTAATTTCTTTATAGATTGATCTTCCGAATAGTTCTTTATAATTTCAATTATGAATTTACAATCGGCTCGACTTGCCTTACTGTCAAAGTTAAACATCTTAAACATAATTAGTTATATTAAACTGTTATTATGTAGGCGTCTTAGACTTAAAAAGTCTATGTTAGAATAATAACTTCAATATAAGATTTGGGTAATATTGAAAAAAGGTCATTATACTAGATTGATCCTTACTAAGATACGAAATTCTAGTATTAATAATGTTATGCATACATAAAAAAAATGTTTCCTGAATGTTTTACGACATGCTGCTTTTTTACCGGTTCAAATTCATGTTTTAAAGTCTTATATTCTTATAATTTGTAAAGTCAAATCCATTTTACAATATTTATAGCATTGTATTTATAAAAATAGAAGCTATTCAAATTAGGTTTGGTACAAAAAAATGATTCTACTATCATTAATAGTACGTTAATTATAAGCAAAACTTATTTGGTCGAGTTTCCGTCTTAGCGCATTATTAATTACCTTTGCATTTAGAATTATACTGAATAAATGAAGCTTAATAAGAAAGATATATTAACCGCACTTGAAAGTATTACAGTTCCTGGTGAAGGACAAAATATGGTGGAAAGTGGAGCGGTGAAAAACGTAGTTACTTTTGGAGATGAAGTTATAGTTGAAATTACTATTAACAACCCAAGTTTACAAGCGAAAAAACGTACTGAAGTTGATATTTTAAAAACCATTCATGAAAAGGTTTATGAAAAGGCAAAAATTACGGTAAACGTAAAAGTTGATGCCCCAGAAAAGCCTAAACCGAATGTTATAAAAGGCAAGCCTGTACCTGGAATCAAAAACATTATAGCTGTGGCATCTGGTAAAGGTGGTGTAGGTAAATCTACTGTAACTGCAAATCTAGCGGTATCATTAGCTAAAATGGGATTTAACGTAGGGGTTTTAGATGCTGATATTTATGGGCCATCAATTCCAATTATGTTTGATGTTGTGGCAGAAAAGCCTTTAGCAGTTAATGTAGAAGGGAAATCTAAAATGAAGCCTATCGAAAATTATGGTGTAAAAGTTTTATCGATTGGTTTTTTTACGCAACCTAATCAAGCTGTAGTTTGGAGAGGGCCTATGGCTGCAAAGGCATTAAATCAAATGATCTTTGATGCGCATTGGGGTGAATTGGATTTCTTATTGTTAGATCTTCCTCCAGGAACTGGAGATATTCATTTAAGTATTATGCAATCATTACCTATTACAGGATCGGTTATTGTAAGTACCCCACAAAATGTTGCTTTAGCAGATGCTAAAAAAGGTGTAGCTATGTTCCAACAGGAGAGTATTAATGTGCCCGTTTTAGGATTGATTGAAAATATGGCGTATTTTACACCTGAAGAATTGCCTGATAATAAGTATTTTATCTTCGGTAAAGAAGGTGCTAAAAATTTGGCTTTAGATTTGAAAGTGCCATTTTTAGGAGAAATACCATTAGTTCAAAGTATTAGGGAAGCGGGTGATTTTGGTCGTCCTGCAGCCTTACAAACAGGGACAGCTCTAGAGAAAGCTTTCGAGAAAATAACTCAAAATGTGGTTCAAGAAGTTGTTAGTAGAAATGAAGATTTACCGCCTACAGAGGCTATTAAAATAACTACAATGGCTGGTTGTTCAGCGGTTAAAAAATAAGATATGACATCAGAAGAGTTAAAGATTAACGTTGAAAAAGCCCTTGAGGAAATTCGTCCTTTTTTACAAAGTGATGGTGGAGATATTTCGTTATTATCTATAGAAGACGATAGTGTGGTTAAAGTGCAATTAGAAGGTGCTTGTGTTGGATGTAGTGTAAATCAAATGACGCTTAAATCTGGTGTAGAAATGACTATAAAAAAATATGCGCCTCAGATAGAGCAAGTTATTAATGTTGAAGCTTAATTATTGTAACTGTAAAAGTTTTAATTAAATTAATATTTCAATGAAAAAGGGTTTCTAAAAAATATAGAATTTTAAAAATTTAGTATTTTTTAGAAACTTTTTTTAATTATAACTATAAAACTTATAAAAAATAAAAGCACTTCACTTAAATTTGCGCTCATAATTAATGAGCTGCTATTTAGGCAAACAAAAATTAAGTAATGGAAGATATTAATATCAAAATAACGGATAGAGACGGGGTAACACATGAAATTGTAGCACCTACTGATATGGCAATGAATCTTATGGAAGTAGTGAGGTCTTACGAACTTGCTCCAGAAGGTACTATTGGTGTTTGTGGTGGTATGGCGATGTGTGCATCATGTCAATGTTATGTAACAAGTGATACAGCGTTGCCTGAAATGGGTGATGATGAAGAAGCTATGCTTTCGGAAGCTTTCGATGTTAAGGACAATAGTCGTCTTGGGTGTCAAATTCAAATGACTCCAGAAATGGAAGGATTAGAAGTAGAATTGGCTCCTGAAAGTTAATTGGAAAATGATAAATACAGTTGTTAATCTATTATTGACAACTATAGATATAAAAAAAAGTCCCTATATCAGGGACTTTTTTATGCTTAACCTTTTACGGTTTATTGAATGCTTAATTTGTAGTGATTTTGATATTTGGATCGATCTTTTTAAGAGAATCTGTAAGCTTATGAACACCAGCTTCAACTTCTTTTTGGTGACCTTTAAAAGTCTTAGATCCTGTAATTGCTTTTCCCATTACAGTATAAGAGTATGTTACCACAACGGTTTCGTCATCTTTAACATCTCCATAAGAACCATCATGCTTTAATTCTGATTTATCAGAGCTTGAAGGTTCTGATACTTTTTCAGATGATACAGTATTAGGTGTAGCCTCAACAAGATCAGCTTCTGCAGCTGCTTCAGTATCTTCTATTTCTACTTCTTCTACAATAACTTCTTCCTCATCTACTAAAATAGCTTCCTCAGTTGGAGTTTGAGCCGTAGGTGTTGCCTCAGTCGCTTTTGTATTTTCCTTACAAGATGTAAAAGAAACAAGTAACGCTGCGATAGCTAGAGTACTTAAAATTGATTTTCTCATAATTTTTAAATTTGTATTATTGAATTGATTATTAGTTTCAGCGAATTTAAGACCTTTTTAGAAGGAACTATTCAGTTCATCATATTTTTGAAATGACATTCAAATTAATCGAACTGTAAATAGTATATATTAGTCTTCATCGATTTTATTGACTTCTTTTTTAACTTTGTTAGAAGTGTCTTCTATGGCATCTTTAGTAGCATCTGCCGCGTTTTCAAGAGCTTCACCGGTTGCGTCAACAGCATTTTCTACAGCTTCTCCTGTTGAATGAGCTGCATCTTCAATAGCATCTCCAGTGGCGTCTGCAGCATCTTCAATAGCATCTCCCGCTTTGTCTATCGATTCATGCATTTCTTCTTTAGCTGAATCTGCTTTTTTTGAGTCTCTACAAGATGTAAAACTTAAACTTAAAATGGCTAATAATGCTGTACTTAATAGTGCTTTTTTCATTTTCTTCGGTTTGGTGTTAATATTTAGTTTAAAATACTGTTTAACGCAATAAATGAACAGGTACCACGTTTAACGCTATAATATACGTAGATAATTTAAGATTTGGACTACGGCACCTTTATTCTTTTTTATAAACGCTTCATTTTTATGGCCAGTTTGCAAGCGTAAATCTTTATTTTTTATCATGCTAAGTAGAACCGAGTTGAACTCATTTTGACTCGAAATGGAGAACATACCACCATTGTTTATAAGCGCTTTCGCCTCAGGGAATTTATTATAATGCTTTCCAATAATTATTGGAACACCAAAAACCGCAGGTTCTAGAGTGTTGTGCAAACCTGTTTGGCCTAAAGCACCACCAACATAAGCAATATCGGCATAGTTGTAGATTTTCGTTAGTATACCTATGGTGTCTATAATAAATACTTTGGCTTCAGATAAGTCGTATTTTTCTTTTTTTGAAAATAAAACTGAGGGCACTTGAAGCTGACTCTGTAGTTGTTTTACCTTTTCTTGTTTAATTTGGTGTGGAGCAATGATGAATTTTAAATCTTTATTAGCCTGCTCATTAATGAAATTAATTAATAAAGATTCGCCTTCCGGCCAAGTACTTCCTGCTACAACACAAAGCTTATCGTCTTTAAAGTTTTCAATGAAATCTAATGTGTTATCAATATCTAATTGATTAGTAACGCGATCGTAACGTGTATCTCCAGCGACCGTAACATGGTTGTAATTAATAGATTTTAATAAGTTTTTTGATTCTTCATTTTGAGTAAAAATGTGTTCAAATGCAAACAAGGCTTCACGAAGTGGTTTGCCATACCATTTAAAAAAAGATTGATTTTCCCTAAAAGCAGCCGATATTAAAATGGCCCGCCCTTGTCTTTTTTTCAGTTCAATTAAAAAAACCGGCCAAATATCATATTTCACAAAAATGGTGAGTTCTGGGTTTACAATATCTAAAAATCGCTTGGCGTTATTTTTTGTATCTAAAGGGAGGTAAATCACCACATCAGCAATTGGTGAATTTTTTCTAATTTCATAACCAGATGGAGAGAAGAAACTTAGTATTATTTTGTGGTTTTTAAAATGATCGCGTAGTGCTTTAAAAACAGGTAATCCTTGTTCATATTCGCCTAAGGAAGCACAATGAAACCAAAGTGTTTTGTCTGAAGGCTTTATGCCTTTATTTAATAAATTAAACGTATTTTTTCGACCCTCTACACCCTTTTTTAATTTGTCGTTAACTAAAGCGCCGCCATTTAAAACGACTTCAGCCAATTGCATTCCAATGTTATAAATTAAGCCCACTCTTTATTTCTTTATGCTAAAATACATTTCTTTAAATTATTTAAAGCTTAAATTTTAATTGTTTAAAAATACACTGCTATGAAACAAATATTAGCATATTATTGGTAAGTCTTTACAGGTTAAACCATAATCATTTTTGTAAATTTGTGGATCGCGAACCCAATTTGGGGTTATATAAAAATTAGTCTTAGCTAAGCTGAAAATTAGCAGACTTTAATCTTTGTGAGATGAAAAAAATTCAAATGGTTGACTTAAAAGGTCAATATAACGAGATAAAAGATATCGTTAATCCTTCGATTCAAGAAGTGATCGAAACTACAGCATTCATAAATGGACCAAAAGTTCATGATTTTCAAAAGAAATTAGAAAATTATTTAGATGTCAAGCATGTTATTCCGTGTGCCAACGGAACCGATGCTTTACAAATAGCAATGATGGGTTTAGGCCTGAAGCCAGGTGATGAGGTTATTACTGCCGATTTTACGTTTGCTGCAACTGTTGAAGTGATTGCTTTATTGCAATTAACACCAGTGTTAGTTGATGTGAATCCAGATGATTTTAACATCAATATTGAAGCCATTAAAAAGGCAATTACTCCAAAAACTAAAGCCATTGTCCCAGTGCATTTGTTTGGACAATGCGCCAACATGGAGGCGATCATGGAAATAGCCAAAGCTCACAATTTATTCGTGATTGAAGATAATGCGCAAGCTATTGGGGCCAATTACACCTATAAAGATGGGGTAAAAGTAAAAGCAGGCACGATAGGCGATGTGGGCGCTACTTCCTTTTTTCCTTCAAAAAATTTAGGCTGTTATGGTGATGGCGGAGCCATTTTTACAAATGATGATGCATTAGCACACACCATTCGTGGCATCGTAAATCATGGGATGTACGAGCGTTACCATCATGATGTTGTTGGTGTGAATTCCAGATTAGATAGTATTCAAGCTGCTGTTTTAGATGCCAAATTACCGCTTTTAGACGCTTACAATAAACGCCGAATAGAAGCAGCCAACAAATATGATGCGGCATTTAAAGACATTGATAGTATTGAAACACCTTTCCGTTATGGCCAAACCGATAACCATGTGTTTCATCAATACACCTTAAAAGTTAAGGGTGTTGATCGCGATGCTTTAGTCAAGCATTTAAATGAAAATGAAATTCCTTGTGGTGTGTATTACCCTATTCCGCTGCATAATCAAAAGGCCTATATGGATGAGCGATATAACGAAGCCGATTTTGAGGTGACTAATCAATTGGTGAAAGACGTTATTTCATTGCCAATGCATACCGAATTAGACGACGAACAAATTAACTATATAACAACAACTATTAAAAACTTTATAAATGGATAAAATTTTAGTCACCGGAGGTTTAGGGTTCATAGGGTCCCATACCGTTGTAGAATTACAAAATAAAGGCTACGAAGTCGTAATTATTGACGATTTGTCAAATTCTTCAGAGGATGTATTAGACGGCATTACTGCGATTACAGGTAAAAAACCACTGTTTGAAAAACTAGATTTGAAAGACAAAGCAAGGGTGGAGTCTTTTTTTGCAAAGCATAATGATGTAAAAGGTGTTATTCACTTTGCAGCAAGTAAAGCAGTTGGAGAAAGTGTGAAAGAACCTTTGTTGTATTATGAAAACAATATTGGAACTTTGGTTTATATTCTTAAGGAATTAAAAAAGTTGCCATCTGCAGCATTTATTTTTAGTTCATCTTGTACTGTTTATGGTCAAGCCGATGAATTGCCAATTACTGAAAGTGCTCCTGTAAAGCAAGCGGAATCACCTTACGGAAATACCAAACAGATAGGAGAGGAAATTATTAAAGATACTTGTAAAGTAGTACCGAGCCTAAAAGCCATTGCCTTGCGTTATTTTAATCCTGTAGGTGCTCACGAATCTACCGAAATTGGTGAATTACCAATTGGAGTACCTCAAAATTTAGTGCCTTTTATTACCCAAACCGCAATAGGATTGCGTCAAGAATTATCTGTTTTTGGAGATGATTATCCAACGCCAGATGGTACGTGTATTAGAGACTATATTCATGTTGTCGATTTAGCCAAAGCTCATGTCGTGGCGCTTGCACGTTTGTTAGAGAATAACAATAAAGAAAATTTTGAAACTTTTAACCTAGGAACAGGAACAGGAAGTTCAGTACTTGAAGTAGTAAAATCTTTTGAAAAAGTTTCTGGTGAAAATTTGAATTACAAGATTGTAGGAAGACGTGAGGGGGATATTATCTCAGCCTATGCCGATACCAATAAAGCTAATGATGAGTTGGGATGGAAAACAACTTTATCTTTAGATGACGCCATGCGTTCTGCTTGGAAATGGGAGCAGAAAGTTCGTGGAGCATAAGGTAAATTGATTAAAAATTAAATTAGGAAGAAGGTTGCTAAAAATTAGTAGCCTTTTTTATTGAATAATATTTGAAACGGATTTTGTTTGTTAATCATGACACAACATGTCGTATTAATCTGAGTATAACAGTCGTACCTTTGAAGAGTAAATAGACAGTAAAATATTTTTCATAAGTTTAGTTTGGTTAGTTTGAAAAATGCTACAAAAATGTATAGATGACATCTTTGTAGCATTTTTTATTGGGTAATATTTTGAAGACTGAGCGATCGTATATGTCGAAATTAAGGACACAGCATGTCGCATTAATTTCAGGGAAGCGGCCGTATCTTTGAAGAGTAAATAGATAGTAAAATATTTTTCATAAGTTTAGTTTGGTTAGTTTGAAAAATGCTACAAAAATGTGTAAATAACATCTTTGTAGCCTTTTTTATGTTTCAGAATTTGAATTAGACCTTCTAATTATAAGTATTAGGCCTTTTTCTTCTGAGTAAAACTTACGAATAACAATATAATCATACCAGCACTTACCGACATGTCTGCGAGATTAAAAATTCCAGTTCTAAACACACCACCCAAATCGATGAATAAAAAATCGGTTACCGAGCCATAAACGATGCGATCGTAAACATTAGCAACACCACCTCCAATAATACTGGCAAAGGCGAATAAACTCCAATTATCAAGACTTTTATCTTTTAAAATATGTCTTAAAACAAGCCCCAAAACCAGAATGGGTAGTACTAATAAAAAGACTATGCGTAGGGCTGGGTTTAAATCGCTCCCCATACCTAAAAAGGCACCGGTGTTTTCAACATTCATTAAAGTGAAATAATCTCCTATTATTGGAATGCGCTCACTAGGTTGTGAAGCTGTTCTACCAATAACATTTGCTCTAACAATAACTTTTGAAATTTGATCGGCAGCAATTGTTAATATGATTACCGCAAAAATATAAAAGGAGCGTTTAGTAAAATTCATTAATTACCAGCTTCAAGAGTTGCAGAAACTGTTTCTGATGCTCTGTTTATTTTCTTAACTAAACCTTGTAACACTTTTCCTGGACCAACTTCAGTAAATAAGGTCGCTCCATCGGCAATCATTTGTTCCACAGATTGCGTCCAACGTACAGGAGCCGTAAGTTGAGAAATTAAATTGGCTTTGATTTCGGCTTCATCGGTAACAGCAGAGGCTGTAACATTTTGATAAATCGGACAGTTTGGTTTACTAAATGTTGTGTTTTTAATGGCTGCAGCAAGTTCTTCACGAGCAGGTTCCATCATTGGTGAGTGGAAAGCACCACCTACAGGAAGCACTAAAGCACGTCTTGCACCAGCATCTTTTAAAGCTTCACAAGCTTCATTGATCGCTTCAATTTCTCCAGAAATAACCAATTGTCCTGGGCAGTTGTAGTTTGCAGCAACAACAACACCGTCAATTTGTTTACATATATTTTCAACAATTTTATCTTCTAAACCTAAAACGGCGGCCATCGTACTTGGTTGCAATTCGCAAGCTTTTTGCATGGCTAAAGCACGTTGAGAAACTAATTTTAATCCGTCTTCAAAAGTTAAAGCACCGCTAGCAACTAAGGCTGAAAATTCTCCTAAAGAATGTCCGGCAACCATATCTGGTTTAAAACTCTCTCCTAAAGTTTTAGCTAAAATTACAGAGTGTAAAAAGATAGCTGGTTGTGTTACTTTAGTTTCTTTAAGGTCTTCTGCCGACCCTTCAAACATGATGTCTGTAATTCGGAAACCTAAAATTTTATTCGCTTTTTCGAATAATTCTTGAGCTAATTGTGAATTTTCGTAAAGGTCTAAGCCCATACCTGTGAATTGTGCACCCTGTCCAGGAAATATATATGCGTTCATTGTATTTTATATTTTAGAGCTGCAAAAATAAGAATTATAAATTTATGCCAATTCTATTTTGAAATTACTGTAAAAGAAAATGAGGATTTTTTTCTTTATAGGAAACAGAAAAATAATGCATAGCCGTAGTTACGGATTCTTTTTATGTTGAAATAGAAAGAGAAAAAGGGCGTTTTATTGCGGTAATTTCAATGTGGAATTGGTATTAGCCATTATCTATGGTTTTGATAATTTTAGCTGGATTTCCAGCAATGACTACATTGGCTGGGAAATTTTTAGTGACCACAGCGCCTGAGCCAATTACCACGTTATTGCCTATGGAAATACCAGGACAAATTGTAGCATTGCCACCAATCCATACATTATCACCAATGGAAACGGATTTACCGAGTTCTTTTCCGCTATTTCTAGCTTTAAATTCTAAAGGGTGTGTGGCCGTATAAATTTGAACATGGGGGCCAAACATGCAGTTATCTCCAATAGTCACTTCGGCAACATCTAAAATACAGCAACTAAAATTCATAAAAAGATTTTTACCTGCTTTGATGTTGCTGCCATAATCGCAGTGAAAAGGAGGTTCTATAAACAAGTTTTCACCTGAATTTGGTATTATTTTTTTTAAAACTTTCTGACGTTCCTCTAAATCAAGTTCACTCAAGCTATTGAATTTATGAAACAGTAAGCGCACCTGGTGGCGCTCTTTTGCTAACTCTGGGTCTGTGGGACTGTACATTTCCCCAGCGAGCATTTTGTCTTTTTCAGTCATATGTCTTTAGCTTTTAAAGTCCAGCAACTGCAGCCTCTGCACAGCGTTCCCCGTCCATGGCCGCAGAAACAATGCCACCTGCATAACCGCCACCTTCCCCGCAAGGGTATAAGTTTGTAATTTGTGGGTGTTCTAAAGTGTCTGTTCTAGGAATTGAAACGGGAGATGAGGTTCGCGATTCCACACCTACAATATTAGCTTCTTCGGTATAATAGCCCCTCATTTTTTGCCCGAAAGCCTCAAACCCTTTTCTCAATCTTCCGCCTATAAATTTCGGTAATAGCGAATGCAGCGGTGCTGATTTTAGTCCAGGTTGGTATGAGGAATCATTGAGATCGTTTGAAAGTCTGCCTTCAACAAAGTCTGTTAAACGTTGCGCAGGAGCCACCTGACTTCTTCCGCCTGCGGTAAAGGCTAAACGCTCTAAGTTTTTTTGATATTCTAAGCCTTTTAGAACACCAAATTTCTCATATTTAGCCAAATCGGTATCTACGTTTATTTCAACAACAATGCCTGAGTTGGCGTATAAGTTATTTCGTTTGGAAGGCGACATGCCGTTTACAACCACTTCGCCATTAGCTGTAGCTGCAGGTACAATAAAACCGCCAGGACACATACAAAATGAATAAACACCTCGATTGTTCACTTGTTGCACTAAGCCGTAGGAAGCTGCAGGAAGTAATTCACTGCGTTCACCAGAGCAATGGTATTGAATAGAGTCGATAATATGTTGTGGATGTTCCACACGTACGCCCATGGCAAAGGATTTGGCTTCGAGTGCGACTTCTTTATCATGAAGTAAATAGAATATGTCTCTAGCCGAATGCCCAGTGGCTAAAATGACTTTTTCAACCGCTAATTCGTCGCCGTTTTGAAGTTGAATAGCATTTATGGTATTGTTTTTTAATTTAAAATCGGTAACACGGGTTTCAAAATGCACTTCGCCACCATAGTGTAAAATGGTTTCGCGAATGTTTTGAACCACCTTAGGTAATTTATTAGTACCAATATGTGGGTGGGCATCTATTAAAATCTGTTCTGTAGCGCCATGAAATACGAGGTTTTCAAAAATACGACGCACATCACCACGCTTTAAACTTCGGGTGTATAATTTTCCGTCAGAATAAGTACCAGCACCACCTTCGCCAAAACAATAGTTCGAATCTTCGTTTACAAAATGATCTCTATTGATGGCTTTTAAATCGCGACGGCGGTCTTGAACATTTTTGCCACGTTCTAAAACAATGGGTTTATAACCAAGTTCAATGCAGCGCAATGCGGCATACATACCAGCAGGTCCGAAACCAATAATATGAACAGGTTTTCCTTTGGAAACATCTTTGTAGTCAAATTGATATTCAGAAGTTTTAGGAAGCACCTCGCGAATATAAACGGCTACTTTATAGTTGAAAATAATTTTAGGTTTTCGAGCATCAATAGATTTTCGTAGTACTTTAACACCAGTAATATCCTCGCGGTCTATATCTAGTTTTAAAGCCGATTTTAACACCAAAATATCGCTGCGCTCTTCTTCCTTAAGCGTAATGCGAAGTTGAATTTCTTTTACCATGCTGCGAAATTAATGAAAAATTGGCTTGGCACTTGAAAAAGCTTTTAAATTGAGATGCGATGGATTAAAGCCCTATATTTTTTGGTGGATATTTTTTAAATGTAGCAGCATGAGCTTTTAATTGAGCTCCTAAAGAAGCTAGCCATGCGTTTCTGCGGTGCCCTACGGGCATTTCCTCTTTTGGGTCTATATATAAATTGAATAACCAAGGGGCTAGACCAACATCTTGAACAGTTGCGTAGTCTATCCACATATGTGGTGCTTGTGGGATAATAACTTTAATATGTTCCTTGTATTCTCGCATTCGAATAGCCATTAATTCAGTACCCCACCAAAAATAGACTGACTCACGATTTCCTTTTCCATTATCGTGAAATAGGAAGCTTGATTGGTCAATAAAGTCATAATACCTATCGTCTGGTAGTTTGTTTTGTGATATGCCTGCAAGACGAAGACTCGTACCAAATAGGTCCATTAAATCAAAAACGTCATCACTTTTTCTACCAGGGGTAATCATTCCTTTCCAATAAGCAATGCCTGGTACGCGAACACCGCCTTCGAATGTAGTTCCTTTAGCGCCTCTAAAAGGTGTGTATCCGCCATCTGGCCATGCATCCATTTGAGGGCCGTTATCTGAGGTAACGAATATAAAGGTGTTTTCTAATTCTCCAGCAGTTTCTAATGCTTTTACTATACGGCCAATATGCATGTCAACTTCAGCAACAGCATTTTTATAAGGATATTTAGCGGTGCTAAGTCCTGGGTAATCTGGATTATCAAAATTATCTGCATGCACTTTCATAAAACAGTGCTCAATAAAGAAGGGTTTGTTAGAACCTGACAACTCCTTGATTTTAGAAATGGTGAAATCGGCTAATTTATGGTCGGCACGTCCCATATCGTCTAAGGTTTTGATTTCTTCTAGTTCTTTTGTTGTTCCGTCTTTGAAGCCATGTGTTAAGTGGTTTGCTGGGCGAATGGTTTCAAAGGCTTTGAGTAGCTCTTCATTAAGTACCAAATCAGGAAATCGCCTCGGGTCAATGCCTTGAGTAATCTCTTTTTGGGCGGGGTAAAAACCATAGTATTCATCAAAGCCTACATCATGAGGTCGCATGCCTTCTCCTTCTCCTATATGCCATTTTCCTGTGAGTAGGGTGTAATAACCATGGTCACTAAGTATTTTAGGAAGACTTATTTCGTCTGCCCATGGATTTTGAGATATTTTATCGCCTGCAAGAATGGGGCGTGTTAATCCGGTGCGAACAGGAAGCCTACCTGTTAAAATGGCTGAACGTGTTGGGGTACAGGTTTGTTGAGAATAGCAAGAAGTTAATTTTAAGCCTTCAGCAGCTAGTTTGTCCATTTCTGGTGTTGCAGCTCCAATAGCCGCCCCACCTCCATAGGCACCAGGTTCGCCATACCCCAAATCATCAATAATAATCCAAACTATATTTGGCTTTTTACCAGACTTCTTCTCTAAGTCAGATAATTTTTGGTTTACTTCTTTGCTTTGTTCTGGGTGAGGAATGGAAGCTTCAAAATTCTCATCTGTTTTTACCGCTCTATTAAAATTTTGAGCATTAGATTTAAAAGCTCCTAAAATGAGAAAGAGACTAATAAAGACAATATAATTAACTGCTTTTTTCATGTTATTTGTTTTTTTAATAAATCCTTCACCTATTTAGGTAACTCCTGCCTAAGCACTACTTGTTTTGCAAAGCGTAGAAATAATTAAAAAGTTAAGGTTTTTACCAGCCTATATTCGGGCAGACCTAAATTTAACTAAAATAGCATAGAAATCACAATTACCCCCTTACATAAGTAATAAAAGAAAACTCATGGTTATGGTTAGCGTCTTTTGTATGAAAACTATGCTGAGATTCTTTCCAAACCGACGTATCGATTTCAGGAAAAAAGGTATCGGCATCAAAATTTTCATGAACACGCGTTAATTCAATTTTATCAGCAACAGGAAGCGCTTGCTTGTAAATTTCACCACCACCTATAATATAAGGTTGAGGATCGTTTTTACAGAAATCGATAGCGTTTTGAAGGCTGTTAACCACAATTACACCTTCTGGTACTGCGTAATCTTGTTGCCTACTAATGACAACATGTACTCTATTCGGTAACGGTTTAGGGAAACTTTCAAAAGTTTTACGTCCCATGATGATATGGTGACCGTTGGTTAATGTTTTGAAACGTTTTAAATCATCACTTAAATGCCAAATGAGCTTATTGTCCTTTCCAATAGCGTTATTTTCCGCGGCAGCGACAATAAGAGTAACTTCTTGAGTTGTGTTTAGGCTTTTTGTAGCAGGAATTTCTTTTATTTCGGGCTGTTTGGCGATAGACTCCTCTTTTGGTAAGTTAGATTGAAGTTGCTCAATGCGTTTTTTCTGTTTGTCAACCAAAATTGCTAATTGCTTTTGCTCCCAGTCCTTCCCCATGAATTTATGAGTAACAAAAACATTGAAAGTATGGTACATTAAAAAGAACAACCAAATTAAAATAGCGAATAAAAACCACTCGGTGCCAAGAATTTGATTCAATTCGGTACCCATACCTAAAACCGTATTTGCGATTATTAAAAAGGCACTTCCTATTAGGAACAGTACAAAATGAAAGTAGAGTCTCTTTTTTTGTTTGATACGTTTTTGAGCATTTTTTATAAGTTCTAATTGCTCTTTATCTATTTGTGGAGTTGGTTTCTTTTTGCCGAACATAATTGTGGTATAATGACTGTAAAGTTACTGCTTTTTTGTTGAGATTAAAATGTTTAATTTATGAAGAGTTTGTAGGGATAATGCGGGTAACTAAATTCTTTAGATGACTTTGAAAATTAAAATATATTGACCTATCGTTATTAGTAATACAATAAATTTTTGATTGAAATATTTTCTAAGTATTATTTTATTTGAACTCAAATTATCAAAATGATAATTCTTTTAATATGAGTATTTTAAAAGGTGAATTATGAGAAAAACTTTATAAATTAGTTTCTGAAACAACACTTAAAAAATATAATTATGGCTATTAAAAAACAATACTTAAAAACTAAACCAGTGTGTAAGGTCACGTTTTCAATTGAGGCTGCAGATGCTAAAAAAGTCTCTTTAGTTGGAACTTTTAATGACTGGGAAGAGAAAAAACCGGTTTTAAAGAAGTTGAAAAATGGTACTTTTAAAGGGGTTATTAATTTAGATTCGGGTAATTCTTATGAGTTTAAATATATCGTAGACGGTGTATTCGTAAACGAAGTTGAAGCCGATGCTTATGCTTGGAACGATTATGCTGGTGCAGAGAATAGTGTATTAAACGTATAGAAATTAAAAAGAAGCTATTCGAAAAGTATTAATATACGTCATTCTGACTTCATTTAACTGCGTTTAAATTTCGGTTTTAGTGTCACAACAACATGATAACCAACGGCTATAAGTATCTGGATCAAGTTTAGGTTGACGAAAATTTTACTTTTTAGACAGCATTTATTTATATCGCTACTTTTCCTTTAATGTGGGGATGCGGATTGTAATCTTCTAAAGTGAAATCTTCAAAAGTAAAATCGAAAATATCTTTTATTTCAGGATTTAATATCATTTTAGGTAATGGTCTCATATCTCTCGATAATTGCAATTCTAATTGCTCAAAATGGTTACTGTAAATGTGCGCATCTCCAAAGGTGTGTATAAACTCCCCTGCTTGGTAGCCACAAACTTGCGCCATCATCATGGTAAATAAAGCATAAGAAGCGATATTAAACGGTACGCCTAAAAAGATATCGGCACTACGTTGGTACAACTGGCACGATAATTTGCCGTTAGCCACATAAAATTGAAAAAAGGCATGACATGGCGGTAATGCTGCTTTTCCGTTGGCTACATTTTCACTAAATGATTTTGAAGTATCTGGTAAAACTGAAGGATTCCATGCTGATACTAACATGCGCCTGCTATTTGGGTTTTTCTTTAGAGTTTCAATAATTTCTTTAATCTGGTCAATATCATCACCGTTCCAGTTTCGCCATTGGTAACCGTAAACTGGTCCTAAATCACCATTTTCATCGGCCCATTCATTCCAGATTTTCACACCGTTTTCGGTAAGGTAATCGATGTTAGTATCTCCTTTTAAGAACCACAACAATTCGTAAATAATAGATTTTAGATGTAATTTTTTGGTGGTGACCATAGGAAAACCTTCACTTAAATCAAATCGCATTTGATGACCAAAAACACTTTTTGTTCCCGTTCCAGTGCGATCTCCTTTTTCATTTCCGTTATCTAAAACGTGTTTTACTAAGTCGTGATATTGTTTCATAGGCATTATTCCTGCGTAGGCAGGAATCTCGTAATAAATTAAATAATAAGCTATAAACGTTCTATAATTTTGCAGGAACGAAATTAAATAAAAAGCAAGGTAATTGGTTGATATATGGTAGTGTAAATATTAAAAGTTATTAACCAGTAGCACGTTGCTTTTTTTGTAATCTAGTTTAGGCGAGATGTTTTACGGTTTCGAGCTATGAGATTCCTGCTTTCGCAGGAATAGATTACCCAATAATCATCCCTGCAATGGTAGCCGATATTAAAGAAGCAATGGTCCCACCAATTAATGCTTTCATACCAAATTTAGATAATGTTTTTCTTTGTCCTGGGGCTAGAGAACCAATACCACCAATTTGAATACCTATGGAAGCAAAATTGGCAAATCCGCAAAGCATGTAAGTCGCCATAATCACCGATTTTTCATAATTAAGGTGAACGGCGTTGGCTGTATTTTTTAATTCCCCTAGTTGAATATAACCTACAAATTCACTAGCGGCAAGTTTGATACCCAGAAGTTGCCCCATCATCATAACATCTTCTTTAGCTACACCTATAAGCCACATGAGTGGTGAAAATACAGTGCCCAAAATGGCTTCTAAAGACAAAGCTTGGTACGGTGAGTTTAGGCTAACCCATTGATTGAAACCACCTATACTTCCTACCTTTAAAAGGCCGTAATTAATCATAGCAATAAAAGCCACAAAAACCAATAGCATGGCAGCAACGTTTACGGCGAGTTTAAAACCTTCGGTGGTTCCTATAGCAATAGCGTCAAGAATATTATCACCTATTTTTTGTTTAGATACTGCTACTTCTGTATTGACAGTCTCAGTTTGTGGATATAAAATTTTAGAAATCACGATAGCCCCAGGAGCAGCCATGACGGAAGCTGCTAATAAATGTTTTGCGAAAAATTCACGCATTACCATATCATCGCCTCCTAAAAATTGAATGTAAGCAGCTAATACACCTCCGGCAACTGTTGCCATACCTCCAATCATGACCAAAAGCATTTCAGATTTATTCATCTTTTCTAAGTAAGCTTTAATCATTAGCGGAGCCTCTGTTTGTCCTAAAAAGATGTTCCCAGCAACACTTAAACTTTCGGCGCCAGAAATGCCTAAAAGTTTTGATAATAACCAAGCCATGGCCTTAACTACTTTTTGAATAACACCAAGGTAAAACAAAACCGATGTCAGGGCTGAAAAGAATATTATGGTAGGTAAAATGGTTACGGCAAAATTGATAAGCGGACTCTCAATCGTTCCAGAAATAAAGGACTGAAATAGGAATTCTGTTCCCGCTTCTGTAAACGTTAAAATTTTATTGAAGGCTTTACCGAGATATTTGAAAAGGTTTTGAATGAAAGGCACTTTTAAAACGCCTATAGCAATAATAAGTTGAAATGCTAATCCAATAGTAACCGTTTTCCAATTGATGGCTTTTCTATTACTGCTGAATAAAAAAGCGATTAGAATTAAGGAAAGCATACCAAGAATACCACGCCATAAACTATTTATGGAAAAGCCTTCATTAGGGGTAATGCTGCCCAATGTTTCAGTCTTTTTATCTGAAACGACTGTGTTTAGAGTGTTTGGTTGGGTAATTTGATCTTCACGCGTTAAATAAATAGAATCTTTGGCGATCGTAAATTCAGTGGAATCAACGGTTGTGTTGGTTTTTGTTTCTTGTGCAAAACTATTTAAAGTTGAAAATAAACTCATTGCCACAATACACAAAAACAACTTTTTCATATTCTAAAAATATTGGTTATTCACGTTTCGAGATTTCATCTCTAATATGCGCTGCTTTTTCGTAGTCTTCGGTGGCAACGGCTTCTTCTAATAATTTTTGAAGTTCTTCTAAGTTTTTGCCTTTGTACGTATCGTGTTGCTCATCAGGTTCCATTTCATTGGCAACCAATTCGTCTAATAGAACGCTGTCTTCTTGGTCTTCATCCTCTTTTTTAGGATTCACTTTAAGATAAATACCAGCTTTATCAAGAATATTTTTATAGGTAAAAATAGGCGCTTGAAAACGAAGCGCTAAAGCAATAGCATCGCTGGTTCTTGCGTCTATAATTTCTTCAATTTTATCGCGTTCACAAATTAAACTGGAGTAGAAAACACCGTCTACAAGCTTATGAATAATTACTTGTTTGACAACAATATCAAAACGATCGGCAAAGTTTTTAAACAAATCGTGAGTAAGAGGTCTTGGTGGGCTAATTTCTTTTTCTAAAGCTATGGCAATAGATTGTGCTTCGAAAGCGCCAATCACGATAGGGAGTTTTCTGTCGCCATCTACTTCATTTAAAATTAACGCGTAGGCGCCATTCTGTGTTTGGCTATAGGATATCCCTTTGATATTTAATCTTACTAAACTCATATATTTAAAACGTAAAAAACCGCTTAATTTAGAACTTAACCATCTGTATATTCAGATATGGTATAAAATGCTAAATTAAGCAGTTCTTTAGGACTACACAATTTATAAAAAATAAATTATTGTTGTGCTTTAAAAGCTTTTAATTTTTCGATTAATGCAGGAACGACTTCAAAAGCATCACCTACAACACCGTAATCGGCAGCCTTAAAGAAAGGTGCTTCAGGGTCTGTATTAATAACAACTTTTGTTTTAGAAGCACTAACTCCGGCTAAATGTTGAATAGCTCCTGAAATACCTATGGCGATGTATAAATTTGACGCAACAGGCTTTCCTGTTTGGCCTACATGCTCGCCGTGAGGGCGCCATCCTAAGTCTGAAACTGGTTTCGAGCAAGCAGTTGCTGCACCTAAAACCTCGGCTAATTCTTCAATCATTCCCCAGTTTTCAGGACCTTTTAATCCACGACCTCCAGAGACAACAATTTCAGCATCTGCGATAGTTACTTTATCTGTAGCTTTATCAACAGATTCAATATTTACAGTTGAATTTGGAACCTCTGGCGAAAAGTCTTCCGCGGAAGCGCTACCACTATTTTCAACCAATCCGAAGGCATTATTAGAAACTCCTATAATTTTTATATCGGTATTAATTTGAGTAGACTCAAAGGCTTTATTAGTGAAGGCCGTACGTTTTACTGTAAACGGACTTGTGTTTGAAGGCGCTTCAACAACATTTGAAGCATAACCCGCTGATAACCCTACGGCCAAAAGCGGCGCTAAATATTTGCTGTCGGCGCTAGAACTTAGTACAACAACTTTCGTGCTTTCTTTTTCCGCTGCTTGTTTAATAACAGAAGCATAGCTGTTGGCGTTAAATTTGTCTAATGCGGTGTTTGTTACATTTAATACCTTATCTACACCATAAGTACTTAATGTCGAGGTGTCGTTTGCGTTTATAGCGATTGCTGTAACGGTTGTTCCTAATTGATTAGCTACGGCTTTTGCATAGGAAGCAACCTCGAAAGCTGCTTTTTTAAATGTGCCTTGTTCTGATTCTGTATATACTAAAACGGACATAATAAATTTCTTTTTTCATTTCCACGAAAGTGAAAATCTCGTTAATGAGTTTTTGTTTTTAACGGAAACCTCCGTAATCATTTCCCCTTCCATGGAGGGGCTAGGGGAGGCTTTCCTATATTACCTTAGCTTCGTTGTGAAGTAAGTTAACTAATTCGTCTAAGTTACCAGCATCAACTAAAGTAACGGCACCTTTTGGAGCGGGCTTTTCAAAGGCCACAGATGTTGTTTCTGCTTCAGAGGTTACAGGTTCAACGATGGTTAATGGCTTTTTACGAGCCATCATAATCCCTCTCATATTAGGAATGCGTAAGTCGCTTTCTTCAACTAAACCTTTTTGGCTTCCAATCACCAATGGTAGTGCTGTAGAAACGGTTTCTTTCCCACCGTCAATTTCTCTTATCGCTTTCGCGGAATTGCCATCAACTTCTAAACCAATACAGTTGTTTACAAAATTAGCTTCAGTTAACCCTGCAACCATGCCAGGAACCATACCACCATTATAATCGATAGATTCTCTACCAGCAATAATTAAATCGTATGCACCCGCTTTAGCCACATTGGCCAATTGTTTTGCTACTGAAAAACCATCGGTAGCTGGTACATTTACACGAATTGCTTCGTCTGCACCTATGGCAAGAGCTTTGCGTAAAGTAGGCTCGGTTTCTGCGGTTCCAACATTAACAACGGTAACGTTTGCTCCTTGTTTTTCTTTAAACCACATGGCTCGGGTTAATCCAAATTCATCATTTGGATTAATTACAAATTGAACACCGTTGGAATCAAATTTCGTGTTATCTTCAGTGAAATTAATCTTTGAAGTAGTGTCTGGAACATGACTTATACACACTAATATTTTCATTTGTATAATTTTTATAATGATTAAATCATATGTAAAACCTTTAAAAATGTTGTTAAGAAACATACATTAGTAAGGTATTCATCTTAATTTTAAGTAAAATCGTCTGAAATTTTCAGGAGACGAAGTTAATTATTTTATTCGTAAAAATTACTATGCACGCATAGTAATTTTGTAAATAATTAATGATAAATATTACAAATTCATAATGCTCATGAGCGCTTACTTAGTAAGATTAAAGCAGTTGGTTTTATATCGGTGAATTATTTCTTTTTCCGCATAAATAGGGGGTTTTTAGTATAAACATGATAAAAAAAAATGATTACTTAATTTTCATCTGTTATTTTATGGTAGACTTTTAGCAATAATTGTTATTTTTGCTACTCGAATAAAAATAAACTTTAATGAAGACAATTCAATTTAGAGAAGCTATTTGCGAAGCCATGAGCGAAGAAATGCGCAGAGATGAGAGCGTTTACCTAATGGGAGAGGAAGTAGCGGAGTATAATGGTGCTTACAAAGCATCGAAAGGCATGTTAGACGAATTTGGTGCTAAACGTGTTATTGATACACCAATTGCAGAACTTGGTTTTGCAGGTATCGCGATTGGTTCTACAATGACAGGTAATAGACCGATTGTAGAATATATGACTTTTAACTTTTCATTGGTTGGAATTGATCAAATTATAAATAATGCAGCGAAAATCAGACAAATGTCTGGTGGACAGTTTAAATGCCCGATTGTATTTCGTGGGCCAACAGCCTCTGCTGGGCAATTAGGAGCAACACACTCACAAGCTTTTGAAAACTGGTTTGCTAATACACCTGGTTTAAAAGTAGTTGTGCCTTCAAACCCTTACGATGCTAAAGGTTTATTAAAGGCTTCTATTCGTGATGATGATCCGGTTATTTTTATGGAAAGTGAGCAAATGTATGGTGATAAAGGTGAAGTTCCAGAAGGAGAATACATTATCCCATTAGGCGTTGCTGAAACTAAACGTGAAGGAACAGATGTCACTATCGTTTCTTTTGGTAAAATCATTAAAGAAGCTTACAAAGCAGCAGACGAATTGGAGAAGGAAGGTATTTCTTGTGAAATTATCGACTTACGTACGGTACGTCCAATGGATAGAAAAGCGATTGTAGAATCGGTTAAGAAAACCAACAGATTGGTTATTTTAGAAGAAGCATGGCCGTTTGGTAGTGTAGCTACTGAAATCACTTACCTAGTGCAATCTGAAGCATTTGATTATTTAGATGCTCCAATTATTAAAATAAACACAGCAGATACACCTGCACCGTACTCTCCAGTATTATTGGAAGAATGGTTACCTAACAAAGATGAGGTAATTAAAGCAGTGAAAAAGGTGATGTACAAATAAATCGTAACTTTTTTACGTTATATAAACTTCATCAACATTCTATGTTGATGAAGTTTTTTTTATTATGAATATAAGATTCTCACTTGTTTTATTTCTTATTAATTTTTGTGCGGTCTTTGCACAAACAAAAGTGAGTGGTTATGTTTTTGATGAAAATGATGAGCCCGTTTCTTTTGCAAATGTGATTTTTAAAGGCTCTACGAATGGCACGATTACCAATGAAGAAGGGCGATTTTACTTAGAGTCTGATGAGGCTTGGCCCGAGCTTACCGTGTCTTTTATTGGCTACGAAACCTTAACGGTGCCCTTGCAAAAAAAAATTAACTACGATTTAAAGTTTACCCTTGTTGAAGTGGCCTCTCAGTTAAATGAGGTTTTGATCGTGTCGGGTAAACAACCAAAAAAAAATAATCCGGCCATAGATTTATTACGAAAAATATGGGAGCATAAACGGAGCAATGGTTTAAAACAATTTAAACAATATCAGTACGATAAATACGAGAAATTAGAATTTGATATTAACACGATAGATAGTACACTTATAAATAGTAAACTATTTAAAGGTATGGAATTCATTTTTGAAGAAGTAGATACCTCTAAAGTAACTGGAAAAACCTACTTGCCTATATTCGTTAATGAGGCGGCAACGAAGGTGTATGGTGATAATGTGATTAATAAAAGTAAAGAAATCTTACAGGGTAATAAAAACTCTGGGTTTAGTGATAACCAAAGTATGATTGATTTTGTTAAAGACTTGTATGCTGATATAAATGTCTATGATAATTTTCTTAAATTTTTTGATAAAAGTTTTGTGAGCCCCTTATCACGAACAGGTATCAATACCTATAATTATGTGCTAGCCGATAGTGCCCTTATTGATGATAAATGGTGTTACAATATTATTTATTATCCACGACGAAAAAATGAACTCACTTTTAAAGGTGATTTTTGGGTGGCCGATACGACTTATGCGATTAAGGAAATTAATATGCAGGCCTCAAAAAGCGCGAATATAAACTGGGTTAAGGAGATTTATATTGAGCAAGAATTTGAGGTGTTAAACGATTCCTTATTTCTTGTAAAACGTGATTATATGATGTCTGACTTTGCTCCAAACAAGAAGGAGAAGTCGCGAGGACTTTATGGTAAGCGCACCACCCTCTTTAATAATTATGAATTTAATATAGAAAGAGATAAAAAGTTTTACGAGAAAGAAGTAAACTTTTATGATAAGAATGCTTATAACCGTGATGATGCCTTCTGGGAAGAAAATCGCATGGAAAAGTTAAGCGATGATGAAAAAGGGGTCTATAAAATGTTGGACACCTTAAAAACGGTTAAAAAGTTTAAAAACCTATATAGTACTGGAACAGTTTTAGCCTCGGGGTATTACGAGTTTAATACCTTGCCTTTAGATTATGGTCCCGTTTTTTCTTCCTTTGGTTATAATGAAGTTGAAGGTGTGCGTTTACGTGCCGGTGGTCGTACCTATTTTGGAAGAAATGATTTATGGCGTATTGAAGGTTTTATGGCTTATGGATTTAGAGATGATAAGGTGAAATACGGCATCTCTGGAAAATGGCTTTTGGATAAGAAAACAAGATTGATTATTGCCGGAGGAAATCGTCGTGACATAGAACAGATTGGGGCAAGCTTAACGAATTCTACCGATGTTTTAGGTCGAAGTTTTGCCTCGTCAGGGA
Organism: Pseudotamlana agarivorans; assembly: GCF_018860245.1. GTDB lineage: Bacteria > Bacteroidota > Bacteroidia > Flavobacteriales > Flavobacteriaceae > Pseudotamlana > Pseudotamlana agarivorans_A. Next base: position 533,546 of record NZ_JAHKPD010000012.1, read on the forward strand.
TTTTTACAACTGCAGCAAATGATAAGCTTACGAATATAAATTTAACGACATTATCTTTTCAGTTTGAGCCTTTGAAAAATTTAATATTTAGGCTTGGTGGTAGTTATCGAACTTTAGAATCGGCGTCAGATACTTTTAGTCTTGATTATTATGACGAGAATTCACCAACAGGAGTGTCTTCGGAAATAAAACAATACGAATCGGAGCTATTAATGTCTTTTTTTCCGAATAGAAAAATGACAGGTTTCGGGGTAGAACGGTCTCCTGCGAATAGTGATTATGCTCAAATATATGCTCTGATAAGTAAAGGGTTGAAAGGAAGATTTAACGATAATTTTGATTATACGAAACTTCAGTTTAGGTATGTGCAACCATGGCAAGTTGGAGGGTTTGGAAGGCTTTTTACCACCATTGAAGCTGGAAAAACTTTTGGAAAAGTACCTCTAGGTTTGTTAAGTGTTATTCCGGGTAATCAAAGTTATTTCTCTATTTATAACACCTTCTCTCAAATCGATTTTTACGAGTTTGTTACCGATACCTATGCTTCTGTGCATGTGGAGCATAATTTTAACGGACGCCTATTCTCTAGGATTCCAGTTATTAAGAAGTTTAATTTAAGAGCCATAGCTGGCTTTAGAACCGTTATGGGTAGTATTTCTCAAGAAAATATAGATTTAAACGCTTCTGGTTTAACCTATGTAGCACCCTCTCAGGACCCTTATTACGAGTATAGTTTTGGTATTGGAAATATTTTTAAGGTTTTTCGTATCGATTTCAACTTTAGAGGGAATTATCTCGATGAAGTTAAAAACCCTAATGCGCGTCCTTTTGGGATTACTGGGGCTTTTGGTTTTAGTTTTTAGTTTTTTTCTGCTTTTAAGACTTCTATAAATATAACAGTAATAGACAATAACGAGTAATTTTTACTTAAAAAAGAAAGTTAAATCGTACAAATAAAAAGAATAATACTTACATTTGATGCTTCTCAAATCTATTAAGTCTATTCTATATGTCAGGAAAACCTGCAGCGACTTTAGGAAGTCATCATACTTGTCCCATGTGCAGTGGCACCACGCCACATGTGGGAGGTCCTATTATTAAAGGAGAAGTTAACGTGTTGTTTAATGGTAAGCCTGTTGCAACTATGGGTAGTATGTGTACTTGCAATGGCGGTCCAGATACGGTAATCACAGGAAATCCATCGGTGCTAGTAAATGGTAAACCCATTGCTTGTTTGGGAGATTCTACTGCTCACGGTGGTGTTATTGTAACCGGTGAACCTAATATTATGGTAGGTAGCAGTGCTTCAAAACCAACAGAAGCCATGCCTGCTGAAAAAATTCCATTTCCAAAAATCACTACTGTTGATAGAATTAAATCTGTTGTTATTGGTCAGGGTGAAAACTTAAAGGAAGCTCGTGAGAAACAAGAGGAAGCCAAAAAGCATGGTTATCTCATTCAAATTGACTTTAGTGTTTAGATTTTAAGGAAATGAAAGTAGAATACCCCATCGTACCTGCTTACGGAAGCAATCCGAGCGAAATAGAAAAAGAAAAGACCAATGCTCATCATTTTGGGCATAATAATAGAAACGGTTTTTTTCCGCTAGGAATAAATAATTCATGGCACGGCGGCATACACATTGAAGGTTTGGGTACCCAAGTACTCGCCATAGCAGACGGACGAATTATTGCCTACCGTTTTGCGGAAGACTATTTGCTTGAAAAAGATAGTGAAACGGCTAAATATTCCAATGGCTTCATGTTAATGCAGCATGATTTTGAAACTCCAGAGAAAATAAAATTTCGTTTTTATAGTCTGTACATGCACTTGCAGCCTAAAGAGGAGCTGATAGCTAAAAAATACGGCGAAAATATTCCTGATTTGTATGCGAAATATACCGTTAAAACAAATGTGAATTTACGAGAAATTGGATTGAAAATACGTCCTTTTTGTGAAGAAGATAATGATCAGTCACGAGAAACGCATTTTGTGCCTAAAGGAGGCTTGTTGAAAAAAGAACCAGCTGTAGTGCCTTCAGATTGTCATTGGATGAGTTTCGATTATTTTAAAAATAAGTATGTGATTTGTTCTTATAGAGGTGACATATTCTGTGCTTATCGTGGTTGGCTATTGGATTATGACGATGAATTTTATCAAGTGAATCATAAAAAAGCAACCGATGATGATTTTATTAGACCAAATGTAGTTGAAGGCACCATGTTGTTTGACGGGATTGGAGGGAATTATGTAAAGATGGAATCTCAAAATACAGAACTTGAAATTGAATTCACAAAAGATGCCGACTGGTACAAAATTAAGGGCACTCGAAATTATGTTCTATCAAAGGATTGCACTCCGATTACTAAAAAAATAAAGGACGATGTTAAATTTAACTCCGTTGAAAACGTTAATGTACCCATAAGAGCGGGACAGATAATTGGTAACCTTGGTCAATACGATTCTGAAAATCGAAAATCATACAATGCGCTCCATTTAGAGGTGTTTACAGATGATGCTAATCTTTCAGGATTTTTAAATAATAATAAAGATAAAGATCAAACAACTTATGAAGTTGAAAAAGGTAAAACACTCCATGTTGGAAAGCCTTGTGATTTTTTAAAAGCAAATGCCAAAGTCAAAATTTATCAAAGTGATGGGGAATACACACAAATCGGATTTGAAGATGAGACGACGGTCGTGGCTTATACTGTACTTAATGATGAAAATAAAAAAATCAAAACCTATGTCGATGGGGTCAAAGTAAGAAATAATGTTTATACCATTAAAGAGGGCCATTTTGACGAAGTCAATTCAAAACTAAATCATGCGTTGCGGAGTGAGGAGTCTGAAGTCTATTACATAAATAAAACAGGAGCGGACAATGTAGATCGAACCATAGGTTATGGAATGAAATACTCAGGAAAAAAGTTTTGGGTGAAATCTACAAAGGTCACTGGAGACGCTAATGCGTGGATAAGTTTAGGGGCTGATATTGATACTGTATTTGAAAATAAGCCTAGCGGTAATTTCAAAGGTGTTGAAGTGCTGAAAACCTCTAAAATAAGAAAAACAGGCCAAGCGAAAGATAATGCTGGTGAGACTTGGTGGCATATAAAGACTAAGCAGGAAGAAGGTTGGATTAAAAAAAGTGAACTAACAGAAAAGAACCCCTATAAATGGGCAGAGTATGGGTGGAAGGTTTTAGAAAATACTGGTGATCAATATTTTTACATGTTCGGTGAGTTTGTTGAAAAAAGCAGTCCGCATAAATTCATAGAAGACATCTGGGCACAAGCCGATACTGATGGTAATTCTAAACTATCTAATTTTGAGTTGCAGCAGGTCATGCGAAATAAAGAATCCCTAGGTCACGTTAGTAAGTTGATTTGTAAACACGAGAGCGAGTGGAATACCTGGGAAAATATAGATAAATTTGAGGCGGAGCTAAAAGAAATATATAAAAAAGGCATTGATCAAGAAACGGATGCCGAAAGAAAGCAGGAGCTAGAAGTCCAACGTGATGCTAAAATTTATGTGCTTAAAGACAAGATTAAAAACTTAAGTTTTTGGCATGAAATAGAGGAAGGAGATTTGTCTAATACGCAAGCTGAAGATTGTGGAAAGAGAAAGTTTCCTAGAGGATCTAATGTTTATCATTTTCATCCCATTGCTTTTGTGGAGCAGATGAAGATGATAGTGGGGAAAGAAGATGTTGATTTACGTAATGATAATAAGAATTGGCAATCACAATTTGATTCAAAATTTGGAAATAAGAGTAGGCAGAATGTAGCTTGTTGGAGAGCTTGCCGAGTAATTTTGGAAAACTATGGAGTTGATGGCGGAAAGTTAAAAAACAATAAAGCTCTTTATCAAATAGGCGTAGAAAACAATCAAAAGTTGGAGATTAATTCTTCTGTAGCAAAAAAAGGAATGATGTATATTGACTCTCAACTTGAGTCAGGAAAGCCAATTTTGGTTGGTGTTGATCATACATATAAATATAAAGGAGGATTCAATAACGATTTAAGTACGGATCATTTTATTGTAATTGTAGGGAGAGGGGCTGAAGAAAGAGGTGAGTACTACTTGTTTTATGAAGTAGGGACTAAATATAAGGTAAAGGGTGTCAGTAATGAAAATAAATTATTCGTTCAAGGTGATTTTAGTTTGAAAGGAGCTCCTGCTTATAAGGAATCACATGTTTATAAAGTAATTCAAATTAGAGAAAACAAATAAAATTAATAATATGCGATTATATAGAGTTGTAATTTTTATCATATTTTTTTCGTGTAACAAGTTTGATTCAGGAAAGGATGCATTAGAAGGTGCGATTTCTGAGAAGCCTAAGACTGAAACAGTTTCTTATAACGAGAATAGTCAAAAGGTTAGACCGTTTGATATCACACAGACCAAATGGATAGAAATAGAAAAGACAGATTCAAAATTCAAAGTTTTAAACAATGAATGGAAGCGCAGGGTTGAGGTAGGTGAAAATGATATTGTAATTGAATTACAAGAACCATCTACTTATGAACTTAGTCATGTTGAACAAAAAGACAATGAATTTACTTTTTTTATCAAGGGAGCTGATTGGCGTTATCGATTTAGATGGGAGGATAGAGTGAAAAAGATATGTAGGTGGGACTATGTAAATGCCACTAAAATAGACTCGTCTTTTTCGTATTATGCTGTATTAGAAAAATTTGAAAATCAGTTGTAATATTATGGTTTTTGAGAATATCAGAGTATGAAAATTATTAAAATGCTTTTTATTTTATGTTTCATTTTTTCATGTAAGGATGAAACTAAAATCAATAATAAAGTATCCTCAGAAAGTGTCTCACTTGAGTACGTTGTACTTAAAACACACTTAAAAAAAGAATCACTTTTAAACAAAACATATTATCAAGTCACAAAAACAGATTCCATAGATATATTGTATCATTATTGTAACGCAAGTGTTAATACGATTAAAGTTTACAAAGATTCCATTTGGCAAGATTTCGGACAAGAAGATTACTCCATGCTTATAGATGAAGTTAATGTTAATGAGGAAAAAATAAGTTTGATTGGGAAGGAAGAGCAAATAACTCCTGAGAAATTATATGTTTTTGAAATAGAAGAGGAATCAAAAGGCTATTGGAAAATAAATGGTGAAACTTATGTTGATAGCCTTAAAATTGATAAGATAAAGCAATATAATGAGCCTGAATCAGAATGTTTTTAGATGTAAAGGAAATAGGAAAGCGGCTAGATTCTTTTAAAATAATATGAAAAACTATTTACTCATAATGGTATTGGTTTTTGCATTTTCTTGCAAGAATAAAGGACAAATTAAAGAAGGTGAATCAAGCATAAGTGTTGCTCCTGAAATAAATGATTGTTTGGTTATTGACGAGTTGCAACTAAAGGATAATCAATTTAAAGTTGAAGCAGGAGGTTTTAATATAATTTTCAACAATGTATTGTCAACAGACGACCCTAATTTGGATTTTGAGTTAAAAAGTAAGGGGAAAGAGATTACGATTCAAAAGAAATATTTGGAATCAGACTTTTTAGGAGATAATGACTTTTTTATTGAGTCGAATTCAATTGATTCAATAAAGGTGAAATATGTCGTGCAAAGTGATTTCGTTTTTTACGGACAAGAGAAAAAAAGAACGCCTTTGAACATGTCTAGCAGCAAAGAGCATAATTTGTATTGTAATGAGGGTGTTTATAGGCTTGACAAAAATAATCTGGTTGTCAACCCTGAAGTTTTTACTAAAGCTAAAGCAGTTAATAAAAGTTTTTACTTGTCCGTGCTTGAATCAGATTCCTATGGAGAAATTGATAAAACCAATGCTAAAGAGGTGCTGAAAAAATTAAATGAAAATATAGAAATGAGTTTGGAAGACCTTTTTGTTGAATCATCAATTTTAAAAATAACATATCAGTTTGATTATTATATAGGTGATTCTAAAGAAGAAATTAAGCTGATTGTTATCAATTAAGGGAGACCTGGAATTCATCTCAAAAGCAATTATGAAATATGTTATAATCTTAATTTTACCACTTTTTCTCAGTGTTAATTCGTGTAAAGAGCATGGTAATAATAAATCTAAAGATACAAGTGAACTCGATACAGGTAAAGCTGAAGCTGTTGATAAACAAAGTCTGAAAAAAGAGAAAAATAAAAAGAAACCCGATAGCGCGGACTTGTAGTCCGTGCCGTTTCGCACCATACATAAAACGTTAAACCAATACCCCAAGAAAGTTTCTAAAAATAAAAAGAGTTGTCTACAAAATATAAAGCTACAGAAAAGGGCTTCGCCTATTTTATAACCATAACAACAGTAGGTTGGGTAGATGTTTTTACTAGGTTACGGCAAAAGTATGTTATAATAAATGCATTAAAATATTGTCAACAACATAAAGGTTTAGAGATTTATGCTTATTGTATAATGAGCAGTCATATTCACTTACTTTGTAAGGTAGACGAGCTAGCTTTGTTAAGCAATGTTATAAGAGATTTTAAAACATTTACTTCAAAAAAAATTATAGAAACAATCATAGAATATCCAGAAAGCCGAAGAGAATGGCTGTTAGATTATTTTTCTAAAGCATGTGCGCATTTAAAAAGGAATCAGAAATATAAAGTTTGGCAAGATGGTTATCATGCAGAAAAAGTGTATTCAAACAAGTTCATAAAGCAAAAAGTAAATTATATACACAATAATCCAGTTGCAAATAAAATTGTGGAAAAGCCGGAAGATTATTTGTTTAGTTCGGCTCGCAATTATGCAGAGCTGGATAGTGAAATAGGTGTTGATACAATATATTTGTTTTGAGTTCTTAGTGTTGCACGGGCTACAAGTCCGCGTTCATACAAAAATATGCTGTAGCAGTAGATAAGTCCACAGCAGAAATTAACTTTTCAAAACTCGGAAACTTTTAACTATGGATGATTTAATAGACAGGATTAAAAGGTTTGATAAAAGAAAGTCAAAATGGATTAATAATATTCTAAACGACAAGAATAACACTCTTAAAATGTCCTCTAATTTTCATTTTTTGGAACTTAATCTCGCAATATATAAGTTGCTCGACAAGAAAATAAATGAAAGCAAACAACATTTTTATATCGTCTCCATAATTGACAAAATAAGAGTTAGTGAATTTAATAATAGATTGTTTGATTTTGGATTACCTTATGTTTGCTTTCCTATTTTGAGTGATAATGAAAATTTAATTCAACAATATTCAAAATTACGTTACCAAAAAGGGAAGAATGCAGAGTTGTCAATGGATGAAATGGTGTTACAAGGCGAAAGTGCTGTTTGGTGTAATACAGTTCAGTTTTTTATGGCTAATGATTTTAAAGGAGTAGAACGAAATTTAAACATTATAGAAACTTTAACGCTTCCAAAACTACCAAAGAACCAACAAGAATTTAAAATAGATTACGAGTTTTATAAAGCTCTTTTAAATAAAGACAAATCCAAGTGTGAGGAGCTTTTGGAGCAATTGGTTAGCACTAAAATCCATAAAAAGAGAAATGATAACGCAGTTTTAAATAAATATGTTTCTCAACCTGCATTAGGTTATGCAAAATTAGCTTGGAGACAAAGTTTAGAAGTTGAAGTTAATTCTCCACTTATTCCTAAAGAAATATTACCTATTGAACCTTTAGATAATTATGAAATTCCTTATGATTTTTTGAAAGATGAACTGTTTTAGCTGAAATTTAATTATAAAATTCAGTTATCTCTCATGAACAGACAAGCCTCGTCCATTAAAAAGTAAATCATGTTATAAAAAATAATATTAAAATCGTGAAATTAATTGATTATATATTAAAATTTAGCTTTGCCTTTTGTCTTGGACTATTTATAATTTTTAAAGGAAGTCCTTTAATTTTTAATAAAGCAAAAGAATTGAAGCAGGAAAATTTAACGGAGATAAAACTGGAATTTTTATCAGTAAAATATATTACTCCCAACGATAAAAGTTATATAAAAATAGAAGGTTTATTGTCAAATAACAAAGCATTTAAACGAATATATCAAACATCAGAAAGAAAGCATATAAACCTGTTAAATATATTAACGGGGAATATAAATAGTTCAAAAATAAATATGGATCAAATATTACCATTAGAATTAACACAAGAGCATCTATTGAAATTAAGTGATGTAAGAGTGAATTTTAATAAAAGTGGTAATCTAGATAAACTAGTTATCAATCAACAATATATAATAGGTGAGAAAGCATCTTATCTTCGGGTAATTTTTGTTTATTTTCTTGGTGCCTTAACTTTTACTCTTGGAGTATTGTCTTTGACTGTAGCTTTAATAATGGCATTTCGTAATTTAAATATTTACAGAAATACAGGCAAATTACCTGAAATTCAGAATACTTTTGATAGTAAGATAAAAGGCTTAGAGTTTTTCTTAAAGTTTTTTAAAGGAAAGTAAAAAATATTATTTGTGACAAAGAAGAAATAAACCTGATAGCGCGGACTAGTAGTCCGTGCCATTCCGTGCCACACATAAAATATTAAGCCAATACCCTAAGAAAGTTTCTAAAAATAAATAAGAGTTGTCTACAAAATATAAAGCTACAGAAAAGAACGTCACGTATTTTATAACCATAACAACAGTAGCTTGGGTAGCTGTTTTTATTAATACAATATATTTGTTTTGAGTTCTTAGTGTTGCACGGACTACAAGTCCGCGCAATCAGGCATTAGCTAGCTGTAGATTACAAAAAAAGCCCCACAAATAATTGCAAGGCTTTTTAAATTTATCATTTTAAAACAGTTCGAATTTCTACAATCCGAAAGCTTTTTTTACTTGATCCACGTAATCTAATTTTTCCCAAGTGAATAATTCTACGTCAAGGGTAATGGTTTCTCCAAAAGGCTGAGAAAATGTTTTAGTCACGGTTTCGTTTTTACGTCCCATGTGTCCGTAAGCCGCAGTTTCACTATAGATTGGCGCGCGTAATTTCAGGCGCTCTTCAATAGCAAATGGTCGCATGTCAAAAATTTCAGTTACTTTTTGTGCAATTTCACCGTCGGTCATGTTAAACGGACAAGTGCCATAAGTATCAATAAAAATTCCCATGGGTTCAACAACACCAATGGCGTAACTTACTTGCACTAAAACTTCTTCGGCAACACCAGCTGCAACTAGGTTTTTAGCAATATGTCTTGTGGCGTAAGCCGCACTACGGTCTACTTTACTTGGGTCTTTTCCTGAGAAAGCACCACCACCATGAGCACCTTTTCCACCGTAGGTATCCACAATAATTTTACGACCTGTTAAACCTGTATCTCCATGCGGACCTCCAATTACGAATTTCCCTGTTGGGTTGATGTGGTACTTAATGTCGTCGTTAAATAATTTCTGTAAACCTTCAGGAAGTTGAGCAATCACTCGTGGGATTAAAATATCAACAATATCCTTTCTAATTTTTGCAAGCATCGCCTCGTCTTCATCGAAATCATCATGTTGTGTAGAAACAACAATCGCTTCAATACGTTGCGGTACATTATTATCGTCGTATTCAATAGTTACCTGACTTTTAGAATCTGGTCTTAAATACGTGATGTATTTATTTTCTCTTCTTAGCTCTGCTAATTCTCTTAAAATTAAGTGCGATAAATCTAAGGCTAAAGGCATGAAGTTTTCAGTTTCATTGGTTGCATAACCAAACATCATCCCTTGGTCTCCCGCACCTTGCTCTTCTTTGCTACCGCGGTCTACACCCTGGTTGATGTCTTCAGATTGTTCATGTATTGCCGATAAAACACCACATGAATTGCCGTCGAACATGTATTCACCTTTGGTGTATCCAATTTTATTGATGGTATCTCTAGCAATTTTTTGAACGTCCAAATAGGTGGTCGATTTTACTTCACCAGCAAGTACAACTTGCCCAGTAGTTACTAAAGTTTCACAAGCCACTTTCGATTCGGTGTCGAATGCTAAAAAATTATCTATTAAAGCGTCACTAATTTGATCTGCTACTTTGTCTGGATGCCCTTCAGAAACACTTTCTGAAGTGAATAAATAAGCCATAATAATTTAAATTACAGTAAGATTTGACGAATACGTCGAAGGAAGTTTACACTGCCTTTAGCATTTTTATTTATGTTGAAACGTGTTCAGCATAAAGAGGTTGCAATCAGTCAAATCTTTCCTCTGTTGTTTTGTGCCGCAAAAGTAAAAAAATAAAAGAAAATGAACAGCGCTTTTTTATTTTTTAAGAAATAATTGGTAGTTAAATTTATTTTCCGAATATTTGTTTCAGCAAAATGAAAAAACAAATTATACAAGTCGTTTCTATTATTGTCATTGTGATTATTTCACAAGGCTAGGGAATGCGATAATTTATAAGAAATAAATTTTACCAGCTTTCCCAAAATGGAAGGCTTTTTTTATGCCATTTTTTTTCATTTTTGAACATCATAAAAAAACGACTCTAAAACACTGGTTTTAAGAGTTTTAAGTTGTTTTTTGTGATTGTGAATTTAACTATAAATAATAAAAATTAAGTAGTTTGACGCCCTAATAAATTACTTTCGAATCTTATTTTAAGATTTTGAAGGATTTGTATTGAAAGGTTGATAAAGCTTAGAATAATGATATAAATTAAGATAAAGCATAAAATTATTTGCAACAAATATGAAAGAACTTAATAAACATAGTAGAAGGCTAACGCAGGATGAATCTCAACCAGCATCTCAAGCCATGTTATATGCGGTAGGATTGACTGATGAGGATATGAATAAAGCTCAGGTTGGAATTGCAAGCACAGGATACGACGGAAACCCGTGTAACATGCACTTAAATAACTTAGCAGCTGAGGTTAAAATTGAATGTAAAATAGCGAATCTAGTAGGTTTAGGATTTAACACGATTGGTGTTAGTGATGGGATTTCAATGGGAACTTCAGGAATGAACTATTCATTGGCGTCTCGTGATATTATTGCCGATTCTATTGAAACCGTTATGAATGCCCAAAGCTATGATGCACTGGTTTCTGTAGTAGGTTGTGATAAAAATATGCCGGGAGCAGTCATTGCGATGTTGCGTTTAAACCGTCCGTCAATCATGATGTACGGAGGAACGATTGCTTCAGGGAAATATAAAGGAAGAAAATTAAATATCGTATCAGCTTTTGAAGCTTTAGGTCAGAAAGTGGCTGGAGAAATTGATGAAGATGAGTACAGAGAAATTATAAAAAGTGCCATTCCGGGAGCTGGAGCTTGTGGAGGGATGTACACAGCAAATACTATGGCTTCGGCAATAGAATGTATGGGCTTTGCATTGCCTTACAATTCATCTATTCCTGCTGAAAATCCGAATAAATTATCTGAAAGTGAAAGAACCGCAAGAGCGATTAAAAATCTTTTAGAATTGGATTTAAAACCTTTAGATATCATTTCTAAAAAATCTATTGAAAATGCGATTGCTATTGTAAATGCTTTAGGAGGTTCTACAAATGCTGTATTACACTTTTTGGCGATTGCACATGCAGCAGATATCGAGTTTACATTAGAAGATTTTCAAGCGGTAAGTGATAGAACGCCGTTAATAGCCGATTTAAAACCTAGTGGAAAATACTTAATGGAAGATGTTCACGGTATTGGAGGAACGCCAGCTGTTATGAAGTATTTATTAGATAATGGTTTTTTACATGGCGATTGTATGACCGTTACCGGAAAAACTTTAGCTGAAAATTTAAAAGATGTTGAACCTTTGGTTTTTGAAAATGATCAAGATGTTATTTATCCTAAAGATAAGGCCTTAAAATCATCAGGAAACTTACAAATCCTTTACGGAAACTTAGCTGTAGAAGGAGCTGTTGCAAAAATCTCTGGAAACGAAGGTTTGCTTTTTGAAGGTAAAGCGGTGGTTTACGATGGAGAACAAGCGGCAAACACGGGGATTTCTAATGGAGAAGTTGAAAAAGGAGATGTCGTCGTTATCCGTTATGTGGGGCCTAAAGGTGGTCCAGGGATGCCAGAAATGTTAAAACCAACCTCATTAATTATGGGTGCTGGTTTAGGGAAATCTGTAGCTTTAATTACAGATGGTCGTTTTTCTGGAGGAACACACGGATTTGTAGTAGGACACATAACGCCAGAAGCACAAAACGGAGGGACTATTGGAATCTTAAAAACAGGTGATAAAATTAGAATTAGTGCTGAAGATAATTCAATTAACGTACTACTTTCTGATGAAGAATTAGCTGAAAGAAAAGCACAATGGGTTCAACCAGAATTAAAACATAAAAAAGGAATCTTATATAAGTATGCAAAATCAGTAGCGTCAGCGTCAAAAGGTTGTGTTACCGATGCATAAATAAAATTTTCATTTCCGGGCAAACGGAAATCTCACAAATAAAAATTGTGAATTATGGAAACAAAAACATTAAATAAAAAAGAAGTGGCAAACAAAACACAACGAATTACAGGTTGCGAAGCAGTTGTAAGGTCTTTAATAGCCGAAGGTGTTGATATTCTTTACGGGTATCCAGGTGGTGCTATTATGCCTGTTTACGACGAATTATACAAATTTCAAGATCAAATTCATCATGTCTTAACGCGTCATGAGCAAGGGGCGGCACATGCGGCTCAAGGTTTTGCACGTATTTCAGGACGTGTAGGTGTGGCTTTGGCAACTTCAGGACCTGGAGCAACCAATTTAATCACAGGAATTGCCGATGCGCAAATCGATTCTACGCCTTTAGTTTGTATTACTGGGCAGGTGGCTTCGCACTTATTAGGTAGTGATGCTTTTCAGGAAACCGATATCGTAGGTATTTCTACGCCAGTTACTAAATGGAACGTACAAGTAACCAAATCTGAGGATATTCCCGGGGCGATTGCGAAAGCATTTTATATCGCTAAAAGCGGAAGACCAGGCCCTGTTTTAGTTGATATAACTAAAGATGCACAGTTTGGTGAATTAGACTTTAATTACGAAAAATGTAAAGGCGTAAGAAGTTATAAGCCTATTCCAAAAACAAGTCAGGATGCGGTTAACGCTGCTGCGGAATTAATTAATAACGCAAAAAAACCAATGATTGTTTGGGGACAAGGTGTTATTCTTGGTGAAGCTGAAGCGGAATTAAAAGCTGTAGTTGAAAAAGCTGGAATTCCTGCTGCTTGGACCATTTTAGGAGCTTCTGCAATACCATCGACACATCCTTTAAATGTAGGTATGGTTGGTATGCATGGTAATTACGGACCAAATAAATTAACGAATGAGTGTGATGTTTTAATCGCTATCGGTATGCGTTTTGACGACCGTGTTACAGGTGATTTAAATACCTATGCCAAGCAAGCAAAAGTGATTCATTTTGATATTGATCCAGCAGAGATTAATAAAAACGTTATGGCTGATGTTGCTGTTTTAGGAAATTCAAAAGAAAGCTTAGCCATGTTAGCAGAAGCTTTAGAGGCAAAATCGCATGATGCTTGGTTAAAAGAATTCAAAGATTTATACCAAATTGAATACGATACTGTAATTAATGATGATCTTAATCCAACGAAAGAAGGATTAACCATGGGTGAAGTTATCAAGCAAATCAATATCGCTTCCGAAGGAAATGCAGCTATCGTTTCTGATGTTGGGCAACACCAAATGATTGCTTGTCGTTACGCCGATTTTAATGTGTCTAAAAGTAACATTACTTCTGGCGGATTAGGAACTATGGGCTTTGCACTTCCAGCAGCGATAGGTGCTAAAATGGCTGCGCCAAACCGAGAGGTTGTAGCGATTATTGGTGATGGTGGTTTTCAAATGAATATTCAAGAGTTAGGAACTATTTTTCAACAGAAAGTACCGGTAAAAGTTGTGGTTTTAAACAATGAGTTTTTAGGTATGGTACGTCAATGGCAACAGTTGTTTTTCGATAAGCGTTATGCTTCTACCGAAATGACCAACCCTGATTTTGTAACCATCGCCAAAGGGTATCATATAGAAGGAAAGCGTGTGACTAATCGTAAAGATATGGAAGCAGCTGTAAAAGAAATGATTGCTTCAAAAGATTCATACTTCTTAGAGGTTTGTGTTGAAAAAGAAGATAATGTGTTTCCAATGATTCCTTCGGGAGCATCAGTTTCAGATGTACGATTAAGCTAAATTAAGAAAAGACATGAGTGAAGATATAAAAACATTTACGATTTCTGTTTACACCGAAAATAACATCGGTTTACTAAATCGTATTTCAGCAATTTTTCAGCGTAGACACATCAATATTGAAAGTTTAACAACATCGCAATCAGAAATCGATGGTGTAAATCGTTTTGTCATTGTTGTGAATGTGACGCAAACCAATGCGGAAAAAATTGTAAAGCAAATTGAAAAACAAGTTGAGACGATAAGAGCATATTATCACACAGACGAGGAAACTATTTTTACCGAATCTTGTATGTTCAAAATTAAATCAGAATTGTTATTTGATGAGCCTCAAATTCAAAATATAATTAAAGAAAGTAATACACGAATTGTGACTGTAAATAAAGAATTTTTTGTTCTTGAAAAATCAGGAAGAAGAAACGAAATAGAAGCTTTACGTCGCGATTTAAATGTGTTTGGTATCATGCAATTTGTGCGTTCAGGACGTATTGCGGTAACTAAAGAAGAAATGAAAATAACTGAATTGCTGTCAGCATTCAATAATCAATTATAATAATTAAATTAAAAATGGGAAATTATTTTAACACACTATCGTTAAGAGATAAATTAGATCAATTGTCGAAGTGTAGATTCATGGACACTTCAGAGTTTGCTGATGGGGTGGACGCATTAAAAGGAAAGAAAATAGTAATCGTAGGCTGTGGAGCTCAAGGTTTAAATCAAGGTTTAAACATGAGAGATTCAGGATTAGATATTTCTTATGCTTTACGTGATGCTGCAATTGCAGAAAAACGTGCTTCTTTTGTTAATGCTTCAGAGAACGGATTTGTAGTAGGAACTTACCAAGAGGTAATTCCAACGGCAGATTTAGTTTTAAACTTAACGCCAGACAAGCAACACACTAACGTGGTTAAAGCGGTGATGCCTTTAATGAAAAAGGGAGCGACTTTAGCATATTCTCATGGTTTTAATATTGTTGAAGAAGGGATGCAAATCCGTGAAGATCTTACTGTAATTATGGTGGCGCCTAAGTCTCCAGGTTCAGAAGTTCGTGAAGAATATAAAAGAGGATTTGGTGTGCCAACATTAATTGCGGTACACGAAGAAAACGATCCAGAAGGAAAAGGTTGGGCGCAAGCTAAGGCTTATGCTGTAGCAACCGGTGGTGATAAAGCGGGTGTATTAGCATCTTCTTTTATTGCTGAGGTGAAGTCTGATTTAATGGGTGAGCAAACGATTCTTTGTGGTTTATTACAAACAGGTTCTATTTTATGTTTCGATAAAATGGTTGAAGAAGGCATCGAGCCAGGTTACGCTTCAAAATTAATTCAATACGGTTGGGAAACTGTAACTGAAGGTCTTAAATATGGTGGTGTAACTAACATGATGGATCGTCTTTCTAACGCAGCTAAAATTAAAGCATTTGAGTTGTCTGAAGAATTAAAAGATATCATGCGTCCGTTATTCCAAAAGCATATGGATGATATTATCGAAGGTCGTTTTTCTGCTGGAATGATGGCAGATTGGGCTAATGATGATAAAGATTTATTAGGATGGAGAGCTGCAACAGCTGAAACTGCATTCGAAAAAACACCTGCTGGAGATGTTGAAATCACTGAGCAAGAGTACTACGATAATGGTGTACTTATGGTGGCTATGGTAAGAGCTGGTGTAGAATTAGCTTTTGAAGCTATGGTAGATTCAGGAATTATTGATGCTTCTGCTTACTACGAGTCTTTACACGAAACACCATTAATTGCTAACACGATCGCAAGAAAGAAATTATACGAAATGAACGCTGTGATTTCTGATACTGCTGAGTACGGTTGTTACTTATTCGATCACGCTTGTAAGCCTTTATTAGCCGATTTCATGAAAACTGTTGGTACAGATGTTATAGGTAAAGCTTATGCTAAAGACAACGGTGAAGGTGTAGATAACGCTAAACTTATTGCTGTAAACAAAGCCTTAAGAAATCACCCAGTTGAAAAAGTAGGTGAATTTTTAAGAGCATCTATGACGGCTATGAAGCCCATAGTTTAAATTTCATTTTATGAACATGGGAAGCACATATTTTCCTAAGTTAAGTGATATAAAGGTAGCTGCCGATACGATTAAAAACGTATCGGCAGTTACGCCTTTAGGGCATAGCTTAAGGTACTCCAAACAGTTTGACGCAAACATTTATTTGAAGCGTGAAGACCTACAGCAAGTGCGTTCTTATAAAATTAGAGGTGCTTATAATAAGATCAGTTCTCTGACTTCTAAGCAATCCGAATGTGGCGTTGTTTGTGCAAGCGCAGGAAACCATGCCCAAGGTGTGGCCTTGTCCTGTAAATTGTTAAAAATTAAAGGCACCATTTTTATGCCAACGCCAACGCCGAAACAAAAATTGGAGCAGGTTGAAATGTTTGGCGAAGATTATATCGAAATCAAATTAGTTGGCGATACGTTTGATGATGCTAGTAAAGCAGCCATGCAGGAATGTGAGGCTCTAGACAAAACATTTATTCATCCTTTTGATGATCAAAAAGTGATTGAAGGACAAGCAACCGTGGGTTTAGAAATTTTAGAGCAGGCTGAAAGTCCAATTGATTATGTGTTTATTCCTATTGGCGGCGGCGGGCTGGCTTCTGGCTTATCTTCCGTTTTTAAAAAACTTTCTCCAAATACCAAAATCATAGGGGTCGAACCAAAAGGTGCACCTTCCATGACGGTTTCTATTGAAAACAATAAAAACACAGCATTAGATCAGATTGAAAAGTTTATTGATGGCGCAGCTGTAAAACGTGTTGGAGATTTAAATTTTGCTATTTGTAAAGAAAACTTAGATGCTACTATAACCGTTCCGGAAGGGAAAGTTTGTGAAACTATATTAGAACTTTATAATAAAGATGCTATTGTAGTAGAACCCGCTGGGGCTTTGAGTATTTCTGCTTTAGATTTCTATGCTGAAGACATAAAAGGTAAAAACGTAGTCTGCGTAGTTAGTGGTAGTAATAACGACATTACGAGAACCCCAGAAATTAAAGAACGCGCACTCCTATATGCAAATTTGAAGCATTATTTCATTATTAACTTTCCGCAGCGTGCCGGAGCTTTAAAAGAATTTGTAGTTGATATTTTAGGTGAAAATGATGATATCACTTATTTTCAATATGCTAAAAAAACCAATAGAGAAAATGGCTCGGCGGTAGTAGGGGTTCAGCTAAAATCAGCTTCCGATTTAGAACCGCTTATTGCTAAGTTGAAACAGCGTAATTTCTATGGTGATTATTTAAATGACAAGCCCGATTTATTTCAGTTTTTAGTTTAAAATTTACAAAAACTCCCGCAAACGTTTTCGTTTCACTTCTTCAAAATATCAATGGTTTATCTGTCAGTTTATACTAAAATTTAGTTACTTTGAGGGTAAATGTCATGTCTGTTATGTAACATAAAACAAAAGCATAGCGTTAAACATGCTAAATGATAGATAAAATGAAAACAAGTTTTCAGGAAATTCCAGAAGCGTATAAAATAAAATCACTTTTACATCAAAACACTTACCTCGTTAATGGCGAGTTAAAGGCTTGGGAAGGCGATACGGCCGAAGTGTATTCAACTATTTCATCAACTCCAGAGTACAAACCAACCCTTTTAGGGACTATTCCTCAATTGGGCGAGAAAGAAGCTTTAGAGGTTCTGGATTCAGCAACTTCTGCTTACGATAACGGGAAAGGCTTATGGCCAACGATGAAAGTAGCCGATAGAATTGCCTGTATGGAAACGTTTGTAGAGCAAATGAAAACCAAGCGTGAAGAAGTTGTGAAACTTCTAATGTGGGAGATCGGGAAGAATTTGCCAGATTCTGAAAAAGAATTCGATAGAACCGTAGAATATATTTACGATACCATTGAAGCTTACAAACAAATTGATAGAGATTCAGCAAAATTTGAAAAACACGCCGGTGTTTACGCACATATTCGTCGTGGACCATTAGGTGTCGTTTTATGTTTGGGGCCTTATAATTACCCATTAAACGAAACATTTGCACTGTTAATTCCAGCTTTAATTATGGGGAATCCTGTAATTTTTAAGCCTGCAAAACATGGTGTTTTATTAATTACACCATTATTAGAAGCCTTTCAAAGTAGTTTTCCAGAAGGGGTTGTAAACATTGTATACGGTCGAGGTCGTGTACTTGCTGCGCCAATTATGAAATCTGGAGCTATTGATGTTTTGGCTTTAATTGGAAACAGTAAATCTGCTAACATACTTCAAGGTCAGCACCCAAAAGGGAACCGTTTACGTATGGTTTTAGGGTTGGAAGCTAAAAATCCAGCCATTGTTTTACCTGATGCCGATTTAGATTTAGCCGTGGATGAGTGTATTGCGGGCACCCTGTCTTTTAACGGGCAACGTTGTACGGCATTAAAAGTACTTTATGTTCACGAATCGGTTGTTGAGGAATTTAATAGACGTTTTGCTTATAAAGTAGATCAACTTAAATTTGGAAACCCTTGGGAAGAAGGTGCAAAATTAACGCCGCTTCCAGAAGCTGAAAAACCAGCTTATATTCAAGAATTAATTGATGATGCCCTAGAAAACGGTGCAAAAATTTTAAATAATAAAGGTGGTGAAACTAGCGAGAATTATATTTTCCCTGCCGTTTTATATCCAGTTTCTAAAGACATGCGTGTTTATAAAGAGGAGCAATTCGGACCAGTAATTCCGGTGATTCCTTTTTCAGATATTGAAGAGCCTTTAGATGATATGGCCGAGTCTGATTATGGACAACAAGTGAGTTTATTCGGAAAAAACATTCATACACTTTCACCGCTAATCGATACTTTAGTAAACCTAGTTTGTCGTGTGAATTTAAACAGTTCTTGTCAGCGTGGACCAGATGTGTATCCGTTTACAGGTCGTAAAGATTCCGCTTCCGGTACTTTAAGTGTGTATGATGCGTTACGTTCTTTTTCTATTAGAACCTTTGTGGCTTCAAAAGACAACGAATATAATAACGCGATTTTAACCGAGTTGTTAGAAAGAAAAACATCTAACTTCATTAGTACCGATTATATTTTATAATTTTTTAAGTAAATTTCTTATTTTTTGGTTTAATATTTTTCATTGAAAGAAAACGCACTTTTAAGATTGTTTATAATCATATATTTAACCGCCGAATGGTCTAAATAATTAATACAAATCAAAAATGAAAACACTAAAATATCTGGTACTTTCTATAATATCATGCCTTGTAGTTGTTGGTTGTGGTGATAAGAAAGAAAAGAAAAAAGAAGGATTTACTTATGAAAACACCACAAACTCGACAAAAGAAGTTGTAAATAGTCCTAACGATGTGGTTTTAACTTCTAATGATGCCATGCAGTTTAATAAGCGGGAAATTAAAGTGCGATCAGGTTCTAAAGTGAAGCTTACTTTTAAGCATTTAGGGAAGATGGATAAAAATATTATGGGACATAATTTTGTGCTTTTAAAATCTGGTGTTGATTTGGTTGCTTTTGGAAACAAAGCAGCAACAGCAAGGGATTCAGGTTATATTCCAGATGATGGTGAAGCAGTCATTGCGCATACCAAACTTATTGGAGGTGGTGAAACAACTGTTATAGAGTTTGAAGCACCTGAAAAAGGAACTTATGATTTTCTATGTAGTTTCCCAGGGCATTTTGCTATAATGAAAGGAAAATTTATTGTGGAGTAAATTTAATTACCCATTTTAATTATAAAAATCGTCTGTTAGGGAAGTACGTAGCTACGTCTTTCAAGATAGACGATTTTTTTTAAGGTTATAATTCTAAAATCTCGATAGCCTTAAACTCTACAGGATGACTTTCACTTTGTAAAACATTATAGCCGCTTTCGGTTGGCTGGGCTGGGTTGTCATTGCCACCTAAAAGTTTTCATTGTAAACTTAGTGTTTTTACAAAGACCAAGCTCTACCTTGAGAGATTTCTTCTACCGAAACACAGCCTTGTTGCATGCCAGGAATGGGATCATAGGCAAGAACATTTTCTCCAATTTCTTCCGAAGTACAATACCCAAAAATAGCATAGTATCTGGTGGATAGTAAAAATTTATACATACTAAATTTTTCCATTTCAGATGCTGCAAGGTCTTTCATGTTTTGTTTTTGTTGCCGCATTAACGCTTTGGTTTCTTCGGGCGAAAGACTAAAGTACTCGTCTAAAAGCGGTTTAAAATCCTCTTTTGTACCTTCTAAAACCGCCTTATTCGATTTTTTTTGAAAGGCGGAAGCAAATAGTTGTGCCCCTTTTTTAAAGTGTTCTTGGTTTTGCGTCGTTTCTACCTCTTGATACATACTGTCTAGAAATTGTGGTGTGTTAATTTCTACTGCGCCTGGTGTATCGGTTTTAGGAATAAAGAGGTCGGTTAACTGAATAACGAGGTGTTTTTCTTCTTCCGAAAGGAAAAGCGGTTTCCAAGTTTCTGTTTGATTTTGGCAAGAGGCTAACAAATGCATTATGGTTGGGGTTGCTACTGCAAATCCAATACCTTTGGTCAAGTTTTTTAATGCCGTTCGTCTGTTCATGGTTTAGCTGTTTTTTGAGTTTTTAAAAGTTTTTGCTGCATGATTAGCCGCTCGAGCAGTAATCGCCATATAGGTAAGCGATGGGTTTTGACAAGCAGAAGAAGTCATACAAGACCCATCGGTTACATATACATTTGGAACGGTATGCACTTGGTTATTTTTGTTTAAAACCGATGTTTTAGGGTCGCGTCCCATACGCGCGGTTCCCATTTCGTGTATGCAGGCTCCTGGAATGGCTTTGCCCATGTGGCCATTTACATTTTTATACCCTGCAGATTTTAGCATAGCAACCGCTTGGTCGCGCATGTCAATACGCATTTTAATTTCATTTTCTTTTACTTCGGCATCAAAAGTAACGGTAGGCAAGCCCCAAGAATCTAACTTATCATAATCTAAAACGATCTTGTTTTCATGGTACGGTAAGCATTCTCCAAAACCGCCCAAACCAACGGTCCATGGGCCTGGTTTTAAAATATCCTTTTTTAAATCTTCACCATAACTTAGCTCCGAGACAGCGTGTTTCCAGTTGGTTCTACTAGCTCCACCTTGGTAGCCATAACCCCTAAGGAAGTCTTTTTGGTCGGTTTTTTCATCGCCAAGGTTTCTAAAACGTGGAATATAAAAACCATTCGGGCGTTTTCCTTTATAATATTTGTCTTCAAAACCATCTACCTGAGCCGATGCGCCAACCGCATAGTGATGGTCCATTAAATTATGTCCTAATTCCCCTGAATCATTCCCGAGTCCGTTAGGGAAACGCTCCGATTTGGATTGCATTAATATGGAAGTAGAAGCTATTGTAGAAGCGCAACAGAATACAATATCTGCTTTAAAGAAAAATGTTTCTTTGGTTTCTGCGTCCATCACTTTTACGCCGGTAGCTTTTTTTAAGTTGTCATCATAAACAATTTCATAGGCAATAGAATTTGGTCTTAGGTGCATATTTCCTGTGCGTTCTGCAGCTGGAAGCGTGGAAGAGTTACTGCTAAAATAGCCTCCAAAAGGGCAACCGCGAATACAGCGATTTCTATACTGGCATTTGCTTCTCCCTGCGCGGGCTTTATCTCCTGTAATATGCGCTGCCCTACCAATAGTTAGTAATCGGTCGTCAAAATTACTAGCAATGCTAGATTTTAAATCTTCTTCTACACAATTTAGTTCCATTGGTGGTTCTAGTTTACCATCGGGAAGCTGTGGTAGTCCTAGGTTTTCACCTGAAACCCCAATAAACGCTTCTACCTTATCGTACCAAGGCGCTAAATCATCGTAGCGAATAGGCCAATCTACCCCATGGCCGTCTTTTTTGTTGGCTTCAAAATCTAAATCACTTAATCGATAAGATTGTTTTCCCCACATAATAGACCGACCACCAACATGGTAGCCGCGTATCCATAGGTAATCCTTTTCTTCATTGTATGGATGTTTTACATCGTCCACAAACCAGTGTTTGGTAGCTGGTTTAGTTAAAGCGCCTCTCCAGAGTTTTCTTTGGTTGTGCTGGTTGTTTGTTTCGTCAGGATGCTGTTTTTCACGGTGTTTAAAATCCCAAGGGTCCATATACATGGTAGGGTAATCTTCAATATGTTTAACCATCCGTCCACGCTCTAAAACCAAGGTTTTAAGCCCTTGCTCACATAGTTCTTTTGCTGCCCATCCGCCGCTAATTCCAGTGCCAATAACTATGGCGTCGTATTTTTCTGGATGCTCTTTAATAGGTTTGTTATTCATCTCTTTGGTGGTTTGTTGTTGATTAGTTGGTATAACACAGAAAAAAGTGTCAATAAAATAAAATATGATGTAAATTTTTCTGTAGAATGGAAAAATAGCTATTTTGCAGCTATTCAATGTTCAAAATTTTTCAGTGAAACTAACTATACAGGAAATAAAACCATTTGAAGGCGAAGGTGTAGTATATCATGCGGATACCTGTGTGCCTTTAATTGATGCTTTTGAACGAAAAAAACTCAAATTTAAAGCCTTGGCTAGGCATACTTATCCTGGAGATCGATTGGATGAAAATACTTTGGGACTAAATAGTATCGGGTATTGGGATGCTAACGAGCCACAAGACTGGGGGCTGGATTGGCATCGCAACGAAGGGATAGAATTTCATTTTTTAGAATCTGGAACCATGCCCTACGCCCAGGAGGGAAGGGAAGTGGAGCTTACGCCAAACCATTTAACAATTACGAGACCTTGGGAAGCGCATAAGGTGGGGAACCCGCATATTGGTATGGGGAAATTTTACTGGGTTATAATCGATTTGGGGGTTCGTAGGCCGCACCAAGATTGGGTTTGGCCAGATTGGATTACTTTAACTAAAGCGGATTTAGCTCGTTTAACTACTATTTTAAGACAGAATAAAAAGTCTATTTTAAAAACCGATTCCCGTTTTAGAGATTGTTTTAAACGAATTAATAACGCTGTAAATACCGATAAAAATGGCAGTAATGCTTCTAGAATACGGTTGCTGATTAACTATTTACTGATTTTGATTTTAGATTTATTAAATTCAGAAAATATTGTTTTAAACGAATCGCTAACCGATAGCTCTAGAAGTGTACAGTATTTTTTGAAAGAATTAGAAAAAAGTTTGGCAGAACAATGGACTATTGAGTTGATGGCGAAATCGGCAGGTGTTGGATTAACCAGATTTACCCATCATTGTAAGCGGCTAACTAACCTAACACCCATGCGTTATTTAACTATTAGGCGGTTGGAAATGTCTAAAGAAATTTTGAAAAACGAGCCAGGGCTTACTATTAGTGAAGTGGCATATATGTGTGGTTTTACAACGAGCCAGTATTTTTCTACCGTGTTTAAAAAACATGAAAAGTGTTCGCCAAACGAGTATCGCATGCGTTTTCGCGTGGCAGAAAATATAAGTGCTTATCTAGAATTGTGATTTTGTTCAAATTCTTTCACTGAATAAAAATAAACAGTAAGATTCCTTTTTTTATATAATTTCACGTGCCTACTTTATTATGGTAATTAAAAAATAAAGGTGTGAAACGTAGAGATTTTATTGTAAAAACATCGCAATCCAGTTTGGCTTTGGCTGCTTTGGGCTTGTATGCTTGTAAACAATCTGAAAAAGAAGCTACGGTTCCTGGGTTGGAAAAGGTAGTTCGCGATATTCCTTTATTTTTTAATATTTCTTTAGCCCAATGGTCTTTGCACCGTGCTTTGTTTGCGGGGAAAATGGATCCCCTAGATTTTGCCGCGAAATCACGTGCCTTGGGGTGTACTGGTTTGGAATATGTTAATGGATTTTATAAAGATAAGTCTAAAGATAAGGCATACTTAAAAGAAATGAACTCCCGTGCGGATGGGGAAGGCCAACAGAATCTACTTATTATGATAGATGGCGAAGGAAATCTAGCCGATGCCAATACTTCAAAACGTTTGCAAGCCATAGAAAATCATTATAAATGGGTGGAAGCGGCGCATTTTTTGAGCTGCCAAGCCATTCGTGTAAATCTAGCTGGTGGCGTAGATAAAACAGATGCCCTAAAAGCTGGAGTGGATTCTTTGGAAAAACTTTCCGATTTCGCTAAAAATGCCAATGTGAATGTACTGGTAGAAAACCATGGCGGCTTCTCTTCTAATGGAAATTGGATGACCGATGTGTTTTCAAAAGTAAAAAGAGAAAACTGTGGAACCTTACCCGATTTTGGGAATTTCTGTATACAATATGATAAATATAGAAGGTGTTTGGAATCTTATGATCGATATAAGGGTATGAAACAATTGCTTCCTTTTGCGAAAGCGGTAAGTGCTAAATCGTACGAATTCGATGCACAAGGAAACGAAACCACTATAGATTATGGACGGGTGATGAAAATGGTACAAGAGGTAGGGTACACAGGATTTGTAGGTGTAGAATATGAAGGAATAAAAGTGCCAGAAGAAGAAGGAATCCGATTAACCAGGGATTTACTTATTAAAGTAGGGAAACAATTATCCTAAACGAAACGAACTAAACTAAATATACCATGGAACAAGTAAATAAAAACAGATTATTTCTGGCCAGTTGTTTGGCTTTAATAACTACTGCCATGACTTTTGCGATACGTGCCAGACTGGAAACCGTTTTCGGGCCAGAAGGTGTTGGCTTAACCTTAGAACAATTAGGTTATGCTTTTGCTCCTGCTTTTTTCGGATTTACCATTGCCATGCTTATTGGAGGTCCTTTAGTAGATTTATTAGGGATTAAACAAATCTCATGGATGGCCTTTTTTACCCATGCCATTGGCATTGTTCTGACTTTAATGGCAGACTCCATGACCACTTTGTTTGTTGCTACTTTATGTATAGGAATCGGAAATGGTTTTGTAGAAGCTGCTTTAAACCCTATGGTAGCATCGATGTACCCCGAGCAAAAAACTAAAATGCTAAATCGATTTCATGTATGGTTTCCTGGAGGCATTGTAATTGGCTCGCTAATAGGTTGGCTAACCATGGATGTTATGGGGCTAAGTTGGGAAAGTATGGTTGCTACTTTATTTATCCCATTGGTGCTTTATGGAGTTTTGTTTTTCGGACAAAAAATTCCTGTTACCGAACGTGTGCAGTTGGGTATTAGTAATAAGAATATGTTTAAAAGCGTACTGCAGCCACTGTTTTTGTTTATGGTTTTTTGCATGTTTCTTACGGCTGCTTCGGAGCTAGGTACCACACAGCGGATCGAGTCTTTGCTTAAAGAATCGGTCGCTGCGCCGTTGTTAGTTTTGGCTTTTATAAATGGTATTATGGCGCTTGGTAGAATGTTTGCCGGCCAGGTGGTGCATAAATTAAAGCCGTCAGGGATGCTATTGTATTCTGCCATATTTACTTTTATAGGACTTTGGTTGCTTACCATTACTTCGGGAGGAATGACTTTTGTAGCTGCAGCAATTTTTGCAGTTGGAGTAACCTTTTTCTGGCCAACTATGCTTGGTTTTGTTGCCGAATATTTACCAGAAACCGGTGCCTTAGGTTTGTCGATTATGGGTGGAGCAGGGATGTTTTCGGTATCGATTGTGTTGCCTATTATGGGGCACTTAATGGATAATGCAAGTGCTTCGGAAGCTTTACGAACCATGTCTTTATTACCTGCGATATTAATAGTTGCCTTTTTAGGTCTGAATATGTATATGAAAAAACAAGCAAAAACTTCAAAAGCATAAAAATACAATGAATAGAAAATTAAGAATGGGCATGATTGGCGGTGGCACAGGCTCCTTTATTGGGGATGTGCATAGAAAAGCTGTTGCTATCGATGGGATGATCGAGTTGGTTTGTGGCGCATTTAGTAGTAGTGCAGAAAAATCTATTGCTTCTGGAAAAGCTTTGTTGCTTCCTGAAGAAAGGTGTTACGGCACGTATGCGGAGATGATTTTAAAAGAGGCAGCGCTTCCTGAGGAAGAACGTATGGATTTTGTGGCTATTGTAACACCAAATCATATGCATTTTGAACCCGCAAAAATGGCTTTAGAACATGGTTTTCATGTGGTTTGTGATAAACCTATAACACTTACGTTGGAAGAAGCTCTGGCGCTGAAAAAAGTGGTGGAACAAAGCGGAAAACGTTTTGCCTTAACCCATAATTATACTGGGAATTCTTTGGTGAAACAGGCGCGTGCCATGGTAGCGAAAGGCGATTTAGGAACCATTAGAAAAGTACAAATACAATATTTACAGGGTTGGTTGTCTACAGCCGTGGAAACTACTAATAATAAGCAAGCCGCTTGGCGTGTGGATCCCAAACGTTCTGGGATTGGCGGTGCATTAGGAGATATTGGAACCCATGCAGAAAACTTGATGGAATACATAACTGGTTTGAAAATAGAGGAATTGGCTGCCGATTTAGGTCGGTTTGGCGATGGAAGAATTTTAGACGATGATGGGAATTTATTGCTTCGTTTGGAAAATGGTGCTAAGGGCACCTTGTCTATTTCTCAAATTGCTTTGGGAGAAGAAAACAATCTAGCCATAAAAGTGTATGGTACTAAAGGAAGTTTGGAATGGCATCAAGAAAATCCGAATAAGTTAACAACCCATTGGCTAGACGAACCTATGAAAGTATATACGCCAAATGGGAACGGTTTATATCCAGAATGTTTGCAGGTTTCGAGAATTCCTGCGGGACATCCAGAAGGGTATTTGGAAGCTTTTGCGACCATTTATAAGAATTTTGCCAATCATTTGTTGGCCGATTTAAATGGTGAAATAATAGAAAACCCAGATTATCCAACGGCAGCCGATGGCCTTCGTGGGGTGCAATTTATTTACGCCGCTGTGGCAAGTGATAATAACAATGCGGCTTGGACAAAAATGTAAAATTAAAAATGGATTAAGATTACCGCGTTAGGGATGGAACAGCATGTTTGAAATTCCGCAATGCAGGAGGGATTGCGTAGTGATCCAGATCGCTCACGGGAGTGCTAACGCCAAAAAAAATAAAATTATGAAAACGATAAAAGGGCCTGCTATTTTTTTAGCGCAATTTGCTGGCAGTGAGACGCCGTTTAATACTTTGGATGGTTTGTGTAAATGGGCAGCTGGTTTAGGGTATAAAGGAATTCAAATTCCAACTTGGGAGTCGCATTTAATTGATGTGGAAAAGGCAGCGGAAAGTCAAACCTATTGCGATGACTTAAAAGGAAAAGTACAGTCGTATGGTTTGGAAATTACCGAATTGTCTACGCATTTACAGGGGCAATTGGTTGCTGTAAACCCTGCTTACGACAGTATGTTTGATGGTTTTGCGCCAGAAGCGGTTCGTGGGAATCCGAAAGCAAGAACGGAATGGGCGATAGATTTTGTGAAAAAATCGGGAACTGCCAGTGGGCGATTGGGGTTGAAATCCCATGCTACTTTTTCGGGAGCTTTACTGTGGCACACGATGTACCCTTGGCCGCAGCGCCCAAATGGTTTGGTGGAAATGGGTTTTGAAGAATTGGCGAAACGCTGGTTGCCAATTTTAAATCATTTTGAGGAACAGGGTGTGGATGTGTGTTACGAATTACATCCCGGAGAAGATTTACATGATGGGGTGAGTTTTGAGCGTTTTTTGGATGCTACTGGAAACCATAATCGAGCGAATATTTTATACGACCCAAGTCATTTTATTTTGCAGCAATTGGATTATTTGAGTTTTATAGATTTCTACCACGAACGAATTAAAGCTTTTCATGTGAAGGATGCTGAATTTAATCCAACGGGAAAACAAGGGGTTTATGGTGGTTATTCGAGTTGGGCCAATCGTGCAGGAAGATTTAGGTCGCTTGGAGATGGACAAATTGATTTTGGTAGCATATTTTCAAAGCTTACTAAGTATGATCTCGATCTATGGGCGGTTATGGAGTGGGAATGCTGTATTAAATCGGCTGAACAAGGTGCTCGAGAAGGAGCGCCATTTATTAAAAAACATATAATTGAAGCTGCAGGCCGAAGTTTTGATGATTTTGCCGGTGGTGAAACCGATAAAAAACAGTTGCGACAAATTTTAGGATTGTAAGTTTTAGAATATGAAAAAAGGAATATTTTTACTTTTTGGGTTGCTTGGTTTGTCGGTTATAGGACAAGAAAACACTATACAAAAGGCGATAGAAACTGGAAGTTTTGATGGTTTAGAAGCGCCAACGCAGCCCAAAGAAACGGAGTTTTACACGCCTGTTCCGCCAAGGGTAAATCCTTATGGGAAAAACGGTGTACCTAGCGATGCTGTGGTTTTGTTTAATGGAACTCATGTGGATAATTGGGAGCTTGTAAACGGAGGCGGGAAAGTGCCCTGGCTAGTAGATATTAAAGAAAAAAGCATGACCGTTTCTCGCGGAAAGGAAATGAAAAATTCAAGTATCCAAACCAAACAAAAATTTGGCAGTGTGCAATTGCATCTGGAATGGAAATCTCCTGAGAAAATAGAAGGAAAAGGGCAAGGTCGTGGCAATAGTGGCGTTTTTTTACAAGGAAGGTATGAGGTGCAGATTTTGGATAATATAGATAATAAAACCTATTCCAATGGGCAGGTAGCTTCTGTATATAAACAGTCGGCGCCGCTAGCAATGGCTTCGGTGCCGGTTGGGCAATGGAATAGTTACGACATTATTTACCATGCTCCCGTGTTTAACGCTGAAGGAGAAAAGACGAAATCGGCAAGCATTACAGTGCTTCATAACAGCGTTTTGGTACAGGATCATTTTATAATTAAAGGGACAACAGAATATATAGGTTGGCCAAAAAATAAATCCCATGGCAAGGCGCCTATAAAATTACAGGATCATGGAAACCCCATAAGTTTTAGAAATATTTGGGTTAGAAATTTAGATTAAATACTAGTATGAGGAATTTTTTAGTAGGAATAATTAGTTTGTTTACGATACTGCAAGTGTATAGCTGTAATAGTAAAAAAGATAAAATTAAAGTTTTGATTGTGGATGGGCAAAACAACCATGTGGTATGGCCAAAATCTACTATTATGATGAAACAGTATTTAGAGGAAACCAATCTTTTTGAGGTGGATATTGCGCGAACAAAGTTTTTAAATAAAAGTAAAAAATATAAAGATTGGTTGGCTTATGCAGGCGTTGCCCCTGGGGTGGAAGGAAAACCTAAAACCGATCCAGATTTTAATCCGAACTTTAGTAATTACGATGTGGTAATATCTAATTTTGGATGGCAAGCTGCGCCTTGGCCAGAACAGACCCAGAAAAATTTTGAAACCTACATGAAAAACGGTGGAGGTTTTGTAAGTATACATGCCGCCGATAATAGTTTCCCGGAATGGAAAGCCTATAATGAAATGATTGCCGTTGGGGGTTGGGGTGGTCGAACAGAAAAAGATGGACCGTATTTGTATGTGGATAAGCATAATAATGTGAAAAAAGACCATACGCCTGGTGCTGCGGGAAAACACGGTAAATTGGAGGCTTTTATGGTAACTACTTTTAATACGAAACACCCAATAACAACAGGTTTTCCTAAAACTTGGATGCATGCTGCCGATGAGTGTTATGCCTATTTAAGAGGTCCTGCGAAAAACGTGGAAGTACTTGCTACAGCAGTTTCTACTTTGAAAAAACCAGAATTGGAACAAAAGGAACCTGTAGCGATGACTATAAAGTACGGAAAAGGACGAATTTTTCATACCACATTGGGACACGATGAAACTTCGTTTGAGAGCGTAGGTTTAATCACTTTATTGCTTCGCGGCACGGAATGGGCAGCTACTGGAAAAGTAAAACAAAAACGAATACCAATCGATTTTCCAACGGAAAGCCAAGTTTCTACTAAGGGTTTTAAGTATAAGGGGTAAGGGCTTTGGCTAACTTCTTTATTATGAATCGCTAAAAAGTTCCTGTTTCTATAAAAAAAATGGAACTTAATATTTTCCTGTGCCCAATTTTCACCTTGCAACGAAAAGGTTTTTGAGTTGCGTTTTTTAAAACAAAACACTTAAAAAAAAGAGATTTCTATAAAATTTTTCAAAAAATATATCAAAATTAGGTGCTTTGGAAATAAAATTTTAATTTCGCTTCATGAAAAATTTAGAAAATAAAATACGTCCTACTACACCGGGTTTACCATTGCGCCGCCGCCGCAGTAACTAATTAGTATAGTTATTGATTGTTGAGTAAAGCCTAAAGCGTAATTTTAATTTTTTTCATAGTGTCCAAAAATATTTTCATAGCATTTCAAAAAAGCGTTAATTTAAAAGTTAACCACCGGTTTATTATGCGTCGTAGTTTTCCTCGTCGCCCGTAAGGGTGCGTTTCATTTATTGAACTAGGTGCGTCCAGTTCAGCTATCAAAAAAAAGAAGAGAAAGTAAAGATGGCAGATAAATTATTAATAATATCTAGTATCAGTTTAGTCATTGTGAACTTGGTAGGTTTTATAAGAAAATGTCCGCAGAAATTAAAATGAATACGGAATTAGAAATGGGAATTGACAGTATAATAGAGGAGGCAGAAGCTTTTTGTGAAAAAGAAGGCTTAGAAATAGATCTTGTTTATAAACTTTCCAATAAGTGTTTAGAGCTTATTTCAGAACGATCAAAAGAACTCCCTACGTTGTATTATGTAAGTGTGGAAATGCTTAAAAAACGTGTTGGTAATGGTTGCTTCCTTTTAAGAAAAAAAGGCGTAATTTACGGGCATATTTTTGTGCATGAACACAAGGTTCATGAGCATTTTGTATATGAGCGATCCTCATTATGGGTAGATAATATTTATAGAAGTTGGAATCTTGGTTTGTTGTTAATGGCCAAAATAACAGAATTCTATAGTGATACCTTTCTTATTTCAATTGCCCAAACAGCGAAAGTGCATCATTACAACGAATTGTTAGGGATGACCCATATTACCTTGTCTCAAATGTCTAGAGTTTTAGTTGAAGAACTTGAAAAGTTAGGAAAATTACGAGATGAATTAAATTTTAGGTATTATGTTAATCCGTGTTTTGAAGCTGAAATTAGAGAATTAAAATAAAGTAGAAAATAAGTTATATAAATATAGTAAAATGAAAAAATTAGTAATAGCATACAGTGGTGGGTTAGATACCTCATACTGTGCAGTAAGTTTATCAAAGGAGTACGATGTTCATGCGGTAAGTGTAAACACAGGCGGTTTTACTAAAGAAGAAATTACACATATAGAAAGTAATGCCTATAAAATGGGGGTTACAACTTATAAAAATATTGATGCGGTAGCCACTTTTTATCAGAAAGTAGTGAAGTATTTAATTTATGGAAATGTATTAAAAAATAGTACTTACCCACTTTCTGTAAGTGCAGAACGTATTATTCAAGCGATTGAAATCGTGGAATACGCAAAAAGCATCGGTGCAGAATATATTGCTCATGGAAGTACTGGAGCAGGAAATGATCAAGTGCGTTTTGATATGATTTTTCAAACATTGGCTCCTGGTATTAAGATAATTACACCAATTAGAGATGAAAAATTAACGAGACAAGAAGAAATTGATTATTTAAAATCTGAAGGTATTGATATGCCTTGGGAGAAATCAAAATATTCGGTAAACAAAGGACTTTGGGGAACCAGTGTTGGAGGTGTTGAAACCTTAGAATCTGAAAAACCATTGCCAAGTGAAGCTTACCCATCTCAATTAGAAAAAGAAGGGGAGGAAAAAGTAGTGCTAACTTTTAAAAACGGTGAGTTAACGGCTTTAAATGGAGAAGCAAATGCGCCTCAAATAAATATTGAAAAGCTTAATGATATCGCTTCTAAATATGCTATTGGTAGAGATATTCATGTTGGTGATACGATTGTTGGAACTAAAGGACGTGTTGGTTTTGAAGCTGCTGCAGCCTTAATAACCGTAAAAGCACATCATTTATTAGAGAAGCACACGTTAACAAAATGGCAGTTGCAACATAAAGAATATTTATCTAGTTTTTATGGGATGCATTTACATGAAGGTCAGTATTTAGATCCAGTAATGAGAGATATGGAAGCGTTTTTACAGAGTTCTCAAAAAATGGTTTCCGGTGAGGTAACAGTGTCTTTAAAACCATATCACTTTTCTTTAGATGGTATTGTTTCTAGTCATGATTTAATGTCTAGTAAGTTTAGTACTTACGGTGAAGAAAACAAAGCATGGACTGCAGATGACGCTAAAGGGTTTATCAAAATCTTAGGTAATCAGAATAAAATTTATCAACAAGTAAATTCAAAATAATGATTCAAGTTGGAATAATTGGAGGCGCAGGTTATACAGCCGGTGAATTGATAAGATTACTTATCAACCATCCAGAAGCTCAAATTGATTTTGTGTTTAGTACAAGTAACGCAGGGAATCAGATAAGCAAAGTGCATCAAGATTTAGTAGGATCGTTAGATTTGAAATTTACAGATACCGTGAATCCTAATGTTGATGTGTTGTTTTTATGTTTAGGTCACGGAAATTCAGTGAAGTTTTTAGAGGCTAATACCTTTTCGAAAAACACAAAAATCATTGATTTAGGAAACGATTTTAGATTAGAAGCTGATAAAGTTTTTGAAGGAAAAACATTTGTTTACGGTTTACCTGAGTTAAATAAAGAAGCGACTAAAAAAGCAAACTATATAGCAAATCCGGGTTGTTTTGCAACAGCTATTCAGTTAGCTATTTTGCCTTTGGCTGAAGCAAATTTTTTAAATCAGGATGTGCACGTTAATGCTGTAACAGGGGCAACAGGTGCAGGAACATCTTTATCTGCAACAACACATTACACGTGGCGTGATAATAATTTTTCTTATTACAAACCGTTTACGCATCAGCATTTAGGAGAGATTAATCAGTCGGTTAAACAATTACAAAATGGTTTTTCTTCGGAAATCCTATTTATGCCTAACCGAGGAAATTTCTCAAGAGGTATTTTTGCTACGGTTTACACCGATTACGAAGGTTCTGTTGAAGATGCCAAAGCATTATACAACGCGTTTTATAAAGATGCTGAATTCACTTTTGTTTCAGATGATTTTTTACATCTAAAACAAGTAGTGAATACCAACAAATGTTTAATTCATTTGCACAAGCACAATGGAAAACTTTTAATTACAAGTATAATAGATAACCTATTAAAAGGAGCTTCTGGGCAAGCAGTTCAGAACATGAACTTAATGTTTGGTTTAGAAGAAACCGCCGGATTAGGTTTAAAAGCGACTTACTTTTAAGTCATTTTCAAAACACGAAAGTAACCGTTTTAGAGATTGTTAACATTAGGAAAGACAGTCTTTTAGCGATAAAAGGATCTAAAATGGTTATTTTTGCACTATAATTTGAGAAAATAGGGGTTTTAGCACAATTCCTATCGAAAGAGGTTAACGCTTCTTTTGAAAGACATAACCAACTATAATAAATTAATAATTATGCCATTATTTAACGTTTACCCGCTTTATGATGTAACACCAGTTTCAGGAAAAGGTGTTTATGTTTATGATGAGAAAGGTACAGAGTATTTAGATCTTTACGGTGGTCATGCCGTAATATCTATTGGGCACGCACACCCAAAATACGTAGAAGCCATTTCGAATCAAGTGGCAGAACTTGGATTTTACTCAAACGCCATTCAAAACCCATTACAAGTGAAATTTGCCAATAAACTAGAGGCGCTTTCAGGTTGTAAAGATTATGAGTTGTTTTTCTGTAATTCAGGGGCTGAAGCTAACGAGAATGCTTTAAAATTAGCATCGTTTAAAACAGGGAAATCTAGAGTCGTAGCGTTTAAAAATGGTTTTCACGGTCGTACATCGGCAGCTGTTGCAGCCACCGATAACCCAAGTATTATTGCGCCAATAAACGCACAACAGGAAGTCACTATTCTAGAATTGAACGACATTGCAGGGGTTCAAGCTGAATTAGAAAAAGGGGATGTTTGTGCCGTTATTGTTGAGTTTATTCAAGGTGTCGGCGGGCTAGATCAAGGGACTGCTGAGTTTTTTGAAAAAGTCGATCAACTTTGTAAAGCAAACAATACATTTTTTATTGCCGATGAGGTTCAATCGGGTTACGGACGTTCGGGTAAATTTTTTGCATTTCAACATTATAACGTAACACCAGACGTTATATCTATGGCAAAAGGCATGGGGAATGGCTTTCCGATTGGAGGCATTTTAATTCACCCAAACATAGAAGCTAAATTTGGAATGTTAGGTACTACGTTTGGTGGAAATCACCTCGCATGTGCAGCAGGTTTATCAGTTTTAGAGGTTATTGAAGACCAAAAACTAATAAATAATGTGAATGTGATGTCTGAGTATTTTATGAAAATTGCTAAAACCATCCCGCATATTAAAAATATAAAGGGAAAAGGTTTGATGCTTGGATTAGAATTTGACTTTGAAGTTGGCGACTTAAGAAAGCACTTAATTTACGACAATCATATTTTTACTGGTGGTGCTTCGAATAAAAAATTATTAAGAATATTACCTCCGCTAACCGTTAGAAAAGAACATATCAATATGTTTTTTGAAGCCCTAATAGGAGCGTTACCAGAGATTGAGACTGCAGACAAACTGCACACTCAAAAACTTTAAAAAAAAATTACAATGAACACATTATTAACTATAGAAACTAGAAATGCGGTATTGCTGAAAATGGCTGTGCTATTAGAAGAGGAACGAGAAACTATAATTAATATCAATAAAGAAGATTTAGACGCCTATAATGGTGACGATAAATCGATGTACGATCGTTTAAAAGTAGACGATTCGAAGGTTGATGAAATGATTAAATCGGTGACGCATTTAGCGTCTCAAGAAGATCCAGTTGGTGTAGAGCGTTTTTCGTTTAAACACGACAATGGGATGCAAGTTTATAATAAAACAGCATCTTTTGGAACGGTTTTAATTATTTATGAATCACGTCCAGATGTTACTGTGGAGGCTGCAGGAATCGCGTTTAAATCAGGAAACAAAATATTACTTAAAGGTGGTAAAGAGTCTTTAAGATCAAACTTAAAAATTGTTGAACTATGGCACGCCGCTCTAGAGGCAAACGGTGCTTCTACCGATTGGGTAGAGTATTTACAATTCAACAGAGAAGAAACGCAAGCCTTTTTAGAAAACCCAACGCAACAGGTCGATTTAATGGTGCCTAGAGGTGGCGAACGTTTAATTGCATTTGTTAAGAAACACGCCAATTGTCCAGTGATTATTAGTGGTCGTGGAAATAATTTCGTGTATGTACACCCTGAAGCTGATTTAGATATTGCTATGGATGTTATAATTAACGGAAAAACGGCTAAAATTTCAGCTTGTAACGCGGTCGATAAAGTTTTAATCGACAAAAATCTTCCGAATAAAGAAGCTTTTATAAAACGCTTAATTTCAAAATTAAAAGAATTTGATGTTGAAATTTTAGGTGATGCAGAAACGTCGAAATACGATGAAATTACGCAGTTTGAATCAGATGATATTTGGTATGAAGAGTTTCTAGATTATAAAATTGTTATTGGTGAAATCGAATCAACTGAAGCGACTGTTGCTATGATTAATAAATATTCGGGAGGACATTCTTCTTGTATCATTACAACTAATGAAGCTGAAGCAAAATTCTTTATGGAAAATGCAGATACAGCAGCTGTTTATCATAATGCTTCAACACGTTTTACCGATGGGAGTCAATTAGGTTTAGGTGGCGAGTTAGCCATTAGTACCGACAAATTACACCAACGTGGACCAATTGGTTTACAACATTTAGTTACAAACAAATGGTATGTTCATGGAAATGGACAGATTAGATAAATATTAAGCGCGTACTTGTTAATAACAATAAGTGATTATTAAAAGTTAGCGAGCTTTTCAATAAATGAAGAAAAAACGCATTTTATTAAAAGTAGGGTCTAATACACTTACCAAAGAAACCGATAATATTTCTAGAGGTAAAATTGAAGATATTGCACATCAAATTGCGCAACTTCAAGATCGCTACGAGTTTATTATTGTTAGTTCTGGTGCCATTGCTGTGGCTAAACAGTTTGTGAAGCTGGAAAGTCAGCGCGAAGAACTGTTTGTAAAACAAGCCTTAGCATCTATTGGACAACCACATTTAATACGTATTTATCAAGAAATTTTCAGAGAATACGGCTTATTGAGTTCACAATGTTTGTTATCCTATTCAGATTTCGAAAAGCAGGAAAGCAAAACAAACATTGTAAACACCATCAATGTTTTGGTGAATAACAATTACGTTCCTATAATTAATGAAAATGATACCGTTGCCACCGATGAAATCAAATTTGGTGATAACGATAAATTAGGTGCTTTAACAGCATCACTCTTAGACGTCGATTTATTTATAATCGCAACCAACACAAACGGCATCTATACAAAAGCATCTTTTGAAATCAACAAACCAGAAACGATTTCAGAAGTTGTGGATTTCGATGCCCTAAAAACCGAAGTAGTTAATTCCAAGTCTTCGCATGGTACTGGAGGTATGGCTTCTAAAATAGAAGCTGCCGCATTAGCTAAGCATGCCAATATTGAAACTTGGATAGTAAATGGGCTAGAAGACCATTTTATCTTAAATGCGATAGAAAACAAAGTACCGTTTACTAAAATAAAATAAGGATTAGAATGAAAAATTACACATCCATAAACGATATCGATAATATCAACACATGGGTTTCCGAGGCTAAAACATTAAAAGAAAATCCGTTAAAACATAAGTCTTTAGGACAAGATAAAACCTTAGGTTTATTGTTTTTTAATTCAAGTTTACGTACCCGTTTAAGCACGCAAAAGGCGGCTTTAAACTTGGGTATGAATCCTATCGTCATGAACGTTTCTGGTGATGCTTGGGGCATAGAATTTGGCGATGGTACAGTTATGAATGGCAATACCGCCGAGCATATAAAAGAGGCTGCAGCAGTCGTGTCTCAATATTGTGATATTATCGCGGTAAGAGCCTTCCCCACCTTAACGGATAAAGAAAAAGACGAAAGCGAACAGGTTTTGAAATCTTTCGTAGAATTTGCATCTGTACCTATCGTGAATATGGAAAGTGCTACAGGACACCCGTTACAAGGGTTGACAGACGCATTAACCATTTCAGAACATGCTAAAACAGCAAAGCCTAAAGTGGTTTTAAGTTGGGCACCACATGTGAAAGCATTGCCTCATGCCGTTGGAAATAGTTTTGTTCAAGCCATGCAGAAAATGGATGTCGAGTTTGTCATTACAAATCCAGAAGGGTATGATTTAAACCCAGAAATCACAAAAGACACCCCAATAATTCACAATCAAGAGGAAGCCTTTAAAGATGCCGATTTTGTTTATGTAAAAAACTGGAGTTCTTATGATGATTACGGGAAAATACTAAACACAGACCCAAGCTGGATGATAACCAAAGAAAAGTTAGGAGCTGCTAAATTCATGCACTGTTTACCTGTAAGACGTAATGTGATAGTGGAGGATGCTGTTCTAGATAGCGACAGTTCTTTAGTGATCCAGCAAGCGAATAATAGAACTTATGCAGCGCAATTGGTGCTTAAAAAAATACTAGAGAATGGCTAAAGAGAAATTATCAGTAGTAAAAATTGGGGGAAACGTTATTGAAGATAAAGACGCTTTAGAGTCCTTTTTAAAGCATTTTTCTGAGTTAGAAGGCAAGAAGATTTTAGTACATGGCGGCGGTAAACGTGCCACACATATCGCTTCAAAATTAGGTATTGAATCTAATATGGTTAACGGCCGACGTGTTACCGATGCTGAAACTTTAGATGTGATTACTATGGTTTATGGCGGACTTGTAAATAAAAATATTGTGGCGCAATTGCAAGGTTTAGCTACCGATGCCATTGGCTTAACAGGTGCCGATATTAATAGTATTGCTTCTAAAAAACGTCCGGTAAAGGAGATTGATTATGGTTTTGTGGGCGATGTTAAAAAGGTGAATCATAAGAGTATTGATAAATTAATTCAAGCCGATTTTGTGCCTGTTTTTTGTGCCATTACACACGATGGAAATGGTCAGCTATTCAACACAAACGCTGATACGGTGGCCTCAGAATTGGCCATTGGCCTTTCAAACTTGTATAAAGTAGAATTGGTATACTGTTTTGAGAAAAACGGTGTGCTTATGGAAGTTGATGACGATAATTCTGTGATTGATTACATGGATTCTGGAACTTACGAAATTTTAAAACATAAAGGTGTTTTTCACGATGGGATGCTTCCTAAACTCGAAAACTGCTATCATGCTATTGAAGCAGGTGTTTCTCGTGTTTTTATTGGAAATCCAACCATTATAAGTAATAAAGATCAAAAGTTTACGACCTTATTTTTATGATAGAACAGTTAACAACCGATGCCATAGCTTTACTAAAAAAGCTTATTGAAACGCAGTCTTTTTCTTCTGAAGAAGCGCATACGGCTGCACATATTGAAGACTGGTTTACAAAATATAATATTGAGTACACGCGTACAAAAAACAATATTTGGGCACTTAACAAGCATTTTGACGATAGTAAACCAACATTGTTGTTAAACTCGCATCATGATACGGTAAAACCGAATTCGGCATATACCAAAGATCCGTTCAGGGCCATTGTTGAAGATGGTAAATTATACGGCTTAGGAAGTAACGATGCTGGAGGTTGTTTGGTGTCACTTTTGGCAACATTTGTGCATTTCTATAACCAAGAAGATTTAAAATACAATTTAGTTATTGTCGCTTCCGCGGAAGAAGAGAGCAGCGGTCCAAACGGATTAAACAGCATGCTGCCTATTATCCCGAAAGTTGATGTCGCGATTGTTGGCGAACCTACTTTAATGAATCTTGCGGTTGCCGAAAAAGGCTTAGTAGTATTTGATGCCGTTATTGAAGGCACTCCAAGTCACGCGGCGCATCCAAACGATAATAATGCTATTTATAATACTATTGAAGCTTTACAATGGTTTAAAGATTTGAAGTTCGATAAAAGTTCTGAAGCTTTAGGTGATGTTAAATTAACGGTGACGCAAATTAACGCAGGTTCACAGCATAATGTGGTGCCTGGTCATGTCGATTTGGTTATTGATGTGCGCGTTAACGATGCGTATACCAATGCTGAAATAGCACAAATATTACAAGATAATGCGCCTGTAACACGTATTATTCCACGAAGCTTGCGTTTAAATTCATCTTCCATTCCTATGGATCATGCTTTGGTTCAAGAAGGTATGGCTATGGGACGTACAACTTATGGTTCGCCAACCTTATCCGATCAAGCAGTTTTAACCTGTAAGTCTTTAAAACTAGGACCAGGAGATAGCACACGATCGCATTCAGCAGACGAATTTATTTACATCAACGAAATAGAAGAAGGTATTAAAATATATATTGAATTGTTAAACCGCGCTATCGTATAAACGATTAAACAGTTAAACAATTCAACGATTCAATAAAAAAACAACAGTATGAAACTCTGGGACAAAGGCATATCCATCGATAAAAAAATCGAACAATTTACAGTAGGAAACGATAGAGAAATAGACATTCACATTGCAAAGTATGATGTAATCGCATCGCGTGCACATGCGATTATGCTTCAAAAAATCGGTATTCTTTCTGAGGTTGAATTGGAAAAACTACTTTCTGGACTTCAGGTTTTAGCTAACCAGATTGAAGATGGCACTTTTGTTATCGATGCGCAGTTTGAAGATGTACATTCTAAAATAGAGTTTGAATTAACGAAGACTTTAGGTGATGTTGGTAAAAAAATACACACCGCACGTTCTAGAAATGACCAGGTTTTAGTAGCACTTCATTTATATTTTAAAGAAGAATTATCGGTTGTAAAGGAAAAAACAAGAGCACTTTTTGATACACTTTTAAATCAGGCTGAAACATACAAGGATAAAGTGCTTCCTGGTTATACGCACTTGCAAGTGGCGATGCCGTCGTCTTTCGGTTTATGGTTTTCTGCTTACGCGGAACTCATGATTGATGATGTGTTTTTACTAGATGCCGCCATTAAAACGGTAGATCAAAATCCTTTAGGTTCAGCAGCTGGTTATGGAAGTTCATTTCCAATCGACAGAGATGTGACGACTAAAGAAATGGATTTTGCAACCATGAAATACAATGTGGTTGCAGCACAAATGGGGCGTGGTAAAAACGAACGTACCATTGCAGCAGCCTTAGGAAGTCTAGCCAATACCATGGCGCGTTTTGCTATGGACACCTGTTTGTATATGAGTCAGAATTTCGGATTTATATCTTTCCCAGACGAATTAACAACAGGAAGTAGCATCATGCCACACAAGAAAAATCCAGATGTTTTTGAGTTAATTCGTGGTAAGTGTAACAAAATTCAAGCTTTACAAAGTGAAATGATTTTAATAACGAATAACTTGCCAAGTGGCTACCACCGCGATTTTCAGTTGTTAAAAGAAAATATGATTGCAGCTTTCGAAGAAATAAAAGACATTCTAGATATTTTCAATTATTCTATTCAACAAATTATAGTGAAGGATATTGATATTAACGATGATAAATATAAATACCTTTTCACTGTTGATAATATCAATACTTTGGTTGTAGAAGGACAAACGTTTAGGGAGGCTTATCAAAAAATTGGCGGACAAGTGCAAGACGGTACTTATGTTCCAGATACCTCTAAAAAACATACCCATGCCGGAAGTATTCATAATTTATGTTTAGATAAAATTCGTGATAAGTTTCCTGGGTAATAATGAGAAACTAATAGGTTCTGGGCGTTCAGAAATTTGTTTAGAACCTATTTTTATCATACAATTGCTTTAGCCCTACTCGAACAGCTGAAATTATTATAAACGAAATTGATACCACAGGCGAACCGGTTCTAATTTTAATTTTGATTGGAAAATCCCTAAAAACTCTACAGAGCCACTTTATGATGGCGTGATGAATTCCACTATGGGACAGCATGGTTTGTCATTTATAACGCAAGCCATACGTATAAAGTAATTTATGATGAGAATAGAAAACAATATTAATTGAGTTTTTAGGAAAATTAAATGTCAGTTTTAGTAATGAAAAATAATAAATTTAAAAAATCATTAATAGTCTTCTTATTAGTAAGTTCTTGTGTTTTTTCCCAAGATATAATTATTACAAAAAATAAAGATTCTATACTTTCAGAAGTTAAAGAAATTAGATTGGATGAAATATCGTTTCATAAGGCTAATAACCTAGATGGGCCATTATATGTATTGTCAAAAAGTGAAATTTTTGAAATTATATTCAAAAATGGAACAAGTGAGAAATACGCGATAGGTCATATTCAATCAACTCTAACTAAAGAGCAAACTAAAGATTTTCTCAAAGAAAATATTGATAAGTATTGTTATGACCGATCGGGTAAATTTCAAATTATCATTGAATTCGAAGGTGATTATATGAGGTTTTATCGAAGGGCAAAAAATACTGACGATGTACCACGTAAGCGTGAGCTATATAATTTTTCTAAATTGTGCATATTTCATAAATTATCTAAACGTAATCAAGGGATATCATATATTAATGCAGAGATTCCTAGGTTTATGGATAATTCAAAGGGAGGAGCTTGGAAGAATTCCTTTAAACTAGTTCTTAGGGTAAATAGCCATGAAAATGGAGGGAAGATTTTAGACGCCATGAAACATTATCATAGTTTGCTTACTCAGAATTAATAGAGTTGTTACTTTAAAAACTAATCATCCATAAGTAGTATCTTTAGCTTCTTATTCTAACAGGTAAACAAACGCCTCCTTTGGGGTTAGCGGTGTCCGTAATACTTTCAACCAAACATTTTTAAATTGACAGTGTTACGCTGGCGCTAGTGTCTAGAGCAGCATCCGCAATACTTTTTTAATTTTTAGCAATATTGACGCCACTCGTTACAACCTTAAATCCGTATGTGTTA
>NZ_JAHKPD010000012.1:575749-575899 GCF_018860245.1 Pseudotamlana agarivorans
AAAAAGATTCAAGGTTATAGTCCAGGAGTAGGAATCATAGGTAACAATATTGTTTATGTAGAGAATAGAAATGGTAATAGTAGCCCAGGGACTTTGCAAGAAGAAACATTAGGAAGAATGTTTAGTTAATTGGATAAACATTGCGTAAAA
>NZ_JAHKPD010000008.1:0-67530 GCF_018860245.1 Pseudotamlana agarivorans
AAAAATAGTATTAAAATTGCCGATAAAGTATGTCCAACATGCCAAGCTAAGCTAAAAACAGTATAAGTAACACAAAATAAGGCTATCGTTAAAAGAAGCTTAGGTAAACTGAAATAGGTTTTAAATATGTTCCAAATAGATTTCCAATAGTATATGTTCAACGCCCGAACACGAGATTCTAAAACCTCTTGAAAACCGAAAATTCCAAATTTTTTAAACTCGATATTTAAAGCATCTTTAAAAAACAATTTAGGGTTTTCTTCCCATTGACTTTCAATACCATTTGTTAGATGATCAACCAGTTCAGTTTGCACATCGTAACATTCTACGAAATGTTTTCTCGTGAAGTTATGGAGTTCTTTTATTTGGTTTTCTGAAATTTTCATGAATTGTCAATTCCATATTTTAAATGATAGTCTTTTTTAAACTCTAATGTACAAAGCGTAAGAAGTACTAAAATGAATATTAAAAAAGTTGTTTTTATTTTCATTAAAATCAAATCGTGGGTAACATATCCCATTGGAGCAGTAAAACGGTTAAAAAAAAGATTAATCCCATAAAAAACGATAAAGAAAAATAAACCCATTCTTTCTATCAACGAATATTTTTCGTTCTTCGTTCTCATAAATGTAGAATAAAAAACACCAATTATCACCATAATTACAAGTGGCGCATCCTTTAGTATACGAATCAAATATACTTTGCTTACATACAACTCAATTAAATTAAAACTCATAAAAATGGCTGCAAAAATGATTAAACCCCTCAATGAAAACGATTTTTTCAAAAGGCGATTCCATATTAACCTATCGCCAATCCAATGGTATTTGCTATTGTATTTTAATAACTTCGATTTATTCTCTGCCATATAGTCTTTGAAAATGTAATAGAATGTTCTGTCATCGCCATTTTCAATTCTAGCTTCAATTTCTGAAGCCACATGGTCAATCATCTCATACCTAATATCTATGAAGTCTATTCCAGAGTTTTCTAAATAAGTATCTATAAACTTTATGTTTTCCTTGCTAAGTGTTTTCATCTAGCCCATTCTAAATTTAGGATTCACCAACGCGCGCATGGTTTTAATGTAGTCTTCCAGTTCAGCGAGTTTATTAACCGTCTCTTTTGTGCCTTGCTCGGTTAATTTATAGTATTTACGCAGTCTATTGTCAACTTTCAACACCTCAACATCTAGCAAACCTTCAGCTTCTAACTTGTGTAATGACGGATATAAGGCCCCTTCAGTTAATTTCAGTTCCCCTTTAGTAATCTCTTTAACTTTTTGCGTAATTTCATAACCATACATCTTATCATTTTCATTTAATAACTTTAAAATGATCGTGGTTAAACTGCCTTTATATAATTGTGAGTTTTTCATGACAAGACAAACATACATAAATTTCTTATGCATTCGTATTTTAGGTGTTACTTTTTTCTTAAAAAGTATCTTACTTTATTATTGGCTTCACTATTTTTGCTAAAAACTAATTCGCATGGCATCATTTCATAAACTTCCAGTAAAGAATATCAATAGAGAAACTTCAAAAGCAATAAGCATCTCTTTTAATGTTCCTGAAAACCTTAAAGATACTTTCGCTTTTCAAGCGGGACAATACATCACTTTAAAAACCGAAATTGATGGCCATGAGGTACGTCGCGATTATTCACTTTGTGTTTCTCCTAAAAGTGGCGAATTAAAAGTTGCGATTAAAGAAGTTCAAGACGGTACGTTTTCGGCTTACGCGAATACAACTTTAAAAGTTGGTGACTCCTTAGAAGTGGCTCCACCAAAAGGGCGTTTTGTCTTTGAGCCTAACGACTCTAAAACTAAAAACATTGCGGCTTTTGCTGCTGGGAGTGGTATCACTCCAATTTTGAGTATTATAAAATGTGCTTTAGAAGAAGAAGTAAACAGTAAGATTATTCTAGTTTACGGAAATAAAACCACTAAAGACACCATGTTCTTAAACGAGCTTTTAGAGCTTCAACATGCCTATAAGGAGCGTTTCACGATTCAGTTTGTTTTTAGTCAGCAAGACGAGGAAGACGCGATTTTTGGCCGTATTGAAAAAAGCACCGTAAATTACGTGATTAAAAACGAGCATAAAGATGTGGTTATTGATGCGTATTACCTTTGCGGACCAGAAGCTATGATCCACATGGTTAAAGATGTTTTAAC
Organism: Pseudotamlana agarivorans; assembly: GCF_018860245.1. Classification (GTDB taxonomy): domain Bacteria; phylum Bacteroidota; class Bacteroidia; order Flavobacteriales; family Flavobacteriaceae; genus Pseudotamlana; species Pseudotamlana agarivorans_A. The sequence continues at coordinate 2,180 of NZ_JAHKPD010000008.1, forward strand.
CACCCATAACACGGAAGCTGAACGTATTCACTACGAACTTTTTAAAGCGGCAAAACCTGCGGAAGTTAAAGCTGAAGTTGTTGAAACAGGATCTTCTAAAATTACAGTCACGGTTGATGATGAAACGACCACTTTTGATATGTCACAAAAACAAACCATTCTTGAAGCCGCTCTAGATGAAGATTTAGACGCGCCGTATTCTTGCCAAGGTGGTATTTGTAGCAGCTGTTTAGCCCGTATTACTGAAGGGGAAGCCACTATGAGACAAAACAATATTCTAACTGAAAGCGAAGTGGCTGAAGGTTTAATTCTTACTTGCCAAGCGCATCCAACGACGCCAACTATTACGGTTGATTTTGATGATGTTTAGACGCGTGAGGTCTTTGAAGTAGTTAAGTATTTGAGGAGTTAGAAGTATTTGAGGAGTTAGAAGTAGTTAAGGAGTTAAGAAGTTAGAAAGGAGTTAAGTAGTAGCTTAGTTTTTAAGTGCACGTGACTTTAAGCGGTGTTCGAGCGGAGTCGAGAACCTGTCTTCTTTCTTTTATTAACTTATATCGAAGCTAACACCCTATTTATTTTAGTCACTACAACTTCTGGAGCGATACTTCCTGCTGCGTTTTCATAACCTTCTGGGTATTTATTTCCATAAACCGAAGTTGGCACCTTTGGAAACTGGATTCTATCGGCACACAAAGCGTAATCACCTGGTTGATTAAAAGGCGCGAAGCCTGCAAACGGATGCGTAACCCCCCAAATGGTAATGACTTTTACACCCAACATCGCTGCAAGATGCGCATTTCCTGAATCCATTGAAAGCATGATATCGAGATTTGAAATGATATCTAACTCTTCATCAAAAGACAATTTACCAGCGAGGTTAATCGTGTTTTCAAACCTGCTTAATGGGTCACGATCTTCCTTTCCTCCAAACAGAATGACTTTATAATCGGCTGTTAGTTTTTCTACCACTTGCTTCATCAAATCTAAAGGATAAACCTTGCCTTGATGTGCTGCAAAAGGCGCAATACCAATCCACTTTTTAGAATCTCTTCCTAATAATTCCAGTAACTTTTCATTTAAGGCCACACGCTTTGGAAATGTAGGTTTTGATAAATCTACAGGGAAACCCAATTTATCAAAGACATCAACATAACGCTGAAGCGTGGTCTTTAAAGGCTCAAATTTTTCTCCTGAAACCAATAACCGCTTGGCTTCACGACCTTTATCTAAAGCAATAAAACGCTTGGAGTTTAAAAACAATTTCAAGATTTTACTTCTTAAAACATGGTGTAAATCGGCAACTGCAAAAAAGTGACTTTTATTAAGCTCTTGAGCCAATTTGTAAAGGCCACGAACGCCTTTATGCTTGCCTTTAACTTCAGCTGAAAAAACAGTAACACGGGGAATATCTCTAAAGAAGGGTTTGAAAAATCCACGCGTTAAAATGGTAATATTTACTTTCGGGTATTGTTCAATAAGCGCCCGTACCACTGGTGCAGACATAGCAACGTCCCCCATTGCTGAGAGACGTATCACTAATATATGTTTTGAATTTGGCATGATATTTCAGCTGAAAAAGTCTTCGACAAACTCAAATCGACAGCCAAAGAAATAGATTTTGAACGTGTTATTTTTGTGAGCGAAGTACAGGATTTAGCTCGTCGTCATTATACATTTTCATTTGCTTATACACTTTCATGTATTTATCTCCTTTTTCAATATCATTTAAAAGCGTATCGATAGCCGTTGATAAATCTACACGTTGCTCCAATAAAACGTCTAATTTTTTCTGACAGGCAGCTTGGTGTTCCGCGGAAGCGTCGGTACGTGTAGCTTCCTCATTCATATGGTATACTTTCAAGGCTAAAATTGACAATCTATCGACACCCCAAGCTGGACTTTCGGTATTAATAGTTGCATTGTCCTTGACATTGGCATCTTTATATTTTTCTAGAAAATAGCTATCAATATACTCCACCATATCGGTTCTGTCTTGGTTTGAGGCATCAATTTGACGCTTTAAAGTCAAGGCCGCCACGGGATCTATTTGTGGATCACGAATAATATCTTCATAGTGCCACTGCACGGTATCGATCCAGCATTTTCTATATAATAAATGTTCTAACAAATCGCCTTCTGCATAGGCATTTTCAAAAGGTTGATCTACCGTATTTATAACGTGATACTTCTCGATAACTTCTTGAAAAATAGCATTTGCTTTATCTGTAAACATAGTCTCAAATTTTGAGATACAAAGATACTTATAATTCACTAACTTTACTATTGAATACCTAATTTGAAGCCATGAAAATTCATAATCTATCAAAAGAAAATTCCGTATTAAATTGCTTTTTATCAGAGCTAAGACATGTAGATATTCAAAAGGATGCTATGCGTTTTAGGCGAAATATTGAACGTATTGGTGAAATACTCGCTTATGAGATGAGCAAACGTTTAACGTATCAATCTGAGGATATTCAAACCCCTTTAGGCATTCACACTTCCAAGCTACCCAAAAACGACTTGGTTTTATGTTCCATTTTAAGAGCCGGTATACCATTACACCAAGGCTTATTAAACTATTTTGACCAAGCAGAAAACGCCTTTATTTCTGCCTACAGACAGCACAAAGAACACCCAGAGAGTTTTGAAATTGTGGTGGAGTATTTAGCCTGCCCAAGCTTAGAAAACAAAACGCTTATTCTGGCCGACCCCATGCTTGCTACAGGACAATCTATGGTGGCAACTTTTGAAGCCCTTAAAGCTTTTGGAACACCCAAAGAAATTCATCTTGTAAGCGTAATTGGCGCTAAACCCGGCATTGCATTTATAAAAAAACACTTTGGCAAACACGTTAACTTATGGATAGGTACTATAGACGAGCACCTTAATGAGAAAGGTTACATCGTTCCTGGTTTAGGCGATGCGGGTGATTTAGCTTTTGGCAATAAGTTACAACAATAACAAAATAAAAGGCACAAGAATAAGCACCACTAAAAAGACTTCTTTAAACCATTTTTCCTGAATAATTTCGATATAGCTCGCAAAAATAATAGCCAATGGCATGAAGACGAATAAAAATTCACTTCCATTTTTTTCCGGTGCCAAAATTACAACTAAAAACCCTATCACAGCAGCTAATACAATGGTTTTAAAAGACACTCGAAATACTTTTTTCTTCTTTTTAATATTGTTTAAATAGTAAAATGAAGACCAAACCCCAAAAGAAACCAAAACCGTAATGGCAATTAAATACGTTATCGAATTGTAAGCACTAAAATCGTAGCTTATATTAATTGTATTTAAATTAAAAATCTCAAAATAACTATCATATAAAACTACCGAAGTTGCCGAACCAATTAAATACACAGCGAATACACCTAGGAATGGAATAACCCAATGTCTTATGTTATTATCTGTATATAAGGCTAATGACAAAATGATTAAGACAAAAAACAAAATAGACCAGAAATAAAATAATGCAGCAATGGCGATCCAAAAACCAGCATCAAAAAGCTTCTTCTTAACCTCCTTTTGTGATCGTAAACTAATAATACGTCGTAAACCTAGAAGTACAAAAAAATTCGAAAAAATCACTTTTCCATAGCTTGTTGTTTGCGGTAAATACAACAAGAAGAGGCTAAAAAGTAAAATTTCAAAATGGTTCGTCTCGGTTAAACTATTCTTATTTGCAATGAAATTAATAAGTAGAATAGAAGCATAAATAGTTAATAGCATAGCTACTTGCTTCACGATTTCCATAACCTCTAAAGTATCGAATTGTAAGTTTATCCGCGGGATAGCAAAAGCCAAAAGCGTAATGAAAAATACAATAATGAAATTTATTGGTCTAGATTTATTAAAAAAGCTTGTTAACATTAACTGTTTTTGTATTTTTGCTTCGTAAATATACTAACTATATCGGGTTTAAACCCAATAAACAAACTCAACATGAAAGATTTCTTTTACGCTATACAAGATTTATTTGTTAACGTTCTTTTAAAACCTTTAGACGCTATTAGAGCTTTAGAACTTGAAAACTGGTTTTTAGCGAACCTTATGTCTTGGATCTTTATTATCATTGGTTTTGTTGCCATGGTATATTGGATGATCCAATTAAAAGGATTTAATGATAATAACGAGGAAGACAAAAGCGTTTCTTCACACTCGTACTTATAAAAATATAAGTTTCGATTAATTTAAATCGAAACCTATATCCTTACGATAATTCATCTTATCAAAATGTAGTTTTTCTATATTTTGGTAAGATTTTTTTATGGCCTCTTGGTAGGTATCACCGTATGAGGTAATCGCCATTACACGTCCGCCAGAGGTTACTATTTTTCCATCTTTAAGTACAGCTCCTGCGTGAAATGGAATAGAACCTTCAATAGTATTTACACCTGTAATTTCCTTGCCTTTTTCGTAAGCTTCAGGGTAACCTCCAGACACTAACATGATGGTAGTTGCTGCACGCTCGTCAATTTCAATATTAATTTTATCTAAAGTGCCATTAGCCATAGCTTGAAGAATTTCAACAAAATCATTCTTTAATCTTGGTAAAACAACCTCAGTTTCTGGGTCGCCCATACGCACGTTATATTCAATCACTTTAGGGTCGTCGCCCACTTTTATTAATCCGATAAAAACAAACCCTACGTAAGGTAAATTGTCTTTTTTGAAACCACTAATTGTTGGCTTCACGATGCGCTCTTCAATTTTATTTAAAAAGTCATCTGTAGCAAATGGTACCGGAGAAACGGCTCCCATACCACCTGTATTTAAGCCTGTATCACCTTCACCAATACGTTTGTAATCTTTAGCAGTAGGTAAAATTTTGTAGTTTTCACCATCGGTTAGTACAAAACAACTTAATTCGATACCGTCTAAAAACTCTTCAATAACCACTTTCGTGCTAGCTTCACCGAATTTGGCATCCACTAACATGCTTTTAAGCTCGGTTTTGGCCTCTTCTAAATCATTCAGAATAACCACACCTTTTCCAGCGGCTAGACCATCTGCTTTTAAAACGTAAGGTGCATTTAAAGTTTCTAAAAAAGCATAGCCTTTTTCAACAGTTTCAGCAGTGAAGCTTTCATAGGCCGCTGTTGGAATATTATGACGGTATAAAAATTCTTTTGCAAATTCTTTACTACCTTCTAACTCTGCAGCCACTTTTTGTGGTCCGATTACCGAAACATGTTTGATGGCCTCATCGTTTAAGAAAAAATCGTGAACGCCTTGTACTAAAGGATCTTCAGGCCCCACCACAACCATATCAATTTTGTGCTCTAAAACCAAAGTTTTAATCGCCGAAAAATCGGTTACACCAATATTCATATTTGTGGCTATTTCTGCAGTTCCTGAATTCCCAGGGGCGACAAATAAATTTTCACATTTCGGACTTTGAGCAATTTTCCAAGCAAAAGTATGTTCTCTTCCGCCAGAACCAAGAATTAAGATATTCATTGTGTTGTTTTTTAGATTCTCAAATGTATGAGAATAACTTTAATTATTATGAATGCAAAAATAAGGGCTTTTTAGAATTAGCAACGAAATGCCCTCCCTTTTTTTCTTATTTTTTACTTTAAAAACTTAAAAAATCGGATTTATCTTTAGCTTTGTTTTTTGGCTTTATACAAATGAATTTCTTTAAACTTTCTTTACAATTTCAAGGCTTCCCGATAGAAAAGGCTACGCGGACCCTTAAAACCATCCAAAAAAGTATAGCTACTGATTATAATTCTTATCTAGAAACCAAAAAACAAGACATTGTAAACTATCATCTAAAAAACAATGCTTTTTATAAAGGCTTTGTAAATGCTGAAGCCTACACCAACTGGAATACGCTTCCCGTAATGACTAAGGCTGATTTACAACAACCTTTAAACGATAGACTTTCGGAAGGGTTTTCTAAAAAGAACATTTACCTCAACAAAACCTCTGGTTCGTCTGGAACACCATTTCTTTTTGCCAAAGACAAATTTTGCCATGCGCTTATCTGGGCCAATTTTGTTGACCGCTATAAATGGTTTGACTTAGATCTTCACAGCTCAAAACAAGCCCGATTTTATGGTATTCCGTTAGATAAAAAGGGGTATTACAAAGAACGCTTGAAGGATAAACTAAGCAATCGATTTCGATTTTCGGTATTTGACTTGAGTGATGATCAGCTTGAAAAAAATATTGGGATTTTTCAATCGTCTGCTTTTGATTATATCAACGGCTACACCAGCGCCATTGTACAATTTGCTAAATATCTTAAAAAGAAAAATATAGTTTTAAAAACAATTTGTCCTTCACTTAAAGCTTGTATTGTGACTTCGGAAATGCTTTTCGAATCGGATAAAACCCTTTTAGAATCCCAATTTGGTATTCCGATTATCAATGAATACGGTAATGCCGAACTAGGCCTTATTGCCTTTCAGAATAAAAAGAAGGAATGGCTTGTCAATAATGAAGATTTATATGTAGAAATACTTGATGATAACGACCGTATTTTGCCTCTTGGCGAAATTGGGCGCATTGTCATTACCTCGCTTTACAACAAAGCTCATCCGTTTATTCGTTATGATTTGGGCGATTTAGGAGCCTTATCGGAAGATAGCACACCAGAAAAACCCATTTTAAAAAGCCTTCAAGGAAGAACGAGCGATTTAGTACAACTGCCAAGTGGAAAAACAGCTGCCGGATTAACGTTTTACTATGTGACTAAAACCATTATTGAAGATAAGAGTACGGTCAAGGAATTTGTCATTGAACAACTCAAACTAGATACTTTTAAAATTCGATATGTTAGTGATGAAACACTTTCGGAAGAAAAAATAAAGGCAGTAAAAAAAGCCATTAGCAACTATCTAGAACCGAACCTCAACATCATTTTTGAACACACCACGCAGTTAGAACGTTCAAACCGTGGTAAACTGAAGCAATTTAGCTCTTATTTGTAGGCTGAATCAATTTTGATTTCACAAAAAAATGTTCTTTCAAAAACACCAGCATACTGTAAAATGCCTTTCCTTTTGAAAAACCTAATCCTTTTTGATACACCCAATAATTATGTTTGATTAAAGTCATTTTATTCGAAGACATAGAACCTTTTCGAACCCGGTAAAAAGCCAAAGACTCTGACATGCCTAAGGCAGGTTTTCCTGATTTTTTGATAACCGCTAACCATAGCAACCAATCTTGGCGTTTTCTTAAGTTTGGCGATGTTACTTTACCTAAACGCTTAACGTCATAAACCCCAGTAAGATTACCAATATAATTGCTTTTTAGAAGTTTTGAATACGATAAAGAATTTAAAGCCTGGGCTATTTTATCAAGCGGTTTCCCGTTTTCATCTATAAATTCATAACTGGAAAAACTAACGGCACAATTTTCGGTTTTCATGAAATGGATTTGAACTTCCAACTTATTGGGCTTCCATAAATCATCGGCATCCAAAAAAGAAATATAATCCCCCTGGGCGGCTTCAATTCCTTTATTTCTAGAAATGGCAGCACCTGAGTTTACAGTATTCTTAAGCAGTTTAATATTAGAATACGTTTCTAAAAAAGGCTGAATGATTTTTAGTGTTTTGTCTTGAGAATAATCATCAATAAGAATAAGCTCCCAATTTTTATAACTTTGATTAAGGACGCTGTTTATAGATTCTGAAATATAAGCTTCAGAATCATGCATGGGGGTAATTACCGTAACCAAAGACTCCATTAGTAAAGTGTTATTAATAGGCTTTATCTTCTCCTTTTACGGCGTTTAAAAACGTTTGAATCGAAATTTTAATATCCAGTAATAAAGACCAGTTTTCAATATAGAAAATATCATATTTTACGCGATTAATGATGTCTTTATCCGTTTCTATTTCACCTCTAAACCCGCTTGTTTGTGCTAATCCAGTAATTCCAGGCTTAACAAAATGACGTACCATAAATTTATCAACACGTTGCGCATACATATTGGTATGACTCACCATGTGCGGACGTGGCCCTACAACCGACATTTCTCCAAACAACACATTAAAAAACTGAGGCAACTCATCAATACTAGTTTTTCTAATAAAAGCGCCAACTTTAGTTACTCTCATGTCATTTTTGGTGGCTTGGTGCAAATGTGCATTGTCATTTGGCGTCATCGAACGGAACTTATAACAATCGAATTCTTTATAATTAAATCCGTTTCTAGATTGTTTAAAAAAGATGGGGCCTTTTGATTCTAATCGAATTAAAATAGCTAGAATAGGCGTTAACCACGAGAGTACACCAATAATAATAACAGATGAGAATAAAATATCATACACACGTTTTATAAATTTATTTACGGGTTCCTGTAAAGGAATATCCCTTATAGATAAAACCGGAATGTAGTCGTAATATTCATATTTAAGGCGCTTAGAGTAAATATCCTTATTGTCGGGAATGAACTTTAGTTCTCTAAGATTATTATCTGCAAAATCTCTTAAATTATTAATTTGCTTATTAGATAATTCTGCGACAGAAAAATAAATCTCATCAATATTGTTCTCAATCACATAATCGTAACATTTTTCTAAAGAAAATGATTTATCATTTACACTAAACTTCGCTATAAAGTTATAACCGTAATCGGCTCGCCTTTTAAAGGTTTTTATTAATTGTCTGGTTTTATCATTATTACCAATAACAATAACATTTCTAGTATTTCCACCTAAAACCGCTCTATATTTTTTTAGTAAAAAAGTAGAAAACAGCTTAAATAAGGAGGTTAATACAAATACGGCGATTAAATACTCCCCTAACTCTAAGCGACTCATATTAGGCTGTTTGAAAAAACCTATAAAAGCATAGAGCACAATCGCAAAAAAGATTATTTGCCTAAACAGCAGCGGGATTATTTGGATAAGGCGTGTATGCCTTTGAATTTCATAAAAGTGATTTCTTACGGCAATAATAACCCAGACTAAGGATATATAGACACAGAAAACATACACATTGCTTAAGTTTATTTGAAAATAAAATACCGCAATATTTATGATGACTAAATCTATAAAACCAAAAAGAGGCTTTATTAAACCAGAATATCTACTTTTTTTATAATCCACTTATTTTTTTATATGTTTTTTAAAATCTTTGTGTTCACTTTTATGCAAATCGTCTTGGGATAAACCTTTAAAATACTCAAACGTTTTTTTCATACCTTCTTCACGACCAACTTTAGGCTCCCATTCTAATATTTTTTTTGCTAAAGTAATATCGGGCTGCCTTTGCATAGGATCATCAACTGGTAAATCTTTATAAATCACTTTTTGAGTCGTTCCTGTTAGTTTTATGATTTCTTCAGCAAAATCACTAATAGTAATTTCGTGGGGGTTTCCAATATTTACAGGATCTGAATAATCACTTAACAATAATCTATAAATCCCTTCTACCTGGTCATCAACATAACAAAATGATCTAGTTTGAGAACCATCACCAAACACCGTTAAATCTTCACCTCGCAAGGCTTGTCCCATAAATGCCGGAATTACGCGTCCGTCGTTAAGTCGCATTCTTGGGCCATAGGTGTTAAATATACGCACAATACGGGTTTCTAAACCATGAAAACGATGGTAAGCCATGGTGATAGACTCTTGGAAACGTTTGGCTTCATCGTAAACCCCTCGTGGCCCTATGGTATTCACATTACCGTAATAAGCTTCGGTTTGTGGGTGCACTAGAGGATCGCCATAGACTTCAGACGTTGAAGCAATCAGCATTCTAGCATTTTTTGCTTTCGCTAAACCTAATAAATTATGTGTTCCTAAAGCGCCTACTTTTAGGGTTTGAATAGGAATTTTTAAATAATCAATCGGACTTGCAGGCGAAGCAAAATGAAGAATATAATCTAATTCTCCTTCGATATTTATAAACTCAGTGACGTCATGCTCAATAATTTCGAAATTAGAATGGCTTTCTAAGTGTGAGAGGTTTTTTCTGTCACCAGTAATAAAATTATCCATGCCAATAACATGGTAACCTTCTTTAATAAAGCGATCGCATAAATGTGAACCTAAGAATCCGGCGGCTCCTGTTATTAGAACTTTTTTCAAGCACATAAGTTTAACGATTCATAAACAATATTAAAGATTTTGTATTTTATCAATAAACATATCTAATACTTTATTTTTAGAATATTTTTCCAAAACATATTGCTTCGCTCCAGTCCCCAATTTTGAACAAAGCATTTTGTCCGCTTTCAATATATTAATTTGATTTATTATTTCATCAACTGAATTTCCATTAAAATAAAAACCTCCTTGGGACTCCTCAAATACTTTTGAAACCTCACTTTCCATGTTACCTGTTACAATTGACGGTTTCTCACTAGCCATCATACCTAATATCTTTGAAGGCATAACGGTATCGATAACATCTGTTTTTTGAAATAAAATATGTAAATCAGCACTCGAAAGTAATTGAGGCAATTCTTCGTAAGGGACTAAGTTAAAATGCTTCACAAAACTATATTGTTTTAACGCTCTCAATAAATTAACTTTCTCTGCACCTTCACCAACCACAACTACTTCTACATTTTCAACTTTTTCTAATTGCACTAAAATTTTTAAAAACAAATCCCAATCTTGTTTTGCTCCTATGTTTCCCGAATACAAAATTTTAAAACAACTCGACTTTAAATACCTATGAGTGCCTAAATTTATATTACTAAAAGCCTCTACATCAATCCAATTTGTTAAATAATAAGTACTAGTTTTCGTTTTCTGTTTTAATTTATTTATCATTCCATAACTAATAGTTGAAACAATATCAGCCTTATCTAAAACAAACCCTTCAATTTTTTGTAATAATTTTATAACTGATTTTTTACCTCCATCTAGTAGACCAGAATCTATAGCCGCATCAAATTCAAAATCCTGTATATGAACAAGGTGCTTACAGCCATATCGCTTTTTTAAAAACCAACCTAACAATCCAGATGTTGTGAATGGAATAATTGATATCACAATATCTGGTTTACTAATTCTAAATAAATTAATAAAATTACCAAAAGTAAAACTAGATAAATGAATTATTCTTTTTACAAAAGTTGGGTCTTTAGGCACGTATTGTTTACTTCTAAAAACCTTTACCCCATTGATAGTTTCTTTTACTAAATAAGGCTTTGATTTATAATCTTCTCTTATTTCCCATTGAGGGTAATATGGAAAACCCGTTATAACTGAAACTTCAAATCCCTTTGAAACTAGGTACTCTGCCTTTTGCGTAGTATATAAGCCAATGGCACTATCTTCTGGATAGTAATTGATACCTATAATTGATATTTTATTATTCAATTTCACGTTTCTTAATTAGTTTCACAGGTGAACCGGCAAAAACAGAATAGGGCTCTAAATCTTTAAAAACAGAGCTTCTTGCTCCAACGACCACCCCTTTATTTATTTTAGTACCTGGAGCTACGAAAACATCTGTAGCCAACCAACATTCATCTTCAATAATAATTTTTTTGGCTAAAATTGGAAACTCCATTTTTTTATAATTATGGGTTCCTGTGCAAATATAACTTCTTTGTGAAATAACAGTATTACTACCTATAATAATTTCTCCTAAAGAATAAAGTACAACCTGATCTCCAATCCAACTATTATCACCAATTTTTACCTTCCAAGGGTATGTTATTTCTGCAGACGGTCTAACGATAACATTTTTACCTATCTCTGCTCCAAAAGCCCTCAATAAAAAGCGTCTCCAGCCATATAATACTTGTGGAGAAGTCTTGAAAAATAATGCGTAACATATCCACCACAGCTGTACTATAAGTTTTGATTTTCCTCTGAAATCTTTTGGATTATGGTAAAGATTTAAATCCTGAAATTTTCGGATGTCACTCATATTTTTATGATATTAACTAAGTTAGAGATGAAATTATCAACTCTATAGTTTTTTAGAGCAATTGAAAAATTATACTTTCTAATACCAAGGAAATTATCTGGATGATTAGCAATCATTTCTATTTTCGACACAATACTACCTGGATTCTTTTTTTCAACATAAAAACCATTTACTTCATCTTTAAAAATATCGGGGATTCCAGAATGATTCGTAGTTAGAACTAAGTTCCCTGTAGCCATAGCCTCCAATATTGATATAGGCTGCCCTTCCATTTCATAATATGTTGGCAATACAAACACATTGCCCCAAATCAACAATTCCTTTTTTGCTTGGCCTGAAACTACTCCACAATATGAAACCTGATTTAACTCATTGAAATAAGTCTCAATTTTAGATTTATTTTGAGCATCGATATTACCGGCTATTTTAGCCTCGAACTCAACACCTTTTTTCTCTAAAATTTTTAATGCTTCTAAAAGGTCTAATATTCCTTTTTCTTCCATTAAATTACTAAGGAAGAATATTTTAGGCTTAATATTATTTTCATCCTTAAAAATATCTTCTTCATTTAAAAACAAATAATCTTCAACGAAGTTATATAATACAAATATGTGATCTCCATCTACAAAAGGGCTCATATTCCCTCGTAATGATTCTGATAACACTATCCCTTTATTTGTTTTATCAAGAATCCATTTGAAAACAGTTTTCTTTAGTCCTTTTATTAACCTGTATTCTTTTCCTAAATAATTGCCATGTACGTGAATTACAATATCTCTCTTAAAAAGGCTAGCAAGTATAATAAAAACAGCATATTTCATAACCCCAAAAAAAGTTTGTCCCGGGGTTATATAGACCATATCAGCACCAAATATTTTATAGGCTCTGAAATTTAATTTTAAGTAAAATAGTGCTTTTGAAACTGAAAATACTCCAATATTTTCTTCAAATTTATTAAATGATGTATTTATTGAATCAATTGAAAATTGCTTCATATCATTTAAACCTTCAAAAACTACTTTATTAGCTAAAGATACACCTGTTGTGGGATTAGGAAAGGGACCAATTACTAAAATTTTATTCATATTTGTTTTGTCTTGAAATAGATTTATAGGTAAAGAAATTAATTAAAATAGCAAATAAAACTAAGCCATTCTGCCTATCAAGTAAATTTTCAACGAGCATAATTATACAATAAAAAATTAGTACACTCATAAATATAAAATCTTTGCTCAATAGGGATAATCTAAAAAGTTGAAATAAAAACCATATAAAAACTATCAACCCAATAAAACCAAAAGATAACCAGAAATTTAAGTATTGGTTATGGGTATTGTATTTTCCTTGAACTAATACCTCTGATGTGTTTTCATAACAATGCATCAAAACATTTTTTGTATCTCCAACGCCAAAACCAAATAAGCCAGCTTTTGTTAAATTTTTAGTAGCACATTGATATACTCCCAATCTTATACTTGTAGACGATCTCGGTTCATCATTTAAAACTTTAGTATAAGTCGTTGAGTTTATAACCTCAATTATTCTACGCGAACTATTAGAAAATAATATAAAACAAACAAAAACAAGCATTAAAACTCCAATTGTTGTGACAAATAAACGCTTTCCTGATTTAAAATTTTTGAATAAAAAAAAGAAAAATGAAACAATAGTTGCTAATAAAACACCTTTCCTAAATAAAAACACAAGTACACTTAAAAGAATTAAATTACCAAGGATAATAAGCACATTTAACTTCTTACTTGTGTTAGATTTAATCAAACTCAAGGAAAATATTAATGATAATCCAATGTATATAGACAAATAAATTGGGTGATCATTGAAAACCCATAAATGATGTTCGATATACGAAATGGAATAACCATAACTTACACTATTTTCAAAATAACCTAGTTTATATATGTAAAGATAGATGACAATGCTTAAAATTATCGTTGAACAATAAAAAACATAAAATAATAGCCTTTCTATTTTTTCAACCACGCCCAAATCCACTTTTAATGATGAAATAAATATGTAAAATAGCGGTAATAAAATCATCGAACTAACGGTTATAGTTCTTTGAATAGCATAATCAACATCATCAGAATACAGAATACTTAATAAATAAAGAATAAACACAATACTGTTGTAAACAAAAGCTTTTTTAATACATGCTTTTTTATGCTTTATAAAAACCCAAACCCCAATAAGCAAAGGAATAACTACTGTCATTGGTTTTAGATTAAATGGTAAAATTGGAAATAAACCAAATAAAAAACAAACAAAAAACATCATTGATGATTCTTTAAATTTCATGCTATGCACCATCATTCGATTTCTTTAATAGTAATTTAAAACATTGTTTTCCAATAAACGTAACAAAAAGAATAAACAAGGCATAATATATGTATCTCACTGATGACCTCATGTTATACTCAAACGCATAGATAATATGTAACACTGCAAGAATTGTAAGTACAAAAGGAAGCCCTCTTTTCTTGTCCTTTAGTGATTTTCTAATACATTTATCAAAGAACGAAAATATAAGGCCTGTAATAAAGAAATACATAAATGTGAAAAAATACCCCATAACGAATACTCTCCCATGTAACGTAAAAGGCGCATATATATTAAGTCGCATTTTTTCAGATATATCATACCATCCTACCATAGACCCTGGTAGGGGATTCAAACTTATAAAAATAACTTCCCAGTCTGGAACGGCTTTTTTAAGGGTGCCAATGGTAGCAAAAACACCAAAAATAAAAGAATAATAAAAATTAAAAAATGAATCTCGAACTCCGGCTTGTTCAGAAAACAAGCTCGCCACATATGGAATAATACCATGCTTTTCTAAGCCCCTAAATCCCATTAAAACTCCAAGAAATAAGAAAGTTAAAAACAAATTAAACATAAAACTAAGTTTGTTCCTTAACGTATTCCCGTTGGAAAGAAAGATCAATACGAAAAATATAAGTAAAAATAAAATAACTGCCCTAGAGCCTGTGCCTACAGAAAACAAAAAAAGAATTGAAAAAAACAAAACACTAATAAGCTTGTACTTCTTATAGGTTACACCTAAGAGAATAACTTCAATAAAGGATAATAACTTGATTAAAATCACTAATGCGCCTATAGTATTTTCGGAAAGGTAATAATCTCGAAAAAATATTTCTTTACCATAGGCAATAGTAAAAAGTATCAAAATAAATAATAAAAAACCTCCGACAATATAAATTAATTTTTTAGAAACTGTATATGTGATAAATAAATTATCATTTAAACTTAATTGAAATAAATCTCTTGCTTTTCTTAAAGAGAAATAATGATAATTCATACAACCAAAAACAAATGAATTTAGTGCTATCAAATACCAAGAAATGCTATTTAAAAACTGAGATTCTGGAACAAAGTCTAGATTATATAAGGAGTACTTATCATCGTAAAAATAGAAATACAAAATTGAAGAAAAGATAGAAACTACTGCAAAAATTATATATAGATAAACTGGACTTAAATAAAAATATTTAAACATCTTCCTTAAGAAAATGAATTGTAGAATAAATAAAATTATTAAAATTATAATCATTCCCTGTTAATTTTAGAGTAGTCATTACTATTTAGAAACTTAATAACATATGAATAAGAAAATAAGCCTTTAAAAAAGTGAAGTAATAACAGGAAAAGCACAAAATTATTATACCCCAGATATAAACAAACGACCATAATTAACCCCCATGCGAAATAAGCAGCTAGATTGATAATATTGTAAGTTTTAAACTTCTCGTTTATCATATAAAATGGTTGAGCAACAGATTGAAAACTATTAAAAATAAATATTACAATTGTAAATGGAAATACAAGTAATATATCTTTCGCTTTTAAATTCCAGTCAAAAGGGAATACATTATTCAACAATAAAAAAACCAGGAAAGCCATACCAGCAATAGACAAATAGATAAACAAGGTTTTTATTCTCGTGCCTATTGTATTTTTATAATCGCCAGCTAAAAAATATTTTTTTATTAAAGGGTTATATATTGAATTAATACCAATGCTAATTAACAAAAAGACATTACACAGGTTTATTATATAGCCAACCTTAACCAATTCTTCACTAGTTGAATAAATTTTAGCTAGGTTCATAAATCCTAAACCAGAAACCCAACCTAAAACACTTATGGAGAATAAATTTATCATTTTTTTAAACTCATCCAGGGTCAAAACAACAAATTTAAATTTAAATTTATTTAGTTTTAAAATTTTAACCAGCAATAAGGCTATTAATAAACCTCCAGCTTTTCCAACAAAAAAAGCAATTATTTTGTTATCAATGAAAATAATTGAAATTATAATTGAAACAAATGAAATAAACAATAAGGCTTGTATAAGTAGAGCCTTATCATGCTCTTCTATCAATTTGTAATAGTTTGTTAGATATGCCATGTAGGCATTTATAATCATGCTAGTAAACAAACACAGATAAACTATCAGTGTCTTCACTTCGAAATATGCATATGCTATTTGTTTCGTAAGGAAAAACAATAAAACATAAATTATGAGAACAATTAACGAACTAGAAATTAATTTGTTTGTAATAAACTCATAGGTAGTTATCGTTTTAGAATAAATTATATGAGAGTTGTTTAATGGAAGTAAAAGACTTAATAACTGTTCTAAAGACAAAAGCAACAAGATAGCCACATACTGCTCAGAGAAGGCTCCAATTGCTAGGTACAAAAGCACCACATAATTAAACCCTTTAGAGGCTCCTGAAACTATGATGTACTTGAGTGAGTTTACAAAAAAAACTTTTTTAGGCATCTTTTATTACTTCGTTTACAATACGACTTATTGATTTTCCGTCATAGTTTGCCAAAGATTCTGAAAGATATTCTTCAATGTCATTTTTATTAATTTCGAAATTAAAAATATTTTTTTCGAAATCTTCTCGATTGTAATAGTAATTAATAATATTAGGTGGGAAATTTTCTTCTATTCCATTAGACAAACCCCATCTAGGAGACTTTACACTTTTCCCTAATAACAATGGGTAAATTATAACAGATGAAAAATGGCTTAAAGTAAATACCGAATGATAAACATAATTTTTAAAATCGAGATCATAAAAATATTTTATACCTTTTTCTTCAAAAAATGATAAACAGTCATCTATTTTTCTTCTTGGATGAAGTTTAATTACCAATTGTAATTTTTTATCTACTAAAATCTGATTTAAGTCATCTAAGAAGACCATCCATTTTGATGAATCCCAATTTCGCATTGATGAAAGTCCATCATCCATATAAGCCACATAATTTGGGTTTTCAATTTTTAACTCATCTTGAATATAAATGTCTTTATCTTTAATTTTGGCGTTATAAAAAGCATCTAATTCAGGGTTTCCTACTATTTGAACACTGTCTTTTGGGAAACCAAATTCATTAACCATGACATCGTAATCCATCGGGTAATAAACAAATGACTTTGTAGCTTCCAACTCTTCGGAATATTTCGGAAATGCCGTAAATTGAGTATAATCCTGCATAGCCTTGTAAAAGAAACCAAAAAACTTTGAAAAGCTTTTCATCTCAACAAAGTAATTATACAAAGCATACATGTTTTTTCGAGTAAATTTAGACTGTAATTTACTTTTCCCGTAATCCCTCATATTTTGCTTAACAACGGCTTGCCCTTCTGCCGTTATTAACTTACCATGAGCTAAATAGAATATTTTAATATTTAAATCTTTACAGATTTTTACAATAGCCCTATCTATAATAAAGGATAAATTTATAAGAACTATAGCATAGGGTTTTTCTGTCTCTATAACCTTTCTTATTCGGTTTGTTCGATAATATCCGATATCTCTTATAACCATACCCTCAATGCTCTTCTCAACCTCTATTTGTTTATCAACCCAAATTTCAGATGTTTCGCCCACCCATGAGCCTGTGTGGACTAAAAGTGTTTCAAATCCCTTGTTTTTAAAACTTTTATCCAATCTTAAAAAATGACGATAACCATTATCCCAATTATCTAAGTATAATATTTTTTTCATAAAATTATCCTATCCCACTCAAAACTTAACTAAACATCTGTTTTTAACGCCTGTTTTTTAAACATAAACTCAGCGAAATCAAAATCAACTTGAGTATCAATATCTATAGCCTCTTGTTGATTTACCTTCATGAAATGTGGTTTTGAACAAATAAAGTTTCTAGATTCTAACATCGCTTTTCTATTAACAATTACAAGTCCAAATGTTGGTGCTACATATTCAGGTAAATTTTGCGAATTGGGTGCGTTTTCTGGATCATAATTAACAGCCTTTCCATGATGCCATAAAAATTCTTTAACTACTTTTACCGACATTAAGCTATTACAATCGTGGTAAAAAAATTCATCTATAGCGTTAATATATGATTCTTTTGTTATTAGAGGAGCCGTAACCTGCGCAATTAAAATATTTTCTCCTGGTGTTACTTCTGCCAAATATTCGTGATACTCACTATTGGAACATTCTGAGCTCGCAAAGTAAGGTTCTCTTTTATGATAATTAACACCTAATTTTTTTGCAATATCAATAGCATAGTCACTATCTGTATTTACAATGATATCATCAACAGGTAATTGTTTTACCAATTCTATTTTATGCTCAAATAAAGACTTTGAAGCAAATGGTTTAAAATTTTTATTTCTCACTCTTTGAGAACCAGCACGCATTGGTATTACTGCAACTAACTTTTTCATTTTTCTAAAGCATTTATAAATTCATTAATTCCCATTTCTAAATCATATTCTGTTTTCCATCCAATGTCCCTTAACTTTTTATTCGAGCCTGTTATTAATACCTGATCTCCTACATAACCATCGATTTCTTTAATTTCTAACTTTTTATTTAGTCTTTTCCCAATTTCATTGATTATAATTTCAGGCGTGAGTCTTTCATTACATGTAACATTATAAATTTCATTATCCGTATCATTTTTAAAAGAAAGCATTATTGCACTTAACACATCATTTACATGAACTAACTCTCTAACCCTGTCTTTTGCACCAGTTATAGAGATAACATCACCGTTTAAAGCCATGTCTAAATAAATGCTTAATATGCCTTGGTGCTTATTTGATAAATCCTGACCTGCTCCATAGGTTGCAAATAATCTAAATATTGTATAAGGAATTTTACTATGCTCAAATACCAATTTTGTATAATACTCAGCACTTAATTTACTTGCGCCATAAAAAGATATTGGATTAGGGAGCCCGTCTTCAAGAGCATTTTCTTGATTCCCATATACAGCCATACTACTGGTATAAACAAACTTTTTTACTTGAAGTTTTTGGGCTAATTTAACCATGTTCATTGTGCCAACAGAGTTCCATAAAGCATCGTCATAAGGGTTAGCTAAACTGAAATAGCCTCCTGATTGCGCTGCGATATGAAAAATAAAATCAACTTCACCATAATCCTTATCCAATACATCTTTACTACTTATATCACAAACAATATACGGTATGTCTTGGTTGGGTTTTCTTTTATCTAAACTAATAACGTCATGGCCAATAGACTTAAGTATTTGTATTAATCTACCTCCGATAAAACCACTTCCTCCAGTAACTAATATTCTCATTATTCTATATTTTTAACGATTTCTACATCTAAACTATTAGGGTCAATGTAAACACTATTCAATGTTTCTGATTTACCTTCCCAATTAACTATACCTTTATTACTTGCTGTAGGTCCAAAATAAATATTAATATTTCGCTCCTCTATTTCACCATAAACTGTACACTTATACCAGCCATCCCTATTCATTGCCTCGATTGATGCATGTTCCTTTACAAAGGCCTGACCAACTTTTTGAACTCCTTTAATCTGCCCACCTTTTAAATCAAAAATCGCATCAATTCTATTATTATAAGATTCGGATAACCTAAATCCGAAAAAATCTGTAGTGTTACTTTTGATGATTATACTTGCTTTATAATAAAATTTGGTTTTAATCTTACCTTTATTTTTTACTTTAATATTTACATAGGAAGGCTTAGAAGTTGTGGCTCTAGCTAAAGTATATACGGTATTATTTTTATAGTTTAAACGTGTTTCATTCAATTCAATCCAAACTTTTCGCCAAATTGAATAGTCCAAATCATTTTGGATATCTTTATTATTTACTTTTAATTCTTCTATTCCAGAAATTTCTTCCTTTGCATTATTCTCATTTTTACATGAAAAAAGCACCAACAGAAAAAAACATAAAAAAAATCGATTCATTAAAAACTCTTTAAATTATACATTTACTAGATTAAAAAATCACAAAATATAAAACAATAAGAAGCAACCAAAAACTATTACTATTATATTTATGCATTACATAAATAGTTTACTTATTTAAATACCAATTAAACAAATGATGTATACCTTCTTTAAGTTCTATATTATGTGTCCACCCTAAACCATTTAACTTAGAAACATCAGTCAATTTTTTCATTGTACCATCTGGTTTATCTGTATTAAAAACTAAATCGCCTTTAAAACCAACGGTTGCCTTTATAGTTTCTGCTAATTCCTTAATCGAAATATCTTTACCCGTACCTATGTTTATATGTGTATTTCTAATTTCCTTTTGATCTGCCTCATATGTATCTGAAAAATTTCTGTTTTCCATAATGAACACACAAGCATCGGCCATATCTTCACTCCAAAGAAACTCCCTTTTAGGCTTTCCTGACCCCCAAATCTCAACACTATTTGCTGAGACGCCAAATGTTTCTAAATAAGCCTTAGCTTCTTCAATATGCTCTAATCCTAAATCCTTAACTACATCGTCATACTTAGCTTCAGACAAAAGCTTAGCTAAATGTATTTTTCGAATAAGTGCAGGTAAGACATGAGACTTTTCTAAATCAAAATTATCGTTAGGACCATACAAGTTTGTTGGCATAACTGAAATAAAGTTTGTACCATACTGAAGGTTATAACTTTCGCACATTTTTATCCCTGCTATTTTAGCAATGGCATACGGCTCGTTAGTATATTCTAATGTATCTGTTAACAAGCAATCTTCACTCATGGGTTGCGGTGCATTTTTAGGGTAAATACACGTGCTCCCAAGGAACAATAACTTCTTGACATCATGAAGATAGCTTTGATGAATCACATTATTTTGAATCATCATGTTTTCATAAATAAAATCTGCTCTATAGGTATTGTTTGCAACAATTCCTCCAACTTTTGCTGCGGCTAAAAAAACGTATTCAGGTTTTTCATTCTCAAAAAAAGATGAAACAGCTATTTGACTTGATAAATCTAGCTCGCTATGTGTTCGGGTAATAATATTAGAATACCCTTTATCACTTAAATTATTTAAAATAGCACTTCCTACAAGTCCTCTATGACCAGCTATATAAATTTTAGCATTTTTTTTCATAAAATATTACTCGAAATAATTCATGATTTTATAGCCTCCATCTTTAAGATATTGCTCTTTCTTCATCAACTTCACATCACTTTTCATCATGTCATTGACTAAAGCCGGTAAATCATATTCTGGTACCCAACCAAGCTTTTCTTTTGCTTTAGTGGCATCTCCAATCAATAATTCAACTTCAGTTGGTCTAAAGTATTTCGGATCTACCGATAACACTTCTTTTCCTATAGGTAATTGATATTCTGAATTATTACACCCTTTAACAAAAGCTTTTTCTTCAACACCTTCACCTTTAAACTCCAATTCAATTCCAACTTCTGCAAAACACATTTTCACAAAATCACGTACCGTAGTTGTTTTATTTGTTGCTATTACCCAATCTTCAGCTTCATCGGCCTGAAGAATCATCCACATCATTCGCACATAATCTTTAGCATGCCCCCAATCACGTTGTGCATCTAAATTTCCTAAATAAAATTTATCTTGAAGTCCTAGTGCAATTCGCGACGTTGCTCTAGTAATTTTTCTAGTCACAAAAGTTTCTCCTCGTATTGGCGATTCATGGTTAAATAGAATTCCATTACAAGCATAAATACCATAAGCTTCTCTATAATTAACCGTAATCCAGTAAGCGTACATTTTCGCTACTGCATAAGGGCTCCTAGGGTAAAATGGCGTTGTTTCTGTTTGGGGTACCTCCTGTACTTTTCCATACAATTCTGAAGTCGAGGCTTGATAAATTCTTATTTTCTTTTCTAACCCTAATAAACGAATGGCTTCTAAAAGTCTTAACGTTCCTATCCCATCAGCATTTGCAGTATACTCTGGCATCTCAAAAGACACATGTACATGACTCATAGCAGCCAGATTATAGATTTCATCTGGTTGAACTTCCTGAATTAGTCTTGTTAAATTAGTACTATCGGTTAAATCTCCATAATGTAAAAAGAAGTTTCTGTCTTCTACATGAGGATCTTGATATAGATGATCTATTCTGTCCGTATTAAATAAGGAAGACCTTCTTTTTACGCCGTGTACTTCATATCCTTTTTTTAATAAAAACTCACTTAAATAGGCTCCATCTTGGCCAGTTACACCTGTAATTAAAGCTACTTTATTTTTCATTTGCTTTTTTTTAACCCTACTAATTTTACATGAATTGCAAAAGTAATACAATTGTTTCGCTTAGCAAGAGTATTCATACTAATTAACAATTAGTATAATTAGTCACCAAAACACGAATTAAATTATGAAATTTGAACTACAAAATAACGTGATGCTTACCAAACCATTTTGTTAGGAACACTTAGGGATTAATCGGATTCACTATAATTTCAACCTCGTCAATGCGACACCTAGGCTATCTTTCCAACCTGGCACTACAACTCCCAATAGCTTGTTTATTTTTTCCTTGTTTAAAACACTATAAAGCGGACGTCTAGCCGGTGTAGGGTATTCAAGTGTCCCAATGGAGTTTAATTTTAAATCCACTTGAGATAACTCAAAAATTACTTTTGCAAAATCATACCAACTGGCTACACCCTCGTTGCTATAATGATACAATCCAAAGTTTTGATTATTGGAATCGATCACTTTTAAAATAACCTCAGCCAAATCCCCTGCGTAAGTAGGCGTACCTATTTGATCACTTACCACACTTAATTCATCATGCGTTTCTGCCAATCGCAACATGGTTTTCATGAAGTTATTGCCATGTTCGGAGTACAGCCAGGATGTTCTAAAAATAAAATAATGATCTAGAGTAGTTTTTATAATCTCTTCGCCTTTCAACTTAGAAGCCCCATAAACACTTAAAGGATTAGGGGTATCTTCCTCTCTGTAAGGCACATCATGACTTCCATCAAACACAAAATCTGTTGAAATATGAATTAAAGTTACACCGTGAGCTTTACAGGATTTTGCAAGATTTTCTGGACCTTCAGCATTCACTTGATAAGCTTGTTCAATTTCAGTTTCAGCTTTATCAACAGCGGTATAAGCTGCGCAGTTTATACAATACTGAAAATTATAAGTTTTAAAAAAACGTTCTACTTGACTTAAATCACAGATATCCAACTCGGAAGCTTCTGCGTAAATGAAGTTGAGATTTTGATGTTGTAATTCTAAATCTTTAATACAACGAGCTAGTTGCCCATTTGCTCCGGTAACTAAAACTTGTATCATAAATCTAGATTTTCTAAGGTAGGAAGTTTTAAATCCTTTTCTGATATAATTAATTCATCGGGATTTAATTGCCAATTGATATTTAGGATTTTATCATTATAAATAACCCCTCCTTCTGAATTTTTATTATAAAAGTTATCGCATTTATAAGCAAACAAAGCCGTTTCACTTAACACCACAAAACCATGAGCAAATCCACGTGGCACGAACAATTGTTTTTTATTTTCTTCAGACAATTCTACAGAATAGTGTTCGCCAAAAGTAGGAGAGTCTTTTCTCAAATCTAAAGCCACATCTAAAACTTTCCCTTTTATGACACGAACCAACTTGGCTTGCGCAAATTCCCCTTTTTGAAAATGAAGTCCGCGTAATACCCCTTTTGAAGAATATGATTCGTTGTCTTGTACAAAATCAACCTCACAACCAATTAAATCATTAAAGGTTTTTTGATTATAAGACTCTAAAAAATAACCTCTTTTATCTTCAAATACCGTAGGCTCGATAAGGAAGCATCCTTTTAGTTTTGTTTCTGTAAGTTGCATTTATTTATTTTTCAATAGCGCTAGTAGATTCTTACCATAACCACTTTTAAGCAAGGGTTCGGCGAGAGCTTTAAAGGCTGTCTCACTAATATATCCCATTTCATAAGCGGCAGCTTCAATGGCTCCAATTTTCAAACCTTGTCGTTCCTCAATGACTTCTACAAACTGAGAGGCCTGCATTAAGGACTGAAACGTTCCTGTGTCTAGCCAGGCTGTCCCTCGGTCTAAAATACTCACTTTTAAATGACCTTGTTCTAGGTAAACTCTATTAACATCTGTGATTTCCAATTCACCACGATGACTCGGCTTTATATTTTTAGCAATTTCGATAACACTATTGTCATAGAAATAAATACCAGGTACCGCATAACTCGATTTTGGTGATTCCGGTTTCTCTTCTATAGAGATCGCTTGACCCGCTTCATCAAACTCAACAACGCCATAACGTTCGGGATCATGTACACGATAGGCGTAAATGATACCGCCTTCTGGATTATTATTGGCTTGAAGCAAGTCTGAAAGTCCCGTACCATAAAAGATATTGTCTCCCAAAATTAGGGCCACCTTATCGGTTCCAACAAATTCCTCACCAATAATAAAAGCTTCTGCTAAACCATTAGGTTCGTCTTGTACCGCATACTCAAAATGGCAACCGTACTTTTCACCATCTCCCAATAGGTCTTTAAATAAAGGAAGATCTTTAGGCGTTGAAATAATTAAAATTTCATTAATCCCGGCATACATTAAAGTGGATATCGGGTAGTATATCATGGGTTTATCGTAAATAGGCATGAGTTGCTTACTTACCGATAAAGTCAATGGATGTAATCGTGTTCCCGAACCTCCTGCTAGTATTATTCCTTTCATTTATATAGTTATACGGTTATGTGGTTATGTGGTTATGTGGTTATGTGGTTATGAAGATTGGTCTTTTCACTTTGTAACCAAATAACTTTTCAACTTTTATTTTCTAAACTTTTTATCAATTTAGAAAGCATATTTCTAATGAAATACACGCGCTTATTTATTTCTTCTGAGTTATTTAAATATTGTAGTCGTAAAGCAATTTCTATTTGTGTTTCTACCTCTGAAAGCGACCCCAATGCAATATACAAAAACCTTGAAAATTCTTTACTTCCTTTTCGTCCAGCCCCTTCAGCAATATTAGAAGGTATAGAAACAACAGCTCTTTGGAGTTGTGAAGAAAGACCAAAATTTTCTTGCTTAGGGAAGCTTTTAGTAACATCATAAATCGCAACAACTAAATCCATGGCCTCTTGCCATACCCGTAAATCCTTATGCGACTGAATTTGGTTCATTTATGTACTTACTTTATAACCTCTTAGCTGTTTAACTATATCACCTACTAAGCATATTGCTTTTCATAGTACTCCTTATAAGCCCCACTGGTTACATTTTTAAGCCAGTCTTCATTACTCAGATACCAATCGATTGTTTTTTCAAGGCCTTGTTCAAAAGTTACCGATGGCTCCCAGCCTAATTCGTTTTTAATTTTTGAAGCATCGATAGCATATCTTAAATCATGACCAGGTCGATCTTTCACATAGGTAATTAATTTCTCTGAAGTCCCTTGAACTCTTCCCAACTTCTTATCCATTTGAGCGCATAGTAACTTCACTAAATCAATATTTTTCCACTCATTAAACCCACCAATATTATACGTTTCTCCATTAATACCTTTATGAAATACCAAATCTATGGCTACAGCGTGGTCTATAACATACAGCCAATCTCTCGTGTAATTACCATCTCCATATACCGGAAGTGGCTTATTTTCAAGGATATTATTTATAAATAAAGGAATTAACTTTTCAGGAAACTGGTTTTGCCCATAATTATTGGAGCAATTTGTAATCACATAGGGCAAATTATAAGTTTCACCATAAGCACGAACAAAATGATCTGAGCTGGCTTTTGACGCTGAATATGGAGAATTTGGATCATAGGCTGTCGTTTCTGTAAACAAGCCTGTTTGACCTAATGTTCCATAAACCTCATCGGTACTCACATGATAAAAGCGTTTATTGGTGAAATCAGATTTCCACGCTTCTTTACAAGCATTTAAAAGATTCATTGTCCCGATAACATTTGTTTTCACAAAGGCTAAAGGATCTGTAATCGAACGATCGACATGTGACTCTGCCGCTAAATGAATGACACCGTCAAACTCCTGTTCTCTAAAAAGTGTGCCTATAAAATTTTCATCAGTAATATCGCCTTTCAAAAAAGTATAATTTGACTTTTTTTCTACATCTTTTAAGTTTTCGAGGTTCCCCGCGTAAGTAAGGGCATCTAAATTAAAAATATGGTAATCTGGGTATTTTTCAACAAAAAGCCTAACGACATGTGAACCTATAAACCCTGCTCCTCCTGTTATTAAAATATTCATTTCATTTTATATTAATTACATGAATTCTTAATGAATCTGACCGTTTAAGCATTCACAATGACACTTCGATAATATTACTACTTCTTACTCTCCTTCTCTAAAAACTTACCTAAACCTAAAAACGCAAAAATTAACAAGGTTACCCCAAATAAAAGTAAAGGCAAAACAAATTTCTTTTTATCAGACCATTCTCGAATATCGTATCCTGTTTCTGGAAAACCAGCCAACACATTAATAACACCATGTTCTTCGGCTTTTCTAACATTTACTTCTCTTCGCAGCTCCTCTAACCTTAATCGTTTTTCAATCACCTTAGATTCATCCATCAATAATCCTTGAGATTCGCCATCACTACTACCCATATAAAGGTTGGTTCCAGAACCTTGAACTGGCTCTTTTAGAGATTCGGTAACTCTAATTTGTAAATATTGATTCGCTAAGGAATCCGTTTTTTGAATTTGACTTTTTAAAGCCTGCTCTTCTAAATCTAAATTTTTCTTGTTCGCAACAACTAAATTTTCTAAATACGAGTTATTTACTATTTTTTTCGTAAAACCTAATTCTATATCTCTAAATAAAGATTTATTAGTAGATGCAACACCTATTTGGTGAACTGGGTAATTTATAGAGGTCAATGAAGCGATATAGCGATCATAAGTCATCTCAGTACGAGATAAAGAATCTAAATTTGTGTAAAACTCTGAATACATTTCTGCCACTTGATTTTCATCTACTGAAGCTGTAATATAAAAACCTTTTAACTTTGATGCTTCTGAAGGCTCTATATTAAGCACTTTAGCCAATCGCAAAGAATCAGCATCAATCGTTAGCTGATGTAACTGCCTTACATTCTCATAAACCTGACGCGCCGAATTAAAATTGGTTTCAATAAACATATTAGCTCCATACATTTTATCAGTTTTAGAGTCTACAATAAAGCCCGCTACAAAACCAATAATTATTGCTACTGCATACCATATTTTACATCTGTACAAATGTGCTAATAAGGCAATCAACAACTTATAAATACCAATAAAAATACTGGCAATAAACTTAAAAAAACGATCGAAAGCTTTACCTATTAATTTAAATAATTGCCCTAAATCAACTTCTTCTGATGGTTGCGACGCATGTGACTCTTTACTCATAATAATTAATTAAGTATTTGTTCTAATATGGTTTTTGTTATTAAATATGTAGGTTTTACGCCCGATGTTCCTAATCCTCCTGATGCTAATGTTGCTCCTGTTTCTAAGGGGTTATCACTGGCATAGTAAGCATATCTTACTTTTACGTTTTCACTAATGCTCCCTCTTACTTTTGAAGCGGCTTGAATGGCTTTCTGGTAGTGCGCACCTTCCATTTCTAATCCTATAACCCGCCAAGTGGAATTATAAAAGAATTTTAAAATGTCTTTGTTTTGTAATGAAGTTCCCAATACCGTAATCATAGAACCTTCATAAACCGAAACGCCCTGACCTTCTAAATCTTCCTTTTTAAGCTCATTATTAAAGGGATAATTATCGGCAGTACCTTCAAAAATATGAGCCGAAGGTATCATAATATCACCTTTACCCCCTTCTAAAATTCCTGCTTTACCCATAATAGAAACGGAATCCACATTCAAATGAACTTCCTCATCCTCAACATTGTAGGGTTTCAACAACTCATCTATAGTTTCATAGGCCTGCTCTCCAAAAGCATAATCCATGACCAAAATAACAGGCTTTTCTTCTTTTATTACCGTTTCAGTAACTTTTATACCGAGTTTGGAAGTATCAAATTTTGACGAATCAAAAAGCTGAACATCTATATTTGCACCAGAAGTATCCTCAATGTAAATCATGCCATTTTGCATGGCTTCCTTAGATACTTTATCACGTGAAGCTCCATTTTCCGACTGACTTAGAGACTCATAGACTTCAAAAACATCCTTTTTAGCGTTTTTTAATTTTAAGGCATTGGCTGCAAAAAAGGTATTCATAACACTATGCATATTAGCGCTTATAATATGAATTGGACGCCTTATTAAACCTTCTTTAAAAAGTGTTTCCTTAATGGTGTCTGCCCAAACTTCACCATGAATATGATGACCAATGCGTTCTCTCAATACCGGACTAAAAGTTATAGTTCTTTTATCTTTATTAATAAGTTCTTCTATTGCTAATTTACCCAACCAGTATACAATATGTAAAAAGCGTTCAGGTTGTGTATCTAAAGCAAAAGAAGCATATATTGTTTTTATTTCATTAAAAGTACGTCCTAAGATATTTGCAGCATGAGTTATAGCGACTTCACGTGTTTCCTTAGAAAGTTTCTTTTTAGACAATACGGCCTTTTCAAGCTTAATCCAATCTCTTGTCGTGGCGCCATCTTCATCAATTAAAACACGCTCCCCAATTTTATGAGATTCAATAAAAACAAATGTCAGGTGGGTTAAAATATCATAAATCTCCGATCGCCCTCGTGTGATCTCTATATTCATCTGTTCATCATCAATGCGATAACAATTACGACGACGTTTCTTTGGAACTATAGTTTCAAAATGAGAATTTGAATAGCCTTCATCACTCGTTAAATTGATAAAGGTGCATTCTTCAATGCCTTGAGGTAAGCGATCGATGACATAGAGTAGACCTTCGAGTTCCGCTTTTTCTTCACCTACAGAACCATAAATTTCGGGTCTTAAAAGTAAAAGTGCTTCTCTTAAAGTTTCACCCGAAATACCCATAGGCTTATAAAACCCGCGATTAAACAAGTGACGCATAGTAATATACAGGCGCTCGATCGCGTTCGAACTCTCTTGAGCTCTGGTTCTTGTATGTAGTTTACTATTTGCCATGAATACTTTTAAATGCTCGCCAAAGATAACATTATTGAACGAATCTTATTGTGGAAAATTTTGAACAATTTTTCTATCATTTGACAGTCTTGGTATTTTATTTTGCCCCCCCAACTTACCTTGCGATTTCATATACGCTTGAAATCCGCCTTTTTTCACTTTCGTGATTTTTAAGGGTTGCAAAACTTTACCTTCAATTAAATCGAAATAATAACTGTTTTGTTTTTGAAGCGAGACGTCTATTTTTTTCGCTAATGCGGAAAGATCCTCTGGTTCATTTTCAAACTCAATAAACCATTCATGATAAGGCAAGCCTTCTTCTGGTGTAATTTGTGGTGCCACCGTAAATTCTGAAACACGAATATCTGAATCCGCTGTAGCTTCCTGCATCGCCTGCTCCACTTCTTTACCAATGACATGTTCACCAAAGGCTGAAATAAAATGCTTGATACGTCCTGAAACAATCACACGATAGGGTTTTGTTGAAGTAAACTGAATGGTATCTCCTAAGTTATACCCCCAAAGCCCAGCATTCGATGAAATAATCATCACATAATTTACACCAACCTCAACATCTTTAATAGTAAGTCGCTCTGGATTTTCACTAAAAAATGCATCAGCTTTAATAAACTCATAAAAAATACCCGAATTCAACAAGAGCAACATGCCTTTTTCATTCTGTTTATCTTGGTAAGCAAAGAAACCTTCACTTGCGGGGTACAACTCAATACTATCCACCTTCCTACCAATAAGGTTTTCAAATTTTGCACGGTAAGGTTCGTAGTTTACACCACCAAAAATGAATAAATTAAAATTCTTAAAAACATCGCCAACCGGCTTACCTGTTTTCTGTTGAATTTTTTCAAAATACATTTGGACCCACGAAGGAATACCTGAAATAATAGTCATGTCTTCAGGAAGTGTTTCCTCAACAATGGCATCTACTTTAGTTTCCCAATCGTCTATACAATTTGTTTCCCATGAAGGCAATCGGTTTTTCTGCAAATATTTCGGAACATAATGTGCTACAATACCAGACAATCGCCCTAATTGTACGCCGTTTTGCTCTTTCAATTCTGGACTACCCTGTAAAAAGATCATTTTACCATCAACAAACTTAGCGCTGCCCGTTTCATTAATGTATAATAAAATAGCGTTTCTTGCTGCTTCCACGTGATTAGGCATACTCTCCTTGGTTAAAGGAATATATTTTGCCCCCGATGTGGTTCCAGATGTTTTTGCAAAATACATGGGCTTGCCTTTCCAAAGTACATTAGACTCGCCTGCAACCACGCGTTCCACATAAGGTTTAAGCGCCTCATAGTCACGAACAGGAACGCGCTTTACAAAATCACGGTGATTATTGATGCTTACAAAATCATGATCTTGACCAAAAGCCGTACTTGTAGCCTGAGATATAAGTTCTTGAAACACCTTTTGTTGCGTTTCCACAGGATTATTGGCCCATTTCTGAACCTTTTTATTTATAATTTTTGCAAATGGTATTGCTAAAGCAGATTTTATTGATATCATTTATTTAAAATCGATAAAGTTTGTGGGATTAATTGGATACCCGTCGTTCCAGAGCTCAAAATGTAAATGTGGTCCTGTTGATAATTCTCCTGTATTTCCAGCGGTGGCAATCACTTCGCCCGATTTCACTAAATCGCCCTGAACTTTTGTTAAAGCAGAACAATGTTTATAAATAGATATTAAACCGTGGCTATGTTCTAAAATAATCACATACCCTGTACTGGCAGTCCATTCGGCAAAAATAACGACACCATCGGCAGTCGCTTTTATAGGCGTATCTTTAGCAACGGTAACATCTACCGCATAATGTTTTTCTTTTGGCTTATAAGTTTCACTTATTGCTCCGTTAACCGGTGGAAACAAAACAAAGTTTGTAGCCGATGTGGCCGATTCAAATAAATTATATTTATCTTCTTTATCGACTTTCTCTCGAAGTAACGAATCTTCTGCAATTGGCGCTAAATCTACTTCTCTAGCTTCAGTTTTCACTGCATTAATAATGGAATCTCTGTTAAACTCTACAGTACTTACATCGCCTGTTAACACCTTTTTTATGGAATTATAATAACGATCATTTAAAACAATAACCTGTTGTAATGAATCTGTTTTATAACTTAATTCGGTAGCTTTTTTTTTCAAAGCTGTAGAAGAATAACCCGGAATATATTCCCTTAATGGTGTTAAAGCAATAATTAAATAAGTAATAGAAATAAAAAAAACAGCCATTAACGATCCCATAACGAATACGTTTAAACGTGTTAGCTTAAATGAAAGGCGCTCCTCAAAAGTATTTTCATTAAGAATTACTAACCGGTATTTATCCAGTAGTTTTCTTATTCTTTTTTTAGGTTTCTTTTCTTTATCTGCCATCTGCTGCAAAAATAGATAGAATTTATGAAATAGTGGAGTTCTTCAAGCAAAGACTGGCATTATTCCAACAGAGAAAATCCGTTAGAATACATACCAAAATGCTAAAGTTATGCTTAAAACGATATTATTTAACTTTAATTATTAACTTTGTTTTTTAAATTAAATATTATGAACTTATATATGTTACCATTAGCCATTGGACCTTGGCAAATCGCCCTAATTGTCGTGGTTGTTTTACTTTTATTTGGAGGTAAAAAAATTCCTGAACTAATGCGTGGTTTAGGTAGTGGCATTAAAGAATTTAAGGATGCAAGCAAAGAGGACGAAGAAACTAGCATTGATAAAAAAGACTAGAATAATACGTTTTCAATTGGCATAAAAAAGACCAACAAACTCTGTTTGTTGGTCTTTTTGGTTTTAAACAATTTAATTCAAGAGTAAAATGTGTAAACATAAACTCATTATAATTCTAAAATGAACACGTTAAGTTCTGCACAGCGGTCAGTTCGAGCACTTGCAAGAACGTTTCGAAATGAAAAGTAAGCCAATATCGACTGCGCTTGCGCTCGATTTGACATTATTCTAAAAATTCATTAAAAGCATGTGTTACTAATCAATTTTTACCGATTTTATTATAGATTCCAATTCTAACATGTAATTTCTTTTTTCAACCGAAGGTGCAAATGAAAACCCTTCAATAATTACCCAACGTTTATTGTCCTTATCTTCAATCGCATAATTAATAAATGGACCGGCCATAAAGGCATTTTTAACATCCCAAATACCTCTTGTTTCTATTGCTGGTTTATGATCTATAGTGGTTTCTGTAATAAACGGTGCATAAGCATCTTCTGTAACCATATAAGAACCTTCTACAGGGCCTTCAATATAAGTTTTTCCGACTGAATCTCTTATTTTGATAATCTGACCTACTAAGCTATCATTTCTTTTTATAGCATTTAAAGGCAGTTCATAAATCATTAAATTATTCGTTCCTGTTGTGATGTCTTTTCTAAACCAGAAAAAATCTTCAGTCTCGATAGCTTTTCTATAAATGGATGCAAACTGAATGGTTAAACCTAACTTTTCTTGAATGGTTTTAAAAGTATGTGGCGATTTCATCATTTGACGTTGGCGCTCCGCTAACTCTTCATTTCTAAAAACAGCTATAATTTTCGATTCGTTTTCAGAAAGCACTTCAATGATCTCCTCCTTGGTACCCCCAGAAACGGTGATTACTTTTTGAGGTTTAGCGTATACATTACTTGAAACCTCAAAACCTTTGGCCTGATTTGGTTTTATAATTAAAACCGTTCTGTTTTTAGTTACAAACCCAGAAAATACAGATGATGGAATCTGACTGATACTAAACATAGGTTCGTCCTGAGGCAAGCCATAAATGGGTTTTGTTAATACCGAACGGATCGCATCACCAACGCGACCCTCCCAAAAATCATTTTCGGTAACTACCGATACATTATTAATGGCACCAGAAGCATCTGGAAGAAAATCTTCGTTAGATTTTTTTTTTGTTTCCCCGCAAGAAATAAGCAGCAATAAAGCGATAGCCGAACAAATCAAGTTTTTCATAATAAAAGTATAGTTTTTAAATTACACCAATTTAATTGTATAATGTCGGATTTTTAATTTGAAATATTTTTTGTTCAGATGACCTATAAAATTCAAGCATAGCATGAGCTACGGTTTTATTTTATATTGAAATATGGGCGAAAAAGAAACAAGTTATATGCGATATTATATGCTTAATATGGTATTATCCTTTGGAAATTTTTAATTTCATTCCAGGTTTTAATTTACTCCCACTAATACCGTTCCAATCTATAATATTTTGAACAGAAACACCAGAAAATTTTTGAGAGATGCTCCAAAGTGAATCACCATTCTTCACCGTATACAGCAATGTCTTTCCCGTAATGTCTTTGATATTGGTCTTAGTTGAGCTTGCAGAACTTGCCCCTTGCGGGTGTTTAGGATAAATGGAAAGGCGCTGCCCAATATCAATATTATTACTTCTTAATCCGTTCCAACGTTTTATATCGCTTATCCGAACACTATATCGCCGAGCAATCTTTCCTAAATAATCGCCAGATTTTACACGATAAGTAATTTTACTGCTCGCTTTAGAGTACTGCGGTAAAGGTTTCTCACGTTTGTTAAACTCTGTTTTGGCATAATGATAAACTTCCACTTCATTGTTCACAAACTTACCAACCACTTCTATAGGCAATCGCAATACATAATCCTCATTCTTAACATATGGGATAATATCTAATTTATAAGACGGATTTAAAAACTTCAATTCCTCGATAGGTGTACCCGTAACTTTTGATACATGATCTAGCGTAATCATGTGCTTCACTTTAACCGTGTCGGTTTGGAAATAGGCTATTTCCGGGTTTGGTTTGGTAAAACCATGCGCTTCAGCATATTCAAAAATATACATATTTGCTAAAAATGCTGGCAAATACCCTGCGGTTTCACGTGGTAAATTATGACGAATATTCCAGTAGTTTTTATAACCACCCGAGCGTCTAATCGCTTTATTTACATTTCCTGGCCCCGAATTATAAGCTGCCAAGGCTAAGTCCCAATCGTCGAAAATATCATAGAGCCTCGATAAATATTTTGCTGCGGCCTCGGTAGACATGATCGGGTCGCTACGTTCATCAACATAACTACTTACATGCAAACCATAGTTTTTACCTGTAGTATACATAAACTGCCATAAACCAGTTGCTCCAACTCTAGATTTAGCTCTTGGTTTTAATGCCGATTCTACTACGGCTAAATATTTTATTTCCAACGGAATGTTATGCTTATCCAATTCAGTTTCAAACATCGGGAAGTAAAACGCACTCAAATTAATGAGCCTTTGTAATGTTTTTGGTCTATTCTTTAAATAGGATTTAATAACACTTTCTAATGCCGGATTGTATTCTACATTAAATGGAGTTCTGGCATTTAATTCTTTTAAACGCGCTTTAAGTGTATCGGTAGGTAATTCTGTGAATATAACTGGTTTGTAATCTAATTCAGCAACACTTTTAGAAATCGTGTCATAGAGGTTATTACTATGATATAACTCATCCCGCCATTTAGCATCAAACTTTGCCGCTAACTCGTGGTCTTTTAAGTTATCTATTGAAAAACTATCAACAGCGATGGTTTTCACGTCAGATTGCCTAATATCTAATAAGGTATCTTTTATTTGTGTATTCTCAACAAGTAAGGAATCCTTGAGTGCATTATTTTGAAGAGAAATTGAATCTTGCACTTGAGAGAAACCAGTGCTTATATTAAGTACTACGAGAAGTATAAAAAAACGAATTGCCATAAAATCTTTATCAATAATTATTGAACGATATTATGGCAAAATTCGTGTATTTTACGCTAAACTAAAAACTTAAGCGCTATTATTCTAATATGGCAGCTATTCCTGGTAAGGTTTTACCCTCTAAACTTTCAAGCATGGCACCACCACCAGTACTTACATAACTCACCTTGTTTTCAAATCCGAATTGCTTCACAGCCGCTACAGAATCTCCACCTCCCACAAGAGAGAAAGCGCCGTTTTTAGTAGCTTCAGCGATAGAATTACCTAATTCGATAGTTCCGTTTGCAAAAGATTCCATTTCAAAAACGCCTAATGGACCATTCCAAAGAATGGTTTTACACGCATTAACCACTTTATCAAAAGCGGCGATAGATTTTGGTCCAGCATCTACACCTTCCCAACCATCAGGAATGGCGTTTATATCGACTGTTTGCTTGTTGGCATCGTTACTAAATGCATCGGCAGCAATCGTATCAACAGGAATATGAATCTGTACATTTTTAGCTTTGGCTTGCTCTAAAATCTCTAATGCTAATGGCATTTTATCATCTTCACAAATAGAGTTTCCTATTTTTCCGCCTTGCGCTTTTACAAAAGTAAAGGCCATACCACCACCAATAATAAGGTGATCTACTTTATCAAGAATATTTTCTATAATCGTAATTTTAGAAGATACTTTTGCACCACCAAGAATGGCCAAAACTGGCTTTTCACCGGTTTCCATTACTTTTTGAATACTTTCTATTTCTTGAGCTAATAGGTTTCCGAAACACTTTCTACCTTCAAAAAACTGAGCTACAATAGTGGTTGATGCATGCGCTCTATGCGCTGTACCAAAAGCATCATTCACATAAATATCACCTAATTTCGATAATTTTTCCGCGAAAGCGACATCTCCAGCGGTTTCCTCCTTATAAAAACGCAAGTTTTCTAAAAGTAAAACCTTACCTGACTCTAGGTTTGCTGCTGCTGCTTCGGCTTGCTCACCAATACAATCAGGAACAAACTGAACTTCTACCCCTAAAATCTCTTCTACAGTATCGGCAATATGTTTTAAAGAAAACTCATCTTGAAATCCTTTTGGACGCCCTAAGTGAGACATTAAAATACAGCTTCCGCCATCTTCTAAGATTTTGATAATGGTAGGTTTTGCAGACACAATTCTTGTTGCATCAGTCACTTCAAAATTTTCATTTAAAGGCACATTAAAATCTACTCTTATTAAGGCTTTTTTATCTTTGAAATCAAAATCATTTAAGGTTTTCATAGCTCTATTTTTTATCTTTTAAATATTTTACATACAAATGTAACCAATTAAAGAGTGTTAAAAAATGTGTTTTTTCACGAAAACGTTTGAAATTTTAAAGAAATTAACATTATTGCGGAAATAGTGCTGTAGGCAGTAGGCTTTAGGCAATAAGTAGTAAGCGATAAGCTTGCCTTTATTGTCCTCCCCATATTTCTACGGCAAAACCAAAGTAAAAAGTCTAAAGACAACAAATATCAGAGACATGGCTACAGCCTATAGCCTATAGCCTATAGCCTATAGCCTATAGATTACTCAAAAAACTGGTAACCTGCAAATTTATCAAGAACCTCATCAAAAGCTGCAAACACATCTTTAGCGCGGTCTGAAGTCACCATTTTCATGCGGTATTCTTTAAAATGTGGAATGCCTTTAAAGTAATT
Source organism: Pseudotamlana agarivorans (assembly GCF_018860245.1). Lineage (GTDB taxonomy): Bacteria > Bacteroidota > Bacteroidia > Flavobacteriales > Flavobacteriaceae > Pseudotamlana > Pseudotamlana agarivorans_A. The sequence continues at coordinate 38,909 of NZ_JAHKPD010000008.1, forward strand.
GGTATAATGTCTACGGGTTTCAAAAACGCCAAGAATCTCACCTTTCCAATCAATAGACATTTGCAAATGACGACGCGCCGCTTCAACGCGTTCTTCTAAAGAAATAGGCGCTAAATGTTCACCGGTTTCAAAAAAGTGTTTCACCTGTTTGAAAAACCATGGATTCCCAATACTGGCACGACCAATCATACAACCATCTAAACCGAACTCATCGCGCATAAGCATGGCTTTTTCTGGAGTATCTACATCGCCATTTCCAAAAACTGGAATGTGCATACGCGGATTATTTTTCACATCCATTATAGGTTTCCAATCGGCTTCACCCTTGTACATCTGTGCGCGTGTACGACCGTGAATAGAAATTGCCTTACAACCAACATCTTGCAAACGTTCGGCAACCTCAACAATACGAATGGAATCATGGTCCCAACCCAACCGGGTTTTTACAGTAATAGGAATGTTGGTGCGTTTTACCATTTCGGCGGTAAGCTGTTCCATTAAGCACACATCTTTTAAAATACCTGCTCCGGCACCTTTACTCACCACTTTTTTTACGGGGCATCCAAAATTAATATCGATAATATCGGGTTTAGATTCCGCTACGATATCAATGGTTTGCAACATACTATCCAAATTAGCACCGAATATTTGAATACCCACTGGGCGTTCTTTTTCGTAAATATCTAATTTCATAACACTTTTTGCGGCGTTGCGAATTAAACCTTCGCTAGATACAAATTCGGTGTACACCACATCGGCACCTTGTTCTTTACACAAAGCACGAAATGGCGGGTCGCTAACATCTTCCATTGGCGCTAAAAGCAATGGAAAATCTGGAAGTTCTATGTTGTCTATTTTTACCAAAATATAATAATTGTCGGCAAAATTACAGCTTTTTAGTTAAACATGAAGTTTTTAAAATCAAGTTTAACTTCTGTTGCTACTCCTCGTCTCTAATCTTCTGGTTTAACCCTGTCGATTCGATCTAAATAATGAATACCCCTAAGCCTTATCCACTTGCTAAAATTCGGCAATTTGCTAAATTCCGATAATGTAAAATTTAGATATCGATTCCATAAACCAACTAAAAAATCTAGTACAATATTTTTAAGACGACCTTGTTATATTCGATACTGATAATTTCTGTTTTCTTCCCATTATAAAATATAAAAGCGCCCCAAATAAGTTTCCGAGTAAGACTACTAAAAGCCATACTATTTTATTATTTCCAGTAAATTCATTTCTTACAATATCAATAAGCGCCACAACCGTTGGAATAATTCCAAGAAATACGCTAATTAATATTATAATTATTTGCCAAGGTCCAATCATTAAAAAATAGTTCATAGTTTATGTTTTAATTTTTATCGAAATTTTTTTATAAAACTAATATTCACACGCTGTATTTTAAAGCGCAACCCAGATAGCATACTATTTTCCAATAACATAATCTGTTTTTACAACAACAGGAATGCCTGTAGCGGTAATTCCTTCTAAGGTCACTTTAACTGTGGTTTCAACCTCACTATTAAAGTAAGACACCTTAGCATTTCCGGAGCCATCTGGATGAATAAATGGATTCCAATATAAGGTATTCCTTACGGCAGCACTATTATCCATTTCAAAGGTAGGCTCATTAGGATTTGGGGAATAAAAAACACGTGCTTTATAAAAACCATCTATTTTTTTGGTTATAGAATGTGGGGTATGTTTATTTTTTCTTCTATTAAGCGCCCCTTCTTTAGTATAAATTAAAATTGCACCATTTGCGCCACTTGAACCAAATACTGCAGCACTTGCACCATTCATAGATTCTATTTTTGCCACATCATCCGGCAGAAGAGTCCCTAAAGCATCTGATTCCCATGGGGCACCATCAACAAGAATCTGGGCCGCTCCAGTATTCCTAGTAAATTTAATAGTAGTGCCACTAACCATCACGCCAGGAATGGAAAATTGAATGAGCTGATAAATACTTGAAAAACGTTGTGTTCTTTCATCAACAATATAACTGTGGTCGGCTTCACCATAGATACTTTCTGGAACGTTACTTTTCTTTTTTGCAACGATTTCTACCTCATCCAATAATGTTGACCCTGTAATACCAAAGGCGATATTCTTTTTAAAGATATGCTCTTTTACATCCTTGTTTTTAGCCAAATACACCGTGCTATCTTTTTTAAACTTAACCGCCATTGGTTCTGGAAAAAGCGAATCTAGCACAAACATGCCCCTGTTTTTTCTACTCTCACTTTGCGTATTTAACATCATGGTAGATTGCCCCATAAACACCAAATTTTCAAATTTAAACCGACCAATTGAATCGGTCATATTATAAAGTGTGTTCACTTGCTTATTGTTAAACAAACTAAGTAGTACTTTGTTATTTGGCTTGGCTATATTTCCATTTTGCTCCTTTACTCTACCCGAAATAGTAATTCCTTTTTCTGCCTTAAAAGGCAACCTATATCCCTTAACTTCAGGTATTTCTTTCCATAAAAAATCTCTCCATCCTTGCGTTAAAAGTAATAAATCCAAATTAGCTAATCGTCTTGGGTTGGAACCATCGAAATAATAACCAGGATTGATCACCTGCCCTCTAATATCTGATTCCATTAAAAAATATGAACAAATATTAGAGCTCATATCTTTTGTATCCTCCAACCCATTCATATCTATACTACTTATAGAAAAACTAGCAGGTACCACTTCACCTGCTTTTGTTTTAGATGAAATATTTACCGTAACTTCTTCCTTTGGTTTATATACATTTTTTTCTGTGCTTAAAGCTATATTGACTTCAGGAGTTTTTTCGACATATACCAAGCGTTCGCTTTGAGGACGTGAGGCTTTATCGTATAAAGTAATTTGTGCAATACCATTTGGAAAGTCTTTTTTTGGCAATTCAAAAGAAACATTCGTTTCGTTTATAGACTGAGCTGTTTCAAAATATCCAATTGCCCTTGTAGTGCCAATAATTTTAACGGGCGCGTTTGGATTATTTAATAAAGTTGCATTATTGGTTTTAATAGTTACCATATCCTTGCCCTGAACATTTCTAAAACTTAACAAATACCCTTGTTTTTTAGCCTCTGGGAGTGCTAATTTTAATATTTCTTCGTGATCCAAATTTGTAATTTTAGCATAATATTTTTCACCTTTTTCTGGCTTAATATGAAATTTCCCCATACCATCATGCACACTCCCTAGTAAGGTAACCAACTCATTTTTGGAGTTAAAAACCTTACCTCTTACATTAATTGGCTCTCCATTTGCTGAAACAGCTTTAAAAGCCACCACGCTAATAACATTTTCTAAAAGAGAGCCGCCTTCAGGAAAAAACTGAAGATTAGGTTTTTCTTTATTAACTTGGTGTAAATTTTTAGTTTCAGTGGCTTGACTTGCACCCTCTGACTTACTCGCTTTATTTTTTTCAAATACATCCAAAATTTCAATCTCCTTTTTGAATACAAAATCGTCGCCAAAATTGCGATTCCAATTCGTATAGGCGCGCAACTGATACACCCCTGATTTTTTTACACCAATGGAATCGGTTAATGCGATATCACCATAACCCAAACCTTCTTCTAACCTTATTTTATTACGCATTAGAATTTTAGATTCAGGAGAAATTAATTCGACATACAAAACATTACTATGGTCAAAAAGCAAATTATTATAAGCGTATACTGTATACGCTTTATACCATATAGATTCGCCTTTAACATAGTAAGGACGATCTGTATGAAGGTATATTTTTTCTACGTCTGTGATGACATGCTTATCGGTTGTGGTTGAAGATTTTTGTTGAGAAAACGAAAAGTTAGTCGTTAAAATTAATAGAAAAATACAGGATACTATTTTCTTCATACTTTTAGGTGGTAGTTTAATAATTGTTGGCTTTAAATAAAGTGCATCAATAACTAGGACTCGAAAGCTGGATAATAGTTTAATTTCCTACAAAATTATTTTACTGGCATCTCGTGTTAATACAATTTCTTGTTTTGAATTACATAAAATCTAATAATGAATATACCACAAAAGAAACCGGAATAAAACCTTTTTTAAATGGTTTTCTTACAAACTGCACATTTGAAGCATGAACTGCATGAATTGATTCTTTAGCTATTGCCATTCACAAACATATTTGGTTATCTTTGCAAACCTGTTTTAAACAGGTATTTATAGGACTATGAAGAACATTAGAAACTTTTGCATTATTGCACATATAGATCACGGTAAAAGTACACTTGCAGACCGTTTGTTAGATTTCACAGGCTCAGTTACCGCCAGAGAACAACAAGCCCAGTTGCTCGATAGTATGGATTTAGAGCGCGAACGTGGTATTACCATCAAGTCGCACGCCATCCAAATGGATTACGAATTGGACGGCGAAAAGTATGTTTTAAACCTAATTGACACGCCTGGTCACGTAGATTTTTCATATGAAGTTTCTCGTTCTATCGCTGCCTGCGAAGGCGCTTTACTTATTGTAGATGCCGCACAAAGTATACAAGCACAAACCATTTCTAACCTATATTTAGCTCTAGAGAACGATCTTGAAATCATTCCTGTTTTAAACAAAGTAGATTTACCTAGTGCCAATCCAGAGGAAGTTACTGATGATATTGTAGATTTATTAGGTTGCGACCCAGAGGAAGTGATTCATGCTAGTGGAAAAACAGGTTTTGGTGTTGATAATATCTTAGCGGCTATTATAGACCGTATTCCTGCGCCAAAAGGAGATCCTGAAGCCCCCTTACAAGCTTTAATTTTCGATTCTGTTTACAACACCTTTAGAGGTATTGAAACCTATTTTAGGGTTTTTAATGGTGAAATTAAAAAAGGACAAAAAATTAAATTCGTTGCTACTGATAAAGAATACTTTGCAGATGAAGTTGGTACTTTAAAACTCACTCAAGTGGCTAAAAAAAGTGTCAAAGCAGGTGACGTAGGTTACCTCATTACAGGTATTAAAACAGCTAAAGAAGTAAAAGTTGGCGATACCATTACCGATTTTGCGAATCCAACAACCAATATTGTTGAAGGTTTCGAGGATGTAAAACCAATGGTTTTCGCTGGAATTTACCCCGTTGATACTGAAGATTACGAAGAGCTTCGTAATTCTATGGAAAAGCTTCAATTAAACGATGCTTCTCTAGTTTTTGCTCCAGAAAGTTCTGCCGCTTTAGGTTTTGGTTTCCGTTGTGGATTCTTAGGGATGCTTCACATGGAAATTATTCAAGAACGTTTAGAACGTGAATTTGATATGACGGTAATCACAACGGTTCCCAATGTATCTTACCACGCTTTTACCAACAAAAATCCGGATGAAGCGTTTATTGTAAACAACCCATCCGATTTACCAGATCCTTCTACCGTAAACCGTGTTGAAGAACCATATATTAAAGCCACTATAATCACAAAAGCCGATTTTGTTGGTAACGTGATGTCCCTTTGTATTGAAAAACGTGGTATCGTTATCAATCAAACGTATTTAACACCAGAACGTGTTGAGCTTATTTTTGAAATGCCGCTTGCCGAAATTGTATTCGACTTTTACGACAGATTAAAAACAGTTTCTAAAGGTTATGCTTCTTTCGATTATTCGCCAATTGGTATGAAAACCTCTAAATTAGTGCGTTTAGACATTTTATTAAATGCACAACCCGTGGATGCGCTTTCTGCTTTAATTCACGCCGATAACGCTCAAAACATCGGACGTAAAATGTGTGAGAAATTAAGAGAACTAATTCCGCGTCAGCAATTTGATATTCCTATTCAAGCGGCTATTGGTGCTAAAATTATATCACGTGAAACTATTAAAGCCTTACGTAAAGACGTTACCGCAAAATGTTACGGTGGTGATATTTCACGTAAGCGTAAACTTCTTGAAAAGCAGAAAAAAGGTAAAAAACGTATGCGCCAAGTAGGTAATGTAGAAATTCCACAGCAGGCGTTTATGGCGGTTCTTAAATTGAATGATTAATTTTTTTACTTCAGAAGAAAGATAACATCATCTGAAGCCTTTATTTAAGATAAAATATTTCAGCGAAAGCTTAAAAACTCAAAAACCATTTATCATTTTAGTATAGAACTAATTTGATAAATGGTTTTTTCATTGTGATTTTTTGTCAATGATAGCCAAAAGCCCCCAATTGTACTAGGTAACTTTTTCCAAAGAATCTACACAAGCATCATGGTTAACAGTAAATTGATGAAATAACTGTACCAACCAACATAAATTTTCTCATAATTATACGTTTTTTGATTAATGAATATCAAATATACCACAGGGCTTATGAAAGAAAATTCACTTTAACATGTAGGTTGATAATTTTAACAAATAGGAGTAATTTTACATTAAGCTTTTTTGTCATCCTAAAAAAACACATAACAGCAACGCATTAAAGGTTTTATAAACCTATACATAAAATACAACAATAAGAATCTGTTTTTTACTACATATTATTATTAGAATAATGTAATAGTCCTAATAATGCAATTTTTAACACTAAACGAAAATAAGCGCGAATAAATAGATGATATTTTCGTAGTTTTATAAACGATTCTTAGTATTAATGATAATTATTCAAAATGAACATTATTCATATCAGTGCAGAATGTTATCCCATTGCCAAAGTTGGCGGTCTTGCCGATGTTGTTGGCGCTTTACCAAAATACCAAAACAGCTCAAGCATCAGGTCTCAGGTTATTATGCCGTTTTACGACAATGCGTTTACAAAAGCAAATTCATTTTCCCCTTTACAGCACTCTAGTGTTATTTTAGGTGATAAAACATATCCATTTCGGATTTTAGTTTTAGATGAAAAACCATTGGATTTTGATGTGTTTTTTATAGATATTCCAGATTTACTTTTTAAAGACTATGTCTATTCAGCATCGGATACGGAGCGCTTTTTAGCCTTTCAAATCGCAACTTTAGACTGGCTTCTTACCTGGGAAACCTATCCAGATATTATTCATTGTCACGATCACCACACCGGATTAATTCCTTTTATGCTTCAAGAAAGCTACAAATACGAAGCTTTTAGAAAAATTCCTAATATCCTAACCATACATAATGCCCAATACCAAGGTTGGTTTTCACATGATAAAGTGGGTTTAATTCCGCCTTTTAATTTCGACCACGTTGGTTTATTAGATTGGGGAGGTAATATTAACCCTTTAGCCGCAGCCATAAAATGTGCATGGAGCGTAACAACCGTTTCGCCAAGTTATATGGAAGAGCTTAAACAAGCTGCTAATGGCTTAGAACACCTATTAAGTACAGAACATGAGAAGTGTACAGGAATATTAAACGGTATTGACAATGCTGTATGGAATCCAGAAACCGACCATTATCTTTTAAAAAACTATAGCTTAAAAACGGTGGCCTCTGGGGCAAAGGCCAATAAAAAGCACTTATGTAAATCCTTTAATCTAGATCCTAAAAAACCACTTTTCGCCTTTATTGGACGCTTAGTGTACGAGAAAGGATCGGATATATTCCCTGAAGTTTTTAAACAAGCCCTAGAAGAAAATGATATTTCCATACTTTTACTAGGTTCAGGAAACCCAGATACCGAAGCACAATTAGAAGCCTTAAAACCGCTTTTTGAAGGAAAATTTAATGCGCATATTGGTTACGACGAGCAACTTTCGCATGTTGTTTATGCTGGAGCCGATTTTTTACTCATGCCTTCTAGAGTTGAGCCTTGTGGGTTAAATCAAATGTACGCACTTCGTTACGGCACCATTCCTATTGTAAGGAGCATTGGCGGACTAAAAGATACCGTAACAGATATTGAACAAGAAAAAGGCTTTGGTATTTGCCACCAAAACGTTACTGTTACAGAAATTACCGAAGCTATAAAAAGAGGTGTTGTGCTTTATAAAAGTCAACCCAAATACAAAGCCATTCAAAAGCAAATCATGGAAATAGACCATTCTTGGGATGTTTCCGCTAACGACTATATAAACTTATATAATTCTATTAAAACTAAATAAATATGATTAACAGTAAGGTTTTATCCATAATCTTAGGAGGAGGACAAGGTTCTAGGTTACACCCATTAACTGAAGAAAGATCGAAACCCGCAGTGCCAATTGCAGGGAAGTACAGATTGGTTGATATTCCTATTTCCAATTGCATCAATGCAGATATTAAGCGCATGTTTGTATTAACACAATTTAACTCAGCATCTTTAAACCGTCATATAAAAGACACTTACCATTTTAGTTTTTTTAGTAGTGCCTTTGTAGACGTATTAGCAGCTGAACAAACTCCCGATCATAAGGGGTGGTTTCAAGGTACTGCCGATGCAGTAAGACAAAGTATGCATCATTTTTTAAGACACGATTTTGAATATGCATTAATCCTTTCGGGTGATCAACTCTATCAAATGGATTACGCTAAAATGGTAGAAGCTCATGAAGCTAGTGGTGCCGAAATTTCTATCGCAACCATTCCAGTAAATGAAAAAGAAGCTACCGAATTTGGTATTTTAAAATCCAATGACGAAAGTGTTATTACCTCTTTTATTGAAAAACCAGACGCGAGTTTATTGCCTGATTGGACTTCAGATGTTAGTGATGACATGAAAGCCCAAGGAAGAAATTATTTAGCTTCCATGGGTATTTATATCTTCAATAGAGATTTGTTGATTAAACTAATGAACGACGATTCTACTATTGATTTTGGTAAGGAAATTATTCCACAATCCATCGACAAACATAAAACACTAAGTTTCCAATACGAAGGCTATTGGACAGATATTGGAAATATCGATTCTTTCTTTGAAGCCAATATTGGTTTAACCGACGACATTCCAAAATTCGATTTATACGACAAATCTAAACGTATTTACACCCACGCCAGAATGCTTCCAACTACAAAAGTTGCTGGAACCACACTGGATAAAGCAGTAATTGCTGAAGGTTGTATTATTGGTGCTGCTAAAATTGAAAAATCGGTTATCGGAATTCGTTCTAGAATAGGCGCAGAATCTACCATTATTAAAACATACATGATGGGTAGCGATTACTACGAGTCCCTACAAGAAATCGATGAAAAACGCATTAATATTTTAATGGGCATTGGGCAGCGATGCTTTATAAAGAATGCCATCATAGACAAAAATTGCCGTATTGGTGACGACGTTCGTATTAACGGTGGTTCACACCTAAAAGATACCGAAACCGACACATACGCGGTTAAAGATGGTATTGTAGTAATTAAAAGCGGAGCAACTATTCCTCACGGATATGTAATATAATATATGGCACAGGTAAAAGTTTACAGTTTATTTACAGAATTTGATATTAACCTTTTCAAAGCAGGAAAACACTTTAGGCTTTACGAAAAATTTGGTTCACACATTGTTACCGTCGATGGTATTGAAGGTGTTTACTTTGCCGTTTGGGCACCATCAGCAAAACACGTTTCTGTTATTGGTGACTTTAATTTCTGGAAGGAAGGCGAGCATCAACTTAATGTGCGTTGGGATTCCAGTGGTATTTGGGAAGGTTTTATTCCGCTTGTAGGAAAGGGGACCACTTACAAATACAAAATTGAAAGTAACAACGACGGTATAAAAACAGAAAAAGCCGATCCCTATGCCAGACGTTATGAACACCCGCCAAAAACGGCCTCCATTGTTTGGGACGATTCTTATAAATGGAAGGATAAAAGCTGGTTAAAAAAGCGTAAAAAACACAATGCCTTGGATGCGCCATACTCCGTTTACGAAGTGCATTTAGGTTCCTGGAAAAAGAATCTAGAAGAAAACCGCTTTTTATCCTATTACGAGTTGGCAGACGACTTAGTCACGTATGTAAAAGACATGAATTTTACTCATGTCGAGCTCATGCCTATCATGGAATTTCCATACGACCCTTCTTGGGGCTATCAAATTACTGGGTATTTCGCGCCAACATCACGTTTTGGTTATCCCGAAGAATTTAAATACCTCGTAGACAAATTACACCAAAACGATATAGGTATCATTTTAGACTGGGTACCATCACATTTCCCCGAAGATGCTCATGGTTTAGGTTTTTTCGATGGTTCAAACCTATACGAACACCCTGATCCTAAAAAGGGCTATCACCAAGATTGGAAAAGTTTAATATTCAATTATGAACGTAATGAAGTACGTTCCTTTTTAATAAGTAATGCCCTTTTTTGGTTAGACCAATACCACGCCGATGGGCTTCGCGTAGATGCCGTAGCTTCCATGTTGTTTTTAGACTATTCTAGAGAAGATGGCGAATGGGAACCTAATATTTATGGCGGTAGAGAAAATCTAGCCGTAATAAGCTTCCTTAAAGAATTAAATGAAGAAGTGTACGCCTCATTTCCTGATGTGCAAACCATCGCCGAAGAGTCCACCGCATTCCCAATGGTTTCTAAACCAACATCGCTTGGTGGCTTAGGATTTGGTATGAAATGGATGATGGGTTGGATGCACGATACACTGGAATATTTTGGAAAAGATCCTATTTATAGAAAGTACCATCAAAACGATATCACCTTTAGCTTGGCTTACGTTTTTACAGAAAACTTTATGCTTCCCTTATCGCATGACGAAGTCGTTTATGGTAAAAACTCCATTTTAGGAAGAATGCCTGGCGACGAGTGGCAACGTTTTGCCAACCTACGTTTATTATATGGTTACATGTTCACCCACCCTGGAACAAAACTTTTATTTATGGGCGGTGAATTCGGCCAATATAACGAGTGGAATTTTCAAGAAAGCATTGAATGGGACTTGCTAGAATTTAAACCGCATCAAGACACGCTTAACTATTACAAAGCCCTTAATAAACTCTATAAAACAACGCCTGCATTATACGAGCAAGGCTTTAGCCAGGATGGTTTTGAATGGATTAGCTATGGCGACCATGAAAACTCTGTGATTTCGTACCTTAGAAAAGGCTATAAGGAAAAAGAAAACGTCGTTGTAGTTTGTAATATGACCCCAGCGGTGTTAGAAAACTATAAAATTGGCGTAAATACTAAGGGTAAACTGGAAGAAATTTTTAATAGTGATGCCAAAGCTTTTGGTGGTAGTGGTATAGGAAATAAAAAAGCAATTAGCATTAAAAAAGATCCTTGGGATGGAAAGGCTTTTTCTGCAGATGTCACTTTAGCGCCTTTAGCTGTTACTGTTTTTAAATTTAAATAATTTAATTCCTAGTTCGCCGTATTAAAAAAATCATTGAAACTAGTGGAGTGATTAGAAAATACACAAAAAAGGACAGACATCAAGTTATTACATTATTGAGGCAAAATACACCAAAGTATTTTGCCTCTTCTGAGGAAACAGACTTTGAAAATTATCTAAAAAATGAAGTAGAAGATTACTTTGTTTACGAACAAAATTCTATAATTATTGGTACTGGAGGCATCAACTACTTTCCAACTGAAAAAACGGCACGACTTTCTTGGGATATGATTCACCCAAAACACCAAGGAAAAGGCATCGGGAAAGCATTAACGCAATACCGCATCAATTATCTACTTGAAAATCAAAACATTGAATTCATCGTGGTTCGAACCACGCAGTTAGCCTTTCAGTTTTATGAAAAAATGGGCTTTATGCTCATGAGTATCGAAAAGGATTACTGGGCTGAAAATTTTGATCTTTATGAGATGAAAATGCCAATTAAATCGAATTTTTCAAAATAATTACAAGCTCTCATTATTTATTAAATGCATAGCATCATTGAAACAAAAAGGCTTTGGATTAGAGAAATAGAGCCTGAAGATATAGATTGTTTACTACAAATTTATAACCATCCTGAGAACATGGTTTTTATTCCGAATTCTAATTTCAAATGGACTGAAACCAGTCTCAAGGAGAAATACCATAAAATAAACCAAGACTACATTAATGGTTTTGGTGTTTTCCTTGTTCAGCTTAAAGATAGTGACACGGTTATTGGAGAAGCCGGTCTTTTCAATTCGTTTGAAAATACTAAACATTTGGAGCTAGGTTATATTGTTGACCATAAATTCTGGAGAAACGGCTATGGATCCGAAATTTGTAAAGCCTTAATTAATTACGGGTTTCAACAATTAAAACTAGACAAATTAACCGCTAGAATGTTTAAAGAAAATTTAGCATCAATTAAATTATCTGAGTATTGCGGCATGAAATTAGTAGAAAGCAAATCACCTAAAAATGATGTCGAATTTTACGAATATGAGATTAGTGATAATAATTAGTGTAAGCGCGTAGCCGCACTAAAAACTAAAACTACACAATAAAAAACTTACCAATCCCTATCAGCTAAACGCACATCTTGAAAAGTAGGTGCACCTTCGGTAATGCTACCAATACCTTTTTTATTTATCTTAAACGTAACATCTTTAGTGGTAGTAAATAACAAAACGGTTAAAAAAGACTTTTTAAGATGTGGTTTTAAAACTTCCAAAGCCTGCTCTAAAGTAAGTTCTTCTTCCACATCCTCAGTTTCTTTCAACCGATAACGAAGCTTTAGTAATACTTTAAAATCACCTTCAGAAGCAAGCGGTCTCAAAAATATATTTTTCAAATTAGGCTTCCCAATGGTTTTTGCCATCGTTAACTTAGCAAAACGTCCTTCTTGAATACTTTCTTTTACTTGTTCCCAAAAAAGAACAAAATCTTCTTGATAAGTCATAACTGAAGCTTTATACCAATTTAATTGTAGAGACTTCAAAAATAACACTATTTTCAATACTAATGTCGTTATCCCACCTTCCTAATTGGAAATTTCAAAAGCTATAAAAACAAAACCTGATTATACCAGAATTAATGTTAGTATAAGGTAGTTTCAAATATCTTATCTTTGCCCAATAAAACAAACAACTACTTCATAGCAACAGCGTCTACTTTTTTTAGCTACCAAATAAAAAATAGGCCCCAAAAAATACATTTAACTATTTATTTTTATGAAGATTAAAGCATTTTTAAAACATACGACTATCGTATTGTTATCCATTGTTTTTATTACCGCTTGTAGTTCTAGTGACCATCCTGAAACACCTGATGTAGAAAAAGAACCTGAAAAAGAAGTTGAGGAAGAAGTAAAACCACCTGTTGCCGAGGAAACCCCAAACATTACTTGGAAAAACTGGTACCTCTCTGTTCCGATAAACCGAGGAAACGGTAGTGCAACCTCTATCGGTTATGAAACTATTGTTAATGATAATTTAACTACAGATCAAGCGAAATACTTCTACAAAAATAACGATGGAAGCTACACATTGTATACAAAATTTACTGGGTTTACCACCTCTGGTGAATCTGCTCTAGGCGATAAGTACTGCCGTACCGAGCTTAGAGAATACTGGAGAGGCAATCAAGATACCGGCGATAATTGGTCTATGAGCACTGGTACGCATATTTTAGAGTCTACCATTCACGTGGATTATGTGGAAGGAAACGGACGCACCATCGTTGCACAAATTCACGGAAAAGAATCGACAGGAATTACCGGTAATCCTGCTACGGTAAAAATTAGATGGAACAGTGGTATGATTCAAATTGATTATTATACAAAACCAGAAAATAACGATCCGTGGACTAGTAAATATGATGCTAAATTAGATTTCGGACGTGTAGATCATGAAAAATTCACCTTCAAAATTAAAATTGAAAACGGCAAAATGTATTGCGCCCTAGTTTGCGAAGCCAAAGGTTTAAACATAGACTATACAGAAATTTACAATTATGTAGGGAATGGCTATGTGCATGAAAACTATTTCAAAACTGGTAATTATTTTGGGTGGCATGATGATTATGAAAAAGCCGCGCAAGTGGTATTGCACGAAGTGGTAACAGATCACACCGATTAAGTCGCTTTAAACAACTTTGGAAGAAAATATCTCGTCAAGCTGCACTTGATTCAGGTTTTCATCAGGAAACAACACAAATCCAATTTTACACTTTCTAGAAAAGTTTAAAATTGGATTTTTTTGTAAATTTATATCATGTCAACAACTACTCCAGAACACGACGCACGCGTAGCCAAACTTACTTTTGCTTCTGTTTATCCGGATTACATCACGAAAGTTGAGAAAAAAGGGCGAACAAAAGCCGAATTAAACCAAGTTATAACATGGCTAACGGGTTTTACCCCAGAACAACTTGAAAACCTTATTCAAGAGAAAGTCAGCTTTAAAACCTTTTTTGAACAAGCGACCTTAAACAAAAATGCTCACCTCATAACGGGCGTGATTTGTGGCTATCGCATTGAAGATATTACCACCCCTTTAACACAACAAGCCCGATATTTAGACAAACTAGTTGATGAACTGGCTAAAGGCCGAAAAATGGAAAAAATTTTGAGGGGCTCTGCTACTGAAAAGTAAAGTATAATGTACTATTTTAATTCTTTCTATCTAAAACTCTTAATTGAAATACTATGAAAATGAAAAGAATGACACTTGACCAAATGAAGGACAAGGATATTGGATTAGTTGGTACGCCTGAAAGAGACAAATATGAATTTGAATTAAGAATGGAAGTGCTTGGTGATATGATAAAGACTGTTCGCAAGGAACGAAAACTAACCCAAGAACAACTCGGAGATTTAGTTGGAGTGCAAAAATCTCAAATCTCTAAATTAGAAAGAAACACTAAAAACGTCACTATTGAAACGATTTTAAAAGTATTTAGTGCATTAAAAACGAACGTACGATTTAGCGTAGAAATGGATGAATCAGAATTTAATATTGCATAAACCATGTTTTTACCAACAATACTAAGCCTTATCTTTATAACACTAGGATTAATTCACTTCAACTGGGTCATTGGAGGCCAATTCGGGTTACATGCTTCCTTACCAACCAACGAAAACGGTGAACTCATGTTAAAGCCTAAAAAATACGATAGCGCCATTGTAGGTTTGGGCTTAACAGCTTTTGCGCTTTTTTATAGCCTCAAAGCAGGGTTGCTAGATTTTGTTTTACCGGAATGGGTATTCACCTATGGCGGGTGGATTATTCCAATAATATTCATCATTCGTGCTATTGGTGAATTTAAATATGTAGGCTTCTTTAAAAAAGTAAAGCAAACACAATTCGCTAAAGCAGACACCAAAATCTTTTCCCCTTTATGTTTGTTTATTGCCATTTCAGGAATTATTATTCAGCTCTCGTAACCTCAACCACGTAAACATTTAAATAAAAAACAAAAAACGCTGTACTGGTGAAATGGTATTTCTACAGATTAGCTTTATTTTTGCAGCTCGAATTAACAACATGGCTGCAACCCTACTTTCATCACCTTTACAAGGTTTTACCGATTTCAGATTTCGTAATGCGTTTAACCATTATTTTGGTGGCATTGATACCTTTTACGCGCCTTACATTAGGCTAAACGGTAAGTTAAAAATTAAGCAGTCTTATCAAAACGATTTGTTGCCTGAAAACAATACCACCTTGGAGGTGATTCCTCAGGTCATCACTAACGATCCCGACGAGTTTGTTTATGTTGCGAAGTACGTGCAAAGTTTAGGCTACAAAGAACTCAACTGGAATTTGGGTTGTCCCTACCCTATGGTCACCAAATCGGGTATGGGTTCTGGACTTATTTGTCAGCCCAATAGAATAAACGAAGTCCTTCACAAAGCCCATAACGACACTGATATTTTGGTTTCTATGAAAATGCGTATGGGCTATGAAAATGCTCAAGAAATTCTAGACACCTTCCCTATTTTAGATGCTTATCCTCTTAAAAATGTGGCCATTCACGCCAGAATTGGGAAACAACTTTACAAAGGTGCTGTTGATTTAGATGCTTTTGAAAAATGCATTAGTAGCACCAAGCACAAACTGTATTATAACGGTGATATCACTAGTGTTTCAGCATTTAATGCTATTGAAGACCGCTTTCCACAAATCGATCACTTTATGATTGGCCGTGGCTTAATTGCCGATCCCTTTTTGCCTAGCATGATAAAAAATAATACCACTGTTTATCCCGAAAACCGTTGGGCTATTTTTTCAGAATTTCACGATACTATTTACGAGCAATACGATGCTTATTTATCTGGACCAACACCTATTAAAATGAAAATGCTTGGCTTTTGGGAATACTTCGCACAAACCACTTCAAATCCGCAAAAAACATATAAAGCCATAAAAAAAGCCTCTAACCCAATTAAATACAAACAAGCGGTTAAGCAAATTATAAATACAGAGATGAAGATGCAGCAGACTTATTAAAAATTTAATTATTCTGTTTTTGAAACAATTACGGTAGCCTAATTCTCTCATTTTATCTTCTTTTAGGAATTAGTGAATTAAGCCCTTCATTATTTGTTCATTACATAACATTTACATTTGTTTTTTAATGATAACCGATATGAATACAGACTTAATTTTATTAAATTCGTTAATGAATTCTAATAACTACCACATATGATTTTAAATACCGAATTAGAATATAAAGGAAATCTTTTTCCTTCCAAAATAGTTAAATACGAAAAGAATCTCAACGTTTTATCTTTTACTACTGCAAACGGTGTGATTTTAGAAGTCACCGTTAGAAGAGATAGTATTCTCCGGTTCAGATTTACAACTACAGGCATTTTTGACAACGATTTCTCTTATGCCATTACAAAATACGCCAGTAGAGGCTATAATCACCTTGAAGTTACCGAAGACGACCACAATTATATAATTACCACTTCAAAACTTATTTGTAACATTTCAAAATTAGATTTACGTACCTCTATTTACGATGCCGTAGATAAATCTTTAATTTGTGAAGATGAGCTTGGTTTCCACTGGGAAGAGAGTTATGAGTTTGGTGGCGATGTTGTAAAGATGTCGAAAACCGCGCAGCCAGGAGAAAGTTATTATGGTTTAGGCGATAAACCTGTAGATAATAACCTAAAAGGAAAACGTTTTGAGAACTGGGTAACCGATTCGTATGCTTACGGCCGCGATACCGATCCTATTTATAAAACCATTCCGTTTTACACGGCTTTACACAATAAAAAATCTTACGGTATATTTTTCGATAATACCTTTAGATCGTACTTCGATTTTTGTAACGAACGTAGAAACATTACCAGCTTTTGGGCACATGGTGGTGAAATGAATTATTATTTCATTTACGGGCCAGATATGGGTGATGTTGTAGTGAACTACACCGATTTAACAGGAAAACCACACGCCATGCCAGCACTTTGGGCATTAGGTTACCACCAATGTAAATGGAGTTATTATCCGGAATCGAACGTCAAAGAAATCACAGCAAAATTTAGAGAATTACAAATACCTTGTGATGCGATTTATTTAGATATTGATTACATGGAAGGCTTTCGATGCTTTACATGGAGTGAAGCCTATTTCCCAGATCCGAAACGTATGGTGAAAGAACTCGCAGACGATGGCTTTAAAACCATTGTGATTATAGATCCTGGTATTAAAATAGACATGGATTATTCGGTGTTTAGAGAGGGCCTTGAAAAAGATTACTTCTGTAAACGTGCCGATGGGCCTTATATGAAAGGTAAAGTTTGGCCTGGCGAGTGTTACTTCCCAGATTTCACAAATCCAGAAGTAAGAGAATGGTGGGCAGATTTATTTAAAGAACTTGTAGAAGATATTGGTGTTCGCGGCGTTTGGAACGATATGAACGAACCAGCAGTAATGGATGTGCCAGGAAAAACATTCCCTAATGATGTACGTCATAATTACGACGGAAACCACTGTAGTCATAGAAAAGCACATAACGTTTACGGCATGCAAATGGCGCGTGCAACCTACCAAGGTTTAAAGAAATTCTCGTACCCGAACAGACCTTTTGTAATTACAAGAGCGGCTTATTCTGGAACACAACGCTATACCTCAAGTTGGACTGGTGATAACGTAGCCACTTGGGATCACCTCAACATTGCTAATTTACAAGCACAACGCATGTGTATGTCTGGTTTCTCCTTTATAGGGTCTGATATTGGTGGTTTTGCCGAACAGCCTAACGGCGAACTATACGCCCGTTGGATACAATTAGGTATTTTCCACCCGTTTTGTAGAACGCACTCTTCTGGAGACCACGGCGATCAAGAACCATGGGCTTTTGGAACAACCATTACCGATGTGGTTAGAAAATTTATTGAACTACGTTATCAATTACTTCCTTACTTATACACCGCTTTTTGGAAGTATGCTGAAGAAGGCATTCCAATCTTAAAGTCATTAGTGCTTTACGATCAAAAAGATCCGCAAACACACTATAGAAACGATGAGTTTGTTTTTGGTGAACAAATATTAGCCTGCCCAATTACAGGGCCAAATTTAAAAGGAAGACGCATGTACATCCCGATTGGGAAGTGGTTTAACTTTTGGACGGATGAGGTTGTAAGTGGCGGACAAGAAATTTGGGTGGATGCCGATTTAGATAGTATGCCAATTTTTGTAAAAGAAGGTGCTATTATTCCTAAATACCCGATCCAGCAGTATGTTGGCGAAAAAACCGTTGAAGAATTAACCCTTGATGTGTATTACAAAGAAGGTAATGAAATCTCTGAAGTTTATGAAGATGCTACCGATGGTTACGATTATATTAAGGGCCGTTACAGCTTAAGAAACTTTAAGTTTCAAGGAAAGAAAAATGAAGTTATCATTCAGCAACATAAGTCTGGAAAATTCATTACCACTTATAAAACATTTAGAATTCATTTCCACGGATTACCATTTACCATAAAGGAAATAGAAATTGATAATGTCATTATTCCTTTCGAAGAATTGAGATTTAAAGGCGGTACAAGTTTAAAACTGACCAAAGAATTTACAGAACTTCATATTATTGGAGAGTAAAATTCAAATTTTATAACATACCAAAAAGCCTTCATTTAGTTTAAAATGAAGGCTTTTTTTATAACTACTAATCTAAGTAGTCTGTACCTTCTCAACATCAAAAGGTTTTCCTAAATAAACCAATAGGTACCCTTTTTCGATGGTTTCAACCTCTAAATTAAATGAAGAAATAATATGTAATTCCCCTTCTGTATCTTTAATAAACAAAGGAATCATGTCCTTATCCTTATTCGTCGCTTTAATTAAGTCTTGATAGTGATTTTTATCTTCTAATTCGATTTCATTAATAGAAGGGTGTTTACGTGCCAAAGCATATAAGGTACTATAATCATCTTTATGAGAAAACAATCCTTCTTTAGGGTTTTCGCTATCGTCAAGCATTTCTAATGGTGTTACTAACCTAAATGCACCATTTTCACCAAAGTCCTTTCCAAACTTACTAATCGCGTATTTATTAATATCTGAATTTCCTGTTAAAGCCATTAAATAACCTACATCGTTCAATTCAATATTATCCATTAATGTGTCTGAATAAATATTTGTAGTTAAAGCTTCGAGGCCAAGCTCTTTGGCTTTTTCAATGTTTTTCTCATTACTATCAATAAGCACCACATGCCTACCGTTTTCAAATAAATAATGCCCTAAAAGTCTAGAAACTTTCGATGCACCAACAATTAAAATACCGTCAGATTTTTTAAGAAAAACACCAACCAGTTTCGCAAATAAGCGTGCTGTTGTAGCATTCAATAAAACGGTACCTAATACAATCATAAATACCAAAGGTGTTATGTACTCGGCGCCTTCAACACCTTCTTTTAATAATTTACTACCAAAAAGCGAAGCGATACCTGCGGCAACAATTCCGCGGGGTCCTACCCAACTAATAAAAAGTTTTTCTTTAAATTTTAGTGTCGAATTTATGGTACTTAAAAACACAGCTAATGGCCTAATTATGAAAACCACCGATAAGAATAAGACCAGTGTTTTCCAATTATAAAGCAACATTAAATCTTCAAAATTAATGTTTGCCGCTAATAAAATAAATAAAATTGAAATCAATAAAACACTTAAAGATTCTTTGAAATACAGGAGTTCCTTGAGGTTCTTTAATTTTCCGTTTCCTAAAACCATACCCATAACTACAACCGCGAGAAGTCCAGATTCATGGGCGAATAATTCAGATTCAACAAAAACCAAAAGCACAGTAGATAAAGAGACCACATTTAATAAATAATGCGGTATCAATTTTTTATTGATTACAAAGGCTAAGGCATGTGCAAATGTGAACCCGAAAGTAGTACCAAATAATATAATTTTCCCAAATTCCATTAAAGCCATTTTGGTAAAACCAACATGACCTTCCACACTAATAAATTCAAAAACCAATACGGCTACTAAAGCCCCAATGGGGTCTATTAAAATACCTTCCCATTTTAAAACTGCAGAAACATCTTTTTTAAGGGGAATATTACGTAGGATTGGGGTGATAACGGTTGGTCCTGTTACAATTATGAGTCCGGAAAACAGAAAAGACAATTCCCAGCTTAAACCAAAAATTTTATGGGCCAACAACCCTGCTCCAAAAAATGTAATGGTAGATCCTACCGTAATTAACTTTGTAATTACGGGGCCTACATTTTTTATTTCGGCTCTTTTAAGGGTTAAACCTCCTTCAAAAAGGATAATACTTATGGCTAACGATACAAAATAATACAGGCCATCTCCTGGAAAAAAACCTTTGGTACCATTCCAAACCGGTTCAATCCATTTAGAACCATCCTGTGTGATAAACTCTGCTGCAATTGGACCTACTAAAAGCCCGATTAGAATTAATGGTAAAATGGCAGGAATTTTAAATTTCCAAGCTACCCATTGCGCCAATATGCCTAAAATAATAATTCCAGCAAGTTCTAACATAAAATAAAAATCTGTTTGAGGGCACTAATTTAAAGAAAACAGACGATTTAAAGATTTTAAAAATACTATCTTTCAACTTTAACCATAAAATTGAGCACTTTTTGTCTTTAAAGCCCTTTAAAAGTATAGGAATTGGGGTCGCTTTCTCTCCAAACTTAAAAGCGAACTTATATGAATCTGCTAGATTGTCTGTGTTTTTAGGCGCTAAACTCTTTCTCATTCATGTGGGTGACGCTTCCGCGGAAAAATTAAATCAGCTTGACGACATATTAAAAAGCTTTAAATCGGAGGGATTAGACTACGAAGTGGTTTTTAAAACTGGTGATCCTGTTGAAGTTATTTTATCGATTTCCGAAGAAAAAAAAATTGACTTACTTATTCTTGGTGCCCTACAACGCGAACGCTTTCTAAAATATTACGTAGGTTCTATTGCAAGAAAAATTACGCGACGTGCCAAATGTTCGATCCTGCTATTGATAAAACCTGCTGTAGAACGTATCCCGTGTCAGCATATCGTCGTAAACGGGTTAAAAGACCCAAAAACCGAACAAACCATTACAACTGCCTTTTATTTTGCCACGAAATTAAAAACTGAAAAGCTAACAATTGTTGAAGAAATTAAGGAAGACCAAGTCACAGTAAAGGTCGAAGACGATAAATCGCTAAGAATGGCAAATATCATGAAAGAGCGTATAAAACTTAGGGAAAACTCTAGAATTAATGAGATTATTAGTCATATTCCAGAAGCTTATACCCAAGATAAAACTATAAAATTACAGGCCATTTTTGGAAAACAAGGCTATTCCATTGGGCATTATGCCCAAATTTCTCGAGCCGATTTACTCGTAATGAATGCGCCTTCTAAAATGACCTTTTGGGACCGATTATTCCCCCACGATATTGAACATATTTTAACCGAATTACCAACCGATGTACTAATTCTACAATGAGTGGAAAAAAAAGCAACATAAAGCAATTTATTCAAGACTTACCAAAAAACGTATTTTCTGGTTTTGTAGTTAGTCTCATAGCACTACCCTTAGGTTTAGGTCTAGCGATGGCTAGTGAAGCACCTCCAATTGCAGGTATTATTGCCGCAGTTATAGGCGGTATTACCGTTTCCCTTTTAGGCGGCAGTCATGTTACCATTGTAGGCCCCGGAAATGGCTTGGTAGGTGTTACCTTGGTGGCTATAACCACTTTGGGTCTTGAAACCGCTTATATTGCCATTGTGTTTTCAGGCCTGTTTTTACTGCTTTTAGGCTTTTTTAGAATGGGAAAACTCTCCGATTTTTTCCCTTCTTCGGCCATTCAAGGGATGTTGGCCGCCATCGGGCTCATCATTTTAGGGAAGCAGTTTCACATCATGTTAGCGCATAAAATTAACCGATCGGATACCATAGATTATCTCATAGAAATTCCTTTCACTTTAAACGATGCCGTTCATTATGAGAAAAAAGGACTTGTTTTTGCAGCCCTTGCAGGGATATTAAGTTTAGCGATTATGTTTTTCTATTCTAAAGTGAGAAACAAGTATTTACAACTTATTCCAGCACCTATGTGGATTGTTATACTTTCCATTGGATTTAGTTATTATGTTGAAATTGGGCTGCATGAAGCAAATCCCATATCTAAAGAATATATGATTTCTGGTATTCCTTCCATTCAGAATATTCTAGCCGATATCCCCATACCTAATTTTAATGGTATTTGGAGTATGGCCTTTTTGGGAAGTGTTTTCGGGCTCACGCTCATTTCCAGTATTGAATCCCTATTAAGTATAAAAGCGGTAGATAAATTAGACCCTGAAAAAAGGCGCTCGAACGTAAACCGCGACTTAAAAGCCCTAGGTTTAGCCACCATTGGAAGTGGTTTTTTAGGCGGCTTAAATGTGGTTACCGTAATTGCAAGAAGTTCGGTTAATGTAAACCAAGGCGGAAACAACCGATCATCCAACTTTTTTCACGCTTTATTTTTAATTATTTTTATTGTCTTTTTTAGCACGCAACTCACTCGTATACCACTCCCAGCACTTATGGCTATTTTGGTTTACACCGGTTATAAGTTGGCTTCTCCAGACATTATTACCAAAATGTTTTCTATAGGAAAAGAGCAGCTCATCATCTTTTTTATCACTCTAGTGGTTACCCTAAAAATCGGATTAATTACCGGGATTATCGCTGGGGTTATTGCCACCATAATTATTCATATCATCATTAACAAAAGTGCAGGACTGTTTTTTAGAAATGTGTTAAAACCAAACGTTTTGATGTATAAGGAACAAGATGGTAAAGAAAATTATTATGTAAGTGTGAAGCATTTTTGTAGCTTTTTAAATTATTTCAGATTAAAAAAACATTTAGACGCCGTTCCTGAAGACCAAGATGTGATTGTCGATTTTTCGCTTTGCGACTTTGTAGATAATACCGTGATGGAAAACATTCATAATTATCAAGAATTATTCGCCAAACGCGGTGGTCATTTTGATGTGGTTGGACTAGACATGCACGATACAGGCACCAAACATCCTCTAGCTTCACGACGTTTATTAGCCGTGCCACGCATTATAAAAAAGAGTTTAACCAGACGCCAAAATAGCTTGTACAGTCTGGCGGAAGATTATCACCTCAACTACAATCCGAAACACCAAAAGGAGCTCACCTTCTTAAATAATTTTAGTTTTTTCCAAACTAAACACATCGACCATATTTACAATAAATTATCTACTGAAGATAAAAGCATCAAACTGTTTGATATTGAATTTTCTGAAGGTGAATTTATCGCGAAAGAAGTGATTAGAAAAACCATGATTCATATCGAAATAAATCAAGCGATACCCGAATTCACTTTGGATAAAGAAGGTTTTTTAGAAAAAGTATCGGCTCTAGCAGGGATTAAAGACATTGATATTGAAAACCATGACGACTTTTCTAACCGTTTTCATTTAATGGGTGAAAATGAAAAAAGTATTGCGCAGTTTTTTAATGATGATATCACTCACTTTTTTGAAAGTAACCCGTATTACCACGTGGAATCTAACGGTAAATCCATTTTAATCTTCGGAAAAGAACGCCTTGCCAGTATAAAAGAAATAAAAGCCTTATTTGATTATGGCAAACGCCTAAAAGCCGTGATTGAAGCTAATAATTAACTTTAAAATAACAAGGTATTAATTATCAATACAGCCCTGTATAACCCCATTCCTCCTATAGAAGGCCTATAAATTTCAGAAACAGAAACAAAACAGACATTAAACAAGGGTTTTTTCTACAATTCTTCTTAATATATTCTTAACATTTAAGCCGTTTGTTAATAGATTCCGTAATTTTGTTTCCGTATGACCTTATTTCCTATAAACACGGGCAATTTTAAACTGGATGGTGGCGCCATGTTTGGCGTCGTTCCAAAATCGATTTGGCAACGTACAAACCCTTCAGATTCCAATAACATGATTGACTTAACCGCAAGATGTCTTCTTATTCAAGATGGCGATCGCCTAATCTTGATCGATAATGGTATGGGAAACAAACAATCGGATAAGTTTTTTGGTTATTACTACCAGTGGGGCGATTTCAGCTTAGATAAATCTTTAAAACAATATGGTTTTCATCGTGATGATGTTACCGATGTTTTTTTAACACACCTACATTTCGATCACTGTGGCGGTAGTATCCAATGGAACAAAGATAAAACAGGTTACGAAACTGCTTTTAAAAATGCGCATTTCTGGAGCAATGAAGACCATTGGCAATGGGCTACGGAGCCTAACCGCCGTGAAAAAGCTTCTTTTTTAAAGGAAAACATCCTTCCTATGGAAGAAAGTGGTCAGTTAAAATTCACAGCCCTTCCAGAAAACGATATCCTTAAAAATTCAGCTTTAGGTTTCGATATCTTTTTTGCTAACGGACATACCGACAAGCAGATGATTCCTATGATAAAATATCAGGACAAAACCATTGCTTTTATGGCCGATTTATTACCAACTGTTGGGCATTTGCCTCTACCCTATGTTATGGGTTACGATACCAGACCTTTATTAACCATGGATGAAAAAGAAAAATTTCTAAACATGGCTGCCAATAAAAACCTCTATCTGTTTTTAGAGCATGATGCACACAACGAAATTATTACCGTGCAACACACCGAAAAAGGTGTACGATTAAAAGACACATTTACAACACAAGATATATTCAATTAATAACACATATATAATTAAAAAGTAACTATGAAAACATTTAAAACAATAGCAACTTCAGCTTTTGCAGCTGTATTACTTTATGGCTGCGGTGGATCAAGTATTGTATCTACACCAGTTGAAAATATTGATAGTTCTCCTTTAAAAGTTTCAGAACTTACTGAAGCCGAAGCGCATAACTGGGGGCATTTAGACCTTGTTAAAGATACCATTCCTGGAATGAGTGTAGATCGTGCTTACGCGGAATTAATTAAGAATAAAAAAGGAAAAAAAGTTATTGTTGCCGTGATTGATTCTGGTATTGATATTGACCATGAGGATTTAAATGAAATCCTTTGGACCAATGAAGGTGAAATTCCTGGAAATGGCATTGATGATGATAAGAACGGTTACGTTGATGATATTCATGGTTGGAACTTTTTAGGTAAAGGTTACGACGAGCAATTAGAAATGGTTAGAATTTTAGTTAATGGTGACAAAAATTCTGAAGATTTCGCTAGAGCTGAAGCTGAATATGATGTAGAATACAAGAAATGGACAGAAACAAAAGCACGCTACGATCAAATTTATGTTATGATTAAAGAAGTTCATGCGGCCTTAACTGAACATTTTGGAAAAGCCGATTATTCTAAAGAAGACGTTAAAGCACTTGAAACCGAAGATGAAAAATTAACTAAAGCTAAGCAAGTTGCTATGAGTATGTTTGGTAATGGTATGGACTCTTTGGCTGATGCTGAAAAAGAAATTAAAAATGGGCTGGAAAGTATTAACGATCGTTTAAACTACAATTTAAACAAAGATTTTAAAGGACGTGTTAATGGTGATGATCCAGATGATATGTCTACTAAATATTATGGTGATGCTAATGTAAAACCAGTTAAAAAATCTGAAAGTCATGGAACGCACGTAGCTGGAATTATTGCTGCCGTACGTAACAATGGCAAAGGTGCAAATGGTGTGGCTAACAACGTAGAATTAATGAGTGTTCGAGTGGTACCAAACGGTGATGAATACGATAAGGATGTGGCATTATCTATCCGTTATGCCGTAGATAATGGTGCGAAAGTGATTAACGGAAGTTTTGGTAAAAGCTATTCGCCACACGCTAAATTAGTTCGTGACGCTATCGCTTATGCTTCTAAAAATGATGTAATCTTTGTACATGCTGCAGGAAATGATAGTAAAGATGTGGATACAGAGCCTAACTTCCCAGATGATAATGTTAATTATGTAGAAGTTTCAGATACTTATATTAGAGTAGGTGCTTTAGCGCCAACGTATGGCTCTAAAATGGTAGCTGGTTTCTCTAACTACGGAAAACAAAACGTTGATGTTTTTGCTCCTGGAGCAAGTGTGTATTCAACAACTCCAGAAAACGAATACGATACTAAAGGCGGTACGTCTATGGCTGCTCCTGCAGTTGCTGGTGTTGCGGCATTAGTTCGTTCTTACTACCCAGATTTAACAGCCGCGGAAGTAAAAACAGTTATTTTAGATTCTGGTTTAGCTATTAATAGAAAAGTCATTGTTGGAGGTAATACTTCAGATATTCGTCCGTTTGCCGATTTAACAAAATCTGGTAAAATGGTAAATGCTTATAATGCCTTAATTATGGCTGCAAAATTATCTGCATCTAAATAATATTACAACAACACGTTTCTATGCCTGCTTGAACTTAATCGAAAACTGAAAAGTTTCTGTTTTAAACAGTACGATTATTTTCAAACAGGCATTTTTACTTAAATAACCCTTCAAAATAAATTTACATATGAATCGTTTTCTACTATCTGTTTTCTGTGTTTCATTACTGGTTTCTTGTAAACCTACTCAACAAACAGCGGCAACAAAAACTTCAGCAACAACCTCTGAAAATTGTTCTACATATTGGCAGCAACATGTAGATTACAAAATGGAAATTGATATGGATGTAAACACCTATCAATATAAAGGCACTCAAAAACTGGTTTATACCAATAATTCTCCAGATGTTTTAAACAAGGTGTTCTACCATTTATACTTTAATGCCTTTCAACCAGGCAGTGAAATGGACGTGCGTTCTCAAAATATTCCTGATCCAGATGCTAGGGTAAAAGATCGCATAGGCAAACTTAAACCTAATGAAATTGGTTATATTAAGGTCAATTCACTTAAACAAAATGGCGTTACTATTAACCATGAAACCGTAGGTACCGTTTTAGAAGTTGAACTCGCAAAACCTATTCAGCCCGGTGAAAGTGTAACTTTCGACATGGTTTTTGATGCGCAAGTGCCTATTCAAATTCGTCGTTCTGGACGCAATAACAAAGAAGGTGTAGCGCTTTCAATGACACAATGGTATCCCAAATTAGCCGAATATGATTATGAAGGTTGGCATGCCGACCCATACATAGGTCGTGAATTTCATGGTGTTTGGGGTGATTTTGATGTGACCCTTAACATTGATAAAAATTATGTAGTAGGAGGAACAGGCTATATACAAAACCCTAATGACGTTGGTCATGGCTATGAAACAGGAACTGTAAAAACTCCGAAATCAGAGAAACTAACATGGCATTTCAAAGCGCCTAACGTGCATGATTTTACATGGGCTGCCGATCCAGAATACAAGCACGATACCATGCAAGTGCCTAATGGACCGCTACTGCACTTTTTATATAAAAGTACCATGCCTGCTGATAAATTAGAAAACTGGAAAAACTTACAACCAAAAACGGTTGAATTGATGCAGTTTTACAGCGAAAACATTGGAAAATACCCTTATGATCAATATTCAGTCATTCAAGGAGGCGATGGTGGTATGGAATATGCCATGTGTACTTTAATTCTTGGTGAAGGTGAGTTTGATGGTTTATTTGGTGTAACTGCACACGAGTTAGCACATACTTGGTTTCAGTTTTTATTAGCAACTAATGAATTGACAAACTATTGGATGGACGAAGGTTTTGCACAATACTTTGGTAAACTAGCAGAAAGTAAAATAAACGGTAAATCATTTAAAAAAGATACCAAACAGACCTACGATGTGTATTCATATTATGCTAATTCTGGAACCGAACAACCAATGACAACTCAAGCCGATCGTTTTCATTTTAACCGTTCGTCATCAATTTCGGCATACTACAAAGGTTATGTGTTTTTAAGCCAATTGGCGTATGTTATCGGACAAGAAAATCAGGAAAAAACCATAAAAGCATATTTTGATCAATGGGCGTTTAAACACCCTAACGGTAACGATTTTATCCGCGTTGCGGAAAAAGTTTCAGGACTAGAATTAGACTGGTATTTAAACGATTGGACACGTACCTTAAACACCATCGATTATGGGGTAAAATCGGTTGAAGACAAAACCATTACTTTAGAGCGTATTGGTCTCATGCCAATGCCTATAGACCTAAAAGTAACTTACGCTGATGGTACTACTGAAGATTTTTACATCCCATTACAAATGATGCGTGGTGAAAAACCAACAACCGCAACAACCTTAAAAGACTGGGCTTGGGCTTATCCAACCTATACGTTTAAAACTTCAAAAACAGTACAATCTGTCACCATCGATCCAGAAGGAATGATGGCCGATATCGATAGAGAAAATAACGACAACTAGAAATAATTTTTCTAAATTTTATAAGCCCTTTTGATGAATCAAAAGGGCTTTTTTATGGATTAAAAATAAACCACTATGGATTTAAA
>NZ_JAHKPD010000008.1:67820-482699 GCF_018860245.1 Pseudotamlana agarivorans
TTAACCCTTAACTAGATAATAATTTCACATATAACAAAACTAAAACATTTATAGAAACTAAAGTAGCTGCAATGAAATTGCAGGGTTTTAACCCTTAACTAGATAATAAAATACTTAACCCCTCAATCACAAAAAAGATAAGACAATCCTTGAAAACCCGATTTATTTTTTAATATCTTCGCCGCGTAAACTTTAGGGGTGTTCTAATTGTAGAACTGAGAAAAACCCTTTGAACCTGATGCGGTTAGTACCGTCGAAGGGAAAAGTTGAAAAGCACATTGCAATATGTGTTTACACACCTTTTCGTGAAAGTACGACGCGTACTTTTTCTTTTCAAAGCCATATTTCTCAAGCCTTTAAAATTTACAGCATAATTAAAAAATGACTGTGAAATGATAAAAATACGGGTTAACGAGAACATCTTGGAAGTCGCTAAAGACTTCAATATTCTTCAATTACTTGAACAACTAAACACCCCACAAAATGGTATTGCGGTGGCTATTAACAGCGCGATCATTTCAAAAGAGGTTTGGGCTTCCCAACATTTTTCAGAAAACGACAATATTTTAATTATACAAGCGACTCAGGGTGGGTAAAGCGCCCTAACCCCAAATGGGGGAACCTAAACGTATTAAAAAACTCAAAAATATTAACACTCTTATTCCCCCCTTTTGGGAATTAGAGGGAACACCACAACAATGAAAAACAAAGACACCGCACCAAAACAAGATGGTATTACGAGACAACCGTTTCCTAATTCCGAAAAAATCTACGTTCCAGGAAAAATTCACCCACAAATTAAAGTGGCCATGCGTGAGATTTCGTTAAGCGACACAACCGATTCGATGACGAAAAAGAAAACGCCTAACGAACCTGTAACCGTTTACGATACTTCTGGACCGTACACCGATCCTAATAAGGAGATCAATATCCACGCGGGTATTGAAAGAATTCGTGAACCTTGGATTCAAGATCGAGGTGATGTGGAGCAATTGGATGGTTTTTCATCTGAATACTCAAACGAGCGATTAAACGATACCAGTTTAGACCACATGCGTTTTTCATTATTAAAAAAGCCTTTACGCGCCAAAAAGGGCAAAAATGTTACCCAGTTACATTACGCAAAACAAGGAATCATCACTCCTGAAATGGAATACATCGCCATTCGTGAAAACCAACGAATCGACGAGATGACCGAGATTAGAAAGCAACATAAAGGTGAACATTTTGGAGCGTCTATTCCAGAAAAAATCACCCCTGAGTTTGTACGTTCGGAAGTGGCTAGAGGGCGCGCAGTCATTCCTTCAAATATCAATCACCCAGAAGCTGAACCTATGATTTTAGGTCGAAACTTCTTAGTAAAAATAAACGCTAATATTGGTAATTCCGCCGTAACTTCATCTATCGAGGAAGAAGTAGAAAAAGCCGTTTGGGCCTGCCGTTGGGGTGCCGATAATATCATGGATTTATCCACAGGTGAAAACATTCATGAAACCCGCGAGTGGATTGTTCGTAACTCACCAGTGCCAATTGGTACAGTGCCTATTTACCAAGCTTTAGAAAAAGTAAACGGTGTGGCCGAAGATTTAACTTGGGAAATTTTCCGCGATACTTTAATCGAACAAGCTGAACAAGGGGTTGATTATTTCACCATTCACGCCGGTGTTTTATTACGATACGTGCCAATGACGGCCAACCGTGTAACGGGTATAGTGTCTCGTGGTGGTTCCATCATGGCAAAATGGTGTTTAGCACATCATAAAGAAAGTTTCTTATACACGCATTTCGAAGACATTTGCGAAATTTTAAAACAATACGATGTTGCTTTTTCTTTAGGTGATGGTTTACGTCCAGGATCGGTTGCCGATGCCAATGACGAAGCGCAGTTTGCCGAATTAGAAACCTTAGGTGAGTTAACACAAATTGCTCGTAAACACGAAGTACAGTGCTTTATTGAAGGTCCAGGTCACGTGCCAATGCACATGATTAAAGAAAATATGGAGAAACAAATTGACGTTTGTGACGAAGCGCCATTTTACACTTTAGGTCCTTTAACAACAGATATTGCACCAGGTTACGACCACATTACTTCAGGTATTGGAGCCGCCATGATTGGTTGGTTTGGTTGCGCCATGTTGTGTTATGTAACGCCTAAAGAACACTTAGGTTTACCAAATAAAGAAGATGTACGAGTAGGTGTGGTCACTTATAAATTAGCCGCTCATGCTGCCGATTTAGCCAAAGGACACCCAGGCGCTCAACACCGTGATAATGCTTTGAGTATGGCGCGTTTCGAGTTCCGTTGGGAAGATCAATTTAACTTAGGTCTTGATCCAGAACGTGCTCTTGAATATCACGATGAAACGCTTCCTGCCGATGGCGCAAAAGTGGCGCATTTCTGTTCGATGTGCGGACCGAAATTCTGTTCAATGAAAATTTCACAAGAAGTTCGCGATTTCGCCGCCGAAAATGATATTGTAGATAACGAAGTCATTCAAAAAGGTATGGAGGAGAAATCTCAAGAATTTATAGAAAAAGGATCAGAGGTTTATTTGTAATGAAAAATTAAAAATGAAGAATGAAAAATTAGATACCTTTTCATTCTTCATTTTTAATTATTAATTATTCATTAAAAAATATGATCATTCTAATAGCTCCAGAAAATGATATTCCAAACGAAATTGAAATACTACATCAGCTATTTCAAGAAGGTTTGCAGTACTATCATTTAAGGAAACCAAATAAAACTATAGAAGCATATCGTGATTATTTAAATCAAATTGATGAACAATATCACAATAGAGTAGTAGTCCATTATTTTCATGAATTAATAAACGATTTCAACTTAAAAGGCATCCATTTTCAAGAGCAAAAACGAATCGATCATATCGATAATCCAGGGCAGTATTTTAAACATCTCAACATGTTTGGTAAAACGATAAGTTCATCCTTTCACGAGCCTGAAGCTATAGAAAACTGTTATTTCGAATTCGATTATCATTTACTGAGTCCGGTGTTTTCATCCATTTCAAAAGCAGGTTATAAAGGCCGAGGCTTTGATGTTAACCATATTGATAAAACCATAATTGGTATGGGTGGTGTTTCAACAGAAAACCTCACTGAATTCACTAAACTAGGCTATAAAGGTGTTGGCGTTTTAGGAGGTATATGGCATAGTGAAAATCCCGTTGGAACTTTAAAAACTATGATAAATTTTCAACAAAAAAGAATAAATAAGTAAGACGTATTTCTCAATACACATAAAATCATAATTGTAAGAATATTATAACGTTAAAATATGTATTTTCGCAGCCTTGTTAATTTAAAAAAACAACAAATATTAAAATATGAACTAGAAATCTTTATTGTTACAGGATATCTCTCTCCCCAGAGGGCCTACAATTTTATCACCTTGGAATTATAAAAATCCCTATTGATGTCCGACCTACGCTATTATCAATTTAACTAAACTAATTTATAGTATGAAAAAAAATTACACCACATCTACTGCAAATTATACATCGTTAGTTGATAATTATGTATTAAGTATTGCAGGTCACGACCCCACTGGAGGCGCCGGAATTACTTCCGATTTGAAAACCTTTGAAGCCCACGGATTTTATGGACTATCAGTTTGTACCACAATTACGGTTCAAAATGATACGAATTTTAAACAATCTATTTGGACAAACCTAGACATTATTTTGTCACAAATTGAAACGCTTTTTGAACGTTTTCATATTCCAGTAGTTAAAATAGGTATTGTAGAAAACTGGATTACCTTATCTCAAATTTTAGATAAGTTACATGAACTAAACCCAAAAATAAAAGTGGTTTTAGATCCTGTTTTTAAAACCAGTTCTGGATTCGATTTCCATTATAACGAAAATCAAGAAATCTTAGATAAAATTTGGAAACAGTGTTTTATTATAACACCAAATTATGATGAAATTCAGAGTTTATATCCTGATTTAAACATTAGCAAAACGATAGAACATATTTCAAAATTTACAAAAATCTATCTTAAAGGTGGGCATCGTTCAGACTTAAAAGGCTGGGATGAATTGTATTACGATAAAACAAGTGCCATTGAAATTTTTCCTATCTATAAAACAGTCTATCAAAAACACGGTAGCGGTTGTGTTTTATCCTCTAGTTTGGCATGTAATATCGCTTTAAATTACCCAATAAAAGATGCAGCAATTAACACTAAAATTTACATAGAAACCTATTTACGGAGCAGCAAAGGCCTACTAGGAACACACCAAATGGTGGTTGCGGGAGTCTGAATTTAGGAGTTATTAGGAGTTAAGTAATTAAGTAGTTTAGGAGTTAAGTAGTCTAGGAGTTAAGGAGAATAAAGTTATCTTATGGAAATGACTAAAAGTTTTGAAGATTTAAAAGTTTGGCAAAAAGGCCATCAATTTGTTTTAGAGGTTTACAAAATGAGTAAGGCATTTCCAAAAGAAGAAATTTACGGTTTAACGTCTCAATTTAGGAGGGCCGCAGTTTCAATAACAGCTAATATCGCGGAAGGCTACAAACGTAGAAGTCCGAAAGAAAAACTACGTTTTTATAATTTTTCACAAGCATCATTGGAAGAATGTCGATATTTTTTAATACTATCAAAAGATTTAGGTTATGTAGAAAACAATAAAAAACAAACAGATTTAATCCAAGAAGTTAGTAAAATGCTAAACGCCTATTGTCAAGGCATCTTAAGAAAAATAAATAATTAAAAGAATTCTACTTAACTCCTAGACTACTCGAACTACTAATAACTCCTTAACTACTATAACTCCTTAACTCCTAATAACTCCTAAAAAAAAATGATTCCAAAATTACACTACATATCACAAGGCGAAACGCCAAAGGCGCACATCGAGAACATTCAAAAAGCGTGTCAGTCTGGAGCCGAATTGGTGCAATTGCGTTTGAAGAATTATTCAGAAAAAAAGATTTTAAAAGCAGCACAAGAAGCCAGAGAAATTACCGCACATTATCAAACCCGATTAATTATAAACGACCATTATAAAATTGCAAAAGAAGTTAAAGCTGATGGGGTTCATTTAGGAAAATCGGACACCTGTCCTTCAATAGCACGAAAAGCATTGTACTCATGGCAAATTGTAGGTGGTACCGCCAATACGCTAAAGGACTGTGAAAACCTCATTAACAAAAAAGTAGATTATATCGGTTTAGGTCCATTTAGGTTTACTGAAACCAAAGATAATTTAAGTCCTGTTTTAGGTTTAAAAGGCTACGAAGCCATTATAGAATCACTTAAAACAGAAACACCAATAATAGCCATAGGCGGACTAACAACAGATGATATTCCAGAATTACTAACAGCAGGTATTTACGGCATAGCAGTTTCAGGAGCAATCACTAAAAATTTTAATAATATCAATGTCTTTAAACAACTCTTAAAAAGTTCAGACGATTTAGAAGAACAAGTATGGAAACCAAAAACTCCTTAACTACTATAACTCCTTAACTCCTATTTTAACTACTTAACTACTATAACTACTTAACTCCTATTTTAACTCCTCTTAACTCCTCAAAAAAAAAATGACAGATACTCTCAAAATAGCCGATAAAGCATTTACATCACGATTATTCACAGGTACAGGAAAATTCAGTAATTCAAGTTTAATGCGTGACAGTATTTTAGCTTCAGAAAGTGAGCTTGTTACTGTAGCCTTAAAACGTGTTGAAATAGACAATGAATCGGATGATATGCTAGTTCATTTAAAAGAAAATCATATTAATTTATTACCAAATACTTCAGGGGTTCGAACGGCAAAAGAAGCTGTTTTTGCTGCAGAATTAGCACGTGAAGCTTTAAAAACCAATTGGGTGAAGTTAGAAATTCATCCCGATCCAAAATATTTATTACCCGACCCTATTGAAACCTTAAAAGCTGCCGAAGAATTGGTGAAATTAGGTTTTGTAGTGATGCCATACATTCACGCCGACCCTGTACTGTGTAAGCGTTTAGAAGAAGTTGGCGTACAATGCGTGATGCCTCTAGGCGCACCAATAGGTAGTAATAAAGGCCTTAAAACAAACGACTTTTTAGAAATTATAATCGAACAAAGCAATGTACCAGTTATTGTTGATGCGGGAATAGGAGCCCCCTCACACGCTGCATTTGCCATGGAATTAGGAGCCGATGCCGTTCTGGTTAATACCGCCATAGCCGTGTCTCAAAATCCAATAGAAATGGGGAAAGCCTTCAAAATGGCCGTAGAGTCAGGAAGAATGGCATATAACGCAAAATTAGCACCCGTAAAACAACACGCAGAAGCCAGTAGCCCGTTGACTTCGTTTCTTAATATCAGTAGTTAAGGAGTTGAAGGAGTTAACTTCTCTACCTACTTAACTACTTAACTACTCATAATAAATGAACACATTCAAAAACACATACAATACATACGATTGGGACACTCTAGAGCGAGAAATCTATGCGTTTACCAAAGCAGATGTTCAAACCGTATTAGCTAAGGAAAAAATAACTTTAGACGACTTTAAAGTCCTTATTTCGCCAGCCGCGACACCTTTTTTAGAAGAAA
Source organism: Pseudotamlana agarivorans (assembly GCF_018860245.1). Lineage (GTDB taxonomy): Bacteria > Bacteroidota > Bacteroidia > Flavobacteriales > Flavobacteriaceae > Pseudotamlana > Pseudotamlana agarivorans_A. The sequence continues at coordinate 74,396 of NZ_JAHKPD010000008.1, forward strand.
TGGCACAACGTAGTAATCAGCTTACTAAAAAGCGTTTTGGGAATACCATTCAGATGTATATACCCATGTATTTGTCTAATGAATGTCAAAATATATGTACCTATTGCGGATTTAGTATGACGAACAAAATTCCGAGGAAAACCTTAAGTGATGCCGAAATTTTAAAAGAAGTGGCACATATTAAAAGTTTAGGCTACGATCATATTTTGTTAGTAACTGGAGAAGCCAATAGAACCGTTGGTGTATCTTATTTAAAACATGCCATTCAACTGGTTAAAAAACATTTTTCAAACATAAGTATTGAAGTTCAACCTTTAGATCAAGATGAATATGAAACGCTTATCGCGGAAGGTTTGTACGCTGTTTTAGTGTATCAAGAAACGTATCATGAAGCGACCTATAAAGTGCATCATCCGAAAGGAAAAAAATCGAATTTCAGTTACCGATTAGACACCCCAGACCGCTTAGGAAAGGCTGGTATTCATAAAATTGGATTAGGTGCTTTATTCGGATTAGAAGATTGGCGTGTAGATAGTTTTTACACCGCTTTACATTTAAAATACCTTCAAAAAACCTATTGGCGAACAAAATACTCCATTTCATTTCCACGATTACGTCCGCACCAAGGCGATGTAGAACCTAAGGTAGAAATGACAGATATTGATTTAGTACAACTTATCTGTGCTTACCGTTTATTGGATGAAGATGTAGAATTATCGATGTCTACGCGCGAAAGTGAAACCTTTAGAAACAACATTATTAAATTGGGTATCACCTCTATTAGCGCAGAATCTAAAACCAACCCAGGGGGATATGCCGTAGAACCACAATCGTTAGAACAATTTGAAATTTCAGATGAGCGGTCTACAGAAAGTATCAAAAAAATGATTCAATCTCAAGGTTATGAAGTCGTTTGGAAAGATTGGGATCGCAGTTATGTGAATTCAAATTTAGAATAGGAAGCTGAAATTCTGTATCACATAAAGCTCAATGTGAGTACTTTTATGCGACCCTGAAACGAGTTCAGGGTGACGTATATAAGACTTATGACTGAATAAGAACCTTCAAAAAATTTACAGTGCTTAAATAAGATAATTAAAAACCAGCTTTTATATTTCATTACCTTTGAGCTTTAAAACACACCAATTGAGCTTTACCTTTAATAAAAAAGAAAAACTTAAAAGCAAAAAACTTATTGAGCAATTGTTTGCTGAAGGAAAATCGGTTTCGGCATATCCGCTGCGACTCGTATTTTTGCCTACTACTTTTGAAACTAACATTCCTGCACAAACAGGTGTTTCTGTTAGTAAACGTCATTTTAAATTGGCTGTAGATAGAAACCGCATAAAACGTTTAATGCGTGAAGTATACCGACTAAACAAAGCCTCATATTTTAACAATTTAAGTCAGCCCTATGCGTTTATGATTTTGTACATTGGTAAAGACAAACCAGAATATGTTAAATTGGAAAAACGTATGACACTTTTATTTGAAAAATTTAGAAGTCAGGTTTCAGAAAAATAATCTATTACATGAAAAAAATCTTCAATAAAAAAATTGTAATTCCAGTTATAGTTGGTGTTGTGTTTTTAACCACATCGGCGTTTAAAAATGATTTTTTTGAAATAGCAAAACAGATTGAAATTTTCACCACATTGTTTAAAGAACTTAACATGAACTATGTGGATGAAACCAATCCTGGAGACCTCATGGATACGGCTATTAAGAGTATGTTAGCCGATCTAGATCCTTACACAAACTTTATGAACGAGCAAGATGTTGAAGCTGCTCGAATTAATAATACTGGCGATTATACCGGTATTGGTGCCCGTATAAAAACTTTAAAAGATAAATTATTAATCATTGAACCTTACAAGGATTACCCTGCAGATAAGGCGGGTTTAAAACCAGGTGATGAAATCATAAAAATTGGCAATACGCTAGTTGCTGGATATAAAGATCATGCTGGCGATTTATTAAAAGGCACCTCAGATTCTTCTGTGGAAGTCACATATTTACGCCAAGGAAAAACACATACCGCGACCATAAAACGGGCCGAAGTAGATATTAAAGCTGTACCACATTTTTCGATGGTTAATGATAAAACAGGTTACATTGTTTTAAGTCGTTTTAGTAATAAAGCATATTTTGAAACAAATTATGCCTTGCGTGATTTAAAAGCGCAAGGGGCCAAAAAAATCATATTAGATTTAAGAGGAAACCCTGGTGGATTACTTAATGAAGCCATTAAAATTGTAAATCTTTTTGTACCAAAAGGACAGCTTGTGGTGACTACAAAATCGAAGGTAAAAAAATACAACCGTACATACATTACTCAAAATCAGCCTATAGATACAGAAATACCTCTAGTAGTTTTAATAGATGGCGCTAGTGCTTCGGCAAGTGAAATTGTATCGGGTGCCTTACAGGATTTAGATCGTGCTGTAATTGTAGGTGCGCGAAGCTTTGGAAAAGGCCTCGTACAACGTCCTAAACAACTCACTTACGGGACTCAAGTTAAAATCACGATTTCACGTTATTATACCCCTTCAGGACGTTGTATACAATCTTTAGATTATTGGAATCGAAATGAAAAGGGCGAAGCCGTTCGTGTAAAACAAGAAAATTATCATGAGTTTAAAACCAAGAATGGTCGTAAAGTTTTTGATGGAGGTGGTGTACTTCCAGATGTAGCGATTGGTGCTACAAAAAACCCTACCATTACAAAGGCTATTCAGGATAGTGATTTAATTTTTAATTATGCTGTAGATTATTATTATAATCATAAAATTGAAGATATTAACAATTTCACCTTGACAGATAAAGATTTTTCAAACTTCAAAAGTTATTTAGAAACGCATGATTTCTCCTTTGAAACTGAAACTGAAAAAGCACTAAAGAAAGCTTTTGAAACCTCTAAAAAGGAAGCTTTAAATGATAATATTGAAAAAGAGTATAATGCGCTTATAAATCATTTAAAAAGCTCTAAAAACACCGTAATAGATGAAAATAAAGCCTATTTATTAGAATTATTAACGGAAGATATTGTGAAATGCTACGTATACCGTGAAGGCTTATATAATTATTACAAAATACATGATACTGAAATTAAAAAAGCTTCAGAAATATTAAGCAATTCAACCTCTTACCAAAGTTATTTAAGGTAGAAAATCTTCAACTTATTTATTTCAATATGAATATTTTATTGCTAAAATTTCACTTCATCTATAAAATATTCAGATACACAGACTTCTAGTTTAATTTTCGATTAAAAATATTATATTTATATCGATAGAACTCCCTACTATGTCTAAATTATTAGTGTTTATATTAATAATACTTCAATCTGTGTCTGCTTTTTCACAAAGCGCCCTTACACATGAGGTTTATTTTGAAACCGATAAATACGACGTTCCTAGTACCGAAGAGAACCGTTTACTACTTTTTATTTCCAATTTAAATGATACTGAAATAGCATCGATTTCCATCTACGGGTTTTGTGATGACCGTGGTGCCGATACGTATAATTTAATCCTTTCACAACAACGTGCCAATGCGATAAAAAGCATTTTTTCTAACAATGAAATTAGCGAAAGTCTAATTACAAATGTAGATGGTAAAGGCAAAATTTTGCTTAGAATTGTTAAAGAAGAGGATATTTTAAAAATTCGAGGTTTAAACCGAAAAGTTGAAATTATAGTAGAACCTAAACGCCCTGAACCAATTCCTGAACCAATAGCCGAAATTGAACCACCAATAATCGAAAAAGAAAAAACAACCGTTGAATTAATAAATGAAGGTAAAAAAGGAGATAAAATAGTATTCAATACCATTTTATTTAAAACTGGTGAGGTAGCAATGAACCCAGGATCTAAACAAACACTTGAAGAAATAGCCAATGCTTTAGTTAATAGAAAAGAAATCTATTTTACCATTCAAGGCCATGTTTGTTGCACACAAAACTCACGTGATGCGGTAAATAGAAAAACTAAAAAACGTAATTTATCTGAAGCTAGAGCAGAATATGTCTATAACTATTTTGCTAAAAAAGGCGTAAGTAAAAGACGCATGAGACATTTAGGTATGCGTAGAAAATTTCCTTTAGGTGGTGACCCTAAATTTGACCGTCGTGTGGAAATTGTCATTACTTATGTTGACGATAATGTGAAATAATCTTAACGACCTTTAATCTTCCTCCTGCATTAACTTTTCATTTATCATTTGTATACCAGCCATATTTCTTTTTAAAACCTGTTCGACATCTTCGGTTTTTATATGTCCTAATACACCCCAGGGTCCGTCATATCCCAAATCTAACAAGTTTTTAATCATAGGGTACTCATAATTACCTTCACCAAGGGTTAAAATTTTAGGACCATCTTTACGTAAACCATTTAAATTCACACAAGTTAAATAAGGTTTTATATTTTTAAATACGTGTTTATAGTCGTCTAAATCTTCCTGAGCATGGTGGAAATTATACACAATTTTCAAATTAAAATCTGGTAATCTTTTTATAATTTCAACTTGATTATCGGTATTGCCAAACCAACCACTGTGATTGTACAAAGCCAAATCAACACCTAAAGCATCAGTTTTTTCTTTTATAAATGTAATATAGTTTATAGCACGATTTAAGGCATCTTCTTGACTCAAATTTTTAAAATAATTATCACTAAAACTCAACCAAATATCTGGTTTATTTTCAACAGCTTTAAGTTTTGCTAACAAGGCTTTGTTTAACGGACTTAACTTTCCTATGCTATCTCTTTTTGCATTTAACCATAGAAATATAGATTCAATATCCATATCATTTTCTTTAGCTAATGCAAATTCCTCTTGAATATAATCCAGATGTTCTTCACGCCAATTATAACCATATTTAGAAAACCCCATGGCTTTAAGCATGCTAATACGGTCTTGTGGTTGACGCTCTAAAGCATCAAAAGAAACCACACACCATGGGAAAATATCATTAATTTCAATCTGTTTTTTAGACTGGCCATTTGAATAACTAAAATTTAAGAATACTATTAAAAAACTGATTTTAAATAAATGATGCATTGGTTATTTTTTATATTAAAAGATAAACTTAAAAAATAAATACTGAATATCTTATGATCTAAACATCGCAATATGTGGAATATCATCTTCCAAATAAGTATCGCCTACTTCTTTAAAACCTAAATTATTATAGAATTTTTTTAAATGATATTGGGCTGAAATTTTAATCTTCGTTTCCTTAAAATGAATTCTAATAGCTTCAATAGACGTTTCCATAAGTTCATAACCGTATTTGTGTTCACGTTCATTTTTAGCCACCACAACGCGCCCAATACTAGAAGCTTCAAAATAATATCCGGGTTCAAAAATTCGCGTATAAGCCACAAGTTTTTTCCCTTTATACCCTAAAACATGAAGGGCTTTATCGTCTTTACCATCAATATCTTGATACACACAGTCTTGTTCTACCACAAAAACTTCACTTCTTAATTTAAGCAGTTTATAGAGTTCTGTAGTGGTTAAATCTTCAAAAGTTTTGATTTTATATTTAAGCATGGGGAGGTTTATTTGAGTTAAAATGTACGTAGTATGTCAGACAGAACGGTGTCGAGGTTGAGATTTTGATACGGAAAATAGTTATTTACTTTCTCTAAAAATGTATAAGTTTGAAATTATCGTATTTAAATCGTGAGATTCCTGCCTTCGCAGGAATTTAATCTTGAACGATAACGTCTTTAGCATCATCGTAACTATATTCTGGCTGAATATTCACGTGATTGATATGGTATTTTTTAAAGACGTGTTGCTCGATATTCTGTAAAATGGTATCAAATTCAGATAAGGTAATATCATGACTAAAATCGATATGGGCTTCTAGATGTACTTCATCTTCGTTTAATTGCCAAACGTGCACATGATGCACATTTTTAACACTTTCAAAAGTATTAATTTCAGCTACAATTTTTTCTATAGGCACCGAATCTGGTGTAAAAAGCATGAGCACTTTGGTAGAGTTAATAAGTAAATCAAAACCCATCCAAATTAAATAAACGGCAATAGCTAAAGTAAGGACGCTATCTACCCAAAACAATTGAAAATACTTCATGAGAAGTCCGCCAACCAATACCGCCACACTAGCCATCATATCGGTAAGTAAGTGAATGTAGGCGCTTTTCATATTCATATTGCTTTTAGAATCCTTCTTAAGTAAAAGCACACTAAAACCATTACCTAAAATAGCCACTAAAGATAACCAGATGACTAATTCAGATGCTATTTCTTCAGGTTGTTGAAAACGTTTAACCGCTTCAATTATCAACAAAATAGCCACAACAATTAATGTGGCTGCGTTAATAAAAGCAGCTAATATTTCGGCACGTTTATAACCAAAAGTACGCTGGTAAGAGGCTCTTTTTCTAACCAGTTTAGTAGCTATATAACTAACAATAAGCGAAATAACATCGCTAAAATTATGTAAAGCATCACTAAGTAAGGCCAAACTACCAGATAGGAGTCCGCCAATAACTTGTGCTACCGTAATAACAATATTTAAAAGTATGGATATAACGAGGTTCCGACCTTTTAAATCGGGATGATCATGAGTGTGATGATGCCCATGAGAATGACTCATTTAGCAAGACACCGGAATTTTATCAATTCTTGTTTGGTGTCTTCCGCCTTCAAATTCGGTATTTAAAAAGACATCTACCATTTCTAAAGCTTGCGGAATAGCTGTAAACCTTGCCGGAATACATAATATGTTTGCGTTGTTATGACTTCTTATAAGGTGAACAATTTCTTTAGTCCAACATAAACCCGCACGAATTTTTTGATGCTTGTTCGCGGCCATGGCTACACCATTGGCGCTTCCACAAATTAAAATACCAAAAGTAGAGGTGTTATTTTCAACATCGCTAGCTACGGGGTGTACAAAATCGGCATAATCTACACTATCATGAGCATCGGTACCATGGTTATTTACGGTATATCCTTTAGATTCAAGGAGTTCCTTTATTGCAAATTTATACTCTGTTCCTGCGTGGTCGTTACCTATTGAGATTGTCATGTTTATATCTTATATTGTATTGTTGTACAAAGGTAGTAATTATAAACCATGTGTATTAAAATGTGGATGAGTTGTTAATAACTGTTTATTACTTTCTAAAAGAAAAATATTGAATATCCATTTATTTTTCCAATCAAAAACCGGAACTTAAAAAGCAAATTTTTAATTCATTTTTTTTAGCGATGTTATCAGCCTAAAAATTGTTCACTATGAACACAAAATTAAAAAAACTTATGAATAAACTCGTCTGGGTTTTGGTTGTTAACAACTGTGAATATAAAAATGAAAAAGACTTAAAATTAGACAATTAATCGAAATATCATTGTTAAGAACCTATTAACAAACCGTAAACTTAATACCATCAAAATAAAACTTAAAAAAGTTATACCAGTTATTAACACCCTATAATAACCACCATTGTTTTTTTAAATTTTAAAAGAAAAATAATAATATATATATAAGTGTGGATAACTCTAAATTTTGAGTATTGTTAAGAGAAAGGAAGTTGTCGTTAGTTTTTGAATTACGATTTAAAAAATTGACTTTGATATAAATTAAACTTAAGGAAATATTCGTTTAATTTTAAAAACGTAGCTTTGTTGGAAATATATAGCAATTCTTCTCCTAATTAGTGCTATTTTAACAACATAAATTCTTTCTGTTACATCGGAATGAATTTATAACTGAAATAATAGATTCCTCTTGTCCCGATGACTATCGAGATCTCAAAGGAATAAATTACAATATTAAATGACTAGAAAAAGAAAAGGAAAATCCAAGAATAAAGGGATTTCCAACCTATCAAATACGATCTTAAGTATTTTAAAAAAAGAAAGAAACCAGTCTTTCAACTACAAGCAAATCGCCGCTAAACTTGGCGTAAACGATGCCAGTAGTAGAAATCAAATCATAAAAAAATTACGCGATTTACAAGGCAAACAAGAAATTGAAGAAGTAGAACGTGGTAAATTTAAAGCCGTTATTAACTCAGAATACCATACCGGTAGGCTCGATTTAGCCGCTAAAGGCAATGGTTATATTATTTGTGACGATTTTGAAGATGATGTGTTTATTGCTTCAAATAATATTAATAAAGCTTTACATGATGACGAAGTAGAATTCTATGTGTACAAACGTAGAAGACGCGGCAAGTTAGAAGGTGAAATTACAAATATTATTAAACGCTCAAAATTGGAGTATGTTGGGGTGATTCAATTGCATGAAAAATATGCTTTTGTAATTGCAGATAGTAATAAAATGTACAAAGATATTTTTATTCCTATCAATAAAACCTTTAAAGCTGAAGACGGTGATAAAGTTTTAGTAAAATTAGAAGATTGGCCTGAAAAAGCCGATTCACCTTACGGAAAAGTGGTGCAAGTACTAGGGAAACCAGGCGAGCATAACACCGAAATTCACGCGATTTTAGCTGAATATGGTTTACCTCATGAATTTCCTTATGAAGTAGAACAGTTTGCAAATCAGTTAGATACTTCCATTACTGAAGAAGAAATAACCAAACGTCGCGACATGCGAAAGGATTTAACCTTTACCATTGATCCTAAAGATGCTAAAGATTTTGATGATGCTTTATCTTTTGAAGTTTTAGATAATGGCTTATACGAAATTGGTATTCACATTGCAGATGTTTCGCATTATTTACAAGAAGGTACGGTTTTAGACGATGAAGCTTACGAGCGTGCCACTTCGGTGTATCTTGTAGATCGTGTGGTGCCTATGCTACCAGAAGTACTCTCTAATAAGGCCTGTTCTTTACGTCCGCATGAAGAGAAATATACCTTTTCGGCGGTGTTTCAAATGAATGATAAAGCTGAAATTAAAAATCAATGGTTTGGTAGAACGGTAACTTACAGTGATGCCCGTTATGCTTACGAAGAAGCACAAGCCGTTTTAGAATCGAAAACCAACAACATTCCTGCTGAAGTCTCTTTAACAGGAGAAGCTTATAAAACCGATCAGAAATTAGCCGATGCCATTCTTAAAATGGATGAATTAGCTAAAATCATGCGTGGTAAACGAATGCAATCTGGAGCGCTTTCTTTTGATAAAGTAGAAGTAAAATTCAATTTAGATGAAGAAGCAAACCCCGTTGGTGTGTTTTTTAAAACAAGTAAGGATGCGAATAAATTGATTGAAGAGTTTATGCTTTTAGCAAACCGTAAAGTGTCGGAATTTGTTGGAAAACAAGACCCTAAAAAGACTTTTGTTTATCGTGTTCACGATGAGCCAGACGATAGTAAACTTGCTAATTTACAAGGCATTGTTTCAAAATTTGGTTATAAACTTAATTTTAAAGATCGTAAAACAACCGCCACTTCTTTGAATCATTTATTGCAGGAAGTAAACGGTAAAAAGGAGCAAAATTTAGTCGATACTTTAACGATAAGAAGTATGAGTAAAGCCGAATATACCACCCATAATATTGGGCACTACGGTTTGGCTTTTGATTATTACAGTCACTTTACTTCACCCATTCGTCGTTATCCAGATGTGATGGCGCATCGTTTATTACAACATTATTTAGATGGCGGAAAATCGGCTAATGAAGACGTTTACGAAGAAAAATGTAACCATTCCAGTAACATGGAAGGTTTGGCTACACGTGCTGAAAGAGATTCTATAAAGTACATGCAAATCCGATTTATGGAAGACCATAAAAACGAAAATTTTGTTGGGGTGATTTCAGGAGTAACCGACTGGGGTATTTATGTTGAAATCATTTCAAATAAATGTGAAGGTATGGTAAGTGTGCGTGATATGACCGACGATCATTATGCTTTCGATCAAGATCAATTTGCTATGGTTGGAAGAAATACAGGTATGACCTATCAGCTTGGTGATGAAGTTGTTGTTAAAGTTAAAAATACCGATTTAGTTAAGAAACACCTTGATTTTAACTTGTTAGGAAAGCCAGAACAAGAAAATTAAAATTATCACAAAGTAAATTTAGGGTGGTATAATTATTGATAATTTTGTGCCTATAACTAAAACAAACAAACATATGAAACGCCTATTTTTCATTTTAACATTAATAATTTCTGGAAGTATTTTTGCACAAGAAACTGTAGAAAAAACCGTTGGAGAATTTACAGAACTAAAAGTTTACGATTTAATTCAATTAGAACTTGTAAAATCGGAAGAAAATAAAATAGTTATCAAAGGTAAAAATACTGGACAGGTTACTGTTAACAATAAAAACGGAAAGCTAAAAGTAAAAATGAACATTGAAAAACTATTCAATGGAATAGATACTAAGGTGATCTTATATTATAAACATATTGATGTGATTGATGTTAATGAAGGTGCTCAAATTACCTCTGATGATGTTATCGAACAATTTGAAATTGATTTAAGAGCCCAAGAAGGCGGTACGATTAGTGTACCAGTTAATGTAAAACACACATTAGTTAAAGCCGTTACAGGCGGTATAATTACGGTTACAGGCACTTCTAAGGATCAAAAAGTAGATATTTATACTGGAGGTATTTTTAAAGGAGAAGCATTAATTACTGAAGACACCGATGTTTCTATAAAAGCAGCTGGTGAAGCTCATGTTAATGCTACCCAAGAAGTGAATGCTAAAATTAGAGCTGGAGGAAATGTTTATATCTACGGAAAACCTGAAGTTATTAATGAAAATACGGCTTTAGGTGGTAGTGTAAAGCGTATGGATCAATAAGGATTACATATATTTTGAAACAAAAACCGTCCGAATTGGATGGTTTTTTGCTTTTATGGTGTTTTCATTTTCCTATTGCTTTAAATATTTCTTTACTTTGTATAAAGCGACACCGTTTTATGTTTGATGATATTTTAACAGCCATTCCTTTTGGGATTATACTTGCCTTTACCATTGGTCCCGTTTTTTTTGTGTTACTAGAAACTAGTGCTACAAAAGGCTTTAGAGCAGCTATAATATTTGATTTAGGAGTGATTCTTGCCGATATTATCTTTATTTTAATCGCTTTTTATAGTACTAATAATTTAAGAGGAAAAATAGGAAACGATCCCAGTTTTTTAATTTTTGGTGGTGTTTTACTCATCGTTTACGGTATTATTTCCTTTATAAAAACATCAAAATCTTTTAGAACCATTGTTAAAGAATATTACAAAGTTGAAATTCAAAAAGACTACGGAAAGTTATTTATTAAAGGTTTTTTACTCAATTTTATAAATATTGGTGTGCTTTTAGGTTGGTTGGGTTTTATCGTTTTGGGTGATTCCTTAACCACTTCAGAACATGGTGGTGCTATTTTTATAGCTTCCATGTTGGGCGCCTATTTTATTAGTGATCTTATTAAAATTGTCATCGCTAAGCGTTTAAAAGCCAAACTAACACCACGCCTTATTTTTAAAACAAAAAAAGTAATTGCTGTTGTCATTTTTGCTTTCGGAATTTTGTTACTAATTCAAGGGTTATTTCCTAAAGCGTATGAGCGAAACAAGGAGAAACTAGAGCAGCAGATTTCCTATCCCCTCGAGAGGGCCATAGGGGTGTCCGCACAGAACTCTTAAAAACCTCCCATAAAACAAAAAAAGCTTCCAGAATAAACTGAAAGCTTTTTTTTGAGGCGTCGAGCGGATTCGAACCGCTGTACAAGGTTTTGCAGACCTCTGCCTAGCCACTCGGCCACGACGCCATTTCTATGTGCAATTTCAATGGTTTTTGAAATCTGCTGCAAATGTATAAAAAATTGTGACTTTTCTATATATAAAATTACTTTTTACGCTTTTTGTTCATTTTTATAGTCACTTTTTCAACATCACCACCAATAGGCGGGTTTAATTTACTTACCCAAACGGTTGCTTTTTTAATCGATTTATTTTCCTTAAAAATGCGGTTTAATATGCGTTTAGCTACCGTTTCCAAAAGTTGTGAAGGGACCTTCATTTCCTCTTTTATAATGCGGTTTAGAAATACGTAATCAACAGTATCACTAAGTTTATCGGTTTTTGCAGACTTTTGTAAATTCGCTTCAACCTTTAAATTAACAGAATAATCGCTACCTATTTTTGTTTCTTCTTTTAGACAGCCGTGGTTGGCAAAAATCCTAATATTCTCAACAGTTATAATTCCCATGTGTTATGTAAATAAATCGAACACATTACTTAATGTGCTCGTTTTCGTTTTGTAAAATTCTGTATAAGTGCATTTTTTGCAGGTTACCGAAGTGAATTTTTGATTCTGAACATCAAAAATTTTAGATAATGTCCCGCCTGTTGCCCTCATTTGTCCGATGCTATAGGTTTTGTTTGCGCATTTCGGACAGGTATAATCTAAGTTTTTCATAATAGTATTTCGTTTCGTTGACATACGTTGGATGTCTTAAGATACTGAAATAAATTTAATTTTATTGTCAGTTCAGCGTAGTCGAGAATGTTTCAGTAACATAAATACAATCTCGACTGCGCTCGATTTGACACGCTACTAAAGTTCAATTTTATAGTATCTAATGAACTATTGTTAATTTATAAAATTTTATTACGCTTGCTTAGAGATATTGGGCAAAAATAACTTGAATTTCCGTAATTTTGACCCTTATTTAGTTGAAAAAGATCAGGAAATGTCTGAAGAAAGAAAATCACTCAATTTTATTGAGCAAATTATAGAGGAAGATTTATCAAACGGAATGCCTAAGGATGCCTTGCGTTTTAGATTTCCACCAGAACCAAATGGCTATTTACATATCGGTCATACCAAAGCTATTGGTATTAGTTTCGGTTTAGGTGAAAAATATAATGCACCGGTTAACTTAAGATTCGATGATACCAATCCGGCTAAAGAGGAGCAGGAGTATGTTGATGCCATAAAGAAAGATGTGGCTTGGTTAGGCTATACCTGGGATAAAGAATTATTTTCATCAGACTATTTTCAACAACTTTATGATTGGGCTATTCTTTTAATAAAAGAAGGAAAAGCTTATGTCGATTCACAATCTAGTGAAGCCATGGCAGAACAAAAAGGAACCCCTACACAAGTTGGTATTGATGGGCCTTTTAGAAATAGAACGGTTCAAGAAAACCTTGACTTATTCGAACGTATGAAAGAAGGGGAATTCGATGAAGGTGAACATATTTTGCGTGCAAAAATAGACATGCAACATCCTAATATGTTGATGCGTGATCCTATTATCTACCGCGTATTAAAGAAAGATCACCATAGAACCGGTGATGATTGGTGTGTTTACCCTATGTACGATTGGACCCATGGTGAAAGTGACTATTTAGAGCAAATTTCACATTCCTTATGTTCTTTAGAATTTAAGCCCCATAGAGAGCTTTACGATTGGTTTTTAGACCAAGTTGTAGTAGAATCTAAATTAAGGCCAAAACAACGCGAATTTGCGCGTTTAAACCTCAGTTATACCATTATGAGTAAACGTAAGTTGCTTAAATTGGTAGAAGATGGCGTGGTTAATGGTTGGGATGATCCTAGAATGCCCACAATTTCTGGCTTACGCCGAAGAGGGTATACCCCTGGATCTATTAGAAAATTTGTGGAAACCGTGGGTGTTGCCAAACGTGAAAATGTGATTGATGTTTCGCTTTTAGAGTTTTGTATTCGTGAGGATTTAAATAAAACAGCGCCACGTGTTATGGCGGTTTTAGACCCTATAAAAGTGGTGATTACTAACTATCCTGAAGGTAAAGTAGAATGGTTAGACGCTGAAAATAATCAAGAAGACGACCGTGCTGGTTTTAGAAAAGTACCTTTTTCTCGTGAACTATATATTGAAAAAGCCGATTTTAAAGAGGAAGCTGGTAATAAGTTTTTCCGTTTAAAATTAGGTGGCGAAGTGCGTCTTAAAAATGCATATATCATTAAAGCTGAAAGTGTGGTTAAAGATGCTGACGGTGAAGTGACCGAAATCCATTGTACCTATTCTGAAGACACTGCAAAACGTGTTAAAGGGACCTTGCACTGGGTTTCAATAGATCATGCAGTAAAAGCTGAAGTGCGTGAATACGATCGTTTGTTTAATGATGAAGCGCCAGATAGTCATCAAGACAAAGACTTTATGGCATTTATTAATCCGAATTCCCTAAAGCTTATCACTGCTTTTGTAGAACCAAGTTTAAAAGACGCTCAAATCGGTGACCGTTTTCAATTTCAACGTTTGGGTTATTTTAATGTGGATGACGATTCAACGACTGAAAACTTAGTGTTTAACAAAACAGTTGGTTTACGTGATTCTTGGGCTAAAGCACAACCAAAACCACAGCAAAATAATGCACCTAAAAAACAGAATATGCCGCAACGTAAGGCTATTGATGTGATTCAGCAATTAGGAAAAAAATACACGAATTTACCAGAAGCCAAACAAGAAAAGGTGAAAGCTGAAATTTTAGAATTAGCAAAACAAGTGTCTTATGAAGAATTGGCGCCTTTATTTAATACGGCTGTTAAAAAAGTAGGAACACGTATTGCTGTAGCTCTAGTTTTAAGCGTTTTATTAGAAAACGGACAAGAAAAAAACGAAGAAGTAAACGCTTTTATATCGAAAGCTTTAGAAGATAAAAATGCACTTTTAGTTACTGAAGCAGAAGGTTTATAGTTTACACGTTTCCGCTAGTCTGTGACTAGTGGCCGTAAGAAGTGTTATTTTAAATGAAGTTTATTAATATCACTAGTCACAGACTAGCGACAGCGCATATAGCCTGAACTTGATTCAGGTTTTCATACGCACGTTTCTGGTAGTCTGTGACAAGTGGCCGCAATAAGAGTTATTTTAAATGAAGTTTTAATACCATCAGTCAAAGACTAGCAACAGCGCATATAGTCTGAACTTGATTGAGGTTTTCATACGCACGTTTCCGGTAGTCTGTAACTAGCGGCCGCAATAAGTGTTATTTTAAATGAAGTTTTAATACCATCAGTCAAAGACTAGCGAGAGCGCATATAGCCTGAACTTGATTGAGGTTTTCATACGCACGTTTCCGCTAGTCTGTGACTAGTGGCTGCAATAAGTGTTATTTTAAATGAAGTTTTAATACCACTAGTCAAAGAATAGCGGGAGCGCATATAAGCTGAATTTGATTCAGGTTTTCATACGCACGTTTACGGTAGTCTGTGACTAGTGACCGCAAGAAGTGTTTTATTTTATATGAAATTTACTAATATCACTAGTCACAGACTAGCGACAGCGCAGGAATAATGTATTACTGCAATAAAGTATAAAGTTTTTGCTTACATTTAAAACATGAGTAGAAACTATAAATTCCACAATAAATCAGGTTTATATTTTGTCAGTTTTGCCACCGTAAATTGGATTAATGTTTTTACTAGGCAGTCGTATTTTAATGTATTGGTAGACAGTATAAATTACTGTAGAGAATATAAAGGTCTCCAATTATATTGCTATTGTTTTATGCCTAATCATATTCACTTTATATTCCGGTCTTCGAAGGATGAACCTATGGAATTACTAAGAGATTTTAAAAAGTTCACTTCTAAAAAAATTATAGAAGCTATTGTTAATAATCCCCAAGAGAGCCGAAAAAAATGGTTATTATTGATGTTTGAGTATGCTGGGAAAAAGAATGTTAATGTTAGCAAATATCAGTTTTGGCAACATCATAATCATCCAATAGAACTATGGAGTGACAAAGTTATAAAGCAAAAAATAGATTACATTCATAATAATCCTGTTGTTAGTGGATTTGTGGCATAACCAGAAGAATGGAAATATTCAAGTGCAAGAAATTTTCAAGATGATCATACCGTTTTAGAGCTTGATAATCCTGGTTTTATAGGTTAGAAGATTCTTGATTTTTTTGATTTATATCACTAGTCACAGACTAGCGATAGCGCATAAATTGTTCAAAGTATTTCTTTGTTCCCGCTAGTCTGAGACTAGTGGCCACAAGAGTATTATTTTATATAAAGTTTACTATTACCACTAGTCTCAGACTAGCGACAGCGCAGGTTTTATAGGTTTGAAGATTCTTGATTTATATCACTAGTTACAGACTAGCGACAGCGCAGGTATTTAATTTTGTTAATGCGTACTCTACCTATTTTAACTATATTTATAGACTAACCACTAAACTTTTTTAAATGGAAGCTTATTTTAACCCAATTGCGATGCTAGTTGCTGCTTTTTCAGCTTTAGTAGTCGGTTTTATTTGGTACAACCCAAAAGTATTTGGAAATGCATGGATAAAGTCTGCAGGCTTATCTGAAACCGAATTAAAAGGCGGAAACATGGTCAAAATATTTGGATTGGCCCTACTTTTTGCATTCATGTTATCTTCTGCACTCCCAGGTATTGTTATACATCAAGCCGGAGCTTTAAGCTTGGTAGGAGGAGACCCAACCAAGGCTTTACCGTCTTATGATGTGTTTATTTCCGATTATGCCAATGCTTTTAGAACCTTTAAACATGGGGCTTTACACGGCGTGCTTACTGGTATATTTGTTGTTTTACCAATTTTAGGAACCAATGCTTTATTTGAGCGTAAAGGCGCCAAGTATATTTTTATTAATAGTGGATATTGGATTGTAACTTTAGCTATTATGGGAGGTATTATTTGTGTTTGGAAGTAATATTAATGATGACATTATTTTTGTAATTTTTTAACTAAAATAAAGACTGAGAATTGTAATTTTCAGTCTTTTTTATTTCTATTGAAAACCTATAAAATTTACAACAGCAGTGAAACGCTTCCAAAATCTTGGGATGCTCTAACAAGTCATGATATTTTTCTTCAAAAGAAGTATTTAATCGCTTTAGAAAAGGGCACTCCAGAGAATATTCAGTTGTATTTTGTAGGTGTTTTTTTTGATGAGGTACTTATTGGTGTTGCCGTAGTTCAGCATGTCAAATTGTATTTGGAAGATATGTTTAGAAAATCGGAAGTGTCTTGTATTAAAGAGGCTTTTCAAAAAATGGTATCTAAGGTTTTAAAAGGAAATGTACTAGTAGTGGGTAATTTAACACATACCGGCCAACATGGGATGTTCTTTAACGAAAAAAAGATTTCATATGCATCATATTCAGATTTAGTTATGGAAGCTTTAAATGCACTTAAAATACGTATTAAAGCGAATCATAATAAAACGGTGCGTTTAATGATTTTCAAAGACTTTTTTACTGATGATATTTTGTATAATCAAACTTCAGTTTTTCAGAAACATAAATTGCATCAAGTTTCGGTACAACCTAACATGATTTTTAAAGTGCCTTCTCACTGGGGAAACATAAACGATTACACTTCCGAATTAAAAAAAAAATACAGAGACCGTTATAAGCGTGCTAGAAAGAAATTAGGTAAAATAGCATGTGTTGAATTAGATTTAAAAGCCGTTGAAAGCTATAATAAAACACTTCATAAATTGTATTTAAATGTTTCTAATAATGCTAAATTCAACAGTTTTAGACTTCCAGAGAATCATTTTTTAAGTTTAAAACAAAATCTGAAAGATGATTTTAAAGTCTATGGTTATTTTTTGGATCAGGAATTGGTAGGTTTTTATACCCTAATTTTAAATGGAAAACACCTAGAAACGTACTTCTTAGGTTACGATTCTAAACATCAATATTCTAATCAGGTGTATTTAAACATGCTTTACGCCATGTTGAATTTTGCTATTGAATATCAATTTACCCATATCGTATACGCACGAACTGCTATGGCCATAAAAAGTTCTGTAGGAGCGAAACCTTTGGCTATGGTAATGTATATGAAACATACCAACCCTTACTGGAATTGGCTTTTAAAACCGGTTTTTAAATTAATGAATCCCAAGCAGGAATGGGAGGAGAGACACCCTTTTAAGGATGTTTAACTGTTTATTTGTTTAATCGTTTCTCAAGAGATGCGGTTCAACGATTCAACAAATAAACAATTCAACGTTTTTATAAACGAATAAACATTTTACTCATTATCTTCTGCTTGTTTCTTTTTCTGCGCTTTCATAGCTTCACCTATTTGGTTACTTGCAGCAAAACTGGCAACCATATCGTTTAACATGTTACTTCCTGCTTGTGGCGCATTAGGTAGTAAAATTAAATTACTGTTGGTTTCTTCACCTAAAGATTGAAGCGTATCGTAGTGCTGCGTAACAACAATTAAAGCAGAGGCTTCTTGGCTGTTAATACCCACACGATTTAATACTTCCACCGATTCTTCTAATCCGCGCGCTATTTCACGACGTTGATCGGCAATACCTTGCCCTTGTAAACGTTTGCTCTCGGCTTCAGCTTTTGCTTTTTCAACAATTAATATACGTTGTGCGTCCCCTTCATATTGTGCAGCTGTTTTTTCTCTATCAGAGGCGTTAATACGGTTCATCGCTGCTTTCACTTGTGCATCTGGATCGATATCTGTTACTAAAGTTTTAATGATATCGAAGCCGTAATCTAGCATCGCATCGTTTAATTCTGCTTTTACAGCCAAAGCAATATCATCCTTTTTAACGAAAACATCATCTAATTTCATTTTAGGAACTTCGGCACGTACCACATCAAAAACGTAAGAAGTAATTTGATCATGCGGATAATCTAACTTGTAAAAAGCATCATAAACTTTTTCTTTAATGACTTTGTATTGTACTGAAACTTTTAGTCGTACAAATACATCATCCAAGGTTTTGGTTTCTATGATCACATCTAATTGCTGAATTTTTAAACTCAATCGGCCTGCAACACGATCCACTAACGGAATTTTTAATTGTAATCCCGAATGACGAATACTTTGGAATTTACCGAAGCGTTCTATAATAGCTGCTGTTTGTTGTTTCACGGTAAAAAGTCCCGAAATAATGATAAATACTACGAGGACGATAATGGGAATGGTAACGAAATTCATAAAAATGAGTTTAAAATGTTAGAAGTTTTAGATTTGTAAAATATACTATATTTGATCGTTAAGCGCATCATGTATGAAATATAAGTCATTTTTATTATTAGTAACCATAATACTATGTTTTGTTACAAAAAGTTTTTCTCAGTCCAACCATTTCATCATTAGAAATGGTATTGGTATTACAGGAGGCCTTACGCAATTTGATATGCTTACTGATAATTTTACAACTAAAGCTTCTCATGGTTATTTAGGAGGGTTACGCGCGTTGGTAGATATACCGCACAAATGGTATAATTTTAGTTATGGCATGCAGTTTTCTGAAAATAAAATTGAAATTTTAGGAAGACCGAGCTTATTGAGTCTTGAGGAAAATTTTATCGATTACAAATTATTATTAGTGCAATGTGACTTTTTGCTCCAAGTAAAGCTGATAAAAAATTACCTTACTCTTGATCTGGGACCGATGTTACAGCACAATGGAAATTTAGAATTCCGAGATGAAAGTCAGGAAGATTATTATATTAATAACTATTCTAATTTAACAGCAGAAGCCATTACGAACCTTTCTAAGTTTCATGTTAATGGTGTTATTGGAGCTTCAGTAGGCATTAGAAATTTTATGATAAAAGGACGGTATATCTACGGTTTTACTAATATACTTGATAAATTAAATAAGCAAAATGTGGACAATACTGGAGGTAAATCGAAGTTTGAAGGGCATCAACACATGATCACGTTATCTGCTATTGTTACTTTTTAAAATTTATTATTTTTTATTGGCTATTTATTATTGTGCTGATGTTGAAATTTAAACTGAAGTATGAATTCTGGTTTATTTGTTTAATCGTGTAATTGGAAGGGTTACTAGTAAAAAGAAACGCTCCATTATACGGGAAGTTAACTTTTAATAGTGTTAGTTTTTTATGAGTTTAACCTAACTTCTATAAAACAAAAATCCCTGAACTTTTTTTAATTCTGATGAACTTCAGAAAATAAAAAATTCAGGGATGTGTATAATATTAGAGCTAAACTATAGCGTAGCTATCACGTTTTCAATACGTTTTATACTTTCGTTTTTACCAATCATGTACATGATATCGAAAACATCTGGGCCTTGTAAAGCGCCAACTAAAGCTAAACGTAGGGGCATCATAACTTTTCCGAAGCCAATTTCGTTGCTAGTAATCCAACCCTTAATTTCGGTTTGCATGTTTTCAACTGTAAAATCTTCGATGGTATTTACAATCGAAATCACCTTAGATAATATATCTTTTGTTTCTTCTTTAAATGCTTTTTTAGAGGCTTTTTGATCGTAAGTTGTTGGTGCCGTAAAGAAATAGTGGCTTAGATCCCAAAAATCGGACACAAAAGTAGCACGTTCTTTAATTAACCCTACGGCCATACTGATGTATTGTAAATCAATATCCGAGGCCGTTTTATCATCAACAATCGGTTTAAAAGCTTCAGCCAGAATATCGTTATGTTGTTCTTGCATGTAATGGTGGTTAAACCATTTTGTTTTGTCTGGATCGAATCGGGCACCAGATTTATTAACACGTTCTAAATCGAAGGCATTTATAAGTGCTTCAAGACTAAATATTTCTTGTTCTGTTCCTGGGTTCCATCCTAAAAAGGCTAAGAAATTCACCATAGCTTCTGGGAAATACCCATCTTCCTTATAACCTCTTGAAATATCATTTGTTTTCGGGTCTTTCCATTCTAAAGGAAAAACAGGAAATCCTAATTTATCACCATCACGCTTACTTAATTTACCTTTTCCAGTAGGTTTTAAAATTAGTGGTAAATGTGCAAATTCTGGAGCTTCCCAACCAAACGCTTGATACAATTGGTAGTGTAAAGCTAGAGAAGGTAACCATTCTTCACCACGAATAACATGTGTGATTTTCATTAAATGGTCGTCTACAATATTTGCTAAGTGATAGGTTGGCATTCCATCACTTTTGTATAAAACTTTATCATCTAAAATATTAGTGTCTATTTTAATATCACCACGAATAATGTCTTTAAGGTGTAAAGTTTCGTCTTGAGGTGATTTAAAACGGATCACAAAATCTGAACCGGCATCTAATTTCGCTTGTGTTTCTTCCGCGCTAAGCGCTAATGAATTGTCTAATTTTAAGCGGTTATGCCAGTTATAAATAAAGGTTTTTCCTTTTGCTTCATGGTCTTTTCGATGGAAATCTAAAGTTTCAGCAGTATCAAAAGCGTAATAAGCATTTCCAGACGCAATTAAGTCGTCGGCATACTGTTTGTATAAATCTTTACGTTCACTTTGTCTGTAAGGACCATATTCACCTTCCTTGCCAACACCCTCGTCGAATGGCATACCGCACCATTTTAAGGCATCTATAATGTATTGTTCGGCACCTTCCACATAACGGTTTTGGTCGGTGTCTTCTATACGTAGAATGAAATCGCCGCCATGTTTTTTAGCGAATAAATAATTGAATAAAGCGGTTCTTACACCACCAATATGTAATGGTCCTGTTGGGCTAGGTGCAAAACGCACACGAACTTTTTTGGTCATGATATTTTAAATTTCTTTTGAAAATGCCTTCCTAAATACGTTATTGGTAAGCGCTGCAAAGATACAATTAACGGCTAATTTTGAACCTTGTAAAAAATAAAATTGTAGTTTAGTAAGTTAAAAGTTTATATACGAAGTAGTTTCATACAGTACATGAATAATTTCAAAATCATACAGCAAAAGTTAGGAGTATTTATTAGACGGTATTATACTAATGAATTGCTTAAAGGCGCGATTTTATTTTTCGCTATGGGCTTGCTATATTTTTTGTTTACGCTGTTTATTGAATCTGTTTTATGGCTTCGCCCAAGTTTTAGAACGGGATTATTTTGGCTGTTTATTGCTGTAGAGTTGGGCTTATTAATCAAGTTCATTTTTTTACCGCTGTCCAAATTATTAAAACTTCAAAAGGGAATAGATTATGATGAGGCTTCAAGACTTATCGGTAAGCATTTTCCTGAAGTTAATGATAAATTATTAAATGTGCTTCAACTTCAACGCGATGAAACACAATCGGAATTGCTTCTTGCTAGTATTGACCAAAAATCGTTAGAGTTGCAACCAGTACCATTTAAACTTGCCGTTAATTTTAAGGATAATGTAGGGTATTTAAAATACGCGGCCGTGCCTCTAATAATTTTAACGATTATATTTTTATCTGGAAATATCAACTGGTTTAGTGATAGCTATAAACGTGTGGTCGATTATAAAACAGCTTATGAGCCACCAGCACCGTTTCAGTTTTTTGTGGTAAACGCTAATTTAAACGCTATTGAAAGTAAAGCGTTTAAATTAATGGTTAAAACTGCTGGCGATGTTGTTCCAGAAAATGTTCAAATTACTTATAATAATGAAACTTATTTTTTAGAGCAAAAGGGGGTAGGAACGTTCGAGTATGTTTTTTCGCAACCTAAGGAAAATATCGAATTTCAATTGTCTTCCAATAAAGTGCATTCCAAGTATTACGAACTCCATGTTATCGAAACGCCTTCCTTGGTTAATTTCAATATGGTTTTAGAGTATCCAGATTATACAAAAAAAGCAGATGAAATTTTAAAAAGTACGGGTAACGCTGTGGTTCCTGAAGGGACAAAAGTGACATGGAAATTAAAGACAAAGGCGACTGAAGAAGTGCAATTAATTGCCAAAGATTCCATACGTTTTAATGAGTCTAGTAAAGGTGTTTTTGAAATTTCAAAACATCTTTTTAGTAATTATGCCTATGCATTTAGCATGAGTAATAAAGCCTTACGGAATTATGAAAACCTAGCGTTTAATATTGGTGTTGTTAAAGATGAATATCCAGAAATTAGATTGAAAGTTGAAAAGGATTCTGTTGATTTACAAAGTTTGTATTTCTACGGGCAAGTAAGTGACGACTACGGGTTTTCAAAACTTCAAATGGTTTATTATCCTTCAAATAAGGAAAGTGAAAAGATGGTTATTCCTATGGCTATTTCAAATGGAAATATTGCAGAATTTGTTTCAGCTTTTCCTAATAATCTTCAAATTGAATCTGGTATTTCTTATGATTTATACTTTCAAGTTACTGATAATGACTATGTTAATAAGTTTAAAACAGCTAAAAGTCAGATATTTAGCTATAGAAAACGTACTTTAGCCGAAGAAGAACAAAAAAGTTTAAAAGAGCAGCGTGAATCTATTGATAATTTGCATAAGTCCTTTGAAAAGTTCGATACTCAAGAACAAAAACTTGATGAATTAACCAAAACCCAACGCGAAAAAAAGAACTTAAATTTTAATGATAAGAAGAAATTAGAATCGTTTTTAAAATATCAAAAGCAGCAAGATGAAATGATGAAAAATTTCAATAAAAAGCTCACAGATAATTTAAAAGAATTTCAGAAGGAAAATAAAAAAGAAGATCAGTTTAAAGAAGATTTAAAAGAACGTTTAAAAGATAATGAGGAGCAACTTAAAAAGGATGAAAAGTTGCTTCGTGAATTGGAGCGTCTTCAAGAGAAAATTAACAAAGAAGAGCTGATTGATAAACTCGAAGAATTATCCAAACAAAATAAAAGTAAGAAGCGTAGTTTGGAACAAATGCTTGAATTAACTAAGCGTTTTTATGTAGAAAAAAAGTTAGAGAAGCTTCAGGATGATTTGGAAAAGTTGGCTAAGGAGCAAGAGGTGTTATCTGAAAAGTCTAACGACGAAAACAATAAAAAGGCACAGGATGCTTTAAACAAAAAATTCGAAGACTATAAAAAAGAAATTGAAAACTTAGAGAAGGAAAGTAAAGCGCTTAAAAAACCCATTGATATTCCTCGTGATAAATTGGATGAAAAGGAAGTTGAAAGTGAACAGCAAAAAGCATCAGATACTCTTGATCAATTAGAAGAAATTAATACGCCAGATTCTGAGGAGAATGACGGGGGCCTGAAAAAGGATGAGCAAATAAAAAATGCTCAAAAGAGTCAGAAGAAGGCTGCCGAGAAAATGAAGCAGATGAGTTCTAAAATGAAAGGAGCGATGCAAGCTGGAGGTCAAGAACAGATGCAAGAGGATATGGATATGTTGCGTCAGATTCTTGATAATCTGGTTTTGTTTTCATTTGAAGAAGAAGCCTTAATGAATCGTTTTAAAAATATTGAAGGGAATCACAATAAATTTGCCAGTTATCTGAAGAAGCAAAATAATTTGCGTGAGTATTTTGAACATGTCGATGATAGTTTGTTTGCTTTATCTCTGCGTCAGCCAAAATTATCTGAACAGGTGAATAAAGAGATTTCAGAAGTTTATTATAATATTGATAAAGCTTTGGAGCTGTTCGCAGACAATCATCTTTTTCAGGCCATATCAAATCAGCAATTCACCATTACTGCCACTAATAATTTGTCTGATATGTTTAGTGATGTTTTGGATAATATGGAGGAAAGTATGAGTATGTCTGCTGGTAAAGGCGGTCAAGGTGAAATGCAATTACCAGATATTATTATGGGCCAAGAAGAGCTCAACAAAATGATGGAGGAGGGTATGAAATCTGGTGAAGAAGGTAAACCTAAAGATGGTGAAGGAAACCAAGAAGGCGAAGGTAAGGATGGCAAAGAAGGGGAAGCCGGTAAAAAGGGAGGAGCGCAGGAAGGAGAGCAAAAGGGTTCTGGAAAAGATGGAAAAGGTTCTAAGCAAGGTGAAAACGGAAAACAGGATGGCGGTGTAGGACAAGGTGCTTCTGATTTTCAAGATGCCATGTTGTTTGAAATTTATAAACAGCAGCAAGAATTAAGGAATGCTTTACAGGAGCGATTGGCTAAGGAAGGTTTAAGCGGACAGGGTGATGCGTTAGTAAGGGAAATGGAGCAAATTGAAATGGAGTTATTGAATAAAGGATTTACCAAGCAGACCCTTCAAAAAATGATGCATTTAAAACATCAATTGTTAAAGATGGAAAACGCCTCTTTAGAACAAGGGGAAGAGGAGAAACGTGAATCTGAAAGTAGTAAGCGTTTGTTTAATGCTCGTAACAATAATCAAATTCCACGAGCAAAACAATATTTTAAAACTACAGAAATATTAAACAGACAAGCTTTACCTTTGCAGCCAGTTTATAAAGAACGTGTTAAAGAATACTTTAAGGAAAGCCATGATTAATTTTAATTACGAAACCGATTTCAAAATTGAGTCTGAAGAAAAAATCTCCAAATGGATTACAGACATGATCGCTTCAGAGCATCATAAATTAGAAGAAATTAATTATGTGTTTTGCGACGATGAATATCTTCATAAATTAAACGTCGAATTTTTGAATCACGATACCTTAACTGATATTATTAGTTTTGATTATTGTATAGGAAAAATGATTCAAGGTGATATTTTTATTTCAGTGGAACGTGTTATTGATAATGCTAACGAATATAGTGTGGCTTTCAAAGAAGAAATAAATCGGGTTATCATTCATGGTGTTTTACATTATTGTGGTTATAAAGATAAAACTGATGAAGAGGCTACATTGATGCGCGAGAAAGAGAATTACTACTTAAGCTTGTTGTAGTTGATTTTTATAATTCAGTGTATATTTGCAAACTAAAATTATTAGTGTTCCACGTGGAACATCTTATTGAAATTACAGATTATGTTTAACGAAGTTTATGATGTTATAGTTGTTGGTGCAGGGCACGCTGGAAGCGAAGCTGCTGCTGCTGCTGCGAATATGGGTAGTAAAACCTTATTGGTTACCATGAATCTTCAGAACATTGCTCAAATGTCCTGTAATCCAGCCATGGGTGGTATTGCTAAAGGACAAATTGTGCGAGAAATAGATGCCTTAGGTGGTTATAGCGGAATTGTTTCAGATACTTCGGCCATCCAGTTTAAGATGTTAAACAAGTCTAAGGGGCCCGCTATGTGGAGTCCGCGTGTTCAAAGTGATCGTATGCGATTTGCTGAGGATTGGCGCATGTTGTTAGAAGGAACGCCTAATCTTGATTTTTATCAAGATATGGTTTCTGGGTTACTTGTAGAAAACGATGAAGTGGTAGGTGTTAAAACCGGACTAGGTATTTCTATTAAGGCAAAATCTGTGGTGTTAACTAACGGAACTTTTTTGAATGGCTTAATTCATATTGGAGATAAAAACTTTGGTGGTGGTAGAGCAGGGGAACGCGCTGTAACT
The DNA here is from genome assembly GCF_018860245.1 of Pseudotamlana agarivorans. Classification (GTDB taxonomy): domain Bacteria; phylum Bacteroidota; class Bacteroidia; order Flavobacteriales; family Flavobacteriaceae; genus Pseudotamlana; species Pseudotamlana agarivorans_A. Next base: position 100,475 of record NZ_JAHKPD010000008.1, read on the forward strand.
GGAATTACAGAACAGCTTGTTGGTTTGGGTTTTGAATCTGGTAGAATGAAAACAGGAACACCGCCGCGTGTGGATGGTAGAAGTTTAGATTATTCTAAAATGAGTGAGCAACCGGGTGATGAAAACCCTGAGAAATTCTCGTATTTAGATATTACAAAACCATTAGAAAAACAGCGTTCTTGTCATATGACTTATACGAGTCTTGAAGTTCATGATTTGCTTCGTGAAGGTTTTGATCGTTCACCAATGTTTAATGGTAGAATAAAAAGTTTGGGACCGCGTTATTGTCCGTCTATTGAAGATAAGATTAATCGTTTTGCAGATAAAGATCGTCATCAATTGTTTATAGAACCTGAAGGCTGGAATACATGTGAGGTTTATGTTAATGGATTTTCAACTTCGCTTCCTGAGGATGTTCAGTTTAAGGCTTTGCGTTCTGTTGTTGGTTTTGAAAATGTGAAATTCTTTAGACCAGGATACGCGATTGAATATGATTATTTTCCGCCTACGCAATTGAAGCATACTTTAGAAACTAAGTTGGTTCGTGGTTTGTATTTTGCTGGTCAAATTAATGGCACTACAGGTTACGAAGAAGCGGCTTCTCAAGGGTTAATGGCTGGTATAAATGCGAGTTTAAAAGTTCAAGAGAAGGAAGCGTTTACTCTAAAAAGAGATGAGGCTTATATTGGAGTTTTGATAGATGATTTAATAACGAAGGGTACAGAAGAGCCTTATCGCATGTTTACTTCTCGTGCAGAATATAGAACCTTGTTGCGTCAGGATAATGCAGATTTAAGATTAACTCCTAAAGGTTTTGAGCTTGGTTTGGCTTCTGAAAAACGTTTAAAGCGTATGGAGGAAAAACATGAAGCAGCTAAAAAATTCGTTAATTTTTTCGAGACTACTAGTGTTAAGCCAGAAGAAATTAATCCTATTTTAGAGCGTAAAAACTCTGCTCCTGTGAAACAATCTGGAAAGATATTCAAGGTGTTTGCACGTCCAAATATTGAGATGGATGATGTTAGGGGTGTTGAGAGTATTGAACGTTATATTCAAGATAATAATTTAGATCGTGAGGTTATTGAACAAACCGAAATTCAAGTTAAATACGCTGGATATATTGCAAAAGAAAAATCTAATGCTGATAAGTTAAGTAGACTTGAATACGTAAAAATACCTGCTAATTTTGATTATTCTCAGATTAAATCCATGAGTTTTGAAGCTCGTGAAAAACTTAGAAAAATACAACCAGCAACCGTTTCTCAAGCATCACGAATTAGTGGTGTATCTCCAAATGACATTTCTGTGTTGTTAGTTTATATGGGTAGATAATCTGTTTTTTAGGTTGTTTTTTTGAAGTGTTCCACGTGGAACATGTGTGTTGTTTTCCTTTTTAAAGCGTAAATTTTGTTGTAAATCGGGTTTGATATCGGATGAAAATCCAAGATTTTAACCCAAATCCAAAGTGTTTTTTGGGAGATTTAAATTGATAAAATAGGATTAGCATCCCTATTTTTTATCGGTTTTAAGTTGATTTACTCTTGTTAATTGGCTTTTTTTTTGGTGAATTTTTAGTCTTATGCGTTCGTTTTTGAGCGCAATTTTTATGCCTGAAACAAAATAAAGGAATACTAAAAACTTCGAAAATCTTCGCCGTAATTCGAGTTTTGCTCAATAATTCACACCATAATTTTGATTGGTTTTAGTATGAAAAAGAGTTTTTTCGACTTTCGAATCTGCTTTTTTTAAGTAGGATTCTTAATCGTTTTTTATTTAAAATAGTGCTTTAGGTTGTTCTTGTTGCTGTTGTTTCGAGTTCAAATACTTCGCAATTTATTATGAAAAACATGAGATTTGTCGTTTTTGTTTCTACAATTTTGGTCAGTTTTTAATTGATTTTCGAGTATTAATTCATGTTTTGTTGCTTGAAATTCTTCTAATAGTTGTCGTTTTTTGAGGGCCTCAAGTGTTTTACTCTGGCATAAATGCTGTTTAAAAACTTCCGTTTTTTTCTAATTGTAATCTATTTGGACTGCTTTTGTATTTGTTTTTTGAATATGATTTTTTCAGTTTAGAGACAAAAACACGCGTTATCTTATCTCTATTTTGATGCTTCTAGCTAGTTTAAAACGCCCTTTTATTCTTTTAAATTCGTTTGATTTTTTATAAAACCATTTGTGTTAAAGTTGTCTTTGTAGTTTTTTATTAAGTAAATCGTCATAGTTTTAAACTGAAAATATGTTTATTTAATGTCTGTTTTTGGGGTTTTTCACAGGCTCCAATTGATGGGTTGGCGTTGTCTAAATTCACAATTTGTATAATTTTCATCATCTTAATAATGGTTTTATATCGAATTCTACTGCATGTTTATACATATTAAAAGGTGTTTGTTTTTAATGTTCTTGATAAAAATGAAGACCTAATTATTGTAATACCTGTGGTTTTATAATTAGTTTTTCATGTTTATTTTCATCTGTTCAGTTTATAATATTACATTTAGAGCTTGAAAGATCGATTAAAATAGACCATTTAATAGCTTAAAATTTTACAACGTGACACAACCAAATCCTTTAAAAGTTATAGATCATTCCGTTTCTGGGGAAGAATTTACATTAGTAGAAAACCAAGAATTTGGTTTTTTAGAGACCATACCAAAGCCAGGCCCGAGTAAATTGCCGGATTATTATGAGAGTAAAGATTATATTTCTCATACCGATTCGAATAGAAATTTGTTCGAAATTGCATACCATTTAGTTAGGCGAATAACACTTAAAAGGAAGCTAGAGCTAATAAATAACTATGGATCTGAAGGTAAAATTCTTCTCGATATTGGTTGTGGTACAGGCGATTTTTTAAAATTAGCTAAGAGCAGTGATTGGTATGGATATGGTATTGAGCCCAATGTGCATGCTAGGGAATTGGCTAATAAGAAGACCAATGATGGTGTTTTCGATACCGATGAACTCTATAAATTTAAAGAACATCGTTTTGATGTTATTACGCTTTGGCATGTTTTGGAGCATCTACCAGATTTAGAAAATCAAATTGAAACGTATAAGAAGCTTTTAAAACCTAACGGAACTTTAATAGTGGCGGTACCTAATCATAAAAGTTATGACGCTGAATATTATCAGGAATTTTGGGCAGCATATGATGTGCCAAGACATCTGTGGCATTTTAGTAAAACGTCTATGTCCAAATTATTATCAAAACATCTTTTGAAAATTGTAGATGTAAAACCGATGACTTTTGATGCTTATTATGTGAGTTTACTATCTGAAAAATATAAAAACGGCAAGATGAAATTGATTAAAGGCTTCCTTACAGGATGGAAGTCAAATCGCAAGGCAAAGTTCTCAAATGAGTCTTCTTCGTTAATTTTTGTTATAAAAAACGAATAAAACTTATTTTAATGCGTTTTTTCACGGTTTTATTCCTCAAAACACACAAACACCTGTCCGAATTTTGAATCGTTCTTAAAACGCTTTATTTAAAGTTGTTTCTAATAAATATTAGTTATCGCTTTAAATTTATTAATAGGTTTGTTCTATATGTTAAAATCAATTGAAATCGTGATTTGAATTTACTTTACTTTCCTACATTTGTTTGAATCTTAAACCAAACAAATAAAAATATAATGAAGAACATCGTTTACATCGTTTTATTAGCAGTAGTATTTACCTCTTGTCAGCAACAAAAAATTGGTTATGTTGATAATGGAATTGTTATAAATGAATTTCAAGAGAAAAAAGATATAGAGGCTAACTTTCAAATTAAGGATGATGCTTTTAAAAAACGCGCCGATAGTATTGGTCAAGCTTTTCAAACTGAAGTTCAAGAAGCTCAGGTTGTAGCAAAAAAAACACCTCAGAAAGCGCAAGAAATTATGGGTGGTTTGCAGCAAAAACAGCAAATGTTACAGCAACAAATGCAAATAGAGCAACAGGCGATCACACAAGAATTTCAAGCTCAAATTGATTCTGTAATTGTAAAAGTGAAAGGATTTGTAAAAGATTATGGTAAGAATAACGGCTATACTTTTGTATTAGGTACTAGCGATGCTTCTGCCGCTGTGCTTTATGGTGCCGAGGAAAATGATTTAACCCAAATCGTATTAGAGGCGTTAAATGCAGATTATAATAAAAAATAAATTCACAAATTGTGATTAAAAAAGCCAAATGTTATGCATTTGGCTTTTTTTATACTTTAAAAATTTGCTGTTTGTCGACCCTTATAGATGTATGGTGTTGAAATTCATAATTAACAGTAATTAATAATCAAATTTCGTAAGGTTTTATACTTTCACCATACAAAAAAGATAAGCGCATTATTTACCATCTAATTGACGTGATTTTTTAGAAATTATTTCAATTTTATAAACTTAATTTAAAAGCGAACCTATTTTATGAAACTCAAATTAACTGCATGTTTTATGCTATTTACATTACTGCTTTTTTCGCAAGAAAACTATACTATAAGTGGTACTGTAAAAGACTTTTCTAATGGCGAATTGGTTTTTGGCGCCTCGGTATATCTAGAAAACACCTCTACTGGAGGTATTACAAATGCTTATGGTTTTTATTCGTTAACTGCTCCTCAAGGCACCTACAACATTGTGGTCTCTTACTTGGGCTATGTAACAATAAAGCAAGAAGTCGTGTTAAATGCTAATCAAAATATGGTTTTCGAACTCGAAGAGGATACCACCTCTTTAGATGAAGTGGTTATTACAGCTGAAGAAAGCGAAAAAGTAAATATCCGAGATCCGCAAATGGGTGTTGCTTTAATTAAAAGTGCTACGATTAAACAAATTCCTGCTGTTTTGGGTGAAGTTGATGTTGTAAAATCGATTCAATTATTGCCTGGAGTTACCAATAATGGAGAAGGTTCTAACGGATTTAATGTTCGTGGTGGTGCTGTGGATCAAAATTTAGTGCTTTTAGATGAGGCTATTATTTTTAATGAATCCCATTTATTTGGTTTCTTTTCTGTTTTTAATGCCGATGTGATTAAAGATGTTAAGCTTTATAAGGGTAATATCCCATCTAATTACGGCGGTAGAGTGTCATCGGTGTTGGATATTAGGCAAAAGGATGGCAATAGTAAAGATTTTGAGTTAAATGGTGGTATTGGGTTAATTTCTAGTAGACTCTCGGTTGAAGGACCATTGTTTAAGAGTAAAGGGTCTTTTATCCTGGCTGGACGCTCGTCGTATGCGCATCTGTTTTTAAAGCTAGCCAACGAAGATAATACCGCTTATTTTTATGATTTTAATGCTAAAGGGACTTATGAAATTAGCCAGAATGACCGCTTGTATTTATCGGGGTATTTTGGAAGAGATGTTTTAAATTTTGATGATGCTTTTTCAAATTCCTACGGAAATAGTACATTCAATTTAAGATGGAATCATGTTTTTAATGATAAGCTATTTTCTAATTTGTCATTTATTTATGGAGATTATAATTATCGACTTCAGCTTGGTTTTATTGGGTTAGATTGGGTTTCTAATATTAAAAACATGAATGTTAAGTATGATTTTAAATATTACTTAAGCAATAAAACAACGATCGATTTTGGAGCTAGTGTGATTAATTATAATTTTAATCCAGGTGACATTAAGCCACTGGATAGTGATTCGGCTATTAATGAAGATAGTTTGGATAAAAAGCGTGCCTTAGAAGGCGGGTTGTATGCTAATGTAGAGCATAAATTATCAGATAAATTAAACGTCCAAGCAGGGTTGCGTTTTAGTATATTCAACCGATTAGGCGGGCAACCTATAGCCACGTATTTGAACGACCAACCAGTAGTTTATAATGAAACCTTAGGGATCTATGAAGAAGGCACAAAAACCGGAGAGTCTGACTATAAAAAAAGCGAAAGTATTGCGAAGTTTTCAAATTTTGAACCGCGGTTAGGACTGGCGTATCAGTTGAATCAAACGTCCTCAATAAAGTTAGGCTATTCCAGGGTTTCGCAATATTTGCATTTATTATCAAATACTGCAAACGCTACGCCTCTAGATGTTTGGACCCCTAGTGGTTCGTTTATAGATCCGCAAATGGCTAATCAATATTCTGCAGGCTATTTTAAAGAATTACAAAATGGAAAATTCTCTATAGAAACAGAAGCGTATTATAAAACGGTTGATAATCGTATTGATTATATAGATGGTTCCAGTTTAATTGCTAATAATAATATTGAAACTCAGATTCTTCAAGGCGAATCCAGAGCCTATGGTTTGGAGTTTTTATTCAGAAAAAACAAAGGAAAATTTACGGGGTGGTTAGCTTATACCCTTTCTAAATCTGAACAAAAAACACCAGGTGGAAACGCCGGTGGTCCAGGAATTAATAAAGGGGATTGGTATAATACCCCTTTCGATAGAACACATGATATTTCGTTAACAGGCAGTTATAAGTTAACGAATAAATGGAGTTTGAGTTCCAATTTTATTTATCAAACAGGACGTCCAGTAACTTACCCTGTTGGTCAGTATGAATATGAAGGGCTTTCTATTGCGGTTTACGATAGTAGAAATGCTAATAGATTACCGGCTTATAACCGCTTAGATTTTGCTGCGACATTTAAACCAAATCGTAAACCTGAAGCCCGTTGGAAAGGGGAGTGGGTGTTTAGTATTTATAACGCTTATAATCGTAAAAATGCGGCCTCTATTTCATTCGGACAAAATCCTGATACGGGCGCTAATGAAGCTACACGAACTGCTATTTTCGGGATTGTACCTTCGGTAACTTATAATTTTAAATTTTAAAACCTCATGAAAAAATATATATACCTAAGTTTTATCTGCGTTGTAAACCTACTGGTGTCTTGTACAGATGTTATAGATGTTGAAGTACCTACAGCCGATCCTAGATTGGTTATCGAGGCTTCCTTAGATTGGGAAAAAGGCACTTTAGGGAATAATCAAACTATAAAATTAAGCAAGACTTCGCCGTATTTTGATACGAATAGTTCAAACCCCGTTACAAACGCTATGGTTTCTGTGACTAGGTTAAGTGATAATCGTGTTTTTAATTTTGCTAATAACAATGATGGTACCTATACAACAACCAGTTTTGAGGCTGTTTTTAATGAAACGTATCAATTGGATGTTTTATATGAAAATGAAGTCTATACAGCTACTGAAATGCTCTTGCCTACAACAGAAATTACAAAAATTACGCAATCTAAAGATGGTGGTATTCTGCCCGATGCCATAGAGGTAAATGTATTTTTTGATGATCCTGATAATGAAACTAATTTTTATATTATAAGGTTTCAAAACCAGGGTGACTTATTTCCTGAGTTTCGAGATCTATCCGATGAATTGTTAAACGGTAATGAAATACGTGTTTTTTATGAGAAACGTGGGGATGATGAAAATGATAAAGATAATGAGTTAAAGCCTGGAGATGTAGTGGATATTAATTTGTTTAATGTTTCCGAGCGTTATTATAAATACATGCAGTTACTAAATAGCCAATTAGGTTCTGGAAATCCGTTTTCACCGACGCCAGTTGAGTTACGTGGTAATTGTATTAATGCCACCAATGCTGATAACTATCCATACGGCTATTTTAGGGTTACTGAAACCGATGAACGTGTATATACTATAACCGAAGAGAATTAAGCCTTATACGCTTCTTAAATTTCGTAATAGTGCCTGTGTCTTTATTGAAACAAATACACTGCAAAAACAGCAACGATGAAATAAATGGTGATGTTTCTTGCGCCGTCAAAATCTTTCGCAATACGTTGACCCAATAAAAATATTAAAAGAATAAAACAGGAAATGATACTACCTATTAAAGCATAAAAGGAAACTTGATAGGCGATTATTTGGTATATGCCAAAGCTGCAAAAGGCGGTTGCCAAAGCTTCCAGAATGATAATTAACACCAAAATAACGGGGATATATTTTGCTATAAATGTTTTGGAAAAATATTCGTTTAAAAATAAAATCTGGCCTTTAAAATCACTTACTTTATCGTAAAAACTCATTAAAAAAGTGATAACTAAAAAGCTTAAAATCAGTAATTCAGCGCTATAACTTAAAATGGTTTTCATGGTACGGTGTTAAGCCTTTTTAGCATGTAGTAACCGGGTTAACTTAATGGATAAATCGGTTAGAATTATTTTGGAATTTCCGTTGCGTTCTATGTGGTAAATGGCATCTTGAAGTTCGTTACTAATGTCCATAATATTGTTGCCATGAACAAAAGGCGCGAAGTTTTCTAGTTTAAATTTATTTGTTTTAGGTTCGAAGAAAACTAAATCTGTCGCGTTATAATTGAGTAGTAATGCTTGACGGAAAAAATCTAAACAGAAGTTTAAAAACTGCTTTTGTGTTTCGCGTCCTGTTTTGGCGATGTCTTCACTCCAAGAGATTAAATCGTGAATAGCGGCTTTATTTCCTTTAGCCTTAAAGGCACTTCGAATCCAGAAAATAAACCAGGTTTCAAATTGAATGTCTTCAGAGTCTTTAAAAGCCAAGTCACAGGCTTTATTGTAGTTTCCGTTAGATTGATGCGCTATTTTGGTGGCCTTAGCGGGTTCTACCTGGTATTGGGCTATTAATGCGTCTTTAATAACATTTTCGGATAGCGGCGGAAAATGTAATATTTGGCAGCGTGAACGAATCGTATTTATAATTTGCTCTTCGTCTTCGGCGATTAATAAAAACACGGTGTCTTTTGGGGGCTCTTCAATCAGTTTTAAAAGCTTATTGGCACAGGCAGAATTCATTTTTTCGGCCATCCAGATAAGCATCACTTTATGTCCGCCTTCGTAAGATTTTAACGTAAGCGCTTTTACGATTTCAACGGCTTCGTCGACGCCTATTTGACCTTGTTTATTGTCTACGCCAAGAAGTTTGTACCAATCGAAAAGGTTTCCGTAAGGTTGTTCATTAAGCAATTGGCGCCATTCTTCAAGGTAAAAACTAGATACCGGTTTGCTCTTTACTTTGTCGCTAGTGGTTACAGGAAAAGCAAAGTGTAAATCTGGGTGAGAAAAGTTATTAAATTTTAAGTTGCAACTTTCGTTTCCGCTGTTATTTTCTCCACCAGTATTTGAACATAAAATGTATTGGGCATAGGCTAGGGCTATGGGTAAAGTGCCACAACCTTCATTACCAACAAAGAGTTGTGCATGCGGTATGCGCCCGTTATCAACACTTTGGGTAAGGTGTTTTTTAATGTGTTCTTGGCCTAAAATATTGGAGAATAACATGAAGCAAACTTACACATTTTTTTAGTTTTTAGGTAGGGGTTTCGGCAAGTCAAAACTAAAAGTTCCAAAAGAAGTACTGAAGTCCGCAAGAAGGATTGAGCAATTTGTTTGAGCTCCTCGCAGAGAGCGAGTTGCGAAAGCCTGGTTGCCATTTTTCTTGGCAACTTGCCCTATTATTTATTACTAATAAGCGATTCGGTAATGCGTACAGACGCTATTTTAGAAGCGATAATGCCTAAAATGGATATGGTGAAAAATACAATGAAAAAGTTTTCAAGTTCAATGGCAATCGGGTAGGCCAGGGTTGGCGTAATCATTAGTAAACTAAAATGTTGCTGTAATAAGGTGACGATAAACGCAATGATGATACCAATAATACCACCAATAATACTCATTAAACTGCCTTGAAGAAAGAATATTTGACGAATGTCTTTTTGGGTTACCCCTATATTGAATAGTGTTGATAAACTTTGCTTTTTGTCTAACATCATCATGATTAGAGAGCCGATTACATTGAAAAAAGCGATTATTAAAACGAGTGTAAAAATAAGATAAACCACTAAGTTTTCGGTGTTTAACATTTTGTAAAGCGCATCGTTTAGTTGTGCTCGGTTTTTTAAGATCACTTTATTACCAAGCGCTGCTTGTATTTCTGCGCGTGCTTTTTCAACATTTGCGCCGTCTTTTAATTTAAATTCGATGCCCGAAACTTGGTTTGTTTCGTAGTTTAAAAGTGTTTTTGCGAGGTCGATAGACGAAAATACATAGGTTTCGTTTAAACTTTCGTTTATAAAAAACACGCCAACATTTATCACTTTTACCGTGTTAAAAGCGTTTTTAGAGGATGTTATTTGTCCGGTTCCAGGTTTTGGAACGTACAGATTTATATTTTTTGTGAAATTTAAAACACCTAAAGATAGGTCGTTTGATATGCCCCAACCTACAACAATTTGATTGCTTTTTTGGTCCAGCCAGTCGCCATGATCGATCACCGAATCGATGCTTACTACATTTTGGTAATTTTCATCAACACCTTTTATAACCGCCAGTGCATTTTTATCTTGAGATTCAATAATAATGCGCTCTTCTATAGTCTTAGAAAATGTGGCAATGCCTTCGATTTTGTTTAAATTTTCAATATCGAACGGGTAAAGCATGAAGGATTTTCCAACGGCCGATTCTGCTTTTAGATCCGGATCGACTACACTTGTAAACTCGAGTGTGAAATCCTTTAAACCAGCAAACCCAGAAAGTACAATAAACAACGATCCAGCACCTACAATAACACCAGCAATGGCGATGTAAGTGATGAAATTTATGGCGTTATTGGAGCTTTTTGAACGTAAATAACGTTTTGCAATGTATAATGAAACATTCATGAGGTTAATATTATGAAAAAATAATGACTAAATGAATGTTGCAATGGCGATAAAATAATTATGATTTTTTTCTTTGATCTAAGATAGTGGGATCTTTAATAGGGTTTTCTTCACCTTTTAAAGATTTTTCAATTTTATCGATGTATTCTAATGAATCGTCTATAAAGAATTCTAAATGGGGCATGCGCCTCAATTGATTTCTAGTACGTTGTGCTAATTCATGACGAATTAATGGGGTGTTCGATTTTATACCTTCAAGAAGCTCTTTAGCTTTATCGTTAGGAAAAATGCTTAAATACACTTTAGCCACCGATAAATCTACCGTTACTTTTACCTTGGAAACCGATATTAAAACGCCGCGCATACCGCCTTCGGTAGCGGCACGTTGTAAAACATCTACTAAATCGTTTTGTAAAACCGTTCCTATTTTTTTTTGTCTTTGACTTTCTTCTTCCACAGTATAAAAATTATAACCCATTAGAGGTTTAGTTTGCAAAAATACGTATAATTCGAGATTATGCTGTGTTTAGAATGCTATTTTCGTATTTTGAAACATGAAAAACAAGGTTTTCGCTTTCGCGGAAATAAAAAAATTAAACGTTATGAAGAAAATTGAGCATATAGGTATTGCGGTTAAAAACCTTGAAGATTCCAATAACCTGTTTGCAAAACTCTTTGGAAAATTGCATTATAAAATTGAAACAGTCGCCAGTGAAGGTGTAAATACATCTTTTTTTCAAGTTGGTGAAAATAAAATAGAACTGCTTGAAGCCACTTCTAACGAAAGTACTATTGCTAAATTTATAGCTAAAAAAGGCGAAGGGGTTCACCACATAGCATTCGCAGTGGACGACATTTTATCTGAAATTGAGCGACTTAAAAAGGAAGGCTTCACAGTGCTTGATGAATCACCTAAAAATGGTGCGGATAATAAACTGGTGACCTTTTTGCATCCGAAATCCTCCAATGGCGTTTTAATTGAGTTATGCCAAGAGATAAAGGAATAATTTTCTTGCTAGATATTAAAATAAGTAGTAATATTGCACTCCAATTTCGGTCCTATAACTCAGTTGGTTAGAGTATCTGACTCATAATCAGAAAGTCCATGGTTCGAGCCCATGTGGGACCACTTTTAAAATCAAGCCTTAGCAGATGCTAGGGCTTTTTTTGTGCTTTAAGGTTGAACACAGGTCAAACAATTTCAGAATTTATTAAGTTTGGGGTATGAAAAGTACAACAGAAAATCCATTAGCATTTATTGAGTGGTATTTAACGAAACAGATATATGTAGACCTTGATGATTTTCATAGTCAAAAAACAAATTTTTTAGTTCAAGATGGTCTTATTAAAATTGAAAAAAATGACATTGAAAATCATATTATTTATTTCAAAAATATTGCAGGAGTAGATGGTTTGGAAGATAATTTTCAGAATAATTTTAAAAATATTCTAAAAAGAACTCTTGACCCTGAAGTAGAACAGTCATTGTTTTTTGTGGAGAGTGGGTTTCAAAAAATATTTTCAGTTAAAAAGGAAGTTAAGGCTTATGCTGAATTGATAAGAATTAAGATTAGGTATATAGAATCATTAAGTGCTGTTAAAAAGTTTTATTTTATAAGTGATTATTTAACTAAAATAAAAGATACTGTAGATAGATATTCTACAGAAGTTAAACACTATAACTTCACACCTTCTTTTGTTTTGTTAGCTGAAAATGAAAAAGACCAGCAGGCAAAAATAGAAAGATTGTTTAATTTATTAACTGAGTCACCATCTTTAATTGATACTTCAAAAGAGGAGTTTATTAATGCGTTTTCTGGGAAAGAAGTTACAATTGGAGTTAATTGGTTAGTTATTGGTAAAAACAAGATTGTTTCTAAGATTTCATTATTTTATTTTATAGAGGAACTTCAAAAAAATAATCATTTAAGTAATAGCATTATTCATGATCTAAATAAATACGTCTTATATACTTTTAGGGATAACCATGGCCAAGAATTAAAGAACCTGAAACAATCTAAGACAACAATCTCAAATATTCCTACCCAAAAGGATAGAATAGACACCATAATTTCTTCACTTTAAAAATACCATTACCCTACAGTCAAGGTATAGTAAATGTATATAAGGCTTTAATGCTCATTTCTTTGTATCAACAATAACAAGGATATGCGCATATCCATAATTTTTATAATTATGGAAAAAATCCAAAATGAATTAAAGGAAATAATAGCTTTATTAACAAAGCAAAACTTATTAGAAAAAGAATTTTTTACACTTGAAGAAGCTGCTCAATTTTTAAATCAATCACGGAGCAGTCTTTACAAACTTACAAGTAAAAAGGATATTCCTTTTTATGTGCCTGGAGGCAAAATGATTTACTTCAGAAGGAGTGAACTTGAAGAATGGATTATTAACAGTAAGGTTGAAACTGTTGATGAACTGGAATCAAGTATAGATAATTATCTATCTCAAAAAGCGTAAGCTATGATAGATTTTGTCAGAGTATTTTATAGGGACAAATCTGAGCTTGAGCCTTATGTTGACTGCGGAGAGAACTTTAATGAAATATTAAAAGTTTTAGAGAGTAATTCTGGAGAAATAAGATACCCATTTAGGACAAGAATAGGAATAATGGATATTGTTGTTACATTAAGAGGTGGCTATGTAAAAAATTCATTACACAAATTATATAACTTCGTTTATAATAAAGAAAATAAAAATCACAATGATTTTGAGTATGAAAAATTATGTGAAACTATTCAGTATTTATCACAAGTACCAAGATTAACCCAAACAAGTTTGACCAATCTTGAGTTTGGTTTAAATATTAAGGTTGACAGACCAGCAGAAGAAATTCTTGAAAAAAATATTCTGATGCACAACTATAATAATTACAATCATAATCCAAAATTTCGTGGTAAAGGAGTGTTAAAGCAATATGATCATACTAACTATGTAATTAAGGTTTATGATAAAGCAAAGCAATATAGACTACCATATCATGTATTAAGGTTTGAAGTCAAATTTACAAGACGAAGGGGTTTTAACAAGGTGGGTATTTACAATCTTGATGATTTAAAAAACAAGGAAAAACTTAAAGAATTATTTAGGGTTTACTTGATGAGATTTGATGAAATGCTAATTATAGATAGTGTTCCAGAGGAGTCTATTGAATTAGAAGACTATCAAAAATTATCAAAATTTAAAAACCCTTTCTATTGGGAAGTGGATATTAAAGATAAATCTGGTACTTATAGAATGAGGCGTAGAAAGGAATTTAATGCCCTTATTGAAAAGTATAAACTAAACTCTACTAAAGCTGAAATAAGAAGATTATTAGTAGAAAAATTCAACTATCTAATTAACAATTAAATTGTTATAAAATCCACTTATAATACGTGTGGATTTTATAACACTTAAAAATCAAAAGCTATGTCAAGTATCAAAATATTATTAAGAAAAAAAGCAAACAAACAGGGACTTTATCCTGTAATTCTTCAAGTTATAAATAATAGAAAAGTAAAGATTATTTCACTTGGTCTGGAATGTGGGTTAAATGAATGGGATAATGAAAATATTTGTTTTAAAAAGAATCATAAAAACTATATTCAAAGAAATAGATTGTTATTAAAACTTAAAGATAGAGCTTTAAAAATAATTGACGATTATAGAATGGATAATGTTGATTATAACTTAAAGGAATTTGAGCAAAAATTTAGAGGAATATCATCAAGTAATATAACGGTATTTGATTTCTGGAAAGAACAAATTGAAGACAAGATGCTTACTGGCAGAACTGGTAGTGCAAGAGTTGGAAAAGATACCTTAAGAACACTTTCACAGTATTATAAAAAATCAGATTTAGAATTCAAGGAAATTACACCTTACTTCTTGAATAAGTTTGAAATCTATTTAAGAAAAAGGGGGTATACAGATGGAGGGCTAGGGGTTAGAATGAGAGAGTTAAGAGCTTTATTTAACAAAGCTATTGAAAATGGAATTGTTGATGAAAAATACTATCCTTTTAAGAAGTATAAAGTATCTAAGTTTAAAAGTGGGAATGTAAAAAAAGCATTAACAAGGAAAGAGGTGAAAAAAATAGAAGAATTAGAGGTGTCATCTTCGCCTCTTTTTGTTGATGCTAAAAACTATTTTATGTTCAGTTATTATACAAGGGGGATGAACTTCTATGATATGATGTTCTTGAAATGGAGTGATATTAGTAATGATAAAATCTATTATAAGAGGTCAAAAACTAAAGGAAATTTTACTATAAAAATAATTGAACCAGTTAGTAAGATTTTACAGTTTTACAGAAATCAAAACAGACCTACTGATTTTGTATTTCCAATTCTGTTACAAAATGAAATGACACCACAACAAATAGAGAATAGAAAAAATAAAGTTTTAAGGAGGTACAATAAAAGGCTGTCAGAGATTGGAGATTTACTTGAAATACCAATAAAAGTTACTTCGTATACAGCAAGACACAGTTTTGCCACCAATTTAAAATATGCAGGGATATCAACAGATATAATTAGTGAACTTTTGGGGCATGCAGATGTCAAGATTACTAGGTCTTACCTGAAAGACTTTGAAGATGATATAATAGATAATGCAGTTGATAAGTTACTTCATGAACCTGAAGAATATTTAGCAGCAGCCTAAAAAAAGCCTCTTAATTGAGGCTTTTTTTATACCCAATATTTAAACAATTTAAACTCATTTATTATGAAATTAAGAAAATCAGAAAGAAAACAAGCCAAAATTAAAATGGCTTTACAAGGAAGTGCTGGTGCAGGAAAAACAATGTCAGCACTTTTATTAGCTAAAGGGCTAACAAATAATCAGCTTTCAAAAGTAGCTGTTATAGATACAGAGAATGGCAGTTCAGACCTCTATGCACATTTAGGAGAATATTGTGTTCTTAATATGCAACCCCCATATACGCCAGAGAAATATATTCAAGCTATTGATATCTGTCTTGAAGCAGGAATGGAGTGTATTGTTGTTGATAGTATTTCTCATTGTTGGGATGAATTGTTAGACTTCCATAGTAAGTTGCCAGGTAATAGTTTTACAAATTGGAACAAGGTTACTCCAAGACAAAAAGCTTTCGTAGATAAGATTCTTCAATCTCCAGCTCATTTCATTGCAACAATGAGAACAAAACAAGATTATGTGTTAAACCAAAAAAATGGAAAGTATGTTCCAGAGAAGGTTGGATTGAAGGCTGTGCAAAGAGATGGCGTGGAATATGAATTTACTTTAGTATTTGATATTGATTCAAAACATTTTGCAACTGCAAGTAAAGACAGAACAAATCTATTTAATGGCAAACCAGAGTTCATGATAAGCGCCTCTACAGGTAAAAGAGTCTTAGAATGGTGTAGTGTGCCAAATTCTCAAGAAGATGTCTTAAAACGCATTAATGAGTGTTTGTCCATAAGTGATTTGATGAAACTTTATAAAGAGTTTCCTCAATTTCAACAGTCATTGAATGCTCAATTTCAGAGTAAGAAAAAACAATTAGAGAATTTAGTTAAAACAGAAAATTTTAGTCAAAATGGAACTCATATCAGTAAGTAATAACAAAGAGAGGAAAAACAATACCCCTTCTTTTGATGGTGCAGTACAATCTTTTCAAGGTTTGAGTTTACCATCAAAAGAAGAGGGGTTCATTCAAAAGCCTTTTATAGAGGCAAACACAAAAAATATCAGTCTATCTGAATTAAAGGAAAGTTGTATAGTTCCTGTTTTTTCAAAAGACAATGAGAGGACAATAGCTCATCAAGAATTTATTGAAGTTACCCAAGAATGTCTTGGAAGCGTGTTTCACCATCAAAAAGAAGGAGTTCCTGAAATAAGAGTTTCGCACCAAATAAAAGGAAGAACTGCTGATGCTATTTATAAGCCAGTAAAACAACTGTTAGAACATGAAAAAACTCAGTATTTTGAAAGGATGGCTTTTGTAATTAGAATTCCCTCTATAAGAGAAACTATAAATGGAAACAGTCTTTCTTTGATGGTGGGTGGGGTTAGAGCTTATAATCAAGAGAACTTGTATAATAAGAAAACGTATGAGAAATTTAAGTTCTTCATAGGTTTTCAAAATATGGTTTGCTGTAATTTATGTATTTCAACTGATGGGTTTACTTCTGAGTTAAGAGCTACTAGCTTTGACGAGTTAAAAAGTAAGATAATTGAGGTTATAGAAGGCTATGAAGCTGAAAAGCATTTAAAAATGATGAAAGAACTTTCAAGTTATAGTTTATCTGAGCATCAGTTTGCTCAACTTATTGGAAAAGCAAGGTTGTACAACTTCTTGAGTAAAGAAGAAAGATTAGAATTGCCACAAATGGATTTTGCTGATAGGCAAATGAATATAATTGCAAAAGACTATTATAAAGATAGGAGTTTTTGCAGAGATGTTAATGGTGATATTAATCTGTATAATGTATACAATTTGTTCACTTCTGCAAATAAAAGTTCTTATATAGATTCTTTTCTAGATAGAAATGTTAATGCTTTTGATTTTTCAAGAGGATTGACTAAGGCTCTCAATGGTGATTCTAAATACCATTGGTTTTTGAGTTGAGTGGCGCCCTGGTTTTTTAAATCAGGGCTTTTTAAGCTCTATTAATAACTAGTTGGTACTCTAAAATTTTATTTTTAAGTTTATCATATTCACTATTTATCTCATTAAATCGAGATTCAGAATAAAATATAATACCTTCTTTTACCTTTATCGGTAAATCAATTGATTCTAAATCATCAGCATATATTGATTTAGAAGGGCTGTCTGTTTGAAGCTCTCTTAAACTTCTTGTAATTTCAATAATCTCTTTTCTGCATTCGTTATTAATTTGAATATCAGCAATATTAAGGAGTTTTTCAATACTTTTTATTTGTATGACTAATCTCTTTAATGAAGAAGTAGCTTGTGTGTATTCTATTTTTTTATCGTTTATTTTATTTGAAGTCTCCTTTACATATTGATAGATTTCTTCTACTCTAGCTATAATTAATTCTTTCTCTCTTACTCTGTTTTCTTTGGCTTTATCAAAATATTTATAGAAAACATAGGCTATAACTATAGAAACCAAAATTGCTAGCAAGTTAACGCCATCCACCTCTTTAGCAAGAGTTACATGAGGAATTTGGAAATATTTTGAAAGAATAAACCCTATAGCGGATGAACAGACTAAAAGAATTATAGTAGGTGTATGTTTATTAGTCATTTATGTCATTTTTTGCATCTAACATATCGGCTTCAATGTCTTCTAGTAAATAATCTTCTTCTTCAGAAATTATTGATAATCTTTTTTTTAATTCGACATAGGATATTTTATCCTCTCGTATCAGTCCTCCAAATATTTCTTCTAAAAAAGACGTGCCATAACCTGCGGTCCCATCTAGATTTATTTCTACTTTATTATTATTTTTAATTGCTTCTTTTATTGCTGGAGCAAGAATAGTTTTACGAAATAATTCTCCAGAGAATTTACCTTCTTTTTCATATCTTGAACCAGGGGTTTTGGAGAAGTCTTTTGCTAAATTTATTTTAATCAATTCCATCTTTACAAGTGTTGCTTTTATTTAATTCCCAATATACAAATGTCCCACTAAATTTATTAGTTAAAGTTCTAAAATCATTGTTCTTTACATCAGCAAAAACGTCATTAGAAATAATGTGTAATTTGCTAAAGTCATTTCTTTTGAATGCGTCGTAAATACCTGGTAACCCTTTCCCTCTATAATACTTGCCAGTCACTGTTTTATGTAAATCTCCATTTAAAATTAATTTAAGAAGCTCTTTATTATTGTTAAAGGTAAATATTTTAGAGAGGGGACTTCTCCAACCATACCATTTACTTTCCTCTCCTTTGTTATTTAAACTGTCAAAAATTCCAACTCCGAAGTCAATAAAAGAAAAGCACACCTTGTTTTCCTTGGGTAAATGTTGTACTGATAAGAACCAATGCTTATCTCCTTCTTTTCCATAAACAGCATGATTGTTAGTATTGTGCATAAGTTCTATTAAGGATCTTTGAACTCCTTGGAACCTTCTTTTTTCTCCCCAAATTGAAAGTGATGCATCAGAAATAATTTGGTGGGTTAGTTCAGCATCTACTTTTTTCCAGGCATGTGTAGATATTGTTCCGCCCTTAAGTAACTCATATCTATCCTCACTTTTTATATTGCGGTATAAATAATCCAAAAAGCCAGAATTAACTAATATTTTTCTTGCTACAAAGTTGTCAGGCATATCTCCATTAAATGGAATACCTTTAGCTTTGAACCGTATCAAAATGGATAATAAAACGACTAATGCATCGTATCCTAAAATCTCTACATGTTTTAATATTACAAATACTTTTTTTCTCTTTAAATATTGTTTTTTGATTAAATGAATTAAAGTGTTAGTTCCTTCAGGATTTTTTACAAAAGATAAAATATCTGGAGATTTAATTTTTACATAGTCTTTATATTTTGTTTCATAAAGGTCTTGCTGTTTTCTTTGAGCTTTATTAAGACCTTGTTGTCTTTTCCTTTTCTTTTTTTTCTTTTTCTTAAAAGTAAGCTTTCTTTTATGGTGTTTTTTTGCCCTGTTAAAATTTAAATTTTTTTCGTTGTTTCTAATCTTTTTCAAGTAGTTGTAATTTTTTAATCCGTTAGAATACTTTATTTATATTTTATGAAGGATTCTCCTTGTAATATATAAATAGAATGTTTTTTGTTTTAATGGTTTACCATAAATGTGGTATTTACATAAATTGGGGTGCTAAATCTAAAGATATAATAAACCATAAAAAAGTTTTTAAAATTTTTTCAAGCTAATCAATAGAATAAGTCTAGCTGAACTTGTACAATCCCCCCACTAGCTCTAAGCAATGGGTAAGCCCCTCCCTTTTGTATATAGAATGAAATTTTTTGCGCCACCAAGAAATGAATCAAGTTGATAGCTGTATTCTTCCTTTGATGGTTCAAGGTAATTCATTTTATAATTTATTGTTCAACTCAAAATTTAAAATCATGTTACGAATTGTAAACTTTAAGGAAAGAGAATCTGATGATGGTTCTACTTTCTTTGCTCTAACCATTCAAGGTGGAGTAGAATTAGTGAAAAGTAATGCAACTGGAAATTTCTACGCTACTGCTAGGAAGACCTCAATTACATCAACTTTTGATGAAGAAACTTGTAAGGCTCTTATAGGGTCTCAAATTCCTGGAAAAATTGTGAAAAGAGAATGTGAACCTTACACATTTACTATCAAAGAGACAGGTGAAATTATAGAGCTATCTCATAGGTATGAATACATTTCTGAAGCACCATCAGAAAGAGAGGATATGAGTGATTCAACTATTGATGACTTTGTATTAACTGAGTCTGCTCAGGAAAAGAATCACCCTTTATTAGCCAGTTAAACTAACAATGCCCAGAATTTAAAGTTTTGGGCATTTAACTTTTTTAATTATGAATACAATAAAAGAAATTAGAGTTTCCTATTCGTCTGGAAATACAGAAAAGATTAAAATTAAAAATAGTAAAGATTCATACAAATTGCTCTTATCCTGTTGGTCTAAGAAAATTATAGAGTTACAAGAGGAATTTAAAGTTCTTTTATTAAATAGAAATCATCAAGTATTAGGTGTTTACCCTTTATCTAAGGGAGGAGTTTCTGGAACAGTTGTAGATGCTAAATTGCTATTTAGCGTAGCTTTAAAATGTAATGCTTCTAGTATTATCATGGCACATAACCACCCAAGTGGAAACTTAAAACCTAGTGAAGCAGATAAAAGGTTAACATCAAAATTAAAGGAAGCAGGTAGCTATTTAGATATTGTGGTAATTGACCATTTGATAATTGCTAAGGGGGGCTATTTTAGTTTTTCAGATGAATTGTTAATGTGAGTGAGCTAAATATCTGCCTTAAACTTGCTAAATTTTATGCTTTAAAATAGTTAAGATATTAATTAATAGCTTTTTTTAATTTTTGATATCAACTAATTCACTTAAAGGAATGTTTAAGTGTTTAGCGATAATGCTTAATGTGTAAATTGTTGGGTTAGTATTACCAGCTTCTAAACGACTAAAGTTTGACTTTTCAATATTACATAGACCAGCAATATCTTGTTGAGAAATATTTTTGTTTTCCCTCAACATCTTAATGCGTTTACCTATAGCAATTTGAACCTTTTTTTTGTCTG
Source organism: Pseudotamlana agarivorans (assembly GCF_018860245.1). GTDB lineage: Bacteria > Bacteroidota > Bacteroidia > Flavobacteriales > Flavobacteriaceae > Pseudotamlana > Pseudotamlana agarivorans_A. The sequence continues at coordinate 121,306 of NZ_JAHKPD010000008.1, forward strand.
TCATTTAAATGAAAACTTGACAAACAAAATTGTGCTTTATGATAACTGTTTGGTTATCATAAATGATAAATCAATATATTTGAATCCATTTTAATTAATCATGAGAGAATTTATAACATCGGTTGACTTTTTACTTCCACTTATCTGTAACACTCTATTAGTGTTTTTAACTTCAAGATTATACTCATTAAGGAACATGTCTTTTAGTAGGTTAAATTCAGAATTTAATATTGCTTTTGTTTTAGGTAAATTAATATATCAGTTGGGTATATATTTAACAATAGCTTTCTTAATAATTAGTTTTGTTAATGGGAGTTATTTGAAACCAATAATCACTATTGCTTTAAGTGTTTTTATAGCTACTTTATTAGCTAAAAATAAGAACTTAGCACCATCAACAGAAATTCAATACCCAATAATGACATTCAATTGTATATTAATAATATTGGTGTTTTTGGTTTTTCTTATTTATACAATTAAATTAATATGAAAAGAGAGGATTATATAGGATATGGAACTATTGGGCTTGTATTAATTATACTTGCAATTTTAGTACCTCTTATGAGTTCAGATGAATTTTGGATTGCCTTAATTTCTCAGTTATCAGGAATAGCAGTAGTTGCTTTAGCAGTTTATTTATTGAACAAATTATAATTTATTGTACTACATTCAAAAGATAATACAAGAACTTGAGTCTCTTTCTGCTGATGGTGTTTGTACTCTGGCTAAAATTAAATGGTGGCTGTTAAAACATCAAGATGACTATAACAAGATACAGAAGGAGGAGTCAAAACGATTTATGTACTTCGTAGATGGTAAGTCAATTAGATTACCAGATTATATAGGAGCAAGAACACCAAATGAAAAATTTTTGCATATCTATAATACCCTAAACGATGTTACAGTCAAGCATGAATATGAAGAGTATTTTAGGAATGAAATGGCTATTTATAAGAGTGTTAAAGAAGATAATCAAAAATTAAGGAATTGGCTTGTTAAAAATGAGCATTTAGGAGTAAATACATACTTTATCTTTCTAATTGATTATTTTGGAGAAGAAGATGAAATGGACAATGAAACTCATTTAAACATTACTTTTTTAGAAGATGAGGAAAGGCGCCTCTTTATTGACAGAAAGGATTTCCAATTCACAATAGAATTTGCACATACTTTCAATAAGGTTTATTGGGATTTATTGGAAGTATTAAACTTAGAAAAACTCAATTAACTTTTTAAACCTAATTTATTTATTTATGAAAAAACCTATTTACATTTTATTACTATTAGTAAGTATAGTCTCTAGTTGCTCAACTGATGATAACAGTGAAGATATTAAATCAGTTAAAATTGTATTTACAGAGGGGGAAGCATCTAAACTGAAAATAACTCCTCTTGATGATGAAGCCTTTTTTGAAGCTAATGAGGTAAGAGAATACGAAGATGTTAATCAAGTTTCAATTGATTTACCTGATTACACCAATCATTTTGAAGTAATAGTGCATGGAAGCCAAGAAAGAATAACGGGGTATGTAGAAGTTAATGGGGAAAAAATGAGTTTTACTGCAATTGATTGGTACTATTCAGGAACATACTACCTTGAAGATTTTTAATAATATTTATAGTATAATAATGCAAGCCACCTAAATTATAGGTGGCTTTTTTATACCTGAAACCATGAAGCAATTTAAATTCTTTTTTGCTATAGGTGAACAATATGAACTCCATGAATTTGATTTAGAAGAATTAGACGTAGTTTTAATTGAAGAGTATGCTTATGATGTATATAAGTGTAGTACGAAATTATTAGATGTTTTTGAACTTGATGGTTTAGTAGATATTAATTTGTACTACAACGCTGATATTTTAGCTAGAGTAGATTATTATTTTAAAATTGATTTAGGAACATTAACCAATGGAGTCAAGTTACCATCAAAAAAAGGAGAGATTAGACTGATTTCTAATTACAATGAAGGTTTCTGTTTGGTGATTGCAGGTTCAAAATATAAGTTCAATTTTAATTCAGGTAAAACATAGGTAAAACAATTTACTTAGTAAATGTTAGAATCTATTAAAATCTGCAAAGTTCAAAATATGTAACTATGTTAAAATCAAATAAATAGTGAAAAAGGGTAAGAAGTGTTACATATATGACAGTGCCTCATAATCAGAAAGTCCATGGTTCGAGCCCATGTGGGACCACTTTTAGAAATTGCAAAGCCTTACAGAGATGTGAGGCTTTTTTTGTGAAAATGATTCTTTAATTGTTATATTTATAGTGAAATTAGCTGGAAAAGAATAAGATAATTTTTATTGAGCTCTTTTCTAAGAATTTCTGTTTTAGTAAAAATAATTTTATGTTAATATTGATTAATCAGTTTTTTTTATAAATTTGTTGCGTATGACGAACCAAATGAAAAAATTCATTTTCTTAAGCTTATTTGTTTTAATAAGCTTTTCTGCTATGGCAATCGTTGATGGGGTAACTCAGTTGCCTTCACCTGTGGCTCCAGGTGAACCGGATCCACCACCACCACCACCAGGTCTTCCTATTGATGGCGGTATATTAGCAGGTGTTTGTGTAGCATTAGCTTATGGTGCTAAAAAAACACTATTTAGCAAAGACAATGAGTAGCCTTATTGGTTTAAAGTAGTAAGACGTGCTACATATTTCCCTAAAACATCAAATTCTAAGTTTATAACTGTCCCTTTTTTAAAGGTATTAAAGTTTGTATGCTCGTAAGTATACGGTATAATAGCCACGCTAAAACAATCTTTTTTAGAGTTTACAACGGTTAAGCTGGTGCCATTTACAGTAATTGAACCTTTTTCAATGGTGATATTATTTAAAGAGGAATCGTATTCAAATGTAAAAACCCAACTGCCATTTTGTTCTTTAACTTCTGTACAAACCCCTGTTTGGTCTACATGACCTTGTACAATATGCCCGTCTAATCGGTCGCCAAGTTTCATGGCACGCTCTAAATTGACATGATCATTAATTTTTAAAGTGCCTAAACTGGTCTTTTCTAAGGTTTCTTTTATAGCTGTGACGGTGTATTCATCGTTATTAATATTAACTACCGTCAAGCATACGCCGTTATGGGCAACACTTTGGTCTATTTTTAATTCTGAAGTAATTTGGCTTTTTATAGTAATATGTAGATTGTCTAATTCATTTTTTAAATTAGAAACCGTACCAATCGTTTCAATAATTCCCGTAAACATATTATTATGCGTTTATTTAGTTAAATTTGCAACATCAAAATTACGAACAATAGTTAGCATTTTTTAATGAAGCAGACAGAAAATATAGTAGTAGGAATTTCAATAGGTGATTTAAATGGCATCGGTGGAGAAATTGTTTTAAAAACATTTGAAGATGCAAGAATTTTAGATTTTTGTACCCCTGTAATCTTTGCTTCAATTAAAGTGATGTCTTTTTTTAAGACCCATTTTAAATCTGAAATTAATTTCCATAGTATAAAGGATATGGGGCAAGTGGTTCCTGGAAAAGTAAATGTATTGAACTGTTGGAACGAGCCTGTTAAAATTGAGTTTGGTAAAGAAGATACTAAAATTGGGGCATTCGCAATAAAATCTTTGGAAGCAGCAACGACCGCATTAAAGGAAGAAACCATTGATGTTTTAGTTACAGCACCTATTAATAAGTCTAATATTCAATCGGAGGATTTTAAATTCCCAGGTCACACCGATTATCTAGCTCAGGAACTAAAAGGAGATAGTTTAATGTTTATGGTTAACGATACCTTGAGGGTGGGATTATTTACCGATCATGTGCCGGTAAAAGATGTTGCCACGCGTATTACACCAGAGTTAATTGAAAAGAAAATTGCAACGGTTTACGAATCGCTTCAAAAGGATTTTAAAATTCAAAAACCCAAAATAGCAATCTTAGGTATTAACCCGCATACTGGCGATAATGGGGTTATTGGAAGTGAGGACGATACCGTTTTAAGGCCAACACTTCAAAAAATTAAAGAAAGCGGTAAATTGGTTTACGGACCTTATGCTGCCGATAGTTTTTTCGGTTCAAATAACTATAAGAATTTTGATGCGATTATTGCGTCGTATCACGATCAAGGTTTAATTCCTTTTAAAACCTTATCTTTTGGACAAGGCGTTAATTTCACGGCAGGATTAAATAAAGTACGTACATCGCCAGACCATGGCACGGCTTATGAAATTGCTGGTAAAGGTGTGGCAGATGAAAATTCGTTTAAAGAAGCGGTATATAGTGCCATGAAAATCTTTAAAAACCGTTCGGAGCATGATGAACTCACCGCAAACCCTCTAAAAAAGGCCTCGCGAAATGAGCGTCGTTAAATTTTTATCAATGTATGAGGTTTTATTCAAGTCATTAATTGTAAATTAGTTTAATATTAAGGACTTATGCTTTTAATAATAGAACAAAACGAACTAAAGCCATTTTATGAAAAAGAGATGTAAATTGTGTATCCCTATTATAGTATTAGGGAGTATGTTAATTCTATCTGCCTGTAAAGAAAATGCTTCAGCAGTCAGTTCTATTCCAGAAATAGAGGTTATTAAATCTATAAAAAAAGATGTTCCAATAGAGAAGGAGTTTGTTGGGCAAATTTATGGATTTCAAGATATTCCTATTAGAGCTCGGGTTGAGGGTTTTTTGGAAGGAGTTCATTTTAACGAAGGGTTTCCTGTAAAAAAAGGGCAATTACTTTACACGATAGATTCACAGCCATTTGTTGCGTCTGTTGCCTCTATGGAAAGTGTTGTTGCAGAAGCCAAGACATATCTTGTAAATGCAGAGAATGAACTGGCGAGATATAAGCCTTTAGCAAAAATTAATGCAGTAAGTAAAAGTGATTTAGATGCGGCACAGGCAAGCAGAGATGCTGCAATTTCTTCAGTTGAAGCCGCTCAAGCAAATTTAAGAATGGCCCAAATTGATTTGAGTTATACCAAAATTCTTTCACCTATTGATGGACTAATTGGTAAAACAGAAGCACGAAAAGGTGAATTTGTAGGGCGAGAACCTAACCCAGTTATTCTAAATGTTGTGTCCGATATTGAAAAAATGCGTGTTGAATTTTTTCTAACCGAATCTGAGTATTTAAGTCTTGCAAGGCATTTTGAATTAGACATGAATTTAAGGGATAAGGTTAATAGAAAGAACTCAAAAAATAACCTAACATTAATTTTGGGGGATGGAACAATTTATGAGGAAAAAGGAAGTGTGGAATTTCTTGGTAGAAATATTGATGCCAATACGGGGTCTATTTTAGTACAAGCTTCATTTAGTAATAAAAAAGGACTTCTAAGACCAGGGATGTATGCAAAAGTGCGTGTTCAATTTGAAATCGCAAAAGATGCAATTCTAGTGCCTCAAAAATGCATAACAGAAATTCAGGGACAATATTTCGTTTATGTTATTGAAGAAGGAAATGTTGTAAAATCTAGAACGGTAAAAACTGGAGGGCGTATAGGCGACCTTTGGTTAATTTCTGAAGGAGTCAAAGAAAATGAATTAATCATAATTGATGGATTGCAAAAGGTGACATCGGGTATGACAATCAATCCAGTTGTTACTGAGTTTAAAAGTCAAATCTCTAAAACCAATTAAAGATGGCTGAAAACTCAGGTAATTTCTTTGTTCGGAGGCCAATTGTGGCCATCGTCATTGCTATCGTCATTGTCATTGTTGGTAGTGTATCGTTAATTGGACTGCCAATTGAGCAATATCCAAGTCTTACGCCCCCTATTGTTCAGGTAAGGGCCAATTATACAGGAGCGAATGCTATTAGTGTTGAAGAGTCCGTTGCTACACCATTGGAGCAAGAAATTAATGGAGTCGACAATATGATTTATATGAAATCGACCAATGCAAACGATGGTAGCATGGTTATCGATATTTCATTTGATGTTGGTACAGACCCAGATATGAATACGGTACTAGCTCAAAACAGAGTATCTGCAGCCTCTGCAAAATTGCCTCAAGAGGTAACGAAGTTCGGGGTGTCTACTAAAAAATCATTGCCTAACATTATGTTGGCTGTATCTCTAACTTCCGATGGAAGATACGATCAAGAATTTCTTGGTAATTATGCGTTGATTAATATCAAAGATCAATTATCGCGTATCAAAGGTATTGGACGTGTAGATATTCTAGGGACTTCCGATTATTCAATGAGAATTTGGGTAAAACCAGATTTACTTGCCAAAATGGGTATAACCGTACCCGAAATTCTAAATGCTATTAATGAACAAAATGTTATTGTTCCGGGGGGTAAATTTGGAGCAGAACCAGCTCCCGCGGGTACAGAATTTACTTATACTGTACGATTGCCAGAAAGGTTTAATTCCGCTGAGGCCTTTGAGGATATTGTAGTACGAACAAATGAAGATGGATCTCAGGTGAAAATAAGGGATGTTGCTACTGTTAATCTAGGCGTAGAAGCTTATGCTATGATTCCTAGAATGAACAAAAAAACCTGTGCCATTATCACCGTATATCAAGCGCCTGGGTCTAATGCCGTAGAATTAGCAGAGAACGTTCTTTCGGAGATGGATAATCTGTCAAAAAATTTCCCAGAAGGTATAGAGTATGATGTCTCGTTAGATTCTACATTACCAATTACTGCTGGTATTAAAGATATTATTGTCACCTTAATTGTTGCATTGCTTTTAGTTGTATTAGTGGTGTTCGTTTTTATTCAAGATTGGCGTGCAACATTAATTCCTACGCTTGCAATTCCTGTTTCCTTGATTGGAACTTTTATATTTTTCCCACTTTTAGGTTTCACCATTAACGTGTTATCTTTATTGGGATTAGTTTTAGCTATTGGTATTGTGGTTGATGATGCTATTGTGGTGGTAGAAGCTGTACAAGTTAATATTGCTAAAGGTATGAACTCTCGTGAGGCGACGTTTGATGCCATGAAAAAAGTAACCGCGCCTGTGATAGCTACAACCTTGGTTTTGGTTGCAGTTTTTATTCCAGTTGCTGCTATGGCGGGAATTACCGGGTTATTGTATCAGCAGTTTGCAATTACAATTGTTGTTTCTGTATTGGTGTCATCAGTAAATGCATTAACATTAAGTCCAGCATTAAGTTCACTTTTATTAAAAGAGCCAAAACCGTACAAAGGACCTTTAGGCTGGTTTTTTGAAAAATTCAATAAAGGTATGGATAGGTCTACAGATGCCTATATGAGTTTTACAAATGTTATAGCTAGAAAACTAAAGCGAGGTGTGATATTTATTGTAATTTTATCTGTAGGTGCTGGAGTTTTCGGTAGTATGGTTCCTGGAGGATTTATTCCTGAAGAGGATATGGGTTATTTGTATGTTAATATTCAATTGCCTAATGCGGCTTCTATTCAAAGAACTGACGCTATTGCAAAGGAAGTTGAAACGATTATTACAGACAACCCAGATGTTACCTATTTAACAACTGCTGTTGGGTATAGTATCCTTGCTGGATCTGCGGTTCCCAATAACGGTTTTATGTTTGCAACACTTTCCGAATGGGGAGATAGGGACTTAACGGCTAAAGAGGTAATAGATAATTTAAATAGGGAATTCGCTAAAAAAATAAAGGGCGCTCAGGTATTTGCTTTTGGCCCGCCGGCCTTGCCGGGATTAGGGAATGGCTCGGGTTTTAGTATTATGATTCAGGATCGTGGTGGTAATACGCCAGAATACTTAGGTGAAAACACCATGAAATTTATTAAGGCGGCGAACGAACGACCTGAAATTGGGTCGGCATTTACTACGTTTCAGGCCAATGTGCCACAAAGATATTTAGATATTGATAAAGAGAAAGCACTTAAATTAGGGGTCTCTCTTAGTGATTTATATACGACTATAGGTGCATTTATGGGGGGTGCCTATGTGAATAACTTTACAAGGTTCGGAAGACTTTATAAAACCTATATACAGGCAGAACCAGAATATCGGGTAGATGAATCAAAAATTAATAATTTCTTTGTAAAAAATAACAAAGGAGATATGGTTCCTCTCGCAACTATAGCGACTGTGCGGCCCATTTCAGGTCCAGATTATACAAATAGGTTTAATCTTTATCGGGCGGTGGAAGTTACCGGTGGGCCGGCTCCAGGATATACTTCTGCGCAAGCTATTGCTGCTCTTGAGGAAGTAGGAGATGAGGTGCTTCCTTCAGATATGAATTATAGTTGGAATGCCATGTCGTTTCAAGAGAAGAAGTCTTCAGGTTCCCTAATGGTTATTCTTGCGTTTTCGCTAATCTTCGTTTTTCTTATACTATCGGCACAATATGAGAGTTGGTCTTTACCTTTTTCTATATTACTTGGTACGCCGTTTGCTATTTTTGGAGCGCTTGTATTTCTTTGGGTAGCGCGTTTTTTTAGTCCAACTTTTGAAAATAATATTTTCGCTCAGGTGTCATTCGTGATGCTTATAGGAATGGCTGCCAAAAATGCAATACTTATTGTTGAATTTGCTAATGATGAATTTAAGAAAGGAGCGAGTTTGTTTGATGCCGCAATTCTAGCTGCAAAATCGCGATTCCGACCTATCCTCATGACAGCATTCTCATTTATATTAGGGGTATTTCCTTTAGTTATAGCAACAGGATCAGGGGCGGAATCGAGGAAAGTTATGGGAATGGCATTACTTGGAGGTATGAGTATGGCAACAATACTCGGTGTGTTCTTCTACCCTATGTTATTTGTTCTTATAGGTAAAATAGCTGGATATGAGAAAAAAAGAGAAAAGGAATTGGCTAACCAAACTAAAATTTCTAACTAAAATGATGAAAATTAGGAAAAGTCAGATTTCATTTATAGTTGTCATTTTATTATGTATTGTAGCATTTAATGCCTGTAAAGTAGGGCCTAATTTTAAGGCTAATCGAAATAAAATAGATTCAGTTGCTGTTTATCGTTATGATAGTCTAAAACTCGCTACACAGGATTCTGTGTTGAATATAAGCTGGTGGAAACTGTTTAATGATCCGGTACTAGATACATTGATTAAAATTGGTCTTGCCGAAAATAAAGATGTTTTAATTGCCTCAAGTAGAATCGAACAAGCCGCGGCACAATTGGGCTTTAATAATGCAGATTTGTGGCCAAAGTTTGGGTATAGTGCCGGAGCAACTCGAGGAAATGTTATTGGAGGTCAAGCTACCCCAGGTCTAGCCACTAGTAATATGTTTACTGGTTTTGGTACTCTTAATTGGGAATTAGATTTTTGGGGAAAATATAGGCGGTCTAGTGAGGCCGCAAGGGCAGAACTGGTAGCTTCAGAGTATGGTCAAAGAACGGTACAGATTGGCTTAATTTCTGCAATTGTAGGAACACATTATCTTTTATTAGATTATAAATGGCGTGAGTATATATCGCGAAAAACCCTTGAATTACGACAAGAATCTGAAAACATCATTCAGGCGCGATATGATTATGGTATAGTGCCTGAAATTGACTTGAATCAAGCCCAGATACAACGTGCCATTGCGGCTTCAGCTGTCCCGCTATATCAGCGACAGGTAGCACAAACAGAGCATGCTTTAAGTGTATTATTAGGTAGAAGCCCAGGGCCTATACATACTGGAGTTAAATTGGAGGATCAACAGTTACCACCGGATATACCTGTAGGTTTGCCTTCTTTATTAATGGAGCGAAGACCAGATGTTTTACAAGCTGAGGCTTTGTTACATGCACAAACGGCAAATGTCGGGGTTGCCGTTGCCCAGCGATTTCCTGCTATAAACTTAACAGGTTTGTTTGGTGCAGTTAGTTCGGACGTGTCTACTTTAAATTTAAACCCTGCCGCATTTGCTATAGGCGGTAGTTTATTAGGTCCTTTGTTTGAGTTTGGAAAGAATAAACGACGTGTGGAAATTCAAAGGAGGAAAACCGAACAGGTCATGTATGAGTACGAGCGAACCGTTATTACAGCATTTCAGGAAGTTGAAGATGCGCTTGTGGAGATATCAACTTTAAAAGATCAGCGATTAGCAAGGCAAGACCATGTTAATGCAGCGAAAAATGCGCTTAGGCTTTCAAGAGAACGTTATGATAAGGGGGTTACAAGTTTTCTTGAGTTGATAGAGAGTCAGAGGCAAGCTTTTGATGCGGAACTTAGTCTGTCAGAAACTACTCAACAACTATTTAATGGCTATGTAAAACTTTATAAAGCACTTGGTGGAGGATGGTTGTCTGAGCAAGAACAGAATGATGCTACCTTGCAAAATTAGTCCTATTAAGAGGTGAATCATCTTTATTTTATTTATAAGAGGGATGGTCGTTAAATGCTAGTCTATTTTTTAATTGCTTAATAATAAATAGATTGGTTAATGAGTTATATTTGTCAAGTTGGTAAAAATTAGGGTAATTTATATGCTTAAGAAGTTGATTCCTAGGTTTTTCGGATGAATCGAAAGATATTTAAGATATAAACAAAAAAATGTTAATAAGTAATGCTGCGTAAATAAAAATTTATATATTTGCGGGCTCAAAATAGATGTGATTATGAAGTCGTTAAAAGAGTTTACAATTCCATTTGTAGGGTTAAAAATTGGCAAACATCATTTTGAGTATGAAGTTGAACAGCCGTTCTTTGAACATTTTGAGTATGAAGATTTTAACAATGTAAAGGTTAATGTAGATCTTATTTTAGAAAAGAAGTCAACATTATTAGAGTTACATTTTAAAATTTCAGGATGGGTTAACGTGAATTGCGATTTAACCAACGAACCTTATAATCAAGACATCGAAAATGAATTTGATTTGGTGGTGAATTTTGGTGATGCGTATAACGATGAAAATATTGACTTATTAATTGTTCCTCATGGGACGTACGAAATTAATATTCAGCAATATATTTATGAGTTAATTATACTTGCAGTTCCTATTAAAAGAATACATCCAGGTGTTGAAGATGGTACGCTAAATTCAGAAATACTCAAAAAATTAGAAGAGTTAAGCCCGAAGCTTAAGGAAGATAAAGAAAAAGACAAGTCAGAGGACATTGATCCTCGTTGGAATACATTAAAGAAATTATTAACGGATAAATAAAAACATAAAATGGCACATCCTAAGAGAAAAATCTCGAAAACAAGAAGAGATAAAAGAAGAACACATTACAAAGCAACTGCGCCACAGATTGCGACTTGCCCAACAACAGGTGAGGCTCACTTATACCATAGAGCACACTGGCATGAAGGAAAATTATACTACAGAGGTCAAATTTTGATTGATAATTCTGCAGAAATAGAAAATGTTGCATAATTAATTATGCATGCATATTAAAAAACGCTCATTTATGAGCGTTTTTTTTATGATTTAATTTTTATGATTAACAAAAACGCGTAATTTGCAGAATATTACTTCAAGATTTAGTAGTTTTCGCCAAATTTTGAACGTTTTTGTCCATTTTTAATAAATTTTTGGTCAAATTAACTATAAAGTTATGAGTAAAATCTCAGCGGCAATTACAGCTGTAGGTGCATATGTGCCAGAATACGTGTTAACCAATCAGATCTTAGAAACGATGGTTGATACCAATGATGAATGGATAACCTCCAGAACAGGTATCAAAGAACGTCGTATTTTAAAAGACGATGGTAAAGGGACATCTTTCCTTGCTATAAAAGCAGCACAAAACTTAATTGATAAGAACAATTTAGATCCTAAAGATATCGAATTGGTTATCGTGGCTACCGCTACGCCAGATATGAAAGCGGCATCGACAGCTTCATTCACCGCAACCGAAATAGGCGCAACAAACGCCTTTTCCTTCGATATGGATGCTGCTTGTTCGAGTTTCTTGTTTGGTATGTCTGTTGCTGCCAGTTATATTGAATCTGGAAGATATAAAAATGTCTTACTTATTGGAGCAGATAAAATGTCTTCAATAATTAATTATAAAGATAGAGCAACGTGTATTATTTTTGGTGATGGTGCGGGTGCGGTTCTATTTGAAGCTAATGATGAAGGTCTAGGGCTTAAAGATGAATACTTAAGAAGTGATGGATCTGGACGTGAGTTTTTACAAGCCACTTATGGAGGGTCTTCTCATGCCTTAACGGCTGAAGTTTTAGCAAATGGTGGTCATTATGCTTTTCAAGAAGGAAGAACAGTGTTTAAGAATGCCGTGTTTAACATGGCAGATGCTGCTGAAAAAATCTTAAAACGTAATAATCTAACCAAAAATGACGTGGACTGGTTAGCGGCTCATCAAGCAAATAAAAGAATCATCGATGCTACAGCCCAACGTATTGATTTAGAGGATGAAAAAGTGATGATTAATATTCACAAGTATGGGAATACAACATCAGCTACCTTACCTTTGTTAATAAATGATTACGAATCACAATTAAAAAAGGGAGATAATGTTATATTTGCCGCTTTTGGAGGCGGATTCAATTGGGGGTCTATTTATTTAAAATGGGCGTACAACTCTAAAAACTAACCACTAATTAATTAGCAATATTATGGATATAAAAGAAATTCAGAACTTAATTAAATTTGTTGCCAAATCGGGGGCGAGTGAAGTTAAATTAGAAATGGACGATATCAAAATCACGATTAGAACAGGATCAGAATCTGATACGACTATCGTGCATCAAGTTCCAGCACAAGTAGCGCAACCACTTCCTGCAGCACCTGTTGCAGAAGCTGCAGCTCAAGCCGCAACACCAGCAGCCCCAGCTCCAGCAGCAGAAGATTCAAAATATATTACAATCAAATCACCAATTATCGGTACTTTTTACAGAAAGCCATCTCCAGATAAGCCATTATTTGTTGAGGTAGGTCAGACCATTGGAGAAGGTGATGTTCTTTGTATTATTGAAGCGATGAAGCTTTTCAATGAAATTGAATCTGAAGTTTCAGGAAAGATTGTTAAAATATTAGTTGATGATTCTTCTCCGGTTGAATTTGATCAACCATTATTTTTAGTAGACCCATCTTAAATTTTAGATTGTTCGGGTTTAGTGATTAGGTGAAAATATCTAATTATTGCATATTCCGATTTTCTATTTAATCTAATTCAAACAAGATGTTTAAAAAAATATTAATAGCCAATAGAGGAGAGATAGCACTTCGTGTTATTAGAACCTGTAAGGAAATGGGCATTAAAACCGTCGCTGTATATTCTACGGTCGATGAAGAAAGTCTACACGTAAAATTTGCTGATGAAGCGGTTTGTATTGGGCCAGCGGCAAGTAGCGAGTCTTATTTAAAAATGTCTAATATTATATCTGCAGCAGAAATTACTAATGCAGATGCCATTCATCCAGGTTACGGATTCTTATCTGAAAACGCAAAATTCTCAAAAATTTGTGAAGAACACGGTATTAAATTTATCGGAGCTTCTCCAGAAATGATTGATAGAATGGGGGATAAGGCCAATGCCAAGGCAACCATGAAAGCTGCGGGCGTACCATGTGTACCAGGTAGTGAAGGTGTTATTGAATCGTTTGAAGAATGCGAGAAAATAGCCGAAGAAACCGGTTATCCAGTGATGCTTAAAGCTTCAGCTGGTGGTGGTGGTAAAGGGATGCGTGGTGTTTTTAAGAAAGAAGATCTTAGAGATGCCTGGGATTCTGCGAGACAGGAATCTAAAGCGGCCTTTGGAAATGACGATATGTACATGGAGAAACTTATTGAAGAACCAAGACATATTGAAATTCAAATTGTTGGTGATTCTACCGGTAAAGCATGTCACTTATCAGAAAGAGATTGCTCTGTTCAACGTCGTCATCAAAAATTAACAGAAGAAGTACCTTCTCCATTCATGACTGCAGCATTGCGTAAAAAAATGGGCGAAGCCGCTGTAAAAGCAGCAGAATATATTAAGTACGAAGGTGCTGGAACTATCGAATTTTTAGTAGATAAACACAGAAACTTCTACTTCATGGAAATGAATACGCGTATTCAAGTAGAGCACCCAATTACCGAACAAGTTATTGATTTCGATTTAATTCGTGAGCAAATTTTAGTGGCTGCCGGTGTGCCAATTTCAGGTAAAAACTACTTGCCAAAATTACACTCTATAGAATGTAGAATTAATGCTGAAGATCCTTTTAATGGTTTTAGACCATCACCAGGAATGATTACAACATTACATGCGCCAGGAGGTCATGGTGTACGTTTAGATACTCATGTTTATGCTGGTTACGCTATTCCACCAAATTACGATTCTATGATTGCTAAGTTGATTACAACGGCGCAAACGAGAGAAGAAGCGATCAATAAAATGAAACGTGCTTTAGATGAGTTTGTAATTGAGGGTATTAAAACAACGATTCCTTTCCACAGACAGTTAATGGATCATCCAGATTATTTGGCTGGTAATTATACTACCAAGTTTATGGAAGATTTTGTTATGGAAAAATAATAATATCATAAATGATTAAAACTCCGGAAGCGATTTCGGAGTTTTTTTATGCTCTAATTTTAGTATTATTGCTAAAAATTATACGTGTTTGATGAAGGGTTTATTGCGGTTTTTATTAAAAATTTGTTTTTGGTTTGTTGTGTTATCATTAGGTTTGGTACTCCTGTTTAAATGGGCTCCAGTACCTTTTACGCCCTTAATGGCTTTTCGTTATTTTGAAAAGGATAGCAAGAAAATATTAAAACACGATTGGGTTTCCATGGACGCTATTTCTAAAAACCTACAACTTGCCGTTATTTGTAGTGAAGATCAAAATTTTTTGAAGCACAATGGTTTTGATTATAAAGCCATTGAAAAAGCCATAACTTCGAATAATAAAGGTAAGAGATTAAAAGGAGGCAGCACGATTAGCCAGCAAACCGCTAAAAATGTATTTCTTTGGCCAGAGCGTAGCTGGTTAAGAAAAGGTTTCGAAGCGTATTTTACCTTTTTAATAGAGCTTTGTTGGTCTAAAGAGCGCACTCTAGAAGTGTATCTAAACAGTATTGAAATGGGCAACGGCATTTATGGCGCAGAAGCCGCATCACAATATTGGTTTAAAAAGCCAGCTAAGAACTTAACTAAATATGAAGCAGCAGCGGTAGCTGCTATTTTACCTAGCCCTAGAAAATATAAAGCATCACCAGCAACAGCCTATATACAATCAAGAAAAGCGTGGATTGTTAAGCAAATGCGTTATTTTGGAACCCTAAAGTTTGAAAAGAAAGATCATGGAAAAGGAAAACATTAAGGCCGAGCTGTATATTTTGTGTCAAGCTTTTGTTGAAAGTAGGTTTGAAACCATTCAAAATACGATTAGCGAAATTCAGGAATCTTTAACTTCTGAAACCAAAAGTAGTGCCGGTGATAAGCATGAAACTGGACGTGCTATGCTTCAGTTGGAACGTGAGAAGGCAGGAAATCAATTGGCCGAAATTCAAAAAATAAAAGAAATTTTAGCTAAGGTGAATCCAGATTCATCATCTAAAACCATTGGTTTAGGTAGTGTGGTGTATACCAACAAGGCTAATTATTTTATCGCGATAAGCGCTGGAGAATTACTTTTTAAGGATGAACGGTTTTATGCGATTTCTGCGAATACACCTATTGGTCAGTTGCTCTTGGGAAAAACCAAGGGGGATACCGTGACTTTTAGAACTGATAGTTTTGAAATCAAAGATGTCTTTTAATTTTTTTTATTTCACTGAAACAAATACGATATCTGATAGATTAAGCGCTGTATCATGTTCAAAAAAAATGGTTTGATTATTTAATTCAGCTTCAATCAAATAAAAATGCCCTTTAAAGAAAACACGTTTAACCGTAGCTTGCCATTTTGAGTGTTTTACTACATGTAATTGATGTGCATAGATAATTTCCCCAGCGATCGTATTAAACTCTCCAAAAAAAGAGGCGATTAAAGGTTTTTTAGGGCTTTTAAATAATTTTTCGGGGGAATTGTTCTCTACAATTTTATTGTTGTTTAAAACGATCATATGGTCTGCAAAACCAAGAACATCTTCTTTATCATGAGTCGCGACTACACAGCTAATATTTTTTTCTTTAAGGTACTTAAAAACATTACGGCGTAAACTTTGTTTTTTAAAGTTGTCAATATGGCTAAAAGGTTCATCTAAAAGCATGATTTCTGGTTGTTTGGCCAACGCACGAGCTAAAGCTACACGCTGTTTTTGGCCACCACTTAAAATTTTAACTTTTGTTTTGGCAAAAGCTGTGAGTTCTACAACTTCTAGTAATTCGGCTGTACGTTCTTTTTTTTCTTCGGGATAAAAGTTAGACAGGAACTTACCTATGTTTTCTTCAACCGAAATAAAAGGCATCAAGTCAAATTCTTGAGCTACATATTTCATGAAATCGTAACCCACAACGAGATTAAATTTCGGACCAAGAATTTCTTGATCCTTCCAGAAAATATGGCCATCATCTAAATCATATTCGCCGTACAGGACTTTTAAAAGCGTACTTTTTCCGCAGCCACTTTCTCCAATAATGGCAAGATGTTCTCCTGGTTGTACTTGAAATGAAATATCATTTAAAACAGGCTTTTTATGGTAAGAAAAAGTAAGGTGTTCTACGCTAAGCATATAAGGTGTGTTCCGCGGGAATAGATTGCGTTTTTTAAATTTGTAAACGCGCAAATTTATTCAAAAAATAACAAAAGTAAATAAGATACTTTGAGATTAAATATCTTCCGTTATACAACAAGTCTGTTTTAAAATAATTGATAGCATTATTTCTTGCTCTAAATCTTTTAAACGAGAACCTGCTGTTATAAACAAAAAGGCCAAATTCAATAATCATGAAATTTAGCCTTTTTGTTTAAGATGTATTTTGTACTACTCGGTTACTTCGGTTTAATTACTATTTGGTAAGGTTTCAAAATCCATATTATAAAGTGTGAAGCCAAAAATATCGGCATATTGATCAATTATTTTACTTACAGGTGTCCCTGCGCCATGGCCAGCATCGGTTTCGATTCTGATTAAAACTGGGTGATTACCAGTTTGATTTGCTTGTAAAGCTGCAGCAAATTTAAAACTATGTGCTGGAACCACACGGTCGTCGTGATCGCCAGTAGTTACCAAGGTGGCTGGGTATTGAATGTCTTGTTTTACTTGATGCACTGGCGAATAGGCTTTAAGGTATTCAAACATTGCTTTACTGTCTTCAGAAGTTCCATAATCGTAGGCCCAACCTGCTCCAGAGGTAAATGTGTGGTAACGTAGCATGTCTAAAACGCCAACAGCCGGTAAGGCCACACGCATTAAATCGGGGCGTTGTGTTAGGGTTGCTCCAACCAATAATCCGCCGTTGGATCCGCCGCGAACGGCTAAGAATTCAGACGATGTATAGTTGTTTTTAATTAAATATTCTCCAGCTGCTATGAAATCGTCGAATACATTTTGTTTTTGCATTTTGGTACCTGCATCATGCCATGCTTTACCATATTCGCCGCCACCGCGTAAATTTGGAACAGCATAAATACCACCTTGTTCCATCCAAACGGCGTTTGCGATGCTAAATGAAGGGGTTAAACTGATGTTGAAACCACCATAAGCATATAGCATTGTAGGGTTTTTTCCGTTTAATTTTAAACCTTTTTTATGTGTAATCATCATCGGTACTTTAGTACCATCTTTTGAAGTATAAAAGACTTGATGACTTTCGTAATCACTACTATTAAAATCTATGGATGGTTGCCAATATGATTTGACTTCGCCTGTTTCAGTGTTTAAACTGTAGTTGCTGCCTGGTGTGTAATAATTTGTAAAGTGAAAATAATCTATGTTTTCATCTTTTTTACTACCAAAACCACTTGCTGTTCCAAGTCCAGGTAGTTTGATTTCCCTAACTAAAGTACCATCAAAATTATATTGCTTAACTTTAGAAATGGCATCTACCATATAGTGTGCTAAGATATAATTACCACTTGTTGCGGGCGATAAAACTTGCTCAGTCTCTGGGATTAAATCGACCCAATTTTCTGGAGTTGGGTTTGAGGCATCAACAGTAACAATTTTTTTATTAGGCGCATCTAAATTCGTTTCTAAAAATAGCTTACTGCCTTGGTTGGTTAAAACTTGTGTATCGCTATTGTCGTGATCTAATATGCTAACAAAGGGACTGTTTGGTTTGCTTAGATCTTTTAATAATAATTTATTTCCTGAAGTAGAGATACTTAGTGATAAAAGTAGATATTTATCATCTTCGGTGACATGGGCTGTAGTATATCTGTGTTTTTCTTCTGGAGTACCACCGTAAATTAAGGTGTCTTCATTTTGTGGTGTTCCTAATTTGTGATAATATACTTTATGTTGATCTGTTTTGGCCGAAAGTTCGCTACCCTTTGGTTTGTCGTAACTCGAGTAATAGAAACCTTCATTTTTAAACCAAGAAAGCCCTGAGAATTTAATATCGACAAGGGTGTCTTCCGTTATTTCTTTAGTTTCAGTATCCATGATGATTACTTTGCGCCAATCGCTACCACCTTCTGAAATAGAATAGGCTAAAATTTCACCATTTTTAGAAAAACTTAAGGCGCCCAAGGAAACCGTGCCATCCATTGAAAATGTATTTGGATCTAAGAAAATTTCAGGGGCGCCATCTCCTTTTTTTCTATAAATCACATGTTGGTTTTGTAAGCCATCATTTTTATAAAAATAGGTATAATCGCCTTCAATAAAGGGAGCGCCTACTTTTTCGTAGTTCCAAAGTTCGGAAAGTCTTTGTTTTAAGGTATCTCTATATGGAATTTGCTTTAAGTAATCGTTTGTTGCTTTGTTTTCTGCAACCACCCAAGCCTCTGTTTCTGGACTTCTATCATCTTCTAACCAGCGGTAAGGGTCTTTAACTTTAACCCCAAAATAAGTATCAACGCTGTCTACTTTTTTGCTTTCTGGATATGAGGCTAAAATTTTGTGCTTTTTACTTTCGTTTTGTTTGCAGGCCATAAAAATTGTTAGGACTAATACTGAACATAGGGTTTTATACATAATTGAATACTTTTATAGTTTCAAAAATAAGGAAAACCAAACAGAAATCTTACATTTTAGTAAGGTATGGTGGGTAATACGTTTTAAATTTCATTGCTTTGGTGGCCAAAACAAAAAAAACTCCTACATAAGTCTGCAGGAGTTAAACTTTATAAAGTTAAAGATGAATTAAACTAATTCATTTTTAATTAGGTATTCAGCAATTTGAATCGTGTTTGTTGCAGCACCTTTTCTAAGGTTGTCGGCAACAATCCACATGTTTAAGGTGTTTGGTTGTGTTTCATCACGTCTAATACGACCAACAAAAACATCATCCTTATCATGTGCATAAATTGGCATTGGGTAAGAGTTTGTAGCGGTGTTATCTTGCACAACAACCCCTGGAGTTTCGCTTAATATTTTGCGAACTTCAGCCAAATCGAAATCATTTTCAAACTGTACGTTTACAGATTCAGAATGCCCACCAGCCGTTGGAATTCTTACCGCTGTAGCGGAAACAGAAAACGTGCTATCACTTAATATTTTTTGTGGTTCTTGAGCTAATTTCATTTCCTCTTTAGTGTAACCGTTTTCTAAGAAAACATCACAATGTGGTAATGCATTTCTACCAATAGGATAAGGGTAAGCCATTTCACCATCAATACCTGCGATTTCATTTTCCAATTGTTTCACAGCTTTTACACCTGTTCCTGAAACCGATTGATATGTTGAAACTACAACACGTTTCATCGTGAAAGCTTTATGTAATGGCGCTAATGCCATAACCAATTGAATGGTTGAGCAGTTAGGGTTTGCTATAATTTTATCTTCTTTAGTTAATTCATTTGCGTTAATTTCTGGAACTACTAATTTTTTAGTAGGATCCATACGCCATGCAGAAGAATTGTCCACTACAGTTGTACCAGCTTCGGCAAATTTTGGAGCCCATTCTACAGAAGTGTCTCCACCAGCTGAAAATAAAGCAATATCAGGACGCATAGAAACAGCTGTTTCTAATCCAACCACTTTATAATCGGTTCCTTTATAGGTTATTGTTTTTCCAACAGAGCGCTCTGAGGCAACAGGAATTAATTCTGTTACTGGGAAATTACGTTCTGCAAGAACTTTTAACATCACTTCGCCAACCATACCTGTGGCTCCAACAACTGCAACTTTCATAATGAATCTTTTTTCTAATTATAATAATATTCTGAAAGGCAAAACTAAGTATTAATTCTATTTTTGAATCTAAAAAAAGCCCTCATTTTCAGAAAACAAAGGCTTTTTAACAACAAATAACACGTTGTTATATATTTAACAGATGTTTATTTTTTTAACAATCGCCTAATTTTATTGATTTTAATCTCTTGAGACGGCCTGCTTTTAGATATGCTGAGGTAAGGTGGTTGCGAGCGTTTAGCTATGACGCAATGATAACGCGCATAACGCGTTGAGAAATATGAGTAATAAGTTCGTAGGAAATGGTGTTCGCAGTTTCAGCTAATGTTTCAGCATTTGGGGATTCTCCAAAAATAATAACTTCATCACCTTCTTCGCAATCAATATCTGTAACGTTTACCATGATCATGTCCATACAAACATTACCAATAATGGGTGCTCTTTTGCCATGAATGGTTACAAAACCTTTACCATGGCCATACTGTCTGCCAATACCATCGGCATGACCAATGGGTAGGGTTGCAGAGCGTAGAGTTCCTGTGGCTTTATAGCCGCGATTGTATCCGATAGATTCACCTTCAATAATGTCGTGAATTTGTGAAATCACTGTTTTTAAGGTTCCTATGGGTTTAAAAAACTTATTTTCCTTTTCGGAATTCCCAAAACCATAGAGTCCGATGCCAGAACGTACCATATCAAAATGCGCATCGGGATAATTTAAAATACCCGATGTATTACAAATATGATGCAGTGGTTTATAACCCACTTGTTTGGTGAAGTTTTCAGCAATAGATTTAAAATCTTTAATCTGGTTTAGGGTGAACTCTTTTTCGTTGAAATCTTCACTGGCTGCCAAATGAGAAAGTAGCGATACTACTTTTAAAGTTTTGGTTTCAGACAGTAAATTTGATATCATATCT
The DNA here is from genome assembly GCF_018860245.1 of Pseudotamlana agarivorans. Classification (GTDB taxonomy): domain Bacteria; phylum Bacteroidota; class Bacteroidia; order Flavobacteriales; family Flavobacteriaceae; genus Pseudotamlana; species Pseudotamlana agarivorans_A. Next base: position 142,319 of record NZ_JAHKPD010000008.1, read on the forward strand.
ACATCTGTATGCCAAAATCCTAATCTGTTTAAACCCGTATTAAACTTGAGGTGAACAGGGTAATCAGTAATATTTTTTTCAGAAAGTGCGGCAATAAATTCTTTTAATATTTTTATGTTATACAAACTCGGTTCCAAATTGTTTTCTAATAACATATCGAAGTTTACAATTTGTGGATGCAAAACTAAAATAGGAGCTGTAACACCACCTTTTCGTAGCGCGAGACCTTCTTCAATGTAAGCAACAGCAAAATAATCGACACCCAATTTTTCTAAATAAAGCGCAATTTCACAAGAGTCACTTCCGTAGGCATAGGCTTTTACTACGGCCATAAATTTGGTTTCCGGCTTTAATTTCGATTTTAAATAATCAAAATTATGTTCGAGTGCTTTTAAGTTGATTTCAAGCACGGTTTCTTGTGCTTTAGGCATCTTGATCCTTTTTATTGTTTAGTTCTTCACCATCATTAACTTTCATGTTTCTCACTTTATCACGTGTCATCGCTTTGTAATACGCAGCGCGACTTAATGGTTCGTACTCATTAACTTCCCCTAATAAAACCAAGCTATCATTTTTATTTTTTCGGTAACTATACTGGGCTAAATTTCCTGTTCTTGTACAAACAGCATGTACCTTAGTTACGTATTCTGCAGTGGCCATTAAATTTGGCATAGGACCAAAAGGATTGCCTTTAAAATCCATGTCTAATCCAGCAACAATAACACGAACCCCTTTGTTGGCTAAATCGTTGCAAACGCGTACAATTTCATCATCAAAAAACTGGGCTTCATCTATACCTACGACATCACAACCATCTGCCAGAATAGGGATGTTAGCAGCTGCAGGAACCGGCGTAGAGCGAATTTCATTGGCGTCGTGCGAAACCACCATGTCTTCATCATAACGAACATCGAGTGCTGGTTTAAAGATTTCAACTTTTTGTCTCGCGATTTGTGCACGTTTTAATCGGCGAATAAGCTCTTCCGTTTTACCAGAAAACATCGAGCCACAGATCACTTCAATCCAGCCAAATTGTTCTTTATGATTTACTGTATTTTCAAGAAACATTTTGTAATTTTAACAAGGAACTTTTTTTAACTTTTAATTGAAGCGAAAATAAGTTATTTTGCGACTAGTAATAAGCTTTTATGACTTGCATAGCTTGACTATGGAAAGGGAAAAAGCCGAAAAACTAGAGCAAAAGAGCTTTTTTAGCCAATTTAAAATGTTGAAACGAGTTCATTAAACAAAGGAAATATTCGTTTGCATAAAGGTGGCGCAAATTTATTAAAAATCAAAAGCCCACGCTGCAATAATTAAAATTTTATAAACAATGAAGAAGAAGTTAGAATCGGATCTTGTTAGTATTGCACACAGAATTCTTAAACTAAAAGGGAAAGAGGATGTTGTGAAATTGCAAGCGGAAGCGGGAGCACTTTATGAGGCGCTTACCGTATTAAAATTTGCAGAGGAAAATTTTGATGGTGAATTACCAAAAATCGGCAATGATTCTTCCTTTTTTGGCATGTTAGACAGTGCTTTTAATAATAAAGTGAGTGATAATATTGAAATAGAAGATAAAATTTACGTCAATTTTGATGATGCTAATCGCGAGGTGATTACCGAACCCGCCATGTCTAAAATAAAGGATATGCTGGAGTTTATGCCGGAAGAACCGGAAGAGGTTGAAGCGGTTTTTGAGGAAGCCATTCCACCGGTAACTAAATTAAATGATGATTTTGAAGAAATCACCGAGGGTTTTAAAGATATGCCTATTTTTGACCCCGTTCCAAATCATGTTTCGAACCAAAAGAAATCACTGAATGATAAATTGAAATTTGGTGGATTCAATATTGGTCTAAACGATAAAATTGCTTTTATAAAGCATTTGTTTGACGGTAAAAATGAAGATTACGATCGTGTGATTTCGCAATTAAACACCATTGATACCTTGGCAAATGCTAGAGATTTTATTCAGAATATGGTGAAACCAGATTACAACAACTGGAGTGGAAAAGAAGAATTTGAAGAACGATTTATTGAAATTATAGAAGGCAAATTCAATTAAAACGAACGCCTTTTCTACCTGTGCCCATGAGTAAACTTTACATTGTACCCACTCCCATTGGGAATTTAAAAGACATGACTTTTAGAGCTATTGAAGTTTTAAAAGATGTCGATTTAATATTAGCCGAAGACACACGAACTTCGGGAAAACTCCTAAAGCATTATGAAATTTCAACGCATATGCAATCGCATCACATGCATAACGAGCATAAAACGGTCGATGCTATCATTCAGAAGTTAAAAGGAGGGACTACGGTGGCCTTAATTAGTGATGCAGGAACGCCGGCGATTTCAGATCCTGGATTTTTGTTGTCACGGGCATGTATTGAAAATGATATTCCAATAGATTGTTTACCTGGAGCTACAGCTTTTGTGCCTGCTTTGGTAAATTCCGGACTTCCAAACGATAAGTTTGTGTTTGAAGGTTTTTTGCCCGTTAAAAAAGGACGGCAAACACGTTTACTGCTTTTAGCTGAAGAAACAAGAACCATCATTTTTTATGAGAGTCCGCATAAATTGGTAAAAACTTTAGGGCATTTTTGCGAATATTTTGGTGAAGACAGAACGGTTTCTGTTTCCAGAGAATTAACCAAAATGTTTGAAGAAACCGTTAGGGGCACAGCCAAAGAAGTTTTGGAACATTACACCAATAAACCACCAAAAGGCGAGATAGTTATTGTTGTGGAAGGGAAGAAGTAAGGCTTATAGCTGAACCTTTGGCAACCGTTAAAATCACGTTCTAAAATTGAATGTTTAGATTAAATTTGTAAATTTGATAATATGGATTTAAGCTTAGAAAATAAAAAAATAGAATTAATTCAATGGTTATCAACTTTGGATGATACTTCCTTGATTGATAAGCTAATGAGATTGAGAGAAAAGGAGAAAAATGATTGGTGGAATGAAATTTCTGCAAAAGAAAAAGAGTCTATTGAGAAAGGAATCCAGGAAGCCGATAACGGAAAATTGACTTCTCACTCAAACGTGAAAGGAATTTATGAAAAGTGGCTATAAAATTCTTTGGACTGACCATGCCATATCTGAGCTGATAGAAACTATTGAATATCTTGAGAACAAATGGACTGAAAGAGAATTAAGAACATTCTCTGCAAAATTAGATCATACCATAGAATTGATTTCAAAATCCCCAGAAATTTTTCCAGTATCATTCGAAAAAAAAATATTCGAAAAGCTGTAGTCGAAAAACACAATAATCTTTATTACAGAATTAATAAAAATTCTGTAGAGATTGTTTCTTTGTTTTCAAACAAAAAGAATCCGAAGAAGAAAAAACTATAAAAACCGTTGCTTAACAATGCTATAAGTAATTGCTATTTCTCACTTACTTTGGAAATTCGTATGGAGTTTCCAAGTTGGAATGTACTTGTGAAATTGAGTACTAACCCACGTAACTACGCATAGACAAGACAGTCATAAAACATACGCCGCTTCAAACTTGTTTTTCCTTAAATTTTATGAAGAATTATTGAAATGGTGTTTAAAAAAAATATTAAAATGAATATAGAAACTTTTAAAAACAAATTACAAGCGAATGCAAAAACCATTGCTTTTGCTGATACCATGAGTACTATAGAGGCTAACTATACTTTTACACCAACAGCCTTTATAAATGGCGCCTTAAAAAATACTGCAGGTGAAAATTCAGGGTCTTGTAAGCTGTTCGCTTTTGCGAAGAAACAAGGCTTTACAAAAGAAGAAACATTGGCCTGCTTTGGTAAATTTTATTTTGAAGATGTTTTAGAGGACCCAAATGGTTCGGGACACCAAAATATTAGAAACTTTATGAAAACAGGTTTTGAAGGTTTGGTTTTCGAAGGAGACGCTTTAACGGAAAAATAGATGACTGCTATAATCTGAACGGTTTTTTGTTATCCTGGAAAAGGCAAAACAGGCGATTTACCACCTCGAAAAGAATGTGCTCCCCAGTGGCATGGAGCTCTTTTTGATGAGCTTGATCAGGTAGAACACGTGCTTTTAATAGGCATGTATGCTCAAAAATATTATATAAGACAGGCCGCCAAGAAAACCTTTACGAAACCGGTTTTGGCTCACAAAAAACCCTTGGTTTGAGGTTGAGGTATTGCCTAAGTTGAGGTCTAGAGTTAAAAACTTGATGTAATTACTTGGCTTCAGTTTAAACGTTATAAAAATCAATTGTAAATCTACATCGTACGAACATCTTTAAATATGCTTCCCCTTTTCCCAGCCATGTTTGCCTAAGTATTGTTCACCACTTTCCACGGCGTCACTTTCAATAGTAGTAGCCATACTATCATTCCATCTGTTTAAATATCCAAATAATGAGATGACCCCAAGAATCTCTACTATTTCACCTTCATCCCAATATTTATTCAATCGTTTTTTTATGGCTTCATCAACCGCATTTGGCACTTGCGACACAGCTAAGCTAAAATCTAGGGCAGCGCGCTCTGCTTCATTAAAAGCAGGGTGGCTTCGGTATTCCCAAATATGATCTAGTTGTTCTTGTTCGGCACCATAACGCTCAGCAGCTCGAATGGCATGCGCTTGACAATACCTACAGCCCGTGGCGTTACTAGACACCCAGGCTATCATACGTTTTAAAGCAGAAGTTACACGGCCTTCGTTGGCCATCACCGCTTTATTCAAATTAATAAAAGCTTTACTAATGGCTGGTCGGCGCTGCATAGTGAGCACAGAATTAGGGCAAAAGCCTAAAGTTTCATTGAAAAAAGTGGCCAATTCTTTGGTTTCTAAATCATGATCGGCAGATAAAGGTGTTACTAAAGGCATAATTATTTTTTTAAGTAGTATTTTTGAATTTACAAGAGCCATCATTAATAAAAGTTAGTGTTCTACCAAGACTCTTGTTGACGATACGCGTATCAGATTTTATAAAATGAATTTATTACAATAAACGAAAAAAAATAATAAGCATGGCAGTACAGGTTTCCACAAAATGGTTAGGCGAGATGCGATTTGAAAGCACAAATCCTTCAGGACATAATTTATTTATAGATGCAGGTGAAGAAAACGGCGGAAAAGGTGAAGGTTACAGACCAAAAGCGTTAATGCTTTCAGGTTTAGCAGGTTGTTCTGGGTTAGATGTGGCTTCATTAATTAAAAAGATGAAGTTAAAGGTTGATGATTTTAAAGTAGATATCGACGCTAATCTTACCGATGTAGATCCTAAATTTTATGACAAAGTGACCATGAGTTTTCATTTTTATGGGGCTGAATTAAATGAAAAAAAGTTACAAAGAGCGGTAGATTTATCGGTTGAAAAATACTGTGGCGTGATGGAGATGTTTCGTCAGTTTGCTGCATTAGATGTACAAACCCATTTTCATAAAAATTAACTTTCAGAATTTAATTAATGCGTTGGACTTTAAAACCAATTCCACCCTCAGAAAAGGTGAAATCCTTAGCAAGCACCCTTAAAATTGAACCTATTTTAGCCCGTTTATTGGTGCAAAGGGGTATCGAAACTTACGAGGAAGCCAAGCAGTTTTTCAGGCCTAGTTTTGACGATTTACACGATCCATTCTTAATGAAAGACATGGGTAAAGCCGTGGCACGTATTGAAAGTGCTCTTGAAAACAACGAGAATATTTTGGTTTACGGCGATTATGATGTAGACGGCACAACGTCTGTAGCATTAATGTCTACTTACCTAAAGACTAAACATGAGCTGGTTTACAGCTACATTCCCGATCGCTACGGCGAAGGCTATGGGGTGTCGTATAAAGGGATTGATTTTGCTTCAGAAAATGATTTCACCCTCATAATCGCGTTAGACTGTGGTGTAAAAGCCATTGAAAAGGTAGAATACGCCAAAAAATTAGGTATTGATTTTATCATTTGTGATCACCACAGACCTGGCGATTCGATTCCTGATGCTGTGGCCGTTTTAGACCCTAAACGTGAAGATTGCAATTATCCTTTTAAAGAATTATGTGGTTGTGGTGTTGGGTTTAAATTAATTCAAGCTTTAGCCTCAAAAGAAGGAAAAACAGCCGAAGATTTAACCGAATATTTAGATCTTGTAGCCACAGCTATTGGTGCCGATATTGTCCCTATTAATGGGGAAAACCGAGCGCTTTCTTATTTTGGTTTGCAGGTTATAAATAGCACCCCTAGACCAGGTATTCAAGCCATTTTAAAACAGGTGAATAAAACCGAGTTTACCATTACCGATGTGGTGTTTATTGTCGCGCCCAGAATTAATGCGGCTGGCCGTATGAAACATGGTAATTATGCGGTCACTTTACTATCTGAACAAGATCCTGATTTGGCCGAAAAATATGCAGGAGAAATTAACGATTATAACTTAGATCGCCGTGAAACAGATAAACAAATTACTGAAGAAGCCCTTCAACAAATCGAAGCTCTTAAAGAACAAAACCGCCTTACTACTGTTGTTTACCACGAAACTTGGCATAAAGGTGTTATTGGCATTGTGGCTTCTCGATTAACTGAAACCTATTACAGACCTACTTTAGTTTTTACCAAGAGTGGCGATAAATTAGCAGCTTCGGCACGCTCGGTGAAGGGGTTTGATGTTTACAATGCCTTGGAAGCGTGCCAGGAACATATTGAGCAGTTTGGAGGACATAAATATGCTGCAGGTCTCACGCTTGAAGAAAAGAATTATGAGGCCTTTAAAGCAGCTTTTGATGACGTAGTATCTAAAACCATAGATCGAAATTTATTGACTCCTGAGGTTCAAATTGATGCCCAGCTGGATTTAAACGAGATTACGCCTAAGTTTTATCGCATTTTAAAACAGTTTGCACCATACGGCCCGAGTAATATGTCTCCCATTTTTATGACCGAAAATCTAACTGATACCGGATACGGAAAATGTGTTGGCGCCGATCAAACCCATTTAAGATTAACCGTTAAACAACCACAGACTTCTGCCCAGTTTGTGTGTATTGGTTTTGGACTGGGTGATAAGTTAGAGTTGGCTACAAGCCGCAAGCCGTTTTCTGCTATTTATGCTATTGATGAAAATGAATGGCAGGGTAATGTGTCGTTGCAGTTGCGCTTGAAGGATATCAAATAGTATTTCATTGCTGTATCTTGTAATTTAGTTTTCAAGCTTTAATAGAAAAGAGATGTATAGATTTATTACAATTTTTGTTTTTCTACTTTCAATAAACTATGGAGTTGGGCAAAATGGAAAATTGTTATCTAAAAAATTGGTCGATATTTCAAAAACCCCTATTTGGAATAGGATTTCTGAAAACGACAAATTGCAGCCTGACTTTGATCATCTTAATAAGTTGAATTTTTACAATATCAATTATTTAAGTGATGATCTAAAAGTTCAAGGTCTTCTTGTTGAACCTAAAGAAGAAGGTAAATACCCCGTAGTTATTTTTAATCGTGGTGGTAATCGAGATTTTGGAAAGTTAACTATAGCCACTTTAATTTTTTATACCTCAAAGTTGGCAGCACAAGGTTATGTAGTTATTGGAAGTAATTATCGCAAAAATGATGCTTTTGGTGGTGCTGAAATTAATGATGTGTTATATTTAACAGAAACGATCAAAGCAATTGAAAGCGCCGATCCTAGTCGTATAGGCATGTATGGCTGGTCTCGGGGTGTTGTGATGACTTATTTGGCACTTCAGAAATCGAATGAGATAAAAACTGCAATTGTTGGAAACGGTCCATGTGATTTATTCGAATTAGCAAAATTTAGACCTGAATTGGAAACGAAAGTTTTTGCGGAATGTATTCCCAATTACTGGAAAAACAGAGAAATAGAACTAAAGAAACGTTCGGCAATCTTTTGGGCCGATGAATTAGATTTAAATAGTAGTCTGCTTATTTTAAGTGGGCAGTATGATAAACGAGTAAACCCAGAACAAGCAGATAGAATGGCGGGTAAATTAAAATCTGTGGGTTATGATTTTAAATTAATGAAGTTTGATACAGATCATTATTTTAGTGATAAAAAACCAGAATTGAATACATTGATTATCGATTGTTTTAATAATAGGTTGAAGCATCATTAAAGGTTTTATACTAAAATATTTAGAAAACGAAGTAATACAAATAAAATAAATTTCAACCGTATCATGTAAGGTTAATATCTTTCTGGTATAAATTAAAAAGGAGATTCCTGCCTTCGCAGGAATTTAGAACATGGCAAAAAAAGATCCCTACGCAGCACTCCGCATCAAAGAATTCAATATTTTTTTAATGGTTCGTTTTGCTTTAGTTTTTGGTTGGACCATGCAATTTATAGTGATCGAGTGGGAGGTTTATAGTTTAACTAAAGATCCGCTATCACTTGGAGTTATTGGTCTTATGGAAATTATTCCAGCCTTTACTATGGCTTTGTTTGCAGGACATATTGTCGATCAAAAGGAGAAACGAAATCTACTAGCGCTTTGTATTGCGGCTTTTTCGCTAATAAGTTTGGGCTTGTTTTTACTAACATGGGATGTTATTGTAGCTGGTTGGGATAAGCATACAATTCTATATTCGGTGTATGCTTTGGTGTTTTTTGGTGGGTTTTTACGTTCCTTTTTTGGACCCACCATTTTTTCTTTAGTGGCGCTTATCGTGCCTAAAAAAGTATATCCTAATGCCGCTACTTGGAACAGTTCGGTTTGGCAAATGGCTGCCGTTTTAGGGCCTGCATTAGGTGGTTTTGCCATTGGTTGGATGGGCGTGCATTGGGCTTTATGTATTGTTTTCGGCTTAGTGATGCTGTCCTTTTTTATTTTACTTCTAATAGACCGAAAACCTGTTTTGAATCCGAAAATAGGGGAGCCCGTTGTTGAAAGTTTAAAAGAAGGTGTGCGTTTTGTATTCAAAACTAAGGCTATTTTGGGCGCGATGACCCTTGATATGGTGGCCGTTTTATTTGGTGGTGCTATTGCGTTATTGCCTGTTTTTGCACAAGATATTTTAAAAGTAGGTAGTGAAGGTTTTGGGGTTTTAAGAGCCGCACCTGCTGTTGGCGCCTTTATTACCATGTTAATTACGGCGTATATTCCAATAAGTAAAAATGCTGGGATGAAGTTGCTCGTGGCTATTTTTGGTTTCGGATTGAGTATCATCACTTTCGGATTATCATCTATATTTTGGGTGTCTTTGTTGGCACTGTTTTTCAGCGGAATTACCGATGGGGTTTCTATGGTGATTCGCCAAACGATACTACAAATTAAAACGCCGGATCATATGCGTGGTCGTGTGTCTTCGGTAAATTCGATGTTTGTGGGGTCTTCTAACGAATTGGGCGCTTTTGAAAGTGGTGTAACGGCTAAACTGATGGGTGCCGCTACCGCAGTGGTTTTTGGGGGTGCTATGACCTTATTTACGGTAGTAACTACAGGTATTGTTTCTCCAACTTTTAGAAAACTTGACTTAACTAAAGATTTGGAAGCGCATGAAAATGCAGAATAATACCGGCTTTTATTGTTGAATTGAAAACTTTGACCGAAGACCGATGACGGAAGACTTGGGAAGACGTTGAAATTTTCAACTAAAAATAGTGTTCGAGCCTGCCTATCGGTAGACAGGCGCACTCGAGATTGGATGCTTTTTCACAGCGCTTCACAGAGGTTTCTCAGAGGCTCACAGAGCTTTTTTTAGACACAGATTACACAGATTTTCGCGCAAACCTTATGTTAGGCTCGTTTTTAACGAGTGCCGTCAAGGGTTTGTTTAATAATAGGCTTTAAATTTGTGAAAAGAACCTCTTTATTTATATGTTTCCAATGCCATAGTTTCACCATCAAAAACACCGTAGGTATAGTAGTTAATCCAGTCGCCTAAGTTGATGTATTTCGAGTTGTCGTTTAGGTCGATATTTAAAGGTAAATGGCGGTGCCCGAATACAAAATAATCACGGTGTTTCTCTTCCAGTTTACGCTTGCAATACTGGACGAGCCATTCATTGTCTTCACCAAGAAATTTAGCATCATCATCACCAGAAATCAATTTGTTTTTCACCGAAAGATGCTGCGCCATACGCACGCCTAAATCAGGATGCAGCCAACGAAACAACCATTTGCAAAACGGATTGGTAAACACCTTTTTCATGCGTTTATAACCTTTGTCGCCAGGGCCTAAACCATCGCCATGACCAATAAAAAACGTTTTATTGTTAAAAGTAAATTCTTTGGGTTTGTGGTAAACGGGAATGTTTAATTCTTCTTCAAAGTAACCGTTCATCCAAAGGTCGTGGTTGCCCACAAAGTAGTAAATAGGAATGCCAGAATCGCTAATTTCTGCGAGTTTACCTAAGGTTCTTGTAAAGCCTTTAGGGACAACGGTTTTGTATTCCATCCAGAAATCGAACATATCGCCAAGTAGGAAAATAGCAGCGGCGTCGTGTTTTACCTCGTCTAACCAGGCTACGAATTTCTTTTCACGAGGTCGCGAAACTTCAGCTGTTGGAGCGCCTAAATGATTATCGGACGCGAAATATATTTTTTTTCCTTTGGGGATTTGCATGGTGCAAAGATACTAATTCCCGAGCACGCGGGAATTTCGTTTTATTAAGATTTTTTCAGCTTTAAGCTTCGTTTTTAGCTTATTTGTTTTCTAATATTTGCCCAGATTTTATTAGTAAAGGCTGTAATTCCTTATAATTTACATCCTGTACTTTTACTTTATTCTGTATGGCTAGACTTGCAATTTGGGATGCTGATTCACCAAGAATCATAAACACAGGTTCCATTCTAATGCTACCATAAGCCGTATGAGAACTACTTACGCAAACGGGAACAATGAGGTTGGTGCATTCTGATGCCTTTGGTAAAATGGTGCCTTTATCAATTTTGTAAGGATGTGGTGGTTCAACGCCAATGTCTCCTTCATTTTCTACGTGGCCTTCGGCTGTAACATAGCGTTGTGTATTATGTGAATCTAAAGCGTAAGAGCCAACACCAATGGATGCGTTGGTATCAGATTTACCTAAAACATTATGTTCTGTCATCACATAATCACCAACCATACGTCGTGCTTCTCGAACATATAACTGATGTGGAAAACCGCCATTATCTGTAAATTCATCTTTAGGATACCCCCACTTTTGCATTTCTTCTCGAATCTTTTTAGGAACACGAGAATCGGTTGCAGTGAAATATAATAAGCCTTCTTGATAGCGACGATGCTCAATTGCAATGGCTTTTCTTTCTTCATATGAAGCTTCAGGGTAGTCGTAATTCATACCAATATTGTCCATACTAAAAGGCCCATGGTTATTCACATCGGTTTTTAAATTGGGGATGCCGTCAAATTTTTGAAAAGTAGCTTTCCAACCCTTTTTATATACACGAGCGAGTAGCTCGTAGTCCATAGGGTTATAGTCTTCGGGTTTAGAAATAGGAATTCTGTTATGAGGAACTTTGGTTAAGCACATTCTAAAACAGTAAGCTTCTACGCGATGATCGCCGTCTCCATTTTTACCCGGATTTTGGTTAGATATTTTAGCCAAGAGCCCAGACTCTTTATGTCTTGGACTTAGGTAAGGTGATATTTTTAACTTTTTAAAATTATGTTTATGTTGGTAAACTTCTTTTTGAACACCATTGTAAGTTTCGTTATAAACAGCATTTGATTCTCTACCTACATGATATGAGACCCCTGCAGCAGCCATAAGATCGCCTTCATACGTTGCATCAATAAAAATTTTGCCTTCAATTTTTTTTCCGCTTAAGGTGTAAAAACTTTTAATGGTTGTAGATGCTTTTATAATAGGCTTGTTGCGGTCTAGCCATTCTTCTTTTAATACTGTTATATTATTTTCTGCCACCCAAGTGTCAAAAATATGCTCTGCGGCATGCGGTTCAAAAACCCACATGGTTTTAGATTGTGTGTTTATTGCCGATGTTCCCTGGCCTTCACCGTGAAAGTCCTCCATGCTTTCCCAGTGCCATACCTTAATATCTTGATAATAATTGTATACTTTTTGGTAAAAAGTTTTTGAAAGTCCGCCAATTAAACGGCTATTTCCACTATCGGTATAGCCCAAACCAGAGGAGGAAACGCCTCCTAAATGTTTGTCGGGAGAAACAACAAGTACCGAGTGGCCAAGCTGTTTGGCTTTAACTGCAGCGACAATGGCCGAAGATGTACCTCCGTAAATTACAATATCTGCTTGGTGTGTTGTATTTGTCTGTGCTGTGCTGTTGAAATAGCATAGAACGATAAAAATCGATAAAATTGATTTCATGGATGGTGAGTTAGAGGGTTAGATGCAGTTTTTAATAAAAGAAACGTTATTTTATTTCCTTTTAGAAATTGCAGGTTGTAAAGATACTAATTCATTCGTTTCTTATATTCTTGTATCGTAAACCATCCAATAATAACGAGTGCGACTTAGTATTAGGTGTTTTTAGTCTATAGAGGCATCCAAAACATAGGAGATGTCTTCAAGACCGAAATATGTATAAATTTCGGCATCAGGTTTTATAAGTAAGTGGTTTGTTTTAAATTCGGAATCTTTAAAAAACAACCTTTCAAGTACGTTGTATTGATCTAAATATATGTGATTTTTTGCTTGAGGTTCCACTCGCGATGTTTTGGTGCCAATTAGGAAAGATTGATAGCGATTAGCGTTGGTTTTTATCCATTTCCAATATTTTTTGTTTTTGGAGTCCCTGTAAATAGCCTTGTCATTATTGCTATACAAGTGTATCATTGTCTTTATTTCTGGATTAAATTCAGTACCAACCATTTTTTTTAATAACATGTTTATTTGGTGAAATTGAATTGAATCAAGTTTGCCTATTTTTTTATGACGATAAACCTGCTCAATGCGTAAGGTATCATTTTCAATAGTTTTAGTGTATATTTTTCGCTTGTCTAGTGATTTAAATTGAGCTTCGGTTATTAAGTTGTCTTGAAAGTAATACTGTTTTTTCTTGCTGAAGTTTTGGCTAAAACAAGCCACTGAAATTAGAAAAACTAAGGTTGTTAAATTGATCTTCATAAATATGCTAAGCTTTATTGTGTCTAAATTATTAAGAAAATTAAGGGTTTTAAAGAAAATAAGAACTGTTTATTTCTAAAATATGGAAACTCGTTAAAATAGGGGCTTGGTGATTAATTACCTGCCAATTTTTTGGTTTTAGAACAAAAAAAAAGAAGTAATTTCAATTTGACATATCGTTTAATTGTATTTTTTAATGTGAAGCTTTTATGAGATAGTAGGTAGTTTCTAATCGAGTTTTTTTTCTTATTTCATTAATTTTTTTTGTATTAAACAGTTTCTCAAACTGATGTGTTTTAAGAAGGAGTAAAACTTATAGGGCCTAAACATCGTCGTTCACTTCAACCCAATACCCATTATTGTCTTGGAAGTAAATCTGCTTAATTCGGTCTTTTCGAATATAATCTTTGTTTGGGGTGCCCAGCCAATCGGAGTAATCGATATTTAAAGTTTCTAGATGCTTTATAAAGGTATCTAATTGAGAGGTGGCTAGAGCAAAATGAACGGCTTTATTGGTTTTAATTTCGGCATCTGGACGCGGAATTAAGTGCAGTTGTTTGCCTTGGCCAAGGATGAGCCATCTTGTTTTTGAATTGGAAGCCGTATTCTTAATTTCTTTAAGCCCTAGTACCTTTTGATAGAAAGCTACAGCTTCGTTAACATCTTTTACGGAAAGGGCAATGTGATTAATTGAAAAATCTAACATTTTAAAGTTGTTTTTTACTGTTATTCAAACTCGACCTCGGTATCGAAAAACTTAGGATCGCTCATCATTTGGTATAAATTGGCGTTGATTTCTATGCCTTTAAAATCAGATAAAACTTTGGCGTTTTGGTTGCTAACTTTTTTAATGCGGTAAGGAAAAGTGTATTTTAGCTTAAAACGCATGAGGTTAGCCATTGGGTTATCGGCAGTCATGGTCGTATCTTTTTCTTTTTCCGATTTAGCTAAGGCTTCTGGGCTAATATTAAGTGTAAATTTATCCTTGTTAAAAGTGGTTTCGAAGGAATCGTTGATATTAAATATCTCGTCGGTTTTACTTTTATCGGTAGTTTTCATTTTGTTGCCTATTAGATCTAATTCCTGAATGTCTTGGTCTCTAAGTTTTTCACTAAATAGGGCCAAATCCTCTAAGTTTTTAAAATCGTAATTAATCTTCATTTTAAATTGGTTAGTAGTTGTATCGGATTTTATATCAATACTATAGGCTTCCAATTGTTTGAGTTTAGCTTGTTTTTCTGGACTTAATTTGGAGATGCTGTCTTTTTTTAATTCTAAGATATCGGCAAAGACAATTAGTGAATCTATTTGTTCTTTTTTTGAATCGCTTTCGGCAGCGGCACCCATGTGCATCATTTCAGAGAGGTCGAAGCCTAAGCTATATTGTCCGCTTTGGTCGGCATTGAAGTGCACTTCTTGAACAACTTCACAGCTGCATAGATTAAAGATTAAAGTTAAAATGAAGAGGGATTTAATTGATCTCATGTTTGGTTTGATTATTTGATATTGTAAATATAGTACGACAGCCTCGGTTACTCACAACATTGGGTATTAAATATTTTAAAATGTTGATACGTGATTTTATCCTAACTGCGCTCAAAAAACCTTCTAGTCGTGTAATTACTTAAAATAGTATCAATAAAAAACCTCTCCTTTTTTAAAAAGAGAGGTTTTAGTAAAAATTGGTTTTCATGTAAAAAAACCAAGGGAACTAGGCCCTAACCAAAAGCCTAGAATTTAATAGAGAATCCAGTATAGACACCAATAAAAAAGGGTGTAAAATTTCCGGACGTATTATCGAAAGTGTTAAATTGATATTTAAACATAGGTTCTAAATTCAAGTCCACTTTTTTAGAAAACTTATAATTTAAACCGAGCCCGAGGTTAGCACTATAGCTCGTATCATTTATGTTATTGGCTTCACCCAAATAGGTGCTTGTGCCATCTTCTCCATTGGAAATTATTTCATTGTCACTTAAAAAGAAAGAACTAAAACCACCTATAATATTAACTCCAAAGCGTTTTTGAGACAGGGCATATTGAATTTCTAAAGGCACTTCTATATAATCGAAAGTCTGATGGATTGAAACGTTTGTTGTAGATATCGTTTGCGGAAAATTGCTTTGGGTATCTGCACTCGTTACTGAAATATTATCAGCCGAACTATTTACATTTTTTAAAGCACTAACACCTGCGCCTCTAGATTCGTAAACCACAACATTATTGGTGTTGTAACCTAAGTTTACCTTATTAATTCCAGAACGTATTTTAACGCGGTTATTAACGGCATAACTGGTTGAAATACCGTAACTCATGTTAATATCTCCAGTTTTATTGTTGTTAGAAAATTGCTGGTCTATAGACGAGCCTTCTCCTAAACTATTAAAATATACAGGTGCGACATTTGGAGATACGCTCCATTTATTTTGGTTTTTCTCTGCGTTAACTTTGGTTTTATTCTCGGCCATCGCTTCTTCAATAGTAAGCATGTTTTTGTTTGAAGTAGGATTCACTTCCGCAATAGCGTTATTATTTTTTGAAACTGCAGCAATATGAGATTTTGCGTCTTCTTTATCGATTAGAAAAGCATGATTGTTTTTTACCCTGTGCTTCTTTTGAGTTGATGTTGCTAGAGCAGTGTTAGAATTTTTGTTTTCAGTAAAATCGTTTTCTGTCTGGATTTCTTTATTAGCATGCGCCAGTGTTGTGTTTTTCTTGTAAATAGTAGGTTTCTGCTTTGCTAAAGGAGTGGCCGATGTATTAATTTTTTTTTCTTCTGAATTTTTAGCAACTGCCAAAACTTTTGAAGGTGTTGTTGGCTTGTTAACCGATTGTACTTTTTCTGAAATTATGTTGGCCTCTTTTGAACTGCCTGTTGGTGCTTTAGAATCTGTTATAGCTGAAGCATCTTCAATAATAACCGCATTAGTATCTACTACTTGATTAGTAGGGCTTTCTTCTTCATTAAAAAATAGGTTTCCAGCAGTTATAAAAAGCAAAAGTAGAGCTGCTACACCTGCATAGCGCCACCAAATTGGGATCACACGGCGTTTTTCTTCTTTAGCATTAAGCTTAGCTTCTATATTTTTCCACACGGCATCGCTAGGCGCAGATTCAAAGTCTTTAAAGCTTTCCTGAAATAACCGGTCTATGTGTTTCTTTTCAGCCATTATAGTGATTGTAAGTGTTCTGTATTTTGGTAATCTTCAATTGTTGTTTTTAAAATCATTCTTGCGCGTGCTAAGTTTGATTTTGAGGTGCCAATATTTATATTTAACAGGTCTGCTATTTCTTTATGAGAATAACCGTCTAATACGTATAGATTAAAAACCAAACGGTAACGGTCTGGCAAATCTTGAATAATTTTTAGTAGATAATCGATGGAAACTTGGTCTTCGTCAATTTCAATTTCTACGTCTTCAATGGCATGTTCATTTACAAGGTCGAATACTTTCTCGGTACGGTAACGCTGTAAAACAGTGTTTACTGTAATGCGTTTAAGCCAGCCTTCAAAGGAACCTTTATTTTTATATTGCCCTATTTTTTTAAAAATTGTTAAAAACGCATCCTGCAGATTGTCTTCTGCTTCTGCACGATTGCGCGAATACTTCAGGCTTATGGCGAATAACTTACTGGAAAACAGCTTGTATAATTCGCCTTGGGCTTTTGTATTGTTGGCTTTACAATTTTCTATGAGCAAATCTAAACTCAAATGCAACAGGTTTAAAATGAATACTTAAAGTTACTAAATAGTTATGGGGTATCTATTACAGGAACTTCAATTTCCAGATATACATTTTCTCCATCCTCATCTTCACCTTGCCAGAATTTAAAAATATAAGAACCATTGCTAGTAGGTGTGAAATTAAAACGGTTGCTTACTAGAATATCATCGGTTGGGTCGCAATTGTTGTAATCAAATTCCAAATTATTTGGGGCTACGGTACGTTCGTTATTGTCTTTTTTGTAATAAAAATTATAGAACTGATAACAGGATGTAGGTTGGTAGTAAAATACTTCGATGGTATAGACTTTTCCCAATTCAAATTCTGCAGGGATATCTACGCTATCAACTGGTAGGATGGCCGAACGAAAGGCGACCCCTTCATCGTCGGTACTACATGATACAAATAAGGCTAGTGATAAAAAAAGTGCTATTAATCTTTTCATGGCTATTTTCAATTTAGTGTTATACATGTTTCTATGTAGATGCTCATGAATTGAAAAGGTTGCGTAACTAGCAAAAAAAATCCCGAATTAACGGGATTTTAAAGTATTATACCAAATTAAATTGGTATTACATTTCTGAAACTATTTTTCGAACCTTAGCTTCAAGTTCTTCCATAAGTTCCGGATTATCTTTTATTAAGGCTTTAACCGCGTCTCGACCTTGACCGAGTTTCGTTTCTTCGTAGCTAAACCAAGAACCACTCTTTTTAACGATTTCGTGTTCCACAGCTAAATCTAAAATCTCTCCAACTTTAGAAACGCCTTCACCGTACATAATGTCGAATTCGGCCGTTTTAAAAGGCGGTGCTACTTTATTTTTTACCACTTTTACTCTGGTTTTGTTACCTGCAACATCACCGTTAGTTTCTTTAATTTGTGTAGAACGTCTAATATCTAATCTTACCGAAGCGTAGAATTTTAAGGCATTACCACCAGTGGTTGTTTCTGGGTTTCCAAACATCACACCAATTTTTTCACGTAATTGGTTAATGAATATTACCGTACACTTGGTTTTACTAATAGATCCTGTAAGTTTTCTTAAGGCTTGTGACATTAATCGCGCGTGAAGTCCCATTTTAGAGTCTCCCATTTCACCTTCAATTTCACTTTTTGGTGTTAAGGCAGCAACAGAATCGATTACCACAATATCAATAGCGCCAGAACGGATTAAATTATCGGCAATTTCTAAAGCTTGCTCACCGTTATCTGGTTGTGAAATAATTAAGTTGTCAATATCAACGCCTAATTTTTCAGCATAAAAACGATCAAAAGCATGCTCGGCATCAATAAATGCAGCAATACCTCCAGCTTTTTGAGCTTCCGCAATAGCGTGTAATGTTAAAGTGGTTTTACCCGATGATTCCGGACCGTAAATTTCAATAACTCTACCGCGAGGATATCCGCCAACGCCTAAAGCAATATCTAAACCTAATGAACCAGAAGGAATGGCTTCGACATCTACAATAGCAGAATCGCTCATTTTCATTACTGTTCCCTTTCCGTAGGCCTTATCTAATTTGTCTAATGTAAGTTTTAGTGCTTTTAATTTTGCTTCTTTTTCGCTGCTCATGGCTTTGTTTTTTTACTGAAAATTGGAAGGCTAAAATACTATAAGTTTTGGCATAACACAATAATAGTTTTCAACATAAATTCATAGAAATTAGAATCATAAATTTTATTCAATTCATGAAATATGCGATGCCTACGCAACCTTTTTAAGTTTTATGCATCTTCTTTATAAATAAGAAATTATTTTATTGCTATGAAATAGTGGAATTAGAGTGACTAACTCATTTTTAAGCACTTAAGCTTCGGTTTAAGTGCTTTTTTCATTCGAAAAAGGAAGATTCTCATAGAAAATCGTACCTTTGCCCCTTCAAAAAATAGTCTTTAACCTTATAAAATTAGTATAGCATGCAACTGTACAATAAATTAAGTGCCAAAGAAAGAGCAGAATTAATCGAAAAAGCCGGAAAGGATCGATTAACACTTTCTTTTTATCAATATGCCAAAATTGGCAATCCTCAAGAATTTCGTGATCAATTATTTATAGTTTGGGATAAACTAGACGTTTTAGGACGTATTTATGTGGCTACCGAAGGTATAAATGGGCAGTTGTCGTTACCTGCCGATCGTTTTAATGAATTTAAAGCACATTTAGATACCATTGCTTTTTTAAAAGATATCCGTTTAAACATTGCTGTAGAGCAGGACAACATGTCTTTTTTAAAGCTGAAAGTAAAAGTACGTAACAAAATTGTTGCCGACGGATTAAATGATGATACCTTCGATGTAACCAACAAAGGGGTTCATGTTGCTGCCAACGATTTTAATGCATTAATTGAAGATGAAAACACCGTATTGGTTGATATGCGAAACCATTACGAAAGTGAAATTGGTCATTTTAAAAATGCCATCACACCTGATGTTGATACTTTTAGAGAGTCGTTAGATATTATTGAAGACGATTTAAAAGACCATAAAGAAGATAAAAACTTGGTAATGTATTGTACTGGTGGAATCCGTTGTGAAAAAGCAAGTGCATATTTTAAGCATAAAGGCTTTAAAAACGTGTTTCAGCTAGAAGGTGGTATTATAGAATACACCAGACAGATTAATGAAGATGGACTTGAAAATAAATTCATAGGCAAGAACTTTGTTTTTGATGAACGTCGCGCCGAAAAAATTAGTGACGATGTCATTGCTTGTTGCCACCAATGTGGAAGTCCAGCCGATATCCATACCAACTGTGCTAACGATGCCTGCCATCTACTTTTTATCCAATGTGATTCTTGTAAGGCGGAAATGGATAATTGTTGTTCAATAAACTGCAAAGAAATTCATGCCTTACCTTTCGAGGCGCAAAAAGCATTGCGTAAAGGGCAATCTAATAGTAACGATATTTTCAAAAAAGGACGTGCCGATCACTTACCTTATAAAAAAGATTTACGTAATATTTTCGAAACACTTAAAGTAGACGAAATTAAAAAGTAGGGTTATGCAAAAGATAGAATTAATGGCGCCAGCGGGAAATTTTGAATCCCTACAGGCCGCCTTAGATAATGGCGCAGATTCCGTTTATTTTGGTGTAGAACAACTCAATATGCGTGCTCGAGCAACGGTGAATTTCACTTTAGATGATTTAGATGAAATCGTAAAACGTTGTGAAGCAAAAAATGTAAGAAGCTATTTAACGCTGAATACTATTATTTACGATCATGATTTATCGATTGTAAAAACCTTAGTCAAGAAAGCGAAGGAGGCGAAGATTACTGCGGTAATCGCAATGGATCAAGCCGTAATTTCTATGGCACGTGAAGTGGGGGTGGAAGTGCATATTTCTACCCAAATTAATATCACTAATATTGAAACGGTTAAATTTTACGCCATGTTTGCCGATACCATGGTGCTGAGTCGCGAGTTAAGCTTGCGTCAGGTTAAAATGATTACCGAGCAAATAGAAAAAGAACAAATCAAAGGACCTTCAGGTAGACTTGTTGAAATAGAAATTTTTGGTCATGGTGCTTTGTGTATGGCCGTTTCAGGGAAGTGTTATTTGAGTTTACATTCCGATAATTCTTCAGCCAATCGTGGTGCTTGTAAGCAAAATTGCAGAAAAAAATATACGGTTGTCGACCAAGAAACCGGTTTTGAAATGGAGCTCGATAACGAATATATCATGTCTCCAAAAGATTTGTGTACCATCGATTTTTTAAATGAAGTTGCCGATGCAGGAATTAAGGTTTTAAAAATTGAAGGCCGTGGTCGTGCGCCAGAATATGTAGCGAAAGTTATTAAGTGTTACCGTGAGGCTATCGATAGTATTGAAAATGGTACCTATAGCAAGGAAGAAGTTATCGAATGGATGAAAACCTTGGAGACTGTTTATAATCGTGGTTTCTGGAGTGGTTATTATTTAGGTCAGAAATTGGGCGAATGGAGTAAAGGCTCTGGATCTCATGCCACTCAAAAGAAAGTGTATATTGGAAAAGGCACCCATTACTTTCCAAAGGCTGAAGTTGGGGAGTTTAAAATTGAAGCTTACAACATTAACGTTGGCGATACCATTTTAATCACAGGGCCATCAACAGGGGCTCAGGAATTTGTTGTTGAATCATTTTTTGTGAACGATCAAAAATTAAGTGAAGGTAAAAAAGGCGATATGGTAACGATTAAATTACCATTTAGAATTCGCCAATCGGATAAACTTTATAAGATTGTTGAAAATAAAGTTGAAGCCTAATGGTTGTTATTACCCTACAGCGGAAAAAATGTATTGGTTGCAATTACTGTGTGGAGTTGGCCCCTAGCCAGTTTCAAATGTCTAAAAAAGACGGAAAAACAGTTTTGCTTCATGGTCAGGATAAAAAAGGCTTTTTTACACTAAAATCTAACGATGAACTTATTTTCGATGATTGTGATAATGCGGCTAAGGCTTGTCCTGTAAAAATTATATCCGTGAAACAGATTTAGCCTGCTGGCAAGTGTCGTATTTACTGTGCAGCGAACTATATTTTAATCTTCTTTTATAAGTCTTTAGAATAATCATATCTTTACGTCGCAAATGTTTTTTGGAAATTAGTTTCAGAATCCTAACAAAATATGTTCTTCACCTAAAAGTGATTAACAGATAATTTATAAATCTTCATTCGTAATAAGTTAATTATTAGCGAATTCAATATATAATATATGGCTTGCGCAAGTTGCTCAACAAAAGACGGCTCACCTAAAGGCTGCAAAAATAATGGTACTTGTGGTACAGATAGTTGTAATAAACTAACGGTATTCGATTGGCTTTCAAACATGTCGCTTCCTGGTGGCGAAGCCCCATTTAACTGGGTTGAGGTACGTTATAAAAACGGTAGAAAAGAATATTACAAGAATTTAGAAAACCTAACTTTAAGCATTGGCGATATAGTTGCTACTCAGGCTAAAGCGGGTCATGATATAGGTATGGTTACCCTTACGGGGGAATTGGTGCGTGTTCAAATGAAACGTAAAAATATATCTACCAAAGCAGCCGATATTCTTAAAGTTTACCGAAAAGCTAGTCAGAAAGATATTGATATTTGGCAAACCGCTCGCGAGCGTGAAGAAGCCATGAAGGTTAAAGCGCGACAGTTTGCTATCGATCTGAAATTACAAATGAAAATTTCAGATATTGAATTTCAAGGTGATGCTAGTAAAGCCACCTTTTATTATACCGCTGAAGATCGTGTTGATTTCCGTGAATTAATCAAGGTTTTTGCCCGTGAGTTTAGAACGCGTATCGAAATGAAACAAGTTGGTTTCCGTCAAGAAGCGGCTAGACTTGGTGGTATAGGTTCTTGTGGACGTGAGTTATGTTGCTCTACTTGGTTAACCGATTTTCGTTCGGTTAGTACTTCTGCAGCGCGTTACCAGCAATTATCTTTAAACCCGCAGAAACTTGCAGGACAATGCGGAAAGCTTAAATGTTGTTTAAACTATGAGTTGGATACTTACCTCGATGCTTTAAAAAGTTTTCCAAAATCGGATATCAAATTATATACCGAAAAAGGTACTGCTGTTTGTCAGAAAACCGATATTTTTAAGGGGCATATGTGGTATGCGTACGAAGGTGAATGGATGAATTGGCATAAAATAACTACAGCACATGCCAATGAAATTATTGAAATTAATAAGAAACGCGAAAAAATTACAAGTCTTGAAGAATATGCTTTAGATCTTATTGAAGAGGATACTAAAACCGAATTTGAGAACGTTGTAGGTCAAGATAGTTTAACGCGCTTTGATAGTCCAAAACCGACTAAAAAACGTAAAAACAATAGACGCAAAAAAGCTGGGGCTCCAGCGAAAAAGGATGCGGCTCAATCGCAGGGTGGAAAAAATACACCTGCTAGAAATCAAAAGAAAACGCAGGCTAATAAAAATACAGATCCTAATAAACCAAAGCCAAAACCAAGACAACGTCCTAATAGGCCAAATAAACCAAAGGCAGAAGGTGGAGAAGCTAATAAGCCGAACCCTAACCAAAATAAGAGTAGAAATAGGAACAATAGAAGAAAGCCTAATAACAATAATCAGAATAAACCTCAAAACAGTAAAAATGCTGAAAAATAGAGACTTATTACTTTTAGTATTACTTTTTTTTAGTTTGGTATCTTGCAACTCCCAATATTATTTTGATGAGTATAAGCCGGTGCCTAAAAAATGGCATAAAGATTCCATTGTTAGCTTTAAAATCATTCCACCAGATTCCATAAATCTTTATAATCTATTTGTAAACCTTAGAAATACAAGTGCTTATAAGTACAGTAATTTATTTCTAATAGTCGAAATGGCTTTTCCTCATGGTAAAATTATAACAGATACCTTAGAATATAAGATGGCCGAACCAAGTGGTAAGTTTCTAGGAACTGGCTATTCAGACATTAAAGAAAATAAATTGTGGTATAAAGAACATGTTATTTTTAGCGAATCTGGCGAGTATGAAGTTAAAATCCAGCAAGCAATGCGTGAAAACGGTATGGTAAATGGCGTAGAGGAATTGGAAGGAATTACAGATGTTGGATTTAGTATTGAACATAAAAGACTTAAAAAATAGTTAGCATCATCTATTTTGTAAATGCGAAATAGTTTTAAGATGTATTAATACATAGTGCATGGCAACAGCAAAAAAAGAAACAAAGAAAGGTCAAGATTTTTCATCCTATATTCGCTGGTTTTGGATCTTGTTTTTAGGAGGTATACTTACAATTGTATTTATCTTTTTATTAGCATCGTGGGGTGCTTTTGGTGAAATGCCCGATCATACCGTTTTAGAAAACCCTAAAACAAATTTAGCTACCGAAATTATTTCTTCAGATGGAAAAACTTTAGGTAAATTCTATTTTAATGATAATAGAACACCTGTAAGTTATAATGATTTATCAAAAAATTTAGTGGACGCATTAATAGCAACCGAAGATGCGCGTTTTCATGAGCATTCAGGAATAGATGCACGTGGTACGATAAGGGCTGCGGTTTATATGGGTAAAAATGGTGGAGCAAGTACCATTTCTCAGCAATTGGCTAAGCTTTTATTTCATAAGAGAGAGAAAGCTAATTTGGTTGAAAAATTATCTCAGAAAGTTAGAGAATGGATTATTGCCATTCGTTTAGAACGCCAATACACTAAAGAAGAGATTATCGCCCAGTATTTTAATATCTATGATTTTGGGAATAATGCCGATGGTATTCGTAGTGCTTCAAGAATCTATTTCAATAAGGAGCCTAAAGAATTAAACATTAAGGAATCGGCGATGTTGGTGGGCATGTTTAAAAATTCATCATTATACAACCCTAGACCAGAGCGTAATCCAGTAGGTGTAAAAAACCGTAGAAATGTGGTGTTATCCCAAATGTATAAATATGATTTCATTACTGAAAAAGTTAAAGATTCACTTAAAAATACAGAATTAGACTTGGATTATTCACCAGAATCGCATCGTGAAGGTATTGCGACTTATTTTAGAGGCTATTTAGATGGTTTTATGAAGGATTGGATAAAAAATAATCCAAAACCAGATGGTACTAAGTGGAATTTATATAATGATGGTTTAAAGATTTATACGACTATCGATTCACGTATGCAAACTTACGCTGAGGATGCCGTACAACAGCACATGCCAAGGTTACAAGCTGAATTTTTTCATCAAAACACACCAGACAGAAATCCAACAGCGCCATTTTTAGATTTAGAACCTGAAGAGGAAAAAGCTTTAATGCGTCGCTCCATGCGTCAATCAGAACGTTGGAGACATATGAAATACGATTTGAAAAAATCGAATGAGGAGATTGAGGAATCATTTAAGAAACCTATTAAAATGTCTGTTTTTAAATGGGTAGACGGTAAGCCGTCTGAGGTTGATACGCTAATGAAACCTATGGATTCTATGCGTTATTATAAATCGTTTTTAAGAACAGGTATGATGTCTATGGATCCGCAAACAGGCCATGTGAAAGCGTGGGTAGGTGGTATGAACTATAGACATTTTCAATACGATATGGTAAAACAAGGACGTCGTCAAGTGGGTTCTACTTTTAAGCCATTTGTTTATGCTACAGCTATTGATCAGTTACATTTTTCACCTTGCGATGAATTGCCAGATACACCATTTTGTATTGAAGCCGGTAAATTTGGAAACCCAGAAGCCTGGTGCCCTAAAAATGCAGGGGATTCGTATGGAGGTATAAGAACATTAAAAGATGCTTTGGCAAACTCGGTAAATACAATTACGGCTCAATTAATTGATAAGGTTGGTCCACAAACCGTGGTAGATTTGGTTAAAAAATTAGGGGTCCAGTCGGAGATCCCAGCGGTGCCATCTATTGCATTAGGAACTACAGATATTAGTGTTTACGATATGGTTGGTGCTTATTCTACCTTTGCCAATCAAGGGGTGTATACCAAACCGGTTATGGTTTTAAATATTGAAGATAAAAATGGTACGGTGTTATATCAGTTTACACCAGAGACCCGTGATGTTTTAAATGCTGAAACAGCTTACGTAACAGTAAAACTTATGGAAGGGGTAACCCAATCAGGTTCTGGTGCTCGATTAAGAGGAAAAGGACGTGATGCTTATCGTGCCGATTATAAAGAAATTATTACAGGTTATCCTTATGAATTTACCAATCCTATTGCAGGAAAAACAGGAACCACACAAAACCAAAGTGATGGTTGGTTTATGGGTATGGTACCTAATTTAGTAACGGGCGTTTGGGTAGGAGCCGAAGATCGTGCAGCACACTTTAAAACCATTACTTACGGACAAGGCGCGGCTATGGCCTTACCAATTTGGGGTGTATATATGAAGAGTTGTTATGCCGATAAAGCGTTAGAAATTTCTAAAAAAGATTTTGTAGCTCCAGATAATTTATCAATTAATGTCGATTGTTCCACCGTCTCAGATTCAGAAGTTACAGAAGATTCAACTGAAGATCGTTTAGATGAATTAGAGTTTTAAAATCGGTCTCTATATTTTTAAGGGCTTTTTGAAATGAACGATAATTTTGTAAATGAATTTTTTGGTATAGGTATTCAGAACGGTAAAACACCCGAGAACTTAGGTGTATTATGGCGTTCGGCGCAAAATTTAGGCGCTAGTTTCATCTTTACTATAGGTAATCGATACGCAAAACAAGCTTGCGATACACATAACGCTGTAAAATCGATGCCCTATTTTCATTATGAAAATTTTGAAGCTTTTTTTAATAATTTACCCAAAGGCACACGAATTGTTGGGGTAGAATTGGACGATACTGCCCAAGATTTAGAAAACTTTCATCACCCAAGACGCTGTGTTTATTTATTAGGTGCCGAAGATCACGGCCTAAATAAAGAAGCTATTGAAAAATCTCATTTTTTAGTCAAATTTAAATCGGAGTTAAGTTTGAATGTTTCGGTGGCAGGTAGTATCGTTATGTACGATAGGAATCTGAATAAGCCTAGGAGTTAGGTTTTTTATCACATGTAATATCTTTTTAGTAATACAGTCTCAGTCTCAGTTTTCAGCTGAGCAATTACCCGATTAAACAAATAAACAGTTCCACAACATCATTAATTATTCGTAAATTTAGATAGACTAAACGAGATAAGATGATTAATAAAAAAGTGGCTGATGTTAAAGAAGCTGTAGAGGGTGTTTCTGATAATATGACTTTAATGTTGGGGGGGTTTGGGCTTTGTGGAATTCCAGAAAATGCTATTGCAGAATTGGTGACACGCGGCGTGGATGGTTTAACTTGTATTTCTAACAATGCCGGCGTAGACGATTTTGGATTAGGGCTATTGCTTCAAAAAAAGCAAATCAAGAAAATGGTATCCTCTTATGTTGGCGAGAATGATGAATTTGAGCGGCAAATGCTATCTGGAGAGCTAGATGTTGAGTTGATTCCTCAAGGGACCTTAGCAGAGCGCTGTCGCGCGGCGCAAGCTGGTTTTCCAGCTATATATACACCTGCAGGCTATGGTACCGAAGTTGCCGAAGGTAAAGAAACCCGAGAATTTGATGGTAAAATGTATGTTTTAGAACATGCTTTTAAAGCCGATTTCGCTTTTGTGAAGGCTTGGAAGGGTGATGCCGCTGGAAACTTGGTCTTTAAAGGCACTGCGAGAAATTTTAATCCTGTGATGTGTGGAGCTGCTAAAATCACCGTGGCTGAGGTGGAAGAATTGGTGCCTATTGGTGCTTTAGATCCGAATCAAATTCATATTCCTGGGATATTTGTTCAGCGAATTTTTCAAGGGCAAGCCTATGAGAAGCGTATTGAGCAGCGTACGGTGAGAGTGAAAAGTACTTAAAGTTCAAAGTATTTAAAGTGCCTAAAGTTGGGTTTAAATGGTGCTAAAAGTAAACTTGCGTTCATGGATGTATGACTTTTCAGGTTTCAACTAAATATTAATACGGTGGCTAACTTTAAGTATTTTAGGCACTTTTAACTTATAACTCAAAAAAAATGTTAGATAAAATAGGTATAGCAAAACGTATCGCTAAAGAAGTTAAAGATGGGTATTATGTGAACTTAGGTATTGGTATTCCAACTTTAGTAGCTAATTATGTTCGTGAAGATATTGAAGTTGAATTTCAAAGTGAAAATGGTGTTTTGGGTATGGGGCCATTTCCATTTGAAGGCCAAGAAGATGCCGATATTATTAATGCAGGGAAACAAACCATTACCACCTTGCCTGGTGCTAGTTTTTTCGATTCTGCATTTAGTTTTTCTATGATTCGCGGTCAACATGTGGATCTTACCATTTTAGGCGCCATGGAGGTGGCCGAAAACGGCGATATCGCCAATTGGAAAATTCCCGGTCGTATGGTTAAGGGTATGGGTGGTGCGATGGATTTGGTGTCTAGTGCAGAAAATATAATCGTAGCCATGATGCATACGAATAAGCATGGAGCTTCCAAATTACTAAAAAGGTGCTCCTTGCCACTTACGGGTGTTGGCTGTGTGAAAAAAATTGTAACGAATCTTGCCGTTATCGAAGTTACTGCTCGGGGTTTTAAATTGCTTGAACGTGCACCTGGTGTTTCTGTGGAAACGATTAAGAAGGCTACTGAAGGCTGTCTAATAATTGAAGGAGAAATACCTGAAATGTATATTTAATTTGTAGCCAAAAGATTATAATATATTTTTTGGATGTTTTTATTTGTTAAAAAATAATGTATTTCATCGAATATATGTGTTTTTTGTCGGATAAATAGAATCTATTATCGATATTAGCTTCAACCAAAAAAAGTATATCAATTTTAGATTTAACCTACCCCAAATCTATCATAATTTTAAAAACTTATGAATATGGACTCAAATCTACATGAATTACCTACTAATCAAAACAAGTTTAGAGCGTCTGTAAATGATACTTTTGAATTTGTAAAAAGTTTATGTTATTTAACAAAAAAATTATTCATGCTATAAACCTTTTGGTATAGCATGAATTAATTTTTTAGTATACTTTTTTTTAGGGGATTTATAGATGATGTCCGCATCGTCTAATTCTTCAATTTTACCCTGGTTCATAACCAGTAATTGATCTGACATGTATTTCACAACTGCTAAGTCATGTGAGATGAAAATATAGGTAAAATCGAAGTCCTTTTTAAGTGAATTAAGCAAGTTTAAAACTTGCGCTTGAACTGAAATGTCTAAGGCCGAAACCGATTCGTCACAAACAATTAGTTTCGGTTGAAGGGCAATGGTTCTAGCAATTCCAATACGCTGCCTTTGTCCACCCGAAAATTCATGAGGATAACGGTTAAAATAATCTTCAGACAGTCCTACTTTATTTAAAATATCAATAACCTTTGCTTTACGTTCTTCATCGGAACTATAAAGTTTATGTACTTTCATTGGCTCCATAATGGCTTCTCCAACAGGGATTCTTGGATTTAAAGATGAATAAGGGTCTTGAAATATAATTTGAATGTCTTTTCTTAGTTTTCTTGTTTCAGATTTTGATAACTTGGTAATATCAACACCATTATATATTATTTTTCCAGCTGTTGCCTTATCTAATTGAAGTATGGCGTTTCCCAAAGTCGACTTCCCACATCCAGATTCACCAACCAAACCTAAAGTTTCACCTTCATAAAGTTTAAAACTTACATCGTTAACGGCTTTAAAGCCTTCTGGTTTGGAAAAAATACTCGATTTAGAAAGGTATTCCTTTTCTACGTTTAGAACTTCTAATAATGGCGCTTTACTATAGATTTTTTTATGATTTTTTTGACGTTCTTCCTTAGAAATAATAGCGTCTGAAATCGTATCATTTAAAAAATCATTAATTGTTGGTAAAACCTTTAATCGCGAATCTAACGACGGGCGTGAATTAATTAAAGCCTTTGTGTAATTGTGTTCTGGCTGTTTAAAAATGCGAGCCACTAAGCCTTGTTCTACAATTTCACCTTTGTACATGACTAAAACGCGATCGGCAATTTCTGAAATTATTGCCAAATCGTGTGTGATAAAAATGATACTCATTTTAGTTTGAGCTTGCAGTTCTTTTAACAGGTGAATAATATCATTTTGTACGGTAACATCCAGTGCAGTTGTAGGTTCGTCGGCGATTAAAATATCTGGTTTACATGCAATTGCCATAGCTATCATAACCCGTTGTTTTTGGCCGCCAGAAATTTCATGAGGATACGCCTTAAAAACGCGTTCTGGATCTGGTAGTTTAACTTTTTCGAAAAGCTCTAGGGTTTCGTTTTTAGCTGTTTTATTAGAAACATGGGTATGTTGTAGCAAAATTTCTAAAATTTGCTTTCCGCAGGTCATAGAAGGGTTTAAAGAGCTCATAGGTTCTTGAAAGATCATTGCGATTTTATTACCCCGAATGTTTTGAAACGATTTTGAAGATAGTTCTACTAAATCTAAATCTTCAAATAAAATAGAGCCCGTATTTATAGTTGAAATTTTCTTAGGAAGTAACCCTAAAATGGCTAAGGACGAAACCGATTTACCAGATCCAGATTCGCCTACAATACCTAAAACTTCATTAGTGTGAAGTTTGTAAGTAATGTTATGTACCACTTCATTTTTGCCAAATGAAACGCTTAAATCTCTAACTTCTAAAATTTGGTTATCCCTCATTATATATGAATAATTTCATCATCGGTTAAAATGTTATCGCCTCTTAAACGTAAAAATATTTGAGCTACGGCTATTGTATCTTTCTCGCAATAGGTAACAATGCGATCAATTTCATTTTCTTCATAATATACCCTGTAAACTTCACTACCATCAATATCATCCTTTGGCGATGGAATACCTAAAACATTGGTGAGTAATTTTAAAGAGGTGAAACTTTTAAAGTCACCAAATTTCCATAGTTCTAAAGTATCTAAATGTGGTATCTCCCAGGGTTTTTTTCCAAAGAGATTCAGTTTATGAGGTAATTCAATGTTATGAATAATCATGCGTCGGGCAATATAAGGAAAGTCAAATTCTTTACCATTATGCCCGCAAAGTAAATGTTTAGGATCGTTAAAGTGGGTATTGAGTAGGTTTTTAAAGTCTTTCAGTATTTTGATTTCATCACCAAAAAAGGAAGTTGTTCTAAATTTCCTTAAGTCGTTATGAATTTTAAAATACCCAACAGAAACACAAACAATCTTACCAAATTCGGCCCAAATCCCGGCCCGGTCGTAAAACTCTTCAGCGGTAAATTCTTCTTTTCTTTGGTATTTTGATTTGCCTTCCCAAAGCGCTTGTTTTGTTTCGTCTAAATCTGAGAAATGCTGAACTTCAGGAACGGTTTCAATATCCAGAAAAAGAATGTTTTCTAAATTTAGTTTTTTAATCATGAGCTAACATTTTGTAGGCTTCATCAATGTAAATTCCAATGTCATTGGTGAAAATGGCATCTGTTTTGCCATAGTCGGGTGATTTTCTGTGTCCTAAACGCACTATAATAAGGTTGTCTTCAGGTTGCACAATCACATATTGACCTAAGTGCCCGCGCATCATGAAAAAGTCTTTATTGTTTTGCTTTTTTAACCACCAACCATAGCCATATTCTGGGCCTTCCTTAAAACGTGGCGTCACAGATTTTACAACATAAGCAGAGTCTAAAATTTGTTTGCCTTCCCATTTTCCGTAATTTTTATAGAGTTTTCCAAAACGGGCAAAATCACGGGCGTTACTAGAAATACAACAAAAGGCTTTTGCTAGGCGGTTTTTGCTATCGTCAACTTGCCATAAGGCATCATCGCTAGCTCCCATAGGTTGCCAAAACCCTTCAGACAAATAATTTGAGAGGGTTTTATTCGTTGCTTTTTCAATAACCATAGCTAGTAATTCTGTGTTCCCACTTAAATACTCGAAGGCTTTTCCTGGGGTTTTAATTACTTTTTGATTTAATATGGTTTCGGCTAAACCATCATCATAATTGGCTCTTGCTGTCACCGAAAACGGACTCGTATAATGTTCTACCCAATCTAGCCCAGACGCCATTGAAGCCAAATCGCCAACGGTTAAATTGGTATTGGCGTATTGTGTATAATAATCACTAACAGGTTGGTCTAAATTTTTAATATGGCCATCCATAATTGCCTTTCCTAAAAGCGCGGTAGTAATACTTTTGGCCATAGAAAAAGAGTTGGTTTTGGAGGTTTTATTAAAATCTTCATGATAGTTTTCATACCATATACTATCATTTTTAATAATTAGGAAGGCAACTGTACCCCAGTCTTCATTTGCTTGAGACAACTTTTCGGTTGGGTTGGTGCTGTTATAATTTTTATGAATAGGCCAAGGGCTTGTGTTGTTGCCTTTTTTTATGGTATCATTTTCAAAATAGGGGTAATCGTCAATAAAAGCGGTTTTGTGCCCTGTAAAATATACTATTTTAGCTGCTCTTATAATGTAGCCATAATCGAAAATATATAACAGTGCAATACCAGTTATTAGAATAATAATAAGTCCTTTAAAGAGGGTTTTAATAAATTTCATGCGAGAAATATTTAGTTGAAATAAATATAGGGAATAATTTTATGTTTTGTTGATTGCAGGGTTTTTGAGTTGTCTATTAGAACAGCGATTGTTGTTTATTTGTGCTTTCATGATTTAACAACCATTGTTTACGGTGTAGTCCGCCGGCATAACCTGTTAAACTACCGTCGCTTCCAATAACGCGGTGGCAAGGCACTATTAGCCAAATTGGATTTTTACCATTGGCATTAGCTACTGCACGAATGGCTTTTACATCGCCTAATTGTTTTGATAATTCGAGATAGGAGATGTGCTTGCCATAGGGAATTTGCTCCAGTTGTTTCCAAACTTTTTTCTGAAAATTGGTACCTCGAGGATTAAGCTTTACATCAAATATTTTGCGATCACCTTTAAAATAAGCCTTAAGTTGCATGACGCAGTTTTGTAACTCTTGAGGAATGGATTCTGTTATTTTTTCTTCGGAATTGAGTATGGTTACTGTCGCGATTCCATTTTCATCACCACAAATTTGAGTATAACCTAAAGGAGAGGCGATAATGCAGGTTTTCATCTACTCGGTTGTATTCGTGTCGTCCTCTTCAAAAATTCCTAATTTTTTAGCACGTAATTCCCAGCTTTTTCGAGCTAGGAGCTGAAGGTCTGAAACGTTATCACTTTCATCCATAATTTCTAAACCTAGAAGGGTTTCAATAACATCTTCCATAGTTACGATACCACTGGCCGTTCCGTATTCATCAACAACCAAAGCCATATGATTTCGGCCTTCAATTAGTTTTTCAAATAAATCTGGAATGGGCAAATCTCTATCGATAATGATGATATTGCGTTTGAGTTCAGATAGTTTTTTATGACCATTATCAAGTGCCATTTCCTTGAAGATTTCATCCTTAAGCACTAAACCCTTAACGTTATCTGGTTCATCAACAAAAACAGGAATCCTAGAAAAGCGTAAGTTTAGGTTTTTATTGAAAAATTCTTCAACACTGGTGGTTTCATCAACAGTTTTCATAACCGTTCGTGGTGTCATCACATCCTTGGCGCAAACCTCTTTAAAGGTTAAAAGGTTTTTAATAACCTTGCTTTCATTTTCATGAAATACACCTTCTTCATGGGCTAAATCGGTCATGTCTATAAAACTTTCGCGAGTAAGTACACTACCGTGTCCTTTACCTCCAATGAGTTTGGTGGTTAGTTGTAACAACCATAAGATACCTGTCCATTTTAGTGGGAAAATTAATATGGTCAATGTTTTAGATGTGAAATTAGCCAGTTTTTTCCAGTAGGTAGCACCTATGGTTTTTGGGATAATTTCTGAAGCAACTAAAATGAGCAAAGTCATGATTGCCGAAACGATACCTACGGTGTTTATTCCAAAAAATTCTATTTTAAAAGGTAATTTTTCAGCTTCGATACCAACCATCATGGCACCTAAAGTATGGGCAATGGTATTAAGCGTGAGAATGGCGATAAGGGGTTTGTCTACATCTTTTTTAAGAGCTTCAAGGGTTAACGCATACTCTTTGTTTTCTCTTTTTTTTAGGTTTATAAAAGTAGGGGTAACACTTAATAAAACAGCTTCTAGAATCGAACATAGAAACGAAAAAAAGATGGAAATGGTAGCCCAAAAAAATAGTACGCTCATAAAATGGTTTTTGAAAAGGACTAAATTACAAAAACCAATTAACTCATTAGCATTAAATATAAACGAAGCTAAAACAAACT
This sequence comes from Pseudotamlana agarivorans, assembly GCF_018860245.1. Classification (GTDB taxonomy): domain Bacteria; phylum Bacteroidota; class Bacteroidia; order Flavobacteriales; family Flavobacteriaceae; genus Pseudotamlana; species Pseudotamlana agarivorans_A. Next base: position 175,779 of record NZ_JAHKPD010000008.1, read on the forward strand.
ATTTTAAGAAAAATTATTGTGTTTATTTTATTATTATTTAATAGAAACTCTTATTTTTAAGTTTGTTAACAAGGTGATTGTGTTATGGGCTCTATAAAAAACTTCGTTTTAATTTTCTTGATTTTTAGTGTTTCTTCCTTAGCATTGAATGCTCAAAGAAATTTGAGTGACCATGAATTGCAATTAATTGCATTAGGCTTAGAAAAAAGCTATGCGTTAAAAGCTGCAAATTATGAAATAGCTATAGATAGTTTAGAGTATAAAAGTATTCGTCGTAATTTCATTCCAACTCTTGAATTTGATGCTTTATACGGATACGGCTCTACTCAAATAATTACTAACATACCTACTATCCAATTGCCAATAACGGGCATTAATTTATTTGAAGGCGATCAAAAATTTAATGCTAACGGTAGTTTTGCTAACGCCAACCTTACAGCAAAAGCATTATTGTTTTCTGGTTTACAAGTTAACTATGGGGCTAAGGCGACAAATGAAAAAATACGCGCTAAAAACTATTTGTTGTTCAAAGAACGCGGTGATATTATAAAGGATGTTATTAGTACGTTTGATAATATTGAATTACTAAACCAGTCAAAACATGTTCTAGAAACAGGTTTAAAGCGTATAGTTAAAGAAAAAGAGCGTGTGGTTAAGGCCATTGCAAATGGTCTTGCAACCCCTTACGAACGTGATAAAATTACCGCAGCTGAACTTAATATAGCTGCAAAACAGACCGAGATTTATGGTAATTTAAGTTTGCTTTATCTTAAATTATCTATGCTTACGGGTATTGAAACTACTAAATTGAAAGCCTATACTTTCGAATTAAAACCATGGCTAATAAAAATGGGCGATAAATCTTTTATAGATCGTCCAGAGGTAAAGGCTCTCGATGCTTCCATAAAAGCCTATGATTATAAGCTTAAAATGAATAAAAATTTATTCTTGCCCAAAATTCAAGCCCTTGCAAGCTTGTCTTACAGTAATTTATTTAATGCAGAATTGGACACACCATATAATACGATTATTGGTAATGAACCCATAAATTTAGAGCTTAATAAGTTTCAATTATTTCCAACGTATTTTTTAGGGGTAGGTATGAAATGGGAGATATTTAGCGGTTTAAAACACACAACTGAAATTAGCAAAACTACTATAGAAAAAAGTATGGCGGAAGAAAAAAAGGTTGATGCTCTTGAGAAATTAGAGTTATTTTCTAAAAAAACACAAGTAGATTTTGAAGTTAAAAATAAACAATTGCTATATAAAGAGCAGGAAAAATTAGTGGCATTAAATAATTTGAATTCGGCAATAAAGCGTTACAAATCTGGTCTTATGCCAATCACAGAGCGTTTGGAGGCCGAGACTAGTTATCAAGATGTGAGTTTCGAATATTATAAGCTTATAGTACAACAACGCATGGCAGCTTTAGAATTATTAATCTCTACTGGAAGTTTACAAACGCTAAAATTAAATCCCAGAAAAAATTGAATTTATGAAAAATACCAAGCAAATTTTCATATTAGCAATTCCTATTATTATAATAATTGTTGGAATTATTATGCTATTGCTTTTAAAGCCAGATCCTAACGCTAATCGCGTTTTTGTAGGTCTATTTGAGACTGTTGAAATAAAAGTCGCTTCTGAAATCCCAGGCCGAATTGAATCAATTTATGTGAATCGGGGAGATCAAGTTAAAAAAGGCCAACTGTTAGCAACCATTGAAAGTGATATTTTAGCAGCGAAAGTCAAGCAGGCTGAAGGTATGTTTAATGCGGCTAAATCGGTTAGTGAGAAAGCAAACACTGGAGCTAGAGATCAAGAGATCATGGCGGCTCAAAACAGTTATAAAATGGCTTTAAGTCAGTATAATTTTGCCGAAAAGTCATTTAACCGATTAAAGAAGCTAGTTGAAGACAGTTTGGTCTCTCAGCAGCAAATGGATGAGGTTATTTTCAAACGAGATGCGGCTTTCGATCAAATGAATGCAGCGAAATCTATTTTCGAGATGGCGCAAGAAGGGGCTAGGGTTGAAGATAAGCGCGCAGCACGAGGACAAATGGATGCTGCTGGAGGTATGGTAAGTGAAGCGAAAGCCTATTATAAGGAGTTGGAGATTTATGCCCCAGTTTCGGGAGAGATTTCAGATAAGTTGGCCGAAGAAAGTGAAGTTATGCCTGCAGGATACCCTATTTTTACCGTTCAGAAGTTAGAGGACATCTACGCCGTGATTCATGTGCGTGAAGATTTCTTGAATAACTTTAAAAAAGGTTCTGAAATTTCTGGGAAACTGCCTGCTTTTAATAATGATTCATATCAATTTAAGGTGACTTACATTGCTCCCATGGCAGATTTTGCCGATTGGATTCCAACTGCTGATAAGGGTAGATTGGATATGAAAACTTTTGAAATTCACTTAAAACCCATTAATAAAATTGCTGATCTACGTCCTGGGATGAGTGTTAATATTAAAATTTGAGAGGGTTTTTAAACATAATAATAAGGGAGGTTTTAATCTTAAAAAAACGACCTACCGCTTGGATATTAATTTTTTTAATACCTACCGCCATATTCTTCTATTTGGGGTACATTTATAAGGAAGGGGCAATTAATACTGTAGATATTGGGGTGTTGGATTTAGACCATTCAGGTTTGAGTCGAACCGTTATTAAAAGTATAGAGGCCACACCAAAACTAAACATTGTAAAATTTTTAAATTCAAATGATAATATTGACGAGGTGTTTGTGAAAAACCCCGAAATTAGAGGGTTTTACGTGATTCCAAATCATTTTGAAAAGGTAATTTATAGAGGGGAACAAGCCAAACTTTTAGTTTATACAAACTCATCTAATATAGTTTATGGCAATTTAATTTATAAGGAAGCCGCTAGCTTTATAAACACGTTGTCTGCAGGAATTAATTATAATGCTTTTAGGTCACAAGGTATTCCAAGCGAAAAGGCATTAAAAATGATTGCGCCTATTAAAGTTAATACGAAGCCTTTATTTAATGCCTATTATAATTATCTGTATTATTTACTCCCAGGTTTAACTACGGTTTTATTGCAAATGTTGGTGTTTCTTTTAGCAGCACGTTCCATAAATTCAGAATATTCTAATGCTAGTTTTGATGAGGTTTTAGGTATGGCAAATGGGAGTGTTTTTAAATTAATCTTTGCTAAATTGACAACCTACACAGTAATCGGGTTTATTGTAGGACTCTTTATTTTTGCTGTTGTACATCCATTGTTGGGTATTCCAGCTAGCTCAGGAACGCTCGCGTTTTTACCTGTTGTATTTTTGTTCGTTATGGTAAATGCCATGTTAGGGATTATGGTTTCAGCTATTTTTAAAAACGAAGCCATTGCCATGGATGTGTCTTTCGTTTACAATTCACCCGCGTTTGTTTTTAGTGGCTTTACATTTCCCATTATGGCCATGCCTGCCTTTAATGCTTGGTATGCTCAGTTGATTCCATATACTCACTTTTTATCGGCTTTTATTAAGGGTATAGAGATGCATGCACCTTTTCAGTTTTTAGTGAAACACCTATTAAGTTTAGCCTTATTTTTTGCTATTGGTTATGTGGTTACGGCTATTATTTTATTCCTTAGAAATCAAAAACGATCTGTATGAAAAGCTGGTGGGATATTTTTAAGTCAGAATTGTCTTTAATTTTTGAAGACAAGAGTATTCTGCTTACTTGTTTAGTAGCCCCTTTGTTATACGCTTTTTTCGTTGGTTCCATTTACTCTGAAAAAGAAGTTAATGAAATCCCCATTGCTGTAGTAGATTACGATCACTCGAGCTTGTCTCGTAAAGTGGCTTCGCTTATAAATTCGACTGAAAAAGTTAAGCTAAAAGGGCATTTTTCAAATCTTGAAGACGCCTTGTTTTATTTTAATAATTTGGAGGTTCAGGGGATTGTAGTGCTTCCAAAGGGATTTCAGAAGAAAACGATGAATTTAGAAGGTGCTAAAATTGATTTAATACTTAATAATACTAAATTTTTAACATCGAATGAGATTAATAAATCTGTTCAAAAAGTAGTTTTGATGGTTTCTGGTGGGGTGCGAATGCGCTATTTTGTGAGTAATAAGATACCTATAGACATGGCTAAGGAGAAGGCACAACCCATTTTGCCTGTTATAAAATCCATATATAACGCCACAAACAATTATGGTGATTATTTACTACCTATTTTATTGATTTTAATTTTACAGCAAACTTTAATTATCGCCTTTGGACAAAGTGTTGTACATGAGTTTCAGCATGGTATTCTAAAAGATTTGAATGGTATTTCTTTTTTAGAATTTACCAAAATCCTTTCGGCTAAAAGCGCTTATTACCTATTTTTATATAGCGCCTACTTTTTCGTTTTTTATAAGTTGATTTTCCCTCACTATACGCTTGTTTTTAACGGTTCTATTGGCTTTCATTTACTTTTAGGCTTTTTGTTTATTACAGTAATATTATTGTATACAATATTAGTTGCTTCATATTTTAGAACTGCCATTGGTTGGACCGAAATCATGGCTTTTTCAACTTATCCATTATTTTTAGTTTCGGGTTACTCGTGGCCAGTTGAATCCATGCCAGAACTGTTACAATGGGTAGCAAACATATTGCCTTCTACACCATACTTCAATGTGTTTAATTCTTTGTCGGTAGAAAAAGCACATTTGCCAGACATTACATCTGGATTTATTCACCTATTAATTTTATTGGTTTTGGCTTATGTACTTTTGTATTTGCGCTTTTCTTTAAGTAAGAATCTTATATCAAAAGGTCAGGTTTCTTAAAAATTATTTTTTAAACCTTAACTGTTTTTATGAAAGTGAATTTTTCTGAGTTTAACTTCGTTTACTCGTTTAATAAGTTCACGATATCTTTTGCAAAATAACTCGCGATAATGTCTGCACCAGCACGTTTAAAGGCTGTTGTAGTTTCCATCATTACTTGGTTGTGGTCTAGCCAACCTTTTTCAGCTGCCGCTTTAATCATCGCATATTCACCAGAAACTTGATATACGGCTACAGGTACATCAACTTCATTTTTAATATCTCTTAAGATATCAAGGTATGAAAGGCCTGGTTTTACCATAACAATATCGGCGCCTTCATCGATATCCATTTCAGTTTCTCGAATGGCTTCAAAACGATTGGCAAAGTCCATTTGGTATGTTTTTTTATCTTTAGGAATGTCTTTAATATCTACTGGAGCAGAATCTAAAGCATCACGAAAAGGTCCGTAAAACGCAGAAGCATACTTTGCCGAGTAACTCATAATGCCTGCGTTAATAAAACCTTCATCTTCTAAAGCTTCACGAATGGATAGTATTCGACCATCCATCATATCGCTTGGTGCTACAAAATTGGCACCTGCTTTAGCGTGAGAAACACTCATTTCTGCTAAAACTTCAGCGGTGTCGTCGTTAATTATTTGTCCGTTTTCAATAATACCATCATGTCCGTAAGCTGAATAAGGGTCTAATGCCACATCGGTCATGACTAACATATCCGGACAAACATTTTTAACGGTTTTAATGGCGCGTTGCATGAGCCCGTTTGGGTTTAAGGCTTCAGTACCTTTATTGTCTTTTAGGTTCTCTGGTACTTTAACGAAAAGTAAAACAGATTTTAACCCCAGTTTCCAAAGTTGCTTAACTTCATTTTCAAGCAGGTCTAAACTGTAACGGAAGTAATTAGGCATCGATGGAATCTCATCCTTAACACCTTTGCCTTCAACAACAAAAAGAGGTACTAAAAAATCATTTGGTGTTAATATGGTTTCACGAACTAGTGAACGTATGGCTGGGTTAGTTCTTAATCGTCTATTTCTTCTTAAAGGGTACATAATTTTATTTTTTATTGACTTAGTCCTAAATATTTCCAAAGGCTATTTTCTTTTACAAAAGCTGATTTTTCATGAATCACATCAACCTTGCCGTTTTCAAAAAAATAGGCGTTAAATGTAACGGTACCTTCGGTATCTTCTATTTGGCCTTTAGTCGTTTCTAAGACTTCTAATTTTATCCATTGTACCGATTTAGCCCATTTTTCAATCGATTTCTTTTCTTTAGGCGTTCGGGTTTTACTGTGGTGGCTTTCCACTAAATAATCACCTTTTGCTAAAACAAACGCACTGTATCTAGAACGCATGAGTTGTTCGGCGGTTTTGGCTTTTGTCATGTTTTTGTGAATGGGTTCACAGCAGGTTTCGTATGTGTTTGTATGGCCGCAGTAACATAACATAATTTATTAAAAACTTATTTTTTTATTTATTTCATCGGCTTTGTTGACCATTTTTTTTGGGGCATTAAAGCGGTAACCAATAAAAACTTGCAAATAAGGGATATCATCTTTAATGTATGACGAGCGATCACTATTGTGATTTAATATCAAATAGTTGTAGTGGGCTCCTAGATATAAGAAATTGATATCATAGGTTATGGAGCCTCTAAAATCCAGTTCAGTAAGCAAAGAGGTCATGTTCTCTTCATCACCTGGATTGTTACTGTAATTCAAACCTATGCCTGCAGAAACACCAGCAGACAAGAATAAGTTTTTTGTTGGAACAAAATTGTATATGTACGAGGGTGCAAAGGCAATATCAAGAGCATTATAATCGGTGCTTATGGATTGAGAACCATCTTCACTTGTAACGTGGACATCATGTTTAGTAAAGTAGTATACCAAACGGGGCATAAATGTTCCTGCACTTTTCAATTGCTTTTCATCCTGAGTAGCAATGGCTCGATATGAAAAGTTTTCGTTGAAAATGTAAGAAGTGGATCCCCCTATTTTAAATGATTTCGTTTTAGGGAGATAGGCTTGTTGATTGTTTGTTCCTTCTAATTGAAATCCTTTTTGACTGTAGATATCCAAGGTTTGCATAAAATGTTTGCCAAAATAACTTCGTAAGTTCAAATTAAAGAGCTTTGAGTTGTTATCATTTGGGTTTTCAGCTAGGGAATTAGGAGAAAACGAATAAGACGCTGAAATAGATCTAAAAGCTACTGAAGCACCAATTTTATCTTGATTATTTGGGAAAAGGTGAAATTCATCATTAGCATCTTCACGATTTCTTATTCTTAAGGTATTTGAGGTTTTAATGAAATAAGCCTTGGCTGTAATTCTGTTTTTATAGATGTAAATGTATTCATTGTGCTGTTCGCCATAAACAACATCTTGAATACTATCTTGAGCGGTTTTGCTCGTATTATTATTTTGTGCGAAAAGCGGCAAACATAAAAAGTTTAGTAAAATACCAAGTAGTTTTAGTTTGAAATCCATGATTTTGGTTCTTGTAATATTTTGATCAGTTTTTCTTCTTCGCTACTAGGCTCGGGTTGGTGGTCATAAACCCATTGTACATGAGGGGGTAAACTCATTAAAATACTTTCAATTCGGCCGTTAGTTTTTAAGCCGAAAAGTGTGCCTTTATCATGCACTAAATTAAATTCCACATAGCGACCGCGACGAATTTCTTGCCAGTTGCGTTGCGCTTGTGTGTATGGTAAATCTTTTCTGCGTTCAACAATAGGCACGTAGGCTTCTAAGAAACTGTCACCAACTTCGGTCACAAAGTCATACCAGTTTTGCATGGTCATGTCATCGGTTGCCTTGCAGTAATCAAAAAACAGTCCGCCAATACCGCGACCTTCATTGCGATGTGCATTGTAAAAGTATGCGTCACAACGCTCTTTATACGTTGGATAAAACTCAGGATTGTGTTTATCACAGGCCGTTTTACAAGTTTGATGAAAATGCACGGCATCTTCATCAAACAAGTAATAAGGCGTTAAATCTTGTCCGCCACCAAACCAGCTGTCAATAATATTACCGGTTTTATCATACATTTCAAAATAGCGCCAATTGGCGTGTACTGTTGGAACCATTGGGTTTTTAGGATGCAGTACGAGGCTCAATCCGCAGGCAAAAAAATCAACATCACCAACCTTAAAATAGGCTTGCATTGATTTTGGTAATTTACCATGAACCCCAGAGATGTTTACACCTCCTTTTTCAAAAACGTTGCCGTTTTCAATAACACGGGTTCTGCCGCCACCGCCTTCAGGTCGTTTCCAAAGATCTTCTTGAAATTTGGCTTTGCCATCAATAGATTCTAATTTAGAAGTTATTTGATCTTGTAAATCTTGGATGTATTGATAAAATTTATCCTTCATTTATAAATGAAATCTTATTATTTTAAAATTAATTTTTTCTCTAAACTAATCGGTAATTTGAACTTTTTCTGGTTCTGATTGAGTCAGCATTTTTTTGCCTTGTTTATTAAGGATAACGTATCCTATAATACCAGAAATAGTTGAACCTATTAAAATTCCAATTTTAGCGGAATCCACATAAATGTGATGTTCTGTAAAGGCAAGGCTGGCAATAAATATAGCCATTGTAAAACCAATACCTGCTAAGAAGGAAACCCCAATAACTTGCGTTTTTGTAATATCGGGTGGAATGCTTATAATTTTTAATTTTTCTGCAAGTAACACAAATATGGAAACTCCTATACTTTTACCTAATAATAAACAAACTGCAATATTTAATACTAGTACAAAGTCTAGGCCTTCACTACTACTTAATATAACACCTGAATTAGCAAGTGCAAATATAGGAATGATAAAGTAAGCTACCCAATCATGTAAATGATGTTCTAAATGTTGCAAAGGGGATTGGTATTTATTGGTCCAATGCTGTAGTTCATCAATTTCCTGAATTTGTTCAGCTGAAAGAATTGGTTCTTTTAATTCTGAAGATCCTTTAATTTTAGTTGTGATTTCTTCTAATCTTGATAAAAACTGAGACGTATCTACTTTTTGTCTAATAGGCACAGAGAAAGCTAATAAAATCCCCGCTAAGGTAGGGTGTACACCAGACTTAAGGAATAATATCCAAATGGCTATACCAAAAATAGTCATTACAAATTTTGAGAAATAGCCTCTATAAGATAAGAGATATAAAATAGCAATTAACACTAGAGCCGCACCTAAAAGTAGCATTTTAATGGTTCCGGTATAGAACAGGGCAATAACGATTACGGCACCTAAATCATCTACAATGGCGAATGCGGTTAAAAATATTTTAAGACTAATAGGAACTTTATCACCGAGTACTTTCAATATGGCTAAAGAGAAGGCAATATCTGTGGCCATTGGAATCCCCCAACCGTGTAAGGTATCATCTGGGTGGGTGCTCATAAACTGATTTATAATCACGAAAAACACCACAGGAATAACCATACCCCCAATAGCTCCAACAAGTGGAAAGGCGAGTTTCTTCGGGGTGTTTAATTCGCCAATTAAAAATTCACGCTTGATCTCTAATCCAATAAGGAAAAAGAAAACAGCCATAAACCCATCGTTTATCCATAGGATTAAGGGCTTGTATAGTTCAAATCTTTCCGATTTATACCCCAAGTGGTACTCCCAAAGTGCTGTATAACCCGCCGAATACGGAGAATTTGCCCAAGCCAAGGCTAAAATAGCTGCGAAAAGCAGCAGTATACCACTAAAACTCTCAATCTTGATGAATTTTTGAATTGGTGATAAAATATTATTTTTCGGTTCCATATAACTAAACTTTTTTAATTTTTCTTATTTAAAACCTTAACGGTTTCGGTTGTCGCGGCTGTTACCGAAAGGGGTAAAACCAATAGCACTCCAACGATTGGAATGAAGAGACAAAGCATAAATACAATGCCGTTTCCAATGGCTAATCCACGATTTTCACGAACAAAATTTATACTGTTTTTATAGTTGTAATGACGTTCTAAGGTATAGTCCATGTTTCCAAATCCTGCATAATACGATTGTAGAAAAAATAGGGTTATCGTAGAAAATATATTTACAATCGGAATAAATTTTAATACTAAGATAGGAATTGTAAATAATAACTCTCGAATTAAATTTCGAATGTTAATACGAATACCGCGCCATAATTGTGATGTAAATGAGCTGTTTCTATGCAAATAATTTGGGCTTCCGGTATGTCCTGTTAAATGTGTTTCAATTATTTCTGAAACAGGACTCATAAACGGTGCCGATAAAGCCATGATTATATGTTTAAATAGAATCAAGCCTATGGCTATAATCATAAGAAGCCCCAGAATGGTTCCAAGTGCTGTAAAGGCTGTTTTGCCCCAGTCCCATATCCAAACTTCTGCGATGTAAGCGCCTAGGTTATCAGATAAGCTATATGCAGCAAAGCTTATAAGGCTTGCTGTAACAACACTTATAAGCATTGGGATTGCAAAAAACTTCCAAAGCTTTAGTTTTGATAATAAACTAAAAGCTCCTAAGTATGCTTTAATTCCTGATGTTATGCTTTTTAACATAGTTTTGTTTACGACTATAGTTAGGAAAGCATTAATTTAATTCTGAAAATTACACAGAACTTCAGGCTTTCACAAACTTAAGCGTTGTATTCTTTTACGGCGTCTATAAACGCTTTGGCGTGGTCTAATGGAATATGTGGTAGAATACCATGACCTAGGTTAACAATATATTTATCTTTACCAAACTCATTAATCATTTGGTGTACCATTTTTTTAATTTCTGCTGGAGGCGATAGCAAACGTACAGGGTCAAAATTTCCTTGTAGTGTGATGTTTCCACCAGTTAAGTAACGTGCATTTTGTGGCGAACAAGTCCAATCAACTCCTAGTGCCGAAGCGTTACTTTTTGCCATTTCACCAAGGGCAAACCAGCAGCCTTTACCAAAGGCTATTACAGGCGCATCGTCTTTTAATGCTTCAATAATTTGGTTGATGTATTGCCATGAAAATTCTTGATAATCGGTTGGCGATAACATGCCTCCCCAAGAATCGAAAACTTGAACGGCGTTAACACCAGCTTTTACTTTCTCTTTTAAGTAAGCAATTGTGGTGTCTGTAATTTTTTGTAATAATTGATGTGCTGCAATTGGGTTTGTAAAGCAAAATTCTTTGGCTTTATCGAAATTTTTGCTGCCTTGGCCTTGTACACAGTAGCACAAAATAGTCCAAGGTGATCCCGCAAAACCAATTAACGGAATATCATTATTAAGTAACTCTTTTGTGGCTTTAATACCTTCGTAAACATAGTTTAAGGCGTCCTTAACATCGGGAACGATTACGTTGTCTACATCTTTTTGAGTACGAATAGGATTTGGTAAATAAGGGCCGAAATTAGGCTTCATTTGCACCTCAATATTCATTGCTTGAGGAATTACCAATATGTCACTAAACAAAATAGCTGCGTCCATACCGTAACGCCTAATAGGTTGTACGGTAATTTCACTAGCTAATTCTGGAGTCTGGCAACGTGTAAAAAAATCATATTTTTCACGAATGGCCATAAATTCTGGTAAATAGCGTCCAGCTTGACGCATCATCCATACTGGCGGACGTTCAACAGTTTCTCCTTTTAATGCTCTTAAAAATAAATCGTTTTTAATACTCATATTTTTTTCCGCGAAAGCGGGAATCTTTTTATTTGAAACTAAAAAGCGTGTAAATCTAATTGATAAATGATTGCTCCAAAATGATATTTATCATAATTTTCTACTTTGAACTAAAAAAAATAGATTTATTTAATCTGATTTAATTTTTCAAAGCTTTTTCCGTTTCTATAGTTTATAAATTTTCAAAATTATTGGGCGTAATGTGTATTGACTAATTCAATAACGCTTTCAACAGTAGGGACTTTTGCAATGCGAACATCGCTAAAATGTTTTCTTGCTTCGTTTGCTGTGGTTTCTCCAATACAGAAAGCAATCACCTCTGTTTTATTTTTCTGAACAAAACTTTCAACTGTTGAAGGACTATAAAACATAGCGCTTTCGATAGTATCGGCAACTTTGAAACCATCAAATTTAGTTTGATAGGCTTCAACTTCGGTTACCTTAATGTTATTTTCTTCAAGAATATTTGGTAAATCGTCTAATCTTAAATCACTACAGAAATAGGTGACTTCTGTGCCATCTATATACTCTACTAAATACTCAGCTAATTTTTTAGCATTGTTTTCAGTGTGGGTTACTTTGCCAATTTTCTTTTCAACTAAACGTTTGGTACGACGACCAACACAATAGATGTTTTTAAATTGTAGTTCTATAGCAGAATAGTTGGTTGTTAACGATTCAACGGCGTTTTTACTCGTAATGATGACGTTTTGAATCTCGTTTTTCAAGAATCGTGGGTGGATACGATTTAAGCTAATTTTTATAAAATCTGAGCTTTCTGCAACCGCTTTTTCATGAAACAACAAACGCTGATCTTCAGTAAATGATTTGGTTGAAAACACATTGGTTTGCTTGTTAGACTTTATTTTGTCCATTAAGCGTTTCCCGCCGCGTTCGATTACAAAATCGGCACAAAATTGAGCCATATCACTATGTTCACCTAGTTTTTTAACACGGGTAACATCAATACGTTTAGAGCCATCTTCACTTAATAAGACCCCTTTAAAGTTGATTTCTTCGTCTTTTATATAAGCTAAAGCGCCAATAGGTGCGGTACATCCGCCTTCTAATTTATTAAGAAATTCACGTTCAATAGTTGTGCAAATTTCTGTTTCTTCGTGGTTTAATTCTGCGCAAGCTGTTCTTGTAAATTCATCAGCTTCTAAAGCAGTAATCATGATAGCGCCTTGTGCCGGAGCTGGAATCATCCAATCTAAATTAAATGATTCTTCTGGGCGAATACCAATTCTTCCTATACCAGCAGCAGCGAAAATTGCGCCGTTCCAATCGTTGTCTTCTAATTTTTGAAGACGCGAATTTACATTGCCACGTAAATCTACAATAGTATGCGTTGGAAAACGGTTTAACCATTGCGCACGACGTCTTAAACTACCGGTTGCGATTACTGCGTTTTTCGACCCTAAAAACTCTTCATTGTTTTTAAAAACCAAAGTATCGTTTACATTACCACGTTTTAATACAGCCGCTTGTACAATGCCTTTTGGTAAAACGGTAGGCACATCTTTTAAAGAATGTACGGCAATATCGATATCGTCATTTAACATGGCGATATCTAGGGTTCTTGTAAAAATTCCTGTAATACCGAGTTCGTAAAGGGGTTTATCTAAAACTAAATCGCCTGTAGATTTTACAGGAACGAGTGTGGTTTTATGCCCTAAAGCTTCAAGTTGCGTTTTTACAATGTTGGCTTGGTATAGTGCTAATTCACTATCACGTGTACCAATTCTTATGATTTTAGACATTTTTTGCTGTGGGTTCTAACTGAAACACTTTTTTAATAAGCTCTAAACTATCGTTTGTAGAGATATTATCATCTTTAAGGTGATGCGCAAAGTGATTTGTTATTTTTTGTATGATATTGTTGCTAATTAATTCGGCTTGTGCTTCATTGAAATCAGCATTTTTCTTGCGTTGTGTATCTAATTCCGCAGCAGCGAAATCGGATAATTTGTGTTTTAAAGCCTTAATGGTTGGGGCAAACTTTCTAGTTTCTAACCAACTATTAAATTCGGCTTGAATAGCTTCTATAATCGCTTCCGCGGAAGGGATATGCGCTTTGCGAGCCTCCAGGGTTTGATCTGTAATTTGCGATAAATGATCTAAATGTACCAAGGACACATGGTCCAATTCTTCAACATCAGAATTGACGTTTTTAGGAATCGATAAATCTAAAATTAAAAGTGGTTTTTTAGACTGAATAATGTGCTTGTCTATGGTTGGACGTTGCGCCCCAGTAGCCACAATAAGGATGTCGGTTTGGTTTATTTCTTCCTGTAAATTCGCATAATCTTTAACCACCAAGTTAAACTTACCAGCTATTTGTTCGGCGCGTGTTTTTGTACGGTTAATAAGGGTAATGTGTTCGTTTTTAGTGTGTTTTACTAAGTTTTCACAAGTGTTTCTTCCTATTTTACCGGTTCCGAATAAAAGAATGTTTTTATCTGAAACGTTTTCTATGGTGTTTAATATGTATTGTACAGAAGCAAAAGATACAGAAGTTGCACCCGAAGAAATATCGGTTTCTGTTTTTATGCGTTTACTGGCTTGAATTACCGCATTTACTAAACGTTCTGTATAATTGTTTAGTAAGCCGTGTTTTCTTGAAAGTTTAGTGCTAATTTTTAACTGACTTATAATCTCGAAATCTCCAAGAATCTGACTGTCTAAACCAGAGCCCACACGAAACATATGCGAAACGGCTTCGTTGTTTTTATAAACGTAGGCTACTTTTTGAAATTCTTCAAGCGTACCTCTTGTGTTATCGCAAAGCAATTGGATGAGTTGAAATGGGTGTTCAGCGAAACCGTAAATTTCGGTTCTATTACAAGTTGAAGTTACCACGAGACTTTCTATACCGTTTTCTTTTGCTTGACTAAGTAATGTGCGTTTAGCATCTTCGTCTAAGCTAAAGTGGCCTCTAATTTCGGCATCGGCTTTTTTATAACTTAAGCCTATGGCGTAAAAGTAAGAACTACGTGAAATAATTTGGTTGTGCATGCTGGTGGCTCAATATAAGATGACAAATGTATAGCGCAGGCTTCTTAAAAAATAACGCTTAAAGAACTATTAGTGTCGCTAGTGGTTTTTTAGCGTTGTTTTTCATGATTATCATGGAAATATGCTATTTTCGTATGAAAACAGGGCGATTTTGCGCTATTAATTTAGAACGAATCTAAATAAAAAGACAATGAAGGAAGATTTACATACCGATAAAAGTATCGCTAAAAGTACTTTTAATGAAACAACGGTTGAAGATGGTGTTACGGTACTTACTTTTAAAAATGAGAGTAGTGAAATGCAATCGGCTGTAAAAGATATAGATAGTGATTTTATCCAGTTTCATTTTTGTGTTAAAGGTTCCAGTCAGTTTCTTTTTAATGAAGGACGTTATAAGTTAAGTATTCTTGAAGAGAATTCGTTGTTGTTGTATAATCCGCAGCGCGATTTACCTATTCATTTAGAGATTAATCCGCATTCTTGGATGGTTTCAGTTTTAATTTCAATTAAAAAATTTCATGGCTTTTTTTCTCACGAGGCCGATTACATTACTTTTTTAAGTGAAGATAATAAGGATAAAAAATATTATAAAGATGGCGTTATTTCACCATCTATGGCGATTGTATTAAATCAAATTATTAATTATAATTTAAATGCTTCCATTAAAGCCCTTTATTTTAAAGGTAAAGCTTATGAGTTACTAAGCTTATATTTTAATAGAAGTGAAGATGCCGATGTTGAGCAATGTCCGTTTTTGGTAGACGAAACCAATGTCATAAAAATAAGAAAAGCTAAAGATATTATTGTTGCGCGTATGGCAGAACCACCAAGTTTGCAAGAACTTGCAGATGAAATTGGCTTAAGTCTTAAAAAATTAAAAGAAGGCTTTAAACAAATTTATGGCGATTCTGTTTTTAGTTTTTTATTTGATTATAAAATGGAAGTAGCTAGAAAATTGTTAGAGTCTGGTGAGAACAATGTAAACGAAGTAGGGTTGAAAGTAGGTTATAGTACTTCGAGTCATTTTATTTCAGCCTTTAAAAAGAAATATGGTACCACGCCTAAAAAATATATTATGTCTTTAAGTTGAATTGGGTGCGCTCGATTTGACTTTCTGTTAAAAATTTATTTTATGAGTGTATAACTAACTGTTTGTCAATATAAATCTTCTTAATATGAAATATTTAACTCCCGAAATTGCGGCTTTTTACGAGAATATGAGTAAAAAATCTTTAGTTCGTGCTGGCACGTCTTGTGGTATTTTTCAAGAATGTGACTATGATAATAAAGACCAAGACGTTTATAAGGAATATTTGGAGCGCAAACATACTAACGAAAAATAGTGATAAATAATTCATAATAAACGGGTTATAAAGCTAATATTTTACAATATCGAAAGAAAAATCTTTCTAAAACTTACACTTCATCGATTATTTATGTATATAAACACCACTTATATAAGTTTTTACATATATTGGTAGGGTACAATATGCTATCCAACTTAGTAAGGAATGTTTTAATAAATGAATCATTCGCTCCCTCATCCGCTAGGTAAAAAAAAGTATTTTAATAAACCTAAATAATTATACTAACCGAGTAAATTTGGAGGGCTATCAACACCTTTAAGTTTGCTGAATAACTTAACCATGATGAAAACTTTACTAAAAACATTATTAATTTTTTGCGTGATTGTATCATGTAAAACAAACGGATCGGAAACAAAAGTAGCAAGTGATTGTGATTTATTTCAAATAGGTCATTATAAGTTTTATAACCCTAGGGTTTATGAGCATCCGGTGATTTTTGAAAAAGGAAATCATAACTTATTAAACAAGGATTTTAAACCTGTTTGGTATGATGGGTATTGTGCAGAAAACTTGCCTTCTCATTTCGCAACAAAAGATGAGTATTTAAAATACATTCCAACTGCAAGGATCAATAAAGAAGGACGTGCGCCATTCGATTCATTTTATGAAGTAAATAAAAAAAGTGTAAAAGGAAAGCCGGGAATTTATCATGATGATTACCATTTATTATTTAGAGGTACTGTAAGTGTGAAAAACCTAAAGTCTGACAAGCAATATCTTTTAGTAGCTGGTAAAAACTACATTTTAAAAGAAGAAGATTTTGATAAAAATACTGAGTTTTATGAGCCTAGTGTAAAAAATATGTTTGCTTATTTACTGGAAGATGGTGTGTATAAGGCGGTAGATATTGATGAGGTATTAGGAGCCTTTAGTAAAGCACAACATGAAAAAGTGTTTGAAGTATTAAACGTAAAAAAGCTGGTAAATTCGGTATGTGTTGAAAGCGTTAATACACAAGGTAAACCTAATTTTGATAGTGCATCATTACCAAAATGGGTTTATAACAAATCTCAAGTAAGTAATATGTAAAAAATTTTATATTCCAAACCAAAACTAACCAACCAAAAGAGCTCCATTTTATATAAGTGGAGCTTTTTTTTGCTTTCTAGTTGTCCACTTTACTTATTTTAAGCGCTATTAAATTTATGTATTGTATTTTTGTAGCAACTAAGAAGATCGATGAAAAAAGGTATACTACTTGTGAATTTGGGTTCTCCTGAAAGCCCAGAACCCAAAGATGTAAAGAAATATTTAGGTGAGTTTTTAATGGATGAGCGTGTTATAGATATTCCGCTTGTGGCAAGAGCTGCCCTTGTTAAAGGTATTATTTTAAAAACACGTCCGAAAGCATCAGCCGCAGCATATAAAAAAATATGGTGGGATGAAGGTTCTCCTTTAATTGTAATTTCTGAAAGATTACAGCGAGGTATTCAAAATAAAGTTGAAGTTCCTGTAGCTTTGGCTATGCGTTATGGGAGTATGACCATTAAAAAAGGACTTCAAGAATTAGTGGATAAAGGTGTTGAAGAGGTTTTGTTATTTCCACTATACCCACAATTTGCAATGGCCACTACCGAGACCATTACGGTTTTAGCCGAAGAATTGCGTCAAGCGTTTTTTCCGAATATAAAAATAGAATCGGTGCCTGCTTTTTATAATAAACCAGATTATATTGAGGTGCTTTCAAATTCTGTAAAACGGCATTTAGAAGGTAAGCAAATTGATCATTTGTTATTTTCTTACCATGGGGTTCCAGAACGTCATATAAGGAAAAGCGACGTTACTAAATCACATTGTAAAATTGATGGTAGTTGTTGCGCAACGCCAAGTAATGCGCATGAGTTTTGCTACAGACACCAATGTTTAGAGGTAACTAAATTAGTTGCCGAAAAACTTAAACTTAAAACAGGTTCGTACTCTACATCCTTTCAATCACGTTTAGGGTTTGATCCTTGGTTATTACCTTATACAGACCGAACTATTGAGCGTTTAGGGAAAAATGGTGTTAAAAATATGGCCATTGTAACACCCGCATTTGTTAGTGACTGTTTAGAAACGCTTGAAGAAATTGCCATGGAAGGTCAAGAGATTTTCCATGAAATGGGTGGTCATGAATTTACTACCATTCCATGTTTAAATGATGATGCGCCTTTCGTAGATTTATTATCGAACTGGATTAATACATGGGTGACTTCAAACACATAAAATTAATAATTAAAAACTCTGAAGGCCGTTCAATACTTTAATTATGGAATATTATAATTATATAAAATCGTTTCACCTCATTTTTGTAATCACCTGGTTTGCGGGGTTGTTTTATATTCCGCGGTTATTTGTGTACCAAATTGAAGCTTTTCATAAGCCATCACCAGACAAGGAAATTCTAGGAAAGCAGTTAAAATTAATGGCGAAACGCCTTTGGTTTATTATCACTTGGCCATCGGCAATATTGGCGACCATTTTCGCTATTTGGTTGCTTATTTTGCAGCCTTATTGGTTGGAGCAACCATGGATGCACGTCAAACTAGCCTTTGTTTTGTTGCTTTTTATTTACCATTATATAACTCATGTTTATTATAAGCAACTGCAAATTGATCTGGTTAAAAAATCTTCTAGTTACATGCGTATGTGGAACGAAGGCGCAACCTTTATACTGTTTGCTGTGGTGTTCTTGGTGGTTTTGAAAAATGCTATTAATTGGATTTGGGGTGTTGTGGGTATTGTGGTTTTAGGAATTTTAATTATGGTAGGATTCAAAATTTACAAGAATATTAGAACTAAAAACCCCGACGCTTAAAAATTGGATGAAGCGTATTGAAGCTTGCTTTTAAACTTTCCTAAACAGCTTTGGTTTGATAATTGCTATATTTAAGCCAATCAATATAAGATGAAGTGTCTTTTAAAATAAAAAAACCATCGTTGCGAACTCGTATTTTTCTTGCCATGATCCTTTTGGTTTTATTAGGTTCGGTTCTAATTACAGTTGTTGCAATTAAGCAATATAAACAACAAAGTGAAGACTATCATAATGACCGCTTAGAAGCAAAGGAGCGGAGTATAAGCACGCACTTAAAACGTGTTCTTAACGGCAGGAGCAACACCTGGGAGGTTAAAACCGAAAATATCGCGGTTATATTTAAAGAGGAAATCTACAACATTGCCGATATTCATAAACTTCAAATTAATTTATACGATTTAGATGGCACTTTATTAATTTCATCTAAGGCTGGGTTTAGAAATAATGTAGCCGATAAATGTATTGATACTGAAGTGTTAAATGCTATTTCTAATACGGCGATACATCGTTATGTTGATAAGCATATGGAAAATGGTGAAACCTTCCTGTCATCATACACCTATCTTACCGATCAGAAATCTAGAGAGTTGGTGATTTTAAATTTACCATATTTAGAGAATGATGATTTTTTAACAAACGAATTGGAAGCGTTTTTAACCCGAATGGCGTATGCCTTTTCTTTTGTGCTTTTTATGGCTATTGGTTTGGCGTTTTTACTGTCTAAGTTTATTACTAAATCTTTAAAAACGATTAGTGATAAAATTAATGCCACACGACTTGAAAGGCTTAATGAAAAGATTGAAATCGATGATACCAGCGAAGAGATCACCACTTTAGTGAATTCGTACAACAGTATGATTGATGAACTTGAAGAGAGTGCCGTACAGCTGGCCAAGAGCGAACGAGAACAAGCCTGGCGGGAAATGGCAAAACAGGTGGCTCATGAGATTAAAAACCCGTTAACCCCTATGCGATTAACGGTTCAAGACTTTCAGCGTAAGTTTAATCCTGAAGATGCTAATATTTACTCTAAAGTTGACGAATATACCAAAACTTTAATTCAGCAAATAGATACCATGAGCTCTATAGCATCGGCATTTTCAAACTTTGCCAAAATGCCTGCGCAACAAAATGAAAATTTAAATGTCGTTGAAATTGTAAAATTAGCTTTAGATATTTTTAATGAAAACTACATTAGGTTTACTTCAGAAGGGGAGAATATTATTGCAAAACTAGACAGAACCCAACTCATTAGAGTGGTAACTAACTTGGTTAAAAATGCGATCCAAGCCATGTCAGAAAATCATGATCCGAAGATTCTTGTAAGTGTTTCCAATGGTGATACTAACGTGGTTATTTCAGTTTCAGATAATGGTTCGGGTATCTCAGAATCAAGTAAAGAAAAGGTGTTTGAGCCAAAATTTACAACTAAAACTAGTGGTATGGGATTGGGGTTAGCCATGGTTAAAAATATAGTTGAAACTTATAACGGTAGCATTGCGTTTGTTTCAGAAAAAGACAAAGGGACGACTTTCACTGTAACTTTCCCAAAAGCCCATTTTTAATTTCCCTGAAACAGGCTGTTTAACTTTGTTTCAGGATTGTCTATGCTCTTAACTTTTATGCTGAATAAAATTTAGTAAATTTAAGTGGTTAAAATAGAACCATATGGCGTCTAATAAGCTGGTTTTAAAGTGCGCTTAACAAAAAAAAACACCATTTAATTATGAGTTATAATACAATTATATTAAGTAGAACAGGAGCTTTAAGCACGATTACTATAAATCGTCCCAAAAAATTAAATGCCCTTAATCAAGAAACTATTGCCGAATTGCATGACGCATTTAAGGTGGCTGATGCGGATAAGGAAACAAAAGTTATTATCGTTACCGGAAGTGGTGAAAAAGCGTTTGTTGCTGGTGCCGATATTAGCGAGTTTTCAGATTTTAGTGCTTCCGAAGGAAAGGCCTTAGCTGCTAGTGGGCATGAACAGTTATTTGATTTTGTTGAAAATTTATCGACACCCGTTATTGCAGCTGTAAATGGTTTTGCCTTAGGGGGAGGTTTAGAGCTTGCTATGGCTTGTCATTTTAGAGTAGCAAGTAATAATGCTAAATTAGGGCTTCCAGAGGTTTCTCTTGGTGTTATTCCTGGTTATGGCGGTACACAACGATTGCCGCAATTAGTAGGCAAGGGGCGTGCCTTAGAGATGATTATGACCGCTGGGATGATTGATGCTAATCAAGCACTAAATTATGGTTTGGTAAATCACGTAGTCGCTCAAGAGGCCTTAATAACTTTCTGTACAGGTATGGCTTCAAAAATTTCAAATAATTCTACCGTTGCTATAGGTATGGCCATAAAGGCAGTAAACGCAAACTATAAAAGTGGCGTAAATGGCTTTGAAGTTGAAATTGAAGGTTTTGGGGCTAGTTTTGGTACCGAAGATTTTAAGGAGGGTACAACAGCATTTCTTGAAAAACGTAAAGCAAATTTTCCTGGTAAATAATAAATTTAAATTCAGTACATAAATTAAAAGAGGCAGTCTAAAAAGTAAAGTTTTCGTCAACCTGAGTTTATTTCAGAAAGACGTTCTTTAAAACTTTTTGTACAGCCTCTTTTGGTTGAAAAAGTGGTTCTTGAGTATTTTAAATGTGCTTTACGTATTCACGGCCTTCCGAGTGAAAAACTATTTTATGACTTCCACTTGATAAACCTTTTAATCTGTAAACTCTTTGAATGCTTGTTGTGTTTTCAATAGTTTCAGAAAATAACAACCCCTCACTGCCTGGTGTGGTCGAGTAGATATGTATTTTAAGAGGTTCGCCATCTAAAGCCAGTTTGTTAATGTAAACCACACTGCCTTCAACACGAGTGTGCGGTTTATAAAAAATTGCTTCTTTTTCTTTGTTAAATAAAACTAATCCAGATTTAACCGAAAATGGGATCACACTAATTTCAAGGCCTTTGTCTACTTCAAACATATAAGCACCATTAGGTAACATGGTAAGATCGAAACCGGTAGAAAAAACATCTGTTGTCTGTATAACTTCCTTATGCAGGATGACTCCATTACTATCCTTAATTGATAATAGATTCCCTGGGCTTACATAGTTGAAAGGCAGAGAGGTTCTGTTTGTTTCATTTTCAATATTGAAAATTGAAACTTCATTTGCGAAACTTAACAGGGTAGTCATCATGATTACCATTAAGATTCCTTTTCTTGAATGTTTAAGTACGTTTTTCATAATAATGTGTTTTTAACGTTCAACATATCAAATGTAGTATATAATAACAATTCATAAAACACTGATATTGACTGCTTTATGTGGTATTTTATCTGTTATTTTTGTGTTGCCACTGGGTTAGGTTAAAATGAATAAACAGGACTGTTTTTAAGAAATTGTTATGACATAACATTATAAAAAAAAGGTGAGCTTTTTTAAAAGCTCACCTTTTTTAGTACAAACTAAATTAGATATTAGTTCAATTTTATCTAGATTGTTTTTTCGTATGTTCTATTGGCAGAATAAAGGACCACTTTGTAGTTTCCTAAGTTTAGGCCTTTTAGTTTGTAAGTTCTTTCAATTTTAGAGGCGTCACTAGCGACTTCAGAAAGAATTAATTCTTCGTATTTATTTTCTTTGTTAATGAAATAGATGTTAATTTCTAATGGTTCGCCGTCAATAGCCAATTTGTTAATG
The DNA here is from genome assembly GCF_018860245.1 of Pseudotamlana agarivorans. Taxonomy (GTDB): domain Bacteria; phylum Bacteroidota; class Bacteroidia; order Flavobacteriales; family Flavobacteriaceae; genus Pseudotamlana; species Pseudotamlana agarivorans_A. Next base: position 198,127 of record NZ_JAHKPD010000008.1, read on the forward strand.
TAAACGTAATCTCCAACAGCTCTAATAAAGGGCTTGTATACTATTTTTTCTTTGTCTTTGTTTATAAAAGCATTTCCAGCGTTTATTCTGAAAGGAATTTCTTGGATTGCAAGATCTTTATCAACTTCAAATGTGTATTTTCCGTTTGGTAAGAATGATAAATCGAATGCTCTTGAATATTTTCCTGTGACTTTAATTATTTCAGAGTAAAGCACAGTACCGCGGTTATCTTTAATAGATAAAGCGCTTCCTTCTTTAACGCTATTTAAAGTTAAGGTTGTTTTTACAGCTGCTACTTCAACAGTATAAAATGGATTTTCGTTTGCGAAACTTAGCATAGTAACAAATAAAGTTACTAATAAGAATCCTTTTTTTGAGTGTGTAAATATGTTATTCATAATCTTTTATTTTATCTTTTGACAGTACAAAGATATGGTGGATGTAGTTCATGTAAAACATTGGTATTGACTATTTTATGTGTTATTTTACCTGTCAGATTAGCGATATATTAGGTTAAGATAATAGAGTATATAACTGAGGTAATTTAGTGGTTTATTCAAAAGAGGATGCTCTTGCAATAACAATTCTATTTAAGTTTATTGATGCATGCACTTATGAATACTTCAAAAAGTTTTACGCAAAAAAAAAGATGTTCTTTTTTTAAGAACACCTTTTTTCTAACTAAACTAAACTAAGATCTTAGATGTTTTTTTCAAATTTTCTGTGAGCAGTGTAAACTATAACTTGATAGTTTCCTTCTTTAAGTCCACTTAATTGATAAACTTTTTCGATTTTTTCTGCATCAGTTAATTTTTCTGAAACAACAACGTAAGAGTTGAAACTGTTTTTTCTTGTGTAAAGAATTTCTATATCTAATGGCTCACCATCTAAAGCTAATTTGCTAATGTAAAGCATGTCGTTAGAAACTCTAATAAAAGGTTTGTAAACTGTTCTTTCTTTATACTTGTTAAAACTAGCAACACCAGATTTTATAGAGAAAGGAATTTCTTTAATTTCTAAATCTTTATCAACTTCAAACATATAGTTTCCGTTAGTTAAGAAAGCCAAATTAAATTCTCTCGTGTATTTACCTGTTGTTTTGATTGTTTCAGAACAAATAACTTTACCAGCTGCATTTTTAAGAGATAATAAACTACCTTCTTTAGCATGGGCTAAAGTTAGAGTGGTTTTGTTTGCTTCAACATTAATACTAAAAAATGCGTTTTCGTTTGCGAAACTTAACATGGTAGCAAATAAAGTTACCATCAAGAATCCTTTTTTTGTGTTTGTGAATATGTTTTTCATAATATAGAGTTTTTCTTATTTGATACTACAAAGGTATAAGGCTTCTAGGTAGTACAAAACATGGGGATTGGCAGGTTTGTATGCTAGATTATCTGTTATATATATGTTGTATTTTTGTTAAGGTAATTTAGTATATAATAGAGTTAATTGTGATACGAATTCGGTATAGAGGCGTTATTCTAATTTTAAAAAATATGGGAATTACACATTAATTTTTTTGGAAGCGGTATTTATAAAATCAAAAAAGGTGACCGTTTTAGGGTCACCTTTTTTAATTGTACTAAATTAAAATTTAGATATTTTTTTCAAATGTTCTGCCAGCTGAATTCAATACAATATGAAATTTACCCTTTGCAATACTTTCTAATTTGTAAATCTTTTCAATTTTTTCCTTATTTTGAATCTTTTCAGAAACAATAAGTTGAGAATCAAAGCTGTTATTTTTAGTAAAATAGATTTTTACATCTAAAGGTTCATCGTCTAGACTTAGTTTGCTAATGTAAACTAAATCACCAGATACTCTAATAAAAGGCTTGTAAACTACTTTTTCTTTGTTCTTGTTAAATACAGCAACGCCAGATTTTAATGAAAAAGGAATTTCTTTAATTTCAAGATCTTTATCAACTTCAAACTTATAGTCTCCGTTTGGTAAAAAAGATAAATCAAATTCTCTTTTATACCTTCCGGTAGCTTTAATAGTTTCAGAGTAAAGTACAGATCCATTTAAATCTTTAATAGATAAAGCACTACCTTCTTTAGCGTAATTTAAAGTTAAAGTGGTTTTGTTGGCTTCTACATTAATGTTATAAAATGCGTTTTCGTTTGCGAAACTTATCATAGTAACTAATAATGTTACTATTAAGAATCCTTTTTTTGTGTTTGTAAATATGTTATTCATAATATATAAATTTTCTCGTTTTATACTACAAAGGTATGGGAGTAATAGGTCTTGCAAAACATTGAAATTGATGGATTTATATGTTAGATTACCTGTTATTTTTAGATGAAATAAAGGTTAAGTTAATATAGTATAACAATGAGGTAATTGAGTATGTTTTATGGCGTTTGAGTGGTGTTAAATTGATTCTGTCTATGTTATAAATCAATTTATAGGAAGCAAAACGGCACACTTATTTAAGTGTGCCGTTTTTATATGTTGTAAATGGAAGCGCTTAGAATTTGCGTAAGAGGTTATGCTTAAATTTTCTTTCCTCATGAAACAAAACCGTACGGCTTTTAGTTGGGTATATGTTTTTTATATGACAAATATTATGCTCTGGGTTTTTGGCAAATGCTGATTTTATTTTTTTGAAAAAAACCATATCTGAAGCTATTCTAAAGGGTAGTCTTGATATTTTTGTGTTTTCTATTTCAAAATAATATGAGCCATTATCTAAAAATGATAAATCTATTCCTTTTGAATGGCATCCTGCTTTTTCATATACAGTATGACCTTCGGTGTCTTTTATGTAGATAATGCTACCTCTAGGAATGTCATTTAATGTGACTATCGATTTTTTTACGGCATTAGTAACATTGTAATAGGAAGCTTTCTTTGCGAACCCAGATATACTGTAAAGTAAAACGCCTGCTAAGAAGATAGTTTGTGAGAGACTAGCTATGTTTTTCAAAATGAAGGATTTAAGTTGTAAATTTAGTTTAGAAGCGCACTAGTGAAAACAACTAAATTGGTGTAATTGTATGGTATATTAACAACGCTATATCCCTGGCTGTTATTCTTTAAATTAATATAACATAGGTTTTACATTTAATTTAATCAAGTGTTTTATGTGGTGATTCGTATACTAATCTACTTAGGTTTTGTAATATGAGCAGATGGTGTTCACGTCTTTTATTTGAATTGCGGTCAAGGGGTATTGTATTGGTGTAGATAAAGAAAATATAAGGCAAAAAAAAAGTGGGCCACCACAGCCCACTTTACCAACTAAACTAAACTAAATAAGACATTAAACTAATTATTAATGAATTTCGTGTACTCCTTATTATTAGAGTGTATTGTAATTTTATAATTTCCTGTATTCAATTTGTAAACCTTTTCGATTACTAACGCATCCTCTATTAATTCAGAGTGGATCATTTCGTATTCGCCCGCTGCAACCTCTGTAAAAATATTAATGATGGCAGCTTCATTTTCAGAACAAAGTTTCGTTACATATAGTAAACCAGCTTCGTGCTTAGTATGTGGTTTATAATATGTTGATTCTTCAGCTTCATCAAATTCTATGTTAGTAGTATTTACAGTAAAAGGTATCGTGTTAACTTCTAAATCTTTACTAATTTCAAAAACATAATCTCCGTTTTCTAGACCTGTTAAATCAAATCCTTTTTTATAAGTTCCAGTAGCTTCAACCGATTCTTTAAAAATGATGATGCCTTGGTTATCTTTAATCGAGACTAAATCGCCCTGCTTTACATCTTCTAATGTTATAGACGTTTTTTTAGCGTCTCTCTTTACGATTACCTTATCATCTGCATTAGCGAAACCTAAAACCGTTGCTAGCATAGCTACCATCAAGATTCCTTTTTTTGTTAATGTAAGTACGTTTTTCATAATGAGTCGTTTATAACGTTCAACGGTACAAAGATATGTGAGATGTAGAAGGTGCAAAACATCAATTTTGGCTTATTTATATGCTATTTTATCTGTTAAGTATTTGTTAATAGATTGTGATGTTAATTTAACATATATTTGAGGTAAATAAATATACAATGTGTGCATAATAAGTATTAATTTTGCTACTAAAACCACTCAATTATGATTGCTAAGAAACCCACATTAAAGAAGCTGAGCCCAAGTTTTGGTAGCTCTATCTTGGTTAAACAGCATGTAGAACAGGTAGATAGAAACGAAGCCTTCTGGCATTTTCACCCAGAGTTGGAACTTATATATATAAATAAAGGACAAGGAAAAACACACATTGGTAGTCATTTGTCCTATTTTAACAATAGTCAGTTAATTTTAATAGGTTCTAACTTACCACACAATGGTTTTACAGATCGTTTAACTGCTAATGGAACGGAAACAACTATACAATTCAAAGCTAACTTTTTAGGAGACGATTTTCTAACCGTGCCTGAAACCGCTAATATTGCAGCGCTTTTTGATAGAGCTAAAAAAGGCATTCGTTTTAAAGTTGAAACAAAAAAGAAGTTAGGACCGAAAATTGAAAAATTATTTGAATATAAAGGTTTAAAGCGGGTTATCAAGTTTTTAGAGATTTTACATTATTTGTCTAAAACAGATGATTACAATTTATTAAACGCCGATGGTTTGGCTTTTGAAGCCGAAGCGCAAGACAGTGCTAAAATTGGTGTGATTTTTAAGTATGTGAATAAAAACTTTACACACCATATTGCCTTAGATGAAATTGCAGATAAAGTGAGTATGACGGTTCCTGCATTTTGTAGATATTTTAAGAAAGCAACGGGTAAAACATTTACTCAAATTGTAAATGAATACCGTGTAGTACATGCTACGAAATTATTATCTGAGGAATTAGAAATGAGTATCGCTGATGTTTGTTTTGAATGCGGATTTAATAACTTCTCGCATTTTAATAAAACCTTTAATGATATTACCGGTAAGAGTGCTTCTAAATTCCGTAAAGAGATCAAGAAGATTATAGGTTAGGCGTTTATTTGTTGCCTTCCCATTCATTATAAAACTGCTCTAGAAAGCCTAACATATAGTTATGGCGTTCTAGGGCAATTTTTTTGCCTGTTTCTGTGTTCATGCGATCTTTTAGTAGAAGAAGCTTTTCATAAAAATGATTTATGGTAGGCGCAGTTGAGTTTTTGTAGGCTTCCTTAGTCATATTAAGATTAGGTTTAATCTCAGGATTATAAAGGGCTCTATTTTTAAAACCACCATAATTAAAACACCTAGCAATACCTATAGCTCCAATAGCATCTAAACGGTCGGCGTCCTGTACAATATCTAATTCAACCGATTTAAATTTCTGCTCCTCATTACCTCCTTTAAAAGAAATGTGCTTAATAATGTTACAAACATGTTCGATAACCGAAGTTTCAATATGAAGTTGGGTTAAGAAAGCTGCTGCTTTTTTAGGACCTACGGTTTCATCACCATTATGGAACTTACTATCGGCAATATCATGAAGTAAAGCACCTAAGGCAATAATAAAACCATCGGTTTTCTCGGTTTTAGCAATAAGTAAGGCGTTTTTGTAAACACGTTCTATATGAAACCAGTCGTGACCGCCTTCAGCGTCAGCTAAAGTATTTTTTACAAAAGTGATGGTTTTTTTAATAATGGCTTCGGAAGTATACATAAGCTGAAATAAAAAATTCCTTTCAGAATAAACTGGAAGGAATTAATTGATATTTTTTATTGATTTTGTCATTCAGAAGGAGGTACGACTGAAGAATCTTTTAATAATTGTTGAGATTTCTCGATTCCTCGGAATGACAAAACTGTTATTATTCATGATGAGAACCTGAATCAAGTTCAGGTTGACGCACGTTTTTACTTAATTTGACTTGTGAAATTTAATTGAAAAATATTCAAATAAACGATTAAACAAATCTACGATTCAACATTTTAAAAATTTACTTAATAATAGCCGGCTCTACCCATTTAAATTGGAATGAGTTTTCAGGAACCTTCATACGGTCTGATAAACGATACATTCTAGAAGGTAATTTCATTAAATAATCTCTGGCTTTTTCAGCTTCATCATTTAATCCTGTGATTTTATCAATTTCCCAACGGTCAATTAATTTCTGAAGGATATCTACATAATCGGTAGCAGTATAAACGCCAATACGTTGTGCTGTATTTGAAAACTCTTCGAAAGCAGAACTAATTTTACCACCCGATTCTCTTAAAAAGTGAGCAGGCATGGTAATTTTTTGTTTCATCATATAATGAAAAGCCATCATCATTTGGCTTGGATCTACTTTAAAAATACGATCTACAAAATCTGAATAGGCATGGTGGTGGCGCATTTCATCGCCAGAAATGATTTTACACATTTTAGACAAACGCTTATTACCCATGTCTTTAGCTATTTTAGCCACACGATTATGAGAAATGTAGGTTGCTAATTCTTGAAAACTGGTGTAAACAAAGTTTTTATAAGGATCTCTATCGGTCCCGATATCAAAACCATCGGCAATTAAATGCTGTGTTGTAATTTCAATTTGCTTCATATTTACCCTACCAGAAAGGTAAAGGTATTTGTTAAGCACATCGCCATGGCGGTTTTCTTCGGCAGTCCATTGGCGTACCCATTTACCCCAACCGTTTTCCTTACCGTCCATTTGGTCTACACCTTCAACATCCATTAACCAAGATTCGTAGGTAGGTAAAGCTTCTTCAGTAATCATATCACCTACTAAAACAACCCAAAAGTCATATGGTAATTCTTTAGCAAGCTCTCTAATTTCTTTAACTTCTTCGAAAAATTTCTCATCTGTCGTTTCAGAATTCGGTAAAAAATCTGTTGGTTGCCAAATGGAATCTATAGGAATTAAATACTTTTCCATTAGGGCGTCAACGTCTTTTTCCAAAAACTTCATGACTTCTAATCTTTTATTTTTCAATGACATGTGTTGTAATGTTATGGTTCGATACTATTTGTGATCGTTTGTTCTATACGATCAATAAGGTCTTGTTTGTTTACAAAGGTACTAACTTTTAAAGGCTTATGCACAGTAAAAGTGATATGTGTACCTAAACCCATTGGGAAATTGCCGTATTTTAACATTTTCCATGAATTATTTATAGTAATAGGTACAACCGTGGCCGATGGTATTTTTTTAAATAAAATCTCTAAACCTCTCGTTTGAAATGGTTTTGGCTCCCCGTTTTTACTCCGTGTACCTTCTGGAAATATAACCGCTGCTCGTTTGGTGTTTTCTATATATTCGCCAAATTTCATTAATGCCGGAAGCGATTGTCTAGGGTTTTTACGATCGATTAAAGCGCCTCCACCATGACGTAAATTGTAAGATACGCTTGGTATGCCATGACCTAGTTCTATTTTGCTTATAAACTTAGGGTGGTGTTTACGCATGTACCAGGTAATGGGGTAGATGTCGTGTAAACTTTGGTGGTTTGATACAATGATTAGGGGTTGATTGCTGTCTATATTATAAGGATTGCTAAAGGTAAAACGTGTGCCCAAAAGTTTTGCGCAACAGATTAATGAAAACTGTAGCCCATCAACCACTTTTTTGTGCACGTTGTAACCAAAAATATTAAAGCTTAACCACTGTAATACGTGAAATACGCATAGTGTAAGAAAGAATACTATAACATAAATGACGCTTAGCGGATATGATAGAATTTTTTGCATGGTTCAAAAATAAGTAAATCTTAGCTCTGTTTAAATGAAGCATTATGTTTTTTCTTTTTAATGAAGTGAATGGCTTTTAATTTATAGGAAAGAAACAAAAAAACCACGATCGTTTGAAGTATCGTGGTTCTTATTGTGCTTTTTTTCAATTGAAAGGCTATCCCTTTAGAAGCCTATGTCAAACAATGAAAAAAAATTTTCTAGCAATGCTCGTTATAAGCATCTTTTAAGTTTTCTGCAATTAATTCAGCAGGACGTCCTTCAATATGGTGGCGTTCTAAAACGTGAACCAATTCACCATCTTTAAATAATGCCATACTAGGAGAACTTGGAGGGAACGGTACCATATAACCACGAGCTGCATCAACAGCTTCTTTATCGACACCTGCAAAAACAGTAACGATGTTGCTTGGTTTTTTAGCATTGTCTAAACTCATTCTTGCTCCTGGACGCGCATTAGCCGCTGCACAACCACAAACTGAATTTACAACCACTAGAGTAGTGCCTTCTTTCGCTAAAGCAGCATCAACCTCTTGGGCTGTATGTAATTCTTCAAAACCAACTTTCGTTAAATCTTCACGCATTGGTTTTACTAATTCTGCTGGATACATATTTTTAAATTTTAATAATTAACAATTTTGACTGCAAAGATACCAATTGTGTAACAATTCCGTAAAGCAATCCACTAACAAATATTATATTTACGTTCTTAAATTATTTTTTAATAAAACAAGAGCGTGAACTTTATAAAATACGGAGCTTCAAAATAATAAGGCCTGTATTTATAGTAGTTTGACGTTTAACAAAATAGATACTTACATGAGTTATTCAAAATGGATTGGTGGCGCGATTGGTTGGTCGTTGGGAGGTCCTATAGGTGCTATAATTGGCATAGCCATTGGAAGTTTAATAGATTCGATGTCTCAAAGTGATGGCGGGCCGTTTTCTGCTGAAAGAGAGACTTATAATCAAGGAAGCACGCCGTATCAACGCACCCAATCTGGCGATTTTGAAGTGAGTTTACTAATTCTAGCCTCATCTGTTATTAAGGCTGATGGAAAATTGGATCAGCGCGAATTGGACTTTGTGCGTCAGCAATTTGTTGGTATGTACGGAAAAGAGCGCGCGAATCATGCCTTTAAGCTGTTTAAAAATATTAATAAGCAAGAAGTGTCTATTCGTCCGGTGTGTTTACAAATTCGTCAAATGATGGAACATGCTTCACGTTTGCAACTCATGCATTTTTTATTCGGAATCGCTAAGGCCGATGGACATGTAACCGAAAACGAAGTTAATCAAATACATAAGATAGCTTCTTACCTTGGTATTTCTTCTCGAGATTACGAAAGTATTAAAGCGATGTTTTATAATGATGGTGATGCGGCCTATAAAGTTTTAGAAATTGACAAAAGTGCCTCGGTAGATACTATTAAAAAAGCGTACCGAAAAATGGCTAAAAAATACCACCCCGATAAGGTAATTCATTTAGGGCCAGCGCATCAAAAAGGTGCCGAAGAAAAGTTTCGACAAGTGCAAGCTGCTTACGAGCAAATTCAGAAGGAACGCGGTTTTTAAGTGCTTTTTTCCGAATTATTCAAATACAATAGATGAGGAATCTTTGGTCACTTTTAGAGTAATGTGATCTCCAAAAATCAAAGCGCGATTATCTTTCGCGTGTCCCGCATGCATGTTAAAGGCTACAGGAAAATCATAATCGGCCAAAACATCTAAAATAAGTTGTTCTATCGAGCTGCCCCAAGGTGTGGTGTTTTTCTTGATTTTGGTCATATCACCAATAATAACCCCAGCACAATCATCAAAATAACCAGCACGTTTCAAGCTTTGAAGTAAACGATCAATATGGTACTTGTATTCCCCAATTTCTTCAATAAATAGAATTTTACCTTTGGTGTCTAAGCTCGATTTAGAACCTAACATAGTTTGTAAAATGCTAAGGTTTCCACCGGCTAATTCCCCTGAAACCAATCCTGGTTTATTATAAGTTGATCCTTTTAGAGTATAAGTAAGTGGACTTCCAAAAAGCGCATCTTTAAAAGTAGAAATGGTTTCTTTTATGGTTTCGGGAGCATCTTGTAAACTCGTACACATCATGGCGTGTAAAGACTGGTACCCTAAATTATGTACATCGCTATGTAGGGCTGTTATATCGGAATAGCCGATAACCCATTTCGGACTTTCTTTAAACTTCGTCCAATTCAATTTATCTAAAATACGCACCGCGCCATAACCGCCACGCGCACACCAAATGGCTTTAATATTTGGGTTGTCTAAAGCTTTTTGAAAATCTTCACAACGTTCGTTATCGGTTCCGGCGAAGTGGTTATTTTGGTTAAAAACCGCTTTTCCAACTACCGAATGTAGTCCCCAACTTTCTAATAAGGCCTGGGCTTTTCTAATCTCCCCAACACGGTTTTTTAAAATTCCTGAAGGTGCTACAATAGCAACCGTATCTCCTGCTTTTAAATATGGTGGTTGTATCAAGCTGCTTTGTGGTGTTTTATAAGTTGAAGATTGCGCTACTATAGTTTGCATTCCGAAGAAAAAAACAGCACAAAATAGACTTATTGTTAATAGGTTTTTTGCCATAATGTAAAAGTACATTTTTTTTCTAAATGGCTTCTTAAATGCTTACTTTTGTGGCTTTATTAAGACCCTGTCATTGCTTTAAAAATGACCTAATAATATATTTTACATTAGATGAATACACCAAAACGATATACCGTTACCACAGCTTTACCTTATACAAACGGCCCAATTCATATCGGGCATCTAGCAGGCGTTTACGTTCCTGCCGATATTTATGTGCGTTATTTGCGCTTAACAGGTAACGATGTTGCTTTTATTGGTGGTAGTGATGAGCATGGTGTGCCTATTACAATTAAGGCGAAAAATGAAGGGGTATCACCTCAAGATATCGTCGATAAATACCATGCGATTATTAAAAAATCCTTTGAAGATTTCGGAATTACTTACGATAATTATTCACGTACTTCTGCGCCAATTCATCATGAAACGGCTTCAGAGTTTTTCAAAACATTATACGATAAAGGGGAGTTTATTGAAGAAACCACCGAGCAGTTGTACGACGAGCAAGCCAATCAGTTTTTAGCCGATCGCTTTGTGGTTGGTACTTGCCCAAAATGTGGTAACGAAGAAAGTTATGGCGATCAATGTGAAAATTGTGGTACCAGCCATAATGCAACCGATTTAATTAATCCTAAATCAGCATTAACCGGTAATGTGCCTACTTTAAAACAAACAAAACACTGGTTTTTACCTTTAGATAAGCACGAAGCCTTTTTAAAAGAATGGATTTTAGAAGGTCATAAAAAAGATTGGAAGCCTAATGTTTACGGCCAAGTAAAATCATGGATTGATGATGGTTTACGCCCTAGAGCGGTAACCAGAGATTTAGATTGGGGAATTCCAGTGCCTGTTGAAGGTGGCGAAGGCAAGGTGCTTTACGTGTGGTTTGATGCGCCTATAGGTTATATTTCATCTACCAAGGAGTGGGCCGCTCGCGAAGGAAAAGACTGGGAGCCTTACTGGAAAGACAAAGACACCAAATTGGTGCATTTTATAGGGAAAGATAATATTGTATTTCACTGCATTATTTTCCCAGCGATGTTAAAAGCCGAAGGCAGCTATATTATGCCAGATAACGTACCAGCCAACGAGTTTTTAAACTTAGAGGGTAATAAATTATCAACGTCTAAAAACTGGGCCGTTTGGTTACCAGAATATTTAGAAGAGTTTCCTGGGCAGCAAGATGTGTTACGTTATGTGTTAACAGCAAATGCTCCTGAAACCAAGGATAATGATTTCACCTGGAAAGATTTTCAAGCCAGAAACAACAACGAATTAGTAGCCATTTTTGGTAACTTTATCAATAGAGTGGTGGTTTTAACTAATAAATATTACGAAGGTGAAGTGCCAGCACCAGCCAATTTTGAGGCGGTAGATGAAGAAACTTTAGCTGCTGTAAAAGCTTATCCAGCTGTGATTTCAAGTTCAATTGAGCGCTACCGTTTTAGAGAAGCCGGTCAAGAACTTATGAATTTAGCCCGTTTAGGAAATAAATATTTAGCTGACGCTGAACCGTGGAAAGTTATTAAAGTGGATGAAGAGCGTACGAGAACTATCATGTATGTCGCGCTCCAAATAGCTTCAGCTTTAGCGACTTTAAGTGAGCCATTTTTACCATTTACTTCAGAAAAATTAAAAGGCATATTGAATCTTGAGGAAGCTTCTCAATGGAATGAAGTTACAACTAAGGAGGTGCTGCTTTCCGCAAGTCATAAAATTGGTAAAGCTGAATTGTTATTCTCTAAAATTGAAGATGAAACCATTCAGAAACAACTAGATAAGTTAGAAGCGAGCAAAAAAGCCAACGAAGCTGCCAATAAAGTGGTAGAGCCTCAAAAGGATACCATCACGTTCGATGATTTTACGAAATTAGATTTACGTGTTGGGACGATTATTGAAGCTGAAAAAATGCCAAAGGCTAAAAAATTACTAGTGCTAAAGGTCGATACAGGCATTGACGTGCGCACGATCGTTTCTGGTATTGCTGAAAGCTTTAAACCAGAAGAAATCGTTGGAAAACAAGTAACGGTTTTAGTCAACTTAGCACCAAGAGCTTTACGTGGCGTTGAAAGTGAAGGTATGATTTTAATGACCGAAAACGCCGAAGGTAAATTGGTGTTTGTAAACCCAGATGAAGCTAATATTCCAAATGGTTTACAAATAAGTTAAGACCATTTTATGAAAGCGTTTATCGGAGTTTTTACCTGCTTTTTGTTTTGTGTTTTTCAAGTGTCTAGCCAAGAAGTTGTTTTAGATTTTGAATTTGCGCAAAAATCAAAAATGTTAACTAAAGAGGTGTTTTCTATTTCTAATCAAGTCACTAAAGATTGGGCGCTTTTTATAAAGGAAAAGAAAGCCATTCAAGCTTATTTGTTTGATACCAATTTTAAGCAGAAAGTCCATTTTAGCTTTGATTCTGAAAAAAGAAAGAAGTACAACGAAGCCGTAGGTACCAAGATTTCAGGCGATCAATATAGTTTGGTGTTTTCTACTGCTAATCGTAATAAATTTTGTGTTTTCACTGTTGATTTTGCAACAAAAACCCAGCTTGTGCGCGAGTTTAAGGTTGACTTGCCTAAAGAAGCCCCTATTAAAACAATTAATTATCAGAATAAAATTTACTTTTTATCTTCTAATTCAGATGATGAACTTATTATTCGTGAGTTGACCGATAATGACGAATTAAAGTTGATAAAAAGGCATGCTTTAGATTTACAAAAAGGGCAACAGATTAATGATTTAGATAAATTTGGCTTGGATGATTGGGCCAGTAAAGGAGAAAATTTTATTACAGAAATTGCCAATACGGTTCCAAATAGTATTGAATTGGCCTCTGAAAGAACAAAGGTTTATCGTGAAGACGATCAGTTATTCTTTACTTTTGATTCTAGGAAAAGCGAAGCGACTGGTATGTTGGTTATTAATTTGACTGATTTTAGCATCCAAGAAAAAGCCTTTGCTTACCCTAAGGGCAAGGTTAGTAATTTCAAAAGAAAGAATTCGTATTATGTTGATGGTACATTGTTTCAAATAGCCAGTTCCAATCTAGAAATGTGCTTGACAATAAAATCAATGAACGATAGTGTGCTACAAACGTTTCGATACCATAAAAACCACCCTATCGCCATTAGAAACTCTATAATTACCCAAGAAGGATTAACAGCTGTACCTTGGGTAACCACTAGAACTTTCGATGAAACTTCTAAGTTTTTGCGTAAAATATCTTCTGCGAATGTAGGAGTCAGTGCTTATAAGATTGGTGGCTTGTTTCATTTAACCGTTGGAGGCTCTAAAGAAATTAGCCAAAGTATGCCCATGATGGTAGGTGGAGTTGGTAGTGTAGGTGGAGTTGGTGGTGTGGGCGGAGTCCCTATGGTTGTAGGTACTCTTGGTAGTGTTGCAATAACTCTAAATCCAGTTGGTGCCAGTTACACGGCATATTCTAGTTCAAAATCTACTTATTTTAGAACAAGTTTAGATGCTAATTATGAACATGTGGCAGAGGCCAGTGGTAACAATATTTTTGAAAAAATAAAAGCTTACGGCAAATTGAAAAAATACTGCACTAATGAAGATGTATTTTATCATAACGAGAATTTGCTTTATGGGTATTTGAACATGAAAGAAGGTCATTATAAGCTCGTTAAATTTTAATTTTAACGCTATTGCTTTTTGGTACGGCTCTGTATTTAAATTACCGTAAATTATAGTATATTTATATGTTGTAAACAAATAAGTTTAAATTGAGAATGCTTCATTAATGGTGTTTTCTATAACTTATAAAATCTTAATCCATGAAAAAAATAGTACTCGTATTAATGACTTTAAGCCTTCTTGTGGCTTGTAATTCAACTCAAACAGCTGCTAGTCCAAGTCCAGCTAAGAAAAAAGTAATTAAAGGTAATTGGACCCTTAACACTATTACCTATAGTGAGGATGCTGAATTTAATGTGACCCTTTTAAATGAAGCCACTAAGGAATGTTTTGAAGGTAGTGCTTGGAATTTTATTCCTAACAACAATACCGGAAGCTATTCTATTGAAGGAGATGCAGAGTGTCATAATGGAATTCGTAATTTTATTTTCACGGTAGATGGGCAAAATTTCTTATTAAAGCCTACTGATGCTCGTGGAAAATCTTTAACCAATAGCGGTTTTCGTTTTAACTTAGTATCTATGTCAGAAACTTCATTGACCCTAGCACAAACTGTTAATGTCGAAGAAGAGGAAAATTCACTTACAATTACTTGGCAATTTTCAAGATAATTGATCACATTAAATAACATGTTATACATTTTAATCTAATTAATCTTTCAACAAAAAATAATATGAAAAAATATATTCAAAAAACATCCATTGTATTGTTAGCAGTACTAACGCTAGTATCATTTGTGAACTGTAAAGCAGTAGATAATGCAAATAACAAACAAAAAGCTGCGGCCATTGGTGCTGTAGGTGGAGCTTTATTAGGAGCTATTATTGGAAACAATGTAGGTCATGGTAACAGTGAATTAGGAGCAGCCATCGGTGCGGCCATTGGTGGTGGTGCTGGTGTTATTATTGGAAACAAAATGGACAAACAAGCCCAACAAATTGAGCAAGAAGTCCCAGGCGCACAAGTAGAGCGTGTTGAGCAAGGTATTGTTGTGACTTTCGAGGATGGAAGTGGTGTGTATTTTGCTACTAATAAATACAATATCAATTCAGAATCTCAAGAAACATTAAATAAATTAGTAGGAATCTTTCAAGATCACCCAGATACTAACTTATTGGTTGTAGGACATACCGATAGTCAAGGGGACGCGAATTACAATATGACTTTATCAAAAAATAGAGCCAATGCGGTAACTGGATTTTTAAAACAAAATGGTGTGAGTTCAAACAGATTAACAACACACTGGTTTGGTGAAGAGCAACCAATTGCAGATAACAATACAGCTGAAGGTCGTGCAGAAAACAGACGTGTGAACATTGTTATTTTGCCAAATGATGACATGATTAAAGATGCTAAGCAAGAAGCTGGAAATTAAGAAAACCAGACTTTATAAAAAAATTAAGGAAGTCCACTAAAATGTATTTTTTAGTGGATTTCTTTTTGCAACAACTTTAATTAAGACTTATTATAATTTATTAATTAAGTAATTTCTCATTCCATATTAAATGAAGAAATTTTTAACTTTACATAAAAACGAACCATTATGTTATCAAAAAAGATAGAAAACGCATTAAACTCACAAATACGAATAGAAGCAGAGTCATCTCAAATATATTTAGCTATGGCATGTTGGGCCGAAGTTAAAGGTCTTGAAGGTATTTCCAATTTTATGTATGCACAATCTGATGAAGAGCGTGAGCATATGCTCAAGCTTGTAAAGTTTGTGAACGAGCGTGGGGGGCATGCAAAAATCTCAGAATTAAATGCACCTAATGTTACCTTCGCGTCTATTAAGGAAATGTTCGAAAAATTATTCGAACATGAAGTTTTTGTATCCGAAAGCATCAACGAATTGGTGCATATTAGTTTACAAGAAAAAGATTATGCTACCCATAACTTCTTACAATGGTATGTAGCCGAACAAATAGAAGAAGAAGCTGTTGCGCGTACCATCCTAGATAAAATTAATATGATTGGCGATGATAAAGGTGGTTTATACTTATTCGATAGAGATATTGAAAACCTAACGGTAACAACTGCGGCTGCTTCTGGGCCTCAAATTTAAATTTTAACATTTAACCTTATTTAGATTTAATTAAAATAACATATATTTGTCCGCGATAACGAACCGTGTTACAGTATTGTGGGTAAGAAAAAGCAAAAAAAAGCAGAAAAAAAATTACGCAAATTAGGAGTTGAACTTCCTGAAAAAGTAAAAAGTAGCTGTTGTAAAAAATTTAAAAAAGGCGAAAACAAGCGTTGTAAAAAATGCCCTTGTTTCGATTTAATAAAGAAAGTGGCGTAAATAGCTTTGCTTATTTATACCGTGTAAATTAAAGACCTGTTAGCGGTTAAAACTGCTAACAGGTTTTATGTTTTAAGGTATAAAAGAAAGCCTCTTCAGGTTTTTAAAACCACCGCTACCGCCAGTTTGCAACTGTTGGCCATTAAGTTAAGCGATAGCAAAAAAACCTAGAGTTTTACTTTGTTGCTAATCTAAACTAAGCTGGAATGTTGCCGTTTTAAATATGCTAGATTAAAAATTTTGAAGCCACTAGTCACAGACGTAGCGGCAGCGGGGCGTAAATAGCTTTGCTTATTTATACCGTGTAAATTAAAAACCTGTTAGCGGTTAAAACTGCTAACAGGTTTTATGTTTTAAGGTATAAAAGAAAGCCTCTTCAGGTTTTTAAAACCACCGTTACCGCCAGTTTGCAACTGTTGGCCATTAAGTTAAGCGATAGCAAAAAAAACTAGAGCTTTACTTTGTTGCTAATCTAAACTGGAATGTTGCTGTTTTAAATATGCTAGATTAAAAATTTTGAAGCCACTAGTCACAGACGTAGCGGCAGCGGGCAGCGAGGTGGCCTGTTTAATGAAAGTTTTTTTAAGCTAATTCAAGTTTGTGATTCGGAGATGGTTAGCACGACTTGCTCCGCTACAGCAAGTTTATACTCCGTTACCGCCAGTTTGCAACTGGTGGCCATTAAGTTAAGCGATAGTATAAAAAAATACTAGAGCTTTACTTTGCTGCTAATCAAAACTAAGCTGGAATCTCACCCATTTTAACGATTCAAGAGCTCATATTATAATTAACGACAGACTTTATATCTTTACATATCTAGTTTTCAGCTTCAAAATTCAATAAATGGACTTGTTTAATAATGATCTTGTATCGAATATTTTACCCTATGATGGTGTGGTGAATTATTATGGTAAGGTTATCGCAGAAAAAAATATTTCTAATTATTATAACCAATTGCTAAAAGAAATTTCATGGAACCACGACGAAGCTATCATTTTTGGAAAACTAATCATCACCAAAAGGAAAGTGGCTTGGTATGGCGATGAACCCTTTGAATACACCTACTCAAAAACAACCAAACGTGCCTTACCGTGGAATAAAGTCCTTTTAGAACTTAAAAGGCTGGTTGAACATAAAACTGGAGAAACCTATAATTCTTGTTTACTAAACTTATATCATAGCGGCGATGAAGGTATGGCTTGGCACAGCGATGCTGAAAAAGACTTGAAAAAACTCGGATCTATTGGGTCGTTAAGCTTTGGGGCAGAACGCAAATTTTCCTTTAAACATAAAACCACAAACCAAAAGGTTGATTTGGTTTTAGAAAGAGGGAGTTTGCTAGAAATGAAAGGTAAAACTCAAACCCATTGGTTACACCGATTACCGCCTACTAAAAAAGTAAAAACACCACGAATAAACCTTACATTTCGAACGATCGAACGTTAATTGGTTTGTAAATAAATTGGGTAAGCGTTTTAAATCTCAGTTGGAGATATTTCATTGCGATTTAAAATTAAAATTCTTTAGTTTAGCCTTCAATTAGTTCGTTAATATTCATGATAAAATATATAGTTCAACACACTCAAATTCAGGAATCATCGGTTGAAAATACGGTAGATCTTTTAAATCAAGATTGCACCATTCCGTTTATTTCCCGCTATCGTAAAGAAGTTACGGGTAATTTAGATGAGGTTCAAATTGGTGACATCGTTAAATACAAAGAACAATTTGAAGCCCTAGAAAAACGAAAAAAGGCCATTTTAAAAGCCTTAGAAGAACAGGAGGTTTTAACTCAAGAGTTGAAGCTGAAAATTGCAGCGACCAACGATTTAACCACCCTTGAAGATTTATACCTGCCTTTTAAAAAGAGCCGAAAAACCAAAGCTGAAAAAGCCAGACAAAACGGATTAGAGCCTTTAGCTAAAATCATCATGAGTCAGAATGCTAATGATATTGAATCGATTGCCTACAAGTATGTGAAAGGTGATATTGATTCTGCTGAAACCGCTTTAGAAGGGGCGCGGCATATTATTTCTGAGTGGGTTAATGAGCGTAGTGATATTCGGAATAATATACGTTACCAGCTGGAGCGTTTCGCTATGATTTCCACGAAAGTGATAAAAACTAAGGTCGATGATGAAAATGCGCAGAAATTTAGAGATTATTTCGATTGGGAAGAAAATCTAAGTCGGATGCCATCACATCGTTTCTTAGCGATTTCTAGAGCTGAAAAAGAAGGTTTTATTCGTGTTAAAGTAACTATTGATGATGATCGTGCCTTGGATAAAATAGAGCAGCGTATCGTAAGGTCTCATAACGCTTGCGCGGAACAAATAGTACTGGCCATTAAAGATGCTTATAAACGATTATTGTTACCGTCGCTTGTTAATGAAGCGCTTCAAACAGCGAAAGATAAAGCCGATGCATCTGCCATTTCTGTATTTGCTAAAAACTTAAAGCAATTGTTGCTAGGGTCGCCTTTGGGAGAAAAACGTGTTATGGGTATCGATCCAGGATTTCGATCGGGATGTAAAGTGGTATGTTTAGATGCGCAAGGCCAGTTAAAATATAACGAAACCATTTATCCGCACCCGCCTAAAAGTGATAGTATGGGGGCCATGAAGAAGATAAGTTCATTAGCCGATGCTTATAAAATTGAAGCTATTGCTATTGGAAACGGAACGGCTTCACGGGAAACAGAAGCTTTAATTCGTAAGGTACATTTTAAAAATGATGTACAGGTATTTGTGGTTAGTGAAGCGGGAGCGAGTATTTATTCAGCCTCAAAAATAGCGCGAGAAGAATTCCCTAATTACGATGTGACCGTACGTGGTTCGGTGTCCATAGGTAGGCGTTTGCAAGACCCTTTAGCCGAATTGGTAAAGATTGATGCTAAATCTATTGGTGTCGGGCAGTATCAGCATGATGTGGATCAAACCAAGCTTCAAAAAGAACTGGATGTCGTTGTAGAAAACTGCGTGAATGCGGTTGGCGTAAATATCAATACGGCCAGTAAATCACTACTGAGCTACGTATCGGGCATTGGTTCTAAATTAGCAGAAAATATTTTTAATTACCGACAAGAAAACGGGGTGTTCACCTCAAGAAATGAAATTAAAAAAGTACCACGCTTAGGCGGAAAAGCTTTTGAGCAAGGTGCCGCCTTCTTAAGAATTAAAGATGCTAAAAACCCGTTGGATGACTCGGCAGTGCACCCCGAGAGTTATACCATTGTAACTAAAATGGCGCGGGATTTAGGGCAGTCGGTTCAAGATTTGATCGGGAATGCTGTGGCACTTAAAAAAATCAATATAAAACAGTATTGTACAGAAACGGTTGGTTTATTGACCTTAGAAGATATTATTAAAGAGCTGGAAAAACCTGGGTTGGATATTCGTGAACAGGCTAAAGTGTTTACCTTCAATCAGAATATAAAAACGATTAACGATTTACGCGAAGGACAATTATTGCCGGGTATTGTAAATAATATTACCAATTTTGGTTGTTTTGTAGATGTTGGTATAAAAGAAAGCGGTTTGATTCACGTGTCTAATTTAGCAGATAGTTTCGTGAAAGATGTTAATGAACACGTGAGTTTACATCAGCAAATTATTGTAAAAGTGCTTGAGGTTGATGTTCCGCGAAAGCGTATTCAATTAAAATTACATAAATAAAAAATGGCTGTCGAAATCAAATTATAGACAGCCATTTTTTTAAATTTAAGCTAGAAATGATATTTGCATATCTGTAATTATAGCTCATGAGTTTTTTGTCATTCTGAGGAATTTAGGAATCTCACAAATCACAGAAAGATGCTTCTTTCATACTTTTTTCGGGTTAACCAAATAAAAAGAATCTTATTGATTCATATTTTTTATTTGATCGATAAAAGTTTCTAAATCGACACCATTTTGAACCAAGGTTAAGGCCTTATCTACAATGTATTTCACGTTTACAGCATGAAAGCCAAGACCAACACCTATTTTATGTAAAATACGGTGTTCGGGGTCGCCTTTAATTTGATCGACATGTACCATACGCGCCAAATCGTATAAACGCTCTAAACGTTTTTCGTAAGATGTTGGTGGGTTTATAGGGTGCGATTTATAGTCTTTTAAAATCGTAATATATTTTTCCTTGTGAATATTTAAATTGTGCGCTAAGCGGTCTAAAAAAGCTTGTTCTTCTGCTGTAATTATACCGTCGTCCATGGCTACACGAACTATAGAAGCAAAATGGTTCTCATTGCGCTGTTTGAAACCACTATCAAATAATTTTGAAATTGACATTTTTTATCAGTTTAGTTTAAAAACAAATATAATTAAAGTTCGCTGCTTTTTTTGTTAATAGAAAGTAAATTTATAACGCAATTAAATTTCTTATTTCGGAATCGTGAAGAAAAAAGTAGTGCCTTGATTTATAGTAGATTCAAACCAAATTTGCCCACCAAGGGTCTCCACAATTTTTTTACAAAAAGCCAATCCAATCCCTGTACCTTCATAGGTTTCTCTGGAATGAAGCCGCTGAAAAATTGCAAATATTTTATCCTTGTGCTTGTTTTTAATTCCAATGCCGTTATCGGTGATTTCAAACTGCCAAAATACCTGTGTTTGAAGTTCGGGAATCGTGGTTTTACATGAGATATTTATAATAGGATCAACGTCTGCTTTTTTAAATTTGATGGCGTTGTTTATTAAATTTTGAAACAGTACAACCAGTTCTATTTGACTGGCTCTTAACGTTGGTAAATCTTGATATTGAATAGTGGCTTTATTGCGGTGGATGGCGTTATCCAAATCACTAATAATATCAGCAACTAACGTGTTGCAGTTTATTTCCGATTTTTCCTTAGCTTTTCCAAGCCTAGAATAATTCAATAAGGCGTCAATAAGGTTCCTCATTCGATTACTTGACTTGCTTATAAAGTTCATGCTAATAATAGCATCTTCATCAAGTTTGTCTTTATAATCGTCCTGAAGCAAATCTATTAGTCCAGAAATGGTTGTTAATGGTTCTTTAAGATCGTGACTTGTGATGTATGCAAACTCCTCGAGTTCTTTATTTTTTGAAGCAATTTCTAATGACTTATTAAAAATATCGTTGTTTTTTTCCTGTAAATCTTTGTTTAGAAATTTAATCGAAGCATAATTTCTATAGAGTAAAATGGCTGCTATAAGGAATAGAATTAGTAGCGCAAGAAGCAAGTAATTAACTGTTTTTTGGGTGTTTAAATTGGTGTTTATATTGTTAATTTTTTCTGCTTTAGAATCTATTTCTTGTTTTTGGTTTTTTAAAATTTTCGCTTGTGAAGCAATGGTATTATTGGTAAGATCTATAAAGGCTTGTTTTTCTTTTAAAGAATCGATTTGTTTTAAAATACGAGCTTCTAACTCTTTTTCGATGGTTAATTTTTCAGAGTATTTCTTTTTTTGAAATTCCGATAAGGATAGTAATTCATTAATCTCAGATTTTTGGTTGTTTAAAACGTTCTTTTGCTTATTTATTTGAGAGTTAATGGTGTTTATCGTTTTCTTCTGGACGGTAATATCTTCATCCTTATGTTTAATGTCATCTTTGGCAATTTCTAGAGCTTCTTGGGTTTCTTCTAGTTTTTCTTCGGTGTCTTGAAAGAGTTGTTTCCATTTTTCAATAGTAGAAATGGCATTTTGCTTTAAAGAGAGTAAAGGGGTTAGGTTGTTTTTTGCCAGGAGGTCTTCATTGATTTCATACTGAAAATCTTCACCAATATTTACAATGTTAACCATCGACGAATTAAAAGGAAAATCTTCTGTGATGAGTAAGGTATTGTTGCCTGAGATTTTATGAAGTATATAATCTATACCGAAGTTTTTATTAGAATTTACATAAACCACATCAACATCGGTGATATCCTTAATGCTCGCAAAGTTTATAATTCTAACGGATTTATTTTTAATTTGGCGTTTTTGAGCCAATCCTTTCAAATCAATACTGGTGCGGTCCTTTCCAAGAACACCAATAATGAAATCGGGGCTTGTGTTTGTATCGTTAAATTGAATTTGTTCAGATATATTGAAAATAAAAAGCGCGCGCTTAACCCGTTTTATTTGTACGTTTAAAGTGGATTGAGAAGTTGCTTGATGCACCCAAGAAAGGAAGAATAAAATAAAAAAATATTTTAATGTATGAATCCTCATTAATTTATAAACGTAATAAGAGTTTTAAAAAATAGTTAGCGCCATTCACTCCGAATTGTTGAACGCGGCGGCTGTAAGTGAAACTTCCCTCATTGGTGTTACTCGAATGCGTGTGTTTATCTGGGTACACGTTAAAAATATTATTACAACCTACGGTGGCTTCTAAAAAATCTGCCACTCGGTAAGCGATATATAAATCGGTGACAAATTTCGGACTAAAAGTTTGATCTCTAGTCTCAATATTTCCTGTATACATATTGCTTTGCCAATTAATTGGGTCGCCATCGTCTGGGTGAAGGTAGTCTACACTTCCAAAACAGGTGCCTACCAGATTAAATTTAAAACTTTTTATTTCATATTGAAAGTATGAGTTTATTTTAAAATTAGGCTGTGCCGATTCAATTCTAGAGCGTTCCTCTCGGTTAAACAAGGTCTCTAAATCCCCGTTTTCAACACTATTTTTATTTACATAGGTCACCTTGGTTTTCATCAGGTTGGCAGAAATATTTCCGTTAAATAATCCACTTCCTAATTTATCTTGATATGAAAATGAGGTTTCAAAACCATAAGTTTTGGAATCGATAGCGTTTACAAAAAACTGGGCAGTAGTAACATTGTATGGTGCTAGTTTTGATAGGTATCCTGCACCAAAACCTCCAGATAAAATAATACGGTCTTTAATACTAATGTTGTAGTAGTCTGCGGTAAAGGTGAATTTGTTATTAAACTTAGAACTCCAACCTAAACTAAAATGTTTAGACAATTCTGGGGTTAATTGGTTAACCTTAAAGACATCGGTAATTAATGAACTTTCATGATTAAATGTGCCCACTTGACTAATGTCTCCATCAAAATATTGCGTGCTTATTTTTTGAAAATAAACTTGGTGTAATGATGGTGCCCTGAAACCTGTTGAATAACTCGAACGGAAAGAGATATTTTTGTTTAGTAAATAACGTCCTGAAAGTTTCCAAACTGAATTTTCTCCAAAATCGTTATTAGATTCAAATCGATATGCTGCTTTTAATAAAAGGGGCTCAAAAGGTTTTAATTCTAAATCGGCATAGACCGAGGCATTAGATCTTATACGAATCAACTCGTCGGAAGGTTGAATGCCAGGAAAAACTTGAGCGCCAATGAGTCTTGGTCTTTCAATGTCGTTTTCATCAAAAAACGTATCGCCACCATCAATATAAGAATCCTCTTCACCGCTAATAATTTCATAACCTTCTACTCGAATTTCACCTCCAAACGCTACACTTAAGCCTTTTAGGTAATCGAACTCTTTATCGATATCTATGTTCGTAGTATTGAGTTTGTAGAAATACCCTCCCGATTTAAAAACTTTAGGGGAGCGCACCCCTAAGGAGGCATTGTTTGAATGGCTTACTGTAAAATCAATATTATTGTTTCCTATTGAATGACTAAAATCCAAATTCCACGCATTTTTTTCACCTTTAAGACCTATAGTAAGCGCATTATCTTGAATGTTCGTGATAATTCTTGGAGAAAATCCATCAGGAAAAAGTTCTTCGATCACTCGATCCGGTTCGTTTGGAAATCGATAAAACCCTCCCGAGGTTCCTTCTCTGGAGTTTCGACCACCAAAGAAATAAAGGTTTGCTTTTTTGAAAATAGAAAGTTCACCATTGAAAGAAACTGCCGAATTTCGTACTGCAGCACTTCCTATTTCCATGACCTGCCTATCGTTATAGCCTGTTTTTCCGAAGAAATTATTTTGTTCTATTAATTGTTCGTCTATAGCATCATCAGAATCGTAAACATTTCCTGTGTAGTTACCTGCTCTATTTGTGGCTTTGCGATCTCTAAATTCACCTGTGATATTGATATAGCCAGTATTGCCAATTTTGAATCCGAAATTAGCACCAAAATAGCTCGTTACACCGTCTCCTTCAACATTAGATTTTATTCTAGAATCGATATTAATAATGTCTGTTTGTTTTTTAAGCACAATATTAATTACGCCCGCAATAGCATCAGAACCATATTGTGAGGTTGCACCATCTCTTAAAATTTCTATATGATCGATGGACGATACCGGAATGGCATTAAAATCGGTACCTACAGTCCCTCGTCCAATTGTTCCATTAACATTTAACATGGAACTGGTGTGGCGCCGTTTTCCGTTAATTAAAACCAAAACCTGATCAGGACCTAAGCCTCGTAATGTAGCAGGATCGATGTGATCTGTACCATCTGAAATGGTTTGGTTTGTAGAATGAAAAGACGGAGATAAATAGTGTAGTATTTCTGTTAATTCGAAATGGGAAGAGCCGCTAATTTCTTCAGGTGTTATGATTTCTATGGGTACTGTGGTTTCTAAAGCCGATTGTGGCCTGGAACGTGTTCCTAAAGAAACAGGTTCATCGGCCGAAAATCCCGTTTCTAGAATAAAATTTGTAACCAGGGCATCCCCTACATTGACTTCAATTGCGACACTTTTAGATTGGTACATGATAAAGGATGCAGTAACCACATAATGGCCTTCTTCTAGATTTAAAGTGTAATTGCCTTGAATATTAGTGGTAGTTTGTATGGTTGTGCCTTCAATGGTTATAAGTGCTCCAGGAAGTTTGCCAAATTCATCGGATACATTTCCAGATAAAGTAGCTCGGTCTTGAGCACTTAAAATTTGCCCCGATAGTAAACTTAGTAAGGTTATTAAGTATAGACAAATTTTTATGCGCATGCGGTAGTTTAGTTTGTCCTGTAGAACAACATAAAAATCTTCAAGAGGTAATAACTAGGGTAGTGAATCTTTTTTATGAGGTTTTACAGGGTATTAAATCTTCAATAATGTTATCTAATATGGCGAGGGAAAGTGGTTTGTTAATGTAATCTGTTATTTCATTTAGGGTTTGCGATCGTTCTTTATCCTTTGGATTAGAGGAGGTTGTTAACATGATAATTTTAATGTCATCTGTAAATTTGGTATCCAATTCTTTATAAGCTTCAATAAACTCCCAACCATTCATCGCGGGCATATTAATGTCTAGAAAAATTACGTCGGGCTTTAATGCTTTTCCAGCAATGGCTTCTTCTAAATATTCTAAAGCTGATTTGGCACTATTTAACGAGATGATTTCGCCAAATTTATTGTGCTTTTTTACAATCTTTTCATTGTAAAAACTTGTGAATTTATCGTCGTCTATTAGTAATGTTGATGTTACAGATTTCATTAGAGGGATTAATTGTTATACAAGGATAATACCTTTTTTTTAAACTTTTAACATAATGTTGGGAAGGGTAAGCATTTTTTTTGATTTAATCGACCAAATTGATTAAAAAAGCTATTAAGGTTAAATTTTTACTCGATAAAAAGCATAAAATTTATATTAAATAATTAATAACTTAGGTTTTCTAAATTTCAGAATAACAATATGCTACTTATATTTGCAGTACCAATTTTAATCGTTTTATAAGATATTATTGGTATAATTCAAAATGAAAATATTTTAAGTGAGTAAATCTACCCTCTCTAAATCTTATGCCCAGGCTTTGCAAACTCAAAATCTGCAAAATGCTATTGCCCAATCTATAAGTAAGACACATTTAAAAGGCCTTGTTGGTTCTGCTTTATCTTTTGTTATATCAAGTGTTTTTAAGGATGCTAAAAAGCCTTTTTTATTAATATTCAATGATAAGGAAGAAGCCGCACATTATTTAAACGACCTGGAGCAACTTTGTGGAGACAAAGACGTGTTATTTTATCCAGGAAGCTACAGAAGACCCTACGATATTGAAGAAACCGATAATGCCAATGTGCTTTTACGAGCAGAGGTGCTAAATCGTATAAACTCACAAAAAAAACCTGCCATCATTGTCACCTATCCCGATGCGCTTTTTGAGCAGGTAGTGACACGCAAGGAACTGGAACGAAACACCTTAAAAGTTGGAGTTAATGATAATTTATCAATCGATTTTGTTAATGAGGTTTTGTTCGAGTATAAGTTTAAACGTGTCGATTTTGTAACCGAACCTGGGGAGTTTTCGGTACGAGGTGGTATTGTGGATGTCTTTTCATTTTCCCATGATGAACCCTACCGTATCGAATTTTTTGGCGATGAGGTTGATAGTATCAGAACTTTCGATGTAGAAACTCAACTTTCCATAGAGCAGATTAAAAAAATTAATATTATTCCGAATGTCGCGAATAAGTTAATGCAAGAAAGCAGACAAAGTTTCTTGAAATATATGGCTCAAAAAACCGTGGTAGGTATAAAAAATGCCGATTTATTATTTTCTAGGATAGATGATTTTTATGGAAAAGCTGAAGAGGCCTTCAAGACCCTTTCCGAAGATATAAAACACGCCAAACCAGAAGCCTTATTTTGCGACTCGAAATTACTAAAACGTCAACTTTTAGATTTTTCTATTATTGAATTTGGTAATTCCTTTGTCATGTCAAGCAATTCGAAGCCGTATACGACCATCGATTTTGAAACGACGCCTCAACCATCTTTTAATAAACAATTCAATTTGTTGATTGAAGATTTAAATAGCAAACATGATAAAGGTTACACCAATTATATTGCTTGTGTAAGCGAACAACAAGCCAGACGTTTTCATGATATTTTTGATGACGCTGAAGAGGAAGTAGCCTATCAAACTACTGTATTGTCCTTGCACCAAGGGTTTATTGATCATGATAACAAAATAGTTTGTTATACCGATCATCAAATTTTTGAACGTTATCATAAATTTCAGCTTAAAAACGGCTATGCTAAAAAGCAGGCGATTACTTTAAAAGAGCTCACTAATCTTGATATTGGTGATTATGTCACGCATATCGATCATGGTATTGGGCGTTTTGGCGGACTTCAAAAAATAGATGTTGAAGGCAAAAAACAGGAAGCGATTAAGTTGGTTTATGGCGAGCGCGATGTACTATATTTAAGCATTCATTCTTTACATAAAATCACAAAATTTAACGGAAAAGATGGTAAAGCGCCTAAGATTTATAAATTAGGAAGTACCGCTTGGAAGACCTTAAAACAGAAAACTAAAGCCCGTGTAAAACATGTTGCTTTTAACTTAATAAAACTTTACGCCAAACGTAAAACCGAAAAAGGCTATCAATATAAACCTGATAGTTCCATGCAGCACGAGCTGGAAGCTTCTTTTATTTATGAGGATACGCCAGACCAAAGTACAGCAACGGCCGATATTAAATTGGACATGGAAAGCGAACGTCCTATGGATCGCTTAGTTTGTGGCGATGTGGGGTTTGGTAAAACCGAAGTGGCCATTCGTGCAGCCTTTAAAGCGGTAGATAATGGCAAACAAGTGGCTGTGCTAGTGCCAACAACCATTTTGGCTTATCAACATTCACGAACGTTTAAACAACGTTTACGGGATTTTCCTGTTACAGTCGATTATGTGAACCGATTTAGAACGGCTAAAGAAAAGCGTGAAACCCTTGAAAACCTTGAGAAAGGAAAAGTCGATATCATTATTGGAACCCATCAATTGGTAAACAAAAATGTAAAGTTTAAAGATTTAGGATTGCTTATTGTTGATGAAGAGCAGAAGTTTGGCGTTGCTGTAAAAGAGAAATTAAAAACCCTAAAAGATAACGTTGATGTGTTAACACTAACGGCAACTCCTATACCTAGAACGCTTCAGTTTAGTCTTATGGCCGCACGAGATTTGTCGGTTATAACCACACCACCACCAAATAGATACCCCATAGAAAGTCACGTAATTCGTTTTGCCGAAGAAACCATTAGAGATGCCGTGAGTTATGAAATAGAGCGTGGCGGACAAATATTCTTCATTCATAATCGTATTGAAAATATTAAAGAAGTCGCTGGTATGATTCAGCGTTTGGTGCCCGATGCGAAAATTGCTGTGGGTCATGGCCAAATGGATGGTAAAAAATTAGAGTCACTCATGTTAGCCTTTATGGATGGTGCTTTCGATGTTTTGGTAAGTACTACTATTATTGAAAGTGGATTGGATGTGCCTAATGCCAATACCATTTTTATAAACAATGCCAATAATTTTGGGCTAAGTGATTTACACCAAATGCGTGGTCGTGTAGGGCGTAGTAATAAAAAAGCCTTTTGTTATTTTATAACTCCAGAATATTCGGCAATGACCGATGACGCTCGTAAACGTATCACAGCCTTAGAGCAATTTACAGAATTGGGTAGCGGCTTTAATATTGCTATGAAGGATCTTGAAATTCGTGGTGCTGGTGATTTGTTGGGTGGCGAGCAAAGTGGGTTTATGAATGATATTGGTTTCGATACCTATCAGAAAATTCTAAATGAAGCCATCGAAGAACTTAAAGAAAATGAATTTAAGGATTTATATGATGAGCCGGAAGCAGATAAAATTTATGTAAAAGATGTCACGATCGATACCGATTTTTCGCTACTTTTTCCAGATGATTATGTGAATAATATTGCTGAAAGATTAAATTTATACACGCAGCTAAATAATTTAAAATCAGAGGATGAATTGCATATCTTTGAGAAGGATTTAATTGATCGATTTGGTGAGTTACCAACGCAGGTTGTCGATCTATTAAACAGTGTTAAAATAAAATGGTTGGCGACTAAAATTGGCTTTGAAAAAGTCATTATGAAACAAGGGAAGCTAATCGGTTATTTTATCAACGATCAACAAAGTCGATTTTATCAGAGTTCGAGTTTTACTAAAGTTCTCATGTTCGTGCAAACACATCCGAATGCTTGTAAAATGAAGGAAAAACAAACCCGAAATGGTTTGAGATTAATGATAACTTTCGATAAAATTAAAACGGTAAAACAGGCCTTAGAAGCATTAAAACCTATTATGCATTAATAGATTTATTGTGTTAGTCGTCCGTTTGCTGGTTTAAAGACGTAAATGAATTGTTGAAGATCAAAAAATATTACTCCCATAAAAAAGGAGAAACCAAAATAAAAAGACTATCACTTTGAAATCATTACTTTTATTAGCCCTCTTAATTCCATCGATACTTCTAGGTCAGCATACCATAAAAGGTGTTTTTGCTCCAGCAGCCGATTATAATATCGCCTTATTATATAAGGTAAAACCATCGATTTCTGAATATGTAACTAGCCAAGAAATTCAAAAAGATGGAAGTTTCACGTTTCAGTTAGATTCTACTGCTACCAAAGGGATGTATCGTTTGGTGTATGCAGTACCTCAAGAGGATTTTAATTTCGATATCATTTACAATAATAAAGAAGATATTGAACTTAAATTTAATTCGGAAACGGGTGTGAAATTCCTGAAATCTAACGAAAATAAATTACTTGCTTCCTACCATAATAGTATGGCTATGGTTATCCAAAGTATTACAAATTTTTACACCAGTAAATCTAAGGATACCACGGCGTTAAATGCCATTTTTAAAACGCAAAAAGAGACCCAATTGAGTTTTGAAAAGGCTGCTAAAAACACCATAGCGCTGCATTTCATAAAAGCTAATAAGCCAATTGTGCCCACTAAGGCACTAACAGCAACAAATTATATTGCTAAACTAAAAGCACATTATTTTGATTATGTAGATTTTAAAAACCCAATATTACAGAGTTCTAGTTTTCTGGAAGAGAAAATGTTGAGTTATGTTTTTGGAATTACTTCTAAGGATTTAGATGAGGTTGAAAACTACAAAGCAAATATTGATGTTTTATGTGAGGCGATGCTTGATGCACCTAATGAAATTAAGCGCTTGCTTTTATTCGATTTGTGGCAGGAAATGGTCGATTTAAAACAAGAGGCTGTAGCCAATTATATTTCTGAAACGTATTTAGTAGCGATAGCAACGGTTCTGAAAGATGAAGAATTAATTAAAGCTTTAAAATTATACAGAAACATTTCCAACGGAAATAAAGCACCAAATTTCACGATAACTAATGGTGAAAAAGATAAAAAAATCAGCACAAAATTAAGTGAATTATCCGGTGCCGAAAATTATGTTATTGTATTCTGGAGCAGTTCGTGTTCGCATTGCTTAGATGAAATTCCGCAGTTAAAGTCTTTTACTAATCAACTAGAAAAAGGCGCTGTAAAAGTGATCGCCATTGGTTTAGAAGACGAAGCCGAAATAGAAAATTGGAAAAATGTGATTAAGGATTACCCAAATTTTATTCATGTTTACGGAAAAGGAAAATGGGAGAACAAAATAGGAAATGCCTATGGTGTTGTTAGCACACCAACTTATTTTATTTTAGATAAAAATAAAGTGATTGTTGATAAGCCAGATCATATTGAGGATTTAGTGGCGTTTTTTGAATGATGCTTTCGCGTTGAAGTATTTAACCGATACCTAATGGAACTTTAATATTTGCTTATACTACAGGTTTTTAACTTCTAATAATGTCAATTTTTCACTTTACATTATTAAGTAAAATTTCGGCATGACAACTTGAAATTTTAAACCTAAAACCTGAAACTCAAAATCTTTCAAAAATGATAAAAGGCATCTTCTAAATGCTCAATTTGGAAGGTTTTACCTGTTCTCACAATGGCAATGATATCAAATCGAACGTCAACATCTAAATCGTTTTTGGTCACATAATGATTAATGGCGTAAACCATGCGCTGAATTTGTTTCGGCTTTACAAAATCTTGAGGGTTTCCAAATTCGACTGTAGAGCGTGTTTTAACTTCCACGACAGCCAGCGTATCTTTTATTTTGGCGATAATATCAATTTCAGATTTACCAAAGCGGTAATTGCGTTCAATAATCTCATAGTTGTTTTTTAAGAGGTAATCGACAGCAAGTTGTTCGCCTTTCTCTCCAAGTTTATTATGTTCTGCCATGTTATAAATGTAGGAAAATTATTCTAAATAAATCTTCAGAGGGTTATTTGATTGGGGGGAGGGAGTAAGTACTATTGATTTCGGTTTTTAGTCTTATCTAAAAATATTTTTAACACCTATTGAAATTTCGTATATTTGACTGAATTTTAATGTTATGGTTACACTTTCAGAAGAAAATTATTTAAAGGCAATTTACCATTTAGGGAAACAAGGTACTGTGGCTGTTAGTACGAATGCCATTGCTGAAAAAATCGATTCTAAAGCATCCTCGGTTACCGATATGATTAAGAAATTGGCCGAGAAACACTTGGCTAATTACATAAAATATCAAGGCGTAACATTAACAGAATCTGGGCAATTAGCTGCGGCTCTAGTTATTAGAAAACACCGTTTATGGGAAGTGTTTTTAGTTGAAAAATTAAACTTCTCTTGGGATGAGGTTCACGATGTGGCCGAACAGTTGGAGCACATAAAATCTCTTAAATTAGTAAATGAATTGGATGCCTTATTAGGTTTTCCAACTCATGACCCGCATGGTGATCCCATTCCTGATAAAGATGGGAATTATTCGCCAGTGAAAAGCGTGAATATTTTAGAGGTAAAACCTGGAAATGAAGGTGTTTTAGCGCAGGTTAAAGATTCGTCGGATGTGTTTTTAAGATACTTAAACAAGAATAATTTAGCTTTGGGAGATACAATTAAGGTTGTAGATTTTGAACCTTTTGATAATTCTCTAACCATAGAAATCGCATCGCAAAAAATGATTATTTCTAGCGATGTTGCTAAAAACTTATACATAAGCTTATAATATGAATCACTATAATCCCATATCGGCACTAGTCATTTTCTTTATTATTGTGGGTTTACTTTATGTTTTTTTTAGACCAGTTAAAGGCTGGTTTTGGTTGCTGAAAAAGAATTTTAGAAGTAACGAGAAAGTGATTATTGAAGATGTTCTGAAACAGCTTTATCATTTTGAGAATTCAGATAATAAAGTGGATATGAAAACATTGGTTCAGGTGCTCGATTTTAATAATGGCCGTATTGTTGAAGCCATTAAAAAAATGACCATCAACGATTTAATTTACTTTGAATCTGATATTTTAAAACTTACCGAAAAAGGTAGAGATTACGCACTACGCATTGTTCGTGTGCACCGTCTTTGGGAGCGTTATTTAGCTGATAAAACAGGCTTCAATAAATTAGAATGGCACGATCGAGCGGAATCTATGGAGCATAAGTTATCCCACGATGATGCCGAGGCACTATCTGTACAATTGGGTAACCCTAAGTTTGATCCCCATGGCGACCCGATTCCAACAAGAACTGGGAAAATGGCACAAGTTAACGGTGTAGAATTGCCAAAATTACCTGTTGGTGCTGTGGGTAGAATTACACATATTGAAGATGAACCTGATATTATTTATAAGCAAATTTTAGCCGAAAACATTCATATGGGATCCATGCTAAAAGTCATTGAAAATAATTCCACTAGAATTGTTTTTAGGTCGGAAGGTGAGGAGTTTAAGTTGGCGCCTATTGTAGCGGCTAATTTAACAGTAGCTCGAATTGAAAAAGAAGTTATTGTAGAAGATAATATTGCTAGATTATCGAGTTTAGCAGAACATGAAACCGCTAAAATTATTGGAATTTCAAGAGAAAGTAGAGGCGAAAGTAGAAGAAGGCTGTTGGATCTTGGTTTCGTGAAAGGGTCTACCGTTGGTATCGATTTGGTGAACCCGCTGGGGCAGCCAAACGCTTACTTAATTAAAGGGACTTCTATTGCTTTACGGAATGATCAAGCCGCAAAAATCCTAATTAAAAAAGATTAAACTATGGAAACGAAAGTAAATACAGCTTGCGAAACCTGTTCTCATTTTAATAAAGAGGGTTTAAAGAAATTAGGGATTCAAACCGACAACTTTGATTTTGTTGTGGCTTTGGCAGGAAATCCCAATACAGGAAAAAGTACTGTTTTCAATGCTTTAACTGGTTTAAGACAACATACTGGAAACTGGCCAGGGAAAACCGTGATGCGCGCTGAAGGTGGATTTGAATACAATACCCAAAAGTACAAGTTGGTCGATCTTCCGGGAACGTATTCACTGCTATCAACTTCAGAAGATGAAGCGACAGCACGTGATTTTATTCTCTTCGGAAAACCTGATGTGACCATTATAGTGGTTGATGCTAATAGATTGGAGCGTAACTTAAATCTCGTGCTTCAAATTTTAGAAATTACCGATAAAGCCGTTCTGTGTTTAAACTTAATGGACGAAGCCAAACGAAATAAAGTTGAAATTGATGTGCGTACGCTTTCCAAAGATTTAGGAATTCCTGTCGTGCCTGCCAGTGCGCGATTCAACCAAGGGATTCCA
This sequence comes from Pseudotamlana agarivorans, assembly GCF_018860245.1. GTDB lineage: Bacteria > Bacteroidota > Bacteroidia > Flavobacteriales > Flavobacteriaceae > Pseudotamlana > Pseudotamlana agarivorans_A. Next base: position 231,695 of record NZ_JAHKPD010000008.1, read on the forward strand.
GAGTTGATTCAAACGGTGAGTGAAATTGCAAGCGGACAAATAGTGTGCAAGCCGCATCGAATTAAGAATGTGCCGGAAAACATTGAAAAAGCCGTTAAAACCTTAACTGCCGAAATTGAAAAGGAATTCCCAAACATTCCAAACAGCCGCTGGATTGCTTTTCGCTTGTTAGAAGGCGATAAAGAAATTATTAAAGCTTTAAAATCGGGAGAATTTGTTTAATGCCGCAAGCTTATGAAAGAGAATAACATTGAAAATATAATAGAGTTATCAAACGAATTACGTTGGCAAATTGGCGACGAATTTCATGATAACCTTACCGAAGGTATCTATGCAGACGCCGCCGATATTGTTAAAGACACCGTTAAAACAAGTGATTCTGATAAACGATTTCGATTAGATACCAAAATCGATAAAATTGTAACGAGTAAATATTTTGGGTTTCCCATCATGTTTTTGATACTAGGGACGGTGCTTTGGCTAACCATTATTGGTGCTAATTACCCGTCTTCCATGTTGGCTACCTTATTTCTAGATACCATTCACCCTTTATTACAAAGTGGCGCCGAAAACATTAATATGCCTTGGTGGCTTGCAGGTTTTCTAATTGATGGTGTTTACCTTGCTGTGGCATGGGTAATTGCCGTGATGTTGCCGCCAATGGCTATATTTTTCCCCCTGTTTACGCTTTTAGAAGATTTTGGTTATCTACCACGTGTGGCTTTTAATTTAGATGCCTTATTTAATAAATCTGGAGCGCATGGTAAGCAGGCTTTAACCATGAGTATGGGTTTTGGTTGCAATGCAGCAGGTGTTGTAGCTACACGTATTATTGATAGCCCTAGAGAGCGATTAATTGCGATTATAACTAATAACTTTTCTTTGTGCAACGGGCGCTGGCCTACACAAATTTTAATAGCCACTATTTTTATTGGTGCTGTAGTTCCAGAATCGATGTCTAGTTTTGCCTCTTTATTGGCCGTAATTGGTATTGCTGTTTTAGGTATGGCCTTTATGTTTGGCGTATCGTGGGCCTTGTCTAAAACGGTTCTAAAAGGTGAAGTATCCACCTTTAATTTAGAATTACCGCCGTACAGACCGCCACGTTTTTGGAAAACCATATACACCTCTTTAATTGATAGAACCTTAATCGTTTTATGGCGTGCCATTGTTTTTGCGGCACCAGCAGGTGCTGTTATTTGGTTAATTTCTAACCTTCATATCGGTGATGAAACCATTGCGGCTTGGTTGATTCATAGCATGGATGGCTTCGGATTTCTTTTAGGACTTAATGGTGTTATTTTACTAGCCTATATCGTAGCGATTCCAGCCAACGAAATAGTAATTCCAACCATTTTAATGTTAACGGTTATGGTAACAGGTATTGGTGGCGGTGCAGGAGCAGGTGTGATGTTTGAGTTAGATTCTATAAATGCAACGGGTGATATTTTGAAAGCTGGAGGGTGGACACTCCTAACGGCGATTAACTTGATGCTTTTTAGTTTACTACACAACCCATGTAGTACCACAATTTATACCATTTACAAAGAAACTAATAGTGCCAAATGGACTGCTGTGGCTTCTATTATGCCAATTATTTTAGGATTTGTAGTGTGCTTTTTAGTGGCTCAAATTTGGAGACTTATGTTTTAGAAGTAGCGTAGTTACTTCAAGTTATATCTCAATCCTAAAAATAAACGTCTCCCTTGGTTTGGCCCATAAACATAACCCGGATCGAAGGTTAAGCCATAAGGGTTGTCTGGTGTGACCACCGCATTTCCGTCATTATCAAAAATAACATCTTTATCAAAAGGGTCGTGAGCACGAGCGATTATGAAAGGATTGCCTTTATTTGGGGTCCAGTTTAATAGGTTTTTTATACCTCCGTAAATTTCAAAGTTGTTTAAACCATAAAAAGTGAATTGAATATTTTGAATACTCCAAACAGGCGATTCTGGAAGTCTCGGGTCGGTATCGCTAATGAGCGGTAAACGCATTGGGCCGTAGAGGTTTCCAGTGTAATCTATCGAGGTGTTATACTTGTAGTTTTTATAAGTCACGCCCCAAGTGGCTGTAAAGCTTTCAGTGAGCATTTGTTGCTGTTTTACACCGTCTTCTGTTTGAGAAACATCTTGTAAAGTGGCTCCTGCCATGATTTTAATGCCATTTGATAACATGGTGTCAATGTTCAAACTTATTCCTTTACTTACTGCTTTTCCGTTTAAATTATCATATATAATTTGATTCGGATTGGTGTCATAATCGGGAGCAATTAAATTACTAAAATAGGTATACCACGCCGAAGCATCTAGCGTAAACATGTGTCCTTTTTTAGTGTACAGTTTGGTTAAATAATTGAGGTTAACATTAATGGATTGCTCTGGTTGTAATTCTTCAGCAATAATAACATCTCTTGAACCGGTAAGTGCGGCGTGTTCTTCAGTAAAAAGATTTACTACACGAAAGCCTGTTCCTGCATTCAGTCTTAAAATATTATGTTCAGAAGGTTTAAATCGGTAAGCGATACGTGGTGTGAAAATATTACCGTGACGTTTGTCATAATCGTAACGCGCACCTAATAACACATTGTTTTTAGCATTCAGTTTAATTTCATCTTGAACGAATAATGACGGAATAACGATTTCATCAGCCGTTGAAGTGGCAGGCGTGCTATCATCATAATAATTATATCTGGCTGCCATACCGAATAGTAAATCATGGTTTTTTATCTGTTTATCCCAAGTAAGTTGTGTGAAACCAATACGTTGTGTGGCTAAATATGGGGTGTCTCCGTAAACGGAATTTTGGTTATGATCGGTGTACGAAAACTGAAGCATCATGCTTTCATCAACAGGTAATTGGTAATTTCCGAGTAATTCATAACGTGTGGTGTAAATGCTTTCGCCGTAAATTTCGTCGCCACCACGGTAAGCGGGGTTCCATTGCATTTCGCCACCCCAGCGGTCTTCATAGAAAAAACGTCCTGCTACAGAGAAAACGCGGTTTTCTTTTCGTTTAAAATTCCACTTTTGAAATATGGAAACGCGATCTTGAAGGGTTAAATCGGTGAAATTATCGTTGTTGTTGTCAATGGGGTTACTGTAATTAAAATAGTTGATGCCTGTAAGTACATCAGCTGTATGGCCTATTCTGGCTTTAAATCCTGCATCTAAATTCCATTCGCCCCAACCAGAAACAAAAGTGTCGGCAAAAGCTATGGGGGCATTTTCAGGGAGTTTGGTAATGATGTTAATGAGGCCACCAACAGCTTCACTCCCGTAAAGGGATGAAGCAGGGCCTTTAATAATTTCCACTTGTTCTATTAGGGAATTTGGGATTCCTGATAATCCATAAACCGTAGATAAACCACTCACGATAGGCATACCGTCAATTAAAACGAGGGTGTACGGACCTTCAAGTCCGTTAATATGAATATCACCTGTATTACAAACACTGCAGTTTATTTGGGGACGTACCCCGTTTACATTTTGCAGGGCTTCAAAAATACTCGGGGTTGGATTTTTCTTTAAGAAAGTGGGCGTGTAAACTTCAACAGGTACCGGGCTTTCAAGTCTAGAAACGGCTTTTAAAGTACCGGTAACAACCACTTCATCTAGCATAGCAGAATCTTGCAAATTGAAATTTAGAACCACATCTTCATTAGAAATATTGATGTTTTTTGTTTGTGGTTCAAAACCAGTGTAGGATGCTATGATGTTATAATTTCCAGAGGTTATATTTTTTAGGGTGTAGTTGCCGTCTTCGTTAGTTGTAGTGCCTTTAGAAGAGCCTTTAATATAAACATTGGCGTAGGCTAAAGGCATACCGTCGAATAAAACGTGCCCTGTAATGTCCTGGGCGCTTAGGGTAATTGAAGTGAGGCTTAAAAATATTATTAGATATTTCATTAAAAAAAATTTATGTAAATATAAATAATAATTTAGATAAGACTAAAAATGGTGATACTAAATTAAATGTATTGATTGTGTGTGTTTTGAATATTAAACCTGAAGGGGTTTCAATATATTTCAATTGGGTAAAATTCCAGAAATTGAGGGCCAAAAATTTAGCGAACTCAATTTTTAGTCTTTGTGAAAAACTCAGTGAATCTTATATCATTTCTGTTTTTTTTTACCATAAATTAAAAGTAGAAAAGGTATTAGTATCATGGTTAAAATTTAGTAAATCACATGTGGCTTTTTCATATAAAAACCGAAAACCCTGTGAAAAATAAATTTCCACAGGGTTTTACTATATATAATGATCTACTTGGGCGTGTTTGGATTTTCATAAGATGTTTAGAAAAAGATTAACCGCTGTAGGTAACCACACCTACAGCAGCTCTATTAATCTTTTAAAAACCAAACTAAACTAACTTTATGAAAAAATGTAATCTGTTATAATTACACTACAAATTTACGTTAGGTTTAGAGGTTTTATGGCGACATGCCATGTCGTAAAGTGTTTTTGATTTCGGAAAACGAGGTGTTTTAACTAATGACAGCCACAGCCATCATCGCCACCACATGATTTTTTAGATTTCTTTTTTTTCCAGATGAATTTTCTAACTAAAAAAGCAATAGCGAATACAACCGCGGTAAAAACGAGTATGTTTTGGATGATGGTATTCATTTTTTTTAGTGTAAATTTTTAAATCGGTAAGTCAGGTTGAGCGGAGTCGAAACCGAGTGTTTGATACCTTCTCGACTGCGCTCGAACTGACAATCGTACTACATTAATATACTCATTTTTATGTTAATAATGAGGCTGGATTATAAGTGTTTCCTTTTGAGTTCTATCTTTTTATTTCAAAAATTGAAATGCCAGTAGGGCAACAATATAAGCAAAAACAGACATGATAACCAATTGTAAAAGAGGCCATTTCCAGCTGTTTGTTTCACGTTTAACAATGGCTAAGGTGCTCATGCACTGCATGGCAAATGCATAAAATAATAACAATGAAATTCCTGATGCAAAGGTGAATAAGGGTCCGCCAAGAATGGGGTTCACTTCGCCAGCCATTCTGTTTTTAATGGTTTCTTCATCGTCGTTACCAACGCTATAAATGGTTGCTAAAGTTCCCACAAACACTTCACGTGCTGCGAAAGAACTTAAAATAGCAATGCCTATTTTCCAATCGTAACCTAAAGGTCTTATGGCGGGTTCGATGGCACGACCTGCGATACCTATATAAGAATGCTCTAGTTTATATTGGGCTATTTTATGATCTAAATCGTCTTCAGCAAGGTTTTCTGAAGCATATTCTTTAGTGAGAATTTCCTCAGCGCTATTAAAGTTTTCTCCAGGTCCATAGGATGCTAAAAACCATAGTACAATAGAAATTGCTAAAATAATTTTTCCGGCACCAAAAATGAAGGCTTTTGTTTTTTCAACAACCGTATAAAATACATTTTTAAACAATGGGAGTTTGTAGTTGGGCATTTCAACCACAAAAAATGATTTGCTTTTTATTTTTAGAATTCTATTAAGGATGTAAGCCGATATAACGGCAGTTCCAAAACCTAATAAGTACAACAGCATTAAGGTTAGCGCTTGATAGCTTAAGCCTATAAAATGACCATCGGGAATGACCAAGGCAATAATAATGAGGTATACTGGAAGCCTGGCAGAACAGGTTGTAAAAGGTGTCACTAAAATAGTAATTAAACGCTCCTTCCAGCTTTCAATATTTCTAGTAGCCATAACTGCAGGAATGGCACAGGCAGTTCCTGATATAAGGGGCACAACACTTTTACCGCTTAATCCAAAACGGCGCATCACACGATCCATTAAAAAGACCACACGACTCATGTACCCACTTTCTTCTAAAATAGCGATAAATAGAAATAGAAAAGCAATTTGCGGAATAAAAATAACGATACCGCCAAGTCCTGGTATAATCCCTTCGGAAAGTAAATTTGTAAAAGCACCAGAGGGTAGGTTATCTTTAGTCCACTCACTTAAAAAGGCAAAAGAGCTGTCAATCATATCCATTGGTACGGTTGCCCAATCGTAAATAGCTTGAAATAATGCAATTAATATGATGAAGAAAATAACATAACCCCAAACCTTATGTGTTAAAACACGATCTAATTTAGAACGTAAATCTTTAGCTTGGGAGGCATCAATAGTTTGTCCTTTTTTGAGCACATTATTGATGAACTGATAACGTTTTATAGTTTCTTTTTGCTGAAGTCGTTTTAAGTCGGCTTTACTTTTAGTTTTAAAATCTTCAACAGCATCGAATTCTTTTCTATCTGTTTTTCCGAAGTTAACATCCTGTGTAATAACCAACCAAAGCTTGTATAAAAGCTGATTAGGAAAGGCTTTACGTAAATTCCCAAAATAAGCATCATCAATTTTAGAAATATCGATGCAAGGTTCAGAAGAAACATCTTTGTAATTTGTAATAAGTTCTTTCAGCTTATCAATACCAATTTTTTTCCTTGTACTGGTTAAAGCGATTTTTGTTTGAAGCTGTTCTTCTAAATAATCAATATCTAAAGAAATCCCTTTGTAAGTCATTCTATCTGCCATGTTAATGACTAATAGTGTTGGGATTTTTAAGTCTTTAATTTGTGTAAATATCAGTAAATTACGTTTCAAATTTTCAACATCGGTCACTACAACGGCAATGTCTGGAAAATCTTTATCGTTCTGGTTTAAAAGCAATTCAATAACCACACTTTCATCAAGCGATGAGGCGTTTAAGCTGTATGTTCCTGGTAAATCGATAATATGTGCTTTAACACCGCGCGGTAACTTGCAAACACCTTCTTTTTTTTCGACAGTAATACCAGGGTAGTTTCCAACTTTTTGGTTTAAGCCTGTTAAAGCATTAAAAACAGAGGTTTTTCCGGTATTCGGATTACCAATTAAAGCAACATTAATTTGTTTACTCATGCGTTACTTTTTCAATTAATATATGTGCAGCAGTTTCTTTTCTAATAGCAAGATGCGATCCGTTAATGTTTAAATACATTGGATCATGAAATGGTGCTAACTGAACTAGTTTTACGCTATTGCCAGGCAGGCATCCCATTTCTAAAAGTTTTAGTGGAATATGTATCGAGGAAACATCGGTAATAATGGCGCTTTCCCCACGTTCTAATTGTGCTAAAGTATCTTGCAATATTATTTAGATTGATTTTAAAGAAGCAAAAATAGGATAAATAAATAGGCTAAAAAAATTGTGCCTAAAAACTATTGTAAGTATTCTTCCTTTAGTATGGCGATATCGTTAAGAAGATTTTCGATTTCCTCTGGATTGGTACCATCATAAAAGCCCCTAATTTGACGTTTTTTATCTATAAGCATAAAGTTTTCGGTGTGCACCATGTCAAAGGGTCCGCCATCGCCGTCATCTTTAACCGCTAAATAACTTTTTCTGGCCAGGGCGTAAATCTGTTTTTTGTCGCCTGTGACTAAATTCCACTTCTTGTCGTTAACTCCTTTTTTTAGGGCATAGCGTTTCAGTTGTGCTACGGTATCTGTTTTTGGCGTTACTGAATGCGATAGTAACATAACTTCATCATCGTTTAAAATTTCTTTTTGAACACGAGCCATGTTTTTAGTCATAATCGGACAAATAGTAGGGCAGGTGGTGAAAAAGAAATCGGCCACATAAATTTTGTCTTTGTAATCGTTTTGGGTGATGGTTTGTCCGTTTTGATTCGTGAGACTGAAATCGGCAATTTTATGATATTTTTTTTTGTACTGAAGCGTGCTATCCACAAGTTCGGTGCTTACCATACTAGGTTGATAAATAGGTAGGGGCCGATAGGTATTAAGCGTGTTGTAAATAATGGTCACGATTATTATTGAAATAACACCGAAAACAATAGCGAAAATTTTATAATCCTTAAAAATCGATGACATATGGAATTTTATAAAAATTAAAATGATGGCAAAAATACAATGAATCTACTATGTCTGAAAATTTAATGGTAAAAGAAATGCCTTATTATATTGAAGTTCAAGCTTAAAATACTGTTAAATCCATGGCCTTTGTTTAATTGTTTTCCCAAAGTTGGTTTAAAACCTTACTTTTGCACGATTATAAAAATTGTTAAGCTATTTTATGGAGTTTGTTATAAAGATTTCTCAGTTTCTACTAAGCCTTTCGTTACTGATTATTTTGCATGAATTAGGGCATTTTATCCCTGCAAAATTGTTTAAAACACGTGTAGAAAAATTCTATTTGTTTTTTGATGTGAAGTTTTCATTATTCAAAAAGAAAATTGGAGAAACCGTTTACGGAATTGGATGGTTGCCATTGGGTGGTTATGTGAAAATATCGGGGATGATCGATGAAAGTATGGATACCGAGCAAATGGCTAAAGACCCTGAGCCTTGGGAATTCCGTTCTAAACCAGCTTGGCAGCGATTAATTATTATGCTTGGTGGGGTAACAGTGAATTTTTTATTGGCCATTTTTATTTACATAGGGATGAGCTATTTTTATGGCGATACTTTTTTGCCAAATGAAAACATAAAAGATGGTCTTAATATTGAGAGTACAGTAGCTAATAAAGCAGGCCTGCACACGGGTGATAAAATTATAGCCGTAGATGGTGATAAGATTGAGAAATTCTCAGACATTCCTGAGAAAGTACTTTTTGGAAAACAAATTGAAATAGAAAGAAATGGTGCGCGTTCTACTGTAGATATGCCACAAGATTTCTTGTCGCAATTAATGGATGCTAAAGAACACGGTTTTATTAGTTTAAGACAACCTTTTGTGGTGGTTCAGGTTCCAGATACCTCATATAATAAGGCTAGCGGTTTGCAAAAAGGTGACGTAATTGTTGCTATGAACGATTACAATACCAAATATGTTGATCAAGTTACAAGGGCTCTTAATTCTTTAAAGGGTCAAGAGGTGACTGCTACAGTTAAAAGAGATAATGCTGAAGTTAATTTACCACTAAAAATAAATGAAGATGGCAAATTAGGTATTGTTTATGCGCCTGTTTCAACATCTAAAACTTTAGAAGCATTAGGTTATTATCAATACGACGTCATTGATTATGGGTTTTTTGAATCTTTTCCTGTTGGTGTTAAAAAGGCTAAAGATCGTATTGTGTCCTATTGGGATCAATTAGGCGCTATATTTTCACCAAGCACAGGTGCTTATAAAGGTGTAGGGGGCTTTAAAGCGATTTACGACATTTTTCCAAGCACGTGGAGCTGGCAAGTTTTCTGGAGTATTACAGCCTTTCTATCGATTATGTTAGGGGTTTTAAACTTATTACCTATTCCCGCCCTTGATGGTGGACACGTGATGTTTTTGTTATATGAAATGATATCTGGAAGAAAGCCTGGAGATAAATTTATGGAGTATGCTCAAATGGTTGGATTCTTCCTTTTAATAGCATTAGTGCTCTTTGCAAACGGGAATGATATCTATAAAGCGATTTTTAATTAATTTTTTTTAAAAATTGTTTGCAGAAACTAAAAAACCTTTTATATTTGCACTCGCTAAGCAAAACAGCAACACTCCTTCTTAGCTCATCCCGATAGCTATCGGGAGGTTAGATTAGGAAAAAGTTCTTTAAAATAATAAAATGAATTTTGTTTACATATTGTATTCTATTTCAATTGACAAGTATTATGTTGGTGAAACTTTAGATATACAAGAAAGGATTAAACAACATAATTCAGGTTTTTATGATTCTGCTTATACAAAGCAAACATCCGATTGGGTTTTGTATTATTCAATTTCCTGTGAGGATAGAGTACTAGCAAGAAAGATTGAAACACATATAAAAAAAATGAAAAGCAAAACGTATATTCAGAACCTTAAAAAGTATTCTGAAATTACGGAAAAGCTTAAAAGTAAATATAATTAACACTCCTTCTTAGCTCAGTTGGTTAGAGCATCTGACTGTTAATCAGAGGGTCCTTGGTTCGAGCCCAAGAGAAGGAGCTCAGTGATAGAAAGCCTTTACAGAAATGTAGAGGCTTTTTTTATGGGCTTAACTTAGGTCTTTATTCACGTGGTATTCACGTATTATTTGGGGTCATTCCTAAAAGTTGTGTTTATGCAAAAATTGTAGTTATTCTAAAAAGAAAGAATGCTACGTTTTTCACACCTCTAAATTGACTTCTGAAGGCATTAATTTTAGCATTAAAAGATTCTGCAGTCTCCATTACTAAATAGCTTTGAATTATATGTTTGACCTGTTAACCTAGCTTTTTTTATTTCTTCATTTTCTAAATCTATAGCATTCCACCTATGTTTTATTCTAATATCCTGTAAAGCCTCTAAAGCGAGTTTTTGTACATGAAATCGGTCTGTTACCTGTATGGCTTTGGGGAAACATTTTTTAGCTATGGTTTTCATTGAATTAGCCATATCTAGAGTGATTTCTTTAACCTTAGCCCTTTTCTTAGCTGATATTTTAAGAAGCTGTTCTATAATAGGTTCTACTTTTGTACCTGCAAATATGGCTACAATACTACCAGCTTTCCCCTTTGCTTTTTTATTGGTAATTATGGTGTAAAGTTCTCCTTTAGAAAGCGCTGTTTCATCAATAGAAAGATTAGGGCCGATATTCTCAGGAAAAACAAGCCATTGCTTAGCATGTGACTTTTGTTTCCAGTTTTTAAAATCACTGAGGTAGTCTTTATACTGGCGTTGTAGCTTTTTACCATCTACATTATAAAACCCAGCTATAGTGTGACAATCTGAAGTTTTAGTATCTACTAATTTCTTTTAAAAAAGCAGCGAACTCGGTGGTCATTCGTGTTCCCTGTGCGACTAAATTCCAGTCTCTTTGTACAACTTGCTTTGTTTCTTTATCTAGCCATCTTCGACGCTTTACATGCAAATAGACAGTGTTTCCTCGTAAAGGAAAGTCTTGAATAGTGATTTGTTTATGAAAACCATGAGCGATAAGTGTACGCTCAGATTCTTCTTTGGGTGTCACATTGAGTTCTTCAAAATAAAGATGCATCACCTCTCCATTTTTTGTATGGTTAACTAAATCAAAATGATTAATTAAAAATTCTGGAAGAATAAGCTTGAGTAGTTCTATGTAATGATCCAATGTCTTTTTTAGCGCAAAGATCTAACTATTTTTAATCTTCACACACAACTTTTGTGATTGATCCAAAATAGTTTAGAATAGATCTGTAGTTTATATGACTAGATCGTCGATTTTAAATGCAATTATGCAATTTTTTTATTTAAACTTTTATTTAGCAAGCCCATAGCCACATATAATACTGGAGATATTAGTATTTCTTGAATGGTAAGACAGAATAACTTTAATTTAGGGCTAATTTCTGCTATTAACCAATCGAATAGTCCTAAAGTGGTTAAAATGCATAAACCGGAAATATGAACTAGGTGCCAAATGAATGACATCCAAGAATCTTGAAGTTTTCCTAAATGTGATGTGCCTATTAGATAGATGGTCACAGTAGCCCCTAAGCTAATAACGTGTCTAAGTTTTCTTGGAATATCGGGGGTGTTTTTATTTTCAGCAAAATAAATGCTGTATAGAGAATAGATTAAAATAATCATTAAAAGACCTGAGAAGAATCGAATATTATCCGTTTTGTAGATTTTCATGATTTAAATGGATTTTTCGGGCAAAGATGTACCATAATAAAAATGTTGTCGCATAGATAACGGCTTTAAATAAATAGTGGTGTGCAAAATCAAAGTAGGTGTGGTAGTATTCACTTAAATAAATTAAACCAACACATCTAATAATATTAATAGCGTCTATAACTATCAAGCCTATTAATATGTATTTTATTTTCCGCCAAAAAAGAGAGGGCATACATACAATAAATCCAGTATATAATGCCATTAATGTTAATCCGTTACACGCATTAGCTATTTTAAGTATTTTTTTTTCGTAATGATATATTTCAGAATAAAATTCTTCTATCAGTTCTCCAGAATAATTAGAGATAAGACTTGTGTTAGTACAGGAGAAACCTGTCATATCTCCTAAATTATTTAATATTAATACAGAAAAATTTCCAACATGATTTGTTAGAAACTGTTGAGGGAATGGAGATTCATGAATAAATAAAGCGTAAAGGACTTCCCAAATGATGTAAAATAATAAGGCTTTTCCTAGGAAAAGCCTTATTGGTAATGGAATTTTGTTCTTAAAATCGTTAAATTTTGTCATTCTTTTCTTTTCGTAATTTTCTAATTCCGAATGCAGCTGCTCCTAATACTAAAAAGCTTAAACCACCATCTAAAGGAATTTCTTCTGGCTCATCTCCTTCATCACCACCACCACAAGTTCCATTACAACACCCTCTGCGTGTTCCATGGTCCTTTGACCTGCTAGGTCTGTCATTGTTATAGCCCGTGCGATCCTTGACTCTGTTCGGGTAATCTCCAATAGTAGCCATGGTTGTTAGGCTAAATGGGGATAAAATAAAGCTCAAAGAGCTTACATTAAGGTCTGATGAAATTGCTGTACTCGCTTTCAAAGTGGCTGCGTTCAAATTAGTTGATAATGTAAATACAAGAATAATTGAAAACACCTTTAAAAAGCTGAAAACTGATTTTGTTCTGTTTTTCATTTTGTAAATGTTTAATTGATTAAATAATAGCGTGATTAAAAGTAGTCAGTATTTCAACTGATTTCGTTTTTTTTACATTATTTTCGATGAAGCTTAATTTTTACCCTTTAAAATGCACTTAAAAGCAAAAAACACCGATAAACGGAATGTGTTAGCAAACAGTGGGTTATGTATGGGTTAAGGTTGGTTTTTAAAATTTATGAAACAGGTAATTAAGTGGTTTTTTGGAGCGCTAATTTGGTGGCTTCTATGGTTTTTTTAGAGCTACCTATAAAAATAGAATCATTTATAATAATTACAGGTCTGCTTAAAAAAGTATAATGTTCTAAAATGTAATGTTTGAAATCGCGCTCGATTAGGTTTTTATTTTTTAAATCCTTGTCCTTGTAAAGTTTTGCGCGTTTACTAAATAAGGCTTCATAACTTCCCGAAAGTACTTTCATCTCATCTAACTGTTCTGGAGTTATCGCTTCCGATTTAATGTCTTGTAGTATAAATTCGGAAGATAAATTTAATTCCTTTATTATGCGGTTGCAGGTATTGCAAGTTTTAAGGTAAAATACTTTTTTCATGTTTCTATTTGTTTTGAAAAACAAATTAAAAGTATATTTATTGAAAAATTAAATTATAATGGATTTTACATTTGAGATACAAAAAAATATAAGAAAAATATTTTATAAGATTATTGAAACCACCTCTTTGGAGGATTTAAATAAGATTCCGCAAGGATTTAATAATAATGTGATTTGGAATATTGCGCATTGCGTAGTAACCCAACAGTTATTGGCGTATAAACTCTCTGGTATCGATGTCTCCTTAAGCCCCAAAATGATTGAGCGTTACATGAAAGATACAAAACCAGAAGGTGATTTAGGTCAAGATGAAATCGATGAAATAAAATCGCTTTTAGTATCAACTATAGAAAAAACGAAAATAGATTTTGATCATGGGGTTTTTAAAACTTTTAATGCATACACGGTTTCTACCACTGGAAATACTTTGGGTCATATTAATGACGCTCTAGAATTTTCTGTTGTTCATGATGGTATACATTACGGCTATGTGTTGGCGCTACTAAAAGTTATTAAAAAGTAGGTAAGGCTTTGCTTCGTCAAAAGGTATTTTAAATTCTATAATACCTTCAGAATAAGCTGCAATTTCAAATGTATTATATAGAAAAATAAGACCATCTTCTGTATATGCCATATTGGAAGGTAGCTTGAATTGATTTTGGTTCAAAAGGATATTTTTATCTTCAATTGATTTTTGATAGTAGGGTTCTGCAATTGTTTTAAAGCCATCTATGTCACTAAATAATGCGGTATTGGGTATTAGTTTTCCATTCTTCGTGTTAAAATTTAAAAATGTGATTTTTGAATTTCCATGAGCGCCACCGGTATTGGTGTATGCGGTTAAGGCAATGCTTATAAGCTCTTCAGATTGATGCAATACCTCTCCGTCTATTTGTACTTCCCAGTTTGGAGAACTTTCAGGGTAATCTAGCTTAAATGAATCGTATTCTTTAACAAAAGCGTCGATGCTTTCGCTAATCGTTTTGGGTTGAGTTTCGTTCACATCGCCGGTTCGTATCGAGGCAATGACGTTATTCGTAATACTAGAGTTAATTAAATTGACCACAGAAGACATGCCACTTGCTTTAGGAATATTAATTTCTACTATATCATTATTTTTTGATGACATGTGAATTTCAGAAAAAGAAATCTGAAAAGCCTTTTTACAAGAGAAACTTAATAATAGTAATAAAAATAAGAGGTTCTTTAAATAGCGCATATTTGACCTTTTAATTTAGGCATAAATGTAAATATGGAAAATGATTGTATGTCAATAATTTATTGTTTTCCAATAAAAAATGAGCACCACAATGTTTAGGAACGGAGAAATTAGACTTTAAAATAGTAGCCAATTAATTGAAGAAATAAATATAACCTAAACTAAGCCAAATTAAACTATCATTATGTTTGTTGGATTCTAGGTTGTGGTCAAGACCGTCAACATTATCGTCCATATAGAATTGCCATCTAAAATCGAGCATTAAATCGGAGACACGAGATAGTTTGTATCTTACCCCAACGTTACTTACAATCGACCAACTACTACCATGTGAAGCATCTACCGAACCAGGAGCCCAGCCAGAATAAAAATTGCTAGGGTCGGTGACATCGCCATAGGCATTAGGGTCGGGGTTATTATAGGTCGTTTGCACTTCAGGCATATGGTAGGTATATTGCACGCCTAAACCAATAAAAGGTCCAAATTTATAGCTATAACCTTGATAGTCCCGAAGACTTAATGGGAAAAACTCCAGTTGCGTGCCAATATTAAAGTTGGTTGCAGATCCAGTGTGTGCTCGAAGTTGATCGGCTTCTGCAGAAGTTCTTGAAGGATCAACCCATTCGCCATGATGACGCAAATTTGTGGTGTTCCAAGAAACTTCATTACGTAATTTAAAATGGTCATTAAAATACTTGTCGGCAGTATAACAGTTGCAATCTGATTGGATAGTAAAATTCATGTAATGTACTAAACCAATAGCAAATCCTGAATTTTTAAAGTTATTTGAGAAATCTTCTCGTACGCCATAGTCAGAACGCATTTCAACATATCCAGCAACAAGACCAAATTCATGAGAAAAACCTTGTTGTGCTTTTGCTGTTTGAAATATCGCAAACAAAGTAAAAGCTATGGCGACATTTTTTGGTTTAATCATAAATGGCTTGGTTTGATGTAGTTATTTATAACAAAGATATAAAAACAGTCTTTTAAAACAAATATTTAAAAATTGCTATAATTTAAACAATCTTAGCTATTGAAGAATATAAATTAAAAGCAATATCTTTTTAAAGATAATGTATATTTGTTTGAAAATACTAATTATTTAATAATTTCAAATATTTATTGTGCTATGAAAAGTAAAGTTAAAGCTTTTTTAGATTTAGTAAAAGAAAGAAATGGACATGAGTCAGAATTCTTACAGGCAGTAGAGGAAGTTGCAGAAACTGTAATCCCGTATATTGTTGAAAACGACATATATTATGGCAAGAATATTTTGCTTAGAATGGTCGAGCCCGAGCGTGTTATCATGTTTAGGGTTTGCTGGGTTGATGATGCTGGTGAAATTCAAGTAAATAGAGGGTATAGAATTCAAATGAATTCGGCTATTGGGCCTTATAAAGGTGGGTTGCGATTTCACCCTACAGTTAATTTAAGTATTTTGAAATTCTTAGCCTTTGAGCAGGTGTTCAAGAACAGTTTAACGACCCTGCCAATGGGTGGTGGTAAAGGCGGTAGTGATTTCGATCCTAAAGGTAAGAGTGACAATGAGATCATGAGATTTTGCCATGCTTTTATGGGTGAATTATTTAGACATATTGGACATAATACAGATGTTCCCGCTGGTGATATTGGTGTAGGTGCTCGAGAAATTGGATTCCTTTTTGGGATGTATAAAAAAATAAGTAATGGATTTACTGGTGTATTAACCGGAAAAGGTATGTCTTGGGGAGGTTCGTTAATTAGACCTGAGGCTACCGGGTATGGCACGGTTTATTTTGCTCAAAAAATGCTCGAAACAAAAGGTCAGGATTTTGAAGGGAAATCTGTCGTTATTTCTGGTTCTGGAAATGTAGCCCAATATGCTGCTGAAAAAGTGCTTCAGCTAGGGGGCAAGGTGTTGACTTTATCTGATTCTTCAGGATATATTTACGACGCCGATGGTATAAATGCCGAAAAATTAGCACATGTTATGGAGCTTAAAAATGTGAAACGAGCACGAATCAATGCTTATTTAGATACTTATCCTAATGCTAAATTTGTAAAAGGGAAAACACCTTGGGAAATAGGCTGCGATATTGCCATGCCTTGTGCTACACAAAATGAACTTCATGAAAACGATGCAGAAGCACTCCTGAAAAATGGATGTATTTGTGTTGCCGAAGGTGCTAATATGCCATCTACTAAAGAAGCTGTTGCAGCGTTCCATAAAGCAAAAATACTATTTGCTCCAGGTAAAGCGTCTAATGCTGGTGGTGTTGCAACATCGGGATTGGAAATGACTCAGAATTCCCTTCGATTTAAGTGGACAAGAGATGAGGTGGACAGCAAATTAAAAGATATCATGGGAGACATTCATAAGTCTTGTATAGAATATGGTACGGATGATGATGGCTATGTTGATTATGTACGAGGTGCTAATATCGCTGGTTTCGTAAAAGTAGCCGATGCCATGTTAGCTCAAGGGGTCGTTTAGAATATTTATTAAACGAAAAATAGAGGCTGTACAAAAAGTATTAAAGTACGTCATTCTGAACTTACAGACTGTGTCATAATTAAAGTTCAGGTTGACGAAAACTTTACTTTTTATGCAGCCTCTTTTATTTATGCATATTATTTTGAAGTTAAATTCGTTAGATATAAATATATTTGAACTTCAAAAAAACAACAACATATTGAAAAAAGTAATTCTTCTTATTTTTAGTTTGTTCCCACTGTTACAATTTTCTCAAGATTATTCAGGGTTCTGGGAAGGTCATTTTTCATACAATAACATTAAAGCTGTTACTCAAGGGAATAATAAAACTTTTGCTGCGTCAGAAAATGCTGTTTTTTATAGTGATAATCAAACCAATCAATTGGAGGAAATAACAACTATAAATGGGCTGTCTGGAGATACAATCTCAACTATTTTTTACAGCGAAGCTTATGAGTTGTTGATTATAGGGTATGAAAATGGCTTACTCGAAATTGTTTTTGATGATGATTCTGAGGTTTTAACTATTGTAGATATTTTTGAGAAAACAACCATTCAACCAACTATAAAAACAATAAATCATTTCAGTAGCTTTAATAATAATTTATATATAGCCACTAATTATGGTATTTCGGTATACAACCTAGAACGTTTAGAGTTTGGAGACACTTATTTTATAGGTGCAAATGGGACGCAGATTCCAGTGATGCAAACCACGGTGTTCGAGAATGTCATTTATGCGTCATGCTCAGATAATAATGGTCTTAAAAAAGCCGATGTATTAAGTTCTAATTTAATTGATTATCAAAATTGGACAACTATTGCCACTGGTAGTTGGTTAGGTGTAGAAAATCAAGAAACCAAATTATACGCAACAAATGCTAATAGAAAAATGTATGAAGTGGTAAATCAATCCATTATATCTGAAGTTGCTACCTATGTAAATACGCCGTTAAATTTGCAATCGTTTGAAGATTATCTAATTGTTACAACTCAAAATGAAGTTTTTGTTTACGATTCAAATTTTAATAGTGTCGCACAAGTTGGTATCGTGCCAGAATTTAGTACACGCTATACCTCTGCGACAGTGGACCAAAATTTCATCTATATTGGCAGTGAAAGTTTTGGAGTACTAAAAACGCCTATTGCCAGCCCGACCATATTTGAGGAAGTTCATCCTGACGGTCCATTAATAAATAAACCTTTTAGGGTGAAAGCTACTGGTGATGGTTTTTGGGTGACATTTGGAGAGTATACAGAATATTATAATCCTTACCCATTAAATAAACGTGGTTTTAGTCATTTTAAAAATGATGAATGGATAAATACACCAAGTACTGAGGTGTTAGATGCTGTGTGTTTAAATGCTATTGCGGTTAACCCATCTAATGCTAATCAGGTTTTTTTGAGTTCTTTTTATAGTGGTTTATTAGAAGTAAATGAAGAAGTGCCAACTTTTTTGTTTAATGAAACTAATAGCGGTTTAGAATCCTTGGTTCTGCCAAACGATCCAAGCTACATTGATATTAGGGTTGGAGCATCTGCATTTGATAATGACGGACTTTTATGGACAACAACAGGTTTAGTGGATCGGCCTCTTAAATCTTATAACCCAGCTAATAATCAATGGCGATCATTTGATTTTACAAGTGTTATTGGTGATGGTTTTCTAGGGGGGAGTTCAGGATATTCCGAATTGCTTATTGCTTCAGATGGAACAAAATGGATAGGAAGTTCTAGGTATGGCGTGATTGGTTTTCAGGAAAATGGTAATAGACCATTATTGAAAGGTGTTTACACAGAAGAAGAAAATATGCCTTTTCATTCAGTAACAGCATTGGCATTGGATCAAAGAAATCAATTGTGGATCGGGACATCTAATGGACTACGTGTTTTGTATAATACCTCCAATTTTTTTAAGGATAATATACAGGTCGATGAGATTGTTATTGAAGAAGATGGTGTTGCTAAGGAACTGTTATTTCAGCAAAATATTACTGCGATCGAAGTTGATGGTTCTAATAATAAATGGGTGTCTACTGCCGATGCTGGTTTGTTTTACTTTTCTCCAGATGGACAAAATACGATATTCCATTTTACTAAAACGAATTCTCCTCTGCCATCTAACGCGGTTTTAGATCTTTCTATTGATGGTGATCGAGGTATTGTACATATTGCTACAGATAAAGGCTTAGTGTCGTTTCTGTCGGGCGGGTCTAGCCCAATAGAAAATTTAGAATCTGCATTTGCTTATCCTAACCCTGTTCGTCCTGGGTTTGATATGTTTGAAAAAAAGATAAAAATTAAAGGTGTTTCTGAAAATATAAATATTAAAATCACCGATATAGAAGGTAATTTAGTGGCCGAAGCACAGTCTAAAACCAACCAAAGATATAGTGGTTATCATTTAGAAATTGATGGCGGAACCGCTTATTGGAACGGAAAAAATTTAGCCAATAACACTGTAGCCTCTGGGGTGTATTTGGTGATGTTATCCGATTTAGAAACTTTTGAAACCAAAGTGATCAAATTAATGGTTGTACGCTAATGTTAATTACCACAAATGCCATTGTTCTATCCAAATTAAAATATAAAGATAACGATCTTATTGTTAAGTGTTTTACTCAAGAAAAAGGCGTGGTTAGTTTTTTGTTAAGAGGCGTTTTAAAAAGTAAAAAATCACAAAATAAAGCTGCTTATTTTCAGCCCTTATCACAAGTGCAATTAGTTATAGATTATAAACCAAACCGCTCTTTGCAATCCATAAAAGAAACGAAGCTTAATGTTATTTATTCCAGCTTGCATTCTCATGTTTTAAAGAGTGCTATTGTTTTGTTTTTATCTGAAGTGTTAACAAACACATTACATGAAGAAGAGCAGGATGAAGCGCTTTATAGCTACTTAGAAAACACGCTATTATGGTTAGATAATCAATCTGAATATGCCAATTTTCACTTATTATTTTTGCTGAAACTCACTAAGTATTTAGGGTTTTATCCGGATACGACACATATGGATTTTCCTAATTTTAATTTAAATGAAGGTAAATTTGAATTAAAACCTATTTACAAACATGATATTTCAGGAGCCAATTTAGTGCTGCTAAAACAGCTTTTGGAAACAACTTTTCAAGCTTTACCAAATATTAAAATAAACGCAACCCAACGGCAGTCTTTCTTAACCATGATGTTACTTTATTTCGAGTTGCATTTGGGTAGTTTTAGACGCCCTAAATCATTACAAGTTTTTAACCAAGTTTTCAATTAATTGTTAAAAATGCAAAGTTAAAAATTTACGATATCTCCAAAGGTCAAAGGTCTTCCGTTAATTTTTTCAATTAAACATTTCAATAATTAAAAGTAAAAAATTCATACGTAATTCAAATAATCAATTCCTTGTCTCATTCACGATTTTTCAGCAGTATAGCCCACGACTCCACCGCTAAACCAATAAACGATTTCACATGTTATCAGCATATGCCTTTTTTGGTAATCACCTCACCGCTTGAAAGTTCGACCTTAGCTATGTAAATAGCGCCTAAGTTAGGTAGGTAATAAGTTTCAGAATGACTATCGCCTTCTAATTGATACAATTGTTGTCCTAAAAGATCGAATATTTTAATACTTCTTATGGTTTGGTTTTGTGCTGTATTAAATTGCAGCTGGTTTTTACCTAAACTGATAATGGTAAGCCTATTCAAGTTAAATGCATCTTGAGATACAGATAATGAACTGTCTTCGAATACAATTTCAAACCGATCATTAAATTCGCCTGTTTGTTGGGATGTGAAAATATAGTCACCACTAGTTAAATCCCATCTGGTGGCGGGTGTATTATCTTTATCTAATAAAATGACATTATGAGTTGTAAAAAAATCACCTTCGGTTTTCGCTAGTGCTATAGTGTATATAATGCTTGGTGCTAACGTGGTTTTAAAACCTAAAGGAATAACCTCATTAATGGTTAAACTGTTCGGGTCTCTGCCTTGTATTGTAAACTTTTTATCTACACCTGGAATTATAGAATATAGATAGGATCCTTTTAGTGGATGTGTATCTGCATCATAGGACAAGCCGTCATCAGCATCGGTAGCCCCATTAACATAACCAATAAGTATTTGGTTCGCGGTATTGTCTGTTGATTTTAAATTAAGCCATATTTTATTAGGTTTGGTGTTTGCAGTTTTAGAATTGTTATTTTGTTTAAAGAATTCACGATTTGCAACTGGCGATTCAGTGCGCATGGCATTGTTAAATGTCACTGTTCCAGAATTTATACCGCTAGATCCACTCGCTCCATTTTCCATAGAAACAAAAAAGCTTTGCCCAGATGGAATGGCATGACCACTTCCAGGGATAATCATTTCTGGAACTGAACCATCACCACCAGCACTTGTGGCGCCAGTATTATTTATAATCGCATAATCGCTTGTACTAAAGTTTTGCTGTTGGTTACCATTTAAAGATGAGTTAGGGGCTGCATTTTGAGACCAGAAATAAATGGCGCGTTCTAATTCGGGGTTTCCATTAAAAAAAGCATCAGAATCAAGTGCAGAAGGATAGGGGTTCCCAATCAAATTCCAGTTTTTATCAGATTTTTCATCATCATTTCTATAGATATTTAAGCTGTAAATACCGTTATTAAATTTACCTTTAAAGGTTGCAAGAAATGTTGAGCCTTTACCCGAACCATTCGCGCTAAAATAACCAGGTGTTGTAGTCGTTGTATAGCCTTTTCCTGGTTCCATTGTAGTATCGCCTATAAGCGTCCAGTCATCACCGTTATCATCAATGTCATCCTGGCCTGAAACGGGGTTGTTGTTGTTGTTACTTTCTTTTTCGGAATCTTTAAAATTTTGTGCATTAAAGGTGTATAGTCGATTAGGATTATAATGTGGAATAGAAGTTGAAATTTGTGGACTTTCCACAGGGGAGCTCCAGTAGGTGTACTCGTATCAAGCATCCATAGGGGCAGTGTCTCGGTACAAAATCATCTCACCATTATTTTCTACTAAGCCAGTATCGTTATGTTGTACTAGAGCGCTGCCTGATTCTATGATTAATTTGGCATTACTTTCAACGATAACGTCATTTTCCACAACTACTGTACCATCATTACTTATTGTGAATGTATGGCCACTTAAAACAGTTAAGTTGCAAGCCGAAATACTGCCGCTAGGGTCGGTGTCGAAATCGCCGTTTATTATGACGTCATTAGTTAAGTCCGGAATACCATGGCTCCAATTAGCACCATCCCATGTAGTTGTACCTCCGGTGCAAAAACCCGGTATAGGATCACCCCAAATTTCGATGTTGTCTATAGCGATGTCTTCTTCGCTATTGTCAGTGCGAATTTCTATTGTAATAATTAATTTGTCGCCTGTTCCAGATATTTTGTTAGATGTAAAAGTTGAGAACGTTGGTGTTATTCGTGTTCCATCACCTGTCCCGTTACTATTTGTGTCGATTGCTAAATATCCTTCGCTTGAATTGGTCGCATCCCAACGAATATCTAACAATTGTGATGTAGCATTAGTTGGAGTCGGCCCAGCTGTGCTGTAAATGTCATACTTAAAAAAAATATAGTCATCCTCCTCCCAAGAGGTGCCATTATCGTCTTCTGCTAAATCTACTTTAAATTGTAGGTTATTAAATCCTGCAATGTCAATGTCGGTAATGTTTATAGTCGCAAAGAAGTTTGTGTTAAAACCAGAAAAGTAACGAAAGTCTTGAGCTCCAAAAAAATAACCTGTTTGATTGTTGTACTGCATGTCTGAAGAAATCGTACTACCGTTGGTTCTTATAAAATAGTCTTTCTCGTCTTTACCTGTTATAATTTGTTCCATAGGGTCAGTCGTATAACCAAGAGGACTGACCGTTTCAAAGTCCAAAATATAAATCTGTTGCGACTGCCCAAAGCAAAGACTAACAGCAAAGAAAAAAAACAGGGAGAGGGTAAAGTTTTTCATGGTTAATTATTTTAAAGGCCTTGGTGTAAATTTAAGATTGTATAGCAAAAATAGAGAAGACTCCAAGGGCGTTGTAGATCAATGTTATTGATTTATAAAAAAATACGAAGAAAATATTTATTCTTTAGTTAGAAGTTGGTAGCTAAATTTAACAATGAAAAATGAATATTTACAGGTGAAAAATTCACACATGAACCAATTAATCATTAGTCAAAAAAATAATAAATGACCTAGTCGTGGTCATGATTTTGAGTATCACAGCCAACAATTACAGGATTAAACGAATATACCCTTTACCGCTTCCCTTTTTTAGTAATCACTTCCCCGCTATCTAATTCAATTTGAGCAATAAAAATAGAGCTTAATTTGGGAAGTTTGTAGGTTTTAGATTTACCACCTCCTTGTAAATGGTATAAGTTTTGTCCTAAGATATTGAAAATGTCAATCGAGTTAATCGCGTATTGTGAGGATATAAATTGTATGGTATTATTATCTAATGCCATAATTTGTACCGTCCTTTCACTATCGATTTGTGTTGCCGAAAGTGTTTTGTCAAAAACAACTTCAAAACGCTCGTTAAATTCGCCAATTTCTGAAGTGAAAGTGTAGGCGGCATCAGATAAATTATGAATCGTGTTTAGTAAATGATCTTTTAAATAGACCTTGTTTTTAGAAAGGAAATCACCTTGAAAATGATCTAGTTCTAATTTATAAATTGTAGAAGCGTCAACATTAGTGCTATACCCCAGTTTAATGATTTCATTTTCATGAATACCATTCACGCTTTTACCTTGAATCACGTATTTTTTATTGTTTGTGTCTATTGAAGAATATAAAAAGGCACTAAAATCCTGATTAACAATTCTCGTGGCATCATAAGATAAGCCGTCGTCGTAGGAAGTTGCTCCCTCAACATAGGCTATTAAAATCTGACTAAAAATTCCTTGGTTTGTGGTGAGGTTAAGCCACAGTTTGTTTTCTAATTCATTTGCTATTTTCTTGTTCTCTAAATTTTTTAAAAATTGGGCATTACTCGATGCATCGGCCATGCGCATCGCGTTTGTAAAAGTCACCGTGCCATTGGTTAATCCTGGTATAAAAAAGCCTTGACCCGATGGTATGTATTTGTTTGGAATGATGCCACTTGCGCCAGCGGCTCCTCCCGAGCCTATGGTAAAGGTGGCATAATCATTTTGATGAAAATTGGACTGCTCATTCCCCGCATGTGAATCGTGATGTGCCGTGGTATGAGACCAAAAATAAGCAGCGCCATCAATAACAGTGGCATTGGCTTGTTGGAAGGCCACAAAGTCGATTGCCGAGGGGTAGGGGTTTCCTATGAAATTCCAAGGAATACCGGTATTACTCGAATTTTTAGAAATACTGGCTAATATATCTCCTGTGTTAAATGCGCCTTCAAAAGTGACTTCGTGTGTGCTTGGGTAGGTTAATATTTTGCTCGACATACAAGCATATCCTGTTCCAGGTGTCATGCTGTGATCTCCAGAAACAATTTGCCAATCGTTTCCATCGTCGTCGATATCATCCCCGTTGGTGTCAATAAAATTTTCAGCTTTAAATAAATAGGTTTTGTCATTATCTACATCGGGGAAGGCGTGGTCTATAATTTCAGCATTTACTGGAGAACTCCAATAGGTGTAGTGGTACCATTCATTTTTTATAGGCGTTACTTTATTAACTTGAGAAACCCCTGGAGTATTAACTATAAATGTTCCATTTTTATTATTCTGAACAAAATTCGCTTGTGTTTCAACAATTATGTTGCCGTTTACAATCACATCGTTTTCAATTTCTACGAAGGTGTTATTTTCAACCGTAAATGAGGTTCCAGCTCCAACAGTTAATTTACAGGCTTTAAAACTCCCTAAGCTTGTGTTGTAATCTGCTAATATTTGAACTTCTGTGGTTAAATCTGGCGTTCCGCTCCACCCTGAATGATCGTAAACAACGGATGTTACACAGGGTGTTGGTGTGGTACAGGTGTAAGTACATGCCGTTAAAGTTATTGTTCCGTTGGTTCGTGTCCAATTGGTGGTTTGTATCACATCGGCTAAAATCAAGGATTTATTATTTGTTGTGGTGCAGTTGTAAGAACCGTTTTCAAAATTACCCATATTCATGGCGTTAACACCATTGGTTAATCCGGCAGGTACGCCACTTCTATTGGCCGTTACGTTAGCATCGGTATCGGCCCAGCCCAAAGTGTTTCCAAAATGTATGGCATATAAAAAAGTTGGAGTTTGTTCGCTGCCTTGAAAAGCAGATATTTCATCGCCAGAGGTTTCATTTAGAGCAAACCCGAGTTCCGATTCTATCGCGTTTCCAACCGTCGCAGAAAAAGTGTTTGTGGTAATGTGGCCGGTATCTGCAATGGATATCGCTGTGCCGCAAGGTAAGTCGGTGGTAGCTGTCCATGTTACAGTGCCTTCGCCAATGGTAGAAAATTTGCCGCCCGTGGGGAGCCAGTTTTTATCGGTAAAATGAATGGCTGTTCCGCTTAAAACATCGGTTAATAAAACGAATGAAAATTGATCTGGATTTACCGAAATGACACCTGTGATTGCAATGTCGCCTTCGGTTAAGGTGGTTTGAGAAAAGCCTAAATTAAATATAATGAGGCATAGGCTTAGTAAAGTGGTTTTCTTCAAAGGTTTGTTTTTGGTGTCTTTTGCGAGAGAAACTAAAACGTGTTTTTAAATATTTTTATACAATTGTTAATTTAATCCTTGTTATTTTTGGCGCCGCTATGCTATCTAAAAAAACATACACGGTACAAGAAGCTACAAAAAAAATGGAGCATTATTGTGCGTATCAAGAACGTTGCCATCAAGAAGTCAGGAAAAAGTTGGTGTCTATGTTCATGATACCCGAAGCTATCGATGTCATTATAGTCCATCTTTTAGATGAAAATTATCTTAATGAAGAACGTTTTGCCAAAGCCTTTGTTCGGGGAAAATTCCGAATAAAGCACTGGGGTAAGCGGCGGTTAACTTCAGAATTAAAACAGAGGGACATTTCAAAATTCAACATCACTCAGGCATTAGCTGAAATTGATGATGATGAATACATCAAGGTGCTCACCGATTTGTCTGAAAAACGTGCGAATTTAATAAAAGAAGGTAATACCTACAAGAAACGTAAGAAATTTATTGATTATTTTTTATATCGCGGTTGGGAATCACATCTTGTTTATGAAAAAGCTCACGAGTTTATTACTTAGGTTTTGAGCTTTAGGACGGGTGACGGATGTTTCAAGCTTCAAGTTGAGTTATCGTTCCTGCCGAAAGAAAGTGTCTTTATTAATTCAAGTCGCAGGGTTAAGTTAAAAGTGATAAATTTGCCCTATCGTCAAGAGTCAAGAGTCAAGAGTCAAGAGTCATCCGACTTCGGTCAAACTTTTCAGTTCACCAATTAAAAATTAAAAGTTCAAATCCACACGTAACACCATTAATCAATAGTCAATAAAAAATAATCAATTCCTAGAGGGGTTCATGAATTTCAGAGGTATAGCTAGCCGATTACACGGTTAAACCAATAAACGATTCAACAATGTCAATAATCAATCCCCTAAAACCCCAGTCCCTTAATCTTCTTATAATCCAAAATGGCTTTACTGTCCGATAAAAGTGATACATAATGACAAACACTAAGTAGGCGCGTGTAAAGGTCCTTATCGTTTGTTTTTAAAGTGTCTGGCAATCCTTTTAAAATAAGGGTGTCATAATTTGAAGCGGTATTGTTATAGCTGTTATTTACTGCTGAGGTATACGTACTTAAAAGCGTATTAATAACCCCGTAGCCAACAATTTCTTTGTCGATAACTTCTGTAGACTGATATACCTTGTCAATACTAATTTTTATAACATCTTTAATTTGAGCCTCGTAGGCACTTTTATCCAGTAGGGCACAATCAAAATCTCCACTTAATATGGCTTCTTCGTTAGCCATGAATATATCAACAGCCTCGTTTATTAAGGTGCCAATGGCTAAAGCTCGTAAATAACCAATGCGATCTTTTTGAGTTTCGAGTGCGTAGTAATGTTCTGGAATGATGTTTTTTCTAATAATTTTAGATAAATATTCCAGTGCATATTCTTCTTGAATTAACCCTAAATTGATGCCGTCTTCAAAATCGATGATGGTATAACAAATATCATCGGCGGCTTCAACTAAAAAGGTGAGAGGGTGCCTTGAGTAGCTCAGGCCCTTATCGGTACGTTTTAGTAAACCAAGTTCTTGTGCAACATCTTCAAAGTTTTCTATTTCAGATTGAAAAACACCATATTTTTTATCAGCAATGTGTTTTGTTGGTTTTTTTGGTAGCGATTCTTTAGGGTATTTAGTGAATGCGCCAAGGGTGGCGTAACTTAAACGAATGCCTCCTGGGCGTCCAGCTCTGCTTTCGGTTAAAATTTTAAATCCGTTAGCATTGCCTTCAAAATCACATAAATCTTGATATTGTTTGGGTGTTAACTGGGCTTTATAGCCTTTGCCTTCACCGTTGATAAAGAATTCACCAATGGCTTTTTCACCGGAATGGCCAAATGGCGGATTTCCAATATCGTGTGCTAAGGCTGCAGCGGCGACAATAGCTCCAAAATCATTAGGATGATAGCCGTGAATGTTTTTTAAATGCGGGTGTTTTTCTAACAGTTTGTGACCAACGCTACGTCCCAAGGAGCGGCCCACCACACTTACTTCTAAACTGTGGGTTAGGCGTGTGTGTACAAAATCGGTGTTAGATAAAGGAATCACCTGGGTTTTATCTTGAAGACTTCTAAATTCTGAAGAAAATATAATACGATCGTAATCGACTTCAAAGCCTATCCTGTTCTCGTCTTGTTCTTTTCTAATACGTTTATTGGTGTCGCCAAAGCGTTTTAAGGATAGTAGTTGTTCCCAGTTCATCGATATCTGTTAAAAGTGAGGGCAAGATACTTATTTTCATTAAAAAAATGAGCTTGTAAATGTGTTCTTCAAACTTAAACTAAAATAAGGCCTTAACATTAGGGTAACATTTTAATCATAAACGATTAATCATTTGGTAACATGGAACTTCAAGTTGTGTCGTTACTTTGCAAAATATTATCAGACAGAAATAATGAAACAATATATTTATATTTTTATGTTTTTTTTCACTGCTTTTGGGATTGCTCAAAACGCAGGTTCTATAAGTGGTAACTTATTAGATTTAGAAGCCGAGAACGCTCCCTTGTTATATGCTAAGGTTCTAGTAAAGGAAACAGGAACTGAGGTGTTATCGGATGAGCAAGGTTTTTTTAAATTCGATAACCTAAAGGAAGGAACGTACACATTGGTTTATAGTTTTATTGGTTATGAAACGAAAACATCTGAAGTGCAAGTAGAAGCTTCAAAAAATGAAGTTTTAGAATTGTATTTAGGTGCGAGCACGATTTCATTAGATGATTTAGCTTCGGTATATGCAAGTGCTGATAATAATGAAACAGCAGTGGTTAGCAACAAGTAAATTAGATTGAGGGAAAAATCTAACTTAGTATAAACTTCTTTAGATGACATATATTAAAAGCTGCTTTCGGTTTAACGAAAGCAGCTTTTTTTTTGTGATTATTTTTTTCAAATTATTTTCAATGTTAAATTAATGTAACCAATAATGCTTGGTTTTTCATTTTGAGATAACGGTATCATAACACTTTTGTTACCGTTCTTTAATCATGTGGTAACACTAGAATTAAAGTCCTATGGTTTCTTTGCAGCGTGAAATTATGACAAAAACAATGAAAAAATTAATAGTATTATTTACAATCATGACATCGGCATTTGCATTTGCGCAAAACACCGGTTCGGTTAAAGGCAAATTAACCGATAAAGAATACAACAACGAACCGCTTGCATTCGCTAACGTATTAATTAAGGGCACTACAATAGGAACGACTTCAGATTTTGATGGACTTTATTACTTCGATAACATGGAGCCAGGAACCTATACTTTACTGTATAGTTTTGTTGGATACGAAACGCAACAAATTGAAGTAACTATTACAAGTGGTAAAACTGAAGAAATTAATGTGGCAATGAATGCTAGCGCCGCATCTTTAGATGAGGTTGTTATTACAACCACTACAAAACGAGAAAGTGAATCGGCTTTATTGCTGGAGCAGAAGAAAGCGGTTGTTATTAAAGAAAGTATTGGAGCAGAACGACTATCTAAAATTGGGGTGTCTGATGCTGCTGCGGCAACAACTAAAATCTCTGGAGTTACACAAAGTGAAGGTTCTGGTGAGATTTACATTAGAGGTTTAGGAGATCGTTATTTATCAACCACTATGAATGGCCTGCCAATTCCATCTGATGATGTTAATAATAAAAATATCAACTTAGATTTGTTTTCTACAAATGTTATCGAAAATGTAGGGATTAGTAAAACTTACGATACTTCAAGTTATGCCGATCAAACTTCTGGAAATATTGATGTAAATTCGAAGGAATATTCTAAAAAAACAATATCTGCACGTTTTCGTTCTAGTTATAATACGAATGTATTAGGATTAGATGGTAACTTTAAAAGAAGTGTAGCTTCAGACGATGTTAAATTTGGTTTCCATACTAAACAGTATGCTACAGTTGATTTAATTACAAAGCAAGGTTGGGATCCTCTAGTTCAAGATAACACTAATAATTATAGTTTTAGATTGGGTGGCGGTACTAAAGTTAATGTCTTCGGAAAAGCATTATCATTCTTTGCTGGTGGTTCTCACTCAAAAGCTTACGAATATCAAAGTGGAATTTTTAAAACATATAGATCTAATGTACTAGATAATAGTTTTAATGATGTTGAAAACTTTACGACTAGAACAAATTCAACAGGATATTTAAATATTGGATTGAAACTTAACAACGATCACCGTATAAAAGTAACCAGTTTAGCGGTTAATAAAAGTTCAGATAATGTTTACGAACAAGGTAGAAACGGAGAAGGCTATGTGTTCGATCAAGATCCTAAGGAAAAGCAGGCTTTTGTAAGAGATCAAAACTTTAAACAAACCATTTTACTTGTAAATCAACTTCACGGTACTCATAAAATTAGTGAAACTAATAAATTAGAATGGGCAGGAGGTTATAACTATGTACTTGCAGAAGAGCCAAACAGAGTTAGAAATGAAGCTAATATTTATAGTCCTGAAACCGATAATGTGAGTACAGATTATGTGCAATATGCACACGTTGGTGATTTTCAACAGCGAAAATCAAGTCAGAAAATTGAAGATACTGAGTATAATGCGTATTTAAAGGATCAAATCGCTTTTGGTAAATTAGATGAAGATGACAGCCGTGGGTATAAATTAAATTTAGGCGCCAATTTTAGAAGAAAGGAACGTGTTTTTAGTTCAAAGTTTGTAGGTGTAAGAGCGCGTGGTTTTCAGGTGCCAACAATAGATGATTTTTCTCAAACGTTTACTGATGCGAATTTTCAAAACGGACTTGTGCTAAGGGATAGTGATCCGGATAGATATGATGCAGATTTAACGGTGTTAGCTGGATATGCTAATGTGGATTTTGGATTGAATAAAAAGTTTTCTGGAAACCTTGGTGTACGTTATGAAAGAGATGAAATTAATGTGCTATGGGATGTAGCAAACTATGTGGGTCGTGTTGGTTCTGTAAAAAAGGATTACAACAGCATTTACCCAAGTGCAAACTTAAAATATGAGTTAAGCGATAAAAACTTTTTACGTTTTGCGAGTAGTTTAACGCAAACATTACCAGAGTTTAAAGAATTGTCTCCTTTCGAGTATGTGTCGCCTACAGGTCGTGTAACACGTGGTGATCCTAATTTAGAAAAATCTGAAGTTTTTAATGCAGATTTAAAATGGGAGTTCTTTCCAAAATCTGGAGAGGTGCTTTC
The DNA here is from genome assembly GCF_018860245.1 of Pseudotamlana agarivorans. Classification (GTDB taxonomy): domain Bacteria; phylum Bacteroidota; class Bacteroidia; order Flavobacteriales; family Flavobacteriaceae; genus Pseudotamlana; species Pseudotamlana agarivorans_A. The sequence continues at coordinate 262,391 of NZ_JAHKPD010000008.1, forward strand.
TGCAACAGCATTCTATAAGAATATTAAAAACCCAATCAATTTAGCATTAACTCGTGGTTCGGCAGGGATCTTCCAATTTTCGAACACAGGAGAAAAAGCTGATGTTTTAGGTTTTGAAATTGAAACGCGTTTAAATTTAATTGAAAATGACGAAGATGAAGCGATTCTAAATTTCAATACGAACATTACTAAAATGTGGTTCAATCAAGATTTATTTGAAAACTATCAATATAAAGATGTTACTGAAACTGGTTTACAAGGTGCTTCAGATTTAATCTTAAATGGTTCTTTAAGTTTCAATAGTTTAACTGAAAGAGAATTTATCGCTACCGTTACGGGAAATTATTCTTCAGATAAAATATTTGCCTTAGGAGCGCCTGAAGATTTTAATAATAGTGATGTACTATATAATGATGAAATTATTGAAAAAGGCTTTTTTACTTTAGATTTAGTAATGACCAAAGAACTTACCGAAAACTTACAATTAAAGTTTGTTGGTAGAAACTTATTAAATCCTAAAATAGAGCAAACTCAAAAAGTGAGAAACTTAGCTACTGGCATTGAAACAAACGAAGTAGTAAGCTCGTATAGAAATGGTAGTTTATTAAGTTTAAGTTTAGCACTTACTTTCTAAGGTATTCAAAAACATAAATGATGTACTAAACCCTAAGATTTTTTCTTAGGGTTTTTTTATTGATTGGGCATTAGTTAATTAGATTCTAGTGACTTGTGGTTTGTAATATACAAGTTAACCTTTAGATAACAAAAGCGGTGTTTTTTACCGGTATTGGTAACTTATGTTTAATATTCTATTAAAGCTAGAACAACAGAAAACGTAGTTCTTTGCAGAGGAAATCAAACAAAAAATTTCAATAAATAATAAGAATTAAAAATGAAAAAATTAACTGTAAAATTATTTAGTTTAGTAGCCTTAGTAGCTGCTGTTAACTTAACAAGTTGTAGTTCTGACGATCCAGAACCAATTGTAAAAGGAGACGAGAATGTGATTGTAAACTTAGAAAGTGGTATACTTAATGGAACGCTTAAAGAAACTTATTCTTTAGACCCTTCAGTTGTTTATAGCTTAACTGGTCAGTTTATTATTGATAAAGATGCAGTTTTAAATATTCCTGCTGGAACTAAAATTCTTGCTGATAACGGTGGGTCAGATGTCTATATCGCCGTTTTAAAAGATGGAGAAATATACATTAATGGTAATGTTAATAATCCTGTTGTAATGTCTTCAATTAGTGGTGATCCTGGAGATTGGGGTGGTTTAACTATTTGTGGTAACGCGCTTACATCTGCGGGTGTTGATGCTGAAGCTGAAGTTGGTGGTTTTAAATATGGTGGAACTAACGATTCTGATAGTTCTGGTGCGATTAACTACTTACAAATTGTTGGTACTGGAGCTCAAATTAACTCTGAATCTCAATATAACGGGGTGTCTTTCTACGGTGTAGGTTCTGGAACTATCGTTGAAAACCTTGCTGTAATTAATGGTGCAGATGATGGTGTTGAGTTTTTTGGAGGATCTGTTTCTGTAACTAATCTTTATTTAGAAGACAATGACGATGATTCTATCGACTGGACTGAAGAGTGGAGTGGTAATGTAACAAACGCATACATTTTACATACTAAAGTAGGTTTCTCTACGGCTTTTGAAGGGGATAAAAATAACGGTAAACCTACATTTACTAATATTACTGCAATTTCTACAGTAGGAGGTAAAGCTTTACAATTTAAAAAAGAATCAGGTGGTACTATTACAGGATTATCTTTAAGTGGTTACGATATAGATTTAGATATGGCCGATGGGGTTGACCCAAGTAAAAACATCATTTTCGCTGACGGATTAACGCCTGTTGAAATTTCAAATTCAGCTAATGATGACACTTATTACTATGCACTTGATGCTTCTGTTGTTCCAACTGTTGATGTTAATTCTTTTAACTGGGTAGATTCAGATGTGTCTTTTGAAACCAGCGTTTTGCAAGGCGCTGTAACAGGAGATGTTACTTTAGATGCTTCTGTAAAGTATGTGCTTAATTCATCTTACATCGTACAAGATGGTGGTAAATTAACAATCCCTGCTGGAACAAAAATTACTGCTCGTGATGGTGGTACTGGAGTTTACATCGCTGTATTAATGGGTGGTGAAATCGATATACAAGGTACTGCACTTAACCCTGTTGTGATTGCTTCTTCCGCTGGCCAAGGTGGTGACTGGGGTGGTTTAACAATTTGTGGTAAATCTATAACTTCTGCAGGTGTTAACGCTGAAGCTGAAGTTGGTGGTTTCGAATACGGAGGAACTATTAGTGATGATAATTCAGGATCTATTAAATATTTAGTTTTAAAAGGTACAGGAGCTCAAATTAACTCGGAGTCTCAATACAATGGTTTATCTCTTTATGCTGTTGGTTCTGGAACAACAATTGAAAACATTTCTGTAATCAATGGATCTGATGATGGTGTTGAGTTTTTCGGTGGAACAGTTTCTGCTTCAAACTTATACTTAGAAAATAATGATGATGATTCTATCGATTGGACTGAAGGATGGAGTGGCTCGGTTACTAACGCTTACATCAAGCATACAGTTGCTGGTTTCTCTACAGTTTTTGAAGGTGATAAAGATAATGGAAACCCAACATTTACTAACATTACTGCAATTTCTACCGTTGGAGGTAAAGCTTTACAGTTTAAAAAATTATCTGGTGGTACTATAACTGGTCTTCATTTATCTGGGTATGCTTCAGATTTAGATATGGCTGATAATGGTGCTTTATCTAACGTGCAAATTAATGGAGCAGATGCAGATGCTACATTGATAGCTGGTTCATCAACGGAGTACACGCTTAATTCTGGTAAAGATGCGGTAGCTTTAGATATCTCTGCTTGGACTTGGATTAACGCTAGTTTATAATATCGTGTGATTAACCTTTCGTAGGTTATATCCTTTAAAATATAAAGAAACCCTGTAAATTAATATTTGCGGGGTTTCTTGTTTTCTGCCTAAAAAACCAAGTCTAATTTAGCAAATATTAGGATGGAATGGTACTATAATAAGGTATTCAAAATAAGGCTGTTATTTTCATTCCAAAAAAGCAAGAAAAACAACTTTCTTTTTAAATTAAAAAATATATCTTTGCAGCGCGAAAACCAAAAGAGTTTTCAACCAATTAAGTCGCATAATATTAAACAAATAAGTAATGTCTAAAGTTACAGGTAAAGTTGCACAAATAGTAGGTCCGGTTATCGATGTTCAATTCGCGTCGGAATCAGAACTTCCAAAAATTTACGATTCATTAGAAATTAATAGAACCGATGGTTCTATATTAGTATTAGAAGTACAGTCTCACATTGGTGAAGATACAGTACGTACTATAGCAATGGACTCGTCTGATGGTTTAAGTAGAGGAGCTGAAGTTGTTGCAACGGGGTCTCCTATTCAAATGCCAATTGGTGATGATGTTTACGGACGTTTATTTAATGTAATTGGAGATGCTATTGATGGTCTTGGAGATTTACCTAAAGCTGGAGAAGCTGGGTTGCCAATTCACCGTCAAGCGCCTAAATTTGAAGATTTATCAACTTCTACAGAAGTTTTATTTACAGGTATTAAAGTGATTGACCTTATCGAGCCTTATGCAAAAGGTGGTAAGATTGGATTATTTGGTGGTGCCGGTGTAGGTAAAACAGTATTAATTCAGGAGTTGATTAACAATATAGCAAAAGGTCACGGTGGACTTTCAGTTTTTGCTGGAGTTGGAGAAAGAACTCGTGAAGGAAATGACCTTTTAAGAGAGATGTTAGAATCAGGAATTATCCGTTATGGAGACGATTTCATGCATTCTATGGAAGATGGTGGATGGGATTTATCTAAAGTAGATAAGTCTAAAATGAAAGAATCGAAAGCAACTTTCGTATTCGGACAAATGAATGAGCCTCCTGGAGCTCGTGCTCGTGTAGCATTATCTGGTTTAACTATTGCTGAATATTTCCGTGATGGTGCTGGTGAAGGTCAAGGGAAAGATGTATTATTCTTCGTAGATAATATCTTCCGTTTTACTCAAGCTGGTTCTGAGGTATCTGCATTATTAGGACGTATGCCTTCTGCAGTAGGTTACCAACCAACATTAGCAACAGAGATGGGTGCGATGCAAGAGCGTATTACTTCAACTAAAAGAGGTTCTATTACTTCGGTGCAAGCGGTTTATGTACCTGCAGATGATTTAACCGATCCAGCACCAGCAACAACTTTCGCCCACTTAGATGCCACAACCGTATTATCTCGTAAAATTGCTGAGCTTGGTATTTACCCAGCGGTAGATCCATTAGATTCTACTTCAAGAATTTTAACAGCTGATATTTTAGGTAAAGATCATTATGCTTGTGCACAACGTGTAAAAGAGTTATTACAACGTTATAAAGAATTACAAGATATTATCGCGATTCTTGGTATGGAAGAATTATCTGAAGAAGATAAATTAGCCGTAGGTAGAGCAAGACGTGTACAACGTTTCTTATCTCAACCTTTCCACGTGGCAGAACAGTTTACCGGGATTCCAGGTGTATTAGTGGATATTAAAGAAACTATTAAAGGGTTTAACATGATTATGGATGGTGAATTAGATCACTTACCAGAAGCAGCATTTAACCTTAAAGGAACGATTGAAGAAGCTATTGAAGCTGGAGATAAAATGCTTGCAGAGGCATAAATTAGTTAATGGTTTGTAGTTGTTGGTTCTTAGATTTACTAACAGCGCATAACCAACAACCAATAACAAACAACTATATAAATTATGTATTTAGAAATTGTGTCGCCAGAAGCTACTTTTTTTAGTTCAGAAGTTGATTCTGTAACCGTACCAGGAGTGGAAGGTGAGTTTCAAATGTTGAAAAATCATGCGCCAATAGTGTCATTACTAACTGCTGGAACAGTGAAAATAAGAGTACATTCTGAACTGCATTTAGATTATGATAAGTTACATCCCGATGTAAAACCTCATATGGTAGATAATAAAGTGTTATTGATTGAAATTAAATCTGGAACACTTGAAATGAAAGATAATAAGGCGATTATTTTAGCCGATTAAATTTCAGTTCATAATATAATATTAAAAACGCGAAGCAGATGCTTCGCGTTTTTTTGTAGGCAAAAAGGTAGTATGTAAAAATTATAAGGTTGTAATATTTATGATTTCAAAATTGATTATAAGCTAGTCTTAACAAGTTAAATTGAAAGTTTAAAAATAAATTATAGCGTTCTAAAATATTCTAAAAGTGCTCTTGCCTCGTCTTCCGATGTTATTTGAATAGGCATAGGTGAGCCGTGATGTTCTTCTAACAAAGCTTTTGCTAATGGGTCGTTTTTAACCATGTTGTTTGGATTCAAAATAAGGTTCATAACCCATTCTGGTGTTCTTCTGGTTAAGATGTCTTTTGGAGCAGGACCGATGAATTTCTTGTCGGGTCTGTGGCATGCCGTACACGTGTTTTTAAACAGGTTTTCACCTTGCTTTGCAAGCTTTGTATCTATCGTGTCATCTAAAGTTAAGGAGGTAATTGGGCCAATGCCTTTGTTGTTTAAATCAATTGTTTTCGAAGGCGGGACATCTTTTGCTTCCGCGGAAGCGTTTAATTCGATTGATTGCGTGTTTTCATAAGAAAAACCAGGTTTCTTTTTTTCTTCACCTCCATCGCAACTTATAAGTAGAGCGATTAATGCAAGCGTAGAAATTTTTAGAGTCTTCTTCATAAATAGAATTTTCGCAAACAAAAATAACTTGATTTTTTGCAAATATTTATGATATAAATCATGCTTGTGCTCGTTTTTAAAAAGCGTTCAAGATGATGGTGTAGATTATTTTTTGGTTGAATATACTAGGTGAATAATTTGTGCTTAAAAGTAAACTCTAAAAAACGGCGACCATGGGCTGTAATATATACTATCTCTATCATTGTATAAAACATCGTATCGAATGCCAAAGGTGATATTTCTGGTGCGGTAACCTGCGCCTAAGTATAATGCAGAAACCCAATAGTTTTCGTCGTCGAAATTAAATCTGGAATCATAATTTCTATCCACATTGAGTTGTTCAAATTCTGCCGAAATTTGAACTTGAGGAATAACGTTGTATAAGCCTATTAGGCTGCCTCCAAGGATGGTCGATTTGTAATAGTCTTTTTGACTATTAAATGTGACATTCAGTCCTAAACCAAGTGCAAACTGTTCGTTAAACTGGTAAATGGCACTAGGCGCAATAGTTCCGCTAAAAAATTCGCTTCCAAAACTAAGACCTAAGTTTCCTCCAAAGTTCACATGGTTCCAAAATTCAGCTTTCGATTGTTGTGCATGAATATTTATAAAACAGCAAGAAAAAACAACCAATATAAAAGTGGTCTTTTTAGAGATACGGAATAAAGTATTATTTAAAATCATATTTCTTTAATAAATTAACAAGATTCTAATCATATTCGTTAAATGATGATGAACAGCTATAAATATAGTCAAAGAATCATCTAATTTTACTAAAAGTTGTATTTTTGAGAAATATTTTTTTGAAAAAACTACAGGAGATTAATACTAACAATGGATAAATATTCTTTTTTAAACGCTGCACACACAGCGTATTTTTCCGACTTATATAATCAGTATTTAGAGAACCCAGATAGCGTAGAGCCTAGTTGGAGAGCCTTTTTTCAAGGTTACGATTTTGGCGCTGAAAACTATGACTTAGATGGCGAGATTATAGAAGGCGTTTCAACTCAAATACCTGAACACGTACAGAAGGAATTTAATGTGTTAAGACTAATTGATGGCTATAGAATGCGCGGGCATTTGTTTACTAAAACAAACCCAGTTCGCGACAGACGAAGCTATACGCCAACATTAGAGTTAAGTAATTTTGATCTTTCAGATAGTGATTTAGATACGCTTTTTAATGCAGGCGAAGTTTTAGGTGTTGGTCCAAAAACATTAAGAGATATCGTTAAGCATCTTAATAATATTTATTGCGAATCTATTGGTGTGGAGTACATGTACTTAAGAAACCCAGAGGTAATTAAGTGGTGGCAAGATCAATTAAACAAAAATGATAATCACCCAACATTCTCGGCCGGTACTAAAAAGTATATTCTTTCGAAGTTAAACCAAGCGGTCACTTTTGAGAATTTTTTACAAACAAAGTATGTTGGTCAAAAACGTTTTTCTTTAGAAGGTGGCGAGTCTCTAATTCCTGCAATTAGTAACGTGCTATTCTATGCTTCTAAAAAATACGATGTTAAAGAATGTGTATTAGGAATGGCTCACCGTGGTCGTTTAAGTACTTTGGTAAATATTTTTAGAAAACCAATGAACGAGCTTTTTAGTGAGTTTGATGGTAAAGATTTTGAAGACGAATATATCGATGGTGATGTGAAATATCACTTAGGATTAACACTTGATAAAACCTACCAAAATGGTAAAACTATCAAGATGAATTTAGTGCCTAACCCATCGCACCTAGAAACTGTTGCGCCGGTGGCGGAAGGGATTACTAGAGCAAAAATCGATAATGATTATGGTGGTGATGATTCTAAAATTATACCAATTATAGTACATGGTGATGCTGCAGTTGCTGGTCAAGGTGTGGTATACGAGGTGGCTCAAATGAGTCAGCTTAATGGTTATAAAACAGGTGGAACTATTCATATTGTAGTAAATAACCAAGTTGGGTTTACAACCAATTATTTAGATGCACGTTCAAGTACGTACTGTACAGATGTGGCTAAAGTAACGTTGTCTCCAGTATTACACGTTAACTCTGATGATGCTGAAGCAGTAGTTCACGCAGTTGAATTGGCTTTAGAATACAGAATGCGTTACAAAAAAGATGTTTATATCGATTTGTTAGGCTATAGAAAATATGGGCATAACGAAGGTGATGAGCCAAGGTTTACACAGCCTAAATTATATAAGCATATTTCAAAGCATGCTAATCCATTTAAAATTTATGCGGATAAGTTAGTTGCCGAGAATACAATTGATAAAGATTATTCTGCACAAATTGTTGCCGAATTTAAAGAAACGCTTGAAACAGCATATACACAATCTAAAGAAGACGACTCTTCTAAGGTACGTGAGTTTATGATGGAGCGTTGGACAGGTTTTGTGCGTCGTGGTGTCGATGCGATGTTAGAACCTGCAGATACAGCTTATGCTCAAGATAAATTAAAAGATATTTCTAAAATTGTATCTACAGTTCCAGAAGGTGTGAAGTTTTTACGTAAAGCAGAGCGTATTCTTGATGGTCGTGCAAAAATGGTTTTTGAAACTGATAATTTAGATTGGGGTATGGCCGAAACTTTGGCCTACGGTAGTTTATTAGAAGAAGGTTTCAATGTACGTATATCTGGTCAAGATGTAGAGCGTGGAACATTTAGTCATAGACACGCCATTTTACGCGATGAGATTTCAGAAGAACGCATCAACTTATTAAATACAAACCCAGCGAACAAAGGAGAAATGTATATTTACAATTCTTTCTTGTCTGAATATGGTGTTTTAGGTTTCGATTATGGTTATGCCATGGCAAACCCAAATACATTAACCATCTGGGAAGCACAGTTTGGAGATTTTAGTAACGGTGCACAAATTATATTCGATCAATACTTATCGGCCGCCGAAGATAAATGGAAGTCGCAAAACGGTATTGTTGTTTTATTACCTCACGGTTACGAAGGGCAAGGCTCGGAGCATTCATCTGCAAGAATAGAGCGTTACCTTCAATTATGTGGTAATGATAACATGATTGTTGCCGATTGTACAACACCTGCAAACTTTTTCCACTTATTACGTCGTCAAATGAAACGTGATTTTAGAAAACCTTTAGTTGTATTTACACCTAAAAGTTTACTACGCCACCCTAAAGCGGTATCTTCAATTAGCGAATTAGCTACAGGAGGATTCCAAGAAGTTATTGACGATACCATTAACCCAGATAAGGTTAAGAAAATAGTGCTTTGTACTGGTAAATTCTACTACGATTTGTTAGCAAAACGAGAAGAATTAGGTACAGAAGATGTTGCTTTGGTAAGAATCGAGCAGTTATTCCCGTTACATATTGATAAAATAGAAGCAATATTGAAACGTTATCCAAACGTAGAAAAGTATGTTTGGGCTCAAGAAGAACCTAAAAACATGGGGGCTTGGATGCACATCGCTCAGCGTTTGGAAATTGTGAAATTAGAGGTTTGCGCTAGAGCATATAGCTCGGTACCTGCTCCAGGTTCAAGTACCAGAGATAAAAGAAGACAGCAACAAGTAATTAACGCTGTATTTGATATAAAAAGTTAGATTAAAAGAAAATAAGATACCATTAAAATTATAAAAAATGATTTTAGAAATGAAAGTCCCTTCACCGGGGGAGTCTATTACAGAAGTTGAAATTGCAACATGGCTTGTTGAAGATGGCGATTACGTTGAAAAAGATCAAGCTATTGCTGAAGTAGATAGTGATAAAGCAACACTTGAATTACCAGCTGAAGTTAGCGGTATAATAACTTTAAAGGCTGAAGAAGGTGATGCTGTAGAGGTTGGTGCTGTTGTTTGCTTAATTGATACAAGTGCAGAAAAACCAGAAGGTGCTGCTCCTACAAAAGAGGAGAAAAAAGAAGCGGCTCCGGCTGCTGAGGCTCCTAAGGCTGCAACGGAATCAAAAACTTATGCCACAGGAAGTGCTAGTCCTGCAGCTAAGAAAATATTAGCTGAAAAAGGGATAGAAGCGGGTGCTGTTTCTGGAACTGGTAAAGCTGGTCGTGTTACTAAAGAGGACGCTATCAAAGCGGTACCTTCTATGGGAACACCAACAGGTGGATCTAGAGGAACAAGCCGTAGCAAGATGTCTATGTTACGTAGAAAAGTAGCAGAGCGTTTAGTTGAGGTTAAAAACACAACGGCTATGCTAACAACTTTTAACGAAGTTGATATGTCTCCTATTTTTGCATTACGTTCAGAGCATAAAGAGGCTTTCAAAGCAAAACATGGTGTTGGATTAGGGTTCATGAGTTTCTTTACTCTTGCTGTGGTTAGAGCTTTAGAAATGTATCCTGCTGTAAATTCGATGATGGATGGTAAAGAAATGCTTTCTTATGATTTCTGTGATATTAGTATTGCGGTTTCTGGTCCTAAAGGATTAATGGTACCTGTAATTAGAAATGCTGAAAACTTAAGTTTTAGAGGTGTTGAAGCAGAAGTGAAACGTTTAGCACTACGTGCTAGAGACGGGCAAATTACTGTAGATGAAATGACAGGCGGTACATTTACAATCACTAACGGTGGTGTATTTGGAAGTATGTTATCTACACCAATTATCAACCCGCCTCAAAGTGGTATTTTAGGCATGCATAATATTGTTGAAAGACCTGTTGCTATTGATGGTAAGGTTGAAATTAGACCAATTATGTACGTAGCCTTATCTTACGACCATAGAATTATTGATGGAAAAGAAAGTGTTGGATTCTTAGTTGCTGTTAAAGAAGCCTTAGAAAACCCTACAGAAATTCTTATGAATAATGACGTTAAAAAAGCGTTAGAATTATAGAATAAAATTTAAGAAGTAATATAAAAAAGGGTGTTGATTTAGATCAACACCCTTTTTCGTTTTCATAATTTTTAGTTGATAATAGCATTAAACAAAAAATACGTAAATATTCACTGTTAATATGAAAACTACAATAACAGTAAGTGCTATGATACAATACCTGTCGAATGTTCTGTTTTCCATGAGAGTTGTTGTTTAGTATTTGAGATTAAATGTCTTTTAAAACTCTGCATCGTTTTGATCCGATGCAGAGTGTAATAAAAAAAATTCTCTCTCAAAAGAATTAATAGCAATACGAAGGTACAGTAGACAGCCGAAAAAAAAAATACGCACTTCTACGTATTTTAAGTCAAAAGTTAGTTTTTAACTGTTAAAAGCAGGGTAAAATATTTTTGCAGTGTATAATCTTGTGGGATAATTATTTCATTCCTTTAGTTTAAAAAGGATTCTTTTATTTCCCAAAGCCCAAATTACAAGTGAAGTGGGGCTGTTACTTAAATTTAACTTATTAACTATATTGCTACGGTGTTTATCTACAGTTCTTACAGAAATTGATAAATGATCGGCAATTTGCTGGCTCGTTTTATGCTTAGAGATAAGTTTAACAATTTTTAATTCCGATTTGGTCAAACTCCGCATTTCTTCAGTAGGCTGATTATCTATATGGTCGGGATCCAAATGTGCGTCTATTTCCTTACTAAAATATGTTTTTCCCTGTGATAGTTCGTCAATACAAGCATCAATTTGTTCAAGGGCAAATTCTTTAAGTATATAACCCTGTACTTCGTATTCTAGAGCTTTGTTGTAAAAATATTCATCAATATTTAAAGTTAGAAGCACAATTTTGGTCGATAATTTATTTTTATGGCACAGCTCTGCGACATCCAAGCCAGTCATAACAGGCATGCTAATGTCTAAAATGGCAATTTCTGGTTTAAATTTTAATATTTGGTTGTACGCGGTTTGGCCGTCGTCTGAACTCGCAAGTATTTTATAACCTTGCTGGTTTAAAAAATCTAATAAACCACGTAAGATGAGCGGATGGTCATCGGCGATTGTAATTGAAGCTTTCATTTAGTTATGCTATTAACTCAACTTTAAATATAGGTATTTCTTTTCGTAGTCTATAACAGCTTTGCCTTTTTTTAAAATATCTGCCCCAATTATACCATCGACAGGTTTTGAATTGTGGTTAATTAAAGCTGTATTGACATGAGTAAGGTTGAATAATATGAGAACAACCTTATTATTTGACCATTTTCCAATTTTAACTTTATTTTTTTTCGATAGTTTGGTTTCCATGTTCGTAGCTCCTGCTCCAGCGGCTCTAATTAAAGAATCTTCAGCTTCTAATTTGAAAGTTTCTATAGCTTCAAACCCAACGCAAGAACTTGACGCACCAGTGTCTAAAATAAATAGCCCCTTTTTTCCATTAATGGAGGCTTTTATTTCAAAATGATTCGTTTTGGTAAGGTGTAATTTTACTTTTGAATAGCCTTGATTGGTAAGGAATTGTTGAAGCGTTTCCATAACATATTGTTTTAAGCAAATATAATCCTATAAAAACGATTATTTTTGCTGAAATAGTATTGAGATTCAATTTAAACTTTTGCAATTGATTATTACAGACACACACACACATTTATATAGCGAATCTTTTGATGAAGATCGTGATGAACTGATCCAACGAGCCATCGATCAAGGGGTTTCAAGATTTTTTATTCCAGCGATAGACTCAAATTACACCGAGTCGATGTTTCAGCTGGAAAAGCGATTTCCAGAAAATATGTTTCTAATGACGGGCTTACATCCCACGCATGTTAAAGAAAATTTTAACGAAGAATTGCAGCATGTTGAGGATATGTTGGGAAAACGTCATTTTTATGCAATAGGGGAGATTGGCATCGATTTGTACTGGGATAAATCTACATTAGCGATGCAGAAAGAAGCATTTATACGGCAAATCCGATTAGCAAAAAAACATAAATTACCAATCGTAATACATTGTAGGGAAGCATTTGATGATATATTTGAAGTTTTAGAGCAAGAAAAGGCGGAAGATTTATTCGGTATATTTCATTGTTTTACTGGAAACTTGGAGCAAGCGCATCAGGCCATTTCCTATAATATGAAATTAGGAATTGGTGGTGTGGTGACCTTTAAAAACGGAAAGATCGATCAGTTTTTAAATAAAATCGACTTAAAGCATATTGTATTAGAAACCGATTCTCCTTATTTGGCACCAGTGCCATATCGTGGAAAACGAAATGAAAGTCTTTATATATTGAAGGTTTTAGAAAAACTATCGCTAATATATGATGTGCCAGAAGAAGAAATAGCCGAAATTACAACGCAGAATTCAATTGATATTTTTAAGGTATAGTAAATGAATAATTCCAAAGCAAATATTTTATTAATCTATACAGGGGGAACGATTGGTATGGTGAAAGATTTTAAAACGGGAGCCTTGAAATCTTTCGATTTTAAAACACTACTAGACCAAATACCAGAATTAATGCTTTTGGACTGTGATATCGATACGGTTTCTTTTAAAAAACCAATTGATTCTAGTAATATGAATATCGATTGTTGGGTGCAAATTGCGCAGCTTATAGAAGATAATTATGATGCTTTTGATGGTTTTGTGGTGCTTCATGGAAGTGATACTATGAGTTATACAGCTTCCGCTCTTAGTTTTATGCTTGAAAACTTAGGTAAACCTGTTGTCTTTACGGGTTCACAATTGCCTATTGGAGATTTAAGAACCGATGCCAAAGAGAATTTAATAACCTCCATTCAGGTGGCTTCATTGCAAAGTGAGGGTAAGCCTCTTATAAAAGAGGTGTGTTTGTATTTTGAATACAAATTGTATCGGGCCAATAGAACAACGAAGTTAAACGCCGAAGATTTTCTAGCATTTTCCTCCTTTAATTATCATGATTTGGCCGAATCTGGTGTGCATCTTAAAGTAAATACTGAGTACTTATATAAGCCAGACGAGAAGAAAACGCTTAAGATACATAAGAATTTAGATAATAATATTGCACTCATAAAGGTTTATCCGGGCATTACGGAGGCCGTAATTCAAAGTGTTTTTAATACTCCAGACCTAAAAGCCGTAATTATTGAGACCTATGGTGCGGGTAATTGCACTACAGAATCATGGTTTTTGAATATTTTAACAAAAAATATTTTAAACGGCATTCATATAATAAATATTACACAATGTGTAGGAGGAAGTGTTATGCTCGGGCATTACGAAACCAGTAGTGCGCTAAAAAATATTGGCGTGATCTCTGGAAAAGACATCACAACTGAAGCGGCTCTTGGAAAATTAATGTTTTTGTTAGGACAAAAAATATCGGGTAACCTGTTCAAAACCATGTATGAAACGCCATTACGCGGAGAATTGTCTTAAAATTAACCTTCAAAATTTTACCGTTCAAAGATTTTTTTGTTATTTCATCCCCGTAATTAAAGTAACATAAATAGAGAGGTGGCCGAGTGGTCGAAGGCGCACGCCTGGAAAGTGTGTATACCTCAAAAGGGTATCGAGGGTTCGAATCCCTTTCTCTCTGCTGTGATTTTTTGTTATTTAATTGCATTTTTTTTTTATCTTTAACCCTTTAACTAATAAAATTAAGATCTAGAACATGAAAAGATTATTTTCTATCCTTGCCATAACAGGAATGATGGTATTTGGAACTGCTAATGCAACTACAATTGCAAGTACAACTACTACGACAACAGTAGCAACAACAATTACACAAGATGATGCTGCTCCTGCTGAGACTTTAGGGTTTCACCAACAATTAAAAAAGAGATTTATTGAAGGTGGTCCTGGTTTTATGGGGATCGTATTATTATGTTTAATTCTAGGTTTAGCAATTGCTATTGAGAGAATTATCTTTTTAAACCTTTCTACTACAAATACTAAAAAATTAACTCAAGAAGTTGAGGACGCATTAGCATCAGGTGGTGTTGAAGCTGCTAAAGAAGTTTGTAGAAACACAAAAGGTCCTGTTGCATCTATCTACTATCAAGGTTTAGATAGAACAGATGAAGGTCTTGATGCTGCTGAAAAAGCTGTTGTAGCTTATGGTGGTGTTCAAATGGGACAATTAGAAAAGAATGTATCTTGGATTTCTTTATTTATCGCTCTTGCACCAATGCTTGGTTTCATGGGTACGGTAATTGGTATGATTCAAGCCTTTGATAAAATTGAGGCAGCTGGTGATATGCAACCTTCGCTTGTAGCAGGTGGTATTAAAGTAGCACTTTTAACAACTGTATTTGGTTTAGTAGTAGCGATTATACTTCAAATTTTTTACAATTACATTATTGCTAAGATTGATAGTATCGTTAACAACATGGAAGATGCTTCTATTACGTTAATGGATCTATTAATCAGACACAAAAAGTAAGAGTAACAAATTTAAAAGACTAAAATTATGGGTTTACATAAAGTATTAAAAATAGTGGCTTTTGCTCTTGCTATTATTGGTGCCATTTTTGCACTAATGATTATGACAGGAGACGATGAGACTGCTTTAAGTATGAGTGGAAACATGCTATATATAGCCTACACGGTGTTAGGTATAGTATTGTTCCTTGTATTATTATTTGTAATTAAAGGTCTGTTTTCAGGAAATATTAAAAAGACAATAATGACTGTGGGTGCTTTTGCGCTAGTACTTGTTATTTCTTATAGTTTATCTTCTGGTTCAGATTTAAATTTAACACCTTTTACAGATAAGGGATTAGACGTTAATGAAGCAACATCGAAAAATGTTGGCGCTGGATTAAATGCATTTTACATTTTGGCAGTTATTGCCATTGGATCGATGCTTGTTGGTGGAGCGAAAAAATTATTTAATAAATAAATTATGGCAAAAAGAGCATCACCAGAAGTTAATGCAGGCTCTATGGCCGACATCGCGTTCTTGCTATTAATATTTTTCTTAGTAACTACAACAATTGAGACAGATTCGGGTATTAACCGTAAACTTCCTCCAATGGAAGACAGTGAACAAGATGTTATTATTAAGCAAAAAAATATTTTCACTGTTCTTTTAAACGGGAAAGATCAATTGCTAGTAGAAGATGAACTTATGGAGCTTAAAGATTTAAGACAAGCTGCTAAGGAATTTTTAGACAACGGTGGTGATAGATCTTGTGATTACTGTGAAGGGTCTAAAGATGCGGCTTCATCAGACAATCCAGATAAAGCGATCATTTCGTTAAAGAACGAACGTGAAACTACTTATAAAACTTATATCGCTGTACAGAATGAATTAGTGGCAGCATATAACGAATTAAGAGATAAAAGGGCACAATCATTATATGGTAAACCATTTAAAGAAATGGAAGCTAATTATAATGATGTAAATTGGCCAGGGAATAAAGAAAAGTTGAAGGAGCAGATTGAGCAAATTAAGCTTGATTACCCTCAAAAACTTTCAGAAGTTCAATAGATTAAAAATAACATTTAAACTATATGTCTAAATTTAAAAAGAAAAAAGACGGAGGAATCCCTGCGGTTAATACAGCAGCTTTACCCGATATTGTATTTATGTTATTATTCTTCTTTATGGTTGCCACAGTAATGAGGCAAAATACTTTAATGATTGAGAATAATTTACCTTTTGCAGATCAAGTAGAGAAGCTAGATAAAAAGGACTTGGTTATGTATATATATGCAGGAAAACCAAGTGAAAATTACAAGCAATATGGAACAGAAGCAAAAATTCAATTAAATGATAAGTTTGCAGATGTAAAAGAAATTGCTGCATTTATCGCTTCGGAAAGAGCTTCGAAAAGAGAAGAATTAATCCCATTTTTAACTACGGCTTTAAAAGTAGACAAAGGTGCGAATATGGGACTAATTGGAGATATTAAACAAGAACTACGTAAAGTTAATGCGCTTAAAATAAACTACACTACCAAAAAAGGTACTGTGTTTGGAAGAGATTAATTTACATTCTTAATTTTATAATAAAGGCGTTTTGATTTTATCAAAACGCCTTTTATTTTTTTAATACCTTTATTGTTTTAATTGTATTCAAAGATTTTCTATTAATGAAGTATATCTTTATTATTTATTTTTTGCTATTTAATTCGATCTTCTGTATGGCGCAAGATGTGGCTATTAAAGCAGTCGATTCGCTTTATAAAGAAGATCATTTTTATGCTGGAATTACTTATAATTTTGTAAGTAACCGCCCTGATGGTTTAGAGCAAAATGGTTTTTCTTGGGGTTTGAATGTTGGTTATATCAAAGATATGCCTATTAATAAAGCTAGGAATAAGGCTATTGGTATAGGTTTAGGCTATGCCACCGATGCCTATAACCATAATTTGTTAGTCACCGAAGCTAGCAATGGTGGTTTTCAGTATGAAATTCTTGATGAGGGAAGCTCTTACTCCAAAAACAAATTTTCTTTCCACCTTATTGAAATTCCTATAGAATTTAGATGGCGTACTTCAACCCCAACTGATTACGCGTTTTGGCGCATTTACGGCGGTTTTAAGTTTGGTTATGTGTTTAGTGATACTTCCAGCTATAAAGGGGAATTAGGTGAGTATAGATACACGAATAATAGCGATTTTAATAAGTTTCAGTATGGTTTAATGCTTAGTGCGGGTTATAACACCTGGAATTTTCATGTTAATTATTTACTGAATCCTATTTTTTCAGATAAGGCGCAATTAAATGGGACCAATATAGATATGAGTATTATAAAAATCGGACTCATATTCTATGTTCTCTAGGTCTTCTTTCACAACCAATAAGGTACAAGTATTAATTGCGGAATAAAGCCGATAAAAGCGCCTGTAATGAGTTCTATGTTGTTATGAGCTTTCAAGTGTAGTCTTGAAGTTGCTACTGCTCCTGTTATAATAGCCATTAGTGCCAAAGTACCATTAATATTTATACTATAATGGATGCTTAATGCAATAAAAAACATGATTAGTCCGTTAACGCCAATCATATGAATGCTAGCTTTGAAACCGAATACTGCAAGACACATGCAGGCCATATTGGCGATTAGAATGCCAATAAAGAAGTAGTACAATTCAATGGATTGGTTTGGTGGTAATATCTTTTTAATGACTAAGAGTAGAATGATACAATTCAGCGCAAGAGGAAGTATGCGTTGTTTTGCAGTTGTAAGATGAATACTTTGGACTTTACCGATAATTTTTAGAAGAAAAAATAGTAGTATTGGTAATACGACCGTAAGAATTAAAAGCGAAATTAATTTTGCGGTTATAATTTCAACAGGAATAAATCTTGGGGATTTTGCGAAATAAAATACAACACCTAAAACAGGCATGAGTAATGGATGAAAAATATACGAAATACTCTTTAACAGTTTATCCATTATATTTTTTTACGTAATCGAGCCACTGGAATATCTAATTGCTCCCTATATTTAGCAACTGTTCTTCGCGCAATTGGGTAACCTTTCTCCTTTAAAATCGATGCTAAAGTTTCATCGGTTAATGGTTTTTTCTTGTTTTCTTCTTCGATTACGGTTTCTAATATTTTTTTAATTTCTCTAGTAGAAACGTCTTCACCTTGATCATTTTTCATCGATTCTGAAAAGAATTCTTTAATCAGTTTCGTACCGTAAGGTGTATCGACATATTTACTGTTTGCCACGCGTGATACCGTTGAAACGTCCATAGAAATTTCATCGGCAATATCTTTTAGTATCATGGGTTTTAAGTTGCGTTCATCACCTGTTAGAAAGTAATCTTCTTGATAATGCATGATGGCACTCATGGTTACAAAAAGTGTTTGCTGACGTTGTTTAATAGCTTCTATAAACCATTTTGCAGCATCTAGCTTTTGTTTGATGAACATCACAGCATCTTTCTGAGATTTAGATTTCTCCTTAGATTCTTTATACCCTTTAAGCATGTTATTATAAGCACTGGATACATGAAGCTCTGGAGCGTTTCTTCCGTTAAGTGTTAATTCCAGCTCACCATCAACAATTTTAATGGCAAAATCGGGAACCACATGCTCTACAATACGGTTGTTTCCAGCGTAGGTTCCACCTGGTTTCGGATTTAAATGTTCAATTTCTGAAATCGCTCCTTTAAGCTGCTCTTCAGTAATATTAAATTTCTGAATTAATTTTTTGTAATGCTTTTTGGTGAACTGATCAAATGCATGATCAATGATAGCTGTCGCTAACTCGGTATCTGCTGTTTTATCCTTTCGGTGTAATTGAATACTTAAACATTCTTGTAAGCTCCTTGCTCCAACACCTGAAGGATCCAGTTGATGTACAATTTTTAAAACCTTTGTTATGGCTTCTTCAGTCGTATAAACATTTTGAGTGAAGGCCAGATCATCCATGATATCGCTAATTTCGCGCCTGATATAACCACTTTCATCCACACTTCCTACTAAAAATTCCGCGATATCACGTTCTTCATCGGTTAATCGATAGGTGTTTAGTTGACTAATTAAATACTGTGTGAAGGACGTTCCCGCGGCATAGGGCATGGTTTTTTCTTCATCGTCGCTACTGTAATTGTTCGCTTGTGTTCTGTACTCCGGTATTTCGTCATCACTTAAATAATCATCAACATTAATATCATCGGTATTGATGGTTTCATTGTCATCATAGTCATCTGAGGTATTATCGAAATCGGAATCTAAATCACTTAAACTTTCTTCTTTACCCCCTTCTAAGGCTGGGTTTTCTTCCAATTCCTGCTTTAAACGCTGCTCAAACGCCTGTGTAGGCAACTGAATCAATTTCATTAATTGAATCTGCTGCGGTGACAGTTTTTGTGATAATTTAAATTGTAAATGTTGTTTAAGCATGATTTATGTTTACATATATCAAAAATAATTAATTTACCTTAATTAGTCGATGTGATACAGGCCTTTCTTGCATTATACCAATTTAAGCCCATAATGCCGTATTTTTAATTTGAATAATTATTTGTTCAGATGATATAGAAAATTCAAGCATAGCAATAGCTACGGTTTTATTTTATATTAAAATATGGGTGAAAAAGAAACAAATCATATGCCAGATTACAGACCTAAAATGGTATTATAAGTACAAACTCGTGCCTAATAGGTTTTATGGCCTTAAGGTAATTGATAAATTAAGTAATGTTGTATGCTGGTTGGTGAGAATGAATTAAAATTCTGCGTTTTGTGGCGTTCTAGGGAATGGAATCACATCTCTAATATTGCTCATTCCAGTAGCAAACATCACTAAACGTTCGAAACCTAAACCAAACCCAGAATGAACTGCAGTCCCGAATTTACGTAAATCCAAATACCACCATAATTCTTCTTCAGGAATATCAATGGCAGCCATTTTTTCCTTTAAAACATCTAAGCGTTCTTCACGTTGTGCTCCACCAACAATTTCACCAATGCCCGGGAAAAGAATATCCATGGCTCGAACCGTTTTACCGTCGTCGTTAAGGCGCATGTAAAAGGCTTTTATATTTGCTGGGTAATCAAATAAAATTACAGGACATTTAAAGTGTTTTTCAACAAGGAAACGCTCATGTTCACTTTGTAAATCTGTTCCCCATTCGTTAATAAGATATTTAAACTTCTTTTTCTTATTTGGTTTGCAGTTACGTAAAATATCAATGGCTTCAGTATAACTTACACGTTTAAAATGGTTATCGGTCACAAAATTTAATTTCTCAATTAAAGACATGTCGCTACGCTCTGCTTGAGGTTTTGTTTTTTCTTCGTCTTGTAAACGTTTATCTAAAAACTCTAAATCTTCACGGTTGTGTTCTAAAATGTATTTAATAACCGATTTCATAAAGTCTTCAGCCAAATCCATATTTCCAGCCAAATCCATAAACGCCACTTCTGGTTCAATCATCCAAAATTCGGCTAAATGACGGGAGGTGTTTGAGTTTTCAGCTCTAAACGTAGGTCCGAATGTATAAACCTTACCCAGGGACATGGCGTAAGTTTCAGCTTCTAGTTGCCCAGAAACGGTTAGATTCGTCTCTTTTCCGAAGAAATCTTGAGAATAATCTACTTTGCCGTCTTCGGTACGTGGTATGTTTTTCTCATCAAGTGTGCTTACCTTGAACATTTCACCGGCACCTTCAGCATCACTTCCAGTAATAATTGGCGAGTGCATGTAGTAAAAACCACTTTCATTAAAATATTTATGAATGGCAAATGATAGCGAAGATCGCAAACGCATTACGGCACTAAAAGTATTTGTTCTCGTACGTAAATGCGCATTTTCTCTTAAAAATTCAAAAGAGTGTTTTTTAGGTTGAATGGGATAGGTTTCAGGATCTGAATCGCCTAAAATTTCTAATTTAGAGACTTGAATTTCAACTTTTTGACCTTTACCTTGACTTTCCACGAGTTCACCTTTTACATGAATAGCTGCTCCCGTAGTAATACGCTTAAGCAAGGCTTCGTTAAAGTTTTCAAAATCCACAACACATTGAATGTTATTCAATGTAGATCCATCGTTTAAAGCAATAAAACGGTTTGCTCTAAATGTTCTAACCCAACCTTTTATTTCAACTTCTGGTATAACAATATTTTGTGTTAATAGATCTGAAATAGTTTTTGGTTGCATAGGTGTAAGTGTTGAACTGTAAAGATAATAGTTTACATTGTTTAAATTCAAATAATAAAACTAAAAAATGATATTAAATTTCGGTTTAAAAGCTAAAAATGATGTTAAACTGTAATTTCTAGCTTTTTGAGTTTTTAATTTTATCATCGTTAGGAATAACGTTAATAGCAGGTTTTTTGAACTCTTTCTTGTTAGCAATATTACGTTCCAAAGACAATAATAAAGAAGGTAGCAATAACAAGTTGGCCAACATAGCAAATAAGAGTGTAGCCGAAACCAAAGCCCCTAATGCTACGGTGCCTCCAAAGCTAGAAATTGTGAAAACCGAAAAACCGAAGAAAAGTACAATTGAGGTATAGAACATACTAACTCCTGTTTCTCGTAGTGCCCCATAAACTGAAACTTTAATTCGCCATTTATTGGCTTGTAATTCCTGTCGGTATTTGGCTAAAAAGTGAATGGTATCATCCACAGAAATACCAAAAGCGATACTAAATACTAATATGGTAGAGGGTTTAAGCGGTACGCCTAAATAACCCATTAAGCCAGCGGTAATAACTAATGGTAGTAAATTTGGAATTAATGAAATAATAATCATTTTCCCAGATTTAAACATATAGGCCATAAATAAAGCAATTAATACGATGGCTAATGACAGGGATACGATTAAGTTTTTAACTAAATATTTTGTTCCTTTTTGAAAAACTAAAGCTTTTCCTGTTAAGGTAACATCATATCTGTCTTTAGGGAAAACTTTATCTATTTTGGTGAGTAGATTTTCTTCAATACGCTCCATTTTGTCGGTACCAATATCTTTCATAAATGTAGTGATACGAGCATATTGACCGGTGCTATCCACAAAATTTTTGAGCATGTCGATATCAGAATCGGTTGTTGAATTTTTGGCGTATGATAAAATGAAACTATTCTCTTGAGCCGTAGGTAACTGATAGTATTTGGAATTACCGTTATAGTACGCTTGCTTGGAATATTTTACCAGACCAACCACCGAAACGGGTTTAGATAATTCGGGTGTTTCAAGAATTAATTCTTCAAGTTCGTTCATCCTTTTAAGGGTGGTACGCTTCATGACCCCTTTTTTACGTTTGGTATTAACCATTATTTCAACGGGCATAATACCATTAAATTCTTCCTCAAAAAAACGAATGTCTTGAACAAATTCCGATTTTTGTGGCATGTCTTCGATAAGACTTCCAGAGATTTTTATTTGATAAACACCAATAATACTTGCGATAAGAAGTATTAAGGACGTCACATAAATGGTAATGCGTCTATGCTTCACCATGTTTTCCATCCAATTTACAAAACCACCAATCCATTTTCTGTTTAGGTGTTTTAAATGGCGATCCTTAGGGTATGGTAAAAAAGTATAAACAATAGGGATGATTAGTAAGCACAGCATGAAAATAGCCAGAATGCTTATTGAGGCTACAATACCAAATTCTTTTAAGAGTTTACTTTCTGTTAGTATAAAAGTGGCAAAACCAGAAGCTGTTGTCACGTTCGTCATTAAAGTGGCATTTCCCACTTTAGTAATTACACGCTGTAATGATCTTACCTTATTACCATGTAATTTAACTTCATGTTGGTACTTATTAATAAGGAATATACAGTTTGGAATCCCGATTACAATAATTAACGGTGGAATTAATGCCGTTAAAACGGTGATTTCATAATGTAAGAACCCAATAATTCCAAAGGTCCACATCACACCAATACAAACCACAACAATAGAAATGAAAGTGGCTCTAAATGACCTGAAAAAGAAAAAGAATATTAGAGATGTTACTACGAGTGCTGCAAAAAGAAACATGCCAATCTCATCAATAATATTTTGTGCATTTAATGTCCTTATATATGGCATTCCCGAGGCACGTACATCCAAATTATATGTCTGCTCAAAGGCCTTTATTTTTGGAATAAAGTCGTCAAGCACATAATTTTTTCTGGCAGCAGTGTTTACAATGTCCTTTTTTAAATAAACAGCCGTACGTAAGGTTTTGCTTTCTTTGTTGAATAAAAAACCATCGTAAAACGGATATTTTTCAAACAAATCATTTTGAAGGCTATCTAATTGTGCTACCGATGTTATGGAGTCTTTAATGAAAGGTTCTAGTATAAACTTTTCATGTTCGGTATCTTTAACAAGTTTTTGTAGATCTTTTATGGAAAGTACAGATTCTACAGCGGGGCTTGATTTAAACGAATTGGCAAGATTGTTCCAAGCGTTTAATTTTTCAACAGTAAAAAGGCTAGGGTCTTTAACACCAATAATGATTAAGTTTCCTTCTTCTCCAAAAGTTTCTAAGAATTTATTGTAATTCAGATTGACTTCGTGGTCGTCTGGTAATAAATTGGCTTCGGTATTCGTGAAGCGCATGTTTTTCCAATTCAAACTTAAAAGAATGGTGGCTACGACAATACAAACCAGTATGATTATTTTATTTCGTAAAATAAGTCTAGCGACCGCGTCCCAAAAATCTTCAGTAAATAGTTTAAGCATGCTTTATTTTAAAGTGTGGCAAAGTTAGGAAAAAGGAGCATAATACCTAAAGTGAGACGTTAAATGTGAATTTAAATGCAATGTTATCACTAAAATCAGGGAGGTAATAGGCACCATAACGGTAGGTGAAACTTAATCCAAAACCATAAAGTAGTTTGTTAAGTTCAAAACCAGATTCGGTATATCCATAATTTAAAGTATCGAATGTGATACCCTGATGGCGGTCTTGATTATCCATGTCACCCAAGGCATAACGCGTAATTAAAACCAATTGAGGCTTAAATCTGTCGGTGACTTGAAAGGGTTTTATGAAATACTTTAGCTGAAAAGTGAAAAATTTATCTGAAAAGAATTCATTAAAATACATGGTTTCAAAGCTATTTAGTCCGGCTACCGAAAAGCGTTGTAAAATTTGTTCTTTTCTGATGTTATTTGGATAGGCGTGGTAAAGATGTGTTAGGGGGGTATCACCAATTGCCATTCCTGAAACTAAAATTATTTGTGCAAAATGACTGTTTTCGTTACCAATTTCAAAAATGGTTCTAAAATCTAATTTGGTAAAATTAAAATCACCGTTTATCACATCATGGAAACTTTTTGTGTATTGAAATGAAAACTTAGGAAAGCCTGATTTTACTTCTTGTGTACCAAGTATGGTTTCTTTAAATCTACTAAAAGGACTCCATTGAAAACCTAAAATACCTGCTGTTAAATTAAAGGTTGAATAGTTTTTACCATTAAGCACATAAGCATAATTATAAGTGGGGTCAATATCGCTTACGGCAAAATCAAGTTTACTTAATAAGTGGTCACTTATTTGGTGTTCTAGGGTTAGTGCTGTGGTGACATGTTTATGAAATAGATCGATGTTAAGTAAACGGGGTTCAAAGAATTGAAATACGCGATCGTCAGTAATATATTTGGTGCTCCCTGTTTCTTGAAGGTCATCGGTATAGGCTAAGTTTAACCAAGTATTGGTGTTTTCTGATAAGCGCATACCGCCGCCAATACTATATTTAAAACGATTATCTCTAAACCCGTAAACCACATAACTGTTAATACGGTATTTTTCCGAGAAATCGTTATTGGTTACTCCGCCAATACCCGTTCTAATACCTTCATATTGGTTAAATTTGATGAGATATCTCAAGTCGAAATTGAAATACTTAGTAGGGAAGTATCCTGTACCTATACTTTTTAAGAAAAGGTGCTTCTTTAGTGTGTCTGAAGCCGTTACTAATTGATGCTCTGCCAGAGATTGCGAGCTTACAAAACTTGAAGAAAGTAGAAGCAGTAAAAAAATAGAACGTTTTAGCATTATTGCAACCTCATAATAACAGCGAATTAAAAAAGAGGCTGTATAAAAAGTATTAAAGTACGTCATTCTGAATTTATTTCAGAATTGCATCATATTGATAATCAATCATTATAATAACCTGAATTAAGTTCAGGTTGACGAAAACTTTACTTTCTAGACAGTCTCTTTAATTTATACAGTCATGATTTCTTTTTCCTTATTGTCAAAGACTTCATCAACTTTTTTAACGTATTTATCGGTTAAAGTTTGCACATCAATTTCAGCATTTTTCTTTAAATCTTCCGAAATATCGTCGTTCTTTTTAATATCATTATTGGCATCTTTACGAGCCGTTCTAATACTTACTTTGGCATCTTCAGCTTCAGCTTTTGCTTGTTTTGCTAAATCTTTACGACGCTCTTCTGTTAAAGGTGGTACATTAATAATGATAATATCACCATTGTTCATTGGATTAAAGCCAAGGTTAGAATAAGCGATTCCGCGTTCTATTTCTTGTAGCATATTTTTCTCCCAAGGTTGTACTGTAATCGTTCTACCGTCGGGTGTATTGACGTTGGCTACTTGACCTAATGGGGTTTGAGAACCATAATAGTCTACCATTACGCTACCAAGCATGGCCGGGCTAGCTTTACCAGCTCTAATATTTACAAATTGTTTTTCAAGGTGGATAATCGCATTATCCATGGCTTCCTTAGTGGTGTCTAATATAAATTTAATGTCTTCGTCCATGATTTTAAATTCTTGTAATTAAAGCAAAAATTGGTGAGTCTTATATGTTAACTACGGTTCCGATATTTTCTCCAGAAACTACTTTAAGAAGGTTTCCAATGGTGTTCATATCGAATACAATAATTGGTAATTCGTTTTCTTGACTTAAAGTAAAAGCTGTTGTGTCCATGACCTTAAGCCCCTTTCTTAAAACATCGTCAAATGTAATGCTAGTAAATTTAACAGCGGTTTTATCTTTTTCGGGATCGGCATTGTAAATACCATCCACACGGGTTCCTTTTAAAATAACATCGGCTTCAATTTCTATAGCACGTAAAACAGCTGCAGAATCGGTAGTAAAGTACGGATTTCCGGTACCGCCTCCAAATATTACAACGCGTCCTTTTTCAAGGTGGCGAATGGCTTTTCTGCGAATAAAAGGTTCGGCAACCTCGTTAATCTTGATAGCCGATTGTAAACGCGTAGGGATATCAGCGTCTTCTAAAGCCCCTTGTAAGGCTAATCCATTAATTACAGTAGCCAGCATACCCATATGGTCGCCTTGTACACGATCCATTCCTTTACTGGCACCAGAAAGACCTCTAAAAATGTTACCCCCACCAATAACTATGGCTACTTGTACACCTTTATCTGTAATCGTTTTTATGTCTTGAGCATATTCTGCTAAACGTTCTGGGTCAATGCCATATTGGTGATTTCCCATTAAGGCTTCACCTGAGAGTTTTAGTAATATTCTTTTGTATTTCATGGAATGGATTAATCAATTTGAATGTGCCCGTTTGCACGGGAATTAAAGTTTAGCAAAACTACATAAAATTTTTATTTTTTTTAATTTATATGAATTCAGAATTTAGGAATAAAAAAACCACCATTCTAAAACTTAGAATGGTGGTTTTTATTTATTTGAGATTCCTTCCCGATAGTTGTCGGGATTCACAGGAATAATACTATCCTACAGAAGCACGTTTGAATCCAGAGATTTCAACATCACCGAAAGTAGATACGTAAGCAGCAACAGTTTGCTTTTCATCTTTGATAAACTTTTGATCTAATAAACATTGTTCTTGATCTAAAGTGGTGTTATCAGAAATGAAACGCTCCATTTTTCCAGGTAAAATTCTATCCCAGATTTTTTCTGGTTTACCTTCAGCTTGTAATTCTGCTTTTGCAGCTTCTTCAGCTTTAGCGATAACTTCAGGAGTTAATTGTTGCATAGAAATATAAGAAGGTACATTTTTAAGTGTTTTACCTAAACGACCTAATTCGATATTATCTTTTTCAATAACAGCGATTCTTGCTTCAGTTTCAGACGCTACGTAGGCAGGGTCAAAATCTTTATAAGATAATGAAGTTGCTCCCATAGATGCTACTTGCATAGCAACGTCTTTAGTTAAAGTTTCAGCATTATCAACTTTTGCAGTTAATCCTACTAAAGCAGCAATTTTGTTAATGTGCACGTAAGTTCCAACGAAAGCAGCCTCTAATTTTTCAAAAGCGTTGATTTCTAACTTCTCACCAACAACACCTGTTTGCTCAACTAATTTTTCAGCAACAGTCATTCCACCAAAATCAGCAGCTAAAAACGCTTCTTTTGTAGAAGTTGTTAAAGCGATATCTGCTAATTGATTAGCTAAAGCTAAAAAGTTTTCGTTTTTACCAACGAAATCAGTTTCACAACCTAATACAATAGCAACACCAGCAGTTTGGTCTGCATTGATTTTAGAAACAGCAGCACCTTCAGAAGAATCTCTGTCAGCTCTTTTTTCTGCTACTTTTTGTCCTTTTTTACGTAAAACTTCGATCGCTTTATCAAAGTCACCTTCAGCTTCTACTAAAGCTTTCTTGCAGTCCATCATTCCTGCGCCAGTTGCTTGTCTTAATTTGTTAACTTCAGCCGCTGTTACTTTTACTGTAGTACTCATAGTTATTATAATTTAAAAAAGTCGTTCAATACATTTTCTGTAAAGAAAAGAACTAAACGACTTATTTGTGTTGTGTAAATGTTATTTATTCTTCTTCTTCAGCAGTTGCTTTTGCTTTAGGTGCTGCTTTAGCTTTAGGAGCGTCGTCCTTAGCTGAAGCTGAAGCATCTTTTTCTGCTTTACGTTCTGCTAAACCTTCTGCGATTGCAGATGTTACGTGAGTTAAAATTTTATCTATCGATTTAGAAGCGTCATCATTTGCAGGAATTACATAATCAACTTGACGTGGATCAGAGTTGGTATCAACCATTGCAAAAATTGGAATGTTTAATTTTTGAGCTTCTTTAATCGCGATATGCTCACGCTTAATATCTACAACAAATAAAGCACCTGGTAAACGTGTCATATCAGTAATAGAACCTAAGTTTTTCTCTAACTTAGCTCTTAAACGATCAACTTGTAAACGTTCTTTTTTAGATAAGGTCATGAAAGTACCATCTTTCTTCATTCTATCAATAGAAGCCATTTTCTTAACAGCTTTTCTAATAGTAACAAAGTTAGTTAACATACCACCTGGCCATCTTTCTGTGATGTAAGGCATGTTAATATCTCCAGCTTTTTCAGCAACGATATCTTTTGCTTGCTTTTTTGTTGCAACGAATAAAATTTTACGTCCAGAAGCTGCAATTTTAGCAAGTGCTGCTCCAGCTTCTTCAATTTTAGCCGCTGTTTTGTATAAGTTTATAATATGGATACCATTACGCTCCATATATACATAAGGGGCCATATTTGGATCCCACTTACGCGTCAGGTGACCAAAGTGTACACCTGCTTCAAGTAATTCTTTTACTTCTACTGCCATTTTTGTGATAGTTTACGTTCTGTTGAATTAGCAATGTTCCATTTGGCTTGCGCCTTTGGCTGCATTTAGATGCTAAACTAAATCCTGTTTTTCAATCAGGACAACAATAACTTGTTTTTAATTTTTTTAAAATTCAACCAGATTGAGACTGCTATGAGGCCATTCCCAATCGAGTTGAGGGTGATAATATTAACGTTTCGAGAATTGGAATTTCTTACGCGCTTTCTTCTGACCGAATTTCTTACGCTCTACCATTCTTGGATCTCTAGTTAATAAACCTTCTGGTTTTAAAGTTAATCTGTTCTCAGCATCAACCTCACACATAGCGCGAGAAATTGCTAAACGAACAGCCTCTGCTTGACCAGTGATGCCACCTCCATATACATTTACAGTAATATCAAAGTTGCTGTCATTGTTAGTCAAAACTAAAGGTTGCTTTACTTTGTACTGTAAAGTAGCTGTAGTAAAGTAATTAGTTAAGTCTTTTTTATTAATCGTAATGTTACCGCTTCCCGCAGAAACATAAGCACGAGCAACAGCCGTCTTTCTACGGCCAATTTTGTGAATTACTTCCATTATTTGAATTCGTTTAAGTTAATTGTTTTTGGCTTTTGAGCAGCATGTGCATGCTTTTCACCAACAACAACTGTTAGGTTACGGAATAAATCGGCACCTAATTTGTTTTTAGGTAACATTCCTTTTACTGATTTTTCTACTACTCTTGCAGGATCTTTTCCATACAATTCTGTAGCAGTTAAACTTCTTTGTCCACCTGGGTATCCCGTGTGACGAATGTAACTTTTATCGTTCCATTTGTTACCAGATAACGTGATTTTCTCAGCATTGATAATGATTACATTATCTCCGCAATCAACGTGAGGTGTGAAGTTAGGCTTGTGTTTACCTCTTAAAAGTTTTGCAACTTTAGAAGCTAAACGTCCAAGCGCCTGACCTTCAGCGTCAACAACAACCCACTGTTTGTTTACAGTAGCTTTGTTGGCTGAAATCGTTTTGTAGCTTAATGTGTCCACACTAATTATTTTTTAATTATTAAACATTCCTCTCTTAAAAAGAGTTTGCAAATTTACGATTATATATTTGATTACCAAATAGTGAGCTCACTTATTTTTAATCTGAGTTATTAACTAAAAATGTTAGCGCTTTCTTGTTTCTTAAATCTGCCTCAAAATTCAATAAATATTTGGTTGTCAATAGGATGCTTTTATTAGTTTTGCGGCTTTAATTTTTAGAATATGATTTCAGTAGATAATTTAGCAGTAGAATTTAGTGGACATACTTTGTTTAGCGACGTCTCATTTACCATCAATGCTAACGATAAAATTGCATTAATGGGAAAGAATGGTGCCGGTAAATCCACTATGATGAAAATTATAGCTGGTGTGCAAAGTGGTACTAAAGGACACGTGCGATTTCCAAAGGACGCTGTTATTGCTTATTTGCCTCAACATTTATTAACTGAAGATAACGCTACGGTGTTCGATGAGGCCTCAAAAGCCTTTAGTCATGTTTATGAAATGCGCCATGAAATGGACGAGCTGAATAAGCAATTAGAAACGCGTACCGATTATGAGTCTGATGCGTACATGAAACTTATTGAGCGTGTATCAGATTTAGGTGAAACCTTTTATGCTTTAGAAGATGTTAATTATGATGCTGAAGTTGAAAAGGCTTTAAAAGGTTTAGGTTTTAAGCAAGAAGATTTTACCAGATTAACAAGTGAGTTTAGTGGCGGCTGGCGTATGCGTATTGAACTTGCTAAAATCTTATTACAAAAGCCAGATTTAATTCTTTTAGATGAGCCTACCAATCATATAGATATAGAGTCGGTAATTTGGTTAGAAGATTTTTTATTGAATAAAGCGAATGCTGTAGTTGTGATTTCACACGATAAAGCCTTTATCGATAATATTACTAATAGGACTATAGAAGTTACTATGGGGCGTATTTATGATTACAAAGCGAATTACTCGCATTATTTACAATTGCGTGAAGACCGTAGAGCGCACCAAATCAAGGCTTACGAAGAACAACAAAAATTCATTGCCGATAATATGGCCTTTATTGAGCGTTTTAAAGGTACTTACTCGAAAACCAATCAAGTGAATTCGCGCGAGCGTATGCTTGAAAAGTTAGAGATTATTGAAGTGGATGATGTTGATACTTCAGCATTAAAACTCCGTTTTCCTAAAACCCAACGTTCGGGTGATTATCCGGTTATTGTAAAAGAGGTTTCTAAATCTTATGATAAACACGTCGTGTTTAAAAACGCTAGTATGTCTATTGCACGTGGTGAAAAGGTGTGTTTTGTTGGAAGAAATGGTGAAGGGAAATCAACCATGATTAAAGCGATTTTAGGGCAAATTGATGTTGAAGGTGAATGTGCTTTAGGGCATAATGTGCAAGTTGGGTATTTTGCACAAAACCAAGCTGCTTTATTAGATGAAGAATTGACGATTTTTCAAACAGTAGACGAAGTCGCGCAAGGCGATGTTAGAAAGCAAATAAAAAATATTTTAGGTCGCTTTATGTTTAAAGGTGATGCGATTGATAAAAAAGTAGGTGTGCTTTCAGGTGGTGAAAAAACCAGGTTAGCCATGGTGAAATTATTACTAGAACCTGTAAACTTGCTTATTCTCGATGAGCCTACAAATCACTTAGATTTAAAATCGAAAGATGTTTTAAAGGAAGCTTTATTGGAGTTTGACGGTACTTTGGTTTTAGTATCGCACGATAGAGATTTTCTACAGGGATTATCTAATAAGGTATTCGAATTTAAAGACCAACGTGTTATTGAGCATTTCGAAACCATTGATGATTTCTTAGTGAGAAATAGAATTGAGAGTTTGAAGGCTATTGATTTGTAGTTGTTAAACAGTCTTAACTGGTAAAATTACGCCGAGATACACAGAGGTTTCTCAGAGACTCATAGAACGTTTTTTAGACACAGATTTCACAGATTAACACAGATTCTGGATGTAAAAATTCGTGATAATTCGTGAAATTCGTGTCAAAAATATAACTTTGTGCAGCTCTGAAAACCTTCTATATAATAAGGTGTTCTCTCGCAAAGGCGCGAAGACGCAAAGCTGAAAACGTGAAAAAATCTGAAAAAATCTGTGAAATCTGTGTCTGAAATAAATATTCAGGAGCATGGTGTATTAGTAGTTAATATTTCTCTGTGTAATAATCAATATTAAATCATAATTCTCGGCGAAACTCTGTGAAACCTCTGTGAATCTCCGTGTAACAATATAACAATACAATAATAAATACAATCCCATGTTATAGCTCTATGAGAATTTTCATCGTTTTTATTTTTTTGCTGAATAGCATCAGTGTTTCATCGCAAATGACCGCAGGGTTTAATGCAGATGAAGCTGTTACAGCCATTGCCTTTTGTAATAGTTTTAATTTTCAGGAACAGTTTCAGAGCAATGAAGCCATCATTCCTGAAGGCTTTCAGCTACGTCATACTTCAGATATCTTGAGTATGGATAACAAATTTGAAGTTTATCAGAATGATTCTATTGGTGTTATAAATTTTCGCGGTTCTACTGCAAAACTGGTTAGTTGGATTGAAAACTGTTATTCGGCCATGATTCCTGCAAGCGGAAGTATGATGCTGAATGAGCAATCCTATGACTATAAATTTGCGGAAGATGAGATGGCAGCCGTTCATGCAGGTTATGCCTTAACGGTAGTTATAATTTCTGAAGAATTAGAAGAGCAGATTAATGCCCTTAACGAAAATGGTATTTATCACATTATCATCACAGGTCATAGTCAAGGAGGTGCTTTAGCTACTTTAACACGTGCTTATTTGGAGAATTTACCAAAAGGTGATTTGTCTGAAGAAAACCATTATAAAACCTATGCTTTTGCGCAGCCCATGTCTGGGAATAAGGAGTTTGCCGAAGAGTATGACGCGAGATACAGTAAAACTGGAACCAGTTATTCTATTATTAACCCTAAAGACCCGGTGCCTTATATGCCTTTTAATTATGAAGAAGAGCAGTTAGTGACTAAAGAAAAGGTGGTCTCTTGGCTTTTAGGAACTAGAGAGTTTAAACCTAAAAAGCTAGGCCAAGATGCTTTTATTCGCTTGTTTGAAGGTGGATTAACAAAATACATTAATAATAGTAATGCTTTAATTAATAAGATTCTAGATTTTAAATTCGGTAGTATTGCTATGCCCGATTTTGTGGCCGACATCAATTATTTCCCAACTGGAGCTCGTAAGGAGTTGCCAAAATTTGATTACCCTAAAATAGAAGTTGATAGCACTGGTTTTACTGAAGATGAATTTAGTGATCTGGTTCAACATGAAGACGGGGCCTGGTATAAAAAGGAAACGAAGTTTTTTCAACATAAACCTTATAATTACTACGTTGGGGTTTTAAAAAAATGGAAGTATTTGGCTTATTACGACTTAGAAAATAAGTATTTGCCGGGCGATTTGTAGACCTCCTATTTTTAAGTTTTATGCTTCCTAATGGTCTTTTTCTACATTGAAAGACGAAAATATTAAATAAACAGCTGTTAATCAAAATCTTATAATTATTGTAAGCTGTTGAATTTTGACTAAATTTGCAGCGCTATGCAAGAATTACAACTTTCAGATTGGTTACCTACCACAAACAAAGAGGTGAAAATACGCGGCTGGGATGCGCTCGACGTGATACTGTTTAGCGGAGATGCTTACGTGGACCATCCATCGTTTGGTCCTGCGGTTATTGGTCGTATTTTAGAAAGTTACGGACTCCGAGTAGCGGTGGTGCCACAACCTAATGTGAACGATAATCTTCAGGATTTTGTGAAAATGGGTGCGCCAAAATTATTTTTTGCTGTTACAGGTGGTTGTATGGATCCTATGATTAGCAACTACAACGCCAATAAAAAACGTCGTGATAAAGATGCGTATACACCTAATGGTGATATTGGTTTTAGACCTGATTACGCGACTACCGTATATTCAAAAATTTTAAAGGAAAAATGGCCTGATGTTCCTGTGCTTATTGGCGGGATTGAAGCGTCATTACGTCGTGTAACCCACTACGATTATTGGAGTGATAAGTTGATGCCTTCTATTTTAGAAACATCAAAAGCTGATATGCTGGTTTACGGAATGGGCGAACAACCTTTACGTGAAGTGGTGCGTTTAATGCAAAAAGGGGTGCCTTTTAGTAGTATCAATACTATTAAGCAAACGGCTGTTTTGGTAGATTCAGATGAAAAAATTCCGAAGAATAGCAACTGGGAAGATGTTGAAATACAATCCCATGAAATCTGTTTAAAGGATAAAAAATCTTATGCTTCCAATTTTAAAACTATAGAACAGGAGAGTAATAAGTTGGCAGCACGCCGTATTTTTCAGAAGATAGGTGATAAGACCTTGATGATTAATCCGCCGTACCCAACCATGACGGAAGATGAAATTGACGCGTCTTTTGAACTGCCTTATACACGATTACCACACCCAAAATACAATAAGCGCGGACCAATTCCAGCTTTTGAAATGATTAAGTTTTCTATAAACATCCACCGTGGTTGTTTTGGAGGCTGTAGTTTCTGTACGATTTCTGCACACCAAGGGAAGTTTATTGCTTCTAGAAGTCAGGAATCTGTACTTCGTGAAGTCGATAAAGTCGCGAATATGCCTGATTTTAAAGGGTATTTATCTGATATTGGCGGGCCAAGTGCCAACATGTACAAAATGCAAGGTAAGGTACAATCCATATGTGATAAGTGTGTGGCGCCGTCTTGTATTTCGCCTGTAATTTGTAGTAATCTAGATACATCGCATAAGCCGTTAACGAAATTGTATCAGGCGGTTGATAGTCACCCAAAAATTAAAAAATCTTTTATCGGTAGTGGTATCCGACATGATATGTTGGTGCCAGAATTTAATAAAAATGCCGATCCGAAAGAGTTAGATGCTTACACGGAAGAAGTGATGACGAAGCATATTTCCGGACGATTAAAAGTAGCGCCAGAACATACCAGTGATCCTGTTTTAAAATTGATGCGTAAACCTTCTTTCAGGTATTTTCACATGTTTAAAGAACGTTTTGATAAGATAAATATTAAGAATAAGTTGAAGCTTCAACTTATTCCTTATTTCATATCGAATCATCCAGCTTGTGAAGCTGAAGATATGGCAAACTTAGCTGCTGAAACCAAAGATATGGGCTTTCAGTTGGAGCAAGTTCAAGGGTTTACACCAACGCCTATGACGGTGGCTACCGTAATTTATTATAGTGGTTATCATCCGTACACGCTTAAAAAAGTAAAAACACCTATTTCAGCTAAAGAAAAAGAAGAGCAACACCGTTTTTTCTTCTGGTATAAGGATGAAAATAAAGCTTGGATAAAAAACACCTTAAATAAATTAGGGCGTCAGGATTTGTTAAAAGTCTTGCTTCCAGAAAATGATAAATGGCGTAAAAACAAACCTAAAGGTGAGGCGAAACATACTTTTGATGATGCTATTCCTTTTAATCAGCGGAAGAATAAAGCGAAGTTTAAGTCTAAGAAGAAGCGACGTAAATAATTTTTTCATTTCCAAGAGTATTTAATTTCGATTTTCTTTAATTCAGTATATTTAGTTATGCCTCATAAAATTATTTATAAATTTATGAGGCATAATTTTATGTTGAAATCAAATCATTTTAAAAGTAAATTCCAATGGAACATAAACCACAAAAACGTCATCAAGCCTTACAACCGTTAAGTCGCGAACATCATCACGGTTTGCTTTTGTGTTGGAAAATTAAAACGGGTTTTAGTAAGGGTATTGCTCCAGATCGCATAAAAACCTATGCCGATTGGTTTTTTAAGAACCATTTGATTCCGCATTTTGACATTGAAGAAAAACATGTTTTTTCACTGCTTAAAGATGGTCATGATTTAAAGATAAAGGCCTTAGAGGATCATAAAAATATCATCGAATTATTCTCTAAACAAGATGATGTGGCCAATACCTTGCGTGAAATAGAAACGGCGGTAAATGATCATATCCGATTTGAGGAGCGTGTATTATTTCCTGAAATTCAAAAAGTAGCAACGGAGGCGCAATTCGCTAAAATTGAGGCGATTCATCAAGATCATGATTTTGTTGATAATCTCGCTGACGAGTTTTGGAAATAATTTTATACGTGAAAATTGGTAAAATCGGTGTCTAATATTCTTCTCATTGCGACGCGGCGTAGTCCTCTGTGAATCTCGGTGTAATTGAAGTGTCTAGAATTAAAAAGACCTCGCTTCAAGTCCAAATAGCAAATGGGAGAAGCAAGGTCATATCTTAAAAAGATTAATAGCGACGCTAAATTAGTGTTTTTTCCCACATATTTGAATAAATTAATTCAAAGTTATTAACAAATGTTAATTATAGCGTACCTTTCTTAGTATTCGCAAGGTTTCTTTATAGAGTCTGTAAGTGTCTTGGTCGTAGTTTTTTATATAAAACTTGGCTTCTGTAAGCTTGTTTATGGCATTTTCAAAATTGTTGAGATAGCAAATTAAATAGGTTTCTGGTAAGTTTTTTAAGTCAATTTCTTCAGCAGGAGTAAGGGGTAAGCCTTTTTTTAACTTTTTGATAATCGCGTTATTCGCGTTATAGATGTGGTGTAGAATTTTTTTATCAAATATTGGTGGCTCAAATAATAAAGCGGTTTCTATGCTATATTGGGCATTATCTTCAAATTTAATAAGCGTTTCTTCTAAAGGGTAATACCGATTGGTGCCTTGAAGGCCTAAATTTACATATTCAATGATTTTGAATTGATTATCGTTTATATTGATCGAGACTTCATCCAAGGCCGAAAAAAATAACCGTACCCTTTCATTTATCAGTTCGATGTCAACACGGGAATAGTAAATTTCGTCTTTTACTAATTTTTTTTGTCCGGCCCAACAAACCACAAAATACTCTTTAAAGACTTTGTATTGTGCGTTGTAGTCCACACGACTGTTCATGAAGTCGAAAACACCATCTAAAGTGTGTTCTATATTGTTTTGAGCGTTGTTTTCAATGGCAGAAACAATTTTAGAATTCACATCTTTAATTTCGATGTCGAAGACTTTTGGCATGCTCATGCTGCCATCTCTAAAAAAGACGGAGCCACCGTAGTATTTCCAAATGTTTTTTCTTAACGAGGTAATTTTATCATTAGGCCTAATAGTTACTAAACCAACCACTTTGTTGTTAGGCAAATGTGGAAATGGAATATTTTCGTATTGAACAATTGGTGGGTTGGTTAAATAGGCGTTAATGAGGTTTTGAATTTTGCTATCATCGAAAAAATCGACACCAATAATCGTGTTGTCGTCATCTTCAACACCGATAACTATAAACGAATTGTTTTTCGGATTACTATTGGAAAGTGCGCAAACATGCTTCAAAAACTTCGCTTTTCCTTCTTTCTGACCAATGTCTATTTTACGTTTTTTGTCGTAAAAACTATTCTCGTCATTATGAGCCAAAAGGTGTTTTATAAGTAAGCGTTTGTTAATCATAGCGTTCATTTCCGCGAATGCGTGTATCCCTTAATTATAGATTTATAATTCTTTTTGAACGGTGGTGCTGTTTGCTTGGGCTGTTGGAAACACAAGCAGATCAGCAATATTTACATGAGCTGGTCGGGACACAGCAAAATATATGATTTCTGCAACATCTTTTGCTTCTAGGGCTTTGAAGCCTTGGTAAACGGAATCTGCAATAGGGTCGCCTTTAAAGCGCACTTTTGAAAACTCGGTTTCTACCATGCCTGGGTTTATAGCTGTAACTTTTATGCCGTAGGGGTTTAAATCTAAACGCATACCTTCTGTAATCGCTAAAACGGCATGTTTACTCGCGCAATACACATTGCCTTTTGGGTAAACTTCTTTGCCTGCCGAAGATCCAATGTTAATAATGTGTCCCGAATGTCTTTCAGTCATTTGTGGAATGATTGCCTTACTCACATAAAGTAGTCCTTTAACATTAATATCAATCATAGTGTCCCAGTCGTCTAAATCGCCATCTTGAATGGGGTCTAAGCCGTGTGCATTTCCAGCATTATTAATTAAAATATCAATATTTTTAAAGGCTTCAGGTAGCGATTCAATGGCCTTAAAAGTTTTGTGTCTATCGCGAATGTCAAAATTTAAAGTATGAACTATAGTTAGTTTTTCTAGAGCGACTTTAATGGTGTTTAGGCGTTCTACACGTCGGCCACAGAGAATTAAATGAATACCTTGTTTAGCGAATTCATACGCAGTGGCTTCTCCAATGCCGCTAGTAGCTCCTGTTATAAGTGCAGTTTTAGTCATGATTTTATAAAGTTATAAGCAATATTTCTCTAAAAATACTTAAAAGAAATTTAGTAAACCTTGATTGTATTTAATTTTAAAATTAACATTTTGAAACTTAATATTTTGAGAGCTAAAGCACTAAAAAAGGCATTTAAGAAAAGCTTATAATAATAATTTGTTAAATACCGCAGTGATTGGTGTTTATCTGTATTTTTAACCAATTTTTAACATGTTTACAGTAAAATTTTTAACATTTTGCGTCCTCAAATAAAGAAAGTATATTCGGGCTTTTAATTAAATAAAAAATGATGGAAGAAACAGGTGCAATCGACATTAAGTCGATCAACGAAAAAATTGAAAAAGAAAGTGCTTTTGTTGATTTGTTAATGCGTGAGATAAACAAGGTTATTGTTGGTCAGAAACACATGGTTGAACGTTTGCTTATCGGGTTATTGGGTCAAGGACATATTTTATTAGAAGGTGTTCCTGGTTTAGCAAAAACCCTTGCGATTAATACCTTATCACAAGCGGTAGATGGCAGTTTTAGTAGAATTCAGTTTACACCAGATTTATTACCTGCCGATGTTACAGGAACATTAATCTATAACATGAAGCTTAATGATTTTTCTATTAAAAAAGGGCCAATCTTCGCAAACTTCGTATTGGCAGATGAGATTAACAGGGCGCCGGCAAAAGTACAATCGGCACTTTTAGAGGCCATGCAGGAAAAACAAGTCACCATTGGCGATGAAACTTTTAAGTTGGATAAGCCTTTTTTAGTGATGGCAACCATGAACCCTGTAGAACAGGAAGGAACATATCCCTTACCGGAAGCTCAGGTTGACCGTTTTATGCTAAAAACAGTGATTGATTATCCGAAAATTGCAGATGAACAATTGATCATGAGAGCGAATTTAAAAGGTTCTTGGGAAAAAGTGAGTCCAGTAGTTTCGGTGGAACAAATATTAAAAGCTCAAGAGGTGGTTCGTGAAGTTTACATGGACGAAAAAATTGAGAAGTATATTTTGGATATCATCTTCGCAACCCGTTATCCAGAGAAATATAAATTAGAAGATTTAAAACCTTTAATTTCATTTGGGGCATCGCCACGTGGTAGTATTAACTTGGCAACTGCTGCAAAATGTTACGCGTTTATTAAGCGTCGTGGTTATGTAATACCAGAAGATGTACGTGCAGTAGTGTATGATGTTTTAAGACACAGAATAGGAATTACTTATGAAGCTGAAGCCGAAAATGTAACGTCTGTAGACATCATCAACAAAATTGTAAACGAAATAGAAGTGCCTTAGGATTGACAATTGATAATTGACAATTGATTATTAACTCAGAATTAATCAATAATAAATATTCAATAGACAATTGAAAAATGGATACTAAAGAATTACTAAAAAAAGTACGGAAAATAGAGATTAAGACACGCCGTTTGTCTGATCATATTTTTGGAGGGGAATACCATTCTACCTTCAAAGGTCGTGGTATGACTTTTAGTGAAGTACGTCAGTATCAATTTGGTGATGACGTTCGAAATATCGATTGGAATGTTACCGCAAGATACAGTGAACCTTATGTTAAGGTTTTTGAAGAAGAGCGCGAGTTAACCATGATGCTTATGGTTGATGTTTCGGGTTCTGAACTGTTCGGAACTTCCGATCAATTTAAAAATGAAGTGGTTACAGAAATAGCAGCGACTTTAGCATTTTCTGCCACACAAAATAATGATAAAATAGGTTTGATTTTATTTTCAGATAAAATTGAACTTTATATACCGCCTAAAAAAGGACGCTCTCACGTACTTCGCATTATTCGTGAACTTATTGAGTTTGAACCTGAAAGCAAAAAAACAAATTACGCCGAGGCTTTGAAATTCTTGCAAAATGTCATGAAGAAAAAAGCCATCGTGTTTGTGTTGAGTGATTTTATAGCAGATGATTACCATCAAACCATGAAAATTGTTTCAGGGAAACATGATGTTACGGGGATAAGAATTTACGATAAGCGTGAGGAAGAAATTCCAAACCTAGGCATGGTTCAAATGGAAGATGAAGAAACTGGCGAATTGATGCTGGTTAACACGTCGTCTAAAACTGTACGACGTAATTACGCCAAATTCTATCAGGAAAAGGTGAATTATTACAAAGAAAGTTTTAATAAGGCTGGAGCGGGAACTATAGATTGTCGTGTGGATGAAAGTTACGTTAAAAAGCTATTGGGCTATTTTAAAAGAAGAGGATAATTTAAAAGTTTAAAGTGATAAGTATAATTACTCAAAAAATGACACATACGCTTAGAAAACGACTTAGTTTGTTTGCTGGCGCGTTTTTACTTTTTGCTTTGTCGTTACATGCACAAGTAAAATCGACGGTAGATTCTACATCTATTAAAATTGGTGCGCAAATAACCTACCACATTCAAGTGGAAACCGATTCTACAAATTTGGTGGTTTTTCCAGAAGGACAAACTTTTGAACCATTGGAAATGATCGCATCTTATGATGTAGATACCTTAAAGAATAAGGATAAATTCAATCTCATTAAGAAATACGGGTTAACGCAATTCGATTCTGGAAAATATACCATTCCTAGACAGAAAGTATTAATAGGTGATAAAACCTTTTTTACAGATTCTGTTCGGGTAGAAGTGAATAATGTGGTTATCGACACCACAAAAGGGCTTTTTGATTATAAACCTATTATTGCTGTTGAAAAAAGCGGGAGTAACTGGTGGAAATACCTTTTGGTTACACTGTTAGTTTTAAGCATTGTTGGGTTTTTATTGTATTGGTTTATTTGGAGACAGAAACCATTATCTGAAGAAGAAAAAATAGCCTTATTGCCGCCTTACGATCGTGCGAAATTAGCCTTAAAAACCTTAGATGAAAGTCATTATTTGGAACATGAAAATCTTAAAGATTATTATTCCGATCTAACGTTTATTATTAGAAAATATCTAGATGAAAAAGTATACGACCGTGCTTTAGAGAGTACAACCGACGAGCTTATCAACCGTTTAAATTTACTTAAAGAAGGCAATCAAGTTGATTTAAGCAAAGAGGATATTAAAAATTTAGAAAGCATACTAAAACGTGCCGATTTAGTGAAATTCGCCAAGTCTGCGCCAGATATTGAATTGGCTAAATTAGATAGAAAAACGATTGATGTTGAGATCGATCATGTTAAAGAAGCCTTACCAGAACCTTCTGAGGAAGAAAAACTACTAAACCAACAATACAGAGAAGAGCAAGAGCGTAAAAAGAAACGTAAAAAAGTATGGCTTACTGTTGGAATAAGTGCATTTTTACTTTTAGCCACATTAACAGGCTTTTCTTATAAATATGGTTTTAACTATGTGAAAGATACCATTATTGGGCATGGTAGTAAAGCGCTTTTAGAAGGGGAATGGGTAACCAGTAAATATGGTATGCCTCCAGTAACTATTACGACACCAAAAGTTTTAAAACGAACGACTCCAGAATTACCTGAGGCGATGGCTCAGAAAATGCAATTAACCCAATTTAGTTATGGGAGTTTAATTGATGGATTCCAATTAGTAGTGGCAACAACAAGGCTTAATGCGCAAGGGCAGCAAGGACCACAGGGGCAAGGGGAAGCGAAACCTCAAATTGATATTAATAAATCGTTGGAGGCGAGTTTGAAAATGTTTGAAGCATCAGGAGCCCAAAATATCATTACTAAAAACGAAGCCTTTAATACGCCAAACGGAGCTGAAGGGATTAAGGTTTTCGGGTCTATGGATATGCCAATTAAAGGCACTGAGAAATTTGAAAAAGGAAACTATGTAATGCTAGGGTTTGCTTCAGAAAATGTGGTGCAGCAAATCATAATATTTCATAAAGAACACGACGTTTACGCCGAGCAAATGGTGACTCGTATTTTAAATTCAGTTGAACTTAAAGACGCAGAGAAATAATGTTTGAAGGTGTAGAGTTTTTAAATAAAGAGTTTTTTTGGCTGCTGTTATTGCTTCCATTGGCCATTTTATGGTATGTTTTTAAAAACAAAAAGCAAACGGCCGAATTAAAGATGTCTAGTTTAAAGGGGTTTCAAGTTACAAATTCTTGGCTTCCAAAATTAAGACACCTTATGTTTGGCTTACGATTGTTGGCTTTAGCATTTTTAATTACCGCTCTTGCCAGGCCACGATCGGTAGATGTGTCGTCTAGAACAAAAACCACGCGTGGTATAGATATTGTTATGGCTATTGATGTTTCTGGAAGTATGCTGGCCAAAGATTTAAAGCCAAATCGATTGGAGGCTTTAAAAGAAGTAGCTGCCGATTTCATTAAGGGAAGACCTAGCGATCGAATTGGATTAGTAGAATACGCTGGAGAAAGTTATACCAAAACACCTATAACCAGTGATAAAGCTATTGTCTTGCGATCTCTAGAAAGTATTAAATACAATAATATTATTGAAGGTGGTACCGCTATTGGTATGGGTTTAGCTACCGCGGTAAACCGTTTAAAGGATAGTAAAGCAAAAAGTAAAGTGATTATTTTATTAACCGATGGGGTTAATAATTCTGGGTTTATTGATCCTAAAATTGCAAGTGAATTGGCAGTAGAATACGGTATTAAAACGTATACCATTGGTTTAGGTACGAATGGAATGGCATTATCGCCAGTAGCCGTTTTACCAAATGGTAATTTTCAATACGGTAGGGTGCAGGTTGAAATTGATGAGGTGTTGTTAAAAGAAATCGCTGAGGTTACCGGTGGGAAGTATTTTAGAGCAACTAATAATGAAAAGCTTGAAGCCATTTACGAGGAAATCAACAAGCTTGAAAAAACAGATGTTGAAGAGTTTAAGTTTTACAATTATCAAGAAATGTATCGTCCGTTAGTGTTGCTAGCGGGACTGCTTTTACTCATCGAATTACTGCTTCGTTTCACGGTGTTTAGAAGTTTTGTATAGCATATGATTTACGATATTTCGTGGCCATATAAATCTGCGAAAAACAAATAATTAATTTAATGTATCAATTAGAAGAAAAAATATGGTTTTGGGCGTTAGGTATTATTCCTATAATAATCCTACTCTTTTTGGTGCTTCAATTTTGGCGATATAAAGCGCAAAATAAGTTTGCGAATAAAAAAGCCTTAAAACGATTGAGTCCGAATCGCTCTGTGTTTAAAGGTGTTTTAAAAGTGGTAGTTTTAAGTTTGGCTTTTGCTTGTTTAGCAATTGCTTTGGTAAATCCTAAAGTTGGAACCAAGCTAGAAACAGTAAAAAGAGAAGGTGTTGATATTGTTTTTGCTGTCGATGTATCTAAAAGTATGTTGGCCGAAGACATTGCCCCTAATCGTTTGGATAAATCGAAACAACTCGTTACTCAAATTATTAATAATTTGGCCAGCGACCGTGTTGGTATTATTGCTTACGCGGGAAAAGCATTTCCGCAATTGCCTATTACAACAGATTATGCTTCGGCAAAAATGTTTTTACAAGGCATGAATACCGATATGCTATCTTCTCAAGGAACGGCTATTAATGAAGCTATTAAATTATCGAAAACCTATTTTGATAACGCCGAACAAACCAATCGTGTGTTAATTATTATTTCCGATGGTGAAGACCATAGTGAAGCATCAGAAGCTGTAGCTGAAGAGGCTAGTGAAGAAGGTATTCGAATTTTTACAATTGGTGTTGGCGATGTTAAAGGAGGCCCAATTCCAGAGAAGCGTAATGGTGTTGTTTTAAATTATAAAAAAGACAACCAAGGCGAAACGGTAATTACAAGATTAAACGAAGACACCCTTAAGGATATCGCTGGAGCAGCTAATGGTGTTTATATAAACGGGAGAAATACAAGTGCTGTAGTAGATGAAATTCGTGAAATCTTAAATACTATGGATAAAACAGAATTTGAAGCCAAGCAATTTGCCGATTTTAAAGATCAGTTTCAATGGTTTTTAGGCTTCGGAATTTTCTTTTTATTACTAGACGTGTTTCTTTTAGAAAGAAAAACAGGTTGGTTGAAAAAGTTAAATTTATTTAATGAAAACCTTTAGTTTCCGCGAAAGCGATTTCTAAATGATTAG
Organism: Pseudotamlana agarivorans; assembly: GCF_018860245.1. Lineage (GTDB taxonomy): Bacteria > Bacteroidota > Bacteroidia > Flavobacteriales > Flavobacteriaceae > Pseudotamlana > Pseudotamlana agarivorans_A. The sequence continues at coordinate 306,327 of NZ_JAHKPD010000008.1, forward strand.
AATAAAAATAGGTACACAGATTTTAAAATTAAAATAAGAGTGTCACAATGAAACAATTAATAACATGCTTAGTACTCTTTATCACGCTTTTTGCCTTTTCGCAAGAGGCAGATGAAGCACAGTTATTGGCTGAAAAAAAAGCAAATGACTTTGTGTATGAAGGCAATAGTTTAGCCGAATCTGAAGATTTTATTAGTGCTGAGATGGCTTATCGTAAGGCGATTTCAGAACAAGAAACTTCAGTGGCAGCGGCTTATAATTTAGCCAACGCTTATATTAAAAGTGACAATTTAGAAGAAGCCCTTTTTCGTTTGGAGCAAGCAGCCAAAGGAGCCACTTCAAAAGATGAAAAGCATAGAGCATTTCATAATATTGGGAATGTTTTAATGAAAAACGAAAAGTGCAAGGAAGCGGTTGAAGCTTATAAAAGCGCCTTAAGAAATGATCCTTTAGATGATGAGACCCGGTACAACCTAGCGGTGGCTAAAGTGTGTGCCGAAGAGCAACAAGATCAGGATGATCAAAATAACGATCAAAATGATGAAAATCAAGACAATAAGGACAACAAAGAGAACGAGGATAAAAAAGATCAGGACGGCGATAACGAAGACGAAAACGAGGATAAGGATCAAGAAAACGAAGATAAGAAGGACGGCGAGGACGAAAAAGACGATGAAGGTAAACCTAAAGATGATGATCAAGATCAAGGAAAGGATCAAGAAGATAAACAGGATAAAGGGCAGCCTCAACCACAGCCTGGGCAATTATCTCCTCAGCAAATTAAAAGTTTGTTAGAAGCTATGAATAATCAGGAGCAGGAGGTGCAAGAAAAAATTAATGCCGAAAAACAGAAGGGTGTTAAAGTGAAATCGGAGAAAGATTGGTAGTTTAGTGCCGTTTTACAATTCCGCGAAAGCGAAAAGTTCTTAAATTAAAATTTGAATAAAAAATTAACGACTGGTGTATATTGATTTGATCAGCCCTTATTAATTTTTGGGTCGCATTATTAATTGTTAATTACTAAAGTTAAATATGCAGTTTATAAAAAACATATATATTCTATTAATTGTGTTTTCGGCAAGTCTCGCTTCAGGACAGAGCGTGGAATTTGTTATGAAAACAAGTAAACAAAAACTAGGCATAAACGAGCGTTTACGTGTTGATTTTGAAATGAATCGAGATGGCGATAATTTTAATCCGCCAAATTTCTCAAACTTTACAGTTGTAGGTGGCCCTAACCAATCGGTGAGTAACTCTTGGATTAATGGAAAGCGTACGTATAAAAAAACATACAGTTATTTTTTAGCGCCTAAAAAACGTGGAACGTTTACCATTTCGCAAGCATCTATCGTTATAGAAGGGAATACCTATAAAACAACGCCTAAAAGAATTCAAGTTACTGCTGCAGTTGAAATCCCTAAAGATCCAAACGATCCATCTTATGTAGCTTCAGAGGGTGTGCACTTAGTGGCTGAGGTTTCAAATGCAAGTCCGTTTTTAAATGAAGCAATTACAGTGGTTTATAAGCTTTACATTTCGCCTACCATTGGAGTGGATCAAATGAATGAAATTGATTCGCCACGGTATAATGATTTTTGGAGTCAGATTATAAATACTCAAAATGAAAAGGTTCAAAACGGTAAATACAATGGCGAAGACTATCGCTTTTTAGTTTATAAAAAGGCGGTGTTATATCCTCAAAAAACTGGGGAGTTGGAAATCGAACCCTTAAGTTTGGACTTAGCGCTTAGGGTGCCAACAAACCGTCGTGATATGTTTGGAAATAGGCTCATGTCGCGTGTTAATAGAACTATTTCTGCTGGTAAAAAGACAATCCATGTTAAAGCGCTTCCTGAAGCAGGAAAACCCGTTGATTTTACAGGAGCCGTAGGTAGTTTTGATTTCGATGTGACCACTTCGAAAACAGAATTAGACGCTACAGAATCGTTACAGTTGAACATTGCGGTAAAAGGGGTTGGAAACTTAAAATTGTTTAAGCTACCAAAAGTGAGCTTACCAAGTTCGTTGGAAGTTTACGAACCAGAACATGATGAAAATGTAAAAACAAATTCATCTGGTATGCATGGCAAAATAACGGACAGTTATACTATTGTGCCACAGTACAAGGGGAAATATCCAATACCTAGTATTTCATTTTCATTTTTTGACATAAAATCGAAAAGTTATAAACGTCTGTCTTCCGAAGAAATTTTAATACATGTTTTAAACGGACCCGCAAGTCATTCGGCAAACACAGAAAATAATGCCGCTTTAGGAGTTAACAAGCAAGAAGTGGTTTCTAATACCGATCATTTTGCATTTATAAAAACACAAACGGATTTTTATCCAATTAAGCAATCGTATTTCTTTAAAACAAAACTGTTTTGGAGTTTATTATTGCTGCCGTTTTTAGCCATTCCATTAGCTATAGTTGTTAGAAATAAAAAAGCCGATCGCGATGCTGATATTTCTGGGAATAAGATTAGAAAAGCGAATAAATTGGTTAAAAAATACTTGAGTCATGCCAAGAAATCTTTAGGTCATAAAGAAGCGTTTTACATTGCCTTAGAGAAAGCCTTGCATAATTACCTAAAAGCGAAATTGCATATCGAAACTAGTGATATGAGTAAAGAGAAAATCACACATTTACTAGAAGGAAAACAAGTGAATCAAGCCGTGATTACAGATTTTATAAGTTTGATTGAACGTTGTGAATTGGCACGATATACGCCAATTGATATCGCAACCATGCAAGAGGATTTTGAAAAGGCCGGAACAACCATTTCTTTAATTGATAAACAAGCACGTTAAGATGAAAACTATATTTTACCTATTATCGTTTTTTCTAAGTTTTGGCGTTTTTGCTCAAAATGAAGCCTTGTTCGAAAAAGGCAATGCGTTTTATAATGATGGCAAGTATGCTGAAGCCATAGATAATTATCAAGCCATACTAGAAAGTGGTGTGCATTCGGCAGATGTGTATTTTAATTTAGCCAATGCGAATTATAAACTAAATAATATAGCACCAAGTATATATTACTACGAAAAAGCCTTGCTTTTAGAGCCTAATGATAGTGATATCAAGAATAATTTAGCTTACGCTGAAAACATGACGGTCGATGCTATTGATGTAATTCCTGAGGCAGGAATAGCCAAATTAATTCATAACCTCACCGATAAAATGACTTTTGATGGTTGGGCAATTACAGCGGTATGTTTTGTATTTGTATTTGTAATTTTATTTTTGGTTTATCATTTTTCGTATTCAACCACTCAAAAGCGGTTAACTTTTGTTGGGAGTTTAACTGTTTTAGCGCTAATGTGTATTACGCTTGCCTTAGCATTCCATAAATATAACTTGGATAAAAAGGATAATCCTGCTATTGTGTTTGTACAAGAAACTAAGGTGAAAACAACACCAAACGCTAAAAGTGAAGAAGCTTTTAGACTGCATGAAGGTACAAAAGTGCAAGTTGTAGAAGTTTATAACCATTGGCAAAAAATTAAATTAGCCGATGGCAAGATAGGCTGGGTATTGTCTGAAGATATAAAAATGTTAAAGGAAATTTAAATGCTGTGAAGTTGTAAGAATATGTCTTATATTTGACAACTTAAATTAAAAGTAAATGTCAAGACATTTTGTTTCTATTATTCTATCAACGATATTTTTGGCGTTCATTGCGGCACCGACGGTTATCAAGATAGTTGATGAATCGATTGATATTTCCTTTTTCTACTCTTTTGCTGAAGAAGAAGAGAACGGTTCTACAAAAAATGTAAATAAAGAAATTGTAGTTCTGGCAGATTTAAATAATGAATCCAGCTTCTTTATTAGTTTTAAAGAAAATAATATGGGCTATGTTTATAAAAGCTATGCCATACCACACTTAAATTTAGTTTCTCCTCCCCCCGATTTTCACATCGTATAATTGTTTGTTAGCAGATCATGTTAATGGTCTCATTATTTTTAACAACTTAAGGTTCTTAAACCTTGAGTAAAATTTATTATAGTATGTTTAAATATATTAAAAATGACTTGCCAGCGAGTATAGTCGTATTTTTCGTTGCTCTACCATTATGTTTAGGAATCGCTTTAGCCAGTGGCGCGCCCTTATTTTCGGGAGTAATTGCTGGTATTATTGGTGGTGTTGTAGTTGGGGGTCTTAGTGGCTCTAAACTGGGTGTTAGTGGTCCTGCAGCTGGATTGGCTGCAATCGTATTAACAGCCATAGGTACTTTAGGTGGTTATGAAAACTTCTTAGTAGCTGTGGTCTTAGCAGGTATTATGCAATTAATTTTTGGAGTTCTTAAAGCGGGGGTTATTGGTTATTATTTTCCTTCTTCGGTTATTAAAGGAATGCTAACGGGTATTGGTATCATTATTATCTTAAAACAAATACCGCACTTTTTTGGATACGATGCAGAACCAGAAGGTGCCGATAGTTTTTTAGAAGCTTCAGGTGAAAATACCTTTTCTGCCATTTTTCATATATTTGATAATCTTATAATAGGATCATTGGTTATTGGTTTAATCGGATTGGCAGTTATCTTATTTTGGGATAACGTATTGGCTAAAAAGGCTAAATTTTTCACGGTTATCCAAGGGCCGCTTATTGCTGTTGTATTGGGTATTATCTTTTTTGCTATAATGGGAGCAGATGGGCCTTTGGGTATAGAAGCATCGCATTTAGTTAGTGTGCCAATTCCAGAGGATATTAATTCATTTTTGGGTCAGTTTAGTTTTCCTAATTTTGGAGCGATTACAAATCCAGAAATATGGGTAGTGGCTTTTACTATTGCTCTAGTTGCCAGTTTAGAAACTTTATTAAGTGTAGAGGCTTGTGATAAATTAGATCCAGACAAAAATGTAACACCAACAAATAGAGAATTATTAGCACAAGGTGCTGGTAATATTGTATCTGGTTTAGTTGGAGGTTTACCAATCACACAAGTAATTGTTAGAAGTTCAGCAAACGTACAGTCTGGTGGTAAAACAAAATTATCTACAATCATTCATGGTTTACTATTATTAATTTCGGTAGTATTAATACCAACATTACTTAATAAAATTCCATTATCTGTTTTAGCAGCTATTTTATTAGTTGTTGGTTATAAATTGGCTAAGCCTGCTTTGTTCAAAAAGATGTACAGTTTAGGTTGGAAACAATTTGTGCCATTTATTGTTACCGTATTAGGTATTGTGTTTACCGATTTATTAGTAGGAATTAGTTTAGGTCTTTTAGTAGGTGTCGTAGTTATACTATTAAAAAGTTACCAAAACTCTCACTTCCTTCATATTGAAGATAAAAGCAATGGGAAGCATAAAATTAGTATGACTTTAGCTGAAGAAGTTACTTTTTTCAATAAAGGTGCGATTTTAAAAGAATTAGAAAATATCCCTAACGAAACATACTTAGAGTTAAACCTTATGAAAACAAGGTATTTAGATAATGATATTATTGAAATTCTTGATGATTTTGCATTTAAAGCCAAAGAAAGAAATATTGATATCAAACTAGTTTCTAAACGTGGTGTGGTAGAAAACCCGGAGAGTTATTTTGAGTTTTTCCGTACACGACCAAAATCTGATATTAGTTTAAGTTAAAACATAAAAACAATTAAGTATGACGGTTAAAGGAGACAACTTTTAGAGCTCATAAACCTGAAGAACGCGTTAATAAATAGAACAATTATGAAAGCACATACTAAAGAAACACAGGCAACAATGACGCCAGCGAGCGCATTGCAAAGTTTAAAGGAAGGAAACGAAAGGTTTCAAAATAATATAAAAGCAAATAGAGACCTTAAAGAACAAGTTAATGATACTAGTGGTGGACAATATCCATTTGCTACAGTTTTAAGTTGTATCGATTCTCGTGTTCCTGCTGAAATGGTATTCGACCAAGGTTTAGGCGATATTTTTAGTGCTAGAGTTGCAGGAAACTTTGTAAACGAAGATATCTTAGGGAGTATGGAATTTGCATGTAAATTAGCTGGTACTAAATTAATCGTTGTTTTAGGACATACAAGTTGTGGCGCTATAAAAGGCGCTTGTGATCATGCTGAATTAGGGAACCTAACAAAGCTTTTAGAAAAAATTACACCTGCAGTAAATGGAGTTGAAGAGCCAAAGGATGCTAGCGAAAGAACTTCTAAAAATTTAACTTTTGTTGATGAAGTGTCAAAAAAGAATGTGGAATTAACCATTGATAGAATTCATGCTGAAAGCCCAGTTTTAGCTGAAATGGAAAAAGCCGGTGAAATTAAAATTGTAGGTGCTATGTACGATATTAGTACAGGAGCCGTACATTTTTATTAATAATATAAGCGGCGCTTATTTAATAATCAAGCCATGTTAATGGTGCTTTAAATATAAGCCTCTTTGATTAATTTAATAGCAGAGTTAAAAAGTCAATACCTTGTGTGTTGACTTTTTTTTGATTTATACTTATCGGGTCTTCTTAAAAGTGATAATTTAACAATAAAACACGCTGAATATTAAATTATTATTGATGTATTTCATTGTAAGTTACTGATTCTTAATTATCTTTAGGTATGAAGAATCTGTTTTCAAATATAAAAGGTGACGCTTTTGGTGGGATTACAGCAGGAATTGTAGCACTTCCTTTGGCATTGGCATTTGGTGTATCTTCAGGTTTAGGTCCAACAGCTGGCTTATATGGCGCCATTTTTATAAGTTTCTTCGCTGCACTCTTTGGTGGTACCGATACCCAGATTTCTGGGCCAACAGCTCCCATGACGGCGGTAAGTATGGTGGTAATAGCAGGGATAATTGCTGCCAACGATGGTGATGTTTCCAAAGCTTTACCAATTATTCTCACTGTTTTTTTACTAGCGGGGGTCATGCAAATTTGTTTAGGTATTATTGGTTTGGGAAAGTACATTCGTTACATCCCGTACCCTGTAGTATCAGGGTTTATGACTGCTATTGGGGTAATTATATTATTTACACAGTTACTACCAGCTTTAGGGTATTACCCTAAGGAAGATGCCGTTTTTGTAGAACTTTTTAAACCAGAAGCTGAAGAGGTTATATTAGAGAACATCCTTAAAGAAGAAGCGGGAGAAGGGATACTCGTTCTCGAAAATTTTAAAGAAACCATAGCGCGTTCTAATCATATTTCACAGCAAGATATTTTAGTGGAATCCCAAACTTTGGCTGCTAAAAAAGCTGGTGGTGCCTTGGGTGCCATACGGGCTTTTCCAAGAGCCATACAAAACATTAATTGGTTGGAATGTATACTTGCCTTAGGAACAGTATTTATTATTTTCGGGTTTAAAAAAATAACAAAAGCGGTACCCAGCACCTTAGTGGCTTTGGTGATTATGTCTGGAATAGCGGTAGGTTTCGGATTAGATTATCGCCCGATAGAAAAAATACCAAGTGGCTTACCGGTGCCAAATCTTGGCATTTTTACAGCATTTAGTTTTTCTCATATCGCACCATATATTTTCACAGCCCTGACATTAGCTCTCCTAGGAGCCATAGATTCGTTGTTAACAAGTGTTGTAGCCGATAACATGACCAAAACCAAACACAAGCCAAATAAAGAGCTTATAGGACAGGGTATAGGTAATAGTATAGCCGCAGTTTTCGGTGGTATTCCAGGGGCAGGTGCAACGATTAGAACTGTAGTGAATATTTCGTCCGGAGGTAAAACAAAATTATCTGGGATGCTTTCTAGTGTCATGCTGCTTGTTATTTTATTAGGTTTAGGGCCAATAGCTTCACGGATTCCAGCAGCGGTTTTGGCGGGCATACTAATTACAGTTGGTATTGGTGTTATGGATTTTAAAGGCTTGAAAGCCATTCCGAGCTTGCCTAAGGATATGAAATTCGGACCAATAAAAATAAGTTCAGAAGTGTTAATCATGTTTGTTGTATTAATACTCTCTACCTTTTGGAACTTAGTTTATGCCGTTGGTATAGGTTTAATCATCGCTTCATTAATGTTTATGAAAAAAATTGGTGATTTAACGGCCGAGCGTTCCGATGTGAAAGTTTTAAAAGAAGAATCCTGGAATGATGAAGGTGATTTTCCGATAGCGCTTAAAGAAAAAGTTTTCATTAAGCATATAAAGGGACCTTTGTTTTTTGGAAGCACAAGCGATTTTCAGCAGCTTACCGTGCAAATTCCAGATACGGCAACTACCGTAATTATTCGTTTAGGGCGTATGCAGTATATGGATCAATCAGGACTGTACGCTATGGAGGATATGCTTCAGGATTTAAACAAAAAAGGTGTTGAGGTTTTGTTTGTCGATTTGCTCAAACAACCAAAATTTATGATGGAGCGTATCGGTATTATCCCACAGTTAATTCCGAAAGCACATATTTTTAAAGATTTTAAAAGCTGTTTAAAATGGATTAAACAAAACTTGAATCACGTTTAAATAAAGTTAAGCTTCGTCATTAAAAAAGGATTGATCCTCCGGAATAGGTTCTGGCGCTTTTTTTTTCTTCTTTAAGTTTTTCGGTTTCAGCCATAATACTTGGGTAAATTAGTGGTACGATCGATTTTACGGGTTCGTATAATATGGAATCTTTCACCGTATCTTCTTCAAGAAAGGTAAGGGTGTGGTTTACACGATCAAAAATATTTAAAATAACACTTAAAATTAATGCAATTTTTAAGGCTCCAAAAATACCACCTAAAAGTTTATTTACAATGCCAAGAGCGGCGAAATTAGCCAGTTTGGTTAACGCTTTACCGGCAAGACCTATGGTTAAAACAATAACTACAAAAGTGATGGCAAAAGCTACAATATTTATGGTTTGCTCCTCCCACTTGGTGTATTCTTGTAAAAGATCGGCTGCATAATTACTAAAGTGAATAGCGCCATACACCCCTGCAATTAGAGCGATTAAAGATGCGACTTCAACAAAAAGGCCCTTTAAAAATCCGCGTACCAATCCGAATAAAATTAAAGCTCCTAAAACAATATCAATAACCCCCATAACTGTTAATATTTCTGTAAATATATAATAAATTTTGTCCTTTTTTCGTCAATACCAATCAAGTCAACTCCCCATTCCGTAACTTTGATGCCGAAAATGAAGTAGCCTAGTAATTTCGTAACTCTGAAATTCAGAAACTGAGAATAATCTAAGCTTTGAAACTGAAATAAACATGTCTAGAGACGAAGAATTAAAAGAACGTTGGAATCTGGTGGTAACTAAATTGTCCGATCAATTTGCCGATGGCGACCCAATGGATCTTGATGCTATTATATATTTAATCGGAGTACAAGAACTAGGGCAACTCGATAGAGCCTTTAAAAAAGACCAAAAGTTGGACCTTATGCACATTGCCATTTGCAAATTGCTCGTGCCTTATGGGTATTATGAATTGGATTTTGTAGATGAAGAGGGCTGGCCACATTATAGAACCTTAGAAAACTTACCACATTTAAAGGCTGGAGAGCAAAGTGTTTTAATGAAAGAAGCCATTGTAAACTACTTTTTAGAAACCGAATATATCAATTAAAATATTTTGGGCGTTACCTAAAGGTCGGGCTGAAAGTTTATCTTGAGCGTAGTCGAAAGGTGACAATCTTTTGGTTAAAGCTTCACTTCGGTATCTTCAACCAAAAAATATTTTGGTTTCGATAATCTCACCAAAAGGATTTCCGCTGCAATCCCTAACGCAAATCACGAAAAAACAGTAAATTTGCATTCATTTTTGAAATGACGTTATGATAGATAAGATAAAAGACCTTATAGCCGAAGCCGAAGCTTTTGAAGCAAAAAGCAAAGAAGAAGTAGAAGCTTTTCGTATAAAATACCTAGGTAAAAAAGGCTTGTTAAACGACTTTTTTGCTGAGTTTAAAAATGTGGCTAATGATCAAAAGAAAGAATTTGGTCAAACCATAAATAAGCTTAAAAAAACAGCCGAAGAGAAAGTAAATGACTTAAAAGACGCCTTAGAGTCTAAGGAAGAAGTTAAGGGGGTTTACGGTGATTTATCACGTCCGGGAGAGCCTATTCATATTGGAGCGCGTCACCCGATTTCAATTGTGAAAAATCAAATTATCGAAATCTTTTCTCGTATCGGATTTAACGTGAGTGAAGGTCCGGAAATTGAAGATGATTGGCATAATTTTACAGCATTGAACTTGCCAGAATATCACCCAGCCCGTGATATGCAGGATACTTTTTTCATTCAAACCAATCCAGATATTTTGTTGCGTACACACACTAGTTCTGTGCAAGTACGTTACATGGAAAATAATAAACCACCAATCCGTACCATTTCTCCAGGTCGTGTGTATAGAAATGAGGCTATTTCAGCACGTTCACATTGCTTTTTCCACCAAGTAGAAGGTTTGTACATTGATAAAGATGTTAGTTTTGCAGATTTAAAACAAACGCTTCAACATTTTACAACCGAAATGTTCGGAAAAAGTAAAATACGTTTACGTCCGTCATACTTCCCATTTACCGAGCCAAGTGCAGAAATTGATGTGTATTGGGGCTTAGAAACCGAAACCGATTATAAAATCACCAAAGGTACCGGTTGGTTAGAAATTGGTGGCTGTGGTATGGTAGATCCTAACGTGCTTGAAAACTGTAATATTGATACCAATGAGTATTCAGGGTTTGCGTTTGGTGTTGGTATTGATCGTATTGCGATGTTATTGCACCAAATAGGAGATATTCGCTTATTAAGTGAAAACGATGTGCGTTTTTTAGAGCAGTTTAAAAGCGCTTTATAATATATTTTAAAAATTAGTTTAAAGCCGGCTCCTTTGTAGCCGGTTTTTTTATTTCTGTTTTAGAAGTTAACTTAACTCCTAAAGCTTTAAACGAATTTATTATTTTTGCAGCATGAAAGAAGATATCATCATACCAAAGGTAGAAGGCGTTTATATCGCGATTGTAAACGAGTATAATAGCATTTATAAGAGTCAGGATTGGAATGCCTATATCATTAACGATAAAGATGTTGATTTAGAAATGGTACTTATTGTCACTGGAGGCTATTCTGAAGATAAAATGACTTCTATTTTTAGAAAGAAAATTGATGTGCTTCCTAAGAAAAGCTATGCTAAAATCGAACTGATGCAAGAACCGCTTTTTGAAATCAACAATACCTTTAAAGTAACCTTTTTTGAAGGCAACCAGATGTTTGAAAAAACGTATTTGTTTAGAAAAAATACGGTTAATATGAAAGCCTTACAACCGTTACCTTTGATGTCTGAAAAAGGGGTTTTAGTCAAGTAATACCAATGTTTCTATTGAGTTCTTTTTATATTTAGTAGTGATTAACCTTCTCGCTACAAGGCTTGGTTGCTATTTTTAGTAACTAAATAATAGTCGATAAAAAGAAGTTGGTATGGTGTGTTATTTTTTATAAATAGGGGTCTTTTGTACCAGATAATCTAGTGTTATTTTATAGGCATCTAAGGTTTGCCAAAAAGAACGGTGATCTTTAGTATAAAGATTATCACCTTTGTCATTATAAATATTCATAGTTAAATTAGTGGAGTAATGTTGCGTAGAAGAACTATAAGTACTACGATTAGCTGTTCTTTCATTATCATTCATAATATCACCAACAATATGGCCTTTTCTATCGATGTAAACATCATTATTTTTAGATTTTGAGGTGCTGTTACTAAAGCTGCTAACTGATGATTTCTCGATTAAAACTAGTCCTTGAACGATATATTCCACGTTTAAAATATTGCATATCTCACCCATAGTATATCCTTGAAGATTGTTATTGTTTACACCTGCTTTTATTAATAGTGTGTTAGTTGTATTTGGGTCTTGAAATTTAAGATTGACGGCTTTTTTTTTGAATAAGGAATAAGTCTCATTTTGAATTTCTTTAGACATCTGTACATTGTTGGTTTCTTGCCCCCTGATGTAACCAAAAGGTAATATAGCAACTTTGTTATGGTGGTTTTCAAGCTTAGCCTTTGATTTGATGTCTTTGGCATTAAAAAACTCTACTCGACCTGAACTAAATGTGATTTTAGCTATATCTGTTAAATCAATAATGTATTCTACAGTTTCATTCTGATATGTAAATTCAAGGTTGGAAGGGTTAATTTTAATGACTTTTCCAATCATTTCTTTACCGTCCATTTTTAGGATGACATCATTTTGTGCTTGTATTACGTTAAAGCATATCATATAGAAAATAATAACGCTTGAAAGTTTTTTGTAGAATGTTTGCATATATGTCGTTTTAAACTTTTTTGAAAAAAGACTTTGTATGGTCTAATCTAACTTCTCAGTTAACTTCTTAAAGACTTTTTTAGGGTTTTTGTTTTCGTATAATACTTCGTAAACGGCGTTTATAATAGGCATTTGTGTTTTCTTGGCGTTTTTAAGGTTGAGTTCGTGCGCACTTTTAGTGGCGTAATAACCTTCGGCAACCATGTTCATTTCCATTTGCGCCGATTTAACGGTATAGCCCTTGCCAATCATGTTTCCGAACATGCGGTTACGAGAAAAAACAGAATATCCTGTTACCAATAAATCACCCAAATAAGCCGAATTATTAATGTTACGTTTCATTTTATGTACTTTCTTAATGAAGCGCTTCATTTCGCGAATCGCATTACTCATTAATACACTTTGGAAGTTATCGCCATATCCCAAGCCATGGGCTATACCTGCGGCGATGGCATAAATGTTTTTAAGCATCACGGCGTATTCTATACCTATTACATCATCGCTTATTGTCGTTTTAATGTAATCGCTACTTAAGCTATTTGCAATGGCTGTTGCTTTGTTTTGATCTGTACAAGAAATCGTTAGATAAGATAGACGCTCTAAAGCAACTTCTTCGGCATGGCAAGGTCCTGCTATGACCGCAATATTGTCGTACGGTACTTTATAAATATCATGAAAATGCTCACCAACCAATAATTCTGTCTCAGGCATTATGCCTTTTACGGCAGAAACAATGGTTTTGTTTGAAATGTCTATGTTGAGTTTTTCTAATTCGCCATGTATAAAAGCAGAAGGGATTACGAATATAAGCACATCGGCATATTCTGCAATTTCATTAATGTCGTTACTTAGTTTGAGTTGCTCTAAGTGAAACTCAACAGAACTTAAATAATTAGGGTTGTGTTGTTCGCGCTGTAAGTGTTCTTTCGTATAAACACTACGCATATACCAACCAATTTCATCTAAATTTTCAGAAAGCATTTTAACAATGGCAGTCGCCCAACTTCCTGCTCCAAAAACGGCGTATTTTAATGGTTTATCCATGAAAACTAAATCAATTTCTAGTTCAAAAATACATAAAAAAATGATGAATATGTGGGGTTTGATGGTTAAGCATTTGTTTTTTTGGCACGTGTTTTGAAAATTAGAATTTAGAAATCATTAACTTGTTGAAATATGAAAACAATAAAATTACTTTTGGTCGTGGTGTTTAGTGCCACCTTTTTTACCTCCTGTGAGGATGTTTATGTGGAAGAGCCTGGAATTTCTCTAAACCAATTATTAGGTAAATATGAACTATGGTATGTCGATGTAGACGCCACCTTAGGTTATGGCGAGACCCCTTGGCTTCAAAAAGCTTTTACCGTGTCGTTTAGAAATGGGGTGTTGTATGCAAATAATAATATTGCCGGCATTAGAGACAATGGTAATGGTTTTGGTATCGATGTTGGAGTATATGATGCTTACCAAATGATTTTAGATGTAGACCACGATATAGACGGTTTTTCCTCCTTCGATGTCTATCAAATTTCAAGTAATACTATAGAACTTTATAATCCAAGAAATGACACTTCTTATTTTTTAGACGGCTATCAACGTTCAAATTTTGATTACGATATGGTGTTTTACGATAACATTCATTACTTCTTACAAGATTATACGGCTTGGGAAAAAATTTATACCAGTTCGGCAGGGACTGTAAATCCTTTTGATGATGAAAATTATTTACAGTTTATAGCTGGCGGTAACGACAAGACATTCCAGAGTTCACAAGATCCCGTGGGGATGAACCCTAATCATATAATTTGGGATTATATTGGTGATTATGGTATTGGTGATGTGTCGAATGACATGTATTTAAAAACTTTAACATTAGATTATGATTCGTATGGCAATGAGTTTTTTGAATTGAGCGTTATAAACGATGAAACAATAGCGTTGTACCAACCATCGTCTGGAACAACATATGAATTTGCTGGCCGAGGTTATATCCAATATGTGAAGGCCGCTAATGGTAAAGATGACACGAATAAATTAATAGAGAAAAAACGTAAGTTTAAAAAAGATAGAAAAGAAAATCCTAGAAGTAGTACAAGGGTTTTATAAGAGTTTTTTGGTTGGTTATTTAGTTAGAAACCGTTTAAAGTCCATAGCTTTGAGCGGTTTCTTTTTTGTATTATAACTTAACTATGGCTGTTTTTATGGAGGTTAACTTGTTATTAAATAAGTTATTTCCAGTTTAACTATTCAATTTCCTATAAATTAGCAACGATTATAATTCAATCGTTAGAGTTTCAAATATTAATGAAAACCATACTATCTATCCTTTTCTTTTGTACTGTTTGTTTTGCTGTAGCCTGGCATAATAGTGATATAAAAGTAGATACTGTTTCAAGACTTTCCATTATTAAGGATTCTCTTAAAAAAGATTTTGATCTTAAAACTCATTTTAATTATAAGCAAAATAGAAAAGTACATACCGAGCTCAATAAAGTAATTGACATTACCAGCATTAACGAAACCGATTACTTAGGTGATTTCTTTTCTTTTGTAGAGGATTCATTACGTGAGTTTAATAAAGAAATAATTGTAAAACAGCAGTTTCGGCCTATATCCAATGCAATAATAAACTTTGGTTTTAGTAATAGTACACATTGGTTAAAATTCTCGATGGAAAATTCGAGTTCAAAAAAGGTAGAGAAATTACTATACATTCAAAAACCACTTCAGGATTCCATTACATTATTCTATTATAAAGATAAAGTATTAAGGCAATTTGAAAATGGCTATATGATCAAGGATAAGGATCGGTCTAATAATGGCTTGGCTTTGTATTTTCCTCTGAGTTTAAATGCCAATGAAACTCAAACCTACTTTTTAAAATGTAATAGTAAGTATGGTAAGGCCATTGCTGCGAACATTGTTTCCGAAGCTACTTTTCATCAAAGAGAGCGCATGGAATTAATTGCTGTTTGTTTATTAATTGGTGCGCTGTTAACGCTGTCTATTTATAACGTTTTTTTGGGTTTTGCACTCAAGGATAGGTTATATGGTCTTTATGCTTTTGCTATTTCTGGATCTTTAGTGACACAGCTTGCAGCTAGAGGATTCATGAAAATGTATCTCATTCCCGATAGTGCATTTATATTGAAATGGTCACCAGTATTTTTTATTTCATTAGGTACTATTGCTCTTAGTTTGTTTTGTGTGAAATTTTTAAATACCAAACGGTATAGTAAAATAGCTCACCGATTACTCTGGGGAGTCATTTTCTATATGGTTATAGCGTTAATCATTGAGGTGTTTATTTCAGAAATATTTAATATCTATTGCACAAATGCCCTGGTCGCCATAGGTTTAATGGCTTTCGGGTTTGTTGCTTTGTTTTCTGGAATTATGGTATACCTCAAAGGTAATAAGTCGGCACGGTATTTTATTTATGCCTGGACCATCTATTGCGTTACTATTGTTATTTATGTATTAACCCTTTTGGCTTGGTTGCCTATTAATGCGTTTACTACCAATGCCTACATGGTGGGGTCTTTAGTAGAAGTCACCTTATTATCTTTAGCCTTAGGAGACCGTTATGATCAATTACGTAAAGAAAAGAAAATGTTACTAAGCACTTTAGTTACCAGAGATGAGGATATTTTGGCTAAAAAGCAAGAGATCATGGCTTTAATGACTGAAAGTATTCGGCACCTAAAAAACAAGTTGCAATTAGCTGAAAATCTTAAAAAATTGAATAAGGCTGAAGAAGGTGTGACGCTTAAAAATATATTGGTTGACTTACTAAGCGAAAGTTATGATGATAAAAAATTACTACTTACTAAAGAAACCATAGATTTTGAAAATGCTGAGTTTATCAAGAAACTTAAAGAACGGCATCCAAATTTAAGTCCAACAGATGTTGAAGTTATAACGTTAATAAAAATAGGGTTGTCACGTAAAGAAGTTGCAAAATTTAGACAAGTAAGCCTAGAAACCGTGAAAAGTTCTCGATTTAGAATCAAGAAAAAATTAAATTTATCTAAAGATATTGTTCTAGATGATTATGTTAAGTCTTTGTAGGTTAGTATTTTAAATACTTGCACCCCATATGCACCCTGTAAATATTTTATGGTGTTCTTGAATAAATGTATCATTGTGTAGATAATTTACAGTTATGGGACATTTTTTTAAAATATGTTTTGAGCATTGGCCAAAATTCAAAAGACTTAAATTTTTTGTAAACCTGCTTCTTAGAGAAAAGAATAAATTTATTAAACTCTAATTAAGCCTTTGTTATATTTTAACTATTAAAAAATACGCTTTTTTTATAAAATTAGAGATCACTATTGATCTTGCGCGATCCATAAAAATAGTATTAGTTGATAGATTGAATTACTGTTTTTGGTGGGTGTTTTAAAGGGGGTTAATGTTGAAAACAACTATGGCCTCATGGTTAAAAAACTTTAACTGTAAGATGTTTTTAAGTCTACAGTTTCTTGTTATTAGGAACATATGGTGTATTCCACTATTTAGAGTTAGAAATTTATTTTATAGAGTTTTAATAGGTGTCATAGATTGTGTTAAGACTCAATAGAATACACGGCACGCTTGCTCCAATTGGTTAACATGTACCTGAATTTTTCATATTTAGAAATATGACTGATAGACCAGTATAGCGTCCAAAGTCCAAGAGTAAAGAAGAGCGCGATACCAAACTTTAAATCATAGATTCCAATTATAGTGCTGAAAACAATGTTGCAAACCACGTTAAGTAAAATAGCTTTTCTAATGCTCATTTTTAACATGCCAGTAATAAAGTTCCAAGTCACCAATTGATCGGTGATTATTATTTTATCGTTATTATGAAAATCGATAAAAACACGATGACTGTTATCCATTATAATAGTTAATGAATTAGTCTCTCGTTTGTACTTATAATCAAACTTGTTTAAAAAATCTTCGGTGTTTTCAATATTCATTTAAGCGCTTTCCTTTTAAGATATTTCATGGCAATGGTGTTCTGAAATTTTCGAAAAATAAAGGTATACGCTATGACCGACTCGTATGTTACCGATTTGTTAAATTGGTGTGAAATAAGTTAAGGTTGTTGCTATTTTGTATAGAAGCCCTAAGATTTAATGCTTGATTGTGCTTTTTTGTTAATTGAAGTTTATTTGTAAAAGTTCATTTCATCCAGGTAATTGAATACGTGTTCAGGTAGCATAGGCTGAATATTGGTGCCGTCTTTAATCGCCTTTCTAATAAAAGAAGACGACAATTGCATTATTGGAGCCTCAATACGGGTAATTTTAGGATGGGCTACCAGTTCTGGTTTTATTTGATATGCCGTGATTCGTGGGTAAACATATACATAATGATGTTGTAAAATCACTTCATAATTTTTCCATTTATGGAAGCTCTTTAAATTGTCTTCACCCATAATGAGTGCAAATTCTTTATCGGGGTATTTCTCCTGTAAATGCACTAAGGTATTCACCGTATAATTGGGTTGTGGCAATTTAAATTCTATGTCGCAGGGTTTTAATTTGTCGTAAGGTTCGGTGGCACGGTATACCAATTCGTAGCGATGGTGGTTGTCTAAAAGTGTGCTTTTCTTTTTAAAAGGGTTGTGAGGGGTTACAACAAACCAAACTTCGTCTAAGTCGCTATATTCTGCAATGTAGTTGCCAATAACCATATGCCCCACATGAATGGGGTTAAAAGAGCCAAAATAGAGTCCGATTTTCATGGATAGACGACTATGAGTTTATAAAATCACTAATTTTTTGATGGGCCTCTTCTAAAGCATGTTCCAAAGTATCATTGATTACGATGGTGTCAAATAAAGGTGCAGTTGCAAGCTCTGCAGACGCTTTTGCAACACGCATGTTTATTTTGTCTTCAGTTTCAGTTTTGCGCTTTTTTAAACGGATTTTCAACTCATCTACACTTGGTGGTTTTACAAAAATGGCCAAGGTTTCTTCAGGGAATTTACGCTTAATTCTTAGTCCGCCAGAAACATCAATATCAAAAATCACATTTTTTCCTTTAGCCCAAATACGCTCCACTTCAGTTTTTAAGGTACCATAAAAATTATCACGATAGACTTCTTCCCATTCTAAAAAATCATCGTTTTTAATGTGGTTTTTAAAATCGTCGGCCGATAAAAAATAATAGTCTTTACCGTGAACTTCGGTACCGCGACTTTCTCTTGATGTTGCCGAAATAGAAAACTCTAAGTTTAAGTCTTCTTGCCCAAGTAAGTGTCTTACTATGGTTGTTTTTCCTGAGCCTGATGGCGCTGAAAACACGATTAACTTACCTTTTACTGCTTGTTTTTGCTCTGCCAAACCTTAATGTTTTAAATCGCTAAATGGATGCCTTTTTAATTAAAGGACGTTTAATAATTGTTCTTTAATTTTTTCCAATTCGTCTTTCATTTGAACGACTAATTGTTGCATTGGGGCATAATTACTTTTAGAACCAATGGTGTTTATCTCTCTACCCATTTCTTGGCTTATAAAACCTAGTTTTTTACCGTTAGAATCTTCAGAGTTTATCGTTTCAGTAAAATAGTTTAAGTGGTTTTTTAAACGTACTTTTTCTTCAGTAATGTCAAATTTCTCAATGTAATAAACCAATTCTTGTTCGAAACGGTTTTCATCGTATTTTTCTCTTAATTCTTCCACGCCTTTCAATAAACGTTCGCGAACACCCTCAACGCGTTCAGGGTCCATAGCAATGACTTGTTCAAGGATTTTTTCAATACTTGTAATGCGATCGTTAAAGTCTTTCTCTAAAACGATACCTTCGTTTAAACGGTAGTTGTTTAAATCGTTTACAGCCGTATGAATACCCGTTTCTATGTTTTGCCATTCATCATGATTAATTTCTTCTCTAACGGTGTTTAAAGCGTCTGGAAAGCGCACAGCCATTTTTAGTAATTCAACATCATCTCCATCTACTACATTTCTTAGCTGCTCAATATATTGCTTAACAACAGGCGTGTTAATTTGCGTCGAAGTATCTTCAGCAGTAGCTTCAACATAAATAGAAAAATCTACTTTTCCACGAGTTAATTTATCGGCTAACACTTTTCTTATAGCCAATTCTTTTTCACGGTAAATGGAAGGCATTCTTGCATTTAAATCTAAATTTTTACTATTTAAAGATTTAAGTTCGATGGTTACTTTTTTTGTAGGCAATTGCAATACAGATTTTCCGTAACCTGTCATAGAATATATCATATGCTGAAGTATTAAGTTACGCAAAGGTAACTAAAAGCTGAGGTTTAGGAAACAGTTAAGTGAACCTAAAATGAATACTTTGAGGTTGCTATTTAAAATTTCAAAATAAACTGGATCCTACCACCTTATTTTATTGAATAAGTAGAAATCTTTTTCTATTAAAACCCTAAAATCATCTTCGCAATTAAAAAGTAGATAAAAATACCAAACACATCATTACTTGTGGTAATGAATGGTCCCGTTGCTACAGCAGCATCGATACCTCTTTTGTCAAGGAAAATAGGGATGAATGTACCAATTAAAGCGGCCATAATGATTACCGTAATTAAGGCAACACAAATAGTAATAGACTCTAAATAGGTGGTATGGAAAACAAAATGACTAATAAGTAAAACAATAGAGGCAATGGCCAATCCGTTAACTAAGCCTAAAGCAAATTCTTTAAGAAGTCGGCTAAAAATTTTACCATCAATACTGTTGTTTGCGAGTCCTTGAACGACAATCGCAGACGACTGTACGCCTACATTCCCTGCAGTGGCTTGTATTAATGGAATAAACATGAGTAAGGCTGGAAATTTTAGCATGGCATCACTAAAACCATTTATAATACTTGCAGCACCAATACCACCAAACATACCAATTAAAAGCCATGGTAAACGGGCTTTGGTGAGTTCCCAGATACTATCATCGTGTTCAACATCACTAGTAATACCAGCTGCTAAAAGGTAATCTTCTTCGGCCTCTTCCTTCATGACGTCTACAACATCATCAATAGTAATACGACCAAGTAAAGTGAAATTATCATCGACTACAGGAATAGCTTCCAAATCATATTTTTGCATGATTTTCACAACATCTTCAGCGTCTTCATGTACGTTTACAAAATCGACACTTGAAATATAAATGTCTGCAATTTTCTGATCATTTTTAGCAACAATAAGATCTTTAAGAGATAATCTACCTACTAATTTATCTTGTTTGTCAACGACATAAACCGAATGTACTCGGGTAACTTCTTCGGCTTGACCGCGAATACGACGTAAACATCCAGCAACCGTCCAGGTATCATAAACTTTAACGAGTTCTTTCGCCATTAATCCACCGGCAGTATCCTCATCGTAGGCTAAAAGCTCGCGAATTTCGGCCTGATGTTCGATATCTTCAATATTCGAAATAACCTCTTGCTGACGATCTATAGGCAGTTCTGCAATGATATCGGCAGCATCATCGGTGTCTAGTTCCTCAACTTCTTCGGCAATTTCTTTAGCTGAAAGATTCTTTAAGACTTTCTCACGATTGGTTTCATCCAACTCCATAAGGATATCGGAAGTCGTTTCAGAATCCAGAAGTTTAATCACATACATAGCGTCTTCTAGATTTAATTCATCTAGAATTTCAGCAATATCAGCATAGTGAAACTCATCTAAAACAGTTTGTAACTCTTTGTTGTTCTGTTGTTCAACAAGAAGTTCTACCTGTTCAATAAGTTCGTCGGTGAGCTGAAACTGTATGTTTTCTTTTTCTTCTGCCAAAGGGAAAGATTTTTAACGGTTTAAACGTCCTGTTCAATCAATTGCGTAAGCTCAATAAAAGCTTGAACATTTAATTGTTCTGGGCGTTTGCCAAATATAGGGTTTGCTTTTAAATTATCTGACAAATCGAATGTTTTTAAACTGTTACGAAGTGTTTTTCGACGTTGTTGAAAAGCTGTTTTTACGGTTCTAAAAAAGAGTTTCTCATTACAGGGTAAACTGTAGTCTTCTTTTCGCGTTAGTCTAAGAACTCCAGAATCCACTTTTGGTGGCGGATTAAATACATTTGGTGGTACTGTAAATAAATATTCGGCATGGTAAAAAGCTTGTGTTAATACCGAAAGTATGCCGTAAACCTTACTGCCCTCTTTAGAGCAAATACGCTGGGCGACCTCCTTTTGAAACATGCCCGAAAATTCAGGAATTTGATCACGCATTTCTAAAGTTTTAAAAACAATTTGAGTTGAAATATTATAAGGAAAATTACCTATAATTCCGAAAGATTCTCCTTTAAAGACTTCATTTAAATCATACTTTAAAAAGTCTTTTTCAATAATACGAGGTGCCAAGTTAAGATAATTGGCTTGTAGGTATTCAACCGATTCGGTGTCAATTTCAACCACATAGGTGGTCACGTCCTTTTTTAATAGATACTTAGTAAGAACGCCCATTCCTGGTCCTATCTCTAAAACATTTTTATAGTTTTTTAAAGCTAGGGTATCGGCAATTTTTTCGGCTACGGTTTCGTCATTTAAGAAATGCTGACCTAAATGTTTTTTTGCCTTTACTTGATGATGGTTTTGATTATTTGCCACGAATTCTGGTTTATAATTAATAAAAAGCCTTTACGGCTTGGTGCAAAGCTACACTATTTAAAGTTCACCGTGAATTCATTTACAATTTGCAACTCTGTTTTAAAAGTCAGCATTTTATCTGCAAAATTTTTCAGGCCTTCAAGGCGAAATTTCTCGGCATCGTCTCGATAAAAGGCGTCTAAAGCTTCTCGAGAATACGATCTGTATTGCACAGAATAGGTTTGTCCGCCCATTTCTTCTTCTACTAAAACTTTTGTTAGGGTTGCTTTTTCGAATTTTCCAGTGCCTAAAACCTTTGGGATATGTGCTTTGATCCAGATTAGCCATGCGTCATGCACAGAATCATCCACATTCATTGTTTCGTTGTATATATACATTTTTTGTTGTTGAATTGTTACTGATTTAGGTTAGCCCTCAAAATTTAATTTACGGCATCACCTCTTAAAGCCCTAAAATGTTTCCTAGATTCTACGAAGTAAATACTATCGGCATGATTAAATATGATTTTCTCGTATAAATCTTTTGCTTTTTTGGGGTCGTTTAAGTGGTATTCGTAAATTTTTGCGAGGTTAAAATAGGCATCGTCAATTAAAATACCCTCGCGATAATTGGCGATAATGCCTTCGTAATTGGCGCGCGCTTTGTTAAATTGAGATTCTTTTTCGTACAATTGCGCTTGCTTAAATAAAGTTTGAGCGATTATAGGTTCGGTTTTATGAGCCTCTAGTATTTTGTCTAATAAAGTAATCGCTTCATCATTCCTATTTTGAAACGCTAACAAATCAGCTTTAGCATAAATTTTTAAAGCGGTTTGAAGCGAGTCTTCATATTTATTATCAGTTATCAATAATTTTAAGTCTAAAGCATCATTGGCAATTAATTGGGAGGTTGATGATTTTAAAATTTTAAGTTGTGATTCGGCCCATTTAAAATCACCTTTATAATAGCTCGCTTTTGCGACTTTAAAACGAGCTTCTTGAGAAATGGTGCTGTTTTTTAAGTTGCGTTGAATTTGGGTATAATAGATTAAAGCTTTGTTGAATTTTTCCTGAATGACCAAAATATCACCCAGTTTAAGTTTAACTTGGGCCTGTTCAAGTTTGTTTAAAGGCGCCTTAAGGGTGTCTTCTAAGAAACGTATGGCTTCGTCTGTTTCATTTAAATAAAAGGATAGAAAGTTGGCGTAAGCAATTTTTAAATCTAGCGATTTGTCTTTGTTAGGATATTGAGATAACAGTGCTAAAAATGTTTCTTTTATTTGGGGGTAATCTCTTTTATTACTTGTTTTAATATCTATTTCAAGGATGTTAAAATAAGCTTCAAGTTTGGTGTTATCGCTTTTGGTGGTTTCAATAACATAATTGTAGATATCTTTAGCTAATTGGGTTTCGTTTTCGCTAGCTGCGATCTCGGCCAATTCGAAAATAGGGTGCAAGGTTAGGAGTTGTCTGTTATAAATGGCCTTTTCTTGAATAAAGGCTTTTTTATATTCTTTTTGCTGAATAAACAACCAGCTTAAAAGTGAATTCCACAGTGGTTTGGGATCCTGCTGCATTTTTTTTAGCAATATTTTTTTGAATAAAATATTGTTTTCATTCGTAGGCTCTTCACTTATAAAATCGTTAACTGCACGTTTAACATCGCTTGAAACCGAAGGATTCGATTCGGCATATTCAATATAGCGGGTAAACATTTTATCGATATGTCCTTGTTCGCCATAAATTTGAGCAAGCTGCACGCTAAAATTGAAATTCGGATTTAAAACCATGGCTTTTTCATAAGCTGTTGCGGCTTCATTTAATAGCGCGTGATTTTGAAATCCTCGTGCTATGGCATATACATGAGTTGGGCGTTCATCTAAGGCATCAAGGGCTTTTTTGTAATAGGTTTCTGCCGATTTTTGATCTTTACTAAGTTGATAGTTATAACCCATTTCTACAAAAAATGCAGGGTATTGCACGCGTTTCATTATGGATTCTAAAAAGGCGTTTGCTTCCGCATATAGCTCCAGTTGTTGCTGTGTGCTAACAATCTGGTTGATGTAGTTTACGTTTGAAGGTGAGCGGTCATAAAGCTTTTGGTAGGCTATTAACGCTTTATCATAGTCTCCATTTTTGTAGTATTCCTTAGCTAAAATGTCTTCTTGTGCTAACAAGGAGTGGCTAATAATTAAGAAAAAAATTAGGAAACGCTTCATAGCACAAAGATACTAAAGGCATTGATATGTATTTCCATATTAATAAAGCTGTTTTCTTATTATTTGAATAACTTAAACTCGTGACGAATTCACAACCAAAAATAAGAAAATTAAGATGTTATTAAGCCCATAGTCATGAATTGAATGCTGTTTTAAATAGAACAATTTCTAGCCCGGTATCTTAAAAAATACAACAAAAAAATGCCCGAATAAAATTCGGGCATAGACCAATCAAAATAATTTGTATTGCTACTATTAAATTAAACACTCGATTGGGGACTATCGTTGGTTTCCTTGCTTTAGGGAAACCTTTTATTTCTATTTCGTTGTATTTTAAACAACTAGCAATGCTTTTTATTATTTGTCACCAGATTTGCTGATACTCGTTTTGGTTCCCGATTTAAAAAGATCAAAATCTGGAGACAAGATTTGACTCACAAAATATATAAGTACTATTATAAGCCCAAGACGTATTAGGTTTTTCATGATAAGTAGTTTTGGGGGTTCTTATCGCTAACTTGGAGAATAAATTTGTAAAACGCAAAAAAACCACATATTTATCGTTGAATGACGAGATAAATATGTGGTTTGTCGATTTTGTATAAAAAAACTTAATTAAAGCGTAGTGTTTTACCTGCTAATTAAGTGGAGGTTTAGTCAATAATTTTAAACCCTGTATATGGTTGTAAAATTTCTGGAACTACGATACCTGCTTCGGTTTGGTAGTTTTCTAAAATTCCTGCCAGTACTCTTGGTAAAGCTAAAGAGCTCCCGTTTAAGGTATGTGCTAATTCATTTTTACCATCACTATTTTTAAAACGTAGCTTTAATCGGTTTGCTTGAAAGGTTTCAAAGTTTGATACTGAAGAAATTTCTAACCAGCGATCTTGCGCTGTTGAAAATAATTCAAAATCGTAAGTCAAAGCTGAAGTAAAGCCTAAATCGCCACCACATAAACGTAAAATTCTATATGGTAATTTAAGTTCTTCCAAAATTCCTTTCACATGACTTACCATACCATCTAATGCTTCGTAAGATTTACTAGGATGTTCCACTCTAATAATTTCAACTTTATCAAATTGGTGTAACCTGTTTAATCCTCTAACATGTGCCCCATAACTACCTGCTTCACGACGAAAACATGGTGTATAGCCCGTAATGGTTACTGGCAATTCGCTTTCATTTAAAACCACATCTCTAAAAATGTTGGTTCCAGGAACTTCAGCAGTAGGAATTAAGTATAAGTTGTCTTCAGTAATATGGTACATTTGCCCTTCTTTATCTGGCAATTGCCCAGTACCAAAACCTGAAGCTTCGTTAACCACATGAGGTAATTGATATTCAGTATAGCCAGCGGCTGTATTTTTATCTAAAAAGTATGCAATTAAGGCACGTTGTAGTCGTGCGCCTTTCCCTTTATAAACAGGGAAACCAGCACCAGCAATTTTGTTTCCTAATTCGAAATCTATAATGTCGTATTTTTTAGCTAATTCCCAGTGTGGTAAGGCACCTTCGTGCAGTTTTGGAACTTCTCCAGCTTTAAAAATTTCTTCATTATCGTCTTCAGAAACTCCGCTAGGTACAATGGCATTAGGTACGTTAGGGATTTTATAAAGCAATTCATTTAATGCTTCCGCTTTAGCGTTTAACAACTCAGAAAGATCTTTTGAAGTTTCCTTTAATAGTGTGGTTTTTGCTTTTAATTGGTTAGCTTTTTCAACTTGTCCCGATTTAAATAAGTTACCAATTTCTTTAGAAAGCGTGTTGGATTCGGCTAAAGTGTTGTCTAATTCTGCTTGAAGACGTCTGCGGTCTTCATCAAAAGTAACTACATCTTCTACTAATTGAACAGCGTTAAGGTTTCTTTTGGTTAAGCGTTCAACTACCAATTCTTTGTTCTCTCTAATAAATGCAACTTGTAACATGTCGTGAAAATTTAAGCGACAAATTTAGGGAATTACGAATAATTCTAATGGAAACACTACACGAATTTTACGATTACTTAACAGGGAGTAGCCATGAACTGTGTTTAAAAACATCCCAAGGCATATTGGCGATGTCAATATCAGGATTAATAAGGGTTTGGTAAGGTTTACCGTTAACACTTACTTGGCAATCTACGAAAACCCCAATAGCCATATTGTTGGCTTTATATTGCTTTTTAAGACGTTGTGAAAATTGCCAAATAACATCGGGCTTGGCACTTGCCGAACGCACCTGTTTCTTTGTTAAATACTGGTTTAGGTTCACTTTAAAGCGCTTGCCATTGGCTTTGTTTTCAATCCAGTAAGTTGTTCTAGCGGTTTTCGATCTCAACATCATACGCCATGATAAACGATGACCTTCTTCAGTCCAAAGTACATTGCCTGCTATAAAATGATGACGTAGCGGTAAACCAATTTGTATGATAAAATAGGTGAAAAATATAACTAAAAAAATGTTTTGGTGCTTCGGAATAATAACTGCTCCACCCTTGTAATGTGTTTTCTTTTTTAGGAATAATTTCTGAATGACTTCGGAAGGAAAAAAGAACAAGGTAAAAGCAAGCGATAAATACGGGAAAATACCAATTTGAAAGACTAAAGAATTAAATATGTGAAATATTACTGAAGCTCCAAAGGCATATTTTCGGGTGGGTTTGTATAAAAGCAAAGGCACAATAAGCCCGTCGAATAAAATACCGCCATAGGCTAAAAGATACTGCAACCACTTTTGTTGAAGCAATTCACCAACTAAGACATAGTCCTTTTTGCCTCGCATTAAGGTTTCTATAACGGTGGCATCAAGCCAATCGGGGTACAGTTTGGCTATAGAAGCGTAGGTATAAACTATAAAAAGTTGCAGAATGATAACAATGCGGCACCATTGTGGCATGGCATCCGTTTTTATTTCAGGGTTTATTTTAGCATCGATAGAAGCGTATTTATTAGCGGGAAGAATCACCATAATCGCGCTTAAAAGCATTAAGAGGTAATAGTGATTGTTATAAGATGATTTTTGCATTAAATAGGTTGCAGACCACATGAGTGTGAAGCAAATCATGCTAAGTCGGTATTTGTAGCCTACCATAATAAGTAAACCAAAAATACCCATGAGGGCATAATAATAGTACATGCCATCACCTGGGAGTGGTTGCAACCACTCAAAACCTATAAAATTAAATGTGAATTTAGGTTCAACGAGCGTGCGTTTAATCCAACCTGTAAAAATAGCACCAACCGATTCTAAAAAACATAAAGCCCCGAAAATGATTCGGAAAACAACTAAAGCCGAGTTGTCGATATGTTTAAAAAACCATTTATTCAGCATGGTGTTTAGAAATGTAATCTAACGCAGTTGTTTTGTCTTTTTTAAGTTGCTCGGTTAAAGCTTCAATCGAATCAAATTTTTCTTCATCTCGTAAACGGTGTAAAAACTCAATTTTTATAGTGTCATCGTAAATGTCTGCATTGAAATCAAAAAAGTGCACTTCTATAGTTTGATTACTGCCATTTACAGTAGGGTTCATGCCAATATTCATCATGCCAAAAACAGGTTTTCCTTGTACTGTAGCGCGTACAATATACGAGCCTTGTTTTGGGATAATTTTGTAATCTTCAATGATCTTTAGGTTTGCCGTGGGAAAATTAAGTTGTTTTCCTAAGCCTTTTCCTTTGGTAACAACACCAGAAATCATGAAGTTATAGCCTAAAAAAGCATTGGCTTTTAAAATATCGCCTGCTTCTAGGGCTTTTCTTATTTTAGTAGAACTCACCGAAACATCGTTTATGTCTTGAGCCGATATTTCTTCAACTTCAAAACCGTAAGTTTCACCAAAAACCTTTAAGTCATTGATATCAGCATTTCTATTTCTTCCAAACCGATGATCGTATCCAATAATAACTTTTTTGGCATTAATTTTATCGACTAAAATGTCTTTCACAAAATCTTCGGCAGAAATTCTAGAAAATTCTTGAGTGAATTTTTTAATCATTAAATAATCTAATCCTAAATCGTCTAAAATATCATGACGTTCCTTGATGGTATTTATCAATTTAATGTTAGAATCTTTTTGTAAAACCATTCTAGGGTGCGGAAAAAAAGTAAGTATTACAGATTTTAAGCCGTCTTCTTTGCCTGTGTTAATTAAGCGTTTTATTATTTTTTGATGTCCAATATGCACGCCATCAAAAGTTCCAATTGTTACCACTGCAGGCTCTTCAGACTTGTAAGTCTCTATATTTTTAACTTTTCGCATGTATTGAATAAAACTTAATACTTATAGTTTTGCTATATTTGAAGGAATAAATAGCCTCTAAATTGTTTATGAAAACAAAACTACATTATGTTTTAACAACTGCAATGCTTTTGTTTGCATTTTCAGCATTATCACAAACTAATTTTTTTGTTAAAGTTAGTGATAGTAAGTCTTTACAGAAGCGCACTAAGGGTAAGGTTGATGGAAAAGGGGTTTATTATCGGTTTGATTACGATGCGTTATCGGAAACTTTAACCGGTGTTTCAAAACAATCTAGCAGCTCTAAATCGGCCAATTTAATATTAAGTTTTCCTAGTAAAAATGGAACGTTAGAACGTTTTGAAATAGCCGAATCTTCGGTGTTACATCCTGATTTGCAGGCAAAATACCCTGAAATTAAATCGTTTATCGCTAAAAGTTTAGATAATCCAATGGTGCGTATGCGCTTTAGTTTGTCTCCATACAACGGACTCTCGGCTATGGTTTTGGGGCGTGATAAAACATTAGTTTATCAACCCGTATTAAATAGACCTGATGAAATATTAGTGACTTCAAAATCTAATGTTACAGAAAACGTGTTCCTTGAATGTGCAAGTTTGAATGCAGATTTAGATAAAACTTTTAAATCTGAAGGTGCTAAAGATGCCGATGATGGGAAACACCGTAAATATCGAATCGCCATTTCTGTTACTGGTGAATATGCCCAGGCCAATGGCGGTAGTTTAGCTTCTGTAAATGCTGCTATCAATGCCACATTAACCAATATAAACGCAGTTTTTGAAAAGGATTTTAATGTGTCTTTAGAATTAATTCCTACTAACGATGCTGTCATTTATCTAAACCCAAGCACCGATCCTTATACCGGTTTAGGAAGTTACAATCAGCAATTAGCAAACACCTTAGACCTCGTTATTTTAGAATCAAATTACGATATTGGACACCTTTTTGGAGGGATAAATGATGCCAATGATAATGGCACCGGTGATGCAGGATGTTTGGGCTGTGTTTGTAATAACGGTGGTTCTTATCCCGCAAAAACGCATAAAGGTGCGGGGTTTTCTACAAGTTCATCTCCACATGGTATTAATTTTGACATAAATTATGTGGCACATGAAATTGGACATCAATTTGGAGCAACACATACCTGGACACATGATGGTAACGAAGGTTTTAATAGCCAAATGGAACCAGGGGGTGGGTCTACCATTTTAGGTTATGCTGGAATTACAGGGTCTTATAATGTGCAATTAAATAGTGATCCATATTTTCATGCCATTTCAATTGCTCAAGTTACTAGTTTTGTGAAAACCACGACTTGTGCAACTGTAACAGATACAGGTAATGCTACGCCAAATGTTGATGCCGGAGATGATTTAGTCTTACCTATTGGAACGCCTTTTATGTTAGAAGGATCGGCAACCGATTTAGATGGTGATGTACTAACGTACTGTTGGGAGCAGTTTAATGAAAATAATGCGGCAACGAGCTATCCAGATCCTAATTTTTCAAATTCAAACGCTGTACTATTTCGTTCGTTTTTACCTACAGAAAAACCTATGAGGTACTTTCCTAATTTAACCGATTTAAGGTTTGGTTTAAATACCACCCAGTGGGAAAAAGTGCCTACCGTAGGCAGAACAGCAGATTTTAGATTAACCGTAAGAGATAATAAATTAGGTGGCGGATCTAACAATCATGACGATATGCGTGTGACTTTCGATGCAGCCTATGGGCCTTTCGAAGTGACTTCTCAAAATAAAGAAGGTATTACATGGGTTAGTGGCACTACAGAAACTGTATCATGGCGGGTTAATAGCACAAATAATTTGGCAGGAAGTTCGCATGTAGATATTTTGTTATCTACCGATGGGGGCATGAATTATAACGATGTGTTGGCTTCAAATGTTCCCAATAATGGTGCTTATACGTTTGTGGTTCCAGACTTACCAGCGCCGTACTGTAGAATTATGGTTGTGCCTACAGATAATCATTTCTTCAGCATTAACACACATGATTTTTCTATAAATTATACTGTGGATACCAGTTGTAATCAGTATGCGTCTGGATCTAATTTAGGGATTGCTATAACAGATAATGGAAAAGCTTTTACAGAGAGTCACACCATAAATGTTGGTGCTTCGGTAACCATTACAGATCTAAATATTGGCATTAATATTAGTCATGGTTATATAGGCGATTTAGAATTTGCCGTTGTAAGTCCGCAAGGTACAGAAGTCAAGTTAAAATATCACGAAGATTGTGGCGATGAGGTAAATATGCTTGGTCTTTATGATGATGATGCTGAACCCTATAATTGTTCAAATTCTGCTGCGGGATTAGCCTATCAGCCATTAAATGAATTACTGTCGCAATTTGATGGTGAGAATATTTCTGGCAATTGGACCATTCTTTTGGGGGACTTTGAAGCGGGAGATCAGGGGGTTTTAAATTCTTGGTTTATTGAAATTTGCGATACCACAGAATCACCATTAGACAATCCAGAAAACCCAAATAAGGATGAAAATTTAGTTGTTTTTCCAAACCCGAGCGAAGGGGATTTTGTTCTAAAAATGTATAACCCTTCTAATAATGATATTGAAATTAAAGTTTTAGATCTTAATAATCGCCTGGTTTATGAAGATACTCAAGTGGGACTTACCAACTTAGAAGAAACGTTAAGGCTAAGACAATTGAAGTCTGGAATGTATATTTTATATGTAACTAATGCTATAAAAACCTTTACTAAAAAAATTATTATACGGTAGTCTTAAATTTATTTGCCGTTGAAACTATTCATAGTGTTATTAATACCTGCTAAACCGAAAGATTTTATAAGTTCGGTAGCTTTTTCTAGGCGTTCTTTAAGTTTGTCACTTTCCTCTGGAGTCCATTCACCTAAAACATAATCCACTTGTCGGCCTGTTGAAAAAGCGTCACTGATTCCCAATCTGAAACGGTTGTATTTGTTGGTGTTTAGTTTGTCTTGAGTGTCTTTTAATCCATTATGCCCACCGTCACTGCCTTTAGTTTTAACACGAATGCTTCCAAAAGGTAAGTTTAAATCGTCGGTAATGACTAGTAAATTTTCTAACGGAATTTTCTCTTTCGTTAACCAATACAGGATAGCCTTTCCGCTTAAATTCATAAAGGTATTGGGTTTTAAAAATATGAAGGTTCTTCCTTTTAATTTGTAGGTAGTAAGATCACCCAGTTTTTGAGTTTCAAAAGTTAAGTCTTCTTTCTTGGCAAAGAAATCAAGTACTTTAAAACCAATGTTGTGGCGTGTGTTTTCATACTTATCACCAATATTTCCTAAACCAACGATTAAATATTTTTTCATAGGATTTTGTTCTTCTACAAGTGGCGTATTTCTAAAAAGACTAACTAAAAATGACCACATCGATGCGTTTTTTGTAAAAATAAAAAAGCATCCTGAATCCCGAAAATTTTCGGGACAGGATGCTTTTTATATAAGTTGAAGAATAAAATTTATTCTTGAGTTGCTTCAGCAGCAGCTTCCGCTCCTTCTTCCGCTCCTTCTTCTTCCTCATCTTCAGCAATAGCTGTTCTAGATGTTCTAATTTGACAAACAACAGTGTTGTCTGTATGTAAGAAAGAGTATTTTTCGTTTAATAGATCTGCTACAGATACTTTATCACCAATTTTAAGCGGTGTAATATCGATTTCGATAAAATCTGGTAAGTTAGCAGGAAGTGCTTTAATACGTAATTTACGGTTGTTTCTTCTTAAAACACCACCGTTTTTAACACCTCTAGAGTTACCTACTAAGTTTACAGGAATATTTAAAGCAATTTCTTTATCTTCAAATAATTGATAGAAATCGATGTGTAATATTTTGTCTGTTACAGGGTGAAATTGAATGTCTTGTAATACTGCATTAAGTGTTTCACCATTGTCTAAATTAATCACAACTGTATGCGCATTAGGCGTGTATACAAGTTTAGAGAAAGCTAATTCTGGTGCAGAGAAATGCACTGGTTTATCTCCTCCGTATAATACGCAAGGAACCTGACCAGCATTACGTAAGGCTTTTGTTGCTTTTTTGCCTACGCTTTCTCTTTGAGATCCGTCGATTGTAATTGATTTCATTTGTTATATATATTTAATTAAAATTCACTTTTTGTGTTCGATTCCCTTTACGGAAAAGGAACGTTTTACATTACAAAGTTTGAACTAATAGATTGGTTGTTATGAACTTTCTCCATAACCTGTGCAAATAAATCGGCACATCCTAAAACTCTAATCTTGTCGCTTAAAGGCTTAACAGGAATAGAATCGGTTACTATTAATTCTTCTAATTTTGAGTTGTTAATATTGTCGTATGCTTTACCCGATAAAATAGGGTGCGTACAAATAGCTCTTACACTTAAAGCACCACGTTCCATCATTAAATCGGCTGCTTTAGTAAGTGTTCCAGCGGTATCAACCATATCATCTACTAAAACAACATTTTTACCAGTAACATCACCAATAAGTTCCATGTGAGAAATGATATTGGCTTTAGCGCGTTGCTTATAACAAATTACAACATCACTTTTTAAGGCTTTAGAATAAGCATAAGCACGTTTTGAACCTCCCATATCTGGAGATGCAATGGTTAAGTTATCTAAATTTAGGCTTTGTAAGTATGGTAAAAATATAGTAGATGCGAATAAATGATCTACAGGTTTTTCGAAAAAACCTTGAATTTGATCGGCGTGTAAATCCATTGTAATAATACGTGTCGCTCCAGCTGCTTCCAGCATTTTTGCAACTAACTTCGCTGCAATTGGTACACGAGGTTTATCTTTTCTGTCTTGTCTTGCCCATCCAAAATAAGGCAATACAGCCGTTATATGTCTTGCCGATGCACGTTTAGCAGCGTCAATCATTAATAACATTTCCATTAAGTTTTCTGCTCCTGGATTTGTAGATCCAATAATGAAAATTCTAGTACCACGAATAGACTCTTCGTAAGATGGTTGAAACTCACCATCGCTATAAGTAGACGTAATAACATTACCTAATTCTGCTCCAAAAGCTTTGGCAATTTTTTCTCCTAAAACTTTACTTTGAGTACATGCAAAAATTTTCGCTTCTGTGATTACAATTGGCATAGTTAACTTGTTGTTTTAGAGCGTATAAACGCTACGTTGTTTTTAACGAGGTGCAAATTTATGGATTTATTTTAACCTAAAAAGCATATTGCTAGGTATTTTTATGATTAATATGGAAAAAATATATATTTTTGCTGTCCATTAGCTCAAGTGGCGGAATTGGTAGACGCGTCGGATTCAAAATCCGATTCCTTTGGAGTGTGGGTTCGATTCCCACCTTGAGTACGAGTAAAATCCGTAATACTATAATTTGTATAGGTATTGCGGATTTTTTATGTAATGTAACCAGATATTAACCACCTTAACAACTAAAATGAAAATTATTAAAATCACCCTATTGTTTTTAGCTATTTCAATGTTAACAAATTGTGCTTCAAGCTATAAAAACATTGAGCCCCAGTCTATTTCGTATATATCTAAAAAAGAGTCAGGAGGAATAATATTAGAATATAAATATGATCTTCTTGATAAAAAATATGCTAAAAAAGAAGTAAAAAGAGGTGTTAAACTTGTTGCTGTTAAAATAACTAATAACTCTGACAAGGATATTGTTTTTGGGCGCGATGTTAAATTGGCTTATGTTAATGAAGACGCTATCTATATAATGGATCGTGATAAGGTTTACAAATCTTTAAAGCAAAGTCCAGCATCCTATTTATGGTATTTATTGTTAAGCCCTATGAGTTTTTATACGAATGAGACGAATTCATATGGAATGCAAGAAACCACAAGTTCATTTCCTGTGGGTTTAATTATAGGGCCAGGACTAACCGCAGGAAATATGATTGCTGCAGGTAATGCAAATAAAAAGTTTAAAACAGAACTATTAGATTATACTATTAATGGGACTGTTATAAAAAAGGGAGAAACCATAATTGGTTTGATAGGTATTAAAACACATTCCTTTGACGCTTTAATGCTGAAAATCGAATAGAAATATTCTTAGCAATATACTAATTAAAAGCCTTCGCAAAACTGTGGGGGCTTTTTGATTATTATGGATAGACTGGTATAGTAGAAATTCAATAAATCTGTATGGCATATAAAAAATTAAGCTGCTGTAGGTAACCACACCTGCAGCAGCTTAATCTTTAAAAACCAAACTAAACTAACTATATGAAAAAATGTAATCGTTATAATTACACTACAAATTTACGTTAGGTTTAGTGGTTTTATGGCGACACGGCGTGTCTGGATTCAAATGCTAAACTTTAAACTTTTAGATTAAGAACTAAAACAGCATGTCCATTTTGTAATTTTCTTTCTATCAATTATATTTTATACTTCACAGCTAGTATCAATTCAAAAAAAATGAACCGTTTGCCGATTCTGGGCTATGGTTTGCTGTTTCTTTAATACCGTTCTAGTTTCGTAGAATTAAACTTTGGAACGATGCCTGTTCTTTTCTACATTGAATTCGAATAGCATACCAGAGCGCTTCAAGGTCTTGCTTTTAGCTCATGCAACAGATGTAATACACATATCTGTCATTCATTTCCCTATAACCCTTTAATTATCATGTAAAAACAAGCATTTGCAACAAATGTTTTACAAAGTGCTGTATTTGTTTTAATGATGTTTTTCATTTCTAGATAGTTTTATTTTCTCAAACCAAAACCAAAATTTGCGAACGGCAATTTGTCTTAAAAAGCATTAATATTTTATGAGAAAGATATGGAAATACAGCCTGGTTTTAGTAAGCGCCTGCTTATTGAATTCTTGTGCTTCTAAAACGGAAAAGGAGATGGCTTCAACTTCCAAAATAAGTGTAAATATAGACGCTAGAATTGATAGTATTTTACCGTTATTAACTTTAGAGGAAAAAGTAGATTTGTGTCATGCACAATCTAAATTTAGTACCAAAGGTGTAGAACGTCTGGGCATACCAGAAATATGGATGTCCGATGGGCCTCATGGCGTTCGTGCCGAAATTAGTTGGGATTCTTGGGATTATGCAGGGTGGACAAACGATTCCATCACAGCCTTTCCTGCATTAACCTGTTTAGCGGCTACTTTTAATCCGGAATTAGCAGGGGAATATGGTTTTAATTTAGGTGAAGAAGCCCGGTATCGTGAAAAAGATGTTCTGTTAGGGCCCGGGGTAAACATGTATCGAACCCCGTTTAATGGAAGAAATTTTGAGTATATGGGTGAAGACCCGTTTTTAGCGTCTACTATGGTCGTGCCTTATATAAAAGGGGTTCAGGAAAATGGTGTGGCCGCTTGTGTAAAGCATTTTGCATTGAACAATCAAGAACACTGGCGTGATTTAGTAAATGTTGAAGTTAGTGATAGGGCTTTGCATGAAATCTATTTACCTGCTTTTAAAGCCGCTGTACAAGATGCCGATGTATGGGCCATTATGGGAGCTTATAATAAATTTAGAGGTCAGTATACCACACATCATGAGTTGCTTACCAATAAAATTTTAAAAGGCGATTGGAAGTTTGATGGCGTTGTAATTAGCGATTGGAGTTCGACACATAGCACCCTTGAAGCTGCAAATAATGGTTTAGATATTGAAATGGGAACCGGAACCGACGGTTTAGGGACGACCACAGCAAATCATTATCAGCATTATTATTTAGCTAATCCTTTTTTAGAGAAAATTAAAAGCGGTGCGATTTCAGAAGCCGTTTTAAACGATAAAGTACGTCGTGTGTTAAGACTGCGATTGCGAACCAATATGAATGAAGGCAGACCATTGGGTAGAGCAAATAATGTAGAACACCATGAGGTGGCTAGAAAAGTAGCGACCGAAGGGATTGTACTCCTTAAAAATGAAGCAAATTTTTTCCCTATAGAAGATCAATCTGGGTTAACTATTACTGTAATTGGCGAAAATGCCACAAGGTCTATGACTGCTGGTGGAGGTTCATCAGAGTTAAAACCAAAATTTGAAATTTCTCCTTTGGAAGGTATAAAAGCACGCTATAAAAAAGCAAAAGTGCTGCATACTATGGGGTATGAAACGGGGGCTTCAGAATATGATATCGTGCACGCACCAACTTTAAATCAAGATTCGCTTAAAGCGGAAGCTATCAAGTTGGCTAAAGCTGCCGACGTAGTTTTGTTTGTTGGCGGATTAAATAAAAGTCATTTACAAGATTGCGAAGGTGATGATAGGCAACAATTTGGACTCCCATTTGGGCAAGAAACGCTTATAGATGACATTTCTAAAGCGAACGAAAATCTTGGTTTTATCCTATTAACTGGGAATGCAGTCGCTATGCCTTGGTTAGATAAAGTTAAAGGCCTTGTGGAGTCTTGGTACTTGGGCAGTATGGCGGGGCACGCCATTGCCGATGTTATTAGTGGCGATGTTAACCCTTCGGGGAAATTACCATTTTCATTTCCGAAGCAATTAAAAGATAATGGAGCGCATAGTTTTGGTGAAACGTCCTATCCCGGGGTAGATATGACCCAACATTATAAAGAAGATATTTTAGTAGGTTATAGATGGCATGATACCAAAAATATCGCGCCTCAATATGCTTTTGGATACGGATTGTCATACACCTCTTTTGAATTGAAAAATATGACTTCCGATAAGGAAAACTATTCTAAAGATGCTAATATTAAAATAAACTGTACTGTTTCTAATACAGGTGATTTGGCTGGTGCCGAAGTAGTTCAGGTTTATGTTGGTAAAAAAGATTCGAAGGTAGACCGTGCGTTAAAAGAGTTAAAAGGATTTGCAAAAGTGAGCTTAAATAAAGGTGAACGTAAATCGATTGATGTTGAAATTCCTGTTTCCAAATTAGCATTTTATAATGCAGATACTGCCAACTGGGAAATAGAAACTGGAGATTATGAGGTGTATGTTGGAAATGCTTCAAATAATATTTCTGAAACTTTAAAAATAACCATTAACTAGATGTTAGAGCGTGTTATTTCTGTCTTGATAATCTGTCTTTTTTTTGGATGTAAATCCGAACAAAAAAGTGGTTCAAAAGAAAATATTAAGGCCAAATTGGTCTATAAAATAGAAGCGAAATTAGGAGAAGGAGCCATTTGGAATTATAAAACCCAGGAGTTGTATTGGGTGGATATTGAAGGCAAATCACTTCATGTTTATAATCCGAAACTGAAAACCAATAAAGTTTTTAAAACAAAATCCCGCATCGGAACCGTGGTTCCCATTGACGAAATGGAAACCATAATCGCTCTTGAAGATGGTGTGTATATTTTGAACAATAAATCTGGAGATTATAAAATGTTCACAGATATGTCGAACGAATTAGAAGGTTGTAGGTTGAATGATGGGAAATGTGATCCTTCAGGGAGGCTCTGGGTAGGATCGATGCACTTAAATCAAGAAAAAGGTAAGGCCAATTTGTATACCATTAACGGAAAAGGTGTTTTAGAACAAAAATTAAGCAATCGAACGATTTCTAATGGTATCGTTTGGACCGCCAATAGGAACACCATGTATTATATCGATACGCCTACTTCACAAATAAAAGCATATGATTATGACGATAAAACAGGGGGGATTTCTAACGAACGGATCGCGGTTCAAATTCCAGTAGATTTTGGTTTCCCCGATGGTATGACCATAGATGCAGAAGACATGCTGTGGGTTGGTATGTGGAATGGTAATGCCGTAATTAGGTTTAATCCAAAAACGGGTAAAGTACTTCAAAAGATTGAAGTTCCTGCTCATAATGTTACAGCTTGTGCTTTTGGTGGTAAAAACCTCGAAATACTCTACATTACTACAGCCTCGGTAGATATGACCGAGGAAGAACATAAAGCCTTTCCGCTAGCAGGTTCTTTGTTTTCTGTAATTCCAGGTGTAAAAGGCGTGCAAAGCACCATGTTTAACAAAGCAATTAATTAAAATTTAACCATGAAAAAAATAGTATTTTTAATAGCGTTAGTCAGTGTTTTTTCTTGTTCAGAAAATAAAAAAACAGCTACTATCAATAGTGATGAAGATAAATTTGTGAGCGATTTGCTTGCCAAAATGACCCTAGAGGAAAAAATTGGGCAAACCAATTTAAGAGGGACATCAAGTAAAACTAAAGAACTTCCTGAAGCCTTGAAACAGGCGGTTAAAAATGGAGAAATTGGCGCCTTTTTAAACATATCGAATTTAGATTATGTAGACGAATTGCAACGCATTGCTGTAGAGGAGAGTCCGAATGGTATTCCACTCATATTTAGTAGAGACGTTATTCATGGTTTCAAAACCATTTTTCCTATACCGCTTGGTATTGCCGCATCATGGGATACCGAAGTGGCTAAAAAATCTTCTGAAATTGCAGCGTTTGAAGCTTCAGCAATGGGTATACGTTGGACTTTTGCCCCTATGTTAGATATTGCCAGAGATAGCCGTTGGGGGCGTATCGCCGAATCGCCAGGGGAGGATCCTTATTTGGCAAGCCTTTTAGGGAAAGCTTATGTTGAAGGTTTTCAAGGCGACGATTTAAGTCGTCCTACAAGTATAGCTGCGTGTGCAAAGCATTTTATGGCTTATGGCGCTGCCATAGGGGGGCGAGATTATAATACGGTAAATATGAGCGAACCCCTGTTGCGCAATGTGTATTTACCGCCTTTTAAAGCGGCTGTAGATGCCGGTGCGGCAACTATTATGTCTTCGTTTAATGAAGTTAATGGGATACCTGCATCTGGAAATGAATTCATATTAAAACAAGTGCTTCGTGAAGAATTGAATTTTGATGGCTTTGTGGTTAGTGACTGGGATTCGACCGAAGAAATGATAGCACATGGTTTTGCAAGCGATAAAAAACATGCTGCAGAATTATCGGCAAATGCGGGGATGGACATGGAAATGAACAGCACCTGTTATGCCGATCATTTAAAAGAGTTAATAAGCGAAGGGAAATTTTCGGAACAGGAACTAAACGTATTTGTAAAAAATATACTTCGTATTAAATATAGATTAGGACTGTTTGAAAATCCGCATCGCGATAAATCGCATTCTGGTAACTATTATGCAGAAGCACATATGGATGAGGCCAAAAAAGCAGCTATAAAAAGTGCTGTTTTATTAAAAAATGAAGCTGTTTTGCCTTTAGATAAAAATACAAAAGTAGCGCTCATTGGTCCGTTAGCCCATGCACCACATGAGCAGTTAGGTACCTGGGTTTTCGATGGTGAAAAGGAACACACCATTACCCCGGTTGATGCTTTTAAAACAGCGCATTCTAATTTTAAATATGCAGCTGGTTTTACCCATAGTAGAGATCGTTCTAAAAATGGATATCAGGAAGCCATTCAAGCGGCAAAAGCTTCCGATGTGATTTTGTTTGTTGGTGGAGAAGAAGCGATACTATCTGGAGAAGCGCATAGTCGCGCCCATATCAATTTACCTGGAGGCCAAGAAGATCTTATTTTGGAATTAGCCAAATTAGGAAAGCCTATTGTATTGGTAATTATGGCCGGAAGACCAATTACACTTACAAAAATTTTAGATAAAACCAATGCCGTATTAATGGCATGGCACCCCGGGACGATGGGTGGCGAAGCCCTTTACGATATGATTTACGGACTTGCCGAACCCGAAGGACGTTTGCCTGTTTCTTGGCCTAAAACTGCAGGACAGTTGCCTTATTTTTACAATCATAAAAATACAGGACGACCAGCGAATAAAGAGGAGTATATCGAAATGGATGATATACCTATTCACGCTTGGCAGAGTTCTCTTGGTAACGATTCTCATTATTTAGATGTTGGTTTCACGCCGCAGTATCCTTTTGGTTATGGTTTAGGGTATTCTGAGTTTGTTTATGATAATATGTCCATTTCTAAAGATACTATAGGTTTTAATGACACGCTTCATGTTAAAGTTACCGTAACCAATACAGGAAAAAGGCCCAGCAAAGAAATTGTACAACTGTATACCCAGGATGTCGTGGGAAGTATTACAAGACCAGTTAAAGAGTTAAAACGATTTGAGCATGTTAATTTAAATGCTGGAGAATCTAAAGAAATAAGTTTTTCTATAAGCTCAAAAGATTTAGAATTTGTGAATCATAAAATGGTGCAAGCTGCCGAAACTGGAGTTTTTAATATCTGGGTTGGAGAAAATGCACGTGCTGGTATGAAAGCCTCCTTTTATTTACAAGATTAAAAATTGTTTCATTTAATAATATAGTTTGGTTAATAGTTTGTTTTTGGTTTGTTGAAGATTGAGGCGGGTTTATACCCGCCTTCGTTTTCTAGTATTGTTTTTATAAACGGCCGTATAGTTCTATTTATTAACTTTGAAACTTCAAAGCGTAGAAATTAAAATGGCTACAAAGACAACCGATATTAACGAATGGACGATTATAAAGTTTATAGCTTCTATTCGACCACAGGATCCAGAAGTTCGAAAACAACTTGATTTTGGCTATTCTTATGATGGTAAAGTTGTCATTCTTTTTGAAATCCGATCGGCTTGGGATGCCTCAAAAGAAATAGTACAAAAGGAATTTGCGAAAATTCGATTTTATAAATCCAAAAAAGAATGGCATTTAAATTGGATGCGCGCCAACGGAAAATGGGAGCTCTACGAACCCTTTTCTAAAGCAACACATTTAGAAGCATTATTAGATATCGTAAAACAAGATCAGTATGGCTGCTTTTTAGGGTAACCCTAAAGTAAACGATATAAAGCAAATATACTTTAAGTAAGTTTAATGGATTTGCGTTGGTTTTTTTATCTATTAATTAAGGAGCGTTCCTTATTGTAGAACCTTCAAAACTTGTAAATAATCATCGTTTTTTACAGCGATCACGTGTTTTTTACCTCCAATAGTAATTTCTTTAAGATCTTTTACGTCGCCAGGAACATAAAAACCACTTTTTGCAACGGGAATACTTTCAAAATCACCTTTACCATTGCCTTTTAGAAACAATCCGAATCCGGCATCGTTTCTAGGGGTTTCTACCTCAGCGTTGTGTAAATTTCCTGCAACTAAGGCATCTAAAAGGCCATCGCCATCATAATCGTTTATAAGAATGCCGTTAATGCTGGAAAACTGACTTTCAATAGGTAATTCGTGAATGATGAATTTCCCATTTTTATTTTCTAAATACACACTTGCAAACGACTTTACTTGATAATGCAAGGCGTTTTCTAAATTGTCTTTACCGTAAACATCTACCAAAGTAGCCTGCGAAAACTTATCGTAGTTTTTAAACTTTCGTTTGATTCCAGGAATTTGATCTGATGAACATTGACGACCACGAAGCGGGTATTGCTTTCCTTCATTATAGTAGCTTAATACAATATCCTGTTTGTTGTTTTCATCGAAATCATTCACATAAATATCAAAAGTTTCGGCATCGGTGGCTTTATATTTATAGTTTAAACCATTGTTCCCTATCATATAATCCATATCGCCATCACCATCAAAATCACCTTGGTTTATTTGCCACCACCAACCCGTAGTGTCATTGTTTAAACCATAGGTTTCGGTAACATCCTTAAAAACACCCTTGTTGTTTTGATATACTTTAATAGGCATCCATTCGCCAACAATAATAATGTCTTGCCAAGAATCGTTGTTGAAATCGGTAATTACGGCACTGGTAGCCATCCCTAAATCTTTAAAAAATGGCGCTGCCGTTTGCGTGTCGTTCTCAAAAGAAACTTGCGAGTTCGATACATTTTTTAGTAAAAAACTAGAAGCTGGTAGCGGATATTTCCCTGGTGTTTGCCTGCCTAAAACCAATAGGTCTTGTTTGCCATCTTTATTATAATCCAATGCGAAAACTTTAGAGCCGCTACTGTGAAATTCAGGTAATGCCGTTTTCGTTTTACTAAAGTTCCCATTGCCATCGTTAGCGTACAGCCTGTCTTGAAGCATTTTTGAATGTTCAGCATATTCGTAACCGCCACTTACCACGTACAGATCCAAATCACCATCGCTATCGGCATCAAAAAATAGAGCGCCTAAATCTTCCGAAAGTTTATCGGTATCCAAGGCTGTACTTTTTTGTTTTTCAAAACCAGTTGCGGTTTGTAAATATAAACTAGAGGTATGACCAAAGGATCCACCAACAAAATAATCATCTAAACCATCGTTGTTAATATCTCCAACGGCTAATGCTGGCCCTAAAGTAGACATTTTATGTGGTAATAATATTTGTTTATCGTAGTCGTTTACATCATTTTCAATATGTTTATGATGTACTACATTTTGTATGGTTTTAAATTGTTTTTTTGAAGGAAGCGTTTTGTGAGCTTCAGAAAGTGTAGCATCAGAAACATGTAAAGTTAAAAGCTGATTCACTGGAAGGTTTTTTAGCTTTTGAATCGTGCCGTCTTGCCAAACCACTTTAAGACTGTCTACTATGGAGGCTGCACCTAGACCAAAATGTAGTTTAGGTGAAACTGAAGATTGAAAGCCTCGAGTGAGTGTTAATTCTTGAACTTGAATGCTATTATTTGTATAAAGGTAAACACGGTTACCTAAGCCAAATTTATTGTGAGACCCACCATCAAATTTTATTTGAATAAAATGGTTTGCTATGTTGGTGTTTTCAAAAATTGTGGCTTCCTCATCGATGTTGTTTACGATAAGCTCTAAATCACCATCATTATCTAAATCGGCATAGGCTGCTCCGTTAGAAAAACCTTTATGTTCGAGACCCCAATCGGTATTTACACGTTTAAAACCTAAATCTCCTGTGTTTTTAAAGATGAAATTATCAATTTTTTCCGAAGGAATCATTTTTGTTTTTTCTAGAAGTGAGTATTTGTCGTAAGCTTCTTTTCCTATTTTCTTAAAGAAATCTTTGTTGTTTACCTCGCGTCGAGTTCCGTTGGTAACAAACAAATCTTTAAGGCCGTCGTTATCAAAATCGGCTAATAGTGGGCCCCAACTCCAATCGGTAGATGAGGTGCCTGAAAGTCTGGAAATATTAGAAAAGTGTGGTACACCTTGCTTTTCATACCCCGTGTTTAGTTGTAAGTTGTTCTGCATGTATTGGTAATGAAATCCGTAATAAACAGTTTCATGAAACAATTTCGGGTTCATGCTTGCCATGTTTGCTTTTTGGCGACGGTTATTATTAGAGTCCATATCTACCTGAAAAATATCAAGCAAACCGTCGTTATTAATGTCGGCTATATCGATACCCATACCGTAAAATGCGGTTTGTTTGGTGGCTTCTTTTACAACCTCTTTAAACGTGCCGTCTTGATTGTTAATGTAGAAAAAATCGGGAATACTATAATCGTTGGATACATACAGGTCCTGCCAGCCATCATTATTAATATCGGCAGCCGTAATTCCTAAAGAAAAACTATAGTTTTTAACACCTGCTTCTTCGGTGATATTAGTAAAAGTGTCACCGTCGTTTCTAAATAGTTTGTCCGATTCTTCTAGGGTAACATGGTCCATATTATTTTTGTAAACCATGTTGGTTGTAGAAGGATGTGCTATGGGGTAAGTAGCTAGATACAGGTCTAAATCACCATCGTTGTCATAATCAAAAAACGTGGCTTGTATGGAGTTTGCTGCATCGTCAATACCGTAAGTTTTCGCTTTTTCAGTAAAGGTGTTATCTTTGTTATTTATAAAAAGTTGGTTGTTTTTTACACCGTTTTTTCCAGCTACGGCACAATATATATCTAAATAACCATCATGGTTTACATCGGCCATTGTAACGCCGGTATACCATCTGTTATCCCCCGTCATGTTGGCGGTTTTGCTAATGTCTTCAAATTTTAATCCGCCTTTGTTGAGGTATAATTTATTAGAGACTTGGTTTCCAATGAAAAAAATATCATCTAGACCATCATTATTAATATCTCCAACGGCAACACCGCCACCCATGTATATGGAAGTGTAAGTGAAGTAATTTAAAGAATCGGTTTCTGTTAATTTATTGCTGAATTGAATATGTGATTGGCTAGATGGAATTTGCTTAAATAAAGGAGATGCGCTTGAGGTGTTCGTGTTTGAATCACAATTTATGAGCACAAAAGCAAGAAGTAGGAAACCGAATTTACGCATGTAATTTTTTTTGAATGTTCGTAATTTGTATCATGAATTTATTGCCCTTATGAAGAGGTTACTCTGGAGAATCTTATAATGATTCGGCAGACGCCTTGCTTCCTTGCTGTGACA
The DNA here is from genome assembly GCF_018860245.1 of Pseudotamlana agarivorans. Lineage (GTDB taxonomy): Bacteria > Bacteroidota > Bacteroidia > Flavobacteriales > Flavobacteriaceae > Pseudotamlana > Pseudotamlana agarivorans_A. The sequence continues at coordinate 350,761 of NZ_JAHKPD010000008.1, forward strand.
AAATCCATATTATTTTTAGAAAATTATAAAAAATAAAGCAGCAAGAAAAGTTTTCTAGCTGCCTTATTTCATGAATGAACTAAACCAATTAATTATGTTTTAAGTTTCCGTTTTTTAAACTGGAAATGGTATTAGTAACCTGGATTTTGATCGCCTTCATCTAGTTCAGAATTTTTATCTATTTCTGTAATTGGAATAGGGAATAAATCATTCATTGATGAATATCCTGTACCTGCTAATTCAGTGGCTGCTAAATCCCAGCGTACTAAATCCCAGAAGCGTTGGCCTTCAAAAGCTAATTCTAAATATTTTTCCTTAACAATGGCTTGGAATAAATTTTGCCCTGATAATGACGTACTAATGTCGGCTAAACCAGCTCTGTTTCTAACTTTGTTTAACTCCATTCTAGCGGCGGCATCTTGACCCGATTTATTGTAAGCTTCGGCTGCTAATAATAGTACTTCCGCATAGCGGAATAGCCTAAAATTGGTGCTGTAATTTAATTCTTTTATACCATCGGCACTGGTATCCTCACTTTTGGTAGCGTATTTAATTCGAATTGAACCTTCGTAATCCCAAATAGAACCTCCTGTAGCAGCCGATTGATCTACCGATCCGCCAGCAGCAATTAATTCTGCTTCAGTCATTAGAGTAGCCGATTTTCTTTTGGTATCGCCTGCTTGATTAAAGGCATCGGCAAGTTTTGCTGTAGGTAAGTTAAAGCCCCATCCGTTTATAAGTCCGGTGCCAGTAAGATCGAAGATACCATCACCACGAGGTCCCATAAGTTGAATGTGTAAATTACTTTCTGTTCTTCCTCCCCAGGCAATATTACCCCAGTCTCTTTCAGAAGTTGAAACAAATCCCATCTCGAATAAAGACTCTATTCCAAATTCGTTATTGATGCTCCAAACATCTTCAGGGTTAGGTTCTAAATCGTGTGACGGATTAGAAATGACACTTTGAAAATAGGGTAGAGATTCTGGGTACTTTTCTTGAAAAACTAATACTTTACCCATAAGGGCTTGTGCAGTTCCCTTTGACGCTCTGAAGCTGTCGCTAGCACCTTTTTCTGGAAGTGAAGCAATCGCATCTGTTAAATCGGCTTCTATTTGTGCATAAATTTCGCTTTGTGGCGATTTCGCAAGTCCGAAATCTTCTGCCACTTCCGGAATCGTTAATCTTAAAGGGACTTCGCCAAACATAGTGGTTAATTCAAAATAACACCATGCTCTCATAAATTTGGCTTCGGCTAAAGCCCTCTCTTTATTACTTAGGTTACTATCCTGGATGTTTATTATCACCAGATTTGACAATGCAATCGTTCTGTAAAACAAATCCCAAATACTAGAAATGGAAGCGTTAGAGGAGGATACATCACTATAATCATCAATATTCTGTAATTGTTGTTGGTCACCAGAATTTCCTCCTGCTGCATTGGCATCGTCGCCAGGTAACAATTTTACAAAATAGGCACTGTGCCAGTCTCTACTGTAGTTAAATTGCATTAAATCGTAGATGCCTATTATTGCGGTTTCCACATTAGCTTCTTCAAGAAAATAGGTGTCTAGATCTTGCACGTTTAATCTAGGATTGGTAGTAAAATCTTCGCTACACGAAATAATACCAATACAGATTACTGCTATAAATGTTATAATTATTTTTTTCATAAAATGTTGATTTTTTAGTGTTAAAAGTTTAGTGATAATCCGAAAAGTGCTTTAGCAGCTGTAGGATAAAAACCTCTATCAACACCTATAGAATCGTAATTAAAGTTTCCAATTTCAGGATCTAAACCACTGTATTGGGTAAAGGTGAAATAATCGTCTAACGATAAATAAAGTCTTAGATGTTTAATTTTTAGTTGACTTAAAAAGGCTTCAGGCAGGGTGTAACCGAATTGAATTTGTTTGATTCGCATGTATGAGCCGTCTTCAACCATTAAATCGGTGTCGTAGGAACCAATAACATGGGCTGCACCAGGATAGCTTGCATTATCCCCAGGTTGTTGCCATCTGTTTTCATAAAAATGTATCGGTTTGTTTGTGATGGGTCTAGAAGGTTGGTGGTAAACCGATACGATATCGTTTCCAGCAGTACCTTGAAATTGCAAATTGAAATCGAAAGCTTTATAAGCTAAGTTGATATTTCCACCGTAAAGTAAGTCTGGGTGTGGCGATCCAATCATGGTCTTATCGGCATTGGTTATGTTACCGTCGTTATTGGTGTCTACTTTAACGACCTCACCGGTATTAGGGTCTATGCCATCGGTTTTAAAACCGTAGAAATACCAAGAAGGTAATCCTTCAGAAAATCTTGTAATGCCATCTGCATTTTGCGGGGCACCAGCTCCTACTAAAGAGGTCCCATCGGGTACAAATAAAATCTCGGTAACTTCATTTTTAAGGGTCGATAAATTGGCGCTAATACTGTAGCTAAACCCATTGCTACAGGTGTCGTTAAAGCCTAATTCAAACTCTAAACCTGAGTTTTCAATGGTTCCAGAATTAAATTCATTGGAAAGAAATCCTGCAGAACCAGGGGTGATTAACGAACCATCCTTTACAATGGCATCTCTTGTGGTTTTCTTATAGTAATCGGCAGAGAAAGACAACTTATTATTGATGGCTCTTAAATCCATTCCAACATTAAACTGTTCTGATGTTTCCCATACTAGATTCGGATTGGCATACCCGGTGATTTCGGCACCTTGATTACCCAAATAATCAATAGATTGCCCATCTATTATGTTTGTAATATAGGTTTTATCTGAGTTACCATCTAAATTGGATCTACTACCATTTTGCCCCCAACTGGCTCTAAACTTAAGGTAATTAAATCCAGAATCTGTATTCCAAAAGCCTTCATTGGAAAGAATCCATCCAGCAGAAAATGAAGGGAATATGCCTGTTTTATTATCTGTTGGAAATTTATCAGACTTATCTGATCTCACCGAAGCTTCAAAAAGATATTTGTCGTCATAATCGTAAGAAAGTCTACTGTAAAGTGACACCATATTATCATAATAAGGATCTACGATATCTACTTGGGTGTTAAACCCAGGTAAATCAAAATCCCAATCTGTAAAGTCTGCAATGGCTACAGAACCACTACTTTTTAATGGGGTTTCAATATCTTGATCTTCTGCCGAGTAACCAGCCATTAATTTGAAATTGTGTGATCCGAATGATTTTTCGTAGGTTACGAAATTTTCCCATAACCATCTGGTGCTTTCAACCTGTTCTTGTGATCCAGAATAAGCGGTATTTGCAGCTTCAGAAGAAACATAATAAGGGATAACCCTGGTTTGGGTTTCTGTTTCCCCTTGGTCGAAACCAAATCGAGAAGTCACCGAAAGGCCTTCAGCTAAATTTAATTTTAAATATACCGAAGCAAGAAATTGCTTCTCATCGTAATTTGTTTTGTCAATTTCGTTGCCGTATGCTACAGGATTTAGAACTTCACCTGTTGAAAAGGCTGGGTAACCGTAAACGTTTCCGCTTTTGTCGGTTAATAGCGGTACATTATTGGCGTTGGCATTGTCGATAACCGATTGAGGAACCTGACCTGGAGCGTAAGTAACAGGTGTTAATGGGTCTAAGATTAGCATGTTTTGAATAACTCCCCTGGTGTCGCTATTTTCTTGAATTCCATTCCTGTCTGAAAGGGAATAGGTAGCGTTAAGTCCAATTTCAACAACCTTACCTATTTTACTTTTTAAGTTTGTACGAAAGGTGGTTCTTTTAAAATTTGAATTGGATCGACCAACCACCCCGTCTTGATCTAAGTGCGAGGCAGAGGCGTAGTATAAGAATTTTTCGCTACCTCCAGAAATATTCACGTCATAACGTTGAAGCATGGCTGTAGAAAAGGTTTCATCAATCCAATTGGTGTTGTATCCATTATTGAAAACCGTACCAATACCAGCTTCGTTCATGTAAGTTGTAAATTGAGAAGCATCCATTAAGTCCATACTTGTGTTTACAAATTGTACACCAGTTTGGCTGTTAAAAGACACTCTTAAATCGCCTGCACGACCACTTTTTGTGTTTATAATAACCACCCCGTTAGCACCTTCGGTACCATAAATGGATGATGATGCTGCATCTTTTAAAATTTCGATGTTTGCAATATCCGATGGTGCGATATCTTCAATTGATGAGGTTTTCATACCATCCACAATGTAAAGTGGCTCGGAGTTACCGCTAGAGCCTGCGCCACGAATTCTAATTTTAGCACCAGCACCAGGAGCACCTGATGATGATGATACGGTAACACCAGAAGTTCGCCCTTGGATAACTTGTTCCACTCTTTGGTTAGAAGAGGTGCCAATACGTTCACTATCTATACTGGAAATAGCTCCAGTTACAAGGCTCTTTTTCTTAGTACCATAGCCTACAACTACAACTTCATCTAGTATCGAAGCATCTTCATTTAAGGTTACATTTAATGTGGTTTGCCCCGTGTAATTAATGTTCTGAGATTGGTACCCAATATAAGAGAACACAAGGGTACTTCCTGCATTGGTGTCTAGGGCATAATTTCCGTCAAAGTCTGTTACAGTTCCTGTGGATGTTCCTTTAACAATAACATTCACCCCTGGAATAGGAATACCTGTTTTGTCGGAAACAGTTCCTGAAACTGATTGCGCATAAATAATACTTCCTAGTAATAGAAACATAGGGAGTATTAATTTTTTAAGTAATCTGTTTTTCATAAAGTTTAGTTAGTTTTTTAAGTTATTACTATCTTTTTTATGTTAAAACACATAGATTATTATAAAAAGAAGTAATGCTATAATGCATAGTATTAAAATGACTTCTTCGATTTTTTTGAACCTATTTGATTTAAACATAATCCAAATGTTAAAAAAAAATTAAATTCAAAGTATAACCTTTTAAGCATGTGCTAGAAATTTTGTCGCAATCCACTTACAATTGGGGTGTTCGCTACATTTGTAATAATTAGTGCAACAATTTTATTAAAAGTTTTTATTGGTGTAATAATCTCAAAAACGGTTAGTTATATTTGATTAGCTAATTTTTTTAGTTTTCACTTCGGTTGGTAGAATACCGAAGGCGTTTTTAAAGCATTTTGTGAAATAGGAGTGCGATGAAAAACCAATGGCGTAGCAAACCTTGCCAATATTTGTCTCGCCCATCTCTAAAATTTGCTTTGCTTTTTGTAATCGAATATTTCTTAAAAACTCACTCGCGGTTTGGTTGGTAAGCGCTTTAATTTTTCTGTAAAACTGACTTCTACTAAGTTTTAGTTCTGTTGCAAGAGTTTCTACATTTAAATTAGGGTCACCAATGTTTTCGCTAATGTGATTTAAAACATTTTCAATAAATTCTTTATCCAAAGGGGTGCTGCTTACATCTTCTGGCAAGTCGCTAATAACACTAAAATATTTGTTGAATATTAACTGCCTACTTGTAATGAGTTGTGCAAGTCTAAGCTTTAGTAAGCGAATATTAAATGGTTTCACCAAATAAGCATCGGCACCAGTTTCTATGCCCTCAATACGGTCTTCGACTTTAGCTTTGGCAGTTAACATTAAAACAGGAATATGACTCGTACTCATGTCTTTTTTTAATTGTTTACAGAATTCCATACCATCTACTTCGGGCATTACAACATCGGTGATTATCACATCGGGAAAAGATTCTTTAGCGATTTTAAGACCTTCGGCACCATGTTGTGCTATGAGTACTTTATACTGTCTGCTTAGTTCTTGTTTTAAATAATTTCGAAGCTCCACATTATCTTCAACCACCAATACGGTATGTTGCTTAATAGTAGTTTCGTCTGAAGGCTCTAATTCTGGCCCATCTTCAATTTGAACGGTTGGCACATAAGAGAAACTGTCTTCTTTAAGGAATTCCGATCCTTCATCTAAAATAATTTGGTTTTCATTTAGATGACTGTTCCCCGTAGGGAATAAAATTTTAAAGGTTGTGCCCACGCCAACTGTGCTGCTTACCTCAATTTTACCTTTATGCAATTCAACAAAACTTTGTACGACTTCTAAGCCAATACCGGTGCCTCCAAAGTAGGTTTTACTTTGGTTTTCTACTTGGTAAAAACGTTCAAATATTTTTTCTGCCTCTTCTGCTTCCAAACCTGGGCCTGTATCCGAAATAATAATTTCAACAGCCTGTACATCTTCAGTTTCATTTACAAGAGGTAAGTGATACAACTGTTCGGTGGCTAATAAATCGATGTTAATGGCCCCGCCTTCTGGGGTGATTTTTATAGCATTAGAAAGCAGGTTGAAAATTATTTTTTCTAGCATTTTACTATCTGCCCAAATTGTTAAGTTCGGATTATCAGAATCTACACTCAACAAAATGTTTTTGGTATGGGCTTCCTCCTTGAAATAACTTATAATATTTTTGGTGAAGTCTAACAAGTTTAATGCTCTAGCTTTTACATGAAGTTTGTTAAATTCTAGTTTTCTAAAATCCATTAACTCGTTAATAAGGCGGTATAATCTATCTGCATTTTTATTAATTATGGCGTGTTTGTTTTTTACGTGGTAGGGTAAGACTAAATTCGTGTCGTGAATAATGTCTTTTAAAGGGTTCATGATTAAAGTTAAAGGTGTTCTAAACTCATGTGAAATATTGGTGAAAAACTGAATTTTTTTCTGATTCAATTCATCCATTTGCAAACGTTGCATACGTTCATTCCTTATAAGTTCCTTTTCTTTAATTCTATTTTGTGTGAGATAGTTGAGGTAATAAAAACTTAGTAAGAATAATAAAATATAACTGGTAATGGCCCAGGTGGATTTCCACCATGGTGGGAGAATTTTAATACTAAATTCTAAGGGAGTCTCATTCCAAATACCATCGTTATTCGCAGCTTTTAGCTTAAAGGTGTAATTACCTTGATCTAAGTTGGTATAGGTAGCACTTCTTTTTTGCCCCACATAATTCCAAGAATCTTCATAGCCTTCTAAGTAATAGGCGTAGCTATTTTTTTCTGGTCTGGTAAAGTTTATTCCGGTATATTCGATGGTGAAAACCGATTGTGCGCTGTTTAATGTGATGCTATTGGTTTCAGAAATTACTTTGTTTAAAGGGGAGTCGTCAGTGTTTGGGATTACCTTTTCATTAAATAATTTAAAATCTGTTAGATGTAAAATAGGCACTTTAGCATTGATTTTTAAACTGTTTGGATGAAAATAATCTAAGCCTTTTAAATTTCCGAAATAAAGCATGCCCGTGCAGTCTTTTAATACTGCTCCAGAATTAAAATCGTTAGATAACAAGCCATCGTTAAAGGTGAAATTGGTGTAAATGAGCGGTTCTAATTCAATTTTGGTTAAACCAGAATTGCCACTAATCCAAATGTTGTTTTCGGCATCTTCAATAATAGCACCTACGTTATCCTCTACTAATCCATTCGATTTATTAAACCATGTCAATTCGTCTTTTAAGGTGTTGTATTTATAAAGCCCCGTACCACGAGTGCCTATCCAAATATTTTCTTGGGCGTCTTCATAAATGCTTAAAATGTAATTGGTGTTTGAAGTACTGCTAAAGGTTTTGTTTATCCTATCGGTAAAGGCATGGATTTTCTTTATCTGCATACCTTCTTTTTCAATTTTGAATAGCCCGTCTACCGAGCCCAACCAAAGATTGTCTTTGCCGTCTACTAGAACCTTAGATACATCGGTGGTATTAAGCCTGTTTTTTACAAAATCGTTCGAGTTAAAATGTTTAAACTGTTTGGTTTTAGGGTTAAAGGCGTGTAGGCCTTGAAAGGAAGTGCCTATCCAAATGATGCCTTTAGCGTCTTCGGCGATGCTTCTTATGGTATTGGAGTTTAAACCTGCTGCATTTTCAGAAGCATAATGGATAAACTTTTTACTTCCTTTTTTTAAATAGAACATACCATTATCCCAACTTCCTGCCCAAATGTTTCCTTTTGAATCCTTTAACAAGGACATAATATGGTTAGATTTTAAGCCAGAAAATTCATTTTGATCCTCGGTGTTTATATGCGTGATTTTGTTTGATTCTCTGTTTAAAACATCAATACCTCCTCCATCGGTGGCCATCCAAAGATTTTCATCTTCATCTTTTATTAAAGCCATTATTGATGTTATTTTTAGTGAATTATCTTTGTTAGGTGAACTTTTAATATCCTTAAATTTATCGAATAGGGCATCGCTTATTGCCACGCCGCTATTAAAGTATCCCATCCAAATACGATCATCGCTGTCCACATACAATTTCCAAATAGAATTGTGTAAAAGGCTATTTTCATCTTCCTTACTATAGATGTAATTTTTAATCACTTCATCTTTTTTATTCAAATGAAAAAGACCGTCATTTTCAGTTCCTATAAGCATGCTGTTATCAGGAAGCTGGGCAAGAGTTATGATTTTTTTTGAGGTAATTTTTATTTGTTTTACATCAATGATACTATAGTTTTGGTTTTTGTTAAGCGTGCATTTGTAAATACCTTCATGCGCTTGTGTTCCCACCCATAACTGGTTGTTTCGATCTACAAATAGTGTGGAAATATCAATATTAAAACTGCTTTTGTCTTTGGTGTAAAAATTAGCGTGCGTAAGCTTGTTCTCGGATATATCAATTTCCTTTAAACCAAAATTTGTCGCAACATATAATTTATTGCCCCCAACGTGTTCAATGCCATTAATGTTTATTCTATGCGTTTGGTTGTGAAACGTAGAATTGGATACTTTTTCGACTTCTAAAGTGCTTAGATTGACTTTGAAAATGCCATTGCCATAGGTGCCAATGTAGAGGTGGTTCGAGGCGTCTTCGGTAATGGTGGTAATTTTGTCTGCGTTCGGGTTAGCAGTGTCGAGAGTAATACGTTGAAACTGATCTAGGGCACTGTTGTATAAATCTAAACCACTTTCCGTACCCACCCATAGTCTTTTTTTGCTGTCTATAAAGGTGCAATCAACCCTGCTGCTGCTTAAAGAGGTAGAATCGTTTAAGATATGTTTGTAAGAGGTGTAGTTAATCCCATCAAACTTGAATAGCCCCGTGGCATTAGTAGCTATCCAAATAAAACCTTCATTATCCTGGACAATATCTGGAATCCCTACTTTGGGGATACCTTCTTTTATGCTAACAAAATTATAATCTTTTTGAATGGTTTGTCCCCGTAAATTGCCGTAAAATAATAGCAATAAAAGTAGGGGGAAACGTAAAAGTTTGGACATAGGTTTGGTGGTTAGCTGGATTTGTTATTAAAGATAAAAATAAATATTAATACTAGTAGCAGTTGAAAATAATGTTGCATACCATGCCTATTATGTTGCATATAAGCCTATAAATGTCATGTTTTAACTGGCTTACCTTAAGAAGGAAAAGGAATACAACTCTAATGGGGTTTTCAGGGTTGTATTCCTTTTGATATAATTTAGAATGGTGTTTATTGGGCGATTTTGCGTTTATTTATCCCAAATAGCCTCAATTTCTTCTAATGATTTTCCTTTAGTTTCAGGAATATATTTGTAAGTAAACAGAATGATTATGGCAATAAACGCACTGAAAATAAAATAGGGTAGCGAGCCGTTCCAAAAGTTATTATGGTTTACTTCGCTTGCGGTAACCATTGGGAAAAATTGAGAAACAACATAGTTTCCTGCCCATTGCACGGCTACAGCTGCCGACATGGCTGTGCTTCTAATTTTGTTAGGAAACATTTCCGATAGCACTACCCAAACTACAGGGCCCATAGATAAGGCAAACGAACCAATAAAAATTAAAACGCCAAGTAAAGATATAAATCCAATAGCTTGCTGTTGAATACTAAACCCTAAAAGTAGAAACCCTAATAACATGCCACAAGCACCTATGTAAACAAGAGGTTTTCTTCCTAGTTTATCTACAGTAGCCATAGCGACAAAGGTGAAAATTAAATTTACAAAAGCTAATAGGACTTGCTGCTTTAAAACATCTTCTTTGCCAAAACCTAAAGCCTTTTCAAAAATATCGGCACCATAATAAAGTACTGCGTTTATACCTGTAAACTGTTGTAAGATTGAGAATACCGATCCGATAATAATGATGCTTAAAATGCTTTTAGATAGGTAATTGGTTGTCGTGCCTTCGACTTCTTTTTGTAATGACTTTATTATGGCTTCACTTTCAGTTTGTGCTTTTTCTCGACCATGTATTCTGGTTAATATCTCTAAGGCTTCAGAATTTCTTCCTTTTAATGATAGCCATCTGGGACTTTTAGGCACGAAAAATAAAGCTGCTAAAAAGAGTCCGCTAGGTATTAATTCCGACCAAAACATTTGGCGCCATCCAATGGCTAAATTTTCAGCTTCTGTTAATCGATTTCCGATAAAATAGGTTACTAAAAAAACGGCAAAAAAGCCTATAACTATTGCCAATTGGTAGAAGGATACGAGTTTTCCGCGCTTTTCAGCTGGGGCTATTTCGGCAATATACATGGGTGCATTCATAGAGGCTATACCAATGCCTAAACCTCCTATAATTCTAAATACGACTAATAAGGATATCGATTCAGGTAAAAAGCTAGGCAGCCCAGACCCCCAAGCGGAAATACTAAAGAATAAGGCAGAAATTATGAGGGAGTTTTTGCGTCCTATTTTATGGCTTAAAGCGCCCGAAATCAAGGCTCCTGCTAGACAGCCCAATAAAGCGCTTCCTACCACCCAGCCTTGCAGACCAGCGTCGAGTTGGAAGTATTTGGTTAAGTAAAATTGCGCACCGTTAATAACGCCTGTATCGTATCCAAAAAGTAAACCGCCTAAAGCTGTTATTGATGTGATTAAAATGAGTAATCCGTGTTTGTTCATGATGTAATAGTTAGTTCGTTTAATATTTTTTATAAATAAGGCGTTTGCCTTATTATTTGCGGGTAAATGTAGATTTCAAAATAAAATTCAAGTATCACAAATCGCGCATGTATTAATAAAAATGATGTTTTTAAAGCTTTAATAAGAAGCGCAAAAACCATAGCGTAAAACTTCGTAAATTTGAACTCCAAATTCTGTTTTATGAAAGTTCTCCATTTAGATACCAACCATGAGTTATTAATTAATCAATTGCATGCATTAGGTTTTGAAAATCATGAAGATTATACGTCTTCAAAGTCTGAAATTGAAGCTAAAATTCAAGCCTATGATGGTATTGTATTAAGAAGTCGTTTTACTATTGATAAAACGTTTTTAGATGCAGCAAGTAACTTGAAGTTTATTGGTCGCGTTGGTGCGGGGCTTGAGAATATTGATTGTGATTATGCCGAGAGCAAAGGCGTGTTTTTAGTATCGGCACCCGAAGGGAATAGAAATGCCGTTGGTGAGCATGCCTTGGGGATGCTACTGGCGTTGTTTAATAAACTGAATAAGGCTAATGCCGAAGTGCGGGCCGGTAAGTGGTTGCGAGAAGCGAATCGTGGTATTGAGCTGGATGGGCGAACCGTTGGTCTTATAGGTTATGGTAATATGGGTAAAGCTTTCGCTAAAAAATTACGAGGTTTTGATGTTGAGGTACTCTGCTATGACATCAAAGAGGGTGTAGGCGATTTGAATGCTAAACAAGTGTCGCTAGAAGAATTTCAAGAGCGGGTAGATGTGATCAGTTTACACACGCCACAAACCTCGTTGACGTTAAATATGATTGATAATGCCTTTATAAATCAGATAAGTAAGCCATTTTGGTTGATAAATACCGCACGCGGAAAAAGTGTAGTAACCGAAGATTTAGTTTCAGCATTACAAACAGGTAAAATATTAGGCGCAGGATTGGATGTTTTAGAATATGAAAAAGCCTCGTTTGAAACGCTGTTTTCTACTAAATTGCCTAAAGCCTTTAAATATTTAATTGAAGCAGAAAATGTGGTGTTAACACCACATGTTGCAGGCTGGACGGTCGAAAGTAAAGAAAAATTGGCTCAAACCATTGTAGATAAAATTAAAGCGAAATTTTGTTAACTTTATAGAAAACAAACCGCCGTGCAGTACAAAGCAGATTCTCCAGAAGATTATATTAGTCAGTTGCCAGAAGATAGGGTAGCGCCAGTAAAAAAACTTAGAAAAACCATTTTAGAAAACCTGCCTGAAGGATTTCAAGAAGGCATTCAATACGGTATGATTGGTTATTATGTGCCACATACACTGTACCCAGATGGTTACCATTGTAAGCCAGAAGAACCTTTGCCGTTTATGAGTTTTGCTTCTCAAAAAAACTCTATAAATTTTTATCATAGTGGTATTTATGCCCTGCCAGAGTTGTACGACTGGTTTGTTTCAGAATACCCAAAATACAGTACGTTAAAACTTGATATGGGTAAAAGTTGTGTGCGGTTTAAAAAAATTAATGAGATACCATTTGAGCTCATTGGGGAATTAGCAAGTAAGCTTACAGTGTCCGAATGGATTTCAGTTTATGAAAAGGCGATTAAAAAGCAATAATTTTTCACTGCCGTGGAAACAAAAAAATAGCGAGTTATGAAGAAACGTGTCACAGGAATAGGTGGATTGTTTTTTAAGGCGACAGACCCAAAGGCCTCTAAAGCGTGGTATAAAAAACACTTGGGTTTTAATACCGACGATTATGGTTGTACTTTTTGGTGGAAGGATGAAGCTGGAAATAAATGTTCCACACAATGGAGTGCTTTTCCAGAAGAAACCAGTTATTTCGAGCCTTCAACAAAAGCTTGTATGTTTAATTATCGTGTTGAAAATTTAGAGAAATTACTTAAAGTTTTAAAAAAAGAAGGAGTTACCATTGTTGGCGAAATGCAGGTTTTTGAGTATGGGAAGTTTGGTTGGATTTTGGATAATGACGATAATAAAATTGAACTTTGGGAGCCTATAGATGCTGCTTTTTTGTAATTTCGACACCGTTTTCAAACCCTGAATGAAAAATGGCTGAACAAAAAAACAATAAAGACCTTAACGACGCTTTCGAATCTGCTAAAGAGAAAGCTAAAGAAACGGCATTCGAATTTGCTGAAAACGCTAAAGATACTTTTGGATCTAGTGATAATGAGAAATTATTAGCCGGTATAGTAGCTTTGCTTTTTGGTGCTTTTGGAATTCATAAGTTTATTTTAGGATATACTAAAGAAGGTGCGACACTTTTAGGTGTTACTATAGCGGGAATTTTGTTGTCCTGTTTTGGTGTTGGCGCTTTGTTCGTTTGGATACCGGGAGCTATTGGTGTTGTTGAAGGCATTATCTATTTAACGAAATCGGATGCAGAATTTTATAGAACGTATCAAGTAGGCAAGAAACCTTGGTTTTAGGTTTCAATAGCCATGAGAATAAGAATTTAAAGCGTAGATTAAACTTAAAAATATTGAGCCTGCTAAAATTTCGTTTTTAGCAGGCTCAATAGTATCTTGACATTCTAATTTTATTACTCTACACCAATTTGGTTGATACCATCGGCACTAGATTTTGGGTTAGGCCCCCATTTGTTCGATCCAGCTTCGCTGTCTTTACAGTATAAAATAAGTAACCAGATAGCCCCAATCAGAGGTATTAGGCCAATGAATAGCCACCAGCCACTTTTTCCAATGTCATGTAAACGACGTACCGTAACTGCTAGCCCTGGGATTAATACAAACAATGAATATAAGCCAAGAATAGGGCCATTGCCACCATAATCTTTAAAGGTAAGGCCTAAAACATTATCTAAAATGGACGCAACTGCTGAAACGAGAAAACTAAACAATAAAAACATCCAAAACTCTTTTCGCCTTGCACGTCCTTTAAAATCTGCATACTGTTTTAATACTTTTAAATACCAATTCATAATTTGTGTTGGGTTTTTTGGTTAATACTCTCAAATATAGTTATTTTATTGTTAAACTTAAAGGGGAGATATGATGATAATAAAATGAGTATTGAAATTTCAGACGACAAGGGACTAATTAGAACTATTCCTCTTCCTTATTAAGATCCTTCAACTTATTCTCCAACTCCGCTTGAAATTCTTCCATAACTGGGCGAACGGTACTTTCAGGGAGGTCGGCGATTTTAATGTACATAAGGCCATCAACCGAGTTGTTGAATAGTGGATCTACATTAAAGGCTACCAAACGTGCGTTTTGTTTGATGTATTTTTTAAGCAAAACTGGAAGGCGTAAAGCCCCTGGTTCTATTTCATCAATAAAACGATCGAATTTATTTAAATCGGCTTCGGTTTCATCGAATACAAAATCCTTATCGGCGTCCTTAAGTTTTACTTTAAATTCTTTTTTAGGACGTACATACTGGGCTATGTATGGATCGTAATAATGCGATTTCATAAACTCAATCATTAGTGATTTTGAGAAGTTTGAAAATTGATTGCTTATACTTACACCTCCAATTAGGTAATTATGCTCAGGAAAACGGAGTGTTGTATGTACAATACCTTTCCACAGTAAAAATAAAGGCATTGGTTTTTGTTGGTATTCTTTAATGATAAAAGCACGACCCATTTCAATAGATTCGCTCATCATTTTATATAATTCGGGTTCAAACCTAAAAAGGTCTTGCAGGTAAAACCCATCAATACCATAGGCTTTAAATATTTGAGAACCTAAGCCCATACGATAAGCTCCAGCAAGAGCGTCTTTTTCATTGTCCCAAAGGAACATGTGGTGGTAATAATTATCGAAAGGGTCTAGATCTATGGCTTCATTGGTACCTTCTCCAATTTCACGAAAAGTAATTTCACGTAGTCTACCAATCTCTCGAAGAATATTTGGTATTTTTTTCGGCTCGGCTAAAAATACTTCGTAATTCTTGCTTTCAAGTAGTCTTGAGCCGTCTTCTCTAACCGTTTTCACCTCCTCCATCATGAGAAGTTGATCCACGGGAGTGACTATTTTCTTTGGTGGTTTGGGTGACTTTAAATTAGAGGTAATATTGCTTGTTAGTTTTGAAACTTCTTCAAAAGAATTTGAAAGCATATACGTTTTTCGTCTTAAAAAATCACTGAAATCTTGTAAGCTGGTGTGTTCTTTTTGGTCTTCAACAGAAATGGGTTTCCCAATTCGTACTTTAATCACGCGTTTTTTCTGTGTGAGTAATTCCGAAGGTAGTTTTGCTGTTCTAAAAGTGTCGCTTATTTTGGAGAGTTTGTAAAATAGAGGACTATTCTTGGCATGAAAATATATTGGAACCACGGGAACGCCTGCTTTTTTTACTAATTTCATGGCGGTTTCCTCCCAAGGCCTATCAACAACTAATTTACCATCGCGGTACGTGGATACTTCCCCAGCAGGGAAAATACCTAAAGGATGCCCCGATCTTAAATGTAGAATAGCATTTTTAAAACCAGCAAGATTAGATTTTATGTCTTTACGGTCTTCAAAAGGGTTTACAGGCATAATATATGGCTTCATGGGCTCAATACGATGCAGTAAAAAATTGGCTAAAATTTTAAAATCATTGCGTTGTTCCAACATGAGTTTAAGCAGCAAAATACCATCAATGCCACCAAGAGGATGATTTGAAATAGTAACATAAGCGCCATCTTTTGGCAGTCTTTTTAAATCTTCTTCAGGAATTTCAAATTTTATTTGAAAATCATCTAAAATAGCATCTAGAAAAGGAAGCTCACTAAGGTGTTTATTGCGTTTGTAGATTTTGTTAAGTGTGGAAATTTTTAAAACTTTCATTAAAACCCAGCCCGTTAACGTGCCAACAAAACCATATTTATCAAGTTGAATGGCTTTTGCAACTTCTTTAGCGGATACTAGTCCTAAATCTTGCGCTTTACTCATGGCTATAAAAGTACTAAATTGTTTATTATACCATTTCTAGTTTAAAATTACGTAAAAGAAAAAGATGATTTTTTGTTTTATACGAGACCGAAAAATAAAGCCTAGCCTAAGTTACGGTTTTTTTTAGGATGAAGTAGAAAGCAAAAAAAGCGCATTTTATTAGCGTCATTTTAAAGGAGAGATGGTGTTTGTCACTACTTGCGTTGTTTCTTGGGTTAATTGCTTTAATAATACCTTTTTATGGGCTTCTATTTGATGGATAGATTCGGGGTTGTAATGCCTAATGGTGTACAGCGCTACATTTTCGTGGCAAGTTACCTTAAATTTTGCTTTTAAGTGGTGTAAAAGCTTGTCAAGATTATCATAAATGTTGTCAATGCATACAGAAAAACTAATGGCCGAATTCTGTATAACATTCACTTTCATTTTATATTTTGCTAATAAGCTGAAAATTTCACTAATATTCTCTTCAACGATATATGAAAAGTCTAATGATGATAAGGCGATAAGTGCTTGGTTTTTTTTAACAATGAAACATGGAATTTTAGGTTCTAAATCTACATTTTTTCCTATTTGCGTTCCCGCCGCCTCTGGATTTAGAAACGATTTAACAAATAAAGGGATTTCTTTGCGTTGAAGTGGTTGCAAGGTTTTTGGGTGAATAACCGATGCACCGTAAAATGCTAATTCTATCGCTTCGCGGTAAGATATTTTGTTAAGTAATGTGGTGTTTTCAAAATAACGCGGATCTGCATTTAATACACCAGGGACATCTTTCCAAATAGTCACGCTTTCAGCATTTAAGCAATACGCAAAAATGGCTGCGGTGTAATCACTGCCTTCACGACCTAGTGTGGTTGTGAAATTATGTGAGTCGCTACCAAGGAAACCTTGAGTGATGTTTAAAGTGTCTTTTTTAAAGTTTTCTTTTATGCTTTGCTGTGTCTGATCCCAGTCTACTTTAGCCCGACGGAAATAACTATCTGTTTTAATATGTTCTCGAACATCAATCCAATTGTTTTTTAGGTGTATTGCATTTAGGTATTCGCTAACAATGGTAGTAGATATTAATTCACCAAAACCAATAATTTGATCGTAAACAAAGCTGTAGTCGGGCGATTTATTAATTTTGAAAAACGCATGAAGTTCATCAAAAAAAGCGTTTATTTTTCCGAATACAGGATGGTTTTCAGCATCAAATAATTCAAGTAATATGTCTTTGTGGTATTTTCTAACTTCTTGAATAGCACTTGGTAATTCACTTTTATTTTTAAAATAATTATGAATAACAGCTTCCAAGGCATTGGTGGTTTTACCCATGGCAGATATCACAATTAACGTATTGTTATAGCCTGTTTTCTGTAAAACAGAAGCCAAGTTTTTTACACCGTTGGCATCTTTAACCGAGGCGCCTCCAAATTTATATATACGCATGTTACAGGTTTGCTATGTAGTTTTTTATTCCAGATTCATCTAAATGTACTACGTCCCAATCTCTTAAAACTTTAGCACCTTTTTTCTCATAAAAGGCAATGGCAGGTTCATTCCAGTCTATCACTTCCCAATTAATGCGTTTTACGCCTAATTGATGCCCGTGTTTAATGACTTGATCTAAAAGCGCTGTGCCTAAGCCAGAACCACGCATGGCTTGACTAACTATTAAATCTTCTAAATGGATTATTTTACCTTTCCAAGTGGAGTAGCGGTTATAAATTAAAGCAATGCCTTCTATTTTTTCTTCAACTTCTGCAACAAAACAATGAAAAGCAGGTTGTTCTCCAAACCCATCCTTTTCCAGATCACTTAGTGAAACTTCTACAGCATCGGGTTCTTTCTCAAAAACGGCTAATTCGTTAATTAAATTTAGCACTTGAGGCATGTCTGTTTTTTTTGCGTTTCTAATGGTATAATTCATAGTGTCCGTAATTGAAGGTCAAATATAGCTTAAAGTTCATTATTTTCGGTGTATAACCTTTTCGAAATCGGTGTAGTTATGGAAAAAATGCAGATATTTGTGCTAACCAAAACACTTACATATGTCTCGACAACACCAAACTCTAGGAGAGTTTATTATTGAAAATCAATCTGCATTTCAATACTCTTCGGGAGAACTTTCTAGTCTCCTTAATTCTATTCGATTAGCAGCAAAAGTAGTAAATCACGAAGTAAATAAGGCTGGTTTAGTCGATATCATAGGCGCTGCTGGTGATACAAATATTCAAGGTGAAGATCAACAGAAGTTAGATGTATATGCTAATGAGAAGTTTATTCAAACCATGACTAAACGAAATATTGTTTGTGGCATCGCAAGTGAGGAAGAAGATGATTTTATTGCCATTAATAGTCAGGATGAAAACAACGGAAATAAGTATGTTGTTTTAATCGATCCATTAGATGGTTCTTCAAATATTGATGTGAATGTATCTGTAGGTACTATTTTTTCAATTTACAGAAGGGTAACTCCAGTTGGAACACCTGTAAAACTTGAAGATTTCCTTCAAAAAGGTAGCGAACAAGTGGCCGCGGGTTATGTGGTTTACGGAACATCTACCATGATTGTATATACTACGGGGGCTGGTGTAAACGGATTTACTTTAAACCCGGCAATTGGTTCTTTTTACTTATCGCATCCTAATATGACATTTCCTGAAGACGGGCATATTTACTCCGTGAATGAAGGGAATTATATTCACTTTCCGCAGGGCATAAAAAACTATATTAAATATTGCCAAAAGGAGGAAGGGGATAGACCTTACACCTCAAGATATATTGGATCTCTAGTTTCCGATTTTCATAGAAATATGATTAAAGGGGGGATTTATTTATACCCGCAAAGTTCTAAAAATCCGAAAGGGAAGTTACGTTTGTTATATGAATGTAATCCCATTGCATTTTTAGCAGAACAAGCTAATGGAAAATCTAGTGATGGTTTTACAAGAACGATGGATGTAGAACCTACAGAGTTACATGAGCGCGTGCCTTTTATATGTGGAAGTAAAAACATGGTTGAAAAGGCTGAAGAATTTATGCGAGAAGCGCATGGAGAGTAAGGTATTTTGATTTTGTCCTTCAGAAGGAGGTACGACTGAAGAATCTTTCTATTGTTCTAGAGATTCCTCGATGTTTCGGAATGACATGTAATACGTCATGTGTGTTTAGGAATATGTTGTAAGCATTAAAATGATTTAAAATACAAACAAAAAGGCGATGAAATCAATCATCGCCTTTTTCCTTTTAGAATTTGTAGTATGTGGCTTAGTGTTCTACAAAGTAATCGTAAACTACAACTTCGCCGTAGTTGTTTGATTTACCAGTTTCGTCACCTTCTTTTTCAGCATTACTTTGTGTGTAGTTACCAATTTTGAAGTAAGCTTCACCGTAATCTCTGTCCATTAACACCGTGTTGCTTCCATCTTTCACTAAGTAAGATGATGCGTTTCCGTTAGCGTAAGCGTTTTTAAGGTTGCCATCTTCACTATAGTAGCAATAGTGTTTCCCGTCTTTTACTTCAAAAATAACTTCATGAGTTGTTCCAAGCGAGTAGTTTGTTTTAATAGTTACTTCATCTCTTAACACCCCACCATTAAAGCTTAAAAACAGGTGATTGCCTTCTAATCTTAAAACCATGGCATCATCAATACCATCATCTTTATTACCGTGAATTTGAGTCGCCACTAAATGATCTTTTACAATTGGTAAATGGGTAATAGCTTGTTGTACATACACGACATGTGTTCCAGAAGTAGTCCAGTAGATATCAGAACCACCATCTTCTTCACGTTCTCTAAGTTCGGAACGGATATAGTCTGAATTAGGTGTTGATCCGTTGTTACTTCTAATTGGTACACGGAAAACCATACCATTTTTATCATCGTTTACATAGAAATATTCGTTGTTAGACTCTCCACAAAGTGTTTTGTCTTCCACCCCATCAGGATACGTGATTTTCCATTGGTTACAGTTGCTCATTAAATCAGATGGGATACTTGCGTTTCCTGGACTTGGTGTTTCAGGGTCGGTAGGATCAGTTGGGTCGGTTGGTTCGCCTCCAGTAGAGAAAACCTGAACTTCTGCTAAAGAAAGCGCGTTAGTATCTTTTAGTTTGATACGTACACGAGCACCAGTAACACCTCCTGTGTTAATAGTAACTGATGGGTTTGGAGAATCTTCGATAGTCGTTTTGTATGCTAAATCTCCGTTGTCTTTGTATACAAAGACATCAAAATTGCTTAAACGTGTTTTACAACAGCTATCTGTACGGTTAAAGATTTTAATGCTTCCGATTGTGTAATCTTGACCTAAACGAACTTGCCACCATGGTTGTGCTGTACTTGATGTATGGGTAACACTGCCGTTAGACCATGCACCATTTGTGTTGCCATCAACAGCACGACTTGGATTTCCTCCATGAGCAACAGAAGATTGTTCTGCCGTTTTTCCTAATGCTAAGTTTTCTGAGGTACTTTCGTCTACATCAACAGGTGTAATGCGTATCCAGTTAATGTTCCATCCACCACCTGTAGCCAGTAATTTTAATGTGCTGCTACCTGCAGATAAATCTACTGTTTTAGATGTGGTTATCCACGTTTGGTACGAGCCTGTAGACGCTTTGTTTACGTTGCTTAATTTTGTGCCATCTTGATAGAAGTCAAATTTAGAAGTGTTTGTTTTTGAAGCCACTCTAAACTCAAATTTATAACTTCCAGAAGCTGGTACTTCAATGTCATACTCTAGGTAGTCATCGGTATCTATCCAACCTACGTTTAATCCGCCACCAGTATCGGCAGTGCTTTCGGTTTTAATACCACTTTGACTATCATATGCTTCGGCTTGTATGGTTACGGCCGATTTGGATGATAGTGTTGATTTTGAATATGCAGATGCGGTGGTGGTGTCATCTTCTGCAGAGGTGTCGGTTTCTAATACTTCTTCACTTGAACAAGCGAAAATGGTAAAAATGAGGGCGAATGTAGCAAGACTAAAAAATGCAGTTTTGCTAACTTTTGAAAATCTGTTTTTCATTGTTAATTAATTTAAAATAGTTTAGTAATAGATTAATATTTAACTGGTTAACTAAAGTGGTAAACCAGTATGGTTTTCCAAATGTATACGAAAAAAGAAGATTTCCAAATTTTGGTGGTAAAAATTTGTCAAAATGATAAAAAAAACGTTAAAAAATTGCAGTTTAACGGATATTTTAGATTTGTTTTTTAGAGTTGTCTGATTTTTAAGCAATTAAGGCGGTTTGTTTTTTGAGTATTTGGGCCAAATTTAATTGTGTTTTACGATGTACATAGCATTTGGACAAAAAAAAGACTGCCTTTTCAGGCAGCCTCATTTTTAGCATTATGATGTTTTGAGATTTATTTTCTACATAATGGATCTGCTCCAATAGTGCCTACTAAAGTTTCTAGATAAGCCTTAGAACTTACTTCATTGTATTGTTGTTTAACAACTTCCAAACGCTCTTCAATATTCATTTCTGAAGAAATTATAGCGTTATCGATATTCGTAATGAATGTTTCCAAATACGCGATTTGAGATTCGTAAAAACGAATGTCTTTTTGCTGTTTTAACGCCAATCTTTCTTTGTACCAGTCGCTATTTAATACGTAATCTCTATCAAATAATTTTCTTAATTCAGGATCGCTCATTGGTTTACCTTCGTAATTACCGTAAGCCATCATGTGTAATAAAATCTTTAATGGAGGAATAGCAGCTTCAATACTACCATCTTCAAAATAACGTAAAGCTACTTTTTCTTGTGCTTCAACAATATTTTTAATACCATCTACATAATCTTCAAGACCTTGTAATTCTGGTTTTAACATTTCTTCGTTAAAAACAGCGGTAGGCTCGTCAAATAAACGATTTAAACATAGGTGTGAGAATGTTTTAGTGATTCTATACCCTAAACGACTTCCCAAAATTGTTTCACCATTATGTTCAAAATCTTCAAGTTTTTCTAAACTTCCATTCGCAATTAATTTTTTAGGATCGCGATCAGATGGTTCTAAACGTGCCCATATTTCTGGAATTAATAAACTAATATCATGATCAACTTGATTGTTTCCTCCCACATATCCAGCTGCGGTACTAAACGCATCAGATTCTGTTAAAATATGCGATAATAGTGCATTATTTAAATCTGTAGTTGGTGTTAACATGTTAAAAGGTCCTTTTGTTAAAGCCCCCTCTGAACCTGCTCCAGTCGTTGATGGTGATTTTCCGGTTAAACTACAAATAAAATCCATGAATAATTCTGGAGTTTCTTGGTAGTGAATTGGGTTGTAAACTGCTAAGGCACGAATACCAGCTTCTTTATCGGCAGGGTTATTTCTTCTACCAGGTAAAACAGCATTTACAACATTAACTACAGGATCTTCAGCTTTTATTTGTCTCACTAAACGTACGCCAACATCAGCTAAATAAGTAGCTTCCGTTTCGCTTACATTCTTATTAGGTTCTAAATATCTTGGGTTTTTCGTTGGTTCCCCTTGTACAATTCTTGTATGTGATGGTAATACGAAAAACTCTTCTTCTTTATCACTGTTAACAATTTCTGTAATGAAATCTTTTACCGGTTGTGTGTATTTATCAAAATGAATGGTGTCATTATAAATTTCAATGGCATCCGCTTTTTTCAACAATTCATAATTGGTTAAGAAACGGCCTTTAGTTACAATATCTAATTCGGCATTTTTATCATAACCTCTAACTACAGCTTCATCGGGTCTTTGGAATAGATGCGCTTCACAGTTTGTTACCACTTTTACACTTTTATTAGAGAATTCAGGATTTAAGTCCTTAAGTTCTTGTCTTGGTAAAGTGATAGAAGCTGTAATATCATCTTCGGTTTGAATTTTTTCACAAGGCGAAAAATCAGATCTTAACTTGTTAAGCATCCAGTTTCCTTTTTGATTAAATCCAATACGTACATAACTACCAACAACAGGCGTGTTGTTATGTAAAAGACCAGTACCGTTTTCACCGTTAATGATTTCAACAGACATGTAGTCTTTCCAATTTAAAACACCACGAGCTTGTCTGTAAAGACGTTTCACGAATAGCACTAACGATCTAATGTGCACAGGAATTTCTTCCAGCATTTGGTTGTACTCGTCTGTGTTTTCTTCTGAAGGCGTTAGTAATTTCACCGCAGAACTTAACGATCTTTCTTCACTTAAGAAAGATCTAGATTTTGGTCTATTCGGATCTTTTTTCTTCCAACGCGTAGTATAATCAAATTCGATAATTTCATCGGCTTTTTTGAAATCCTCATCAATATCTTGAATGTTAAACGTACTATATGTAATAGCGTTTTGCATCGATTTTGATATTTCAGATTTACCTCCACCAGATACCGTACAAGGTTTGTGGCAGAAAATACCTTCTGCAAACGTGTCAACAATACGCCATAAATCAACAGATTGGTGTTTTTCTAACCTGAATTTATTACCAGTTGGATGTACATATGTTTTACGTGGAGAAAGAATTAATTTTTCTTCCTTGCCATTATGCTCCCAGGTAATGCTGTTTGTGTTTGTATTCACGTAAGCATCCTCTGGAATGTATATGATATTAGGGTATTTTTTATCTATGGCATAATTTTCAGGTTGCACATCAATACGATCACCTAATAATTGTTTTACCCCTTCAAAACTGTGTTTGTTTTGGTGGAAATTAGTATAATCCCTACCATCTAGAGTACTTCCCATAACACGTCTTGCGAAAGCAATAGCACCACCAGCGTGTTCTTCTTCAACTAAACCATAAAGGTTGGCAGAATAACTAATTTGTGTTTTAATCTCTTTTTTAGAGTAGCCATAGTAGTTATCAGCAATAATAGTAACAACTACACCGCGGTCATCTCTACAAGTGATTTTGAATGCGCCACCGTCGTTGTAAAGTTCATCTTCCTTTTCCCAGCACATCCCATCATTTTTTTGACGCGCCGTAGCATCGTCAATATGAGGTAGGCCAACATCCTTCTTTTTAAGTTTTAACAACTGAGGTGCTAAAATAATACAACCGGTATGTCCGGTCCAGTGTTCAGTGTCTAAAGCAGCATCGTTTAAAGCTAAATGTGGATCGCCAGCATTTCCGAATATAGATTCTACGAAATCTAGATTACTCACTAAACTACCAGGGGCGAAGAAACGAACTTCTAAAGATTTTTCTGAAATGACACCTTTAACTTCTGGGCAAACTACAGGTCTTAGCATCATAGATACTAAAGTTTTAGCTTGCTCTTCTTCAGGCTGACTTGATGTAAATGGCAGATTTTTTAACTCGTCTGAAGGCGTAAAAGCTGCGTTTAAAAAATGTGCAAAAACAACTCTAGGTACTTCTTTTTTATCTAAAGGCACTGGTAACGGACCTTCAACAATATGAAAAGTTCCTTTTGTTGTTCTTTTATCGTGTAAAGGATTGTTTAAAATTCCTTGTTTTATTCTATTAGAGGTTACTTGATTGCTTTTGAAAGTATCGCCATCCGGAGGTAAACTTACTTCTCTAGCTTGTCCTTTTCTCGATAGAATAAGTGTGTTGTTTGGAATGACGTACGATTTTTCAAATTTTACATCTTTTAAATAGTCGTTTATAAAATTTTGAATACGAGAATCTGCAGGTGCGTGATGCGTTGCTAAAAGTCGCGATTTAGCTTGTACGTTTTTTACGATTCCACTTGTTAATTCTTCAAATTTTGGATTGCAAAATTTAACTTTACTATCCGGTTTATCCTTAAAAGTAGGCAACCAAAGGGACGCTAATTGTAAGTTCGTAAATTGGATAATGTCTTTTCTTGATTCTTCTTGCATGATGTATAAAAAGTTACTTTCTGTGAATATAATACTCTTATTCTAAGACAAATTTAGGGTCTACAGCTTATATAAAAGCTGTCAAAAGTCAGTCTTATGTATAATTGTTTAGAATAATTAATCGAAAACGATTGCGTTGGGGTAGATAGCGAAGATAAAAATAAATTGTAAGGTAAATAAATCATTTTACGTGTTATTATTTAAAAGCGTTAAAACCAGTGATGTCTAATCCGGTTATTAGTAAATGAATGTCGTGCGTGCCTTCGTAGGTAATCACGCTTTCCAAGTTCATGGCATGACGCATAATGGCGTATTCTCCAGAAATCCCCATACCACCAAGAATTTGTCGTGCCTCTCGAGCAATATTAATAGCCATATCTACATTGTTTCGTTTGGCCATAGATATTTGGGCCGATGTCGCTTTATTATCATTTTTTAAAACACCCAGGCGCCAGGTTAATAATTGTGCTTTGGTGATTTCTGTAATCATTTCAGCTAATTTTTTTTGTTGTAACTGGAATTGCCCAATAGGTTTACCAAATTGCATACGTTCCTGGCTGTAGCGTAAAGCCGTATCATAACAATCCATCGCCGCGCCAATGGCGCCCCAAGCGATGCCATAACGTGCGGAATCCAAGCAGCCCAGAGGTGCTCCTAATCCAGATTTATTAGGTAATATATTTTCTTTTGGCACTTTAACATTATCAAAGATTAACTCGCCAGTTGCCGAAGCACGTAGTGACCATTTATTGTGGGTTTCTGGAGTTGTAAAACCTGCCATGCCACGTTCAACAATTAAACCATGTACGCGATCATTTTCATCTTTAGCCCAAACTATAGCGATTTGTGCAAAAGGCGCATTACTAATCCACATTTTAGCGCCGTTCAATAAGTAATGATCCCCTTTGTCTTTGAAATTAGTAACCATGCCGCTTGGGTTACTGCCATGGTCGGGTTCTGTTAAGCCAAAGCAGCCCATCCATTCGCCGTTAGCTAATTTGGGTAAGTACTTTTTACGTTGGGCTTCGTTGCCATATTTCCAAATGGGATACATCACTAAGGAAGACTGTACGGAGGCTGTGCTGCGAATACCAGAGTCTCCACGTTCTATTTCTTGCATGATGAGCCCATAAGAAATTTGATCCAATCCTGCGCCTCCATACTCTAAAGGTATGTATGGGCCAAAAGCACCAATTTCAGAAAGTCCTTTAATAAGTTGTTCTGGGAATTTAGCTTTTTGAGCATAGTCTTCAATAATAGGGGAGACTTCGCGTTTCACCCATTTTCTAGCCGCATCGCGAACCAATTTATGCTCATCAGTTAATAATTCGTCTAAGTTGTAATAATCTGGAGCTACAAATAAATCTGGACGCATAAAGACGAAATTAATAAGAGGTTTGATTTCTGAAAACTAAAACACACAATGTATTTTTTTATTTTTCAGAACTGTTTATCTCAAATTTAATCAATCTTATTTGCTTTTCTACATTTTTAAATAGAAATCTTTTGTTAAGTTTATGTAATCTTCAGTGTAGTCATGTCTTTGATTTTCAATAGTAAGCGTGCTGTTTTTAGTGCCGCTTTCGCGGAAAGAAAATTCGAGAATACTACGTTTAACTTCAGAGCTTGGGTTGCCTTTAACGTGTAGTGTTCTGTTGAGGTAGAGTTTTTCTTGTGAAGCTAATTTGATAAATCGGGTCTCTTCTTTATAAGGAATAATGACAGTGAACACACCGTTCTCAGAAAGTAGTTTTGATACTCCCGAAATTAGATGTTCAAAGGGAAGTGCGTCTTGAAAACGTGCTAAATCTCGGGTGTCGTCATTGGTTTTATAATCTTCAGAATAAAATGGGGGATTGCAAACAATGAGGTCGTACTGGTCTTCGATTTCATTTACAAACTCTTCTAAAGCCGCATGGTAGCAAAAAAGCCGATCGCCCCAATCGGACTGTTCAAAATTATCTACACATTGCTCGTAAGCCTTGTCGTCAATTTCTAAAGCATCAATAACCTCGGCAGGACATCTTTGGGCAATCATAAGGGCTAATACCCCAGTTCCTGAACCAATATCTAGAACGGAAAAAGGCTGTTGGTTTACCGATGCCCATGCGCCTAATAAAACAGCGTCTGTACCAATTTTCATAGCGCATTGGTCTTGATTGATTTTAAATTGTTTAAATATAAAAGGCTTATTCGACATGTTATTTTTTATTCTTGCGTAAAACTAAGAAATAATGCTGCTCAAGTCTTATTTATTGAAAAAATACTCAAACGTATTAGCGGTGAGGCCTATGTATGTTAATAAAGACTTAATTAAGTGCGTTTTGTCTTACGGTAAAATGCTAAACACTGTTAAATTAAAATGAAGGTGTCATAGCATTTCTACTTTTGTCATGCAACAATTTCTCTCTCCCTCTCAACAGTTGTTGCCCTAAGAAAAGTTAATAGCTATGAAAAAACAAAAAAGAATATTATTGAATTTGAATGCGCTTTTGATTGTAAATCAAGAGGTCGAGAGAATATATTTGGAACTTGAAGGTAAGGTGTTGGATGAAGATTTAAAATATTTTTTTAAAGCTAATAGTGTTAAACGAAAAGAGTTTGTTGAAGCTTTAAAAGTTGAGATTTTGAAACTTGGAGGATCCTTTGATAATGAAGAGGTTCAAGCTTCCTCGTCTGAACTTTCTAAATTTTGGATGAAAGTTAGAAACGTTGTTTTGCTAAATGATAGTGAAGAAAAAATCATTAAGGAAGTAAGTGAGATGCAGAGTTTGGCAATAAATAGGTATAACGAATTATTAAGAATGTTAGGTTTGCCACTTTCTGTTTGTAAACTATTAATTAAACAACGTGATATTATTCAAGATGCGAAAGATGCTATCGTAAGGGAGGAAATATATGCTTTTGCGCAATAGGTAAGTTTTTCTTATTAAAAAAAAAGAGGCTGTACAAAAAGTATTAAAGTACGTCATTCTGAATTCATTTCAGAATCGCATCATATTGATAACCAATCATTATGAGGGCCTGAAATGAATTCAGGTTGACGAAAACTTTACTTTTTAGACAGCTTTTTTTTGGACTAGTTATATGCCAAAATCTATTCTAAGTATAAGTCTATTAGCCCTTCAGGCGTGTTTACTAGAATCGTTTTCTTACTGCGATCTACATTGATAATAAACTCATCATTCATTGGGATTAAAATCTCTAAACCGTCACGGTCAATTTCAAAAAGAGCCTGTGCTGTAGAATCATTTATGGCTTTAATCGTTCCTACTGTTCCAAAATTGACATCCTCAATGGTGAAACCAATAACCTCATGAAAATAGAACTTATTACCTTCAAGCTTAGGAAGCGTTTCTAGAGGTAAGTATAGGTCACTTTTCATGATGGCATCTGCATCGGCTTCGGTATCTACTTCTTCGAATTTGATACGAAGGAGTTCCGATTTATGCAGTTGTGAGCTTTCAATAAAAAAAGGAATCAGGTTGTTTCTTAAATCTATAAATATAGCGTCTAAGTTTTCGTAAATATCAGGTTCGTCGGTGTCAAGTTTAGCTAAAACTTCACCTTTAAAGCTGTATTTTTTTATGATTTTACCTAGATAGAAGCAGTCTTCTTTTTTCATAAGAAATATGTTTTACATGCCCACGAAGGTGGGAATCTTTTTAAGATAAGTTAAACAATTAGAGATTCCCGCCTTCGCGGGAATTATTTAATAGAACTTCGAAAAAGTTCTATTAAATAAAAAACTCCGATATTTCTATCGGAGTTTAAAAGTATAAAAAATTTTGTTTTTTATTCTTCTTCGTTAGATGCTTCTGCTTCAGCAGCAGGAGCTTCTTCAGCAACCTCTTCCTCTACTACAGGAGCAGCGGCAGCGATTCTTGCTTCATTAACAGCTTTTTCAGCAGCTAATGCTTCAGCTTTTACTTTAGCTTGCGCTTCAGATAAACCATCAACTTTAGCTTGAACTTTTCCTGTTTTTTCTTCTAACCAAGCAGTAAATTTAGCTTCTGCTTGCTCTTCAGTTAAAGCACCTTTTCTAACACCACCAGCAAGGTGATTTTTTAGTAAAGCACCTTTTTCAGATAAAAGGTTTTTAGCTGTATCAGTTGGTTGTGCACCATTCTGTAGCCATTGTACAGCACCGTCAACGTCTAATTCAACTGTTGCAGGGTTTGTGTTTGGGTTGTAGATACCTAATTTCTCTAAGTATTTACCATCTCTTTTTGAACGTGCATCAGCTGCTACGATCCAGTAAAAAGGTTTCCCTTTTTTACCATGTCTTTGTAATCTAATTTTTACAGGCATAATAATTAATTATGTGAGGTACTCGACCTCGAGTTATTAATAAGGGCGCAAAGATACTATATTTTTTTAATTCTCAGTGTTTTAGAAAGCTAAAAAAGTAAGCAAACTGGCGTTGGTGTTTTATGTTCTTGTAAATAGGTGAGTTCACCGCTAGCTTGGTCAATCTTGAAAACTACCAAGTTATTGCTTCTTCGGTTAGCCACTATAAGGAAGTTTCCTGTTGGATCCATAGCAAAGTTTCTTGGCCAATCACCATGAACAGAAACGTTTTGTACTTTTTCAATAGTTCCTTTTTTTATGTTTCTTTCAAAAACAGCAATGGTGTTTTCGCCACGATTTGTTGCGTATAAAAACTTTTCGTCATTTGATAAATGGATGTCTGCCGAGGCGTTTTCGCCCTTATAATCTTCCGCTAGGGTAGAATCGTAATCAATTTCTTTAAATTTATTGCCGCTTCTTTTTATTGAAGTAATACTGCTTCCCATTTCGTTAATAACGTACATGAATTCTCCGTCTTTTGTCATTGTGAAATGTCTAGGACCTGGATTACCTTTTGTTTTTACAATCGCATCGGTATCCAATTTGTATTCACCTTTTTTTAGTTCATATTGAAAAACAGCATTGGTTCCTAAATCGGCAACAAATAAGTCGTCATTAAAGAAATGCGCCGAATGTGCATGCGATTTTGTTTTTTCGGAATTATGATCAAAAATTTGAGAGGCTTCGCTTAGGCTCCCATCTTTATTAATAGGGAAAATAGCAACAGTTCCGCTTCTGTAATTTGAAACTGCAGCTTTATCGCCAGCTTCATTTAAAGAAATATGGCAAGGCAAAACACCATGACTACGCATGCGTGTTAAAAGCGTTAGCGTACCATCTTCATTAACGGTGTAAGAAGACACAAAACCATCTTTGGTTGCGTTGGTAGAGTATAAATATTTTCTATCTGGGGAGTACTGTAAAAACGACGGGTTGTCAATTTTAATGGCTAATTGTTGTTTGCTTAATGTGCCAGTTTCGGTATTAAATTGAAGCTGATAAACGCCTTTAGCGTCTTCATTGGTATAAGTTCCAACGTAAAGTGGAATGTTTTGAGCGTAGTTTTTAGTTGAAAAAACAACTAATGCTAATAGAATAAGGTGTTTGTAATGCATGTGTTAAGATTTAAACGACTAAATTAATATAAATTAACTTAATAATGATACCTATTCTGTTAATGACTCTTAAAGCTATTGTGAAGTTTGTTAATCCATTGTAAACACTTATGTTTAAAGGTGTGTTAGGTTGTTTTTGTGAAATTGAACTGTAGAGAATCTTAAATTTAAAGTGTCCTTAATAATAAAAGGGTTTTAATTCAAGGAAAATTTATGAGGTCTTGAGGTCTTAATCTTAATCATTGATTGAGCTAGTTGCGGCGCTTTCAGTAATTTACTGAAAGCGCCGCTTTTTTGTTTACAACTTTTAGGGGTTCCGTTTTTAAAAGTGTAAATTCTGCGTATTTTTAACGACTAAGATTTGTTTTTCTAATCGCCTTAATAACAAACATCTAAACTTTAAGAATGTACTTAATTTTCGATACTGAAACTACCGGATTGCCTAAACGCTGGGATGCACCCATAACCGATACCGATAATTGGCCAAGGTGTATTCAAATAGCATGGCAATTGCATGACGAGATGGGTAACTGTATCGAGAGTCAGGATTACTTGGTGAAACCCGAAGGTTTTAATATCCCTTATGACGCCGAAAAAATTCACGGTATCTCTACCGAATTAGCGCAAGAGCAAGGGGTTTCTTTAGATGAGGTTTTAGAAAAATTTAATATCGCCTTAGGAAAAACCAAGTTTGTGGTCGGGCAAAACGTGAAGTTCGATTTAAACATTATGGGTGCCGAATTTGTGCGTGGTCATGTTGAAAATCAGCTGCAAGAATTACCAGTTTTAGATACCTGTACAGAGCATACGGCTAATTTATGTCAAATTCCTGGTGGTCGTTATGGTAAATTTAAGTTACCAACGCTTACCGAACTCCATGAGTTTTTATTTAATCAGCCCTTTGCAGAAGCACACAATGCGACTGCCGATGTAGAGGCGACCACGCGTTGCTTTTTAGAGTTAATCCGTCTGGAAGAATATACTAAAGAACAACTAGACGTTGAACCAGATTATTTCGAGAATTTTAAAAAGGAAAACCCAGAGCCCATTAGGCTTATCGGATTAAAGCACATCAACCTTAAAAAGGAGAGTGCTAAAATTCTTGAGCGTATAAAAAAGGCGCAAACGGTAGATGTTTCTTCAGAAGAAATAAATAAAAATATTTCCGAGTTAGCCGATGTCGATTTTGTGCATTTACATAACCACTCGCAATATTCGGTATTACAATCCACTATGGGGGTTGCCGATATTGTTTCGGCAGCAGCCAAATACAATATGCCAGCCGTGGCGCTTACCGATCATGCGAATATGATGGGGGCTTTTCACTTCGTGAATGCAGTAAACAAGCATAATAGTGGTGTGAAAGCTAAAATTAAAGAAGCTGAAGCTACCGGCGCCACTGTTACAGCGAAGGAGATAAAACCTATAATTGGTTGCGAGTTTTTTGTTTGTGAAGATCATTTAGATAAAACTCGAAAAGATAACGGATACCAAATTGTACTATTAGCCAAAAATAAAAACGGCTACCATAACCTAGCGAAATTATCCTCGCATGCCTTTGTTGATGGGTTTTATTATTTACCAAGAATTGATAAGAAATTAATACAGCAGTATAAAGAAGATATCATTGTGCTTACAGGAAACTTATATGGTGAAGTACCAAGTAAAGTTTTAAATGTAGGTGAAGTTCAAGCGGAAGAAGCGCTTTTATGGTGGAAAGAGGAGTTTGGCGACGATTTGTATGTGGAATTGATGCGCCACAATCAAGAAGATGAAAATCGTGTAAACCCAACATTGATCGCGTTAGCAAGAAAGCATGATGTGAAACTGATTGCTTCCAATAATACTTATTATCAAGATCAAAAAGATGCCAATGCCCATGATATTTTATTGTGTGTAAAAGATGGTGAAAAACAAGCCACGCCAATAGGTCGCGGACGAGGCTATAGGTTTGGGTTGCCAAACCAAGAGTACTACTTTAAGTCTGGCGATGCCATGAAAGAATTGTTTAAGGATATTCCTGAGGCGATCTCTAATGTGCAAGAAGTAGTCGATAAGGTGGAGGGGTATCAGTTAGCTCGTGATGTATTATTACCAGCCTTTGATATTCCTGAAGAATTTAAGCATGATGAAGATTTAGCTGATGGCGGTAAGCGTGGGGAAAACGCCTTTTTAAAGCATTTAACTTTTGAAGGTGCTAAAAAACGTTATGGAGAACCGCTTTCTGAAGAAGTTACAGAACGTCTCGATTTTGAGTTGAGCGTTATTGAAAATACGGGGTATCCAGGGTATTTCCTAATTGTTGAAGATTTTATCCGAGAGGCTAGAAACATGGATGTTTCGGTGGGGCCGGGTCGTGGATCGGCGGCAGGATCGGTAGTGGCGTATTGCTTGTGGATTACCAACATCGACCCGATGAAGTACGATCTGCTTTTTGAGCGTTTCCTAAATCCGGATCGTGTGAGTATGCCCGATATTGATATTGATTTTGATGATGAAGGGCGTAGTCGTGTCATGGATTACGTAATCGATAAGTACGGGGCCAATCAAGTGGCACAAATTATTACTTATGGTACCATGGCGGCAAAATCGTCTATTCGAGATACAGCCCGTGTACTGGATTTACCGCTTTTTGATGCCGATAGAATTGCCAAGTTAATACCAAATATGTCTAAGCTGAATAAAATATTTGGTTTAGATGAAAAGGCTTTGGCTTCAAAATTTAGAGCTGAAGAATTAGAAAAAGTAAACGAGCTTTTAAATATTGCTGATGGTAACGATTTACCAGCGGAAACTTTGAATTTAGCGCGAACTTTAGAAGGTTCGGTTAGAAATACGGGTATTCATGCTTGTGGGGTGATTATTACTCCAGATGATATTACCAAGTTCGTACCAGTATCCTTGGCAAAGGATTCTGATTTATACGTGACACAGTTTGATAACTCGGTGGTGGAAGATGCCGGGCTGCTGAAAATGGATTTCTTGGGATTAAAAACGCTAACCTTAATTAAGGATACCGTTAAAATTGTAAAAGCCAAGCATGGTATCGTTTTAGATCCGGATAGTTTTTCTTTAGATGATGTGAAAACCTATGAGTTGTTCCAGCGCGGTGAAACTGTTGGGGTGTTTCAGTATGAATCACCAGGGATGCAAAAACACCTTCGGGATTTAAAACCTACAGTTTTTGAAGATTTAATTGCCATGAATGCCTTGTATCGTCCAGGGCCAATGGAATACATTCCTAGTTTCGTTAGACGTAAGCATGGCGACGAGGAAATCGAGTACGATTTACCAGCTATGGAAGAATACCTTAAGGAAACTTATGGTATTACCGTATATCAAGAGCAGGTTATGCTTTTGTCTCAAAGTCTCGCAGGGTTTACAAAGGGTGAAGCCGATGTACTGCGTAAGGCTATGGGTAAAAAGCAAATTGCGGTACTTGATAAAATGAAGCCTAAGTTTATCGAGCAGGCCAGTGCGAACGGTCATGATGCTAAAATTCTTGAGAAAGTTTGGAAGGATTGGGAAGCTTTTGCGAGTTATGCCTTTAATAAATCGCACTCCACATGTTATGCTTGGATTGCTTACCAAACGGCTTATTGTAAGGCGCATTACCCTGCGGAATATATGGCAGCGGTACTTTCCAATAATATGAATGATATCAAACAGGTGACGTTCTTTATGGAGGAATGTAAGCGTATGAAAATGGACGTGCTTGGTCCAGATGTGAATGAAAGTTATTATAAATTTTCGGTAAACAAAGATGGTGCGATTCGTTTTGGTATGGGGGCTATTAAAGGTGTAGGTCATGGTGCGGTAATGACCATTGTAGATAATCGTGAGGAAGGGCCGTATAAATCAATTTTCGATTTGGCTAAGCGTATCGATTTACGTGCTGCCAATAAAAAGGCTTTCGAGAATTTAGCTTTAGCAGGAGGGTTTGACGGTTTGGGTGATACACATCGTGCACAGTTTTTTCATGATGATGGTGACGGGATTACCTTTTTAGAGAAAGCGATTAAATATGCGCAAAAACATAAAGAGAATGAAAATTCGGCACAGGTGAGTTTGTTTGGCGAAGCTAGTGAAGTGCAAATCGCCGAGCCCGAAGTACCGCCTTGTGAGTCTTGGGGAACCATGGAAAAATTAAGCAAGGAGCGTGAAGTGGTTGGGGTTTACATTTCTGGGCATCCATTAGATGATTTTAAAACTGAAATGAAAACTTTTTGTAATGCCAATGTTGGTATGTTTTTGAATATTGATCCTTATGTGAATAGGGAACTCGTTTTTGGAGGCGTGGTTACCGATGTACAGCACCGTGTAAGCAAGCAAGGAAAGGGCTGGGGAATGTTTACTATTGAAGATTATTATGATAGCTACGAGTTTAGAATTTTTGGTGAGGATTATTTAAAATTCAGACACTTTTTAATGCATAATAATTTTGTATTTGTGAAGACGTTTGTACGTGAAGGTTGGGTGAATAAAGATACCGGAAAGAAAAGTGACCCGAGGTTGCAGTTTAATAGTTTTCAGTTGCTGCATGATGTCATGGAGAATTATGCTAAAAAATTATCCATTCAAATAAATATTAATGACTTAGATGATAAAAAAGTAATCGATTTAAAGGATCTGCTGCATATGCATCCAGGGAATCAAGCACTTAATTTTGTTGTTTACGACACGAAAGACAAAGTGAAAATAGCCATGCAGAGTAGAAGACAAAAGGTTAAGGTGAGTCAGGAGTTGGTTTCGGAATTGGAAGCTAGATATATTAAGTTTAAGTTGAATTAGGGTTGTTTAGTTGCTAGTTGCTAGTTGCTGGTTGTTAGTTATTGGTTTTTTGTTGCTTACTCTTGAGGGGGTGTAACACAGAGTTTCGCTGAGGTTTCACGGCGGGTTTGGTTTTTAGTTGCTACTTGGTGGTTTTTGGTTTTACTCTTGTGGGATTGTAACGCAGAGCTACGCTGAGGTTTCACGGAGGCTCACAGAGAGGTCTGTTCTATTTATGAAAATTAGCGTATGAGTAAGTCTAACAACTAATAACCAACAACTAGCAACCAATAATTCTAGACACAGATTACACTGATTTTCACAGATTCTTTGCTAGTTAGAAATGTTCTCGACTTCGAACACCAGTTCTATTCATGTTTTTATACGGTCTTCGAGCGGAGTCGAGAAGTGTTTAGATTTGAAGTAAATTTCTAGTTTTTGGTTTTACTCTTGTGGGGTGTAACACAGGGTTTTACAGAGGTTTCACGTAGACTCACAGAGGGTTTTTTAGACACGAATTGAACTTGTACTATTTATGAAAATTAGCGTATGAGTAAGTCTAACAACTAATAACCAAGAACTAGTAACCAATAATTCTAGACACAGATTCCACGGATTTCCACAGATTATTTACGTTTTGCAGGCTAGCGTTCGTTTTTAACGGGTGCCGTCAAGAGTGAGAAATAGAAAGGAAGCATATGATTTTCGGAAACGAGCAGCGCGCAAAGGATAGCAGCGGCATCCTTTTTTGTGAAATGTAAACTTATTAGAAGTAGTTTTTATAAACTTGAATACTGGGCCCTGATAAAAAACGTGAATTTAAACACAAAAAAGATATAGCGAATAGCCTGGTTTATGCGCCCGAAATCCTTTGATAGTACGAATCGATGAAGCTATAAGGAAAACAAATTGATGGTTTGTAAGCTTTAGAGTTTTTTTTGACTAATTTTGTACTTTAATATTGAAGTAAAACAGATTAAAATATAAATATTATGGCATTAGAAATAACAGATGCGACGTTTGAAGAAACGGTTTTAAAAAGTGATAAACCCGTTTTAGTTGATTTTTGGGCTGCATGGTGTGGACCTTGTAGAATGGTTGGGCCAATCATCGAAGAAATTAGTAGTGAATACGATGGTAAAGCCGTTGTTGGAAAGCTAGATGTAGATGCGAATCAAGAATTTGCAGCTAAGTATGGTGTTCGTAATATTCCTACTGTTTTAGTGTTTCAAAACGGAGAAGTTGTTGGAAGACAAGTGGGTGTAGCGCCTAAAACAGCTTATACTGAAGCTATAGACGCTTTATTATAGTCTAAAAGTCTATTTAAATAAAAGAATATTAAAAAGGTTTGCCATTATGGTGAACCTTTTTTTATTTTAGAACAAAATTAAAAATTCAACATGAGTGATAAAAGAAAAGTGCAAGATGCTATTGATAGTAAATTTATAGAACAACGTAAAGTGTTTTTATGGGGTCAGGTAGATGATAAATCTGCAAAGCATGTTATTGATAGATTGATGTATTTGGATGCTTTAGGGAGTGATGATATCGAATTGTATATTAATAGTCCTGGAGGTTATGTAACGTCTGGTTTTGCAATTTACGATTGTATTAAGGCGTTAAACAGTGAGGTTTCTACAATTTGTACTGGTTTTGCTGCTTCCATGGGGTCGATTATTTTATCGGCTGGAGCAAAAGGGAAACGTTTTATTCAGCCGCATGCGCGTGTTATGATTCATCAACCAAGCGGTGGTGCACGTGGTCAAGCGAGTGATATTGAAATTACGGCTAAGGAAATCGTGATTACTAAAGAATTAAGTGCAAGAATTTTAGCCGATAACTGCGGACAAGATTTTGATAAAGTGATGAAAGATTTTAACCGCGATCATTGGATGGGTGCAGAGGAGTCTGTTGCCTATGGAATTGTAGATGGTATAAAATAAAAAGCCGGGCCCCCTAGCCCCCAGTTGGGGGAACTCTTACTCTTTCCCAATAAAGTATTGAGAATATCAGATTAAGCTATAGAACTAAAATTTAATACACCGATTCCCATATGAGTGTTCCTCCCCTACCGGGGAGGCTAGGTGGGGCATCTATTTTATGCTACAAAACGAACTTAATAAAGCTAAAGGTTTTAAGAACCTCGAGCTGCTTGCCAAGCAAGTGGTCGAGGGTTTTATTGCTGGCATGCATAAGAGTCCGTTTCATGGGTTTTCGGCAGAATTTGCAGAGCATAAAATTTATAATCAAGGTGAAAGTACGCGTCATATCGATTGGAAGTTATTCGCTAAAACCGAAAAACTGTACACCAAGCGTTATGACGATGAAACGAATTTACGTTGCCACCTGATTATAGATAATAGCAGTTCGATGCATTACCCAAAAATGCCTTCTTTTTCTATTGAACATTTAAATAAAATTGGGTTTTCGGTATTGGCGGCCGCTTCGTTAATGCAAGTTTTAAAGAAACAGCGCGATGCGGTTGGACTCACAGTGTATAGTGATGCGTATGATTTTTATGCCCCAGAGAAGGGGAGTGAGCGGCATCATCAAATGTTGTTAAACACTTTGGACGGTGTTGCGGTTTCAAACCCTGTGAACAAAGAGACTGAAACTTATAGGTATTTGCATGAGGTTGCTGAGAAGATTCATAAGCGGTCTATGATTTTTTTGTTTACCGATATGTTTCAAGCCTCAGAGGAGGATGAAAAACTTTTTGAAGCGTTACGGCATTTAAAATACAACAAGCATGAAGTAGTGTTATTTCATGTTATGGATAAGAAAAAGGAGCAAGACTTCGATTTTGATAATAAGCCCAAGCGTTTTGTTGATGTTGAAACCGGAGCGTTTATTAACCTTTATGCTGATTCAATAAAAGAAAGCTACAGCGCCACCGTAGAAAATTATTTTAATAACCTGCGCTTAAAGTGCGCACAGTATAAAATTAAGTATGTTGAAGCCGATATAAACAAGGATTTTAATAACATCCTAACGACTTATTTGGTGGAGCGTCAAAAATTCGCTTAATCCTGAGCTTTTATAAATAAATTTGAAATTTTAAAATACTGATTATCAAATTGTTTTAAAATATTTTAAAAATTTCATGAAAAAAGTTTCAAAAACGTTTGTGATATTTAAAAAGGCGTGTATCTTTGCACTCGCAATAACGCAACGGTCTGGTAGTTCAGCTGGTTAGAATGTCGCCCTGTCACGGCGAAGGTCGCGGGTTCGAGTCCCGTCCAGACCGCAAGATTGCAAAAAGCCTTAAAGAAATTTAAGGCTTTTTTTATGCTTAAAAACTAAGGAAATGCCCCCTTGTTAATGTTTTTTAAATGATTGAAAAAAACATTATGTTTGCCAAATATCATCTCCCTTTCTAAAAATTAATACATGACCCAAATCTTTAATTTTCTGAAAGTTAACCAACTCGTGCTTTTTTTGTTCGTTAATTTTCTAAGTTTTTCTCAAACGATTACCACAGAAATGATTTCGCCAACTTCGTATTGCGAAGGGGGAGCCGTGGATGTGCCTTTCGTTATTTCAGGAACTTTTAACTCAGGAAATATTTTTACTGCTCAGTTATCTGATGCTGCCGGAGGGTTTACTTCTCCTGTTGACATAGGCACATTATCATCTGTGTCTGCAGGTACCATTACTGCTACAGTTCCTTTAGGTACTTTAGAAGGTGCTGGGTATAGAATAAGGGTGGTAAGTGATAATCCTGTGGAGGTTGGAAGTGATAATGGTATAAATTTAACCATAAATAATATACCATCGGCACCTGTTGTGGGAGCCATTACACAGCCATCATGTCCTGTTGCAACTGGTAGCGTTGAATTAACTGGCTTGCCATCAAATTCTTGGGTTATAACAGAAAGTCCGGGAGGAAATACCACAGCAGGAACGGGGTCGACTACCACGATTTCTGGATTAGCTCCTGGAACCTATTCTTATACGGTTGAAGCGTATGAACAAGGTTTAAAAGGTGAGTATTTTAATAATTCAACCTTAACGGGTACCCCTGATTTAACAAGAACGGATAGCACAATAAATTTTGACTGGGTCAATGGAAGTCCAGACGGTTCCATTGGTACTGATAACTTTTCTGTTAGGTGGACCGGACAAGTGGTTCCCACTTATTCTGATGATTATGTGTTTAGAACACGTAGTGATGATGGTATTAGGCTTTGGGTAGATGGTGTTCAGGTTATTAATAATTGGACAGACCACGGGGCGACTTATAATTACTCATCATTAATCCCTTTTGTGGCAGGACAAAAATATAACATCGTTTTAGAGTATTACGAGAATGCAGGTCAGGCGGTAGCGCAACTTGCTTGGGGTAGGTCTGGTGCGGCTTCTTATGTAAATATACCGGCGTCTCAACTCATTAATAACGGAGCTAGTAACTGTGATTCGGCAGCATCGGCTAATGTTGTAATTAATGCCTTTGCAGGGACACCTACATCACCAATAGGTATTAATGGTGCACTATGTATTGGTGGAGCATCGAGTGTCACATTATCTGCTTCAGGAGCTAATTCAGGTGACAAATATAGATGGTACGATGCAGCAACTGGTGGTGCAATACTTTATGAAAGTACTGATGATTCAGATAATACATTTAACACCCCAGCT
This sequence comes from Pseudotamlana agarivorans, assembly GCF_018860245.1. GTDB lineage: Bacteria > Bacteroidota > Bacteroidia > Flavobacteriales > Flavobacteriaceae > Pseudotamlana > Pseudotamlana agarivorans_A. Next base: position 390,197 of record NZ_JAHKPD010000008.1, read on the forward strand.
ATAAGTGCTCCAACTGATTACTGGGTGGCTATTTTAGATGCTAGCGGCTGTGTTAGCGGACTCATTATGGTTAGCGCGGAGACTCCAATTAACTCCCCCGATTCGCAAACTACCGCTGGTACAGATTCTTGGATAGGTCACGTGTATGATGGAAATAATTTCTCGGTTGCTCATGGTGGTAATTTTACTGATTATTATGGTGAAGTGACTGAAATGGAAGAGTTTGATGAGAATTTTGGCGGGAGAACTACGTGTTACTCTATAAATTCGGCAACATACGGCATTCGATCTATTCATACCGAATATTTTTCAATTCGTTATCGTATGAATTCTACTAGGCAAGGCTTATATGTGGTTGATATAGGGTCCGATGACGGCTCACGTTTACAAGTTGATGGGAGTCTGGTGTACGATTATTGGACAGCTAGAGGCTTCAGTACGGATCAAGATGTTCTATTAAATTTAAATGGGAGTAATGCTTTAATATTAGATTTTTTTGAGAATGGCGGTAGTAATCAAGTTTCTTTTAATGGTTTAACCTTAGTTTTAGAAAATGACTTAAATACCAATACCACACAAACTCTTTGTGAAACAGGAGTAGGTGTACCAATAAGTGGTGATCAATTTGGAAGTTTACCTGCGGGTATTACTACTTCAGGTACAGGATATCAGTGGGCTTATAGTAGCTCGATAGGTGGTCCTTGGACAGATATATCGGGAGCAACAGGAGCTGCATATACCCCTTCGGCTGTAACAGATTTTGGTACTGTGAATAGTGGAGATACGATATATGTGATTAGAAAAGCCACACTTTCTAGTACAAATAATGTAGGTATGACAAGTCCTTATATTGCAGAAAACACTTCTAATGTAGCGACTATAATTATCAATGATATTAATGTTTGGACGGGCGTAGTAAGTACAGATTGGAATGATTCAGGGAACTGGGGTTGTGGTGCTATTCCGCAACTAAGTACAGATGTATTAATACCTGCGAGTGCCGTAAATCAGCCAGAGATTTTTAGTGGAGATGCTGGTGGTTTAGCCAATGATTTTGATATTGAAACAGGTGCCTCATTAATGGTTCATGATAATTTTATGCAACTAGACGGCGATTTATTATTAAATGGTTTTATTGATTTAGTAGACGAAGGGCAGTTGTTGCAAAACGACAGCAGTACTATAATTGGAGTTAGTACGGGATCATTAGAACGCGATCAACAGGGAAAAGCAAATAGTTTTAATTATAATTATTGGTCATCACCAGTACATGTTTCTGGAGCTTCAACATATAATTTAGAAACTGTATTAAAAGATGGTAGGAGTGGGCATTATGGAAATGATATTCTTTATTCTACAAGTGCTAATGGTGCCGATACCGCGCCTGTAGGACAATTAATTAAAAGCTCACGATGGCTTTATACTTTTGAAGGGCCAACCGATGATTATAATGCTTGGGGTAAAATAGATCAAAATACAAACCTTAATCCTGGACAAGGTTTTACGATGAAAGGCTCATTAGGCCCCGTGCCTTTAACAGATTCTGAAAATTATGTATTTATTGGTATGCCTAATAGTGGAGACATAGATATAAATATTACCCAAGGCGAGGACGTGTTAATTGGAAACCCTTACCCATCGGCTCTAGACGCCGATGAATTTATTAAGGATCAGATAAACCTAACAGATGGGGGAACTTCAGGAAACCGAGGAACGAACGTTATAAATGGAGCCTTGTATTTTTGGGATCACTTTGGGGCAGTCAATTCACATTATTTAAAACAATACATAGGCGGTTATGCCACTTGGAATTTAATAGGTGGAGCAGTGGCTATTTCAAACGATCCTTTAATAAATGATAATAATGCATCAGGAGCAAATGCACCTGGGCAATACATACCTGTAGGACAGGGCTTTTTTGTCTCGGCAACGCTTGATCCTATTATGAATAGTGATAATACAACTGATGTTGTTGGTGGAGTTGTTCAATTTAAAAATAGCCAACGTGTATTTGAGACTGAAAGTAGCGGTAATTCAATTTTTCTGAAATCTACTAATAAAGAAAATACAGCTAAAACACCAGGCGACACGAGACCTAAAATTAGATTAACATATGCTTCAAATGGCTATTACAGGCAATTACTTATAGGTGCCGATGCTAATACAAGTACTAACTTTGATATTGGTTACGATGCACCTATGTTAGATGTAGCTTCAGACGATATGTTTTGGGAAATAAACAACGGTAAATTTGTCATACAAGGTGTGCCTGAATTTAATGAAGATGCACAGTTTCCATTCGGATTGCATGTTAGTGCTAATGACATGGTAGAAATTCAAATAGCCGATTTAGAAAACCTTCCAGAAGGAATGGATTTATATATTAAAGATCGTTTTACAAACAAAACATATGCTATAAACGAAGGAGTTTTTAAAATGAATTTAGAGGCTGGAGCATATTTAAATCGTTTTTCATTGGTTTTTAAGTCAGACGATACGTTAAGTGCTGCGGAAGAGACTTTAGAACATGGTTTATCGGTTTATATGCGCAATACGACAAAGGAATTACAAATTAGAAACACAACAAGTTCTAAGTTGTTAGGCGTGAAAATGTACAATACCTTAGGAGGTTTAGTAGGGGTTTGGGTTGAAAATTTAGAGGCTTCAGTAACCTTGTTGCCAGTTGATAAAATGTCTACAGGGGTGTATCTTGTGTATTTAGAATCGGATATTGGTGTTGTTGTAAAAAAGGTAATAATTGAATAGGTAAAATTGAGATTTTAATAATTATCTTGATCTAAGAGATGGGTGAAGTGTTTTATATCTGACATCATTTTGATTGAGATAGAATCGTAGAATACGAGTTCTTATTATTTGAATTTAATTAATTTGATAAAATGATTTGACTGTATAGATTAAGTTTCTATCTTTGTACTTTCTAGGCGCAGGTTGTGCGGTATGCCTTTGTAGAGAAGGTTTTAAGAATTTTTAGAATTGAAATTTTGAACAAAATATAAAGCGTGCTCAGGGAGTTAAATGACTCCAAGCGTATCGCAAAATGTTGCAAATAAAGTTTGAAGAATCAAGGTTTATGGCAATAATGATGTTGTGTTGTTCCTAGAGAAATCTAGGAAGTAGTAATACCAGTAATCCCGATAGCAATCGGGAGGTATTCCAATGAAAGGCTTTCCTTTTTTCTGCGAAGAAGATTGGGATGCTTTTTTGTTTTAGGGCGGAAATTAAAAGTAGAAATGATATCAGTTTATTAAATGGATTCTAATCATGTTTTCTTTCTCAAATACTGTTTATGGTGCTAATTATAAAATAAAAAAACTAACTTTATCCTTGTGAATAGCCAAATCCTGTTTAGAATGATAAGAAAAGTTTTGACCATTATTATTGTTTTTAGTTTAGTCTTAATATCATGTAAAGAAGTGCAGTCCAATGAAACCGGAGTGAAGCCTATGGAAGTTGTCACGGATGAAATCGTAGAAAGCACAGTGACTGATGAAAGTGGAAAGACTTTATACATGACTTTTAATAATACAAAGGGCACAGTAACTATAGATTTTGAAGGTGAAATCACAGAATTGAAACGAGAGCGTACGGGCTCTGGATTTTGGTACAAAAATGACACGTATAATTTAAGAGGAAAAGGCGAAAGTATGATTTTGAAAAGAGATGACGTTGTTGTTTTTAAGAATTAGAAGAAGTTTTTAAATATCGAATAGATTCAAAAATCAGATGGTTGTCATCTGATTTTTTTATGTCTAAATTTTTGCTGAAGCCTTAAATAAGGCAATCATGATTGTATTTGAATTTAGTTAAATTTTTTTAGCTAATAAATTCTTCGATAACAGTGAAATTATATAGGAGCCCTAAAGGGGGGATTTATGAGCTTGAGTGAATATATCGGTAATGTATGTCGTTTTTTTGGTAATTGGTTAATTAGGCTTATATTTGGAAAACCAATTTGGTAGACCAGAATGGTTTTCCAGATGTAATAAACTGAAATTATAGTGAATACAGTTTAAAATACTGTTGTCTATAGTGTTAACAAACTAAATTATTAAAAAATGAGAAAAATTACTTTTTATTTACTAATGCTCTTTTCTATATCAGCAATAGGGCAAGGCGTAACTCACACCATTAGTGATCCAGCGGCTATAACTTCTTTATCGGCGTCGTTACAGGCTGGAGATGAAGTGGTGTTGCTGGATGGAACTTATACCTCGGATGAGCGTATTAAATTTTCTCCTACAACAGGAACGGCAGCAGAACCTATCACTTTTCGTGCTGAAACTCCGGGAGGCGTTAAGTTTACAGGTGGTTTAAAAATGAGTATAGGTGGTGATCACGTTATTGTAGACGGCTTCTACTGGAAAGGCGGGATTGGAGCGAGCAACTTTATCGAGTTTAGAGATGGTTCATCTAACTATGCGAATCATAGTACGATTCAAAACTGCGCTATCGATGGCTTAGAAATTGATCCAGATGATGCAGCAGATGATATTATTGATAAATCAATTACTAAACACCGATGGATTGTTTTATACGGTACTTATAATACGGTGATAAACTGTTCTTTCATGAACAAAAATAGTGCTGGAGCTTTAGTGTTGGCAGAAATGGAGTACAATGCGTCTCCAGATGGCGTTTCAAATACCAGGTGTAATGTGGTTGGGCATACTATTAGTAACAACTACTTTTATAGGTATGCAAAAATGGATGCTAGTTTAAGTAACTCTGGTGATAGTGAAACGATTCGTATTGGAACCAGTGAATACCAAAACGTAAATAGTGAAACTACAGTGAGTAATAATTATTTTGTGGAAGCCGATGGTGAAAATGAAATCATTACTAACAAAAGTAAAAACAATACGTATATCAATAACACTTTTAGAAGATGTAGAGGTTCTTTAGTCCTTCGTCATGGTTCTGGAGCCTTGGTAGATGGGAATTATTTCTTAGGAGAAAATGTTGAAGGTACAGGAGGTATTCGTATTGTGGATAGTGAACATACAGTTACTAATAATTATATCCAAGATTGTATTAATGTATTAGATCAAGCGAAATGGAATAACGGGATCACCTTTTTAGGTGGTGGTGATAGCCATGCTGTAGATTGTAATTCAACAAGTGTTTCAAACGGGTACCAAAAAACTGTATCGGTAAATATTAGTAATAATTCACTAGTAAACACGAATGCTCCTTTATTTTATAATGAAGATAAAGGATCAAACGATCCAAGTGGAAGTGTCATTAATAACTTGGTTTATTTTGCTTCCGGTAATGGTAATGTTACCGATGTAATCACAGGAGATTCAGCAACAGCTTTCGATAACTTAGGTACTGGATTAACATATAATGGGAATGTATATACGGGTACAAGTTTGGGAGCTACAAATGCTGGTTTTTCCGAAGACAATAGCATTACAGCTACTGCTAGTGGAGAAATTTTTACATTCTCGGGAAATAAAGGTGCTGATATGGGTGCTTACCAACCGGCAACCGATGCGATGGTAGGTCAAGGTATTGGAGCGTGCTTTTTAGATAATTCTGGAGCTGTAATTACTAGTGGTAATTGTACAATTCAAGTATTAGAATCTTTAACAGTTGGAGGATTGTCTACTTTGGATTACACTTCAGGGAGCTATGATGTTGATGTTAATGCTAATGTAAGTTGGTCTGCGACTGTAAATGATAATTGGATTACTCTTAGCCAATCATCTGGTACTGGTGATGCAACCGTTTCTGTGACTGTAACAGAAAATACATTGAGTTCTTCTAGAACAGGAACCGTAACTTTTGAACAAACTTCTGGAAACTCAAGTATTGTTAGAACGTTAACAGTATCCCAAGATATGGCCGATCCTCGTGCTAATTTAAACTTGATTAATCCAACAGCTACAGATGTTTCTGTGTATTCGTATACAAATCAGGAAGTAGATCCTAGTAAAAATAAAGACAATCAAGCAGTACATAGTTTAGATAAAATCTCAGGAACCTATTGGGCGAGTGATAGAACACAGGATCCAGCTGGAAGTGGGAAATCTATAATTATTTACGATTTACAAGGGGCTTTTGATTTAGACTTGATAGATATTGCAACATCATCAGGAAAAACATATAACCTTCAAATTTGGGTATCTACTTCTGGAGTTGATGATGCAGACTTTACAAATGTATTTGGAGATATTGTAACCACTAGTGATGGTGATATGCAGCCGTTTATTCCTTCTTCAACAATTGCAGGTGTTAAATATGTTAAAATTATTGGTGACGGACAACCAGGAGGAAGTAATTACACTTCAATTCATGAAATTGAATTTTATACAAGTCAAGCACTTTCAAATTCTGAATTTGAAAAGAATACTGTGAAATTATATCCAAACCCAGTTGTAAATGGTGTTTTGTATTTAAATAAACAAGACTCAAGTGTTAGTGACTTAAGAATTTATGATATTTCTGGGAAAACGATTTTAATTAAGAAATTAAATCCTGCTGTGCAAAAAGAAGTTATAGACGTTTCTTCTATTTCTAAAGGCATTTATTTTGTAGAAATAACTAATGGAACAAGTAGATTGGTAAATAAGATCGTTGTTTCAAAATAATAATATTATTCATTGTACTATTTCGGAAGGGGTTGTCTTAATAAGGCAGCCTCTTTTGTTTTTCTGTAATTTGAGTTTTGTTGAATGACGTTAAAAAGTATCCAGAAGCCCCTTTGCTTAGAGGCGTATTTAAATAGTTAGAAGATCTAATTTTGGAATGAGCTTATCGCTATAGGTTCTTTGTTTGTTGTTTTTTTGGAATTTTATTGTATATTTGGAAAACCAGTTTGGAAAACCAATTTTATTTCAAACAAAACATACCAAAACTAATACTAAATCTAATTAAAATGGTAAGAAAATCTACTCTTATTATGCGATCGTGCGCTAGAAATACACGAACAACTTTCAATTTGTTATTTCTGTTTTTATTTGCTTCTCAGTTTGCTTTGGCGCAACAAATTTATACGATTGACGATCCAGAGGATATCAGGGGGTTATCGGCTACATTAGTTCCCGGGGATATTGTTGAGCTAAAAGATGGGGTTTATAATAATTCTGGTCGCATGCGCTTTGGCGCGAACGGAACAAAAGACAATCCTATTATTTTTAGAGCGCAAACGCCAGGTGGGGTGACTTTTACTAACGGTGCCCGTTTAAGTATTAGTGGAGATTATGTGGTTGTCGATGGGTTTTACTGGAAAGGTGGTTATGGTGCAAGTGCCGTAATTGAGTTTAGGGATAGTGGGGATGTTGCTTATCATAGTACCATTCAAAATTGCGCGATGGATGGGTTAATTGTCGATCCAAGTGATGAGGTTGTTGGTCAAAGTAAAAAACATAATTGGATCAAGTTGTATGGTAATTATAACAGCGTTATTAATTGTTCATTCATGAATAAAAAGAACGCAGGTGCCTTAATTTTGGTAGAGCTTTATTATAACATCACTCCTGATGGTGGGATTACAAACACCCAGTGTGATGAAGTAGGTCATACAATTAGCAATAATTATTTTTATAATTTCGAAAAAATTGATCCTACCTTAACTAATGCTGGCGATAGTGAAACGATTCGAATTGGTGTTAGCGGAGGTCAAATGGTAAACGCTAATTGTGTGGTTAATAATAATTATTTCGTTAAATCGGATGGTGAAAATGAAATTATTACAAATAAGAGTAAAGGGAACTCCTATATAAACAACACCTTTAGAGAGTGTAGAGGTTCATTAGTGTTACGTCATGGTTCTAATGCCACTGTAGATGGGAATTTCTTTTTAGGTAATAATGTTGAAGGTACTGGCGGAATTAGAATTGTAGATAGTGATCATTCAATTACAAATAATTACATTCAAGACTGTGTAACGACTATAGATCAGGCCAAATGGAATAATGGAATTACGTTTATTGGCGGAGAGAAATCTAGTATAGATGACTGTATGTCTACAAGTTCTTCAAGTGATTATCAGGAATCTAAAGATATTACACTTTCTAATAATACTATTGTTAATACTAATGCGCCTTTATTTTATAATATCGATAAAGGTGATGGTGCTGTAACAGGTACGATGGCTAATAATTTAATTTATTTCAGTTCTGGAAATATTAATAAAACTGATGTGATTGTTGGAGAGACTGCGACTGCATTTAGCGAAATTGGTCAGAGTTTAATGTATTCTGGAAATGTATATGCCGGAACAGATTTAGGGGAGTCGGATGCGAATACCGGAAATGGATTTTCTTTAGAATCTGGAATTACCGCAACTCCAGACGGTGAGATTTTTACATTCTCTGGAGCTACAGGAAAAGGTGCAGATATGGGCGCTTATGAACCTGCTACCGATGCAAAGGTAGGCTTTGGAATTGGAGCCTGTTTTTTAAACAGTGCTGGAACCAAAATAATTAATGGTGATTGTAATATTGTTATTCAAGAATCATTATTGGTAAGTACTTTGCCTTCATTTACTTATGATGCAGGAAATAATACGGTTGATGTGACGGCTAATGTGAGTTGGACGGCAGCATCTAACGATTCATGGGTAACTATCGATACCAATGCAGGGTCTGGAGATGCAACAGTATTAGTAACGGTAACTAAAAATACAAGTTCAGTAAGTCGTACAGGTACCGTAACTTTTACCCAGGATCCAGGAGGTGATGATATCGTTAGAACCTTGACAATAAACCAAGAAGCGCCAAGCCCAACAGATTTAGCTACTCTTATTAATGACCAGGGTAACGGTACTGATGGTGTAACCGTGCACTCTTTCTCTATGGAGCAGGTAACTTCCACTAAATCAAATTATGCGGTAAACGTTTTAGATAAAGATCAAGGAACGAATTGGTCATCAGATGGTACTACTGGTGGAGACTCATTTATTATTATAGATCTAGGGGCTTATTATGATTTAGAAATTATTGATTTTGCTTCTACTAACGGAAAAACATACGATTTCCAATTAAGAGTGTCTAATACGGGTGTGGCAGATGGTGATTTTACCGACCCTTTTGGTACAGGTAATTTGATAAGTAGTAATGATAATACCTTTAAAAGTTTTGTGTTGCCATCGGTAGCGAATGGGGTTCGATTTGTTAAAATACTAGGCTTCGGTCAGCCTAATGGTGGTGGTAGTGACTGGACCTCCATAACCGAGTTGGAATTTTATGGAGATTTTAATGCGTCACTTTCTACTGAAGAACAAATATTCTCCAAACAATTAAAAATGTACCCTGTGCCTGCTAAAGAGGTGTTGAATATTAATACTAAAGATGTTGTTGTAAATAACGTTAGTGTTTACGGTTTAGACGGAAGATTGGTTCTTAACAAATCGGTTGGGAATTCAAATGCAGGAATTACTTTAAATACTTCAAGTTTGTCTAACGGAACCTATGTGATTCGATTTACAAACACCAACGGACTAAATGAGTCTCGAATGATTGTGGTGTCTCATTAGTAATTAAGTAGAGTCTAACGTTTATTCAACGTTTTTTATAAATAAAATTCAAGTCAGCAGTTTTTAATTGCTGACTTTTTTTATCCCAAAAACTCGTGATTTATGGCGTAAACGTTGGATGAAGAGGGGTGTGGTTTGTGGTAAGTTGGTATATGGATGGCTATTTAATTGTTTGATGTGAAATTTAACAAAGTAAAATTTGGTTTATTCATAATTATACCTATATTTGGAGAACCAATGTGGTAAACCAGTTTGGTTTGCCATATAAAACTTAACCTAAATTTAAATTGAATACTAATTTTAAACTAATGTAATATGAAAACAAAATTACTTTTAGCAGCATTATTTACTGCATCGTTTGGCTTTGCTCAAACAAACCTTGTTCAGAATGGCGATTTAGATACGCATACTGTTGATCCAAATGATAATGCAGATACATTTGATATGACACCACCTGAAGATATAGATGGTGGTTCTGATAATAGTCCGTATTTTTTAGTTTGGAATAATACTGATTTAGATACGTGGTTAGAGACGTTTTATGGTGATGATAGTGAGCAGCCAGGTTCTACTAGTGATGGAACTTTTGATGCGGCAGGAAATAAAACTAGAGGCGTAAAGTTAGGCGAGGCTAGTCGTCGTTTATATCAAAAAGTGTCGGTTACTCTAGGTGCTACGTATAAATTCTCAGTAGATTCTAGATCTGAGGCTGAAAATGTGACGACAGAATTCTTTATGTTGAATGAGGAGATTTTAAGTGAGGATGCACTTGCTCATGACGGTGATATGGTAGATGGGTATTTACATATTACAAATGATTTTAATTCTAGTAAGGGTAATGCAACAACTAATACCTTTACAAATAACTCTGTTACGTTTACAGCGACAGCTGACTTTGTTGTAATCTACGGTAGAGCGCTTCAAGCTGTTAATAGTTCTAATGAAGTGTTTTATGATAACTTTGTGCTTGTTGAAGATACTACAGCATCTGTAGAAGACGCGACATCAAGTGAATTCGCAATCTATCCAAATCCAGCAAACGATATTTTAAATATAAAATCAAACAACCTTCAAATTTCAGCTGTAAGTATTTACAGTTTGTTAGGGAAGAGTGTTTATAAGAACAATCAATTTAGTGGTAGCATAATTGATTTGTCTAGCATCAACAGAGGGGTTTATATCCTGAAAATTGAAGCTAGTGGACGTACTTTTAGTAAAAAATTAGTAGTTCAATAAGTAGTTGTTTAGTTATTAAAAGCCTTTTAGTAAAATAAAAGGCTTTTTTGTATTTTAAGAAAACCAAACCAAAAGCAAACCATAAAATGACTATTTGTCGTTTTGTAGTTTGCTTTTCTAAATCTTAAGACTATCTAATTTGTAAATAGTTTTAGTTTGTTAGCTTATTTATAGTTAATTAATTATAACTTTAGGTTCGAATAATCATAATTTATAAGTGCAATGAATAAAATTCAGAAGAAAAATGTTCAACGTCATTTAATAACAAAAGCAGCATTATTATTAACTGTTTTGTTTTTAAGTGTAGGGTGTAAGGAGAAAACGGCAAAAGTGGCGTCTTCATCGGCTGTATCAAATGGTAACGAGTTAAACGAAGCCATTAAAAAAGCAGAACCGGGCGATGTTATTGTATTGTCTAATGGTGTTTGGAAAGATGTTCAAATAAAATTTAAGGCAAAAGGTACCAAAGACCGGCCTATAACCATCAAGGCTGAAACAGCTGGAGGCGTTTCCATTGAAGGTGAATCTTACTTGAAGTTCGCTGGAGAATATTTAGTAGTTGAAGGTTTGCATTTTAAAAATGGTTATTCACCGTCAAGTTCAGTTATCGATTTTAGAATTGGTGAAAATGAAATTGCATACAATTGTACAGTAACAAACTGTGTGATAGAAGATTTTAATCAATTACATCGTGATGAAACCGATTTATGGGTGCAATTCTGGGGTAGAAACAATACTTTAAGCAATTGTTATATCGCTGGTAAAACCAACCGCGGACCAACAGTACGTGTTAATTTGGAAGGTATCGAGAGTATGAATAACTACCACCAAATTGTAAACAACCACTTTGGTCCACGTCCTAGAAAAGGTGGAGCTAGTGCAGAAACCATTCAGATAGGTAATAGTTTTACGTCTATGGCACCAAGTTATACTATGGTTGCTAATAACCTTTTTGAAGAATGTAATGGTGAGGTAGAAATTATTTCTAGTAAAACAAACTTTAATGAGTTTAGAGGAAATGTGTTTTACAACAGTGAAGGGTCTTTAGTAACTAGACATGGTAACTACTGTATTATTGATGGTAATTATTTCATTAACGATAGTAATAACACGAACGTTGGTGGTATTAGAATTGTAAATTCTGGACACTGGGTAACAAACAACTATTTCTTTAACATCAAAGGGGCTAGTTTTAGAAGTGCCTTAGCGGTAATGAATGGTATACCTAAATCACCACAAAACAGATACAACCAAGTTACCGATGTTGTAGTGGCTTATAATACTTATGTAGATTGTGTTTCGCCTTGGCAGTTTGGTGTAGGTACCAACATTGATCAAGCGGATGTATTGCCTAAGTCGGAAATTAGATCGGCTAAAGCTATTAGAACTACTGTAGCAAATAATATTATTTATAACGAGGTTGGAGATCCTGCTCCGGTTTTTGAACATGATAAAGCGGATGGTGTTCTTTTTAAAAGTAATGTGATCAATAATCAAGGTGTTGAATACAAGGATTTTGATGGCGGTATTCAAACAGCACCATTAGAATTGACAAAAATTACAGATAATATTATGCTTCCAACAGGTGTTCCAAGTTCGGTTGTGCCTTATCAAGGTTTTGACTTTAATACGATTACTAAAGATTTATTTGGTAATTCTAGAGATGAAAATAATATAGTAGGAGCAAGTTTAAAAGCAGATGTTGCGAATCCGAACATTTTAGATAAGTCTAAGTACGGAGCAGATTGGTATTCAAATATTGTTGAAGCGAAAGCATCTACAACACATGCAGTTGCTTCTGTTGAAGAGTTACAGCAAAAAATTGATGCAGCCAAATCTGGAGATGTTATCGCTTTAGCTACTGGTGTTTATGAATTAGATAAGTCTTTGAAAATTAGTAAGTCAATTACTATTCAAGCACCTGCCGAAGAAAAAGCTCAAATTATTTTTTCTGGAGCTGCCAATGCACCTGTTTTTGAGTTAAATCCTAAAGGGCTTTTAACTTTAAACAATGTGGTATTACAAGGTAACGGTGAAAATTATGCTTTTGCAACTTTAAAAGAAAACATGTCTAATCACTTTGGTTTAACGGTTTCAAACTGTGAGGTTAGTGATTTTGCTTATGCTTTAAGGGTTTACAAAGAAGCTTTCGCTGAAAGTATCACTTTCGAAAAAACCGCTTTTGATAAATGTGAAAATGGTCTTGAGTTATCTGAAGAGATTAACGATAAAGGCGATTATAACACTGAATACTTAACCATTACAGATTGTACTTTTAATGCGATTAAGCAAAATGTGGTAGATTACTATAGAGGTGGCTACGACGAGTCTACCATTGGTGGTAACTTGTTAATTGCTAACTGTACATTTACAAATTCTGGTAGTCATGAAAAAAACAAGACATTATTAAACCACCGCGGTATAGTTAATGTTAATATTAAGGATAATACCTTTAAAAACAACCATGTTAAATTTGTGTCTGTTTTATGGGGTGCAAAGAATAACGAACACTCAAACAATACCATTTCTAGCTCTGGTGTTATTAAAGTTCAAGAGAATTTAGAGATGAAAATGATGTATTAATTCATACATGATGAAATTTGTAAAACAATTAGGTTTTGTGTTAGTCTTCGGACTCATGCAAAACCTTTTTTCGCAAAATATACCTGCTGATAAAGTTATTGCTAACGAAAACCTTTCAGAGTATTTAACAAAAGAGGTTCATAAGGAGTTAGGGGTAAATTCGATTTCCGAAGCTCAACTAGCGGCATATTTTCGAGATAAATTTTCAGAGCGCTATTTCTTCAATTGGAAGAATTTTGATTGCCGTTTTGAGGCTTACCAAAACTTATATCCTGAAGCGAAAGCCTTGCACACAGCGCGCGCTTTGGATCATATGGCAAAATTTTCAGATGCTACACAATGGGTATTGCCTTTCAATTATCAATATGGAACTCCTGTAAATGCATATGCGCTAAGACATCTGGCACGACAGCATAAAATGGTAGATATCGCTTATTATTATTTCTACCAGAATAAAGATATCAAGTATTTAAATTACTTTAAAAATCAACTTCAATCCCTTAATTCAGCACTTCTGGCTGGTGAATACGAAAAAATAAAAGACGGTAACGGGGTGTATGAAGCGTTTCGTTCGGGGTATCGTGTTTTAAATTGGTTACAGATTCATAATATGTTTCTCGGTGAAGAAGGTTATACCGATACCGATCAATTAACAACTATTGCTACCCTGCTTCAACATGGGGCGCATTTGTATCAAGATAATCTTAAATTTCACCCGGGCAATCATCAAACGCGAGGTCTTTCCGCTTTAGCGATGATTTCTGTTTTGTTAAGAGATTTTGAAGGTGCAGATGTATGGTATGATCATGCTATGGCATTGTTAGAGGAGCATTTAGCTAAAGAAATTAACGATGACGGCTTTCAGTTTGAACGTACGGTTCATTATCATATTAGTGATATTGGAAATTATTATTATGTGTATCAACTCGCTAAATTAAGTGATTTCAAGGTGAATGATTTTTGGAGTGCTAAGTTGAAGTCGTTATTTGTTTCTTTAACTAAAATCGCTTATCCAGATAGATCGGCTCCAGTGCTTTCAGATGATACCGACAACCCTTGGGGCGAAACAAATGATATTTCGGGAGCTTTAACACTGGGGTATTTGTTGTTTGGCGATTCAGAATTTGGGTATTTTGCAAACGCTCAGGTACCGTCCAAAATGTTTTGGTTTGTTACGAAAGATCAATTGGGTATGTTGGATACTATAAAATCTGAAGCGCCAACTATGGGGTCGGTACACTTTCCTACTACAGGGGTTTATGTGATGCGTGAAGGTTGGAACCCTGATGATAAGGTGATGGTGATTACCTCTGGTTTAGATAAGGATAAACCCGACCACCAACATGGCGATATGTTAGGGGTTCAATTCATGGCCTATGGCAGACCGATGCTACCAAATTATCAAGTGCGCTATTCTCTTGATGATCTAGAGTTGTTTAAAAACTCTATGACCAAAAACGTGGCGTTAGTCGATGATGAATTGCAAGGGAAGCAATACACCTCAAACAAGGGAGGTAGTGGTTTTGGGAAGTTTAAAGAATTACCACTACCGAAAACGATAGCATGGGAAACTAATAATGAATTGGATCTTTTTGTTGGTTCTCATGACGGATTTAAAAATGTTGGTGTCGATTATTCTAGGCAAGTGATTTATTTAAAAGATGATTTTTGGATTGTAAAGGATAATTTTTCATCTAAAAAAAGACACGCATACAAACAGGTTTGGCAAGGGCATTACAGTCAGGAGTTAGCGCCAAATGTGTTACGTGCTACTTTTAGTGATGCCTCAGGGTTGGATATTTATCAACTAAATAATACAGATGACGTTTCGGTTTCTGGAAAGCGCGGTAAGCAATGGTCGGTTGTTTCTAAAAAGCAGCAAAAGGACTTTAGTTTTGTTACCGTGTTGTATCCTTATAAGGGATACGATAGTCGCATTGATGAAGATGTGTCCTGGCCGGTTCTTAAAGGTTGGGAGTTAAACAATGGCACTTGGAAGGTTGAAGGGGGAAATGGATTAAGTTTATCCAAAGGAGATAAGTCTCTATTTTTTTCGGTGAAAAGTTTAAAACGTGACGGGGTAGAGCTGCACTTTTCTGATAATTCTGATGTTTTTATTTCTAAAAAGGGTGGACGTCTTGCCATCCAATTACTTTCTGAAGAAAGGGTAGATTGTCAATTTAAAAGTGACAAAGGATCTATTGAACTTACATTGGCTCCTGGGGCTAGTTTCGACTTAACTTATTGATTACAAAACGGGTGATTGCTTTTTTTCGGCGTTGATCTTCTATTGTATTTTTTTGTCTTCCGTTGATAAAAGTATAGTAAAATGCAGTTTTAAATAAAAAAAACTAAGCGATTCATGTTTTGTGTTACGAATACGTTGTTTAATTAGCGAAAATTGGACGTGAAATTATGTATTTGCCACAAATACAGTGTTGTAATTAATAATTTACTTGAAGTGGTTTGGTGTAAGTGATAAATATGTCTATCTTTGGGAAACCAATCTGGTAAACCAAACTGGTTTGCAGTAGAGACTAAATTTAATAAATAAATTCGAATAAAACGAATGGAGTTAAATAAAAAAGCAATTATTAGTGCATGTCTTAGTGTGTTATTGCTAGGATTCGTGTTTTCTTGTAAAGCACAAAACGAAACTTCAAGTAAAAATACCCAAAGTTCAAATTCAGGAGGTCACCCAAAACTTATTATTACTAAAGCAGGGGTAGAAAAAATTCGTGCAGAATTGGGCAATATTCCAATTTTTGATGCGACCTTGAAAATGGCGCAAGAGGAAGTCGATGCAGAGATTGCATTGGGTATAGACACGCCAATTCCAAAAGATTTTTCAGGTGGTTACACACACGTGCGTCACAAACGCAACTTCTTTATGCTTGAAAAAGCAGGGTTGCTTTATCAAATATTGGATGATGAAAAATATGCGAAGTATGTGAAAGATATGTTTTTTCAGTATGCGGCGATGTATAAAGATTTGCCCGTGCATCCTCAAACGCGTTCTTATGCAAGAGGGAAATTGTTTTGGCAATGTTTAAATGATTCGAATTGGTTAGTATACGCAAGTCAGGGTTACGACTGTATATACGAATATTTATCGCCGGAAGAACGTGAAACATTAGAAACTGATCTATTTAAGCCGTTTGCCGATTATATTTCAATAGAGAATCCACAATTTTACAATCGTGTTCATAATCATAGCACCTGGGGTAATGCTGCAGTTGGTATGATTGCTTTAGTTATGGACGATGCAGAATTATTACATCGCGCCTTGTACGGTATCGAAAATGATGGATTAGATAAAAATGCAAAGGATAATGATGGTGGTTTTATCAAAGACCCAGAAGGTAGGGCTGGATTCTTAGCGAATTTAGAGGAGCCTTTTTCTCCGGATGGTTATTATACTGAAGGACCATACTACCAGAGATACGCTATGTATCCATTTTTAATTTTTTCAGAAGCTCTGAATAATGTAAAGCCTGAACTTAAAATCTTTGAACATAAAGATGGTGTGCTTTTAAAAGCAGTTGATGCTTTATTAAATCTGTCGGATGCCGATGGTGATTTCTTTCCTTTAAATGATGGTCAGAAAGGGATGTCTTATTATTCAAAAGAATTAGTGACAGCCGTTGATATTGCCTACTTGCATGGTGGTAAAAATGCTGGATTATTAAGTATTGCTGAAAAACAAAATCGTGTTTTATTAGACGATTCTGGTTTAGCCATAGCCTTAGGAATTAAAAATGGTGAAGCTAAACCTTTTGAAAAGAAGTCTGTTAATCTTAGTGATGGTCCAGATGGAAAGCAAGGTGGTGTTGCTGTTTTGCGTAATGACGATTTAGAAGTGGTGTTTAAGTATGCTGCGCAAGGTTTAAGTCATGGGCATTATGATAAGTTATCATTTTCCATGTATGAAAACGGTCAAGAAGTTATTCAAGACTACGGCTTAGCACGTTTTGTGAATATTGAACAAAAAGGTGGCGGTAATTATTTAAAAGAAAACAAAACTTGGGCTAAACAAACTATCGCTCATAATACCATAACTCAAAATGGAAAAAGTCATTTTCAAGGGAAATATGAAATAGGTTCAAAACATCATTCTGTGTTGGATTTTTATGATTTTTCTAATGATCAAATCAAAGTGGTGAGTGCGCACGAAGCAAATGCTTATCCTGGTACCATACTGCACCGTACAATGGCTGTGATTTCAGATAAGGATTTTGAAAAACCTTATGTATTAGATATTATGCGTGTAACTTCTGATAAAGCAAATCAATATGATTTTCCTTATTATTTCTTGGGGCAGGTTATGGAGACTAACTTTAAATACCAAACGCCAGAAGTCTTAAAACCACTGGGGGCTAAACATGGTTATCAGCACTTATTCGTTGAGGCTCAAGGTCAGGCTAATCAAGAGAATGTTAAATTATCTTGGTTGAATGCAGGGCGCTTTCACACCTTAACAACTGTTACAGATAATCAAGATGAGGTGTTTTTGACACGTATAGGCGCGGCCGATCCAGAATTTAATTTACGTAAGGAGCCAGCACTTATGCTTAGAAAGTCTCAAACTAAGGATGCTGTCTTTGCGTCAGTTATTGAGTCTCATGGAAGTTATAGTCCGGTTTCTGAAAACGCGGTTAACTCGCATAGTAACATCACTAAAATAGAAGTAATTCATAATGATGCAAATTATACAGCAGTTAGCATAATGGATTTACAAGGGCATAGTAAGGTGTTTATTGTGTCGAATAAAACGGCTTCAAAAGAAGCAAATCATAAATTGAAAATACATGATGATACTTTCCAGTGGACTGGGAGCTATTATTTTAAATAAGTAGATGACTAAAAAAGATGATTATGAAAACAATTGGAACAAGTAAAGAATTCCTCAAAAAAGAAGGGGTTCGAAGGAAGACAAGAGGTGAAATTATTAAAAGGATATTAATTGGAATGTGCTGATAACAGCATGCAGGTGAAGTAAATCTGGCTTGGCTGTTGTTTTGTTAAGTAAGGCTTCATCGCATTTATTTATTTTACTAGTAATCATATGCAATCAGTTGTAAAAACACATTTAAAACTTATGTAAATGTTCAAATTAACGCTATTTAAAATTAGTTTTAATTTTTAAGAGTTTGGTTGAGTATTTAATTGTCTTTTAGCTGAAGTAGTAATATTTATAGAGTTAGTATGTTAATTTTAAAAAATATTTTGCATTAAATTTTATTTAACATACCTTTGGTAAACCAATTTGGTAAACCAAACTGGTTTTTGACTATTAAAATTTAATGTTTAACGCTTTCTTAAAAAACTATTATTAGCATGATTTTATTGTAAAAAAAAGGAGAATAAATTCAAATTTTTTAAACGTTTACTTCTTTTAGGAGGGAAGTGAATTAAAATTCAAGCCGAAATCTTGGTCTTATTATAAACTTGTAAATTGGGTTTATAGCTTGTCAAGTGCAGGTAAAAAAGCAATCCTGATCGTTATGTGTCTGGGTTGTATTAACTATACTATTATAAACATAAAAAAACCAATTATGAATTTAAAAAATAAATTAGCACTATTTGTTGTGTTGCTTTTAAGCATTACAACGTTTGCGCAGAATGGAACAGTTCTGAAAGGGGCCGTAGTGGCTTCTGAGGATGGTATTCCTATTCCTGGTGTAAATGTTATTGTAGTAGGTACTTCAAGAGGTACTACTACAGATTTCGATGGTAACTACGAAATCGGAGTTGAGGAAGGTGAGGCAGTTCAGTTTTCTTATCTTGGCTATGTATCTCAAACGAAACTTTTTTCTGGAGATACTACATTAAACATTTCTTTAAGTGAAGATGTTTCGCAACTTGATGAGGTTGTCGTTATTGGTTATGGTGATCAAAAAGAAAAAGACATTACAAGTGCCTTAACTAAAGTAGATTCTAAAGACATTCAGGATTATTCTGTAGCTCGTGTTGAAGATGCACTTCAAGGTAAGGTTGCAGGTTTAAGAATTCAGGTGACTTCTAGTGAAGCTGGTGGAGACCCGAAAATTACTTTAAGGGGTCCAGGTTCTATTACAGGATCTTCTGCACCACTTATTGTTGTTGATGGTGTTGTTTTGGGTACAGATCCAGATATCTTAGGTTCTATTGATAATAATAATATTGAGTCTTTAAGTGTGTTAAAAGATGCATCTTCAGTTGCAATTTACGGTTCTCGTGGTGCAAATGGTGTTATCTTAGTAACGCTTAAGGAAGGTGTTGTTGGTCAGACAAAATTCTCTTATAACACATTTACTGGTTATAAGTTTGCTAATAATAACAACAATTTTAATACTTCAATTGCTGATGAAAGAGCAAGATTAGATGGGTTACAAGGGCAAGTAGATGCTATTGACCCAAGTAGTTCTAGGTATGCTGATATCAATAGGTATTACGATACTGCTTATGCAGAATTAGAAGCAATGGATTTTCTTGCTGGATTAGGTAAGGGAGAAACGAACTGGCAAGATGAAATTTTTAATGGCGGTATAATTAATAGCCACTCTTTAGCAGTAAGAGGAGGGACAGAGTTAACAAGTTATACGGGATCTATTGGTTACCTTGAAGATGAAGGTATTATATTGACAGATAACTTTAAGAAAATAAACGCTAGAATTAAAGTTGATAGTAAGTCTAAAAA
The DNA here is from genome assembly GCF_018860245.1 of Pseudotamlana agarivorans. Taxonomy (GTDB): domain Bacteria; phylum Bacteroidota; class Bacteroidia; order Flavobacteriales; family Flavobacteriaceae; genus Pseudotamlana; species Pseudotamlana agarivorans_A. The sequence continues at coordinate 410,197 of NZ_JAHKPD010000008.1, forward strand.
CAAAAAAATTAAGTTTGGTGCAAATATTAGTGTAAACTATAATGATCAAGTAAGAGTACCAACGAGATTTACCGATCCATTAAGACAATATGGACACTTGCCTCTTTATTTAACTGAAGCGCATATGCCTTATGTAACTAATTTCTCAAGGGAGCCAGGTGTTTCTACAGATGCTGGTAAGTTGTTTGAAAATCTTGGCGTAGGTAGTTATGGTTTTTCTAGAGCTTTCGATCACGTTTTTACTGTAGATCCTAATAATCCAAGAGCTATTCAAAGAGATCCAGCAACAGGCCTTCCTACGGTAAGTCCATTAACTTCTGGAGGTTTAACATTATCTACTACTAAAAACGTACACCCTTTAGTTCACTATATTGAAAGATCTAGGTTAAAGAAGAAGTTAAATTTAAATACTTCGGCCTATATGGATTTCAAATTAGCAAAAGGTCTTAGTTTCAGACAAACTGTTTCTGGAGTTTTTAGACATAGTAAAGATAACAATGCAGATTACCTATACGGGCAAGAAAATAGAGATCAAGAATCTTTCCGTTTAGAAGCAAGAGACGAGTTGAATCAATACGCAATAGAATCTCTTCTTAAATACAATAAAAGTTTCGGGAAACACAGTTTAAACTCTGTACTTGGTTTTGAGTATACACGTAGAGATTTTTATACTCAAGAATCTGAAGCTGTTGGTTACACTAATGACTTTAATAATAATATTGCTGTTGCCGATGGAGGAACTACTTTTACAGACAATGGTACAGATAAGTTAGTATCTTATTTTGGTAGAGTTGATTATAGTTATAACGAGAAGTACTTAATGCAGTTATCTGCTCGTACTGATGGAAGTACAAGATTTGGAACGAATACAAGGTTTGGGTTTTTTCCAGCAGCTTCTGTGGGATGGATCATGTCGAAGGAAAGTTTCTTAGAAAATAGTGATTTTGTTAGTTTCTTGAAGTTAAGAGCTAGTTATGGTATCTCGGGTTCTAATGAAATTGATAATAATATCTTCAATTCATTATATAGATTCGAAGAATCATTTAGTACTGTAAGTTATCAAGGCTTAACAGGTGTTAAAGCTATTACCCTGGCAAATCAAGATTTAGGTTGGGAGCAGTTAGTAGAATTTAACCCTGGTATTGATGCGACTTTTGGTAGAAGTATTTTAACTTTAGGTTTAGATTATTATACTAGAAGTAGTAAAGATTTAATTCTTTTTGCTCCAGTATCTGGAGTTTATGGAGCTGATAACTGGTTGCAGAACATCGGAGAAGTTAAAAATGAAGGTGTTGAGGTTGAAATTAGTTCTAGAATTTATACTAATGAAAACATGAGTTGGAAAGCTTCTGGGCAATTTGCTTTAAATAGAAATGAAGTTATTAGTTTAGGTAATAATGATCAAATTCTTTCAAGAATCGATCAGGATACTAGACCAACTGAATTTATCGCTCGAGTAGGTCAGCCAATTACATCTTTCTACGGTTGGGTATACGAAAAAGAAATGCCTTTAGAGTATGTTGACAATCCTTTTAATAGATTCAATAATGATTTTGCTCACGTTTATGTAAAAGATTTAAATGGTGATGGTATTATTGATGGTGAAGATAGAACTGAATTAGGAAATCCTTACCCTGATTTTACTTGGGGTTTCAATTCTGATTTTACGTATAAAAACCTTGATTTCTCTTTCCAATGGCAAGGATCTCATGGTGCTGAAGTTAGAGTTGCCGATCTAGATCAATTATATTATGCTAGTGAGTCTGCTGTAAATTCAGTTAACGATTTTGTTGATAGAGATTTATTAGTACACAGAAGATATACTGATGATCATATTCAAGATGCTTCTTATATCACTATGAGAAATATTACTTTAGGTTATACAATTCCAGAATCATTTACTTCTAAATATAGCATTGATAGACTTAGGCTATATGTAACAGGTGAAAACTTACTTTTCTTTACAGCTGCTGAGTATGAAGGATTTAATCCTGAGGCTGCTGGTCAAACTTCAGATAATGCAAATACACCATTAACAGCAGGTTACCAAAGAGGAGATGGACCAGTAGTAAGAACAATTTCAGCAGGTCTTAACTTTCAATTTTAATAAATTATGAAAAAGATATATAAAAATATTATAGTTTGTTTTTCTGTCGCAGCATTGTTCTCAAGTTGTGCTGAAGAATTAGACCTTAGTAACCCTACAGCGCTTTCAATTGAAGAGTTACTAAAAACGGACAATGGATTCGAGTTGTTGTCGAATGGGGTTCTTGATGCTTATCAAAAGGTACCAGCAAATGAGTTTCTACTAACAGAATTGAGATCTGATAACGTTAGAGCGAATTCTGAGAATGGTAACTACCCAGATTTCCACGCATATAACATCGATCCTAATAACGGTGATGTAGCTACATATTACTCTAATAATATGTCCACAATAAAGCATGCTAATACGGTTATTGATAATCGTTTTCTAGCTCCAGAAAATCAGCAATATGCGGTTGGTGAGGCTTATTTTATGAGAGCTTTGTGTCATTTTAATTTAGTAAGAGCCTATCAAAATGTACCTTTTATAGATAAGGTATTAGATATTACTAAGGATGAAGCTAAAGATTATCCACAATTACCAGAAGCCGAAGTTTATGCTAAAATTATAGAAGATTTTAAAACTTCTATAGCTTATTTAGATGGTGTCGAATTAAACAGATACCGCCCATCTGCTGGAGCTGCAATTTGTTTAGCTGCAAAGGCTTATTTAAGTCAGCCTAATCCAGATTTTAAAGAAGCAGAACTTTTATTAGCATCAGTTGTAGAAAATAATGACGCTTATGGTTTTGATTTATTATATACTGAACGTGGTAATTCTTCTATGTTTGAACACTATGAGAACTTAATTAAAGATTTCGGACACGTATTTGGTAATGAAATTTCTGGTGATTTTACTGGAGGTATTCCTGATGGATCTTGGTCTAATAACGATGGTTATGAAATTAATGAGGAAGTCATCTTTTCTATTGCTTACGATTTATTTAGTAGTGATAACTATGTAACTAGTGATAGTGGTTTAAATGATCAAGTGCAAACAGACTCAGAATCTCATAGTTTTGCTATGACTTTACAAGGACCATCAAATGGTGTTAATATTGCGTCGCTTGATTTCTTGGATTACATGACGCCAACGTTACAACCGATAAGGTTTTACGCTAGTATTGATGCTATTTCTTACAACCCTTCAGTGCCTACTAACGATACGTTTAATGCAAAATTCCCAACACCAGGTGAGATTGGAGACAATGACTGGATAGTTTTAAGATATGCAGATGTGTTATTAATGTATGCTGAGGCAATTTTGGCTGGTGGAGATAGTACTACAGATCAGAGAGCTGTAGATGCTTTTAATCAAGTACGACTTAGAGCTGGTCTAAACGATCAGGCTAACGTTACTAAAGCCTTGTTGTTACAGGAACGTAGATTAGAATTTGTTTATGAAAATCAACGTTTATACGATTTAATAAGGTTTGGTGAAGCAGATAGAGTATTACAAAAGTTTTCTGATGATAACAGTTTGTTTTATACTAATGAAAAGAAATACCTTCCTTTTCCGCAGAGAGAATTAGATAACCTACCAGGTTTCTATAAACAAAATAATGGATACTAAAACTTATAAAACTATGAAAAACTATTTGTTTAATTTAAAGTATGTGGCAGTTGGCGCATTAGTGTCCTTAGCTTCATGTGTTAACGATGACTTACCAGAGGTAGGTGATTTACCAGATTTTACTGGACCAACCCCATTTTATAGTACTACTGATGTTTCTAGTTCAGAATTTGACTGTGATGATAATGAAATTACAGCTAATTATGATTTTAACTTTAAAGCGGGATCGAACTTGGCTGTTAACGGTACCATGTATGAGTGGACTATTACACCAGATACTGAAATTGATTTAATTAATAAAGATTTGCCTATTCTTGAACAATCGATAGCTAATGCAGATGCTGCAGTTGTGGGTATTCAATCTGAAATAGATAAAATAGAGTTCAAAATTCCTTGTGAAACTGATCCAGCTAAAGTAGCGGTTATGCAAGCTACAGTGGCCGATCTTAAGGTGGATTTAGCTGCTGCTGAAGCTGCGCGTACGCCAGAAACAATTGCAACTATTGATGATCTGAACGCTCAGATCGCCGCATTGCCAGCGGGAAGTTTGAACGATCAAGAAGTTATTTTTGCGTTTCCAAGTCCTGGTGATTATGATGTTGCTTTAAAGGTAACTGATAATCTTGGTAAGTTTGATACTACAGAAAAATCTTTTACAGTGCTTCAAGCAATTCCAACAATTCCTGTACCTGAAATTGGGGAAGCTGGTTTTGAAGATGGCGATTTATTTGATGGTTCTGGAGATGGTAGAGATTCTTGGAGGTCTCCAAGTAGTAGTAAATGGGGAAGTGTTTTCCAAATTAATAATACTTCTGTAGAAGGACGTTTGCCTGAAGGTTTTCAAGCCGCTAAATTTCCAGCTGATGGTTCTCGTGTAGGATACCAAGAAATTGAAGTGACGCCTGGAGCAACTTATGTGTTAACTTACTTTAGTACAGTAGACCCTGGTGCTAATTTTGGCGATATTACAGTGTCTGTTATTAATCCGGCTGCTGCAGATCTCGCACAGGCTCAATTACCAGCTAATATCATTGCATCAAAAACGTCTGATAATACAGCAACGGTTCAAGATGTTTTCACTAATAATGCTATTACATTTGAGGCTGGAACTTTGGATAAAGTAATAATTTTACTTACAAATTCTGGTGCTGAAGGTAGATTAGATGCATTTCAGATATCAGTTAAACAATAAAAAAAATAAATATTATGATTTATAAATTAATTAAAAAACAACCAAAGAGTTCTTTCGCATTACTTTTTATGTTTTTGGGACTTATGTCTTGTTATGATGATGGTCACGAGCCATTTGAGCCGCCTACAGGTAATATAAATGGTATTCAGCCTAATACTCAATTTACTACGAGTTTAGATGCTAGTAACAATTTATCTGTGATTTTTAGAAGTTATGCTACCGATGCCGTTTCTTATTTATGGGATTTCGGAGATGGAAATACATCAACTGATGCAAATCCAAATTATACTTACGCAGATGGTGGATTGTATGATGTTAAATTAACCACGATTAGTTCAGATGGTTTAACAGCGGTTGATTCAACACAAGTAGGACCTGTATCTGTTGGTTTTGACTTTTCGGTTGTTGATTCTGAAGTTACTTTTAACAATATGACTTCTGGTGCCATGGAATTAACTTGGGATTATGGAGATGGTAATTCTGTTTCTTGGGATTCAGCAACAGGTACAGAACAAGATCCTGAATTTAGCCCAGTGCATATTTATGCGAGTACTGGACCTTTTCAAGCAACTTTAACAGTAACTAACTTTGTTGGTGATGATATTTCTGTTACTAAAAACATTGATAATTTAGTGTTATCTACAGTTCCTGATTTTACTTTTAATGTAAATAAGTTAACTGTTGATTTTACTGACGCTTCACTTCTTGCAGTGTCTCACTTATGGGATTTTGGAGATGGTAACACATCTACTGCTTTAAATCCATCACATACCTATGCTGTTGATGGTTCGTACGATGTTACTTTAACAACTACAAATGCTTCTGGTGTTTCTAAAAGTAAAACGCAAATTGTACCTGTAGGTGGTATTCAAGCCACTGTTGCTGCTGTTATTGAAAACGGTGATATTGATGGTTTAACTGGACATAAAGATGATAATAATGATGCATGGGAGGTTGATCCACCAAATACATTAAAAGATGGTTCTGCGAGTCCTTATACTTGGGCAAATGCAGGTCTGAAAGCTTTAGGTAAAAAAGCTGCTGGTATTACTACTTCTAGTAACGGAGGTTTATATGCTTTAAAATTTAGTGACGATGAACGTAGAGCTTATCAACCATTTGCCGTAGAAGTTGGTGTTGAATACACAATTTCTATGTGGGTAAGAACAGAAACTCCTGATGATTTTACTATTTACATGCTAAACAACGAAGTTCAAGATGAAAGTGATTTAGCAGGTAATAGTGATGAGGTATTCGTTGTTTCAGGAAATGCGAATACGTATACTGAATATACTTTTACATTTATTCCTACAACGACTACAGCGGTGTTTTATGCTGTGCCTTTTAGTGGTGTAGACGGTTCGTCTGAAGTGTATTTAGATGATATTAAAATTGAAACTCCTGGATTTTAGTAATTAAACTAATCCAGACAATTAATTAAAGTTAATATGAAAAATTTTCGAAAAGAAATTTTAGGATTATTGCTTATAGTTTTTATTTCTGTAAGTGCTACTTGCCAAGATAAGGCAAGTAGCACTACAGATAGTAAGGCTAAGACTGAGAAAAAGTCTAAAAAGAAAAAGAAAAGAAGAGGAAAGGTGAGATTACCAGATATTGACTTAAGTCATTGGAAGGTTACCTTACCAGTACAAAATGAAAAAGGGAAACCTTATGAAATTGATCCTCCAGAAATTTTGGATTTTGCAAATATTGAAGTAGCTAAGCCATATATGTATATTGATTCTACAGATGGTTCTATAGTATTTCATGCCATGCCAACAAAATCAACAACCAAAAACACCAAGTACACAAGGTCTGAGCTTAGAGAACAAATGGTTTCTGGTAAAAACAATGTAAACTGGACGTTTAAGGACGGTGGAAACATGAAAGGTACTATTGCCATGGATGAAGTATCAAAAGATTCTAATGGTAAATATCATAAAGTTATTATTATGCAAATTCATGGGCGTTTATCTAATGAACAACGTGACTTAATAGGAGAAGATGATAATAACGCACCACCAATGCTTAAGATATATTGGCAAAATGGTAAAGTTAGAGTTAAAACTAAAGTGCTGAAAAACATAGCCGCTTCAAATGAAGAAATTCTTCATGAAGATGCTTGGGGTGATGACGATGGTTTTAATTTCGAACAAGAAGTTGGTTTTAGAAAATTTACATTAGAGGTTAAGATCTCTGAAGGTAAAATGGTTATTGTTTTAAATGGTAACCAGTATAAGGTTTATGAAGGCATACACATGCAACGTTGGGGCGTGTTTGAAAATTATTTTAAAGCTGGAAACTATTTTCAGTCGAGAGATGATGGTGCCTATGCTAAGGTTAAATTTTACGACCTAGAAGTGAGTCATTAAGCCCTTTTATGTTAAATATTTAAGATTTGTTTGAGTTATTGTTTAGTGTTAATTTTGCCTGGATTTTACTATGACGTAATAATGAAGTGAGATTCAAAAACACAGCCTTTTAAATTGTAATAAGTTAAAGGCATTAATAAGTTAACCAGGTTATATAAAGCCCCATATTAAAATGAAATTAGACATCTTTACTGTCAATGACAACAACAACAATGCACAAAAGGCTATTATTAGTCAAATTAAAGAATTAATAAATTATAAAAATTTAGAACCTGGTGATAAGTTACCATCTGAAAGAATGCTATCAGAAAAGTTTGGTGTGACTAGAAGTAATATTCGTGACACCATACAAAAACTGGAGTTCTATGGTTTACTAAAATCGATTCCACAAAGTGGAACATTCGTGGCAAATATTGGGGTAGTTGCTATGAACGGGATGATAGATGATATTTTAAGATTAGAATCACCAGATTTTAAATCATTAGTAGAAACCAGAATATTATTAGAGTTAAAAACAGTGAGCCTAGCCTCGTTGAGAAGAACCGATAAAGATCTAAAGAATATTGAAGATGCTCTTAATGCTTACGAAGTAAAAGCAAGAGATGGTGAAGATGCCGTTCAAGAGGATTTACTCTTTCATTTAGCTATTGCTAAAGCTAGTGGGAATGCTACGATGAATATGTTTATGCTAACTATTATACCACAAATTATTATGGATTTTGAGAAATATCATGTATGTGATAAAGACCAATCTGTATTGGGTATCCAGGAGCACCGCGATATTTATGAGGCAATCAAAAATCAAAATTCGGCTGATGCAAGAGAAAAGATGAAGGAACATTTTAACTTTTTATACCAATATTGTTATAGTGCTGAAAATGCTGAATAAAGTAGTTGTTATTCAATTACTAAGCAGATTATTTAAGTAATGGATACATCGATATTAGTTTGTGTTCATTTAAAATTTTATTAAAGTCGTACAAATAGACATTTGTATATCATATTCCTAACTTTAGTAAGTTGTTAGCGGGAATTAATATTTATAAACAAATAAAATTATGAAAGTAAAAGGTTTACGTTGGTTCATTATTGGACTTATTTTTTTAGCAACGGTTATCAATTACATTGATAGAAGTGCTTTAGCAATTATGTGGGGTAGTAGTGATCAACCCGATTCTATCTCTGGGTCATTAGGGCTAGATAAAAACGACTATGGATTGATATTAAATATCTTCATGGTGTTTTATGCTCTTGGTCAATTATTTTCAGGTAAATTATTTGATAAAGTAGGTACAAGAATCGGTTATGTAATTAGTATTGGTATTTGGGGATTATCTTCATTTTGTCATTCCCTTGTTAATGGTTTAGCAGGGTTAACATTTTTTAGAAGTACACTTGGTATTTCAGAGGCTGGTAACTGGCCAGGAGGTGTTAAAAGTAATGCTGAATGGTTTCCAATTAAAGAGCGTGCCTTTGCTCAAGGTTTGTTCAACGCGGGTGCCTCAATTGGTTCTGTAATTGCACCTCCTTTTATCGCAACGTTGTTTGTTGCCTTTGGTTGGAGAACCACTTTTATGGTTATAGGTTCTTTCGGTATTTTATGGATTATACCTTGGTTGATAATTAATAAATCGGGTCCTAAAACGCACCCTTGGATTTCAAAAGAAGAACAAAAATATATTTTAGAAGGTCAGAGTAAAGCCGATCAAGAAGCTACGGCAGATACTAAAGGTTTAAGTCTAAAAGAAATTTTATCTCACAAAGAATCTTGGGCAATTGTGGTTGGTCGTTTTTTCCTAGAGCCAATTTGGTGGTTATTTGTAGGTTGGATGCCGCTTTACTTAGCTGACGTTTATGGTTTTGACGTAAAAGAAGTTGGTATGTTTGCATGGGTACCTTATGTTGGTGCTGCTTTGGGTAGTATTGCCGGTGGTTATGTTTCAGGTCAAATAATTTCAAAAACGCATTCTATTGATAAAGGAAGAAAACTTACAATTCTTATTGGTGGTATCATCATGTTCTTAGGTTTAGTAGCTACCGTTATGTTTGGTGATTCTCCAGAGCGTTTCGTAGCCATTGTTTTCTTTGTATTATTTGGTTTCCAATTTGCTATTGGTAATGTACAAACCTTACCTAGTGACTTATTTAGTGGTAAATCTGTAGGATCATTAGCTGGATTAGCTGGTATGGTTGGTGTTTTCTCTGTAATACTTATGAACTTTTTAGTTCCTATAGTACAAGAGAAATTCTCTTATACTCCAATCTTTATTGCGATTGCTGTTTTCGTACCTCTAGGTATTGGAGCCATCTATTATTTCGCAAGAACCATAAAATCAGTAGAAGAATAATAAAAACTAATTAAAATTTTAAATATAGTAAAAATGGGAAATGTAAACGATAAAGTAGCAGTAATCACTGGAGCTACTGGAGGAATAGGTTTTGAAGTAGCAAAACGTCTTGGTAAGGATGGTTATACTGTTGTTTTAAACGGAATTGAAGATGAAGTTGGAGCAAAAAGAGTGGAAGAACTTACTGCAGAAGGTATCACTGCCGAGTACTGGGGTTTTGATGTTACTAACGATGAAGCTGTAACCTCAAACATCACTAAAATTGGTGAAAAATTTGGGAAAATTGATGTTCTTGTAAATAATGCAGGTGGTTTAGGTGGAAGATCTAGATTTGAAGAAATGACAACTGAATTTTACAGATTTGTTATGGCTTTAAACCTTGATTCTACATTTTTTGCTTCAAGAGCGGCTATACCTTTCTTGAAAAAATCTGAAAATGCATCAATCATCAACTATACGTCTATCGCAGGATGGAATGCTGGTGGACCTGGAGCTGGGGTATATGGTACTTCTAAGGCAGGAGTTCAAGCGATTACAAGAGCTTTAGCTAAAGATTTAGCAGAGTATGGAATTAGAGTAAATGCTGTATCTCCTGGTACAATTGATACGCCTTTCCACGCTCAAATTAAATCTACTAAGCCAGAAGTATTTGCGTCATGGAAAAACAACATTTTATTAGGTGAACTAGGTAAACCAGAAGAAGTTGCTTCTGTGGTTTCTTTCTTAGCTAGTAAAGATGCGTCTTTCTTAACAGCTGAAACTATTCAGGTTACAGGTGGTCAAGGATTAGGAATCTAATTCTTTTAAATTTATATAGAAAAGGCTACCTGAAAAGGTGGCCTTTTTTTGTGTTCGATCTTTAAAATTGAATATTCATATTTGTGCAATACTGTGCTTTGCTTTTATGTTTTCTAAAATAAGTTAAACCTTTATATTTTAGTATTAAAGCGTATTTGCTGAAAAAATAAATGTTTAGTGACAAAAACTTATTTTGTACATTGCATAGGTTATATAATTCCAGAATAATTTATGGTGACATTAAAGCAATTGGCTAAAGAGCTAAATGTATCGATATCTACGGTTTCAAAAGCGTTAAATAATAGTACTGAAATAGGAGGAGAGACTGTAAAACGTGTCAAAGAGCTAGCTGAATTATATAACTACAAACCCAACAAAGTTGCTTTAAGTTTAAAACAGAATAAAACCAAAACTATTGGAGTAATAATTCCGAATATTCTGAATCATTTTTTAGCGAAAGTATTGTTCGGTATTGAAAGGGAGGCCACCAAGAATGGGTACAATATAATTACCTGCATTTCTAACGAATCTTTAGATAAAGAAAAAGAAAGTTTACAGCTACTTGCCAATGGAAGTGTAGATGGCTTCATATTATCTATGGCTGAGGAAACACAAATTAAAAGCGAAATAGAGCATTTTAAGAGAACAATTGCTCAAGGTGTTCCTATTGTTATGTTCGATAGGGTGGCTCACGATGTAAAGTGTGATAAGGTGATTGTTGATGATTTTGAATCTACTTACAATGCAACGAAAACTTTATTGGCTGAAAACCGTAAGGCTATTGGTTTTATAAGTAATATAAACGATTTAAGTGTTGGGAAATTACGAGAGCGTGGTTATAATAAAGCCGTTCTAGAAGCTGGATTGGAGCCTATTGTACTAAAAATAAAGAAAAAAGACGATCAGCATAAAAAGATAAAAAGTTTCTTTAAAGGTAACAAGCAACTGGATGGTATTGTTGCTGCTGATAGTGCATCGGGAATTATTGGGCTTAACATGGCAGTAAATTTTGGACTTAAAGTGCCGAAAGATATTTCAGTAATTGGCTTTGCAAGTAAGTCAGATTCTTATCATACACTACCTCGTTTAACTACTATTCGTCAGCATGCTAAAATTATTGGATCTAAGGCTGCAGAGTTACTAATTAATAGACTGCAGGAAACACCTCAGTCGGAAAATTACCACACTAAAATAGTGAAAACCAGCTTAGTAAGAAACAAATCAACCTTGTGATTTGTTAAAGTTTAGTGCATTTCAGCGATAAAAATCGGTCTTTCTGTTAGAGGTATTCTTTGTTTAAATATTTGTATATATCTTAGGCTACTGAATGATTATCGAATTGCTACCGTATTCCCTAAAAATTTTTCATTCATGACTTTTTCTAGTCATAATCTCTCATTTTTCCATATGTAGTCGTTGCATTTTTTTGCAATTGGCATTATTATTTATTCAATATAAACTGAGTTTTTCTTTGGAAAGCTTGGTAAAAAATTATGTTTTAAATTTACAAAATAATTATATAACCCTAAAAATCAGAACAAATGAAAATTCTAAAAATCACATTATTAGTAGCCTTATTTATTGCCTTATTCACCTCATGTACCGAGCAAGATTTACATGAAGATGATTTGTTGATTGAAGATACGACAACAATTTTATATACCGATGGAAATGGAGTTGAACGTTAATCACGAAAAAAATTACCTTATGAAAATTTTTAAAATCACTTTATTAATAGCCTTATTTATCACCTTATTCTCTTCATGTACCGAGCAAGATTTACAAGAAGATGATTTATTGATTGAAGATACGACAACAGTTTTATTTACTGATGGAAATGGAGTTGAACGTTAATCACCAAAAAAACAACCTTATGAAAATTTTTAAAATCACCTTATTAGTAGCATTATTTATCGCCTTATTCACCTCATGTACAGAGCAAGATTTACATGAAGATGATTTATTGACAGACGAGACTACCACAGTTTTATTTACAGATGGAAATGGAGTTGAACGTTAATTTACTGAAATAAAACATATGAAAATTCTAAAATTTATTTTAATAATAGTAGTATTTATCGCCTTGTTTACATCATGTGGCAAGCAAAACTTACATGAAGAGGATGTATTAATTGCTACCTCGGCAACAGTTTTATATGTAGAAGGAAACATAGTAGAGCGTTAGGTTAATTTGAGAAAAGCATATAAAAATTCTAAAAAGCACTATATTACCAACAATTTTATAGCCTTGTTTATCTCATGTGGTAATCAAGTTGCTTATGCGGCGATTTATTAACTTATAATAAAATGGCGGTGTATTGTGTGTTTATAAGCAACGAGTATTATTATGTTTGGGGAAGGTTTTTATGTGTGATATAAACTCGCTATGTCATGTTTTTTGAAAAATATTAAATACATTTGGGCAGTTTACCCTGAATATTTGTGAGAATAATTAGTTTCTTCTTATTGTTAATGTTTTTATACGTGAGTACGACGTACGCACAAACATATAATGAAGAGAAATTTGATAGTATTCTCTATTATTTAAAATTAGCAGATAATAATAAAGTAGCCTTTAAGAAAAGAGAACAAATGTGTTTAAGGGCTAAAACTTTAGCTGCCGAGATTCATAGTTATTCGCTTCAGCAAAAAAGTAATCTGAAATTAATAGGCCTTTACAAGGCATTTGATAAAAATAAGTTGTATGTAAAGTTCACGCACGAAAATCTGAAGCTAGCTGAAGAGTTTAAGGATAGTATTACGGTAGCCCATATGAATAAAAATTTAGGCTATTATTATTACGATAAAGTACATGATAGTGCACATTATTACAACAATAAAGCTGAAAAATTATTTAGGAAGTTAAACGATCATTTTAATACTGCTGCTGTATTATTAGATGTTGCTTCACTTCAAAGGGAGGGGAAGGATTACACAGGAAGTGAACTTACTTTGATTGAGGGGCTTAAGCTCTTAAATAAGATAGAATATCCCTCGAAAGAAGTGATTCGTAAGAAGGCTTATTTCTATAATAGTTTAGGCATCGTTTTTAATGTGCTTGAGCAATATGATAAATCTATAGAATATCAAAATAAGTCTATTGCTCTGAAATTAAAGTTAAAAGGAGATAATAAGTCTTCAATAGAATTATCAAAAAATAATTTAGGTAATGCTTTAAAAGAAGCTGGAAAATACGAGTTAGCGATTGAAACTTTTAAGGAGATTCTCGAGGATAATACTTTAGCTGAGCAACAGCCTGATTTCTATGTTATGGTGCTAGATAATTATGCACATGCCTTATATTTGTCCTCAAAGAAGAGCGCTCTTCCTGGCTTATATCACAAAGCCTTAAGTGTGAGCAAGACCTTAGGGAAGGATAATTATAAATCTATAGTTGTTCTTAAGCATTTAGCTGAATACTATCATGATCTTGGGTTAAAAGACTCTGCTAAGTACTATGCTTATGAAGCAAAACGAATTGCGGAAAAATTTCATAACGATGATCTTTTAAAATCCTTATTATTGCTTTCAGAAATAGAAGAAGGTGAGATAGCTGCAAAGTATTTAAGGGATTATGTGAAATTAAATGATAGTTTACAGAAAAGTGAGCGCGCCATTAGGAATAAATTTGCTCGAATTAAGTATGAAACTAATGAGATAGAGGAGGAAAATGTCAAAATTGCTAAGGAGCGCATGTGGTTGTTAATAATTTCAATCGTCATTATTGTAGCTTCTTTTTTACTCTATATTATTTTTACACAGCGCAATAAAAACAAAGAGTTAGAGTTTATTCAAAAGCAACAAGAAACAAACGAAGAAATTTATAATTTGATGCTTTCTCAAAATGAAGTGATTGAGGATGCTCGAGCTTTAGAAAAGAAACGAATTTCAGAAGAGCTCCATGATGGTGTTTTAGGGAGACTGTTTGGTGCCCGCTTGAGTTTAGATAGTCTGAATATGAATAATAGCGACATAGCTATTAAAACTAGAGGGCAATACATCTCTGAGTTAAAAGTAATTGAAGAAGATATTAGAAAAGTGTCTCACGAATTAAATGCAGATTTCGTATCGGGTTCAGGTTTTAGAGAAATCATAAAAAATCTAATTGAAACCCAGACAGCTACTTATGAATTAAGTTATAAGTTGGATTGGGAAAGTGCTATAGATTGGGATGAGGTGTCTAATAAAATAAAAATTCACTTTTACAGAATTATTCAGGAAGCACTTCACAATATATACAAGCATGCTAAAGCAACAGAAGTTCGAGTTAGTTTTAAGTTTGAAAGTGAAACCATTCGTTTAAGTATTATTGATAATGGATCAGGTTTCGATGTTAATAGAGCAAAATCGGGAATAGGTTTAAAAAACATGAAGTCTCGAATTAAAGAAATAAATGGAACGATAGCCATAACTTCGCAAAAAGAAGAAGGAACTACCGTAAAAATAGATGTCCCCACGTCTTAACCTAAAATTATGATTGAAAATATTAAAATACTAATGATTGATGATCATCCCATGATTATCGAGGGGTATCAAAACACCCTGCTTTTTACAAAGCGAGACAATCAAGAATTAGATATTGAAATTGCAAATAACTGTGATGAGGCTCTAGTAGCAATGAATAAGGCGATAAAGAATAACACCCCTTACGATGTGTTGTTTGTAGATATTAGTTTACCAGCTTCTACCGATGGTACCATGAGCTCTGGTGAAGATTTAGCCGAATATGCCAGGAAAATTTTGCCAAATTCAAAAATAATTATTTTAACGATGTTTAATGAGGCGTTTAGAATTCATAACATCCTTAAAACTATAAATCCAGAAGGTCTTATCATTAAAAGTGATTTAACTTCAAGTGAACTCGCTAGTGCTTTTCAAAAAGTGTTAGATGGCGACACCATCTATAGCGCTACTGTTAAACAATTAATTAGAAGAACAACTAGTAGTGATATTGTTATAGACGATAAAAATAGAAAAATACTGCATTTGCTGTCTCAAGGGGTTAAAACTAAAAATTTAGCATCGCACTTAGATATTTCATTAAGCGCCATTGAGAAGCGAAAAAAACAATTGCGAGATCTTTTTGAAGTAGAAGATGGGCAAGATGAAACCTTACTAAATCAAGCTAGAAAAAAAGGCTTTGTTTAATTTATAATAGAAAAATTCAACTTTTTTAGAATAATTTTTAATAAAATAAATTATTTTAAAAACCTAAATAACTGGTTATAAGTTGTTTACATTGAGATTCATTTGTTGCTGTGGGTTTTCCGCAGTTTGAAAAGGATAAGGTTATTTATCTTTGATGTATCAACAATTCAAAAATTAATTAATCCCTCAATTTTTTAGTTGATAATAGCAATTTACATGACCCTGTGGAGGTGAGAGACCCACAGGGTTCTTCTTTTTATAAAGTTTCGTATTTATTCCCGTTTCGATTTTCCCAAAACTTAAATTAGATTACCATTGTTAGTTGTTCCTATATCATACTTATCTATTTTTATAACTAAAAAATTAGTTTAAACTAATTTTTTAGTTATATTTGCTTATGTAAAACATTGTTTATAAGTGAAATGTAAATTATTATGAAGCAACTTACGAAAGCTGAAGAGGATATCATGCAAATTTTATGGCGTTTGAAAAATGCGAATGTAAAAATGTTAATTGAAGAATTTCCTGATCCAAAACCTGCTTACAATACCGTATCTACAATCATTAGGATATTGGAAGGTAAGGGTTTTGTTGGGTATGAAAAAGAAGGGCGCGGTCATATTTATTTCCCAATTGTGAATAAAAGTGAATATAGTAATCAATCTTTAAATAAGCTTGTAGACAATTATTTTCAAGGTTCTTTTAAAAGTATGGTGTCCTTTTTTATGAAGAAAAATGACATGAGTATAGAAGAGCTTGAATCTGTTTTAAATGAGGTTAACAAAAAGGATTAAATATGGCACATTATATCATTCAATTGGTCGGATTTCAGTTTCTCTTTTTAATCATTTATGATGTATTCTTGAAGAATGAGACCTTTTTTAGCTGTAATCGTATTTACTTGCTATCTACGGCGCTATTATCCATGATGCTTCCGTTTATAAAGGTTCACAGTTTTAAAGCCCTTATTTCAGATGAATATGTGATTGCTCTTCCAGAAGTTGTATTGGGGCAAGGTTTAGCAGAAGTGCAAGGGGCAAATGCCTTTGAGTTTACTCTTTTTAATGCCACATGGTCCTATTTACATGGTGTATTTTTATTAGGTGTTTTTGTTGCCACCATAATTTTTCTCATTAAAATCGCTAAAATTTTTATTCTTATAAATAGAAATCCCAATAAACGCAAAGCCCCAGTTGTTTTTGTTAAACTTGGGAACAGTAATGTGGCTTATTCATTTTTCAATTTCATATTTCTAGGGACGCTCTTAAATCCAGAAGATGAAGCTGCCGTTATAAGGCATGAATTGGTACACGTAAAACAATGGCATAGTTTAGACTTATTGTTTTTTGAATTACTTCGTATTGTTTTTTGGTTCAGTCCAATGGTGTACATGTATCAAAAGAGAGTAATGACGTTACATGAGTTTTTAGCCGATTCGGGAGCCGTTAGAAATCACGATAAATCAAAATATTATCAGAATTTGTTGTCGCAAATTTTTGAAACCAAAAATATTTCATTCATCAATCCATTTTTTAAACAATCATTAATCAAAAAACGAATCGTTATGTTACAAAAATCGAAGTCAAAGCAAGTTAATTTATTAAAATTTACATTATTAATTCCAGTAGTTTTAGGCATGCTATTTTACACGTCCTGTCAAGAAGAACCAGATGCTAAAGTTGAAGTTCATTCAAACCAAGATTCTAAGTCGGCTGTTGAAATGAGTGAAACACAGGAGTTATTTCTAAAGGAAAAAGAAAAATTTAAAAATGCTACCGATGTGCCTTTTAGTTTAGTAGATCAAGTGCCTGTTTTTCCTGGCTGCGAAGATGCACCAATAGAAGAACAAAGAGATTGTATATCAAAAACAATTTCAATGTTTGTTAATAATAATTTTAATACGGAGGTGGCAAACAGTCTTAATTTGAAAGGCAGGCAGCGTGTTAATGTCATGTTTAAATTAAACACAGATGGTCAAGTTGTTGAAGTGGCCTCTAGGGCATCACATCCAAAACTAGAAGCAGAGGCTATTCGTGTTATTGAAGCACTTCCAGTTTTTAAGCCAGGAATGAATAAGGGGAAACCGGTTAATGTCCTTTATTCCTTGCCTATTATTTTTAAGCCTCAAAGCTAAAAACATTGATGTTTTATTTTGTTATTTTATTGAATACTACAAAAACCGAGGCTTAAGCCTTGGTTTTTACTTTTTTAAGGATGTAGAATCTAAAAAAATTGTATTTTTCGGTTTTCTGTTTAATTCATGAAGTACGCTATTGTCTTTCTATTCGTTTTAATGCTCTCATCATGTGAGTATTTTAATGTGAAAAAAACATCTTCAGAAGCCTTTTTGAATGAAGAATTGAAGACTTTTAATTGGAAGGATGTAGATGAATATCCTGGTTTTTCAATATGCGAGGGGTCCGATACTAAGGAAAGTCGTAAAGTTTGTTTTCAAAATACATTAACAAATCACATTACCAATTATTTGCAAAAGGAAACCATAATCGTAACTCAGGATATTAATGATACGGTTGTTTTGGAATTTCAAGTGTCTAAAGCTGGTGATTTGATTTTAACTCATGTAACGATTGATTCTATTACCATTGAAGAAATTCCAAATATAGAAAGCCTTTTAACAGAGAGTTTAGATTCGTTACCTACTATTTATCCCGCTATTAAACGCGGACAACAAGTTACTACAGAATTTCAATTACCGCTTATTATTAGTGTAAACTAATTATTTTTTAAACGTTCTCCCTTTCCAGCTATAATCCGACATTATAGAAACTAAAGCGATGTATACACTAAAAAAAGGATAGATGATAAAACCTGTTAAATAACTTTTTAAGGCATATTTCTGATTTAGAAAACGGGCAGTTTTAAAAATTAAATAGAAATCAATACTACATTTAATCGTTAAAATATAGCCGAATATTCTAAAGTTAAAAAGATTTAAAAGGCTTAGAATTAAGCTTAAAACAACCATAAAATTCATTAAGAAAACAAGAAACCCTGTTAATTTTCCAAATCCGTTTTTATAAGCCGTTGTTTTGGCTGCCCAACGTACACGTTGTGAAACCAGCGATTTCCAATTAGGTTGAGCATTCGTTTTTACTATCGCGTCTTCACTTTTTAAATAATGAACTTTTTTTGGATGTTTTTGGGTTGCTTTTTCTAGTAAAAATAGGTCGTCTCCGCTAGCGATATTGGAGTTTCCATTAAAACCAGACAATTCAAAGAACAATGATTTTTTATAAGCAAAATTGGCTCCGTTACATAAAAATGGTTTTTTAAGTCCGAAACCACCAATAGTAGCACCTTGTAAACTCATAAGGTCTAACCATTGAAAGCGATTTAAAAAAGAATTGTCCAAATGGTAAGTTACAGGTGCCGCTACACAAAAGGTACTGGTTTCCTGAAGGAAGGCATTAAAAGTTTGTAGCCAATTTTGAGGCAGAATACAATCGGCATCAGTTGTAATGATCCATTCGTGTTTGGCTTGGTTTATGGCTGAACTGATCGCGTCTTTTTTAGGTGAATTGGAGTGTCTTTTATTTTGGGTAATTCGAATATCGGTTGGGTAGTTTTGAGTTGAAGATTGAATGATTTCAACCGAATCATCTTCAGAGGCATCATTAACAAGAATGACTTCAAAGTGGTTTGAGGGGTAATTTAAAGCATGGATGGATTCTAGCAGTTTCGGTAGGTTGTTCGCTTCATTCCGAAAAGGAATAACTACAGAGAACTTCGTTTTAGGTGTAGTGTTTTTAGTTTCATAAGGTTCTATTGTATCAAAACCGTAAACAAAGCTTCCAATTAAAACTAAGTAAGCTAGGGTGATGCCTATGCAAATAATAACCATCATGATAAATTGTTTTTAAAGTTGAATTTAAGCACATAATAACTTCCGATAAGGCTAGGTAATACAAAATTAAACAACCACATAAGTGTAACTATAGATAATATAAACAATTCATTCACTTGGGCAAACGAAAATAAGTACACCGCAATGCTGCCTTTAATTAACACATCAAAAATAAAAATTGAAGGTATTATTGAGGCCAATAGATACATGGTTGAAATAATAATAATGGATTCAAAATAAGATAGCTGAATTTGAAAAATCTGCACTAAAAAATAAAACTGAAATGAAAAAACGGCATATCTCACAAAGGATAAGCCTAGGCCTTGAAGTAGTTTGTTCTTCGGAAAATTTGTTAAAAAACGTTTTACCTTAGCTATTGAAAATGCTTTAAACTTGAATGTACCTTTAAAAATAATAAAACTTAATAGTAGGACGAGAACCAGAAGCCCGCTAGCATAAAATGAAAAGCTGTAAAGGTTAAAAGAAGTTTCATAAGCTTGTAAAAAGAAAGCTAGGCCTATTAGCCCTAAAACAGTCGTGATAAGTAATTGTAATAAATTGCTAATGAGGTTAATAAAAACTATTTTTTTTCGGAATGTGGTCTGGTAAAACATGGCTTTTGCACCATATTCTCCGATGCGGTTAGGTGTAATTAAAGAGGCGGTAAGGGAACCTAGGCTTTGTGCGGTGGCATTTTTGAAGCTAATTTTTTTAAATGAGCTCACCAGTAACTGCCACTTTAATATTTCTAAAAACCAGTTAAAAGCAGATAAAAACAGTAAAAAACTAACCGTTTTGATAGAGAAATTGCTATTTTCAGTCAAAATTGTATAGAAATCAGAAAAATCTAACGTATTATTGTTAATTAATTTCTGATATATAAAGTACAGTGCAGCAACAACTATGCTTAGTTTAATAAGCAGAAGTAGAAAGTGTTTCGTTCTGTATGATAGGGTCTGTACTATGATGGTGCAAATTAAATCAATATTACGCAATGATTGCTTATTTAAAAAAAATTAAGAGTATCTGGGTAGTTGTTATCTTGTTATTTTGGTTTGGTTCTTCTCAAGCTCAAGATGATTCTAGTACATTTAAAGTGCAGTTTGCTACAGGAATTAACACGCCTATGAGTAGTGGATTTGTTAGTGGTTTTGAAGTCAAACCTATTAATTTTCCAACAATTAATTTAGGCATTCAGTATCTGTTTTCAACTAAAATTGGTGCCAAGTTAGATTTTGGTTATAACCGATTTTCTAATGAAACAAACGCCACGGCATTTAAAACAAATTATACTAGAATTAATTTACAAGCCGTGTACGATGCGACTCATATCATTAGGTTTTTTCCTAGAATGGGGACTTTTCTACATGCGGGGCCAGGCTTTACAATGATTACCCCTTTGGCTAATTACGGCCAGAATAAAACAAATTTCTTAAATACAATGGTGGGGGCAGAATTTCACTATGCTATTAATGACGTTTTATCCATTTATTTGGATGGTTCTTATATCTTTGGCTTCGGAGAAGCATTTAACACACCATCGGAGGGTTTTGGTGCTTTTAACGGAGATATATTAACCGTAACGATTGGAGCGTCCATTTCGCTAAGCGGTTGTTACTATTGTAATGATTAATGCAAGAACGAATAATTTTAGGAATTGATCCTGGAACAACGATAATGGGTTTCGGACTTATAAAAGTGGTTGGTAAAAACATGCACTTTTTACAGCTGAATGAATTGGATTTAAAAAAATACAGCGACCATTACATCAAATTGAAACTTATTTTCGAGCGTACCATCGAACTCATCGATACACACAATCCAGATGAAATAGCCATTGAGGCACCCTTTTTTGGGAAAAACGTACAGAGTATGCTTAAATTAGGCCGCGCTCAGGGTGTAGCTATGGCTGCAGGTTTAAGCCGGGAAATTCCAATTACAGAATATTTGCCCAAAAAAATAAAAATGGCCATTACGGGGAATGGAAATGCTAGTAAAGAACAAGTGGCTAAAATGCTTCAAAGTTTATTGGGGTTAAAAACCTTACCGAAAAATTTAGATTCCACAGATGGGCTAGCGGCGGCTGTTTGCCATTTTTACAATTCGGGGCGTATTGATGTGGGTAAAAGCTATTCTGGATGGGATGCTTTTGTAAAGCAAAATCCGAATAAAATAGGTTAATCTTCAAGTTATAATGGCTGGTATTTATATTCACATTCCGTTTTGTAAACAGGCGTGTTTTTATTGCGATTTTCATTTTTCAACTTCTTTAAAAAAGAAGGATGCTCTTATTTTAGCTCTTGTAGAAGAATTAGAAATTCAGAAAAAAGAGCTCGCAAATTATACTGTTGAAACTATTTATTTTGGCGGTGGAACTCCTAGTTTGTTATCAAACGCTGAATTAGAGGTGCTAATCGCGGCTGTTTATGCTAACTATAAAGTTATTGAAAACCCCGAAATAACACTTGAAGCCAACCCAGATGATTTAACAGCAAATCGTATCATGGCGCTTGCAGATTCTTCTATAAACCGATTAAGTATTGGGATTCAATCTTTTTTTGAGGATGATTTGAAAAGCATGAATCGTGCGCATAATGCTGATGAAGCAAAACGGTGCCTAGAAGTGGCCACACGTTATTTTGATAACATTACGATAGATTTAATTTACGGTATTCCAAATATGAGTTTGCAGAAGTGGGATGCTAATTTAGAACAAGCCTTTAATTTTGGAGTCAGTCATATTTCAAGTTATGCCTTAACGGTCGAGCCTAAAACGGCTTTAGATGCCTTTGTGAAAAAAGGTGCATTTCCACCAATAGATGAAGATTTAGCCCTGCAGCATTTTAACCATTTGGTAAAACGAACTGAGGCAGTTGGTTTTGTGCATTATGAAATTTCAAATTTTGGAAAACCTCATTATTTTTCGAAACATAACACCAGTTATTGGCAGGGAAAACCCTATTTAGGTATTGGGCCTTCTGCACATTCTTTTTTAGGAAATGAACGCCGTTGGAATGTTTCAAATAATACCAAATATATTGAGGCCATTGAAAATGAAATCCTACCAATTACGAGTGAAATATTATCTCGCGAAGATCAGTTTAACGAATATGTTATGACGGGGCTTCGTACTATATGGGGGGTATCTCTAAATCGAGTTGAAGCCGACTTTGGGCCCGATTTTCTTCAGCATTTAAATACCTTGTCTCAAGTGTTTATTAACGACGGGCTACTGTGTGTTTTAGATGAGTTTGATGATTCTAATACGCTTATGCAACGCCTAACAGCAACTCAAAAAGGTAAATTTTTAATTGATGGAATTGCTTCAGAACTGTTTATGATTTGATTATATTTGGGTATGAATGCTACTATCCAATACAACTCAAGAAAACTTCAAATAAATTTACGTAAACCCATAGATATTTCTATTCCGCTTCGTGCTTCAGAAAATAACGTGAGAGCCTGGTACGTTAACGCACCAAAAATAGAACCTGCAGAAGATGGCGACTGGAAAATTGCCGTGAAAAACGGGGCTTGCATAAATTTTAATAACATATCTTTTAATCCGCATGCCCATGGCACACACACCGAATGTGTTGGTCATATTACCGAAAAAGTACATTCTGTCAATAAACATTTAAATCAGTTTTTCTTCTTAGCCGAAGTGATTACCGTGGCTCCCGAGCGTTTAAATGGTGATTTTGTAATATCGGAAAAGCAGTTGAAATTTGCCTTAGGAAATAAAAAGCGCGAGGCCGTTGTAATTCGCACCATGCCAAATACAAGAGAGAAACTTTCGGCGCATTATTCCAATACAAACCCAACTTATATGTTGGAAGATGCCGCTATTTACTTAAAGGAAAAAGGTATTAAGCATTTATTAATAGACTTACCTAGTGTAGATAAAGAAAAGGACGAATGTCAACTTTTGGCACATAATGCTTTTTGGAATACAAGCGGAAAGTTACGATTAGACGCCACGATTACGGAGTTTATTTTTGTGCCCAATACAGTAGAAGATGGCGAGTATTTTCTGAATTTACAAATAGCACCTTTTGAAAATGATGCTAGTCCAAGTAAGCCTATCTTATATGAAGTATTAAGTTAATTTAATTGTAGTATTATGGATATCGAACAGATTAGAAGTTATTGTTTGAATAAAAAAGGCGTGACCGAAGAATTTCCTTTTGATGAGCACACCTTGGTTTTTAAAGTGCTAGGTAAAATGTATGCGCTAATTTCCCTAAAAAAATGGGAGGAAGGCGAAGCGGCTATCAACTTAAAAGCAAATCCGGAATACGCTATAGAACTTCGTGAAACTTACCACAATATTCGTGCGGGCTACCATATGAATAAAAAGCATTGGAATACAGTTTATCTTCAAGAAACTGAGTTACATCCAGATCTTGTTAAATCACTAATCGATCATTCTTACAAAATGGTAGTTCAAGGGATGACAAAAAAGATGCAAAGCAAATTGGAGGAACTGTAATTACCACTGTTTTTTATTGTATATTTGTTATCTCTCTGAAAATCAAAACATTATTATTAGCATAATCATCGCCCTAAAATCTTAAAGTCGAATTTATTAACTTTAAAATTAGATAGATTATGAAAACTATTAAACACACTTTAACAGCCTTGAGTGTTCTGCTCATGTTGTTTTATTCCGAAACCGTTTTAGCACAATCAGACCAAATACCAAGGTATATGACCTCCACAACCTTGAGTTGGAATCAAGATAATGGGGACTTAGATATGGATGAATGGAAAGCTGTTGAACAAGAGTATTTAGAAAAAGTAACTAAAAAGAATGAGTATATTTTAGGCTCTTCATTTTATAAGCCACAATTATCTGGTAATAGTGGTAAGTTAGTAGTGGTAAGGGTTTACGCTTCATGGGTGGCCATTGAAAAAGCTGCCGAACGAAATCAAGAGTTAGAAAAAGACGCATGGCCTAATGAAAGACACTTAAAAGAATTTAAGAAAAAGCAACGTTCGTTTTACAGACATGATCATTCCGATGAAATTTACTCCGTACTTCCTATTATGAAACCAGTTCAAGACTGGTCTAAAGACATGGTGTGTTACGTACGAACTCAATATTTAACGTTTCCTGAGGATGGGAAAGAGGATGAAGTTGTTGGTTTATTACAAGAAAATTATGATAAATTAGTAAAAGGTAATGCCCTTATCAAAGGTTTCTTTACCTATAGACATGCTTGGGGTGCTAATGGCAGTGAAATAAAGAACGCTTATTTTCTTTCTTCTATTTCAGATTTAGAGAAACTATTTGAAAGTGTTCCAGACCTTGAGAGAAAAGCATGGCCAGGAGATCATGAGCTAAAGAAGCATACCGAAGTTGTAAAAAAATATTTTAAAAATATACATGAAGATAATGTATATACATTCGTAGGGGGACTTTCAAAGTGATCCAGCTTAGTAACGGTTTTTCATTTTAATTGAAACTTGTGGAAGGTTTTAATTAACCGTATTTTTGCGCTACAAAATTTATACCTATGAGTGTTTTACAAACCTTAAAAGATAGAAGTAATTCCACTTGCGAATTATGTACTTCAACTAACGCATTATCTCAATACACAATTCCACCATCATTAAATGAAAATGTGGCTAATGATGTTTTGGTTTGTAAAACATGTTTAGATCAGATTGAAGAAAAAGAGGAGATGGATCCTAACCATTGGCGTTGTTTAAACGACAGCATGTGGAGTGAGCATATCGCTGTTCAAATTATGGCTTGGCGTATGTTACAACGCTTACGTAATGAAGGTTGGCCAAAAGATTTAGTGGATATGATGTACCTAGACGACGAGGCTCTGGCTTTAGCACGTGCAACAGGTGAGCATGAAGATGCAGCGAATAAAATAATTCATCGCGATGTAAACGGTGTGATTTTAGATAATGGCGATTCGGTAGTATTAATTAAAGACCTGAAAGTGAAAGGCTCCAGTTTAGTAGCTAAACAAGGTACGGCAGTTAGGAATATTCGTGTAGATCGTGAAAACGATAAGTATATCGAAGGCAAAGTTGGTGCACAACAAATTGTTATTATTACCGATTACGTTAAAAAGCTATAATGCTTAGGATACTTTTACAATGAATTGCTTTTCTGTATAGTGAAGTCTAATCTGTTTGATAATAGCTTCAACTTATGCAGTAGTTCGAATAGAGGCTTTAAGTTGAAGTGTCTGCAATGATTTTCCATTCATCATTAATCTTTTTGAAAACTAGCATAAAAATACCGTCTGCATTACCCAGATCTCGTTTTATGTGATATTCTCCTAAAACATAATAAACATCCATACTTATTTTAGTAATGTCGTTTATTTTGAAGCTTAATATACCTGTATGATCTTTGGTAGGGTAGGCCTTAAGGTAACGATCCAATGTGTTTTCCCAACCGGTTGTTACACCACTTCTGCTATAAAATTTTAAAGAGTCGCTTTTCCAATATCCTTCCATGTATGCTTCGATATTGTTTTTGGACCAAGCTAATCTTTGCTTTTTTAGTACTTCATTAATGGCTTTTTTGTCTGCACTTTCATCTGATTGTGAAAAACTAGTAAATGCACTGAAAAGGCACAGAAGTAGAATGATTTTTTTCATTTTCGGAAAATCTAAATAGTATAAATAGAGCAAATAGGTTGGAGTAAATGTAATAAAATCTTGTAGTTAATAGGTTGCTTGTCGATGAAATATACGCGGTATTGCCTTTCATCTGATGTTCAAATCGCTTGGTCGAAAAAATAGTGGGCAAACTGCCCTGAATAGTTACTTTTACTCGACAACCCTATGATTAACTCTATTTATTAGTCTAACCATTTAAAACACTTACACATGGATTTACAAATTACAAGCTGTAACAATTTTTTTAAAGTAAAAGGCATTTTAAACAAAAGTAATGTAAGCATTTTTACTAATGAGTTTAACAACATTTTTGAAACGCTAGACACAGTTACTATCAGTATTAAAGATATTGAAAGTATGGATAAATCTGGTGTCGAAGCCTTATCAAAACTTCATGCAGAGGCTTTAATGAAAAACAAACAATTTTCTATTATTGGATATGGTTGTAAAGAACTTTATGATCATTTTAAAACAGAGGTTGCTGCTTAAATAGCCTGCGCTTTTTTATAAATATAAAAACCATATGAAATTTAGCAAAAAGCTGATTTTATATGGTTTTTTTTTGGTGTATATTTTTAATGTGGTCACGAGTTTCTCGTGTTAGGGATAGTAGAGGAAAGCTTTTGGCGAGCGACTGCTCCCGATAGCTATCGGGAGAGCCAAAACTTGTAACGGATAGCGCGACCAGCTTTTGCTCCCTTAAAAGCAAAAGCTGGTAACACCCAATTTATTTAGATAATGCTGTAAAATGTTTGTAGAATCCTGGTATGGTTTCAATACCTTTAAGGAAGTTCCAAACGCCAAAATGCTCGTTAGGGGAATGGATGGCATCGCTGTCTAAACCAAAGCCCATTAAAATGGTTTTACTTTTTAATTCTTGTTCAAAAAGTGATACAATGGGAATGCTGCCACCGCTACGTTGTGGGATAGGGGCTTTTCCAAAGGCTTCTTCGTAAGCTTTTGATGCGGCTTGGTAACCTATACTGTCTATTGGGGTTACATACCCTTGTCCGCCATGATGCGGGGTCACTTTTACTTTCACGCCTTCTGGAGCGATGTTTTCAAAATGTGTTTTAAATAGATTCGTGATCTCTTCCCATTCTTGATGTGGTACTAAGCGCATAGATATTTTAGCATAAGCTTTACTTGCAATTACGGTTTTGGCACCTTCGCCAGTGTAACCACCCCAAATACCATTCACATCTAGTGTAGGTCTTATGGAATTTCTTTCGTTGGTTGAGAATCCTTTTTCACCATAAACGGCATCGATATCTAAGGCTTTTTTATAGTTTTCTAGGTTGAATGGGGCTTTGGCCATTTCGGCACGTTCGTCTTTTGAAAGTTCTTCAACCTTGTCGTAAAACCCAGGAATGCTAATGTGATTGTTTTCGTCGTGCAATGAAGCTATCATTTTGGTTAAAATGTTTATTGGGTTTGCTACCGCACCACCATATAATCCCGAATGTAGGTCGCGATTTGGTCCTGTCACTTCAACTTCCACATAGCTCAAACCACGTAAGCCTGTTGTGATGGATGGTACGTCGTTAGCAATCATGCCGGTGTCTGAGATTAATATGACATCGTTTTTAAGTTTATCGTGATTAGCTTTTACGAATGTCGCTAGATTAACACTACCCACTTCTTCTTCGCCTTCTATCATGAATTTTACGTTGCATGGCAGTTGGTTGGTACTGGTCATAAACTCCATAGCCTTAACGTGCATGTACATTTGTCCTTTATCATCGCAGGCACCACGGGCAAAAATTGCGCCGTCTGGGTGTTTTTCGGTGGTTTTAATCACAGGTTCAAAAGGAGGTGAATCCCATAAATTGATAGGGTCTGGTGGTTGCACATCGTAATGCCCATAAACTAAAACTGTAGGTAAGGTTTTATTTATAATTTTTTCGCCATAAACAATAGGGTTGCCCGCGGTTTCACAAATTTCAACCAGATCGCAACCTGCTTTTTCCAAACTTATTTTTACGGCATCTGCCGTTTTTTCAACATCAGTTTTGTATGCTGAATCGGCACTTATCGATGGTATTTTTAGCAGTTCGATTAGCTCATTTAAAAAGCGTTCTTTGTTTTCGGTAATATAAGATTGAATGTTTTTCATGCTATTTTCTCTTTGAGATATATTCAAAAGTATAAAAAAGAATTTTTTTTGGCATTATAAAGTTTGCAATTTAAAAATCTTGTTTATATTTGCATCCCGATAATTATCGGGACTAATAGCGGGCGTGGTGGAATTGGTAGACACGCTAGACTTAGGAATTAGGCAAGAAAAAGTTATTAAAATATTAAAATGCGGGAGTGGTGGAATTGGTAGACACGCCAGACTTAGGATCTGGTGCCGCGAGGTGTGAGAGTTCGAGTCTCTTCTCCCGCACATTTTAAACTGCGTTATCGTAGACAAAAGCTTCTCAATTTTGAGGAGCTTTTTTTGTTCAGGTACAACATAGGTACAACAAATTGATCTTTTTTATAAATTTATTTAATTTGAAATGAATTAGTGGTTTTTGACTGTAATTACTATTACAGAATACTTAAACTCTTGTTAATTAATTACTGTCATTTCAAAATTTCGTAACTTCGCAATCAATATGAAACAAATATTCCATCAAATAATGTCTTTGGCAATGGCTTTTGTAGTGTTATTCTCTACAATGTCATTTACGCTTAATATGCATTATTGTGGAAATACTTTGGTTGAAACTGCTATGTTCAATAAAGCGGAAGGATGCGGAATGGAAATGGAAAAACCATCAGCTGAAGGTTGCTCTATTATAAAAAAGAACTGTTGTAATGATGAACAATTGGTAGTCGATGGTCAAGACGAACTGCAATTGCAAGTTGACAAAATTTCTTTTGAGCAACAAGTATTCATTGCTTCATTTGTTTACACATATATCAACCTTTTTGAAGGTTTAGATAATAATGTATCTTCTTTTGAAGAATACAAACCACCACTCGTCATAAGGCAACTCTACAAGATTGACGAGACCTATTTAATTTGATTTTTAAACAATAGACTGTTTTATCCTATGACTGTATAATGTCATAAGGATAATTTGCTGTATTCGGTGTTTTCCTAACGCCAATGTCTAACTGTTTAATAATCAAAGCTAATGCTAAATAAAAGCATCAAATTTTTAATAGAAAATAAACTCGTAGCAGTTCTGCTACTCGTCCTTTTTGTTGGATGGGGAACTGTAAACGCACCTCTTAATTGGGACAGAGGATTTTTACCAAGCAACCCCGTAGCGGTAGATGCCATTCCAGATATTGGAGAAAATCAACAAATTGTATTTACAAAGTGGGATGGTCGTTCGCCACAAGATATAGAAGACCAAATTACTTATCCTTTAACTACTTCTTTACTTGGTATTCCAGGAGTGAAAACCATTCGTAGTTCTTCTATGTTTGGGTTTTCAAGCATCTATATCATTTTTGAAGAAGATATAGAATTCTATTGGAGTCGTAGTCGAATCCTCGAAAAACTCAATTCATTACCAAGTGGATTATTACCCGAAGGTGTTAATCCTGCATTGGGACCAGATGCCACAGGTTTAGGACAAATATTTTGGTACACTCTTGAAGGTCGAGATGAAAAAGGAAATGTTACTGGTGGTTGGGATTTACACGAACTGCGTAGCATTCAAGATTACTATGTGAAATATGCTTTATCTACTGCAAGCGGTGTTTCTGAAGTAGCTTCCATTGGTGGTTATGTTCAGGAGTACCAAGTTGATGTCAATCCAGAGCTGATGCGTCAATATAACATTGGCTTAAACCAGATCGTAAAAGCAGTTAAAAGTAGTAATCAAGATATTGGTGCGCAAACTTTAGAAATCAATCAAGCTGAATATTTAGTACGCGGTTTGGGTTATGTAAAATCTGTTGAAGATATTGAAAATGCTGTAGTTACTTCAGAAGATTTTACTTCAATTAAGATTAAAGACATTGCTAAAGTATCATTAGGTCCAGCAACGCGAAGAGGTTTATTAGATAAAGAAGGTGCAGAAGTTGTTGGTGGTGTTGTAGTGGCGCGATATGGTGCTAATCCAATGGAAGTCATTAACAATGTAAAAGCGCAAATTGAAGAACTAAAAGGAGGATTACCAACAAAAGTATTGGCTGATGGACGAACATCTCAATTAACAGTCGTTCCTTTCTATGATCGTACCGAACTTATTCAAGAAACATTAGACACACTAAACGAAGCATTAACACTAGAAATATTAATTACCATTTTGGTTATTATTGTTATGGTTTTCAATTTAAGAGCTTCTATTTTAATTTCTGGATTGTTGCCTGTTGCAGTATTAATGGTATTTGTTACCATGAAACTGTTTAACGTGGATGCCAATATTGTAGCACTTTCTGGTATTGCTATTGCTATTGGAACTATGGTAGATGTAGGCGTCATTCTCGCAGAGAATATGATTCGCCATCTCGATGATGAAAAATTACGGTTACGAGAAGATGGTACAGCGTTAACTACAAATGAAGTAGTTTATAATGCGACTGCCGAAGTTTCAGGAGCAATCTTAACAGCGGTATTAACTACAATTATCAGCTTTGTGCCTGTATTTACAATGATTGGTGCAGAAGGAAAATTGTTTAGACCTTTAGCATTTACCAAAACGATGGCATTATCAGCATCTTTGGTTATTGCTTTGTTTCTAATTCCACCATTCGCAGCTTATTTATTCAGAAAAACATCACTTAAAAGTTCATTTAAATACATTATAAATGGTGCTTTAATAATTGCTGGAATCGCAATTATGGTTACTGGATATTGGCTAGGGATTATTTTAGTTGCTTTTAGTATTACAGGTTTACTTGGGGTTTTGGGTAAACTAAATAAGAAAAACAGCAATCTTGTAAATATTATTATTTCATGTACTGCCATTATATTTTTACTTGCCGAATATTGGCGACCATTAGGCTTTGACAGAAGTATTCTAATAAACTTAATTTTTGTGGCTATTATTTGCTTCGGAATTTTAGGAATATTTTCAATTTTTAGAAGGTATTATGGACAAATTTTAAATTGGGCTTTAGCAAACAAGTTATTGTTTTTAATTATTCCAGCAACTGTACTTGTTTCTGGAGGATGGATAATGAATAATACAGGAAAAGAATTTATGCCATCTTTAAACGAAGGCTCTTTTCTATTAATGCCAACCTCATTACCACATTCAGGTGTTGAGGAAAATAAACGTGTGCTTCAGCAATTAGATATGGCTGTATCCACCATTCCAGAAATTGAAACCGTAGTAGGGAAATCTGGTAGAACAGAATCTGCATTAGACCCTGCGCCTTTATCTATGTACGAAAACATGATTCAGTATAAATCTGAATACATGCGTAATTCAAAAGGGAAAATACAACGTTACAAAGTAAACGACGAAGGTGCTTTTGAGTTGAAAGATGGAACATTTATCGCCAATCCTAATAATTCGGAAAATGTTGTTTTTACAAACGTTGAACATACTCAACTTATCGAAGATGTTGATGGCGAATTCTATCGTAATTGGCGACCAGAAATTAATAGTCCTGATGATATTTGGAATGAAATCGTCAGAGTTACCAATTTACCAGGAGTTACTTCTGCACCAAAATTACAACCCATAGAAACCAGATTGGTAATGCTTCAAACAGGAATGCGTGCGCCAATGGGAATTAAAGTAAAAGGACAAGATTTAAAACAAATTGAAGCGTTTGGGTTGCAATTAGAAAGTCTTTTAAAACAAGCTGAAGGTGTAAAAGAGCAAGCTGTTTTTGCAGATAGAATTGTAGGGAAACCTTATTTACTTATTGATATTGATAGAGAAAAAATAGCACGTTATGGTGTGTCTATAGAAGATGTACAAAGTGTGCTAAAAGTAGCAATTGGTGGTATGGCCATAACTCAAACGGTTGAAGGAAGAGAGCGCTATGCTGTTAGAGTGCGATATCCAAGAGAACTGCGTGGTAATCCAAAAGATATTAAAGGAATTTATATTCCTGTTGAAAAAGGCAGCCCTGTTCCGTTAAGTGAGTTGGCGACTATTCGATATGAGCAAGGTCCACAAGTCATTAAAAGTGAAGACACCTTTTTAGTAGGCTATGTGTTGTTTGATAAATTAGATGGATTCGCAGAAGTTGATGTTGTTGAAAATGCACAAGCATTGTTTCAACAGAAAATAGATTCAGGAGAATTAACTGTTCCAAAGGGCATCAGCTATAAATTTACAGGAACTTATGAAAATCAGTTACGAGCAGAAAAAACTCTTTCAGTCGTCGTTCCATTAGCACTTGCTATTATTTTCTTGATTCTGTATTTCCAGTTTAAATCTGTTACTACTTCACTAATGGTTTTTACAGGAATAACGGTTGCATTTGCAGGTGGTTTTATAATGATATGGCTGTACGGTCAAGATTGGTTTTTAAATTTCAGTTTGTTTGGAGAGAATATGCGAGACCTTTTCAATATGAAAACTATCAATCTAAGTGTAGCGGTTTGGGTTGGTTTCATAGCTTTATTTGGAATTGCTACAGATGATGGAGTTGTTATGGCAACATACCTCACGCAAACTTTTGAGCGTGAAAAACCTGCCGATAAAAAGAGTATTAGAACTTCCGCTTTGCAAGCAGCAGAAAAACGTATTCGTCCGTGTTTAATGACTACTGTAACTACCATTTTGGCGCTGTTACCAGTATTGACATCCACAGGAAAAGGAAGTGATATTATGATACCTATGGCAATTCCAATATTTGGCGGAATGGTTATAGACATTACCTCTTACTTTATTGTACCAGTTTTATACAGCTGGAGAGAAGAGTTTAAATTGAAAAGAGCAAACAAATGAAAAGAATAATTTATACACTCATAGGTTTATCAACTTTTAGTGTTTCTAATGCACAAGAATTAGAAACACTTATTAGTGAAGCATTAAATAACAATCCTGAAATTCAAAAGTTTGAATTACAGTATAGCATTGCTTCCGAAAAAGTGAATGAAGTAAATACATTACCTAATACCGAATTTGGAGTGGGTTACTTCGTAAGCGAGCCAGAAACACGTACAGGAGCGCAACGCTTCAAAGTATCAGCTAAACAAATGTTGCCTTGGTTTGGGAATATAACTGCAAGAGAAAACTATGTGAGCGCTTTGGCAGATGCTAAATACGAAGATATTGTTATTGTCAAAAGAAAATTGATGGCTTCGGTATCACAATCCTATTACAATCTTTACGCTAATAAAGCAAAACAAGACGTTTTAAGCGAGAATATTAAACTACTTAATACTTACGAAACATTGGCTTTAACATCGGTTGAAGTTGGGAAAGCTTCAGCGGTAGATGTTTTACGATTACAAATGCGTCAAAATGAAATGCAACAATTATTGGATGTTTTGGTTCAACAATTTTTAGCTGAACAAACTACTATTAATAAGCTTTTAAATCGTGATAAAGGTGTACGAGTTTCTGTAGTTAATGAGTTAATAATTCCTTCAGAAGATTTTGAAATGAATACTAAAAGTTTAGCATTACACCCAGAACTACTGAAATTCGATAAACTCTATCAGTCGGTAGAGCAATCCGAATTATTAAACCAAAAAGAAAATAGTCCAATGATTGGTTTCGGTTTAGATTATATCAATGTTGATAAACGTCCTAACATGGATTTTAGCGACAATGGAAAAGATATAATTATGCCAATGGTGTCCCTATCTATTCCCATATTCAATAATAAGTACAAATCCCAAACCAAACAAAATGAGTTGCAACAGCAAGAGATTTTGGCACAAAAACAAGAGCGCACAAATACATTAGAAACACTATTAGATAAAGCAGCAAACGATAAGGTTTCAGCAAGAATAAGTTATGCAACCCAAACGAAGAACTTAAAGCAAGCTAAAGATGCTGAAGAGATTCTTATTAAAAATTACGAAACAGGAACGATTGATTTTAATGACGTTTTGGACATACAAGAATTGCAATTGAAGTTTCAAATGAACCAAATTGAGTCTGTTAAAACCTACTATGTGCAAACCACAATTATTAATTATTTAATTAAATAAGAGTATGGATAGTTTAACACAAGCAGCATTAGGAGCAGCAATTGGCGAAGTAATTCTTGGTCGAAAAATAGGATATAAAGGTGCAGTAATTGGTGCTATTATCGCTACTATTCCAGATCTCGATATTGTTTTGCTTTCATTTTATTCATCAGTAGAACGAATAAGTATTCACAGAGGTTTCAGTCATTCCATTTTGTTTAGTTTAATAGGCTCAATTTTAATAGCTTTTATATTAACAAAACTAAAGTGGACAAAGCAAATTTCTTATATAAGACTTTTAATTTTTTGTTGGTTGGCTCTATTTACACATATGCTATTAGATGCATTTACAACCTATGGTACTCAGCTATTGTTGCCTTTTTCCAATTATCGAGTAAGCTTCGATAGTGTTAACATAGTTGACCCTTTTTATACTTTGCCTTTATTATTAGGTTTAATTTTAGGCCTTACATACTTCAGGAATAAAGACTCAAGAACCCTATATAGTAAGCTTGGGCTAGCTATTAGCTCTCTATACCTGTTATTAACTTTAGGAATCAAATCTTATGTAAATCAAAAGTTTGATGAAGTTCTAACTTCACAAGGAATTGAATATAATTCGCTATTAACAGTTCCAGTTAAAATTGGAAGTATTAGTTGGTATGGGGTTGCTAAAACTAATAATAGTTTATTTATTGGTAGGTACAATAACCTATCACAAAATCCAATAACATTGACGGAGTTCCCAATTAATGATCATTTATTGAATGATATTCCTGCTGAAATATCCTCAACTTTAAAATGGTTTTCTCAGGATTTTTATACAGTCGTAGAAAATAACGGAAAATTAAGATTGTACAATATGCAATGCGATATGCAAGGCATTCGTACTTATGGAAATTATAAAGCACCCACAGCTTTTTATTTTGAAATTACGCCACTTTTAAATGGGAATTATGACTTAACAACAGGAATGCACGAAAAACAAAAACAATGAAACATACATATCACATACACGGAATGACTTGCAACGGTTGTCGAAGTCACGTAGAAGAAACACTTTCAAAAGTGAAAGGTGTTTCAAAGGCTTCTGTTGATTTAGAAAAAGCAGAAGCAACTATCGAAATGGAATCTCATATTCCAATAGAAAGGTTTCAAGAAGCTTTAAAGAATGATGGCGGAAACTATAGTATTCATAAATTAGGAGAGCACCATCATACAAAAGTAGAAAAGGAAAAACAGCCAAAAGGAAAAGGCACAGGTACGTTTTATTGTCCTATGCATTGCGAAGGCGAAAAAACTTATGACAAATCAGGCGATTGTCCTGTATGCGGAATGGATTTGGTCGAAGAACAAAATCTATCCACAACTTCATCAGAGCAATGGACGTGTCCTATGCATCCAGAAATAATAAAAGATGAAGCAGGTGCTTGTCCTAAATGCGGAATGGATTTAGTATCAATGGAAGCAGATAGTTCAGCAGAAGAGAAAACCTATAAAAAGTTATTAAAGAAGTTTAAGATTGCAGTAATATTCACATTGCCAATTTTCTTAATGGCAATGAGCGAAATGCTAACCAATAATCCATTGTATGACATCATGGAACAAAAATATTGGAATTGGATTCAGTTCGTATTATCCATTCCAGTTGTATTTTATGCCACTTGGATGTTCTTTGAACGTGCCTATAAAAGTATAAAAACGTGGAATCTTAATATGTTTACACTTATTGGAATAGGTGCTGGTGTTGCTTGGTTATTTAGTGTTTTTGGTATGTTTTTTCCAGACATTTTTCCAAGTCAGTTCAAAACGGAATCTGGAGCAGTACACGTTTATTTTGAAGCAGCAACCGTTATCCTAACATTAGTGCTTTTAGGTCAACTTTTAGAAGCTCGTGCGCATAGTAAAACCAATTCAGCAGTAAAAGAATTGTTAAAGCTAGCACCCAATAAAGCTATAAAAGTAGTAGATGGCGAAGATGTTGAAGTTACCATCGATGCTATTGAATTAAATGATATTCTAAAAGTAAAACCAGGCGATAAAATTCCTGTGGATGGCTCGATAACAGAAGGAGATACAACTATTGATGAGTCAATGATTACTGGAGAGCCAATTCCTGTTAATAAAACAGTAAATGATAAAGTAAGTAGCGGAACAATAAACGGCAACCAATCTTTTTTAATGAAAGCTGAAAAAGTGGGGAGTGATACGTTACTCTCTCAAATCATCCACATGGTTAACAATGCCAGTAGAAGTCGTGCACCAATTCAAAATTTAGCCGATAAAGTATCAGGTTATTTCGTGCCTGTCGTGGTCATTATCTCTTTACTAACCTTTGCGGTTTGGGCAATTTGGGGACCAGAACCAGTTTACGTTTATGCCTTTGTGAATGCTATTGCGGTATTAATAATTGCTTGCCCTTGCGCGTTAGGATTGGCAACACCTATGTCTGTAATGGTTGGTGTTGGTAAAGGTGCTCAAAATGGTGTATTAATTAAAAATGCTGAAGCACTTGAAAAAATGGATAAGGTTACTACGCTAATTGTAGATAAGACAGGAACAATTACCGAAGGAAAACCAACCGTTGAAACAGTAGGTTCTTTTGATGCTGATTTTAGCGAAAGTGACATTCTGGAATATATTGTTTCATTGAACAAAAACAGCGAACATCCATTGGCAGAAGCAACCGTTAAATATGGAAAAGAACAAAAAGCAGAAATTTTAAAATCAGAAGCATTTAGTGCAGTTACAGGTAAAGGAGTAGAAGCTACTATTAAAAATAAAAAGGTGGTATTAGGAAATCCTAAGATGATGGGTTATGCCAATGCAGAGATAACCTTGCAGATGGAAGAAGAAGCTAAAGTATATCAGAAACAAGGGAAAACAGTTTCTTATTTATCGATAGATAAAAAGGTTACTGGTTATGTAGTAATAGGCGATAAAATTAAGGAAACTAGCGCTAAAGCCATTAAGGAACTTCAAGACAAAGGTATTAAAGTCATCATGTTAACAGGCGATAATCACGACACAGCACAAGCAGTAGCAACAGAATTAAATCTTACAGATTTTAAAGCAAGTATGTTGCCTGAGGATAAACTCAAGGAAGTAGAGAAACTACAAGAAAAAGGAAAAGTTGTTGCTATGGCAGGCGATGGTATTAATGACGCACCAGCACTTGCTAAAAGTGATGTAGGTGTCGCAATGGGTACAGGAACAGATGTAGCTATAGAAAGTGCTATGATAACCTTGGTAAAAGGCGATTTGCACGGTATTGTAAAAGCCAGAAATTTAAGCGATGCTGTAATGAAAAACATTAAACAGAATCTATTTTTTGCACTTATCTATAACACATTAGGTGTGCCGATTGCAGCAGGTGTTTTGTTCCCATTTTTCGGAATTTTACTCTCGCCAATGATTGCTGCATTAGCCATGAGTTTTAGTTCGGTGTCAGTAATAGTGAATGCATTAAGATTAAGAAATATTAAAATATAGAAAATGAAAAAATATATAATTTACTTCGGAATATTAGCAGTTGGACTTTTGTTAGGATGGCTTCTTTTTGGCAATTCATTGGCTAAAGAAACAGAACACAATCATGACGCAGTAACAGAAAATAACCAGATGTGGACGTGCTCGATGCATCCACAAATTATGCAACCAGAGGCTGGCGATTGTCCAATTTGCGGTATGGATTTAATTCCTGCGGAAAGTAGTTCTGAAGGATTATTAGCAGACCAATTCAAGCTTTCAGAAAATGCTATGGCATTGGCAAATATTCAAACGTCAATTGTTGGTAAAGGTAAAACAGAAGATAATACAGTTAAATTATCAGGGAAAATTGTAGAGAATGAAGAAGCTAATGCAGTTCAAGTCAGTTATTTTTCTGGAAGAATAGAGCGCCTAAATGTGAGTTTTACAGGCGAAGAAGTTAGAAAAGGACAGTTATTAGCAACTATTTATTCGCCAGAATTGTATGCAGCGCAA
Organism: Pseudotamlana agarivorans; assembly: GCF_018860245.1. GTDB lineage: Bacteria > Bacteroidota > Bacteroidia > Flavobacteriales > Flavobacteriaceae > Pseudotamlana > Pseudotamlana agarivorans_A. The sequence goes on from NZ_JAHKPD010000008.1 coordinate 448,260, forward strand.
CAAGAGCTCATTACAGCAGTTTCATTAAAAGAATCACAACCTGCATTATACAAAGCTGTGCGCAACAAATTAAAATTATGGAAGCTTTCTGAAAATCAAATAAATCAAATTGAAACTTCTGGTAAGGTCAAAGAAAACTTTCCTGTTTATGCAACGGTTTCAGGTACAGTTTCTGAAAAGTTAGTAGAACAAGGGGATTATATCAAACAAGGTCAACCTTTACTCAAAATAGCTAATCTAAACACGGTTTGGGCAAATTTTGATGTGTATGAAAATCAAATCGATTTATTTAAAAAAGGACAAGAGATTTCAGTCACTACCAATACTTATTCTAATAAAGAATTTAAAGCTAAAGTAGATTTTATAGATCCTGTTTTAGATACAAAAACAAGAACTGTGAAATTAAGAGCTGTACTTAATAATAAACAGAACGTTTTTAAGCCAGGAATGTTTGTTGAAGGAAAAGTTAAAGGAATGACTTCAAGTAACGAACACGTATTGACCATTCCATCTACAGCTGTTTTATGGACAGGAGAACGTTCAGTTGTCTATATAAAAACAGACCCTACTCAACCTGTTTTTGAAATGCGAATTATTACATTAGGTAATCAAATTGGCGATAATTATGAGGTGTTAGAGGGTTTGAGTATTGACGATGAGATAGTAACAAATGGAACGTTTACTGTTGATGGAGCAGCGCAATTACAAGGTAAAAAATCAATGATGAATAAAAAAGGTGGTAAAGTTATGACTGGTCATGAAGGACATTTGGGAATGGAAAAAAATCCTTCAGCAAATAACGAGAATCATTCTAATATGAATGAGAGGATAAAAGTTTCTAAGGACTTTCAGAATCAAATTAAAGTAGTTTTTAATGATTATATCAAATTAAAAGACGTTTTGGTTAAAGATGATACTAATAACGTAATGACAGAATCAAAAAGACTATTGGGCAATTTATCTAAGGTTGATATGAAGCTATTAAAAGATAAAGAGGCTCATGGTCATTGGATGTCATTAGAAAAAGAAATAAAAGCATCGGCAAGATCAATTTCAAATACATCAAATATTGAATCACAACGAAATCATTTTAAGCACCTCTCATCACATTTAATTAGTACAATTCAAACTTTTGGTATCAATGAAAAAGTCTTTGTTGAGTTTTGTCCGATGGTAGACGATAACAATGGTGCATACTGGTTGAGCAGGGAAGAAAAAGTAATCAACCCATATTTTGGTGGTGCGATGCTAACCTGTGGAGAAGTAAAACAAGTAATAGAATAATAACAATTAATTTTTAAAACAATGAAAAAAGTAATTTTAAGTTTAGCTGTAGTAATGGCTATAGGTTTAACAAGTTGTAAAAACGAAACCAAGCAAGAAACAACAGAAACAAAAACGGAAGTATCTAAAGACATGGCTATGGCAGACATATCTTTTGGTGTTAGAGGTAATTGCGGAATGTGTAAAAAAACCATAGAAAAAGCTGTAAACAAAGTTGAAGGTGTTGCTAGTGCAAATTGGGATGTCGATAAAAAGAAAATTGACGTGTCTTTTGACGATACTAAAACAGATGCAATGGCAATCCATAACGCAATTGCAGCATCAGGTTATGATACTGAAAAAGTAACAGGAAGCGAAGAAGCATATAGTAATCTGCCAGGATGTTGTAAATATGAACATGATATGGTAATGAATCAATCAGGAGATAAAAGTGAAGAGGATCATTCAGACCATGACCATTAATAATAAATATAGAAGAGCCTTATTAATTAAAGGCTCTTCTATTATAAAAGTTACATGTCTACGTTATTTGCAACATCATTGCATTAAATAATGTATATCTTTGCTACGATGAAATTTTTAGCCTTCATATTATCAATTTATATTTTCGCGCTTAATTTAGCACCTTGCGAAGATAATGCTACGCTTGATAATGAGGTGCAAACTGAGATTTCACAAGGTATGGACAATGACCATCAGCACCAAGATTCAGATTTATGTTCGCCTTTTTGTATTTGCCAATGTTGCCATATAAATGCAACATATTTTCAATTTGCAGATTTAAAATTTAATTTTCCTTATATATCTACTCAAGATTTTCTTTACTTAAACGGTACAGAAAAAGATTTTACTACTTCAATTTTACAGCCACCTAGGGCTTAATTCAGTTTTTTTTAAGGATAACTATATCCAATTTCAAGCCTATTATGGCTCTTTTCATTTCAAGTAATTCTAATTTTTATTTTAGAATTATATCGAGAAGTTCAACTGAATTAATACATTTTCTATGATTAATAAAATCATTGATTTTTCAATCAATAACAAATTCATTATTGGTTTGCTTACGCTTACCATTGTTGGAGCAGGTATTTGGAGCATGACCCAAGTACCAATCGATGCTGTTCCAGATATTACCAACAACCAAGTACAAGTCATTACACAAGCACCAAATTTAGGAACAGAAGATATCGAGCAAATCATAACCTATCCAGTAGAGGTAGCAATGAGCAATCTACCTAATGTCGAAGAAATTCGTTCCATTTCTCGTTTTGGCTTATCAGTTGTTACCATAGTTTTTGACGATGATATGGGAACTTATCTGCCGCGTCAATTAGTCGCTGAAAAACTCAACGACATTAAAGGACAAATTCCCGAGGGATTCGGAGAACCTTCAATGGGGCCTATTTCATCTGGTCTTGGAGAAATATATCAATACACACTTAAAGTCAAAGCAGAATATAAGGACAAATATTCGGTTACTGATTTGCGCACCATGCAAGATTGGATAGTACAGCGTCAAATGGCAATGGTTGAGGGTGTTGTTGAAGTTAATGCTATTGGCGGAAAAATTAAGCAATATGAAGTCGCTGTCGATCCAAATGAGTTGCGAGCAATCGGATTAACAATTACCGATGTCTTTGAAGCATTGGAAAACAACAATCAAAATACAGGTGGTGCATATATCGAAAAGAACCATCAAGCCAATTTTATTCGTGGCGAAGGCTTAGTGCGTAGTTTGGATGATATTAAAAAAATTACAGTAAAAAATATAAATAATATTCCTATAACTATTGGAGACATTGCCAAAGTGCAATTTGGCTCTGCTATACGTTACGGCGCATTAACACAAGATGGCGAAGGCGAAGTTGTAGGTGGTTTGGTAATGATGCTTAAAGGGGCTAATTCAAACGATGTTATCGAGAATGTAAAAGAGCGCATGGCTCAAATAGAAAAGTCTTTACCAGAAGGTGTAATTATTGAACCTTTATTAGACCGAAGTAAATTAATAGCAGAAACTACATTAACTGTAGCAACAAACCTTATTGAAGGCGCCTTAATTGTAATATTTGTACTCATTTTTTTATTAGGAAACTGGCGAGGTGGTTTAATAGTAGCATCCACTATCCCATTATCGTTGTTGTTTGCTTTTATATTGATGAATGTATTTGATGTGTGGGCAAACCTAATGAGCTTGGGTGCGATTGATTTTGGAATCATTGTAGATGGAGCAGTAATAATAGTTGAAAGTACTGTATTTCTCATTACATCCCGAGTACTTAAAAAGAAGAGCCTTACAGCAAAAGAAAGAGATAAGGTGGCTTCAAATGCTTCAAAAAAAATGATGAATGCTGCGTTTTTCGGTCAGCTTATTATCCTTATTGTTTTTCTTCCAATTCTGGCTTTACAAGGTATTGAAGGGAAAATGTTTAAACCAATGGCATTGACATTCATTTTCGCAATGATTGGCGCCATGGTGCTTTGTTTGACCTATGTGCCAATGATGTCTGCCTTGATTTTAAGAGCACCAAAAAACGACAAAAAATCATATGGCGATAAATTTGTGCATTGGGTAGAACGTAAATATCAACCGTTGTTAGAAAAAGCCTTAAAGAAAGGTAAACTAATAATTGGTGTTTCTGTTGTTTTATTTGGTATTGCAGTCTTTATGTTTACGAGAATGGGAGGCGAATTTATACCACAACTTGATGAAGGAGATATTGCGTTTCACGCCATTTTAAAACCAGGTAGTTCCCTTAAAGAAACTATTGAAACGACTACAAAAATTGAACAAATTGTAAAGGCAAAGTTTCCAGAAGTTGAAAAAATTGTAAGTCGAATTGGTGTTGCTGAAATTCCAACAGACCCAATGCCAATGGATTTGGCTGATGTTTTTGTAATTCTGAAGCCAAAAAGCGAATGGACAACACCCATTACAAAAGATGAATTGATAGAGAAGATGAAAGAAGCGGTTGAAATCGTTCCAGGTGTTAACTATGAATTTACACAACCTATCGAAATGCGCTTCAACGAATTACTAGAAGGTGTTAGAGAGGACATTGCTATAAAACTTTATGGAGAAGATATAAATGTACTGTCTCAAAAAGCAGAAGAAATATCTCAAATTATTGCAGGGACAGAAGGTATTGGAGATATGAAAGCCGAAGCCACAACAGGCTTACCACAAATGACCATTACCTACAATAGAAATAAATTAGCACAATACGGACTGCAAATAAATACTTTAAATCAAATCGTTCAATCGGCTTTTGCAGGTGGTACAGCAGGAATTATTTTTGAAGGCGAAAAGCGATTCGATTTAGTGGTAAGATTAAATTCTCAAAACCGAAAGGATATTTCAGATGTTCAAAATTTATATATCAATTTACCGTCTGGTACTCAAATTCCACTTCGTGAAGTTGCAGATATAAGTTACAAAGCAGGCCCAATGCAAATAAGCAGGGATAATACAAACAGAAGGACCTATGTTGGTATTAATGTAAGAGGACGTGATGTAAAATCTTTAGTAACCGAGATTAAATCAAAGTTAGATGCTAAACTTGAATTACCAACTGGCTATTTTATTAGGTATGGTGGTGCATTTGAAAACTTAGAACGTGCAAGTAACAGATTGCAAACTGTAGTTCCAATTGCGTTATTACTCATTTTTGTACTTATTTATTTTGCTTTAAAATCGTTGCCACAAACCTTAATGATTTACATCGCGATTCCTATGGCAACCATTGGTGGTGTAGTAGCATTGTGGTTAAGGGATATGCCATTTAGTATTTCAGCAGGTGTAGGTTTTATTGTTTTGTTTGGCGTCGCTGTTCTTAACGGTCTGGTAATGATAAGCGGGCTGAATGAGTTGAAAGAAGAAGGCGTTACCAATCTTAAAGATAGAATCATAGAAGGAACAAAACGAAGAATTAGACCTATAATGTTAACTGCTTTTACAGATGTTTTAGGCTTCTTACCTATGGCAATTTCAGCATCAGCTGGTGCAGAAGTACAAAGACCTTTAGCGACGGTTGTAATTGGTGGTTTACTAACCTCTACATTATTAACATTGTTCGTGTTGCCGATATTATATCATTGGGTAGAAAGCAAATCATTCAAGTTTAGAGCAAATAAAAAAGTAATTACAGTTACTGTAATGGTAGCTTTTATGTTTTTGTTGCCAATAACAGGAAACGCCCAAGAAGTTAATGATACGTTACCAATTATTTCAATGAATGAAGCGGTTAAATTATCAAAAGAAAATTTTCCGCTTTTAAAACAAAAGCAATTAGAAATTAGCAAACAAGAACAGTTAAAAAGTACAGCTTACGATTTTGGTACATCTCAAATTTTTACTGGAGGCGAGGAAATTAATAACGGAAATGGTATTTATACGACTATTGGAATTGGTCAAAGTAACATTGATGTGTTCGGTATTTCTGCAAAAAAGCGATTGCAAGAACAACGCATTCAATTAGCTCAAAAGGCGTTTCAGCTTTCAGAATTAGATTTAGAATTGGAAGTGAAAAAGGCGTGGGCAAATGCCTTGCAGAGTAAAAGGAATTATAAATTATACAAAGAATTAGATTCTATATATACCAATTTTGAAAAAGCAGTAGCATTAAATTATGAAGTTGAAGCTATTTCTATGTTAGAATATTCAGCAGCTAAAAATCAAGCCTTACAGATTCAAAATAAATTTATGCAATCAAAAAGTGAATACAATATTGCATTACAACAGTTAAACCTATGGCTGGTTTCTGATACGTTCTATACGGTTCCAAATGATTTTGAAATAACCAATGAAATTGATGTTGATACTTTTAGCATAGAAGAACATCCCTTATATGGTCTAGCACAATTACAAGTGTCAGAAGCAGAAGCAACATATAAAGCTGCCAAAGCAGATAACTTACCCAAGTTAAATCTTCAAGGTGGTTTACAAAATGTAAATGGAAATTCAGGTTTTTATACGTATCAAGCAGGTGTTTCTATTCCTTTTTTGTCTGGTACAAATAAAGCAAAAGTTAAAACTGCAAAAATAGATAAGGAAATTGCCGAAACGAACATTCAGTTTAAAAAACAAGAAGTACAATCCAAGTTTCTACAATCAAAAGAGAATTATCAAAAATGGAAGACCTCTTGGCTTTTCTATAAAAATGAGGTTTTACCACTTGTAAAAGAACAAAAAGTGGGTGCTTTATTTGCCTATAGAGAAGGCGAGGTAGATTATACAGGATTTACACAACTCATAAAAGAAGCTATCCAATCTGAATTACAAGCTCAAGAAGCATTAATAAATTATTTAGAAAGTACATTTCAACTACAATATTTTAATAAATAAGAAAATGAAAAACACACGATATATAATCTTAACATTACTTGCAGTTTCACTTTTAGTTGTTGCATGTGGAAATAAAGAAAGTCATAAAGAAGGCGATGGTCATGAACACAATGAAGATGCAAAGCCAGAAGCTGAAGAAGCCCATAGTGATGAAGAAGAAGTGATGCTTTCACAGCAACAGTTTGACGCCTTAAAAATGAAAACTGACACCTTGGTATTGCGCAATATGAGCGGTTATGTAGAAGCGAATGGCACATTGGAAGTGCCACCACAAAACGAAGCTGCAATAACTTCTGTAGTTGGTGCTAATGTGGTATCTATAAAAGTTATTGAAGGCGATAAAGTTAAAAAAGGTCAAGTGGTTGCATATCTATCACATCCTAATATTATAAAAATGCAGACTGATTATTTGAATGCTTTTAGCAACAGTAATTTTTTAAAGAAGAACTACGAGCGTCAACAAAAATTAAATGATGCAGGAGTTGGCTCTGGTGCAAATTTTCAAAAAGCCGAAGCAGAATATGATGCCTCTAAAGCGATGGTAAACGGATTGGAAGCCCAATTGAGACTATTAAACATAAACACGTCATCAATACGAAATGGAACAATTGCTCAAAGTATATCATTAAGAAGTCCAATAGAAGGCTTTGTCCAAAAAGTTGAAGTTAAAACAGGACAATATGTTGAGCCACAAACCGAACTTTTTGAAATTGTAAACACGCATCACGTTCACGCAGATTTAATGGTGTTCGAAAAAGACGTTTATAAAGTAAAGAAAGGTCAAAAAGTGATTTTCAATTTACAGTCCAATACAGAAGAAGATCTTACAGCTGAAATCTATTCGGTAAGTAAGACTTTTGAAGATAATCCTAAAGCGCTTCACGTACACGCTGAAATTGAAAACAAAAAAGGGAATCTAATTCCAGGGATGTATATAAGAGGTAAAATTCAAGTTGAGAATAAAGAAACTAAGGCATTACCAGAAAGTGCTATTATAAAAGAGGGCGATAGGTTTTATGTTTTTTCCTCGGAAAGAGAAAATGAAGATTGGAGTTTTAAACCTATTGAAGTGCTTTTAGGGGCAAAAGATGGCGATTGGATTGCTGTTCAATTTACTGAAGAGCAAGATAAAACCATGAAATTTGCTTATAATAATGCATATTATTTAATTGCTGAAATGAAAAAGGGAGAAGCAGAACACGAACATTAATTATGGAAACAATAGAACAAGTATTAGAGTCGAGAAACATTCGTGTTACAGCAATGCGTATGTTAATTTATAAGTTTCTTGCAGAAAAAGAGGTAGCTGTTACTTTAAGTGACATAGAAAATGCGTTTGTAAAAGCAGATAGAACTACATTATACAGAACTATAAAAACTTTTGAGGAAAAAGCGATTGTGCATCAAATAGATGATGGTACTGGGATTACAAAATATGCGTTATGTGAACAAGGTTGTAATTGCGATATAAAAACTGATTTGCATTTACACTTTCATTGTAATAATTGTAATGAAACCATTTGCTTAACAGACCATAAAATACCTCAAATAAAAGTACCTGATGGTTTTGTTTCAGAAAATGTAAACTTGGTTGTAAAAGGTATATGTGATAAGTGTAGTGGGTAATAATTGCACTTCCATTGCATTGGTTTTTATAGCATTTTTGTATCATCATAATTAATATAGGAATCAATGCTTTTATTCATTTTCTTTATAATTTACTTTCTATTTGTATTTGTAATCAGGTCAATTTTATTAAAAAATAAAACAGGCATTAATCCATTGACCTTTAATAAAACTGATGATGCTCACGGTTTTAATGGAAAGGTATTTACCGTAATAACTTTTATGGAATTAGTTGTTGTTGGAATCTACGCTTTTAAGATTGAATGGTATAAATATTTACTTCCTTTTTGGTATATAGAAAATGAAATTTTATCCATAATTGGTTGGGGATTTTTAATTATTTCTCTAATCATAGTTTGGATTGCTCAATCACATATGGCTAATTCGTGGAGAATTGGAATTGATGAAAAGAATAAGACGAAACTTGTAACTAAAGGATTATTTTCATTTTCCCGTAACCCAATCTTTCTCGGAATTATGATTGCGAATATGGGATTGTTTTTGGTTATTCCAAATGCTTTTACACTATTGATAATTTCATTATCAACTATAAGTATAAATACCCAAATTAGATTAGAAGAAGCATTTTTAGAACGAGAGTTTGGTAATGATTATTTAGAGTATGTAAATAAAGTAAGGCGTTGGATATAAATATTAAATAATTAAAGTAATTATGAAAAACAAATTAGTCATCACTAGTTTACTAACGGCAATTACGGCTTCATTGTGTTGTATCACACCTGTTTTGGCTTTAATTGCAGGAACAAGTGGTGTAGCTTCAACTTTTTCTTGGATAGAACCATTTAGACCTTATTTAATAGGACTTACAATATTAGTACTTGTCTTTGCTTGGTATCAAAAACTGAAACCAGAAAAAGAAATCGATTGTGAATGTGAAACAGATGAAAAACCAAAATTTATTCAATCAAAAACCTTTCTAGGGATTATTACAGTATTCGCAATTATAATGTTGGCGTTTCCATATTACTCAAGTATTTTTTATCCAAACACAGAAAAGCAAGTCCTAGTAGTTGATAAATCAAACATCAAAATTACAGAATATAAAATAGATGGAATGACCTGTGCGAGTTGCGAAGAACACGTAAATCATGAAGTAAATAAACTCAACGGAATTATTAACTCAAATACTTCATACAAAAAGGGTAATGCAATTATTGAATTTGACAAAACTAAAACCAATAAGAGGGAAATTGAGAAAGCAATAATTTCAACTGGTTACAAAATAACTGACAAAATAGAAAACTAATGAAAATTATATTAAAATCAGTAATCACTTGCCCAAACTGTGGTCATAAAAAAGAAGAAGATATGCCAACAAATGCTTGTCAATTCTTCTATGAATGTGATAATTGCAAAACGGTAATGAAACCAAAAGAAGGAGATTGTTGTGTGTATTGCTCTTATGGTACAGTTCCTTGTCCACCAATTCAACAAAACAAAAGTTGTTGCTAAAACAAAACTTGATGAAAAAAAAGAAAGTTAATCTAAGAGATTTAAAGCCAGGTTCTGATGGACAACATAGTCACGATGATGGTCATAACCATAGCAGTCCTAAAAAAGTTTCAAATATTGAAACCTATTTACCAGCTATTTTCAGTTTCGTAATGTTGATAGTTGGAATTACTGTTGATTATTTTGAAGTATTTCCACATTTTTCTGGTTGGATTCGTATTCTTTGGTATGTTATAGCTTATATTCCAGTTGGATTTCCTGTTATAAAGGAAGGCTGGAAAAGCATTAAAAGTGGCGATTTTTTTACCGAATTCCTTTTAATGTCTATTGCTACCATAGGAGCATTCATTATTGGCGAATATCCCGAAGGTGTGGCAGTAATGCTTTTTTATGCGGTTGGAGAATTATTTCAGAGTGCAGCAGTCAATCGAGCAAAAAGTAATATTAAAGCATTGCTCGATGTACGCCCTAATGAAGCTTTAGTATATCGGAATAATGATTACATTTCTGTAAGTCCAGAGACGGTTGAAATTGGAGAAAAAGTTCAAGTCCGTGTGGGAGAAAAAATTCCTTTAGACGGTATTCTACTTTCCGAAAAGGGTTCATTTAATACAGCGGCATTGACAGGCGAAAGCAAGCCTGATACGATTGCAAAAGGCGAAAAAGTATTTGCAGGGAGTATTAATATGGATGGTGTTATAGAAATCGAAACCACAAAAGAGTTTAAGGATAGTTCAATTGCTCGAATTCTCGATATGGTACAGAATGCCACAGCGCGAAAATCAAAAACAGAATTATTCATCAGACAATTTGCTCGAATTTACACACCCATTGTTGTGTTCTTGGCTATAGGTGTTACTTTCATTCCTTACCTTTTTGTAGATGATTATGTGTTTAGAGATTGGTTGTATCGTGCCTTAATATTTTTGGTTATATCCTGTCCTTGTGCTTTGGTTATATCCATTCCATTGGGTTATTTCGGTGGTTTGGGAGCAGCTTCAAAAAATGGAATTTTGTTTAAAGGAGCTTCGTTTTTAGATGCCATGACCAAGATAAACACATTGGTAATGGATAAAACAGGAACGGTAACAAAAGGTGTCTTTAAAATCAAGGAGATTAAAGCCATAAATTGGGATGAAAAAGAGTTTATGAAATACCTTATGGCTATGGAAGAACAATCTACACATCCAATCGCTAAAGCCATTTTAGAATATAAAGATGAAGGTGCAGATTATGAGGCTTCCAAAGTATCTGAAATAGCAGGAAAAGGTTTAAAAGGTATCGTAAATGGTAAGACTGTTTTAGTTGGTAATAAAGCCCTAATGACAGCGAATGAAATTATTGTTTTAGAGGAAACCGAAACCATTGTAGAATCGATTGTTTTGGTTGCTATTGATGACAAATTTGCAGGTTATGTGGTTATTGCAGATGAATTAAAAGAAGATGCAAAAGAAACGATTATAGCATTGCATAAAGTAGGTGTCAAAAATATAATGATGCTTTCTGGAGATAAGGATTCCATTACCCAAAAAGTAGCTTCCGAATTAAATATAAAAATTGCTAAAGGCGGTTTGTTACCAGAAGATAAATTAAATGAAGTTGAAATTTTAAAACAAGACCCTAAAAATAAGATTGCTTTTATAGGCGATGGTATTAATGATGCACCAGTTTTAGCAGCAAGTGATGTTGGTATTGCAATGGGTGGTTTAGGAAGCGATGTCGCCATTGAAACAGCAGATGTTATTATTCAAACCGACCAACCTTCAAAAGTGGTAAAAGCCATTAAAATTAGTCGTTCAACCCGAAAGATTGTGTGGCAAAATATCATACTCGCATTCGGTGTTAAAGTGATTGTTCTAATTTTAGGCGCAGGTGGTTTAGCAACAATGTGGGAGGCAGTATTTGCAGATGTTGGTGTTGCATTGTTAGCAATATTGAATGCGGTTAGATTACAGCGCATGAAATGGGTTGATTAAAAGAATTGAAGCTATAAATAGTATAAGATTAATTTTTATAAATTAATCTTATACTATTGTTTAACTTGTAGAGCTAATATCTTTTTTAAATGAATTCCGAAAATATAGCTTCAATAGTTGTAGAGTATATAGAAACGCAAAACACACAATATGCCTTACTTCTTAACGGTGGTTGGGGAACAGGAAAAACATTTTTCTGGAAAGACACATTATTACCATTAATTCAACAAAAGAATCTTGATACCATCTACATATCTCTTAATGGAATAAAAACCATAGATGCGTTACAAAAACAACTTTTCTTTAAGCTTATACCGTATTTTGATAAAGCTCAAAACAAAACATTAAAAGCATTAGCAACAATTAGTGGTAATCTTATAAAATCGGCTAGTAAAGCTTTTATAAAGGTTGACCCATCTGATTTGTTTCAAGGTATTGGTGTAGATAATTTTGATTTCTCAAAGAAATTTATCTGTTTCGATGATTTAGAACGCTGTAGAATACCAATGAAAGAATTGCTAGGTTTTATAAATGGTTTTGTAGAACACAAAAATCTTAAGTGCTTAATTCTAGCTGATGAGGACAAGATTTTTGAGACAGATGAAAATCAAAAAACAAATTACTACAGCATTAAAGAAAAAGTTATAGGACGAGTCTTAAATTATAAGCCAGAACTTAAAAGTGTAATCCCGCAACTTTTTAATAAGTATGAAAACGATAAAGCTTTTTTATCGTTTTTGAAAAAGAATGAAAACTACATATTCCGAATATTTGATGAGCAGAAAGAAGATAATATAAGGATTATTTCATTCTTCCTAGATAGCCTTCAAAATGTTTTAAAATGTGTTATTGATATTGAAGATGAATTAAAAAAAGAATTACTGTTCTTAACTGCTATTCTTTCTATTGAATTTAAAAGAGGCTTTTTAAAATCCAATGAATCCCATGACTACAAAGGATTAGGTAACACTACTTATTTCTGGTATCAAGAAGTAGAATCAGATAGACTAAGAGTTAATATTCTAGGCAAGAAAGAAGAGCCTGAAAAGGAAAAAACTTATGCCGAAACATTTTATCTAAAGTATGTAAGTAACAGATTAGAAGATTATCATTTCTATGAGAGTGCTTACACTTACGTGCTATCAGGTTATTTAAATGTTGATAAGCTTTCTAAAGAATTAGAAAAAAGAAAACCAGAACAACCGACAAAGGAACAAGAGGCTTTTAGTAATCTTATGAGTTATAATTTTAGGAAATTTACAGACGATGAGTTTGCAACCTATACCGCAGATGTATTAAAGTATTTAGAAGAAGGTGCTTATAGTATGTATTCTTATGAGCAATTATCTGGCTTCTATCATTTCTTTGCAGAAAAAGGTCTAATAGACTATACAAATGATGAAATAGAAAAAAAGCTATTCACAGGTATTCAAATTGCTTCAAAAAAAAATGAAATAGACCGTAGGTTTTACGATAATATGATTCATTTTGAAGTAAGCAATCCAATTGTACAGCCTATAAGGGATAAGATTATAGAACTTCATACTGCACTTAATAAAGAGTTAGTAAAAGAGGAAAGTAATCAACTTATTGAAGTACTTACAAAGGAGGAATACGAAAAACTAGACGAGCTTTTTAAAGATAAAAAATTCAACAAAGATTTCATAGCATATTTAGACGGTCAGGTACTATTTCAAGCTTTAAATAAAAATACAAATCAGTTTTTAACATTATTTAGAAACGAAATTAAAGAAAGGTATAAGCATACTAATGTTAAGATGTTCTATCCTGATGATTATGAATGTTTATACCAATTGCATCTAGCTATTCAAAAGCATTTAAATGAAAATGAAATTCCAACTCTAAGGAAGTTTTTATGGGAGGAGTTAGAAACTTTGCTAGATAATACATGTGAAGCATTAAAAAAAGATGATGCCGAGTTAGGTACTGCATTTAAAAGTTAACAAGCCATTCAGCACATTTCCCTACATTTCGTTGCTCTACATTCCAAGAAAAGAGCTTCACTAACAGAGATCTTGGACACAATTCCAAAGTTTTAGATTTCCACTTCGCTTAATCCTGCCTAATCCCAAAACTTTGGGAGCAGGAACACTACATTCCCAATATAAAATTTTGAAATAGCGTCCGCTTAAAAGAGGGAGAGATATCTATATCAATATCGGTACAAAGATAAACTCGCAAAATATTATCATCAAAAGACTACGGCATAAAGCCAACGCCTCGTCCACAACTCATTTATTCCGTTTCCTTTTGAGCAGAAATTTTGTCTTCCGTTTGGGTTCTGCAAAAATATTGTTTAATCTAAAATTTAAGTATTATGACAACAAAAGCAAGTACTGTAAGCAAAAACGGAGAGGCAACAGCCACCGTTAAAAATGAAGTCAAGAAGAAATTGACACAAAGCGCCAATGGACTTCAAGTTCAAGAGCTAAGTATCGGCAGGATTATTCCAGACTCGATGCAACCAAGAAAGTCCTTTAACGAGGAAGCTCTTAAGCAATTGTCTGAAAGCATCGAAGAGCATGGTGTTCTGCAACCTATAACAGTCCGAAAATCTGGAAAAGATTACATCATCGTAATGGGCGAGCGTAGGTATCGCGCAAGCAAATTGGCAAAGAGGAAGACAATTCCGAGTATCGTAAGGGAATATGCTAATAATGATGTTCTGGAAATTCAAATTATCGAAAATCTGCAAAGACAAGATGTTGAGCCAACCGAAGAAGCTGAAGCAATCGCGTACCTAAGCGACAAATATGCACCAACAGAGATATCAAAACGGTTGGGAAGAACTGAAAACTTTGTAAGGCAACGTTTAAAATTAGCAGGTCTAATTGAAGGTTTTAAAACATTTGTTCGTAATGGCGAAATGACTATTTCATTAGGAGTAGGTGTTGCACTTTTCGAGCCAGAAGAACAGCAAATGATGCTGGAAACAATGGGCGAAAATTTTAGCATCCATCAAATTAATCAGATGATTAAAAACAAGACCTATGATTTAGAGAAAGCACCTTTTGATGTAGTCGATAAAAAATTGATTACCAAAGTTGGTGCCTGTACAACATGTCCGTTCAACGCAATGAATCAAGGTAATTTGTTTGGCGATGGTAAAATGGTGTGTACAAAATCAGCTTGTTATGAAACGAAAAAAAGTAAGTCGTTCTTGAACTTGATTGAGAAATCGAAGAAAGAGAATGTGCTATTGATTCCTGAAATTCGCAAGTATTGGGCTGATGATGACAATAATCAGCTCATTTTATCACAATTGGAAAAAAAAGGATTGAAAGTCTATCTTCTGGATGATGTTGAAATAATTGAAGAGCCGATTGAGCCTACAATAGAATCAATTCGGACTGAATACCAACATTACGACTATTCTGAAGATGAGCTGAAAACTGAACTTGAAGAAGCGATTGAGAATTACAAGGAAGAGTTGAAAACATACAATTCTGCAAAGGAAAATGGATTTGTAAATGGCATCATGTTTCATCCAAAAACGTATGTACACAAAGTAGTTTTTGTGAAGATAAAAGAAGATTCAAAAACTGAAAATTCTACATATTCTGAACCAATGGCCAATAGAAAAATGGCGGATTGTACACCTGAAGAACAAATTGTAAAAATCAACGAAAGAGAAATTCGTAAAAGACACATTGAGCATAACAAGCAGTTTGAGGATATGGTTCAGATGATTCGCCAAACCGATTATATTGAAAAGAAGAAAGCACTTTCAACAGATGAAATGGTGGCTTTCTCATTAACCTTATTTGAAAATAATGTGGATTATGTAGGTCGACAAAAGCACTTTTCAAAATTATTGGGCAATACCTCAAAGATGTCTGATGTGGAAACTGTCGAGAATTTCAAAAAGAATTTCAAAAAGGAAAAATTCTATAAGTTGATTCGGTATATCCTTACCAAACAAGTGAATTTTGGCGAAAGTAATCACGTTAATAACTTGACGAACATTTCATTCTACAATGCGATGCAAGGCTATTACAAAACCAAAATTGCCAATATTGAAAAGGAATACGCAGAAGAGAGAAACAAGCGTGAAGAACGTTTGAAAGAGAGAATAGGAAATCTTGAAAAGAAAATTCAGGAATTAAACGATTAGCTTTTGTTGTTGGAAGTAAGGGTCAGCATTCGTGCTGGCTCTTATTTTTTTTATATAATATTCATGAAAATGGGTAAGTAGAAAGTATTCAATCAATATCAGCGCAAAGGTAAACTCGTAAAATACACCCATCAAAAGACTACGGCATAAAGCCTACGCATCATCCAACGCTTATTTATTCCGTTTCCTTTTGAGCTGTGATTTTAGCTTCCGTTTAGGTATTGCTCAAATATTGTTTAATCAAAAAATCTTAGAATTATGAAACACGTATCCGAAAAACCCAACATGTCATTACAAGAAGTAGGAGAGCATTATCGAGTAAGTAGTGAAAAATACGATGTCGATAGTGGAGAAAGTCATTTAGCTTATTACAGAGACAAGCATCCTGCGAATTATCAAGTACTATTAGATAGCGTTTAACCTGCCTGTCGGCAGACAGGTTTAAAATCTCATATCATGGAAAATTTAAAAGTAGTTCAGTTTGATTTCGGTTTTGAATGTAAGCCGATATTAGCAAAAGAAAAAGTAGTAAAACCAACTAAAAAGGACAAGAGTGATTTCGTTTTCGATTTTATGGATTGCCTTTCTAGTCCAATCATAGTTTTTAAATCCGCATGGCAAGACACCATACCAAAAGACATACTTGGTAGAATAAAACTATCAAGAATCATTTGCTCGATGACAAAAGAGAAAATGGCATCGCTTACAGAGACTTTAGCTTACATAATGCCCAGAACATATGAAGCACCTATGCAAAGAGAATGGGCAAATATTTACACATGGTTAGGACTTCAATATGCAATGCAGAACAAAAGTAAAGACCAACTAGAAGCTATGATTGAAATAGCACCAAAAGAGCTTTCAGATTATGAAAAAGGACTCTTAAAAAACTTGAGACTATGGATTTATGATAAACGAAGAAAAGCTCTAAAAGACATTTTGAAAAAGAATAAAGTGTCAAAAGAAGATGGTATTCTAGATATTCAAGAGAAACTATTTTAAAAATAAATATTCAATTTACGAGGGGAATTTATTTTACTATCCCATTCAGCACATTTCCTTCCATTCCGTAAAAACTACATTCCAGAAAAAGAGCTTCATTATCAAAGTCTTGGACCTAATCCACACTTTTGACTTTCCATTACGTTAACCCTTTCCGCTTCTCTGGAAAGGAACACTACATTCCAAGTAAAAAGCGTGAATCAAGTCCGCCAAATAAGGAAAAATGTATTTGCATTTTGTTCCACTTCCTATGATTTTGTATTTCACAAAGACTTTAGAATCACTTCCGTAATCCAACACCGTCATACCTTTTTTTGACAGCAAAATAACAACATTCAGCTTTGAACGACAGCATAACCAGGCTCGTGCCTCGCACTTTTTATATGTCTAAACAAAGCTGAATATCGAAAGCACTAAGCAACAAAAAGAAGGTAACAGCGTCGGCTCTATGGGAAGTAAATCTAAAATGAATCTTATGAAATCTTACAAAATCAATAAAAAGGAAGCGGAACAAAAGTTAAAAAAACAAAAAAAGGAAAACGCTCTGGATATAATAAGTAAATCAATAACAAAGCCTTTCTGAATGGTTCAGATAGGTCAATATTAATCTTTAAATTTTTTAATTATGAGTACTCTAAGAAACAAAGTACAGTTAATTGGCAACGTAGGGAACGAGCCAGAAATCACAAACCTTGAAAGCGGAAAGAAAGTTGCAAAATTTTCAATCGCAACCAATGAATCTTACAAAGATTCTAATGGAGAAAAAGTGACAAACACCCAATGGCACAATATTGTAGCATGGGGAAAAATTGCCGAAATCGTAGAAAAGTATGTAGGCAAGGGAAAAGAAGTAGCACTAGAGGGAAAATTGACTTCACGCTCTTATGAAACCAAAGAGGGAGAAAAAAGATACGTTACCGAAGTGGTCGTAGATGAAATCTTGCTTTTAGGAATTAAAGGCGATAACGCTACGGAATAATTGAAAATTAAAAGAGAGCGTTCCTGTGGAAAGATGCGCTCTCTTTTTCATTATTAATCTTATTAAATAGAATTACAATGAATGATAAAGTTAACAAAATAAAAGCCGATTTGCAACATTTTTGTGGTACAGAAATGTTCTTTAAAATTCCATTAATTGGAACTCGTTTTACTGACGGATTGAAATATTTAGCCAACGAAGCGGAATGCTTTTGGTTGATTACGGATGCATCGGTAATTGCAAAAAGTTTATCAAATAGAAGTTCTTTTATTACCATCGATTTTAAGCGACTTTCTGAAAAGGAACAGTTTGAAAAGCAATGCGAAGCCATCATTAATTATAGTGATGGAAATGATAAAATTTTTGAAACGCATAGATATAATGTAACCGATTTTCCTTTGGATGAATTGCGATTGTTTTTTGTAAATAATACGCTGATGCTTCCAAGTGAATATTAAATTTTTGAGATATGATTTATATTAAATTTCAAGATTTGAGTTCGGAAAAGCAAGAGGAACTTTTACAAGTTTCAAGAGAACACGTTACATATCTTTATGGAGATTCCATTAAAAAGTATGTTGACGAAACCGGCGCAGATTATGATAGCCTGATAGACGAAGAAATGATTAAAAATTTATACACTTATAGTTATGTTTTTAACATTTAGAAGATTTATAATTGAATTATTAACCCAGGACCTCTAATTATTTAGAGGTCTTTTTTTGTCATGTTATTTTATATTCTGCAACAAAAAGAGCCATTCCTTAAAGATACTTTTAAACTTCAAGAATAACACTCTTAAAAAATTGAATTACAATTAGCAATCGTTAAAAAGCCATTACATTTTTGGATGAAATGGTATTTTTTTTGTCCAGCGAGCTGGACGAAAAGGAATAGCAAGAGGGTAACGGGCTGCGCCGCGTTACTTATTCTATTTTCATTTTAATCTATTGATTTTTAAGCACTTAAAAATAAAGTAGATATAAAAAATCCATCGATTTGCGTCAAATGGTCTTGAAACACCAGTAAACAGGGATGGATTTACGTCAAATCTTTAAAAAAGCGAAAGAAAATGGACTCATTCATCACTATCAGGTTCAAACGGAAAACTGCAAAAAGGTTTCAGGAATTTTCCAAAAAGCACTTCAAGACGCACACCGAAGCGATGGAAAACATCCTTGATTTTTTCCTCTATAATGAGATATCCCCAAAGGAAAAATTGGGACCAACTGGACGTACTATCGAAGCCAAGTTACTCAAAAGAATAAATGCAGTTATCGCCATAATGCGAGACGTGGAAAAGACCCAAACCAAACCTACGGTTGCAATGTTGCAATCCCTTTTTGTAATGGACGAACCCAAAAAAAAGCCGCTCATTTTGGAAAAAAAATATGTTGAGGAAAAGAAGGAAGTACGCTTTCGCGAAATCGAGTCTGCGAGATTCACGACCAAAGGGAGAGCGAAGCGGTAAAAGCGAAACACCAACAATGAACTTTAAAAATTTAGCTTATGTACATCACAATCACACCTCAAAAAATGGGCGGTAACTTTTCCAAAAGTTCAGCAGATTTTGTTGGCTATTTAGAGAAGGAAAACCAAGGATTGGAACAACACGAAATGGAACATTTTTTCAATCCATATGGCGATGAAATTTCCGCTGAAGAAGTAGTCAAAGAAATAGATGGGAATACCGCAAAATTGGAAAAACACGAACCAAGATTCTATTCAATTACCGTGAGTCCTTCAAAATATGAATTGCGAAAACTTCAGAACAGTAGCGAAGATTTAAAAAGATATACTCGCGAGCTGATGAAAGATTATGTGGCTTCATTTAATAGAGAAATTAAAGGGCGACCTGTCATTATCGACGACATAAAATATTATGCGAAAGTCGAACACCAACGCACATTTAAGGGGACGGATTTTCAGGTAAAAAAGAACCAACCTTTTGCCACAAAAATACTTCAGCTAAAAACTGAAATTAGAAATATTCAAGAAGGACGAGCTGAAGGGAATATCAAAAAGATGAAAAAGGAAATCGCCAAACTGGAACGGCAAGCACCACATCAACAAAACGGAAAACGAATTGTCCAGGGAATGGCGAAAGATGGAAACCAAAGTCACATCCACATCATAGTGAGCCGAAAGGATGCATCAAACCGATTCAGTTTGTCACCCGGAAGCAAATACAAAGCTTCCGATGTGAAGTTGAATGGGGAAACCGTAAAACGAGGTTTTGACCGAGACAAATTTTTTGAAAGAGCAGAAAAGTCCTTCGATAAGAATTTTGGGTACAAACGCAATTTTGCCGAGACTTACAAAGCACGAAAAGATTTTGTAAAAAATCCCAATCTCTATTTCGCAGCCTTGATGAAATTACCAGCAAATGAAAAGGCATTGGCTTTCAAAATGATTACAAAAACGGGATTGCCGATAGTGCCAAGTATTCCAGTTAGTCAAACACAAATCGCACTTCGGATTTTCAAACGGTTAAGACGTGGTGCAGAAATAGCAATTAAATCAAGTTCCATCGGAATATAAGTAGTATGCAGATAGATAATATCATAACGACACTTTCAATTATTGGTTTTACCATTACTGTTTTCTATGCGATGTTTCGGGTAAGTAAGTATGCGTTTCTTTTGAATATCGCAATACTGTCATTTCTCGTATTCTATGTTGCTGCTGGAAATGAATTAACATTCATTTTGTTGTATCTAGTTTGTCCGCTACTATTAATTAATACAGGACTATACGTTTTTCTGCATAAAACAGAAAGCTCGCAAAACGGAGATAGTAAATACCAAGTCAACTTTGCGACCACCAAAGGAAATTTCAAATTAGATAATATTAAACGTGGCGCATCCGTCATCGGATCCGCTGGAAGCGGAAAAACCGAAAGTGTCGTTTACGGATTTCTTAAACACTTCCAAAAAGAAGGCTTTTGCGGAATCATTCACGATTACAAAGATTTTGAATTGACCGAAATGGCATATCCACTTTTCAAGGATAGCGATATTCCGTTTAAGGTCATTTCCTTCGATAAAATCATCCATAGGGTAAATCCTATTGCGCCACGTTATTTAGAGAACGAGGAAAGCGTTAATGAGGTTTCAAGGGTCTTAATCGAAAATCTATTAGAACAAAGAGAAAGCGGAACTACGGGAACAACAAAATTCTTTAACGATGCTGCGGAAGGTTTGATTGGTGGATTGATTTGGAAATTAAAAACGGAATATCCAAAATACTGTACGTTACCCCATTTGATAGCTGTTTATCAATTTCTTGATACAAAAAGCCTAATCCAGTTTCTGGAAACCAACACCACCTCAAGGGCGATGGCAGATGCTTTTATTAGTGGCAAAGATTCTGAAAGACAAACCGCAGGTGTAAAAAGCACCTTGGCCAATGCGCTCAAACGAATTAGTACACAACGTATTTTTATGGCACTATCCGCAGATGAAGTGCCATTAAACATCAATAGCGAGGAAAATCCTATTATAATTTCGATAGTCAACAACCCAAAATTTGAAACTTCTTATTCGCCAGTAATTGCTACAATAATTCACACTATTACCAAGCAAATGAGCGTGAGAAACTCAAAACCATCATTTCTATTAATGGAAGAAGCACCTACAATTCGTTTATTGAATATGCACCGCATTCCGGCAACATTACGTAGTTATAACATCTCAACCATTTACGTGATGCAGGATAAAATACAGAACGATATGATGTATGGGGATAAAGCAAGTAAGGCGATTTTGAGCAACCTATCCTATCAGTTTTTCGGAAAGGTCAATGACCCGGACACCGCAAAATATTACGAACGCTTTTTTGAAATTATTAAAGACCCAACCAAGAGTATCAGTCGAGGACATAACCTTGATTTTGATACTCGCATTACTACGGGCGAAAAGGAAATCCCAAAGATTCGGGCGGACTTATTTTTTAGGTTGAAACAGGGCGAGTTTATCACTTATGCCGATGGTAGGGATAAGAAGGTACAATTCAAATTGGCTAATATCCAAAGAGAGTTACCAAAGGAATCGAAGCAGTTTTCTAAGGTTGATTTGGCGGAAAACTTCGAGCGGGTTTATGAGGAGGCGAAGTCAATATTCAAATAGAAGGACTTACACTTTAAAACCAACATAAAATCTAAATGATAATTTTAATACTCATTTAGTGAGTATATTGAAAATGTTCTTTACTTTAGTGAACGGAATTAAAAAAAATCGAAATGAACCGAATAAAAGAGGTTTTAGAACAAAAAGGAATAAAACAAATCTGGTTGGCTGAACAGTTAGAAAAGAGTTACAATATGGTTCACTCTTACGTTCAAAACAAAAGACAACCGAGTTTAGACGACTTATACAAAATTGCTGAAATACTTAATGTTGACATCAAAGAATTGTTAGTTTCTAATAAACCTGAATAGAAAAAAGTAAATGAAATCAACCGAAATAAAAACTAACGTTCAAAACGTAATAGATAAATTCTCAAAAGAGGAATTTATCTATGATTTGTTGATTGCATACGGAATCTCAAAAACCTCTGTAACTCGACTTAAAAAAGGCGATTATAATTTTGCCAAAGCAGATGGCGAAATTTTATACAAAAAGAAAATATTCTTTAAGGTAGAATCTACTGATAAACTATTGAGTAGCATTGAAGAAATTTCTAAAGATGAACGCATTTTAAAACACAAACCAAGATTTGCAATTCTTACTGACTATAAGCAAATAGTTGCTAAAGACTTACTTAAAAGTAGAAATTTAGACATTAAATTAAAAGAACTACCCAACTATTTCGATTTCTTTTTGCCATTAGCTGGAAGTGAAATTTATAATGCCAAAAATGATGATGAAGCTGATAGAAATGCTTCATACAAAATGGCAGATTTATACGATTTGCTTATAGAAGAAAATCCACAGATTTATAACTCAAAAGCAAGTATTCATCATCTTAATATTTTTCTATCTCGCTTATTATTTTGTTTTTTTTCAGAAGACACAGAGATATTTGAGGAAAACATTTTTACAAATACGTTAGCTCAACATACATCAGAAAACGGAAAAGACACACATACTTTTTTAGATAATTTATTCGACAGATTAAACGATAAAAAGGCAGATAAGTATCCAGATTATTTAGCAAAGTTCCCTTATGTAAATGGAGGATTATTTAATGACAGCATAAGTTCACCTGTATTTACAACAAAGGCAAGAAAAACATTAATCGACCTTGGAGAATTACAATGGAAAGACATTAATCCAGATATTTTTGGATCAATGATTCAAGCTGTTGTAATTCCAGAATATCGTAGTGATTTAGGAATGCATTACACTTCAGTAGAAAACATTCTGAAATTAATTAAACCGCTGTTTTTAGATGAACTATACGAAGCATTTGAAAATGCTACAACAGTTAACCAATTAAGAACAGTAATAAATAGACTTTCTAAAATTAAGTTTTTTGACCCAGCTTGTGGAAGCGGAAATTTCTTGATTATTACTTACAAAGAAATTCGTTTATTGGAAATTAAAATTTTAGAAAAAATTATTGATATAAATACAAGTAGCCCATATACTTCTGCAACTTCTTCTACTCTTGGTTTTTCTTATGATGAACTTGCCAACACTAAAAACCCTGCGCAAAACAATTTAACCTTTAGCCAGACCGAAATATTCTTTACCCAAATACAACTATCGCAATTTTACGGAATTGAAATTGACGATTTTGCTCACGAAATGGCAATACTTTCACTTTGGTTAGCAGAACACCAAATGAACAAGATTTTTGAAGAAACATTGTTTGACTTTGGTAAATCAAACCCAATACTTCCATTAAAAGAAGCTGGACAAATTACACACGATAATGCAACAAGAGTAGATTGGAATAAAGCCTGCCCATTAACAAAAAATGATGAAGTTTATATCATTGGAAATCCGCCATATTTAGGAAGTCGTAATCAGGATAAGAACCAAAAAGAAGACCTTGATATTTCAATCTATATGATAAAATCATATAGAAAACTCGATTATATATCGATTTGGTTTTATAAAAGTGCTAAATATATACAAGGCTATGAAAAGACTAAATCAGCTTTTGTTTCAACAAATTCTATTTGTCAAGGAGAGCAAGTTGGAATTCTCTGGAGGTCAATTTTTGAAATGGGAATTGAGTTTGACTTTGCATATACAGATTTCAAATGGACAAATAATGCCAAAGGCAAGGCAGGTGTTACTGTTGTAATTATCGGTTTAAGAAATATTAGTAAAAAAACAAAGTACTTAATTACAGATGGAATCATTACAAAAACCCAGAATATTTCTTCCAATTTGGAAAACGGCACAACAAAAACTGTTCAAAAACAAACTAAACCGTTGAGTAAATTCCCTTATATGAGAAGAGGAAATATGCCCAATGATAAAAAGTTTTTAAGAATATCAAAGGAAGAAAAAGAGCAACTGCTAACTAAATACCCTGTAATTGATAAAATAATTAAAAAGCAAGTTGGTTCAGATGAATTCATAAACAATCTGGAAAAATATTGTTATTGGATTAGTGATGAAAATCTTTCTTATGCTTTGACAATTCCAGAGGTTAAGCTAGCCATAGATAATTGTTATAATTATAGAATTAATAGCAAGGATAAAACATTGCACGCCCAAGCTTTAAGGTCTCATCAATTCAGAGAGTTTTTTGAATGTAATGACAATACTTTACTAATACCAATTGTTTCGTCCGTAAATAGAGAATATATACCAATAGGGTTTGTGGATAGATACACAATAATTCCAAATTCTGCACAAGTTATTTATGATGCTAACAGCTTGATTTTTGGAATTTTGACATCCAAAATGCACAATGTATGGGTAAAATTTACTGCAGGAAAAATGAGAACTGATTATAGGTACTCTATTTTTCTTTGCTACAACACATTTCCATTTCCAGAAATCAGCAATAAACAGAAGCTAAACTTAAACGAATACGTTTTCGCCATTTTAGACGAAAGAGCAAAACATCCTAGTAAAACAATGGCACAAATGTACAATCCAGATACTATGCCAAAGGGTTTGCTAAAAGCTCATCGAGAATTAGATACTGCAATAGAACAATGTTATCGTTTACAACCTTTTAAAAACGATACAGAGCGTTTAGAATATTTATTTAAACAGTATGAAGAAATGATAAAAAAAGACACGCTTTTTGCAAAGCAAAAGAAAACAAGAAAGAAGAAAGCCAAAAAATAAAATATGCCAAATTTAGTACACGTAAATTACGACCAAACAGGAAAAAGCAAAAGCACCAATGCTTTAGGAATGCGAGAAATGCAAGAAAAAGCATATGAAGGCAGAACTGCTCAATATTTATTGCTCAAAGCACCACCAGCATCAGGTAAATCGAGAGCATTAATGTTTCTTGCTTTATACAAATTGAAAAATAAAGACATAAAAAAAGTAATTGTTGCTGTTCCTGAAAAGTCTATTGGAGCATCATTTGGCACTACAGAATTAAAAAAGTATGGCTTTTTTGCAGATTGGAAACCAAACCCAAAATATAACCTTTGTACACCAGGCGTTGAAAAAAGTAAAGTATCGGCTTTCTTGAACTTTTTAGATTCCGACGAAGAAATTTTGGTTTGTACCCACGCAACTTTACGTTTTGCTTTTGATGGATTAGATGTTAAAAAACTAGATAATACTTTGGTGGCTATTGATGAATTTCATCACGTTTCAGCAGAAGGCGATAATATTTTAGGTCAAGTACTAAAAAGTATAATGGCTAATTCAGAAGCTCACATTGTAGCTATGACTGGTTCTTATTTTAGAGGAGATAGTGTTCCTGTTTTAATGCCAGAAGATGAAGCAAAATTCACTAAAGTAACGTACACATACTATCAACAACTTAATGGTTACGAGTTTTTAAAATCTTTAGGTATTGGTTATCATTTTTACACAGGAAAATATTTTAAAAAGCATCCTGAAAAGGAAATGTCGGCATTAGCAGAAATATTAGACGAAAACCAAAAAACCATTATTCATATTCCGAGTGTGAATTCTGCAGAATCATCCAAAGAAAAACACGATGAAGTTGACCATATTATAGATGTTTTAGGAACAATAGAATACCAAGACGAAACTACTGGAGTAATACACGTTAAAAGTAAAAAAACAGGCAGAATTTTAAAAGTTGCCGATTTAGTACAAGACAATCCAAAATCACGAGATAAAATAAGTGCTTATTTACGAGAAATTAAATCGGCAGATGATATTGATATCATTATTGCTTTAGGTATGGCAAAAGAAGGCTTTGATTGGCCTTATTGTCAACACGCATTAACCATAGGTTATAGAGGTTCGTTAACAGAAATTATTCAAATAATTGGAAGAGCAACTAGAGATAGTGACAATAAAACACACGCTCAATTTACCAACCTAATTGCTAATCCTGATGCTGAAAGTGAGGAAGTAAAACTATCTGTTAACAATATGCTTAAAGCGATTACAGCATCATTATTAATGGAACAAGTTTTAGCACCGAACTTCAAATTCAAAATTAAAAAAGATGACGATGACGATGACGAAGATGAAGAAGATGATGACAAAACCATTAAAATAAGAGGTTTTAAATTACCAACCTCTAAAAGAGCTGAAGCTATTATTGAAACTGACTTGAATGATTTAAAGGCAAAAATATTGCAAAACCCACAAATGCTTAAAGCAATGCCTGGTAATGTTGAGCCAGAGGTAATAAACACAGTTTTAATTCCTAAAATAATTAGAGAAGTTTATCCCGATTTAAGTGATGAAGATGTTGAAGCAGTAAGACAACACGTAGTTGTAGATTCTGTAATTAAAAACAGTACAATCGAGGAACAAGGCGACAAAAAATTTATTAGAATGGCAGGAAGTTTTGTGAATATAGATGATATTCATATAGACTTGATTGACAAAGTAAATCCATTTCAAAAAGCATTTGAAATCTTATCAAAATCAGTAACTACACAAGTTTTAAAACTAATTGACGAGCATATTCAATCTACCAAGTTTGAAATGACAGAAGAAGAAGCCATTTTATTATGGCCAAAAATCAAAGAATGGGTAAAAAATAATAAAGGAGAACAACCGAATATTCAAGCGTTTGACCACAAGGAAAAAAGAATGGCAGAAGCGTTAGTGTTTTTGAGAGAACTTAAACGTAAAAAAACACTTGCAGATGGCTAAAAAGAAACTAACAATAGACGACATTTTTAATGATGATGATTTTGGTTTGTTAGAATCAAAAGTAAAAACTACAACTGTAAAAACAGATGAAGACAGACTTATTGATTCCTTTGAAGAAATAAATATGTTTTTTGATAAGAATAATAGAGAGCCAAATTCTAGCAGTATGTCTGAATATGGACTTTTAGCAAAATTGAAGAACTTTAGACAAAACGAAAAACAAAAGAAAACTTTAAAACCTTTTGATAGACATAATTTGTTAGGTTTTGTAGAAATGGAAAAACAAACCATTGATGATATTTTAAATGAAGAAGATGATTTTGGCTTATTAGATTCTGATAAAGATTTAGATATTTTCAAATTTAAACACACACCAAAACCAGAAGACAGAGCAGAGTCTGATTTTGTTGCAAGAAGAAAAGCAATGAAAGAAAAGGACTTTGAGAAGTACGAAACAATGTTTCAGAAAGTTCATAAAGAAATAAAAGAAGGAAGACGAAAAATAAAACCATTTAAGAACATTGAAAAAAATCTTCACGTTGGAAATTATTATTTGATGGACGGAATCCTTTTGTATTTGGAATCTGCGAACTTAAAGCAGGAAGAATGGGAACAGAAATCTGGAAATAGAGTTCGTATTGAAGGACGAACTAGAACAGTTTTTGAAAATGGAACTTTTAGCAATATGCTTTTTCGTTCTTTAGGCAAACAAATTCAAAAAAGCGGAAAACTGATTACGAACACGAATGAAAAACTAGAACAGGAATTGTTCGTAAATACTGGACTTGTAAAGGAAGAAGATTTACAAACTGGTTGGATTTATGTTTTGAAGTCTAAATCAACAAATGCGGAATTATCAAGTATTCAGAACTTATATAAAATTGGATTTGCGAGTAATTCTGTAGATGACAGAATTAAAAACGCGAAAAATGAAGCGACCTATTTATTTGCTGACGTAAAGAAAATTGCGACTTACAAAGTATATAATCGAAATGCAGATAAGTTGGAAAACCTTTTACACAGATTTTTTGCAAGTGCTTGTTTGGATATTGACTTGTTTAACGAAAAAGGACAAAGACTAAATCCGAGAGAATGGTTTGTCGTACCTTTTGAGGTAATTGAGGAATCAATCCAATTGATTTTGAATGAAAGCATTGTGAATTACGAATATGATTCAGTTTTACAAAGAATTAAACTGAAAAAAGATAAATAGCCCAACTGCCACAACATTTTATAATGACCGAAAACAACCGCATAGAATACAAACGAGAATTGTCCGATGGACTTGAAAAAGAGGTTATTGCTTTTTTGAACTATCGTGAAGGTGGCATTATCTATATAGGTATTGATAAAGAAGGGAACACTTACGGTTTGCCTGATGCGGATGGTGACCAGCTGAAGATTAAGGATAGATTAAAGAACAATATTCGACCTTCCGCACTTGGTTTGTTTGATATTGTTAGTGAAGAACGAGATGGAAAAAACATCCTAAAAATCATTTTGGCGAGTGGTCCAGAAAAACCATATCATCTTAAAAAATACGGGATGAGCGAAAAGGGTTGTTTCATTCGTTTGGGTTCAGCAGCTGAACCGATGCCACAAAAAATGATAGACGAGCTGTTTGCTAAACGTACCCGAAATTCCATCAGTAAAATTAAAGCAGGACGGCAGGATTTAGGCTTCGGACAGCTAAAAATTTATTACGAAGAATCTGGGTATACCCTCGGTAAAACTTTTGCAAAGAACTTAGAACTACTTACAGAAGATGGTGCATATAACTATGCCGGTTATCTATTGGCCGACAAAAATAGCACTTCAATTAAAGTCGCCAAATATTCGGGTATAACCAGAACAGACTTAATAGAGAGCAACGAATATGGTCACGAATGTTTAGTTAAGGCTACTAAACAAGTGATAGATAAAATTGCGGTCGAGAACAGAACAACCACAAAAATCACATCAAAAGAAAGACAACAAGCCAACCTTTGGCATCCCATCGCCTTGCGAGAAGCCATCATTAATGCGTTTGTGCATAATGATTATACCAATGAGATTACCCCAAAGTTTGAGATTTTTACCGATAGAATCGAAATCACATCAGCTGGTGGATTGCCCGAAGGGTTAAGCAAGCAAGAATTTTTTGAAGGCTTTTCAGTTCCACGAAATAAGGAACTGATGCGAATTTTTAAAGATTTAGAACTGGTTGAACAATTAGGTTCTGGCATCCCTCGTATTTTAGAACACTATGGAAAAGAGAGTTTTAGTTTTTCCGATAACTTTCTTAGAATGACTTTTATTGCTAAAGAAGTTGCTGATGAATCTACTATTAGAGATGATAATAAAGAAGTTGGTCAAAAAGGTGGTGTAACTGGTGGTGCAATGGGTGGTGTAACAGGTGGTGCAATAGATGCTATAGACGCACTTACTAAAAGACAAAAAGAAGTACTTAAACTTATTGCAACCAATACTACTATTACTTATACTGAAATAGCTGAAACTTTAGGCATCAATGAATCCCCTGTGGGCAAACATATAAATGCGCTCAAAATCAAAGGGTTTATAAAACGCCACGGTGGCACACAAGGCTATTGGGAAATTAATCTCTAAAAAAATCAGTAAGTATCCTTTTAAAAAGGCGATTTATCTTTTGAACCTCTGGCATCTGCCAGCCACTTACCATTTTGTTTAACCAGTTTAAAAAGTCCTGGTGCCTTATCGTAGGCGGTGGTATATTTTACCCAAGCCAAATCACCCATAATCGTATCCTGCAAAACAGTAAAGTTTGAATCATCCTTTACCGTAACGTTGAACATATTTATAGTATTCATATAGTTGGAATATGCCTGTGGTGTCGAGTTGGCTTTCAAAGCTTTCTCATCCTTTTCATAAAAGCTTTCGATAACAATTTTAGCTGTGGCACTTGGTCCTGAAATCTTAGTTTCGGCACAAGAAAGGAACAGCAATACGAGTAAGCAAATAACGATTTTTTTCATAATATTATTAATTTGGGTTATTGATATATTTATGTGATATTTTCATTTCAATATTTCGTTCGCCATCTTTCTCATTTAAATCTAAAAGTATCCTATGGTTGTTGGATAATGAAAATTTTGGCATGACATAAATGAATCTTACCATTTCATTTTCTGCGATTTTAGAAGGCATATGATGTTTAAAAATAGGCTCTTGATACAAACGTTGTAAAGATTTCTTTTTCCCTTTTTGTCGAGTTTCAACCGAAAGGTTTAAGAAATTTAAATCGTAATCCAAGCTGGAATTATTCCTAATTTGAATAACGAAGTAGAGTTCTTCTTTGTCAAAAACAATATTTTCAAGCCTTAGAATAACACCATCATTTCGCCTTATATACCTTCCAAGATATTGTCTTTTGTCAAGAAGGTATGAACAGAATCTTTGATAATAATACATACTGTTATTAATACCTTTTTCAGAAGTTTTAGTCTGAATTGAATCTGCTACTTTTGGGTTTTCATTCCCAATACTATTAGATAATGGGATAAAATAATTGAGTTTTGAAAGCAGGGCTTTATACCTTACAATATACGAAAAAATTGAGCCATTTCTGTTGATTACCAGAAGATTACTTTCTTTGCCTGGTTGGGCTTGCAGTAATCCGAAATATTGCTCTTTTTCACGATTGTAAGTGAATACAAAATTTTCTGAGCCAGTAATGCCTTGTCGTATTGGCTCTGGAAAAAAGAGTGCGACATTTTTGCTGTCGTTAGCATAAATAGTATCAAGGATTTCTGTTGTTTGTGCTTCAGCCAAAGCTGAAATCAACATAATTAATGTAAATAATATCGGTTTCATAATTTAGGTTTTAAAATAAGTTTATAATTGTTCAGCACAGTAACCTTTAAATTTCGGTTACTACGTCTTAATACTTTTGTAATACCACCTACTTGTGGAACAGTTGGGATGTTGATATCGCCTATAACATCGTCCAAAACTTCATTTGTAGCTTCAGCTCGAAAATTGTTTTCTACATAAATGCCTTCACTACCATCCTGTAAATCGAAAGCTTTAAGCTTTGTTGGATGATGCCTAATGTTTTCTATGGAAATTAAAGCACGATTAGGTTGAAAACTAATAAAACCAAAAACAGGTGTGTTCTTTTGCATCAGTTTACCATTGATAGTTGCAGCTTTAGTAAGTCGCATTCTCAACCTGGTATTCGCTTTTACAACTTGGTCGCCATCAACAACCACATAAATGGTGGCATCTGTATTTCCAATAATTGCAAGCTCGTTGGGTTTTGGCGCAGCAGCAAAAAACAGTTGATGTTCAAGGCCCAATTCCTTAGATTGGATTTTAAGTTCTCTTAGTATTTCTGTAGAATCAATTTCTACAGGTTGTTTCTTTTCGACTTTCTTTTGACCGAAGTTTGCATATCTCTCTTCTGAATATTGAATCTTACCAGCATCGTAAATACTATCGACAATGCGTTTCTTTTCACGTTCTGGTAGATCAGGATCGTAATACCCCATAGAATCGATTAATTTTTCATCATATATACTAGGTGCATTATTTTCACGTACTTCTTTCAGATCATTAAGAGCATCCAATTTAGAATCATACTCTTTTTGATTTTCTTCCAAATCTGGTATCAAGGTCTGTTCAAGATTGTCGTTTTCATTGTCATCATCGCCCATTACCATCACGGAATAGGAAATAAGGAATATGAAAACAATAGCTAAAACTGCTATAAAAACTATTTTATTCTTTTCTATTTTCATCACTAAGTTTTTTTAAGGTGTTTTCGAAATAATTTGTAATTAAAAGTCCGTGTGGATTGTTAGGAAAATTTCTGTCAACCATAATTAGGTTTCCGGTGGAAACTAATTCATAAGTATCGATTATTGTTCCTCTATTGATTTCAAAAATGGTTGTAGCGGTAAAACTATATACACCATTATTGTCGTTTATTTTTGAATCGATGCTGAGTACTTTTTGAACTAAGGAAAATTGCAATAATCGATTATAAACACCATCTGCTTTTTTCTGGCGATAAAGATTATCCACAGAGCTATTACCCAACCAAAGTGCCTTTTTCAAATTCTTCTCATAGTTGCTTGCATCGATGTTGTAGAAATAGGTGTGAAACAATTCTAAATGCGCCAAAGCTTCAACTCTAAAATTTTCCTTTTGGCTCACTAGCTTTAATGGAATAATGCTACCATCTGTATTAATGGCAAATGCACTATTCATTGCATTTTTGTTAGTAGTAAATACCATCCAAACTGAAAAAATGCTAGATAACAATGCGCAAATGACAACTGCCAAAACAATAAATCGATTGAGTTTTAAAACGTTGTAGATATTTTTATATGGTGTTTTCATATTTTTATTTTTAATCTGACTTAGGCAGTAAATAATCTGAGTGTAAAAGATGTGGCTCGTTTATAAAGCTTGAATTTTAGAAACACGATAAATGCAACAGAACCTAATTGAACAACAGGTGCGAAAAAGCCTTGACCTGTATCGGTCCCAAATAGGTTGACCCAAAAATTGGTATTGATTTCTGTATAAATTGCGTTCACAAATACATTGACGAGAAAGAAAGCTGGCACGAGCATATACACGGCTGCATACAGCTTGAAAAATGTATAAGCAAGAGAACGAAACTTTTCAAAAACCGCCAAACTAATGACCAATGGGAAGAATGCTTGCATTATTCCTAAAAGAAAAAAACGTTCTGCTAAGAATAGTGGATAGATAAACAAATCCAATATCCATAGTATCGTACTCAGGATAAACGCCAATATCTTGAAACCATATAATGGCGTTACCAATGCTTCATACAGAAGCGTCATTGCTGAACTTGCGGCATCAAAAAGACTTACATCTTCCTCTAAAGGTATGTCTTGCATTTGCAATGGTAATAGCGCAGGTGCAGTCCCTCGATATTGTCCTTCAATGGCAACTAAAATACCATCGAAAAACCCTAACACCTGCGTTGAAAAAATAACCAAAAGCACAACCGCAAAATTCTTTGCAAGTTCCCCAGGACTCAATCCCCAAGAATAACCATCTTTATCCGCAATACCTTCATTATATTTCTTTAGGATATTGACTAGAAAAAACAACACAGCAAGCGTTTTCATTCCAGCAATGGTATATTGCGAGAAACTACTGTTCTGTATGGTTTGAAATACCGCATCGATATACTCTAGCCCAATCCCTAAAAAGATGGTTGCGGTCATTTCTAATAATTTGTTTCGCGATTATTGACTTTATCCTGCATTTTTCTGAAGGAAATAATATCCTTGTAGCGTTTCGTTTTTGTCTTGATATTGGAAACCATTTCCTTTGATTCCAATTCTTTTTCTTTTAGGATTTCTGCACGTTCGGCATCACTCATTTTTAGATTATCGCTGGATAAGATTTCACTCATAAATTCAACGGTGTCCAATGAGTTTTGGACTATGGTATCGAATGATTCTACAACCTTAGTAACTTCATCTGGTTTTATATAAGGCGAGTTCAAAATGTCTTGCAAATCATTTTGCATAACATTAATAAGACGTTGATTATTTTGTGCAATTTCCTCAACCGCTCTAAGCTGTTGCACTACACTCGAAACTTTTTCTATGGCTTCTTTTGCATCTTTTAGAAATTTCACAGACTTAATCATTTGAGCGGTCTGTTTACCAGATTCTACAAGTTGTTTTACCAAACTGATAAAATTGGTGTTGTCATAAGTTGGCATTCCTTGGCTTGTTACCTTTGATGGAATTAATAGCATTAATGCTACTGCCATTACTAAAATTCTGATTTTGTTTTTACTCATTGTAAAAAAATTGTTTTGGTATTCGTGAATCTTCGATTTCATAATATTACGTTTTAGATGTGAATTGAATTATTGCTTTTTGCATGTCATGATGCTCTTCATAGAACTTCATTATGTCTTCGTTTTCCTGTCCATCGGTTAAATAGGCTGCATAAACTTCTTTAGGCACTTCAAGCCTAAAAATGTTGCTTTCCTTTCCGATTTTGATAAACATTTCGGTATACTTCCGTGGACCAGAAAGATTGTTTTTAATGGATTTTAATTGGTTTAAGTCGTGGCTAGATAGATTGAGTCTTTTAACCAGTTCTTCATAGCCTTTTTCATTATTCAGACTGTAAATGACTTGGGTATTCTCTAAGATGCTTGCTGATGTGGAATTATTAGGAAGTTGATTAATGGATTGCAGTATAATTCCAATTGCACCATTTTGTTTCCGTATAGCTTGATAATAGAATTCGACACTTTCAAGTACGTTTTCAAACTTCAGTTGTTTGGCAAACTCATCGAAAAGGATAATGCCCTTTTCAGCACGGTTTTTCCAAATGGTTCTTTGAATGGCAGGGTGGATTCAAGGTGCTAACGC
>NZ_JAHKPD010000001.1 GCF_018860245.1 Pseudotamlana agarivorans
TTTTAACCCTAATTTAATACCTGAAAACTGTTAATGAACTACCGCTACAATGGCTATGCCTTTGTTAGCGGGGTGCAAATATACAACTGTTTATATCTATCCAACAAACTTTTTATGGGCTTTTTTTAATTATTTTTTATCAAGTGTTTTAATACCCACTAAACGTGTGGTTTATACTTGAAAAAAGTTTTGGTTTGTTGGTGGGGTTTAGAGTTTTGATAGCCCCTACTCTATTTGTCCTTTTATAATAGTGGCTGTTTGTGCTGGAATATGCATGTTTGAATGTTTTCGTTTAGGTTAGATTTAGTATAATTATAATCGAAAAGAACTGAGTTTATCTTTTATTCCACTCAAAAAAGACTTTACACTGAGGTAACAATAGCTAAAACATGTCTGCTTCAGCTTAATTGTGCCCCTTCTATATTATTAGAAATATTCTTTTTACACGAAATCTTCTAAAAACTTTAAAAGTTATTGAATGTTCTTCCTATTATATAGGTACACATTATATGTAACGAGAATAATTCCGCCGAAAGGCTAATCATTTTTATAGTGAATAGTGAAAATTTGACGGGAGACCGAAGACAGAAGTTGTCGCTCCTGACGAAAGGCGGAATCGTTTAAATTAAAAACGGGCAACTCTATTTAGGGAAGCTCAGTCGTGTCTAAAAAATTGGATCCCGACTGCGCTCGATCTGACATTCTACTAATATTCTATTTTTAGTTCTTCGTGTTACTCTGTGAAATCCTCTGCGTAGCTCTGCGTAATAGTTTTTTCTCGCAAAGGCGCGAAGTCGCAAAGCGTAATAATTAAAAATTAATAGTGAAAAATTAAAAATGGGCAACTCGATTTAGGCTGCTCAACCTGTAATGAGATACGGAACAAATCTGTGAAATCTGTAAAATCTATTTCTAGAAAATTCTAAACGTAACAGTGAGCTACCAATAACCAGCAACCAACAACCATCAACTACTTACTATTTTTTAAAACTAAAACTCTACATTCAACAGTTCCCCACTAATTTGAAGTAATTCAATTTCGGCAACCTTAGCCAAATATTTTGCCTTATTTCTATTTAACTCGGCGTTTAGAAGGTTCACCTGTGCCAAACGAAATTCAATAGAATTGACTTGACCGAGTTTAAATTTTTCTTCGGTGCGATCGAAGTTGTTTTGAGAGGTCCTTATATTATCTTCCTCCAGACGATAAATATTTAATCGGTTGTGGTAATTATCCCAAGCGTTATTGAAATCACGTGCTAAGGAGACAAGTAGTTGCTGCTTTTGAATATTCTGCGCTTCTAAACTCAACTTCGCATTTTTTACGCGCGTAATCGTAGTACCACCATCAAACAAATTCCAGCTTAGGTTTAAACCGCCAGACAAACCATTGGATGTTGAAACCGCGACGAAAGAGGCTGCATTGTTATCGTTTTTATTCCACCCGTAACTTCCTATTAATCCTAAGGTAGGTAAATAAGCTGATTTTTCTGAACTTACCCCTAGCCTACTAATGTCCATGTTTTTATCAACCTGCAAAATGCTCACATTATTTGCAATGGCCTTTTGCTTCAACTCTTCCTTATTATATATGGTATTGAAATTGATAGCGGTATCCACATCGAAAGTATCGGGAAGGGAGTTGCCTAAAACCACATTCAAATCACGCTTAAAATTTCTAAGTTGCTGACGCGTATTCATCATGGTAATACTATCGTTGTTAATATCAACTTCGGCGTTAAGTACATCAAGCTTGGTATTCTGTCCGTATTCAAATTGATATTGAGCACGAAGTAAACGATCTTTGGAAATCGCAAAGGTTTGTATGATGGCGTTGTAATTATCGGCAATCTCGGCAACATTATAATATACCGTAAATAATTGCAAAACGGTATTTTCAATAGTAGCACGTGCTTCTAGTGCTGTTAAGGCTTCCGTTTCTTTAAGACGTTTATAATTATAAGAGCGCCCTAAACCATCAAAAAGCACATAATTTAAATCTACCGAGGCATTATACCTGGAACTTTCGGCTCCCGATAACTCTGTAACTCTACCGTCTGCAAACTCAGCCTCCGTATTATCTTTGTTAAAAGTAGCACCAGCATTTCCCGTTAGAGTGGGCAAATAGCCAGAATTTAAAATATCTGCATTGTTTTTAGCAATCTCTACATCGGTATTCACTAATTTAATACCATAGTTATGCTCGAGTGCCAAACTAACTGCTTCTTGCTGCGTTAATACGTCTTGAGCAAATAACGACGAGGCTTGCGAAAACAATAGGATACTAAAAACAAGGGATTTAATGTGCATTCTCTTCATTTTGTTCTTTAATAGCGCGTTCAACTTCTTCTTTAGTCACATCTTTTCCGGTTGCCAACCACTTTACATTTTTCTTAATATCGTTACTAAATGATAAAAATAATGGTAACACTAATAAAGTTAATACGGTGGCATAAGCGATTCCGAAGGATATTGAAATGGCCATAGGTTTTAAAAATTGTGCTTGTCTACTTTTCTCTAATAGTAAAGGTGCTAATCCAGCAACTGTAGTAAGTGAAGTTAAGAAAATAGCTCTGAATCTCGATTTTCCAGCTTCCAAAAGGGCATCATCAAACAACATCCCTTCTTTTAAATTACTATTAAACTTGCCTATTAATACGAGACCATCGTTTACCATGATCCCAATTAATGCAATAATCCCTAACATAGATAAGACATTTACAGGAAATCCTAAAAGCCAGTGTCCCCATGCCACAGCGGTTAAACTGAAAGGCACTAATAGAATTAACAGTATTGGCTGACTATAACTTCTAAATGTAAAGGCAATCGTGATATAAATAAGCAGTAAAATAGGTATTCCGGCATTAGCTAGAGATGATGAAAGCTTATTGGCTTCTCTATTCTGACCTTCATAAGACGTTGAAATTGTAGGGTATTTGGATTGAATAGCAGGAATTACATTCGTCTTGATATCATTTAAAATATCCGTTGTACTCGTACTTGGGTCTTTTAAATCGGCTGAAACCTGAATTTCACGTTGCCCAAGTAAATGATTGATAGCGACATCTCCTCTTTCAATAGAATAATTTGCGATGTCTTTTAAAGTCACCCGATTGCCCGTTGGTGTGATGATATGCATGTCGTCCAAATTATTTATAGACTCTCTATTCGATCTGTCGTAACGCACCCAAACTCGAATTTCATCTTGTCCACGTTGAAAACGTTGTGCTTGCACACCAAAAAATCCGGCACGCACTTGGTCCATCACAGTCCTTAGGTTCAAGCCTAGTAAATAGGCGCTTTCTTTTAATTCCAGTCGAATTTCTTTAATCCCCGCAGGATCATTATCCTCAACATCTTTTAATAAAGGATTGGACTGTAGTACTTTTTTTAGTTCTTCCTTAGCGCCTTTAAGGTCGGTTATGTTATTACTTAATAATGACACCGAAACCGGGCTTCCTCCAAAATTGCCTCCAGAACCAAAAATTAAGCGCTCTGTTCCAATAATTGGTCCAACTAGTTCCCTTAATCGATTAGCCACCAAACTGGAACTGATTTCATCAGGTCGTTCTTCCCCTGGTAATAAATTGATACTTAAACGCGCACTTGATGTACTGTTTAGGGTTAATATCGTATTTTCAAAAAGTTCCTGACCTGTACCTTTTAAATATTTCTCGGTAAGCTCTTGATTGACGATAAAAGATTTCTGTTCAATCATTGAAATGATAGAGTCTGTAATTTTTACATTCGTACCATTTGGCATATCCAATTCGACATTAACACGATCACTGGCAATGGACGGGAAAATGGTCATTCCGATGATACCCCCGCCAATGGACCCAAAAGTTAAAATCAATAAAGCCACAAAAATACCTAGAGATAAAAACTTAAATTCTAATACGAAATCGAAGGTAGGGCTATAAACCTTGTCTCTTAAAAAAGACATTATTTTATCGCCAAGCTTATTAATACCTCGCATTTTGGTGAAAAACTGTTTTACTTTTGAAGGATTTTCTTCTTCAACAGGTTTTTGTAGCGCTTTCGAGTGTGCTAAATGCGCCGGCAAAATAATGAGCGCTTCAATTAAAGAGACCACCAAAGTTAAAATAACAATAACGGAGACTTCACTGAAAAATTCACCAATGCGACTATCTAGGAATAAAAATAATGAGAAAGCTAATAGCGTTGTGATAATTGCTGAAACTACTGGAGGTATAACTTCCATAGTACCATCTATAGCTGCTTGAATTGGCGTTTTCCCTTTTTCATAGTGCTGATAGATATTCTCTGCGATAACTATACCATCATCCACGAGGATTCCGATAACGATAATCATTCCAAAAAGTGACAATACATTAATGGTCACATCAAACTGACCGGCAAAAATAAACATCCCTAAAAAGGAAACCGGCAAACCAAACGCCACCCAAAATGCTAAACGGGTGTTTAAAAATAATGACAAGAAGGCTAAAACAAGTAGCATCCCAACAATAGCATTTTCAGCCAAAAGTTGTGTACGCTGACTTAATGGAATGGACCTATCTTGAACAACATTAATTTGAACATTATTATAACTCTGGTTATAGCCTTCAATATATTCATTCACCTTATCGGCAGAAGACATTAAATCTTCATTGTTGGTACTAGTTACTGTTATATTAACAGCTAATTCTTCATTATAAAAAGTAGCGTTGGGGGTTTCTGAAAAGCGATCCCGAATCACGGCAACATCTTTTAGTCTAACTGTTTTACCGTCGTTTGTGGCTTTGATAACAATATTAGATAATTCATCACCGTAATACGATCTGTTATTGGCTCGTATTAAATATTCCTCAGCATCAGTTTTAATATTTCCACCTGTTACCAAAATATTGGAAGCTCCAATGGCTTGGGAAACATCGCTGAAACTGATATTATAAGCTAATAAGCGACTTTCATCTACCGCTATTTCAATTTCTTCTTCCGGATAACCGGTTACTTCAACTTGAGAAATGCCATTTATAGCACGTAAATCATTTTCAATTTGCCTACCAATTTGCTTTAAAGTGACTAATGGCACATTTTTTCCACTTAAAGCGAAAGAAATTGTTTCTCTTACCTCTTCACGTTTAGCAACAATTAAAGGCTCCATGCCTGTTGGAAAAGATGGCACGCGGTCTACAGCATTCTTAACCTCTAAGAGCATAAAGTCTATATTCTCGCCCTTTTCAATTTCTACGGTAATAGTTCCGCTATTTTCTTTTGAAACTGAAGTAACACGATCAACCCCTTTTAAACCTTTAAGGTTATCTTCTATTTTCAGTACCACCCCTTCTTCAATCTCTTGAGGAGAAGCGCCAGGGTAGGTCACATTTATCGAAATAATTTTAGAATCTATTAAGGGAAAAAACGAAGACTTTAGTGAAACTACTCCAATAACCCCAAAAACAAAAAACGCCAAAAGAAACACGTTAACCGCAACGTGGTACTTAATAAAATACGCGATTAGTTTCCTCATTATTTAGCAGTGGTTTTAGACGTTTCACCTTTAAAAGGCCTCACCAGCATGCCTACATAAGCACCAGGAACTGCTTTTTTCAAGATTACCGTACCATCAGGAATAGCTTTTAAAACGACTTTAGTA
Organism: Pseudotamlana agarivorans; assembly: GCF_018860245.1. Taxonomy (GTDB): domain Bacteria; phylum Bacteroidota; class Bacteroidia; order Flavobacteriales; family Flavobacteriaceae; genus Pseudotamlana; species Pseudotamlana agarivorans_A. Next base: position 5,624 of record NZ_JAHKPD010000001.1, read on the forward strand.
TCCGAGAAATGAACTGGTTTCACAGGAATCACATCTAAAATACTATCGCGAACCACAAAAACTTCATGATCTTCTAATAACAGATTCCTGTCAATTTCAAAAGCGTTCTCTTCTTCTTTAGCATCTACTCGAGCTTCTAAATACATGCCTTCTTTAAGGTCTTCATTTTCAACATCGATGTAAGCTGTTATGGTTTGGGTAGTTGCATCAATACTACCGTTAACACGTGAAACACGACCTTGGTACGTTTCCGTATCATCTAAATTATTTAGCGTTACGGGCTCTCCAACCTTTAGTAAACTCGCATACCCTTTACTAAGGGCTACTTCCATTTCATAAACAGAAGGATCTATAAACTCCCCTAATTTTTGTCCGCTACGAATTAAAGAACCTTCGGTAACTAAAGCTTCTGTTAGAATTCCAGAAAAAGGCGCTGTGATATTATATTTATATAAACGCTGCTCTAAATTTTTAACATTGTAATAGCTGGAAACAATACCACGACCTGTTATAAAGTAATTTTCCTTATCGGAAGTCATTTCTGGCAACTTTGGTGTTGATTTATTTATGTTGAAGCTGTTAAGGTAGGACTGCCATTTTTTATAAACGTCTGGAAAATCCAAACGTAAATCTGGCATAATTGAAGATAGCGTATTATATAAATCACTTTTTGCCGATTGAACGCTTGCGTAATATTCGGCAGCGTCCATACCAATTAAAGTTTGACCTTTTCTATATTTTTGTCCGGGTTTAAAGAGTACACGCGATGGCTTGAAAACACCTTGAACTTCCGCATATAATTCTACACGACGTTTGGCTACTAAACTTCCATTGGCAGGAATTATAATTTTAACTGTAGTATTCTTAACCGTATCTGTAAAAACCGTTTTAACAACTTTTTCTTTTACTGGTTTTGGTTTGTTTTTATTTGCAATCAGTTTTTTTGCAAACAAAAAAGAAAACACAATGAGCAAAATGCCTATTGCAGAAAGTATAATTTTTCGCATTCGTATAAGTTTAGGGGTATTGTCGTCAAAATTACCCAATACTTAACCGCGAAATGTTAAAAAAAACTTAAATTCTAAGCCTCGAATTCATCTATTTGCATGTGAATTTCTTCCCATTTTTCAATAAAACTTTCTAAGTCAGATTTCTTTTTTTGGTAATCATCGAAGAAATTAGGTTTCGATGTGGTTTCCTCGTAATTAACTTCAAGTTCAACATCGATCGCTTTAATGTCTCGCTCTAATTGATTGATTTTAGATTCAACATTGCTAAGCTTATTATTTAAAGATTTTAACTTCTTTTGATCTTCGTAAGATTGTTGCTTTTTTACTTTAGGGGCTTCCTCTTTTTTAACCACGGTACGTTTTTCAACTTCTCTTAAGTTTTCAACTTTACGTTGCTCTAGGTAAAAATCGATATCTCCTAAATACTCTTTAAGTTTATGGTCCTTGAACTCATAAACAATATTTGTTAAGCCTTGTAAAAAATCACGATCGTGAGACACTAAAATCAAAGTACCTTCAAAACGTTTCAAGGCATCTTTTAATACGTTTTTAGATTTAATATCTAAGTGATTCGTTGGCTCATCCATTATTAGAACGTTAAACGGTTGGAGCATTAGCTTGGCTAAAGCCAAACGATTTCGCTCACCACCAGATAGTACACGCACGTATTTATCGGCCTCTTCGCCACGAAATAAAAAGGAACCTAAAATATCACGTACTTTACTTCTATTGGTTTCGTTGGCGGCATCTACCATAGTATCATAAACGGTTTTATTCCCGTCGAGATATTCAGCTTGATTTTGTGCAAAATATCCAATTTGCACATTGTGCCCCAATTTTAAATGTCCGTTATATTTCACATCACCAACCATAATTTTGGCCAATGTGGATTTACCTTGTCCATTTTGGCCAACAAAAGCTGTCTTACTATCGCGTTCAATAAGTAAATCTATATTTTTTAAAACGTGATTATCACCATAGTTTTTTGAAACACTTTCAGCCTCAACCACTACTTTTCCTGGTGTAATAGACACAGGGAAGTTAAGGGTCATCACACTATTATCATCTTCATCAACTTCAATACGATCAATCTTATCTAACTTTTTAATAAGCGATTGCGCCATGGTCGCTTTAGAAGCCTTAGCACGGAATTTCTCAATAAGTTTTTCGGTTTGCTCAATTTGCTTTTGCTGATTTTTTTGAGAAGCCAACTGCTGTGTTCTTAATTCTTCACGCAATACCAAAAACTCAGAATATGGTTTCGGATAATCATAAATACGTCCTAAAGAAATCTCAATCGTACGATTCGTGACATTATCTAAGAACATCTTATCGTGCGAAACGATAGCTACAGCACCAGCATAATTTCTTAAAAACCCTTCTAACCAAATAATAGATTCAATATCTAAGTGGTTGGTAGGCTCATCCAGAAGTAAAATATCATTATTTTGAAGTAATAATTTCGCCAACTCAATACGCATACGCCATCCTCCCGAAAAAGTATCGGTAAGTTTATCAAAATCTTCGCGTTTAAAGCCTAAACCTTGAAGAATTTTTTCTGTATCGCCCTGGTAGTTATATCCACCTAAAATTTCATACTGATGCTGAAGCTCATTAATATCGACCATTAACTGATGGTACCCTTCACTTTCATAATCGGTACGTTCGGCCATCTCGGTATTAACCGCTTCCATTTTAGCTTCAACTTCTTTTATCTCAGTAAAAGCTTCATAAGATTCCTCCAAAACCGTTCTCCCCAGAATAAAATCAATATCCTGTTTTAAAAAACCAATTTTTAATTCCTTATCGGCTGCAATCTGCCCTGTATCGGGTTCCATTTCTTTCGACAAGATTTTAAGCATTGTCGATTTACCGGCACCATTTTTTCCAATTAACCCGATTCTATCACCATTACCAAGCTTGAATGTAATATCTTCAAACAGGTATTCCCCTTGAAATGAAATCGATAAATTATGAATGTTCATCATAGAAATGTAACTTTTATCACAAGCGCTTTAGTATTAAAATATTATTTTTGTCCTGCGATTGAGCTTGCAAAAATACATTAAATTATATGTTTAAAAAAGGATCTAAAATATATAGCATTTTTACTGGAACATGTCCTAAATGTCATGAAGAATCGATGTTTAAAAACACCAACCCGTACATCCTTTCTGAAGCTTTAGATATGCATGAAAAATGCTCTAATTGCGGGACAAAATACAAAATTGAACCTTCCTTTTTCTACGGCTCCATGTATGTGAGTTATGGTGTAGGTATTGCTTTTGCAGTAGCCGCATTTGTGATTTCGTTTTTTGTGTTTAACGCAGGCATTAATACAATTTTCATCTCAATTATAGCCACGCTAATTATATGTATGCCAATTATTCTAAGACTATCTCGAAATATTTGGATTAACATTTTTATGCATTACGATAAGAGCTTGGCTAAGAAAAAGTAGTTTTTGGGCGTTCCCACATCCTTCGACTCCGCTCAGGACAGGTGGTCGGGCTATCCGTTACAATCTTTTTACTCGTGCCTCGCAAAAAGGATTTCCACTGCTATCCCTAACGCATTTCAAGATAAATTCAAGAGCACATTTATAGAAAAAATTTGAATATTAAGATTCAAAACGTTTAATATCAACTTCCTTTTCTAAAGGGATCTTGTTTTCAATGAGATTATAAAGTTGCTGCGCGACATACGGACCAATCATAACCCCTCGAGTACCTAAACCATTTAAAACATACAGGCTTTTATGTTCAGAGTGCTGCCCTACCAGAGGTCGTCTATCTTTAACTGTAGGTCGAATGCCCGCCACTTGATTCACAATCTCAAACTTGCATCTAATTAATTTTTCTAATTTCCCTAAAAGTTCATTTTTGGCTTTCTCTGAAACTTGGTTGCTTAAATCCTTCCACTCATAAGTAGCCCCCACAATATACTGGTCTTCCCCTATCGGAATTAAAAACACACCAGCTTTTAGTACGTAATCAATTTTCAATTCCGGGGCATAAATAATAAGGAGTTCACCCTTTGCAGGATTTAAAGGCAAGGTATTAAAAAACGGATTCTTCTTGATACCAAAGCCTTCACAAAAAACAAGTTGTGCCGCTGTGATATCTTTATACTTTACTTGATTTACACTAGTCTCTAAAACATGGTATTCAAAAGGAGTGTCAAAATATAACTCTTTTGCGCGTAAATCTTTTTCGTAGGCGTTAACCATGGTATTAACATCAATACGTCCGGTTTCTAGAACCTCTCCATAACCAAACGGGGCATCAATAACGGCATTATCATTTTTAATAATTTTAGCAGAGAGCCATTTTGACAGCAAAGGTTTATCGCTAGCCGTGAACCAATCATTTTGTTCTTCCAAAGAAGCAAACTTTCTGTACACAGGAATTTTATAATCTAATTTAACGCCTAATTCCTTTTCAATGGTAGCATAAAGCGGTAACGCCAACGCTAACTGTTCATCACTTTTCCAAACCGATGTGAAGCGTTTTAACACCACTGGATTATACAAACCACCTGCAACGGCTGAAGACTGCTGTGAGGCATTATCAAAAACAACAAATGTTTTATTAGCGCGCTTTAGTTCCTCACAAAAACAAATACCAGCAATACCACTACCTACAATAATATAATCTACTTTCATATAATAACTTGACTCAGTAATCTAAAATTAATAAGTTGTAATAAAATTATTGATTACCCATAAACTGTCTTAATACTAAAAACACAATGCTTTTGACATTCAGAAGAAGATACGACTGAAGAATACGTCAAAGATTCGAGAGATTCCTCAATTCTTCGGAATGACAAAAAACACGTTAGCTGTGTTTTACGGATAAATCAGATAAACTAAAACCAATTTAGATAACAAAGATAATACGCTTTAAACCAAAAACTCTCAGATTATAGAAATAACCTGAGAGTTTAAAATAGTTATGCATTTTAAGAATACCTTTTTATTTCATGAATTGTAAGTTAATACCAGTCAACACCTGAAATACTGGCTGAACCCCTTGAACATATATAGAATATTGTGGTTCAACATACATATTGAATACCGTATTGCCCATTTTTATTACTTGTCCAATACCTAAAGCAATAGGAAATGAGTAAGCTTCCTTTTCAAAGTCCATAACCCAAATAGGAACCCCTCTTAAATAAGTTCCTTTACCCAATTGCCAAAAGTAAAACGGTTGAATAGCCGCCAAACTCGTTGAATCACGATCAGAATCACCTGCAAAAGATGCTTGCCAAGTAATTAATGTTCCGAATTGAAAAACTGGAGACTTGGCTACGAAAGCAACAAAAGCAAAACCTCCTTGCCATTTACCAGAACCTAAAACATCATCACTAGCCGTAGGCGCTGTAATGGATGGTCCGATACCCATGGTTGTCGTAGCATTTGATACAAAGTTATAGGATAAGAAGGCATTAAAATCTCCAACGCCACTTGTTGTATTAACAACTCCATTGGCGTTAGGCATTCCTAAAGTTGAAAAAGGCATAGATGCTCTTAAAAGCAACTTACCCTTAGAAATTGGTTTTGCAAAGCGCAACCATGTGGTATTCATAAAGGCAGCGTCGGGTGCCTCAGACAATTTTGGAAAATAATAGTTCTGAAAACTTAAAGATGTCATATTTGCTAATGGATTATTAGCCTGCGCTTCGCTAGAACTAGCCGCTGGCGCATCTTCTTGGGCAAATGACACCGTAGTGGTAAGTAAAAAAACGATGAATATTCTGGTAATTTTATTCATAAATACAGTTTTTGTGTTAAATAAAGATATGCTCAATGGTTTACTAATAAATAAAGTTAGGAAAATAATAGTATCCTAGTTGTTAAAAAGTAAGATTTCACGTTACTAAACCTGATAACATTCTACGTAATTAATCATTATTTATATCTAAAAATTTAAACTAAAATAGATCACCATCAGATTAACGTCTCGTAACAATTATATTCATTCTACTAACTAAAAATAATTATTATTGGAACATATAAATCCATGAATAATCAATGCTATTAGTAAACTATAAAACAAAAAAACGCCCACTATAAAAGTAGGCGTTATATAATAATAAATGAATTTTAAAATTAATATGTCCACATATCAAGTTCAAAATCTCTAATTTTATCTTTAATTCTTTGAGATTCTAAAAGTTGCATTAAAGCATTATCCGAAACATATTCAGAAATAGCTCTATCACCTTGTACATTCTCTTCTCTATAGATATAACCATGGAAACGTCTAGCATTTAGCACGTGATCGAACGAAAACGGTATAGAACTATTTTCATTATTAAATGATTTTGCTTCATGTAACACGGCTCTAGCATCTGGGAAAAACACCCAAAACAATTCTACCAAATCAGGTTGATCGGTATCAATAAAGTTTACATCTGGAGCTACCGGAGCGATACCTAATAATCTGTACTTCATTTCAGCTTGACGCTTATCAAAATACCATAGACCTTTAATATGAAATTCTTTAATGTCTGCTGCTGTAATATCTCTTCTGTTGATATACTCTGCAGATAAAGTTTCACCAGCATTAATTTGCTCAATACCAAGTTCTGTAGTGTCAATCATAGCTAAAGAAGCTTCAATATCTTTAAGCGTTCTTTTAGTGGTAAAGTATGAATCACTATAAATGTTTTCAATCGTTCCGTTTTGAATATTCTTCATAAGAACATCGTACAATGAACGTCTATCATGACCAATATTATTGGTGTCAATAGGATAATATAACGGGAAGTTTGCGCGCTCATCAAGAACTACCTTTTCCCAAACCATTTTAGAAAATAAGATATCTCTATCATCCACATAACCGTATTCCAAAGGTTTATCATTATCTACGGCCTTTTGATCTTCTGTTCTAACGCCAATTTCTTCTGGACTCTTTGCATTTAATATATTCGCTTGAGCAAACATATTAGAGACTGTAAAAACAGTTACAAGGGTTAATAAAAAACTTCTTAAATTCATCTGCTTATATTTATTATTTCTCAATGGTATTATAAAACATCCGTTTCGTTTCAGTTGCAAACAACGTCATCTATTACGGATGTTATATATTATAATTTTTCCTTTTAATACTTATAGCACTTCCGTACTTGTGATATTAACTCAGGTTTAGTTTGTAAGCTCTATAAAAACTGGAGATACTTTTTTAAGTATAACACTTACTCCAGAAGCCTTAGCTTCAATGTCAAATATTTGAACACCAGATCCACGTTTAGCTCTTGCTAAAGCTTGTTGTGCTCTACTATCTAACTTGTTACCTCTAACACTAATAGTTGGTTGCCCAGGCACTTTAAATTTAAATCCAGTAACACGTAATGGTAATTCGAAATCGAAATCATCAAACTTAGCACCAATAGTAGAGATTTTAAGACTATTACGTTGCATTTTTAATGCGCCATCTTCACCTCTTACTGTACCAGTTGGTTTAGGTAAATCTTTAATTCTAAATTTCGCTTTATCACCAACAGTCTTACCATCAGGTAAAGTTCCTGTTACGTTAATAGTTACTTCACGACCTTTAACACGGGTTGCATCCATAACATAAGAACTACCAGATTTTCTAGATAAACCAGATGCACGTGCACTAACTTTATTATCAGGAATACCAGCAAATGAAATGGTCATCGGGTTTTTAACACCTCGGTAAACCACATTCATTTTGTCAGCAGAAATAGTTGCTGAATTAGGCTTAGCCACTGTAGCAAAAGAAGAGTTTACAGGTACTGCAATTTCTTCTCCACCTTCTCCAAAAAACAAGTTTCCTTCAATTTTATGTTCTCCAACGCCTCCAGTTCCGATTTTCAACTTCACCTTACCATCTTCAATTGAAAATTGATCTTCAGTAAGTTTTTTACCATCTAAAGTTAATTCCACTCTTTTTGGTTTAGTAGATGCATCTTTACGCCCTAAAACAATTTGTCCATCAAACTCCTCACCATTAAAGTAAGCCGATTTAGTCGTTTCCATTAAAGTGGTGTAGTTAGTCATGGAAACTTCGCTAGAAAGTGTTCCTTGTAACATCGTTGATAAAACTTCATTTTGAGTGGTTTTAATATCAGCTTGAAGTTGTGTCATTTTAGTTAAAGAAGCCACTAATGGAAATCCTTTATAGTGATAATCTAACCATCTCACAGGGCGACCATCTCTATTAGTTACTTCATCTGTATTAAATTCAGATTGTACATCTTTAATAACAGGTTCCATACCTGGCTCACCTTTTAAGATCGCAGATACCCCATCCCTGAAGGTTGCTATTTGGTTTAAAAACGCTTCACCATCAGCTTTGATCTTGTCGCCTTGAAAAAAGTTTGCGTCTAAGTAATCGCCTTTATCCATAATCTCATAATCTGTAGGATCATCAATTTTAGCGGTCATATTACCTTTTAATTCTTCTAAGTAAGCATCAAATTTGTCTGCCAACGCATCAATTTGAACTGCTTTAGCTTTTAACTCCTGATATTTTTCTGGTTGATCTGAAGCCTTTTGCTCTAAGTTTGCCATAAAACTGTCATTCTGAACAGTACTTGCAACATTAGATTTAGTAAGCTTCTCATTCATTAATCCGAAGGCTGAAAGCACTTCTTTTGACATATTTAAAGCAAGCATCGCTATAAATATTAAATACATCAGATTAATCATTTTCTGTCTAGGTGATAAATTTCCTCCTGCCATGTTTGTTAATTAGGTCTTTATTAATTATTAATTAATTAGTAGTTTGAGATTAACTCCCCTAATTATTTGTTCATTGCAGATAACATACCTCCGTATACTCCATTTAAAGAAGATAAGTTAGATGCTAAAGCTTTCATTTGCTCTTCTAACTTAGCTGCGTTTTCAACAGACTCTTGGTTAATACTAGCTTGTTTATTTACACTTTCTAATTGCACTTTGTAAAGGCTGTTTAATGACTCCATTTGAGCAGCTGCTAAAGACATTTCTTCACCATATTTTTTTGTAGCTTGAATTGAATCTACTGTTGGGCTAATGTTTTTAGCTGCACCTTCAAAATTTTTGATGCTATTTCCTAAACTAGAGATTAATTCACCATCAATTTTAGCTTCTTTTAATAAATCATCTAATTTTTGAGATAATAATCCTTGTGCATCTTGCTTCGCCTCACCTTTAGCCGATGACGCCCCACCTGCTAATTCTGGATATACCAAAGCCCAATCTAAATCATCATCAACTGGTTCAAATGCCGATAATGCGAAAATAATTGCTTCTGTTACAAGACCGATAGTTAACATTACGTTACCTGTTAGTGGTCCAATTTCGAAGTGAATAATTTTGAATAATGCTCCAACGATTACGATAGCGGCACCTAATCCGTATGCCATATTCATAAATTTCTTGTTTGCTTTTGACTTTGCCATAATGTTCGGTTTTAAATTTTTAGTAGGTTAATTTTAATTATTTTGTTTAATGAATTGGTTATAAATATGATTTACTTCTGACCGTTCGCTGTTACTTGTGTCCCCATATAATCTTGAACAGTTCTAAAGCCTATATAACTTCTTGAAGAATCTGCATACTCATAATCTCTTGAACTTACTTGTAAGAAGTATGCGACATCTTTCCAAGACCCGCCTCTTACAATTTTACGTTGGTTTTCCGCATCGTTTACACTTGGATTAATTGTAGAAGTGTACTCGTAGGCAGATGGATCATAAGATGCATTTACCCATTCAGATACATTACCAGCCATATTGTATAAGTTGTAATCGTTAGGATCGTAAGACTTTGCTTCAACCGTATATAAAGCTTGATCGGCAGCGTAATCACCACGTACAGGTTTAAAGTTGGCCATAAAACATCCTCTATCAGATTTAGTGTAAGGTCCACCCCAAGGATATGTTGCTGCTTGCAACCCACCTCTGGCTGCATACTCCCATTCGGCTTCAGATGGCAATCTGAACGTATTTACTGCAGCAGATCCTCTTTTAGATTTTTGGTAAATGTTTTTCCAAAGTGTTCTCCACTCACAAAACGCTTTAGCTTGTTTCCAAGTCACACCAACTACAGGGTAATCACTATAAGCATCATGCCAAAAATAATCGTTATGCATTGGCTCATTATATGAGTAAGCGAAATCTCTAATCCAAACGGTTGTATCTGGATAAATTTCAATTTCTTCTTTTATGATAACATCCTTACGTTTAACACCTCTTTTCTTAGCAGCTTCTTGTATGTCCATATGGTTATACTGAAACTTGAATTTGGTAACATCCCAAGTACGTTGTCCATTATAAGATTCTTCTAAAGGCAAATACATCGTATCCATAACCTCTGTATAGTACTCATCTGGATATTCAGCAGTATCTAAAATTAAATCTATATCTTGATTAATTTTTCTCCCCTCATAACCTGTTGGTCCAAGTCCTGTATAATTTTCGAACATGTACTTTTCGTAAACAGACATATCGGTCGTATCAACATCCTTAAACGCAAATTCACCAATACCACCATCATCTGGTGTTAATCCAACTTCATCAGCTAAAACAGCTAATTTCATTCTTACGATCGAATCTCTTACCCAGTTTACAAATTGACGGTATTCACTATTTGTAATTTCTGTTTCGTCCATATAAAAAGACCTAACAGTAACAGTTTTTGCAGGGGCATCATGTACACCAGCAAGGTCATCATCAGCTTTACCCATAATAAATGCACCACCAGGAATAAGTTGCATTCCATAAGGTTTTTCTGGATGCCATTTCTTTCCTTGCACACCAACTAGTTCGCCTCTGTCTTTAGAGCCACAACTGGCAAGAACAGCTAACACTGCGGTTAATAATAATAACTTCTTCATATCCATAGTAAACTCGAGGTTAATTTATTTAGCTTTTCGATTCCGAGAGCGTAAACATATTTATATATTTTTTAAAAAACAACTATTTATCTAAAAAAATAACGTTTCATCGTGAAAAAATAACACTTAAACGGTAGTCTCCTCAGGTTGATCTTTAACAATTAGACACTATTTTTTTGAAATGCTTTATACCAACGCTCTGGTATTATATTATTACAGGCATCTTTATAATCTTGATGCATGCATGGTAATAACGTATGACGCTTCAATTTATTATTAACTTCCGATAAAAATGGTATTTCAATCCACCAACGACCTGTTTTATTGCTCTTATAGAACACAAGTGACTCATCTTCAACCAGTATGATAAATTTCTGATAACTATTGTCATCTGAAAAATCATCATCCAGAACCCTATAATTAACACCTTCAATAAAATACCACATCATTTGTGCAATTAATAAAGAGGTCATATCATCATCTCTTGAAGGTTTGTATTCATAAATACCAAAAGAACTCACTTTATTACTTATACCCGCATACCTAGCGATGGCACAAATTTCTTTTCCATCTAACCCGTTTGGCGAATAACGTTGATTTAAACCTAATTCAGAGCCTTTTACTGCATTTAAATCGACGCTTACAATATTTGCATCGCGTAATGCAGGCTCAACCGATGTGATATCATGTGATACTTGTCCTAGCCTATAAGATTCAAAATACAAACTATCCATCAAGTCTAGCTCCTCTTGGGAGTTAAAATAGGTTTGATATCCGATCGTCGCGTAGTTAAAAAGATTGTAAGGTTCATCTAAAATAATTTTACCAACAAAGCTGTTATTTTTTATAGGCTTTGAAGAGTCGCCCAAATTAAATTGCGCATCGACATTAACGATATTAACCATAGGGATTAAATCGTCGTAAGCACGGTAATTGGCATAAGTTAAGTCTTGTGAACCACCTAGAATAATAGGAATTATCTTTTTTTGCAACAGCAAGCTAATCGCCTCCCTTAGGGCAAAATAAGTATCTTCAACACTCTCCCCTTTGTGTATATCACCTAAATCGGCTACACCCAAATTCCAGCTTCCTGGAAATAAACTATAAAAAGATTTACGAATTTCATGCAGTTGAAACTCTTCCCCAATATAATTAATATCATTCCTGTTTTCTAAAACACCAATAATAGCAATATCAACATCGTCTAGGTCTGGCATACCATGTTGCGCAGAATGTATTTTAAGTTTTCTTCCTAGAGCTTGCGTTGAAAGTAATTCGTTATGTGCTAAAACTAAATCTGAAACAGGCGAAAGAAAATTAAAATTCATATATCTATATTACTTTTTTGCGGTGGGCTTTTTCTTAACAGCAGGCTTCTTTTTAGCTGCTGGCTTTCTTTTAGTTGCTTTTTTCTTTGGAGTTGCGGCTTCAATAATGCCTTGAGCTTCTTCCAAACTCATTTCAGAAACATCAACAGTTTTAGGTAATTCAACTTTAATCTTACCTTTTAAAACGTTATGTCTTCCCCAACGGGCTTTTTCAACACGAATACCTTCATCTTCCCAATTGTGAATCACCTTATCGATTTCCTTCTGAATTTTTGTTTCAATTAATTCAACAATATCTTCATCGGACAAATCATCCCAATCGTATTTTTTGTTCACGTTAATGAACATATTGTTCCATTTAATATATGGTCCGAAACGTCCTTTACCTTTTTGAACTGGCAAATCGTTATACATATATATAGGGGCATCTGCTTTTTGCTTTTCTTTTATTAAAACAATGGCATCGTCTATTTCTACACTTAGCGGATCTGTTCCTTTAGGAAGTGACACATAAGCTTCTCCAAACTTCACATAAGGACCGAAACGGCCATTATTCACTAAAACCTCCTCACCCTCATAATTACCTAATGTTTTTGGAAGCTGGAATAAATCCATAGCCTCTTCATAAGTAATGGTTGTTAATTGTTGATCTGGACTTAAACTGGCAAATTGCGGCTTTTCTTCATCATCAACAGTTCCTATTTGAACCATGGGTCCGAAACGCCCTAAACGCACACTCACCTGTTTACCTGTTTTAGGATCTTTACCTAAAATACGTTCTCCAGATTCTCTATCGGCATTTTCTTTTACATCTTCCACCACCGGATGAAAGTCTTTATAGAAAGCCTTCATCATTTTAATCCAGTTCTCGTTTCCTTCGGCGATTTCATCAAAATCGGCCTCAACTTTTGCTGTGAAATTATAATCTAAAATCGCATCAAAATGATTCACCAAAAAGTCGGTAACAATCATTCCAATATCTGTTGGAACTAACTTTCCTTTATCAGAACCTACTTTTTCCGAAAGGGTATTATCCTTTACGTTTCCTTCACTTAATACTAACTGCGTATACGCGCGTTCCACACCTTCAACTGTACCTTTTTCAATATAATTTCTATTTTGAATGGTTGAAATGGTTGGTGCATAAGTAGAAGGTCTACCAATACCTAACTCTTCTAACTTCTTAACTAAAGAAGCCTCTGTATATCTTGCCGGAGCACGTGTATAACGCTCTGTAGCGGTAATGTAGCTATTTAATAGCTTTTCATTAACACGCATTGCTGGCAACATGCCTTCTTGTTCTACATCTTCATCATCGGTACCTTCTAAATAAACCTTTAAAAACCCATCGAAAGTAATCACCTCTCCGTTTGCAGTAAAAGTTTCTTTATGTGTTGACGCTTCAATTTTCACATTAGTACGTTCAAGTTCGGCTTCACTCATTTGCGAAGCAATCGAACGTTTCCAAATTAAATCGTATAAACGCGCTTGATCTCTATCAATATCAACAGAATGTGTTGCGAAATTAGTTGGACGAATCGCCTCATGCGCCTCTTGAGCTCCTTTAGATTTCCCTTTAAAATTTCTTGGCTTGCTATATTCGTCTCCGTAAGCATTTTTAATTTCTGCTTCAGCCCCTTTACGCGCTTCATCAGATAAATTCACACTATCGGTTCTCATATAAGTAATTAAACCAGCTTCATAAAGGCGCTGTGCCATTGTCATGGTTTTACTTACTGAAAAATACAATTTACGAGATGCTTCCTGCTGAAGTGTTGACGTGGTAAACGGTGCAGCGGGTGATTTCTTAGCTGGCTTTTTTGTTAAATCGGCAACGTTAAAATCTGCTGTTGCGTTTTTTTCTAAGAATTTTTGAGCCTCTTCTTTAGAAGAAAAGTTCTTCGGAAGTTTCGCTTTAAACGTCTGCCCATCTTCATTTGAAAATTCGGCATCAATTCTATATGAAGCTACAGGTGTGAATCCTTCAATTTCACGTTCTTTTTCAACAATTAAACGTACCGAAACAGATTGCACACGTCCTGCTGAAAGTCCGCCCTTTACTTTTCTCCAAAGCACAGGTGACAATTCGTAACCTACTATACGGTCTAACACACGACGCGCTTGTTGCGCATCAACTAAATCGTAATCTATACCTCTAGGGTTTTCAATTGCTTTTTTTATAGCCGTTTTAGTAATCTCATGAAAAACAATACGTTTGGTTTTGTCTTTATCTAGTTTTAGTGTTTCCGCTAAATGCCATGCAATAGCTTCTCCCTCGCGATCCTCATCACTTGCTAGCCAAACCATTTCTGCTTTCTTCGCTAAGTCTTTCAGTTTTTTTACAACTGCTTTCTTATCTTTTGAAACTTCGTATTTTGGTTTAAAATCACCTTCAACATTAACCCCTAATTCTTTCGATGGTAAATCGGATATATGTCCGAAACTTGATTCTACTTTAAAATCTTTACCTAGAAATTTTTCAATGGTTTTCGCCTTTGCAGGTGACTCTACGATTACTAAATTCTTCGCCATACTTCATTTTTTGAAGCTACAAATGTATATCAAAAAAACGTTATCTGTAGCATATTCGTTATAATCTGTAAATTATTTCAGCCTACAAACCTGCTTTTAACAGTATTAAAATAGGTCTTTTTAATGAAAAACAAGTCTTATTTATTATGAAGCCCCGATTTCATCAATGGCACTTTTCCTTCCAAAACCAATAACTTCCTTGTAAATAAAAAACACTGGCAAATACGCTATGGATATGGTAAATAAAATACCTATACCACAACCTAAAAAGCCTAATACCCCCATCAAACCAGCCACAAACATAGTCCCAAAGGATAACCACCATTTTTTGTTTCCTAATTTAAAACTGGCTTTTAGAATTTCTATCTCACTTAAATCTGGATTAAAAGCAAAAAATACAGTAATATATCCTAACGGCACATATACATATATAGCAGGTATTACAAATAGAAACAATGCTAGGGTAGATATTCCCGTATGGATCATTCCAAGGGTTAAAAGTTTTGAAAAATAGCCATGTTTAAAAAAATAGAAATAATCATCTTCTACATTTTCGTCAAATATCACATGTTTACAAATTCTATAAAAACCAGCTAGGAAAGCCATGGTTAAAGTGCTTATTAATATGTTTTGCGGAATGGCGTACAACACATTCTTAGAATAAGTATTTACCAAATCATCCACATTAAAACCTGCTTCAATATTTAATTCTGTAGTTGTATTCAAACCAATTAAGTTAAATAATATACTAGCTACCCCAGCGCACACCACTATTATCAAAACAAGCACCAAGCCTTTTTGCCACACTTTTTTAAATAACGAAATCACTTCATCTATAATAGTCCCAAATTCTAAGTCTTTGGCATTTTCAATTTTTTCAAATAAATTTTCAAGTGTAGGCATTGAAGTAAGCGGTTATGGTTAATTGGGGTTAAAATTAATTTATTTTAACACAACCGAAAGTAAATCGACCACGAATCATTAAAACTATCTTAATAGTGTGCTAAAATCAAACTGTCACTTTGTCACAAATGATAATTATATTGTATCTTTGCGTGCTTATTGACCGATAAAAGGTTTCAGTAAATTATGGAAAAGATTATAGACGAAAACAAACAAGGAGAAGCCTTAGTTTTGGAACAAAAAGACACAAACAAGCGTAAACTTTTTATTGAAAGCTACGGATGTTCCATGAATTTTAGTGATAGTGAAATCGTAGCGTCTATTATGGCGAACCAAGGTTTTAACACCACTCAAAAACTAGAAGAGGCCGATTTGGTTTTAGTAAACACCTGTTCTATTCGAGACAAGGCAGAACAAACCGTACGTAAACGTTTAGAAAAATATAACGCTGTTAAACGTGACCTAAACCCGAAAATGAAAGTTGGAGTTTTAGGCTGTATGGCAGAACGCCTAAAAACAAAATTTCTTGAAGAAGAAAAAATTGTCGATTTAGTAGTTGGCCCAGATGCTTACAAAGATTTACCAAATCTTTTAGCTGAAGTTGACGAAGGTCGAGATGCTATAAACGTGATTCTTTCCAAGGAAGAAACTTACGGCGACATATCACCTGTGCGATTAAACACGAATGGTGTGACTGCTTTTGTATCCATAACCCGTGGTTGTGATAATATGTGCACCTTCTGTGTGGTTCCTTTTACTCGTGGTCGTGAACGTAGTCGTGATCCACAAAGTATTCTTGAAGAAGTAAACGACCTATGGAACAGAGGTTATAAAGAAATAACCCTCTTAGGACAAAATGTAGACAGTTACCTTTGGTATGGTGGCGGCCTGAAAAAAGATTTTGAAAAAGCTAGTGATATCCAAAAAGCGACGGCTGTAAACTTTTCAAACTTGTTAGAAATTTGCGCCAAAGCACAACCTAAAATGCGCATTCGATTTTCAACATCCAATCCTCAAGATTTAACGCTTGATGTGATTGAAACGATGGCAAAATTCGATAACATTTGCAATCACATCCATTTACCGGTGCAAAGTGGTAGTAACCGTGTTTTAAAAGCAATGAACCGTTTGCATACACGTGAAGAATACTTCGCATTGATTGATAACATTCGTCGCATTATTCCAAATTGCGCCATCAGTCAGGATATGATCGTTGGGTTCCCTACAGAGACAGAAGAAGATTTTCAAGATACCGTTTCCTTAATGGAGTACGTAAAATACAACTTTGGGTATATGTTTACGTATTCAGAGCGCCCAGGTACCATGGCTGGAAGAAACATGGAAGATGATGTTCCTGAAGAAACTAAAAAACGTAGACTACAAGATATCGTAGACCTACAACGCGTTCATAGTGAAATTAGAACTAAAGAATATTTAAACACCGTAGTTGAAGTTTTAATCGAAAAAGAATCAAAAAAATCTGCCCAACAATGGTCTGGAAGAACCTCACAAAACATCGTGTGTGTTTTCCCTAAAGCCGATTACAACATTGGTGATTTTGTAAATGTAAAGGTAACCGATTGCACAAGTGCCACCTTAATTGGAGAGGCGAGCCCCCTAACCCCCGAAGGGGGAACTGAGGCGTAATTCAAATTTGATTATTTGATATTATGTAAAAACAGCTAGGCGCAATAGAAATTAGATTAATAACTAATAAAAAAGATTTCCGTTTTCACGGAAATGAAAAATATGGAATCAGTTCAAGCAATAAAACAACGTTTTGGTATTATTGGGAATACACCAGCATTAAATCGTGCTATCGAAAAGGCTATTCAAGTAGCGCCTACAGATATTTCGGTTTTAGTTACTGGAGAAAGTGGTGTTGGAAAAGAGAGTATTCCTAAAATTATTCATCAATTATCACATAGAAAACACAACAAATACATCGCTGTAAACTGTGGCGCGATTCCCGAGGGCACCATAGACAGTGAACTTTTTGGTCACGAAAAAGGGGCTTTTACAGGTGCTTCCCAAACCAGAGCAGGCTATTTTGAAGTCGCCGATGGCGGAACCATTTTTTTAGATGAAGTTGGCGAATTACCCCTAACGACACAGGTTCGTTTATTACGTGTTTTAGAAAATGGAGAATTCCTTAAAGTAGGTTCTAGTAAAGTACAAAAAACCAACGTACGTATTGTAGCCGCTACAAACGTGAATATGTTTGAAGCCATTGAGAAAGAAAAATTTCGTGAAGATTTATACTACCGTTTAAGTACCGTAGATATCAACTTACCGCCATTACGCGAACGCCAAGAAGACATCCATTTATTGTTTAGAAAGTTTGCCAGCGATTTTGCTTTAAAATACAAAATGCCTACCGTAAAACTTAGCGATAGCGCCATACAAATGCTTACCAAGTTCCGTTGGGGTGGTAATATCCGTCAGTTACGAAACATTGCCGAACAACTTTCGGTTTTAGAACAAAATAGAACCATTACTTCAGAAATTCTACGTGGTTATTTGCCAGATTCAGCTTCAACTAATTTGCCCGCTGTTATTAAAACCTCAAAATCGGAGAGTGATTTTAGTAGTGAACGTGAGATTCTATATAAAATCCTTTTTGATATGAAAGGAGACCTGAACGATTTGAAAAAACTCACTATGGAGTTGATGAAAAACGGCAACACCAAGGATGTTGAAAAAAACAACGAAAGTTTAATTCAGAAAATTTATGGAGAAAATGACGATGAGGATACCGACTATGAAGAATCCTTAGACACAAGCACCGAACTTCTTTCCATTGCAGAACACCCTGTTGAAGAAGACATTACGCCTATTCAAGATAAATATCATTTTGCTGAAGAAATTGAAGAAGAAGAAACCCTATCGCTTCATCAAAAAGAGTTAGAACTCATTAAAAAATCACTAGAACGTCATCAAGGAAAGCGTAAATTAGCTGCCGCGGAATTGGGTATTAGCGAGCGTACCTTATACCGAAAAATTAAACAATATGATCTTTAAACAAGTTTCATAACCATAAAAATCAGCTTATTAAGTTATAGCTATTCAGAATGAAAAAATATTTAAAACACATAGCCCTTGCCGTATTTAGCTTAACATTCTTAGGCTGTGGCATCTATTCATTTACAGGCGCTTCTATTCCTGCTGGTGTAACAACCTATCAAGTTAATCGTTTTGATAACACTGCGCTTCTTGTAGAGCCAGGTTTGGAACGTGACTTTAAACTGGCTTTGGAAGATTTAATTCAGAATCAAACCAATTTAAACTTAGTACCTTCTGGGGGCGATTTAGTTTACGAAGGAGAAATTACAGAATATAGAATATCTCCAACTACGGCAACCTCAGATCAAATCGCAGCACAAAACAGATTAACTATAAGTGTAAGTCTAAGGTTTTTTAATAAAAAGAAAGAGGAAGATGATTTAGAACAACGTTTCTCATTTTTCTACGATTACCCAGGAACCGATCAACTTGTTGGTACTCAAAAAACAATCGCACACGAAGAAATATTTGAACGTATTACTCAAGATATTTTCAACGCAACATTAGCGAAATGGTAACATCAAACTTAAAAACTTAAAATCACTAAATTTGGCAAGGCCAATGAACCAAGAAGATTACATACAAATTCTCCAAAACCCTCAAGTTTTAACCAACGAACAAACTGAAGGACTTAAGTCCGTAATCACAAAGTACCCCTATTTTCAGTCGGCTCGCGCCATTTACCTTAAAGGCCTTAAAGACCAAAGTAGCCTACAATACAACCAAGAACTTAAAAATACTGCAGCCTATACAGCCGATAGAAGTATTCTATTTGACTTTATAACTTCAGAAATATTTACACAAAATGAAATTTCTGAAACCATTAAAAACAACAGTTCTTATTTAGGAAATATTCCTGTAGAAATAGAAGATCTTTCCGTTGACAAAAAAGTGACTATTGACGATGTTTTAAAACAACAAATTAGCGATACCGATGGTGTATTAGATCCTAGCCTTTTTGAACCAAAAGAAGCCAGAACATTAAAAGAACCCCCTCTACAAGAGACACTTACTAAAACAGTAGAAACTCCAAAAGAATCAGTTGAAACGGAAAACGCTTCAGTTGAAGCCGTGTTAGAATTGGGAAAACCACTTCCTTTCGATAAAAAGGAATCACATTCTTTTAATGAATGGCTACAATTAACACGTTTTGCACCTATTGAAAGAGTTCCCGAAAAAATAGAACCTGTAATAACGGCGGACAAACTTGCTGAAACAGCGCTTTCTACAGATTTAGAAAAGGAAAAAAAGTTTAAACTTATCGATAAATTCATCGCTGAAAACCCAAAAATTAGTCCGACAAAACCCTTATTACAGAAAGGAAATTTGGCTCAAGCCCAAATGATCCAGCCGGAAGCCCTAATGACAGAGACTTTAGCGCGTATTTACGTCGAACAAAAAAACTTTAAAAAGGCAATTCAATCTTATAAAATTTTAAGTTTGAAATATCCAGAAAAAAGTAGTTTCTTTGCAAACCAAATTAGAGCAGTAGAGCAATTACAAGAACAAAACAATAAAAAATAATGAGTACGTTTACAATATTTTTAGTCCTTATAGTGGTGGTAGCGTTTTTACTTATCGTAGTAATTATGGTTCAAAACCCTAAAGGTGGCGGATTATCATCATCTTTCGGTGGTGGAGGAACACAACAATTAGGTGGTGTAAAGAAAACCACAGATTTCTTAGACAAAAGTACTTGGTACTTGGCAACCTTACTATTGGTATTAATTTTAGCTTCTAACGTAGCAATCAATAGAGGGCCTTCTAACAATGAGTCTAAAGCTTTAGATACAGAAGCGATTTCTACTCCGGTAGCTTTACCAGATGCTCCTGCAGCGACTAACGATGCAGCTCCAGCAAAGGAAGCAGAATAGTATTCGCACACATAAAACAAGACAAAAATGCCAACTTAAATAGTTGGCATTTTTTGTTTCTGCAAGTTTGTCAGTTATATATTATTGGCACATTTTTCGTATAAATTGACCTAGTATTTATAAACTTAATAATTAAAATATAAACAAAATGGGATTAAACATTAAACCATTAGCAGACCGCGTTCTTATTGAACCAGCTGCAGCCGAAACTAAAACTGCTTCAGGAATTATTATTCCAGACAACGCCAAAGAAAAACCTCAAAAAGGAACTGTAGTAGCTGCTGGACCAGGTACCAAAGATGAACCAATTACGGTTAAGGTTGGAGATACCGTTTTATATGGCAAATATGCTGGAACAGACTTAAAGCTTGAAGGTAACGATTATTTAATCATGCGTGAGAGTGATATTCTTGCGATTGTATAATAGGCTATAAGCTGTATGCTATAAGCTAAAAAGCGGTTCTATGAGAGATTTTAAAAAATATGATATTTGGAACTTAAGTCATGTATTTACCTTAAAAATATATGCACTTACAAAATCTTTCCCTTCGGAAGAACTTTACGGAGTAACCTCCCAATTACGTAGAGCAAGCTCGTCTATACCTACTAATATTAGTGAAGGTTGTGGAAGAGATAGTGACCCCGAATTTAATCGCTTTTTAACTATTGCTTCAGGCTCAGCTTCAGAAGTGGAATATCTAATTATTTTATCGAAAGATTTGAAATATATTGATGAAGCTTCTTTTAACCAACTCAGCAATGAGATTAATACAATAAAAAGAAAAATTTATTCCTTAAAACAAAAATTAAATTAACAAGCTAATGGCATAAGGCCAAAAGCTTATAGCATATAGCTAAAAGAGGAAATCTCATCAAACAAAAAAGTAAACAATAATTAAACAGATTCCCGCCTGTGCGGGAAAAGAAAATAAGCAAATCATGGCAAAAAGTATAAAATTTGATATTGAAGCTCGCGACGGTTTAAAACGTGGTGTTGATGCATTAGCAAATGCAGTAAAAGTAACTTTAGGTCCTAAAGGTCGTAACGTAATTATTAGTAAAAGTTTTGGTGCCCCATCGGTAACTAAAGATGGTGTATCGGTTGCTAAGGAAATCGAATTAGAAGACGCTCACGAAAATATGGGTGCGCAAATGGTAAAAGAAGTTGCTTCTAAAACCAACGATTTAGCTGGTGACGGAACAACAACTGCTACTGTTTTAGCTCAAGCTATCGTAAAAGAAGGTTTAAAAAACGTGGCTTCTGGTGCTAATCCTATGGATTTAAAACGTGGTATCGACAAAGCAGTTGAGGCCATTACTAAAGACCTTGAAGCGCAAGCTCAAAAAGTAGGAAACTCTTCAGAAAAGATCAAACAAGTTGCTGCTATTTCGGCAAATAACGACGATACTATTGGTGAGTTAATCGCTCAAGCTTTTACTAAAGTTGGAAAAGAAGGTGTGATTACTGTTGAAGAAGCTAAAGGGATGGAAACGTATGTTGATGTTGTTGAAGGTATGCAATTCGACCGCGGATACTTATCACCTTACTTCGTGACAGATTCTGATAAAATGGTTGCCGATTTAGAAAATCCATACATTTTATTATTCGATAAGAAAATTTCTAACTTACAAGAAATTCTTCCAATCTTAGAGCCAGTGGCTCAATCTGGTCGTCCTTTATTAATTATCGCTGAAGACGTAGACGGACAAGCTTTAGCTACTTTGGTGGTTAACAAATTACGTGGTGGTTTAAAAATTGCTGCTGTAAAAGCGCCAGGATTTGGTGATAGACGTAAAGCAATGCTTGAAGATATCGCGATTTTAACTGGTGGAACTGTAATTTCTGAGGAAAGAGGATTCACTTTAGAAAATGCTGATTTAAGTATGTTAGGTACAGCTGAAACGGTAACTGTTGATAAAGACAATACAACTATTGTAAACGGTTCTGGTGATGGTGAAACGATTAAAGCACGTGTTAACCAAATTAAAGCACAAATAGAAACAACGACTTCAGATTACGATAAAGAAAAACTTCAAGAGCGTTTAGCTAAATTAGCTGGTGGTGTTGCTGTACTTTATGTAGGTGCTGCAAGTGAAATTGAAATGAAAGAGAAAAAAGACCGTGTGGACGATGCTTTACATGCAACAAGAGCTGCAGTAGAAGAAGGTATTGTTGCTGGTGGTGGTGTTGCTTTAGTAAGAGCAAAAGCTGTTTTAGCAAAAATTACAACTGATAATTTAGATGAGACTACAGGTGTTCAAATCGTAAATAAAGCGATTGAAGCGCCTTTAAGAACAATCGTTGAAAATGCTGGTGGTGAAGGTTCTGTTGTTATCAACAAAGTATTAGAAGGTAAAAAAGACTTTGGTTACGATGCAAAATCAGAATCTTATGTAAACATGCTTAAAGCTGGAATTATCGATCCTAAGAAAGTAACGCGTATTGCTTTAGAAAACGCTGCTTCTGTTTCTGGAATGATTCTTACAACAGAATGTGCATTAATTGATATTAAAGAAGATGCTCCTGCAATGCCTCCTATGGGTGGTGGCGGTATGCCAGGTATGATGTAATCGAGAGATTTCAACATATAATTTATAAAAAAACGCTTCAATTAATTTTGAAGCGTTTTTTGTTTTTTACGGGGTACAGATAAAACAGTTTTATACTTTTTTTGCTCGTTTTAATAACTCCAGCTCGATGTTAGTAGGAAACTTTAAAATGCCGCGATACCAAAAATTATATGCGGTGATCTCATCTGCTTTAAATTCATATCGCTTTACGGCTTTAAAAAGTTTTAATTCCTTTTTACGAAGCTTTTTTAACTGTCTCAAATATTTTGAATTCGAAATCTTGCCAGAACTAAACAAACCCTGTTGTATTGCAAACGTCTTTTGAATGTTATTAAAACGACGTTTAAACGCTTCAGATCTGCTTTTATCCTGACTTACTAAAGTCAATGAAATTTCAGTAAACGACACCACCTGTATGTTCGAGTAGGATACAGCATGAGTCATGCTCACGAAAAATACCAGGATAATTATAAGCGTTTTAGAATAGTTCATACCTCAAAAATAGTAAAACCTTAAAGACATCCATTCAAATATCTATTGATTGCCGAGTTATTGCGCTTTTTAACTGTCTAGTGTTTTATTCTTTTTATAGTTTCGCCCGTACCATAGTAAAACGCCAGTTACAGGTAAACTAGCAGTTAACAAACTCACTAAAAAGGCTATAATTTTTCCAACAATTCCTCCTATGGCTCCAATATGAATATCGTAATTCATCCTTAGAATTTTATCGGCAAGTTTAGCATCCTTGTATTTTCCGTAAATTCCTGGTGTTTCAATTTCTTCAAGCGTGTTTTGATCAAAGAATCTAAAATCGGAATCATAAAAAACACCTGCCGTTTTAGACACCTCGACATAAATACTAGACGTGTCCGATTCAGGATAATGCAATTCATAATTTTCAACGTTTGGAGACTCCTTCCAAAGTTTCGGAATTAATTGGTCTATAGGTGCAACGCCTTCCGAAGCATCGCTAGTTTTTATTCCACTTTTATTTTCAGGAATAATGAAAGCCGCAACTTTTTCGCCACCTGTAGACTTGTATACCACATATTTTAACCAATTATACGACATTACAGTTCCTGTAAAAGCTAAGATTAAAGCTAAAGAGCAGATATAAAATCCAACAACAGTATGCAGATCGAAGTTTTTACGTTTCCATCGTGTTGTCGATTTCCAATTGAAAGTTATACGTTGTTTTAAATTTTTACGCTGTTTAGGTATCCAAAGTAGAAACCCAGAAATGATTATTATGATGAAAATTAAAATGGAAGCACCAACCAATTGTTCTCCAAATTCTTTAGGAAACCATAAGCGCGTATGGCCTTTCAAAATAAAAGGAAAAAAACCAGATAGGTTATTATTAATCTGAATGATCTCTCCGGAATACGGGTTTAAAAATACGTCCTGATAAAACTCAGGTTCCCGGTCGTAAAAAATAACTTGAATGGCTTCATCAGGTTTTCCAAAAATAGCACCATGAATATGATTATTTGGAAAAACATCTTGTGCTATAGTTTGAGCTTCGGTAACTGTAATTGGTGGCACATTTTGTATTTCAACCGTTTTATAATCGGAATACAAACCTTCTATTTCTTCTTTAAAAGCCCAACAACACCCCGTAATAGATACTATAAAAACCACCAAACCAGTTGCTAACCCGAGTATTTTGTGCAGTGTTAATATTTGTTTTCTATATTTCATAGGCTTAAAAAAGATGGTTTGATAGTCTAGTTTTAACTCAAACTAAAGGCAGATAATGCACTACCTACGACTATCAAACGACCTGCTAATTATAATTAATCATTAAAATTTATAAGTAAAGTTGGCGATTAACGCTCTTGGCATTTGTGGCGTTATGGTTGTCCAACCTTTATAATATTCCTTATTAAATGCATTGTTTAGTTTTAGACTAATACGGTATTGATTCGCTTGATAAAACAAGGACGCATTTGCGACGGTGTAACTTGGCAAAATAAACTCACCAGTACTCGCATAGTTAATTGCAAAACGCTCGCTTGCTCCATTAAATCCCGCCCCTAATCCGAAGCCTTCTAACAGTCCTTCTTGAAATTCGTAATTCGCCCAAAGGTTATATAAAGTTTCTGGTCCAGCTTCAAGCGGGCGTTTATTCAAGATATTTACGTTATCAGATTCGGTGGTTTCACTAAAATTATCACTAAAACCTGCTCTTATGTTTAAACCATCTAATGGATTGGCGTTCACCTCAATTTCAAAACCTCTACTCACTACTTCTCCACCCTGAATTTTATTGAAAGGCGAATCTGGATCGGTAATCACTTGATCAATTACTTTAATATCGTAGTAACTTACCGTAGCATTTAAACGGTTTGAGAACAAATTGGTTTTAATACCAAATTCTAATTGATTGGCTTGCTCAGGATCGAAAGTTTTTAACGTTTGTGGCCCTGCACTCGGATCGCCAACAAGTGTTGGTGCTACGTTTGTAAATCCGTTTTGGTAATTAGCAAAAACGGATAATTTATTAAGTATAGGCTGAAACATTAATCCGAATTTTGGAGAAAATGTACTTTGATTATAATCATCTTCTGAATTTGACAACTCACCTTTATTGTCAAAATGATCAAAACGAAGACCAACCATCGCTGAAAAATTTTCAGTAATATTTAATACATCTGAAGCATAGATACTGAAAATATTGTACTCCGTTTTTATGTTATTTACCGTAGCTGAAGCTAAAGCTGCATCAATTCCGGAAGTTGATAGTGGATAACCAGCTTCGGTAGTACCATCAGCCTGGACACTTCCGTAGTAAGCATAACTTGTACTGTTATCCACACTTGTGGTGTTTAAGTAATCGATTCCAACTACCATTCTATTTCTCAAACCTAAAACATTAAAGTTTCCAATAAAATTTTGCTGAATATCTGCAGTTTCAGTGTTTGCGTTTTGTTTATTTATATATCTTGAAAAAGTATCCACTGGATTTCCTCCAAAATCATATAGATAAGAATAATAGCCTTTTGTAGAAGTACTACTTCTTGAAAGCAGTGTTTGTGACTGCCATTTATCAGACAGTTTATAATCCATTTCTACTCTGTAATTTTGAGTAGGGTTCTGTAAAGTAATATCATTACTTGTGAATGACAACTTATTATCATATCCTAATTCATCTAAATTACTAGCTATACTAGGCGCGCCTCTGTTTAAGAATAAAAACATTGGATTGGTTTGTTCGGCTTGAGTAATTTCACCGTAGAAAGAAAAAGACAATTTATTATTAACCTTATAAGATAATGACGGTGCTACAAAAAAGGATTGTTTAAAACCAGCATCCTGAAAACTTTCAGATCTAGAAAAAGAAGTATTTAATCTGAAGTAAATATTCTTGTCCTTATCTAGAGCGGTGTTAAAATCTCCAACAATTTGATTAAAACCATAAGAACCTGAGGTAAACGACAACTCACCACCTGTACCGGCAAAAGGCTTTTTAGTTACCACGTTTATTAACCCCCCATATGAACTCACGGCGTTACCAAATAATGTAGCTGAAGGCCCTTTAATCACTTCAATACGTTCAATATTGGCTGCGTTAATAGTTCCGTTTGTTAAACCAGGAAGACCATTTACCAGTTGAGGCTGAACGGCAAACCCGCGTAAAGCGTAATATCCAGCACCATCGCCACCTCTACCTGTTGAAGTCCAAAGGTTTTCTACACCCACAGCATTTTTTAAAGCATCATCAAAGTTTGTAATTACCTGAGATTCCAGCAAACTAGTAGTTATTGTACTATACACTTGGGTGTTTTCTATATCCTTTAAAGGTAATTTAGACACGTAAGCCGTTTGCTTTCTAGAGAATTTATTTCCATTCCCGCCGTAAAGAACTACTTCATTTAGAATTTCATTACCTTCATAAAGTGTGATGACACCAAGATCTAAATCTTGATTTGGCGATACTACAATTTCAACTTCTTTGGTTTTGTAACCTAAAAAAGAAAAAGTTAGTGTGTAAGTACCGGTTTCAATATTTTCAATTTGAAATTGCCCAGAAACATCCGTTTCTGTTCCTCGTGTACTATTTTCAAGTACAACATTAACATTTTCCACCGGCTGAAAAGCTGAGTTATTTACAACACCTTTGAGGTTGTTATTTTGAGAGTAACCTAACCAAGTGAGTGTTAAAAACAGTAAACAAGTAATTTTAAATTTCATTATTTTTATTTAGATTTATTATAAATAGTTATTTTTTCGGCAAATGTAATTGCCAAGATCCTTTCTTCCAAATTATTTATAATAAATCTAAATAAAAATGTAATTTTTGTTAAAAACACCCGAAACCCCCTACGATTAAAGGTAAATTAAATTCTTGTACTCTAACAAGAACATAAGTTTTCATTGTTCTATTAGAAATCCCCCAATGTATTGCTCAAAAAAGAGGCTGTCTAAAAAGTAAAGTTTTTGTCAACCTGAACTTTGTTCAGGCCCTTATAATGACTAATTATCACTATGATATGATTCTAAAATAAATTCAGAACAACAAACTTTATTACTTTTTGAACAGCCTCTTTTAGTTTTTAAAATCAAGAGTTTAAATGCTCAAAATTAAGATGTTTTAATCATCATTACTATGATCATCCAATACAGCTTCATCGCGATACTTACAGCAAGGATGCACACTGTTATAAGCTTCATCTGTAGCTTTTAAATCTTTTGTATCATGACCAACAGCCAATACACTAGCTTTAATCGTTTCTACATCCGTCTTTCTTTCATCGTAGATTAAAGCGAGTTCATGAGTTTTTACATTCCAAACCGCAGATTTTACGCCTTTTGTTTTAAAACAGGCTTTTTCAATTCTGGTTTTACACATTAAACAAACGCCATCCACCTCGATACTTGTTCTAGCATTTTTGTTTTGTGCAAATGACACCGTTCCTACAAGGAACATGAATACTATAATTACTTTTTTCATTTTTTATAGGTTTTAATAATTCATTAAATTCATTTATAATTTTAAGCGGAAACCAGCATAATACAGCCCTCCAAATATAGGGCCATATACAAAAGTGGTATCAAAATTTGCTCCAAACGGATCGTTTGCTGCTAAAATAGGATTTGCTTGCCTCACGTTAGTTATATTTTCTCCGCCTAGATAAATCTCAAATTTTGAGGAGAATACTCTAGTAATTTGAGCATTTAAAGTAGATAACGTTGGTGTGAAATCTGGAAGCTGATAAGCTACTGGATTACTTGCAGTACTCGAAAAACGCTGTGTACCTAACCAATTAAACGTGGCGTCAAACTTCCAATGCTTACCCCCTTCTCTTAATGCTGTTTCATATGATGCATTAGCAAATAAACGGTGTTTTGGCACTAAAGGTTTATCAAGTAACCCAGAGTCGTACTGGGTTTTAACTTCATAATATTTATAAGCTAGTCTTAAATCGAAATGCTCAAAAGCATTGTAATTTAATTCAGCTTGAAAACTATTGGCGTAACTCTTCCCTTCTAAGTTATAGAAATTGACTTCCAAAGGATTTTCATAATCTACAACCACTTGGTTGGTAAAGTCCGTTTTATAATAATCTAAAGTGATATCTGCTTTTCTTCCAAACAGGTTGAAGCCTTGCAAATAAGACACACCATAATTCCAAGCGATTTCTGGTTCTAAACCATAAATGTTTCCGTTTGAATTCAAGATATTAAAAGTTCTAGACGTCGCAAACATCTGTTGATTTTCAGCAAAAATATTAGCACTACGTTTTCCCCTTCCAAAAGACATACGGAATGCTGACTTCTCCCAAGGCGTATATTTCGCATGAAACCGAGGCGTAATAAACGTACCTAATAAGTTACTGTGATCAATGCGAATACCAGCTGTTAAATTCAGTTTTTCTAAATTATCGTAATTATATTCAAAGAATGCACCAATATCATATTCGGTGCGCTCGTAGTTAGAATCTAGGTTTTTAGCATCAAGAAACTCATCGTAATGATCGTAAGTATAGCTCAACCCTGTTTTTATTTTATGTCGGGAATCGCTAATAATCGAACTATACATTGCGCTAGTGTATAAACTATTCTGGGTGATGTCATATTGATTTAATCCAAAATAAGAGTCTTGCTCATGACTGCTAAACGCCGCTTGAATCCCTATTTTCTGATATGGAATATTGGGATTCACATAACCAAACTTTCCAGAAACTTCATAGCGACGTGTGTCAATTTCACTGCCCCAAGCCCTTGTTGTGAGTTTATCTGTTTGTGGGTCAAAATCTAACTCACCTGTTTGTTTTTCATCATTGAGAAACTTCAAATTGATAAAACTTACAAAACCCTTTTCAGGATTCGTGTACTGCCAACGGTTCATTAAATTTATTTGATTGTACTTAGGCATATCAAGAAAACCATCATGATTCACATCATGCTCGGCATTGTGTGAGTTTCCGTGTAAATACAATCCGGTATCCCATTTATCACTCACCTTTGTACTGATGTGGGTATTTATTTCCATACGCGCACTGGAAGCACCGTAAACATTCACGAAAACCCGATCATCGGTAGAAGGTTTTACTAATTCGGCATTTATTTGCCCTGCAATACTTTCATAACCATTTACTACACTTCCAGCGCCTTTGGTGATTTGAATACTTTCAACCCAAGTTCCTGGAATGAAGCTTAAACCAAATGCCTGTGAAGCACCACGAATGGATGGTATATTCTCTGTGGCTATTAAGATATACGGACTCGTAAGTCCGAGCATTTTAATTTGTCGTGTTCCTGTAACCGCATCGGCGAAGTTAACATCAATAGATGGGTTAGTTTCAAAACTCTCTGCTAAATTACAGCAAGCAGCTTTAAGCAATTCATCACTACTTACCGTGAACGTATTTGTTGCCTGTAAATACGATTTTGAGGTAGCCTGTTTTCGTGATTTTACAGTAACCGCATCCAAATTATCGGTTGGCTCAAGCCAATGCCTAATGGCTTTTGCTGTACCAACGGTAATCGTATCTGTTTTAAACCCTATATAACTTATCACCAGTTTTTTATATTCCGGTTTATATGGAATACTAAATTTACCATTCATATCGGTAACGGCTCCAATTGAAGAATCAAGCCAATAAACATTAGCTCCGGGCAAAACAAGATTTTTGTTTTTATTATTCGCTTCTAAAATTACACCTGCGAGTTTCTCTTGTGAAAAGAACACGGTGGGCAATAGCAAAAGCACAAAAAATATGTGTTTCATTTATTTAAAATTTGAATTTATATTATTCATTAACTATTTTCAAAAAAATTAAAAATAGACTTATACTCAACATGTACGACATGACGAGTTTCCTAAAAAAAAGGTTGTAATAAACTAAAAATCAAATGATAAAAACCTGATCTAAAACCTGAATATCGGTGACCAGTTTGGGTGGGGAATAATTTTTATGCGGAATCTTTTGCTTTGGTAAGTTTTCCAAACCAAAAATATAACTGTGTGTAAAAGCGTAAAGAAACTGTTGCTGTTCAAACTCTAAATCGTCATAAGATGCTAATGTTAGTTCATCTTGACCTTGAACCACATTCATTTCATCTTTACAGCAGGTTTTCTTCTGAAGTAGCTCTAAGGCTTCCATTTCACATTTATCCGCTTCGACAAAAACCGAAACATCTACTAAAACATCGCCACAGAAATGCTTTTCAATGGTAAACGACACCGTTGAAAACAATACTAGTAAAGCTAGTAAACCCGTAAAACCTTTATATAAAAATGCCTTTAACACGTTGCAAAAATACAAAAATGAAAATTTCTATAATCCTTTTATTAACTGTTTAACATTTTGATATATCCTCAATTTTTAAGCTTATGGTAATAAAATGCAGGTAATAATAGAATTAAAATAATAGGCTGAATTAAGAAACGGCGCACATTAAAAAACATATAGTAATCTTCTTGTCTTGGATGCACAACGAAGTATAAATAAATACACATTAAAACAATAAATGCGAGTCCATAAATAACCCCAGATAACTTAACCATGCTTTTATCTAAAGAAACAACATAAATAATAGCCAGAGAAATAATCGTATTCAAAACGTAACGCCAGGTTGTAAAACCAACAAGTTTAGCAATTTCCCTACGCGGACTATCGATATAGAGATAATCATTTCTAAAAAAACTAAGATATGGATCGTAGAACAAGGCATCTTCAAAATACCGAATTAAAATGAGCATTAAGAACAAAAAAGATAGGACCAATATTTTATAAACTTTAGACATGCTTTTTCTTGAGATTAGAAAAACGATTTACCCAAAATACCCAAAGAAAAAATACCATTCCATAAATAATTCCTGGAAAAATCACATTGTGTAGCATGCTATCATATTCAGGGAAATGATACAAACCAATAGTTAAGACCGCTATACGGAGTAAATTAATCGTATAAATAATAACACTACCAGATAATATATAAATCGCAGTTATTTTTAATGTGCCTGAAAATGCAATTATAAAGGAGATAAATAAAATAATAACGCTAAACGCATTACAACCTTCTACGATACGCGCTAAATATTCACCTTTTAAAAGCAGTTTTAAAGAAGGCTCTTCGGTGTGTTTTACAACTTCGCTATGATAACCAAAAAACTCCAATAATTC
Source organism: Pseudotamlana agarivorans (assembly GCF_018860245.1). Lineage (GTDB taxonomy): Bacteria > Bacteroidota > Bacteroidia > Flavobacteriales > Flavobacteriaceae > Pseudotamlana > Pseudotamlana agarivorans_A. Next base: position 37,392 of record NZ_JAHKPD010000001.1, read on the forward strand.
GGCTGTCTGCAACCCAACAAGATTTGTAAAGTAATCTGGATAATACATAGAACCATCGGAAAACTTAAGGTAAAAGCTATAAATCAAGGACAAAACAATATAAACGCCTAAAAAAGTTAGCATGAATTTTATAACCGACTTGTATTTAATAAATAGGGTCTTCAATGGAAATTTTCGGCATTTATTTTATTCAAATGCTCTGCCTTGTACTTTTAGTTAATGAAATGTATTAATGTTATCTTAATGAATTATCAAATTACGCCATTTTAAATACTTTTACCAAAACCTTTTGAAATTATGATTTTTGAACAATTAAAACCACAGATAGAAGCTATAGTCTCTAATAACCAGAGAACAGTAGATGAACGCCTATATAGTATTTGCGAACTCCTAGAAAAAAACATCACTTACTACAATTGGGTCGGTTTTTATTTTAGCCATGCCACTAAAGAAGAATTGCATTTGGGTCCTTATGTAGGCGCCCCAACAGATCATACGGTGATTCCATTTGGAAAAGGTATATGCGGACAAGTAGCTTTAAGTCACAGTAATTTTGTAGTACCAGATGTTAAAGCTCAAGATAATTACATCGCTTGTAGCATTACGGTAAAGGCTGAAATTGTGGTACCTATTTTTAAAAACGGCAAAAATATTGGTCAGATTGATATTGACTCGAATACACCAGATCCTTTTTCCCAATTGGATGAATCATTTTTAGAATTTGTATGCGAACAAGTAGCCAATATACTTTCTTAAACTCAAAGTTCTAGAATATCCATTATTCGCATTTTGAGTTATCCATACCTTTCAACTATTTTATTGAACGTAAGAAAACCTTTTTTAAGAAATCAAAGCTTGTTTTTTAGAAGAAATAAGTACTTTTGCACTTATTTTCAAAACTTAGTGTAAAGCACTGATAAACACGATCAAATTATTTTTAAAACAAATAATTAAAAACATAACACAATAGAAATGAGCAACGAGAAAACAATTAAATCTGCCTTAATTTCAGTATTCAGTAAAGATGGCTTAGAACCAATAGTTAAAGAACTTGACAAACAAGGTGTTACCATTTATTCTACTGGTGGTACAGAAAAATTTATTAACGATTTAGGTATCAAAGTTGTTCCTGTTGAAGATGTTACTTCATACCCTTCTATTCTTGGTGGTCGTGTAAAAACGTTACACCCAAAAGTTTTTGGAGGTATTTTAAACAGACAAAGCCATGATGGTGATGTTGCTGAATTAGCAGAATATGAGATCCCACAAATTGATGTGGTTATCGTAGATTTATATCCGTTTGAAAAAACAGTAGCTTCTGGCGCTAGTAATCAAGATATTATAGAAAAAATCGATATCGGTGGTATTTCTTTAATTCGTGCTGCAGCTAAAAATTATGCAGATGTGATTTGTGTATCTTCAGTTAACGATTATGCTGAATTTTTAGATCTTATTTCTGCAAATAACGGCAGTATTTCTGAAGAAGACAGAAAACGTTTTGCTGGAAAAGCATTCAACGTATCTTCTCATTATGATACGGCAATTTTTAACTATTTTAATCAAAATAATGAAGAAACGGTTTTAAAAATTAGCGATCAAAACGGTAAAACTTTACGTTACGGTGAAAACCCGCACCAAAAAGGATTTTTCTTCGGAAACTTTGATGAATTATTCACAAAACTTCACGGAAAAGAATTAAGCTACAACAACTTATTAGATGTTGATGCGGCTGTTAACTTAATGAACGAATTTAAAAATGACGCACCAACATTTGCCATCTTAAAACATAACAATGCTTGTGGTTTAGCGCAACGTGACACCTTACACCAAGCTTATGTTGATGCTTTAGCTGGAGATCCAGTTTCTGCTTTTGGTGGTGTTTTAATTAGTAATAAAGAAATTGATTTAGCTACGGCTGAAGAAATCCATAAATTATTCTGCGAAGTGGTTATCGCACCTTCATTTTCCGCGGAAGCGCAAGCTTTACTTCAAGGTAAAAAGAATAGAATATTGTTAGTGATTCACGATATTGAATTACCAAAAACAAACGTAAGAAGTTGTTTAAACGGTGTTTTAGTTCAAGATAGAAATAACATTACAGATACCGCTGAAGGTTTAACAAATGTGACCACATTAGCACCAACCGAGGCACAAATAGCAGATTTATTATTCGCATCAAAAATTTGTAAGCACACAAAATCTAACACCATTGTTTTAGTAAAAGACAATCAATTATGTGCTAGCGGAACCGGACAAACAAGTCGTGTAGATGCTTTACAACAAGCCATTCACAAAGCAGAATCTTTTAATTTCGATTTAAAAGGCGCTGCCATGGCAAGTGATGCCTTCTTCCCTTTCCCTGACTGTGTAGAGATTGCTAAAAACGCAGGGATAACATCTGTAATTCAACCAGGAGGATCTATTAAAGATCAATTAAGCATCGATTATTGTAACGATAATGATGTCGCAATGGTTATGACTGGTACGCGTCATTTCAAACATTAATATTCATAATTTACATCTCATCGGTTTTTAAACGTGGTTCTAACCGTCTAAAAACCGATGAATAACGTATAAGATTCAGAACTGATATTTTAATCATAAAATGGACGGCGTAAATCGCGTATATTTATATACTTTTATTACATTTACGAAATACGTTTTTTCAACTTTTTTAAAACATTTAATAGCACATGGGCTTTTTTGACTTCCTAACCGAAGAAATTGCGATAGATTTAGGTACTGCAAATACTCTTATTATTCACAACGACAAAGTTGTTGTTGATGCGCCTTCTATAGTAGCTCGAGATAGGGTTTCAGGGAAAATAATTGCAGTTGGTCAAGAAGCCAGCTTAATGCAAGGTAAAACCCATGAGAACATTAAAACGATTCGCCCATTAAAAGATGGTGTGATTGCCGATTTTGATGCTTCAGAACAAATGATGAGTATGTTTATTAAGAACATACCTGCTTTAAAAAAGAAATTCTTCACCCCCGCTTTACGATTGGTTATTTGTATTCCATCAGGAATTACAGAGGTTGAAATGCGAGCGGTAAAAGAAAGTGCCGAACGCGTTAATGGTAAAGAAGTTTACTTAATTCACGAGCCTATGGCTGCCGCAATTGGTATTGGGGTAGATATCATGCAACCTAAAGGGAATATGGTAGTAGATATAGGTGGTGGTACCACCGAAATTGCTGTTATCGCCTTAGGTGGTATTGTTTGTGATAAATCTGTTAAAATTGCAGGTGATGTATTCACCAGTGATATTGTTTACTACATGCGTACACAACACAATTTATATGTGGGTGAGCGTACTGCTGAAAAAATAAAAATTCAAATCGGAGCTGCAACTGAAGATTTAGAATTACCTCCAGAAGATATGAGCGTTCAAGGGCGTGACTTACTTACTGGAAAACCTAAACAAGTCCAAATTTCTTATCGAGAAATCGCCAAAGCTTTAGATAAATCAATTTTAAGAATTGAAGATGCGGTTATGGAAACCCTCTCTCAAACCCCACCAGAATTAGCCGCCGATATTTATAATACCGGTATTTACTTAGCAGGTGGAGGTTCTATGCTTCGTGGATTAGACAAACGTTTGTCTCAAAAAACAGATTTACCAGTTTATATCGCTGAAGATCCATTACGTGCCGTAGTAAGAGGTACTGGTATCACTCTAAAAAATTTACCTAAATTTAAAAGCGTTTTGATAAAATAAGAATCCTGAATTTACACCATGCAACAAATTATTAATTTTATAATTCGGTTTAAAAACTTTTTGTTGTTTTTGCTTCTGTTTTGTATCGCTCTTGCGTTTACTATTTTATCACACTCGTATCATACTAGTAAATTTATAAATTCGGCTAATTACCTTACAGGTGGTTTTTATGAATCTTTTCATCACATTAGCCGTTACCTGGATTTAAATGATCAAAATGATTTACTAGCTGAAGAGAATCGTGCATTACGTGATTTATTATTCAACCAGAGCGTATTAGGGGATTCAACATACATCGATACGGCTTCATACAACACAGACTATCGGGTATATAGTGCTCAGGTTATAAAAAACAGTTACTCCATTACAAATAACGTGCTTACTTTAAACAAAGGTAAGGTTGATCATATACAGCAAGATTATGGGGTTATTTCTTCCAAAGGAATTATTGGTATCATTGAAAAAACCAGCACGAATTATTCCAGTGTTTTATCTATTTTAAATACTACAAGTCGTATTAGTGCGCAATTAAAGAAAACAAATCATTATGGTACTTTAGTTTGGGAAGGTTTGTCGCCCGAATTTATAAAACTTATAGATATCCCAAAAGTCGCTCCTGTAAAACCAGGAGACACCGTTATTACATCAGGAAGATCTTCTATTTTCCCTAAAGGGGTTCAAATAGGTGTTGTTAACGATTTTAAATTAGATCAAACCGAAAACTATTATGAAGTCCAAATTAAATTATTCAACGATATGACCAATATTGAACATGTTTATATCATTGAAAATTTAAATTCAGAGGAAATTAAAAGCTTACAAAGGGAGAGCACAGATGAATAGTATTCTATCCATACATACCGTACGATTTATTGTTTTAATAGTACTACAAGTTTTATTATTAAACCATATCAATTTTTTAGGATATATAAACCCTTATATCTATATTTTATTTATTGCTTTATTTCCAATAAAAAACAACCGCATTACGCTAATTATATTGAGTTTTTTATTAGGAATAATCTTAGACATCTTTCTAGATTCTGGAGGAATCCACGCTGGAGCTTCTGTGTTTATTGCCTATGCTAGACCTGTATTTCTAAAGTTTGCCTTCGGGACGATGTTCGAACATCAACTTATAAAATTTAATATGGTGGAGTTTACATCAAAACTCATTTATTTCACACTACTTACTGTTACTCACCATTTTATTTTATTTTCCTTGGAAATATTTAGCTTTTCTAAGATTTTATTAATACTTGAAAAAACATTATTTTCAAGTATTTTCACTATTTTATTAAGCATCATACTAACTATCATATTTAGTAAAAAATTTAAATGAGACAATTTTTACTTTTCATTACTATAATCGTTGTTGGTCTAATATTCATTTCAAGACTCTTTTACCTGCAGGTTTATACTACGGGATCACACAGTCTATTTGCAGATAACGCCATAAGAAAAGTTTACGATTACCCTAAAAGAGGATTTGTTTTCGATAGAAATGGAAAGCTATTAGTTTCGAACCAGCCTTCATATGATGTCATGATCATCCCTAGAGAGGTTGAAGAATTGGATACTATAGAATTTTGTAACCTTTTAAAAATAGATAAAGACAAATTCTTAGATAAGTACAAAAAGGCGAGACACTATTCACCAAGATTACCATCTGTTTTTGTTTCACATCTTTCTAAGGAAGACTACGCAGTTCTACAAGAAAAAATGCGTAAATTTCATGGCTTTTACATCCAAAAACGTTCGTTAAGACATTACGAGGCCAATATTGGAGCAAACGTCCTTGGAGACCTTGGAGAAGTGAACAATAGAACTATTGAAAAAGACCCTTATTACAGAATGGGTGATTTAATAGGAAAACAAGGGATTGAGGCTTCTTATGAAAAAACACTACGTGGTGTAAAGGGAATTAAATTCATACAAAAAGACCGATTTAACAGGAATATAGGGCCTTATAAAAACGGGGAATTTGATACCATCCCAGAACCGGGCAAAGATATTACCATTACCATTGACTCCGATTTACAAGCTTATGGTGAGCTTTTAATGCGTAATAAACGTGGTGGTGTTATTGCAATAGAACCTGCTACGGGTGAAATATTAGCTATGGTGGCTGCTCCAACTTACGATCCGAATATATTAGTTGGAAGAGATCGTTCTAAAAACTTCACTAAACTTTATAATGATTCCATAGCAAAACCTCTTTTTAACAGGAGTTTGCAAGGGGTTTACGCTCCTGGTTCTCCATTTAAATTAATGAATGCTTTAATTTCTTTACAAGAAGGTGTCATGACGCCTAAAGAGACCGTAACTTGTTATCGCGGTTACCATTACGGTAGAAGTTTTATGAAATGTCACTGTGCTAGTGGAACAAGAAATAACATGATATCTGGAATACAACATTCTTGTAATGCGTATTTTGCTACCGTGTACCGAAAGATACTTGATAAAAATGGTAATGCTTCCAAAGGGATCGATGTTTGGAGTGATCATGCCAAAAGTTTTGGATTGGGTAAATTCTTAAACAATGACTTATATGTTGGTCAGAAAGGAAGAATTCCAAATCGCGAATACTATAAATATGCTTATCCAAAAACATTCTATTCTACCTATACCGTATCAAACGCTATTGGTCAAGGTGAGGTAGCAACAACACCCATACAATTGGCAAACATGGCAGCTGCTATTGCTAATAGAGGTTATTTTTACACCCCACACATTATAAAAAATATTGAGGACGAAACCCTTCCTGAGCAATTTACCAAACCTAAGTATACTACGATTGATAGTAAACATTTTGACCCTGTTGTTGAAGGCATGCATGAGGTTTACAAACGAGGAACTGCAGCCTCATTACAAGTTAAAGGCATCGATATTTGTGGAAAAACAGGTACGGTTGAAAATTTCATCAAACTGGATAGTGTTAAAATGCAATTAACAGATCACTCGATATTTTTAGCCTTCGCTCCTAAAGAAAATCCGAAAATCGCGATCTCTGTTTTTGTTGAAAATGGATATTGGGGAAGCCGTTATGCTGGTAAGATTGCCAGTTTAATGATAGAAAAACATTTAAAAGACAGCATTACTAGAACCGATTTAGAAACCTGGATTCTTAAACATAGCTTAGAGAACGAATATGCTAAACCTTATTCAGGAAAACCTTTCGGAATAAACGGTCGTTCTGCTTTTCAGGTAGTAGATAACGAAGAATACACCGAATTAAGAGCCTTACTTGAAAAAATTAATAACCCAGAAAAATAAATGGTTAGAGAAACGAATAGATACTTTAAATTCGATTGGATTACAATTCTACTCTTCTTTTGCTTAGTTGGCTTTGGATGGCTTAATATATTGTCGGCTTCGCATGTGGGAACCGAGATAAATTATTTCGACTTTTCTCAGCCTTTTGGAAAACAACTCGTTTTCATCTTTTGCACGATGGTATTAATTACGCTATTGCTGGCGATTGACGCTAAATTTTACGAACGTTTTGCCAGTATTATTTTTATTGTTTCTATGCTTTCACTCGTTGGCTTATTTGCCTTTGGTAAAAATGTAAATGGAGCTACCTCCTGGTATGGCATAGGTAGTTTCACCCTCCAACCAAGTGAATTCGCTAAAGCCGCCACCGCACTAGCAGTTGCGAAGTATGTAAGTGACTTAAACACTAATTTGACATTCTTTAAAGACCAGATCAAGGTCTTTGCTATTATTGTTACGCCTGCAATATTAGTTTTATTACAAAATGACACTGGTAGTACGATAGTTTACGGCGCATTCTTTTTCGTTTTATACCGTGAAGGTCTACCAAAATATTACTTAAACATAGCCGTATCATTAATTTTAATCGCGATTTTATCATTAAAATTTGGGGCTATAGCAACTTCTATCATTGCTGTTCTTGTAGCTGTGGCTATCTATTTTTTCAGTAAGAAAAGATTACGAATACATTATATTGCCATGTTCTTAGCCGCTGCCATTGCCGTGTCTTTTAGTATTAAATTATTTTACAACAATGTATTACAACCCCATCAAAAAGATAGAATAAGTCTTTGGTTAAACCTTGAAAAAGACCCGATCAAACTTGATCAAATGAAAAAAACCTTTGCTTATAACCTTAATGAATCTGAGAAAGCTATAGGGAAAGGTGGACTCTGGGGCAAAGGGTTTATGCAAGGTACAAGAACTACAGGGAAATTTGTACCTGAGCAACATACCGATTATATCTTTAGTACTGTTGGTGAAGAATGGGGCTTTTTAGGAAGTAGCATGGTAGTCATAACTTTTGTTTTACTCCTATTGCGAATACTCCATTTAGCAGAGTTACAGAAATCTCAATTTAGTAGAATTTACGGTTATAGTGTTGCTGCCATTGTTTTCATTCACTTTATGATAAATATCGGAATGGTTATGGGCTTAATCCCAACTATTGGTATTCCATTACCTATGTTTAGCTACGGTGGTTCAGGACTTTGGGCATTTACCATATTAATATTCATTTTTGTGAAATTAGACTCCAATAGAATTAATGAATGGTAATTTATTATTGTGTCTTTACTAGAATAAAGAAATACGTCTATTCAAAATCAATTTTCCACTTCAACAAATCACTACTGTATTTGTTATTTACCCTATTGGTATCAGTTAGTTGTTCATCTTCTCATTCATTTACGGAAAATGAAACTAAGCTTATCATGAGTGCCGATAGTTTAACACCTATGCGTGTTTATAAAATTACAAACCCAGAAGATTCCCTATTACTTAGAACACGAAGTAGTAAAATAAAAGCAAACCCCAACAATCCAAATATTAAACATTTTGTAAGCAGACTTTTTGCAACAGTTAGAGATAGTGTATCGTTAGGTGTTGGTATTGCCGCACCCCAAGTTGGCATTTTAAAAAATATTATTTGGGTGCAACGTTTTGATAAAGAAAACATCCCCTTTGAAGTGTATTTAAATCCGAAAATCACCAAATACTCCAAGAATAAACAATCTGTAAGAGAAGGCTGTTTATCCATCCCTAACCGTAGTGACGTATTAAATTGCAGATCTCATCAAATAGAAATCGAATACGACACTATGGAGAACGAACACAAGCAAGAAACGATAGAAGCATTTACTGCTGTTATTTTTCAGCATGAAATTGATCACCTGAATGGCATTCTTTATTTAGACCATTTGGAAAAAGAAATTCAAGAAGCTAAAACTTTGAAAGATTAGTCTTTTTTAAGTTCCAACTTTTCAGCAAAATAATCACTAAAATCTTTCATTGTTGCGCTCATTTTATCATCTTGGGTGGCTTTGTAAAATGTATCACTCATCGCTACTAATGTTTGATGAAAAAACACTTTCATTTCGTCTACTGGCATATCTTTGGTCCATAAGTCGATTCGTAAAGTCTCTTTTGTTTTAGAATCCCAAACGGCAAGCATCATTGCTTTAGCCTCCTCATTGGTGATACCGCCATCTTCAGCTGTCCAATGCAACTTTTCCGGCACACGGTTTTCATCAAGTTCTACGTTAAGTTCTATTTTAGATTGGTGTGTATTAGCCATTATTTTTTTGGTTTAAACTTTGAATTATTAAAAATGTCTTCACTATTTTTTATCAGCATATCTCTTAAAGTCACCTCATTATTTTCCATGTAGGCGCGCACAATTTGCCATCCTATATATTGTCCAACACGCCCTGGTGAATTGGCATCAATATCTTCAAGATAAAATTTTGAAAAAGGCGCAGGGTTTATAAATCGTGTGGGTAATTTGGAATCGGTACTGTAAAGAAGTTCTCGCTCAACAAAATAACGCCAAATATAACTTTCATTGGTTTTGGCCCAGTCCAATTGTACCTGACTATATCCAATACGCTCAGCTTCAGATTTAAATGGTACAACAGCATCTTTGAAATAGAGTTGCTTTCCGAAGAAAATCATTTCATCTAATAAGGATTTACGTTTAGCCTGATAAATGTATTTTTCGGAATAAGCATCTGCCAAATCAACAACAATTTGTTCTGGGTTAAGGCTTTTTCGAAGATACGTCGGAATACTTCCGTAGAATTTATGATCGGTACCCAAATAAGCATCTAATGCAATTACAGCAATGGTATCGGTAACAATAACACGGTTTCGGTAATCAACATCGTTGGTAACGGTTATCAATCTTGGCGTTTTAAACTCTGGGAAATAGTATTTCAGATGATTGAACAAGGATTCAATTTCAAACTCTGAAGTTTCAAAGGAAGCAAATGATTTATGAACTTCATTAAACAATTCGATTTGTAAGGAATCAGACTTTTTCTCTATCCAAAATTCATCTGGATAGCGATTTGAAAACATAAAGGGATAATCCGATTTTAAATTTTCTAAACCTTCTGGTGTTACTTTCGCAAATAACCTATCGAAACGTTCTACCTTAATATCTGTGTTTATTTGAGCAATCTCATTTTCTAGAGCATCTTCAGTTTTACAAGAAATCATTGCCGCTAAAACAAACACCATCAATAATTTCATTAAAAACTTAAAGCTCATAAATTTTTATAAATTAAGTGTTTGGGTTATTTTTGTTTGCAAAGGTACTATTCTTTGACTTAAATTCATTTAAAATGCAAACAGAAAAAGTAATTGATCACATTGTAAATTGGCTAAAAGATTACGCAACTAAAGCTGGAGTAAATGGTTTTGTAATAGGGATTTCTGGAGGAGTTGATTCTGCCGTAACCTCAACATTATGCGCCAAAACAGGACTAAATGTTTTGTGTATTGAAATGCCTATTCATCAAGCTGAAAGTCATGTTTCTAGAGCACAAGAACATATAGCACAGCTTAAAGCGCGTTTTGATAATGTAAGTGAGACACGTACCGACTTAACTCCTGTATTTGAAGAATTTAAAACTGAGGTGTTTTTTGATGGTGACCAAGCTACCGTAGACATGGCTTTGGCCAACACAAGAGCGCGTTTACGTATGACTACTTTATATTACTATGCTGGATTATACGGTTTGCTTGTTGCTGGAACAGGAAATAAAGTTGAAGACTTCGGAGTGGGCTTTTATACAAAGTATGGCGATGGTGGTGTGGATTTAAGTCCGATTGCCGATTTGATGAAATCTGACGTTTTTGAATTAGCAAAAGCCTTAAATGTACCAGAATCGATTTTAAATGCAACCCCTAGTGATGGATTATTTGGTGATGCTCGAAGTGATGAAGATCAAATTGGAGCCAGTTATCCAGAGCTTGAATGGGCGATGCAAAAAGACGCTGAAGGCAAGGTTTTAAGCGACTTTTCTGACAGAGAACAGGAAGTGTTTAACATTTACAAACGTTTAAATAATGCCAACAAACACAAAATGATTCCTATACCAATCTGCGAAATACCTACAAATTTGTCATAAGAATTGCAATTAATGTAAAAAATCATTACTTTTGCGGTAAGCTTAATCTCTCAATATAACTTGCTCTCTAACTTAGTTATATTTAAAAAAGCTCTCTTGATTATGATAAATTTATTAATAGCAGACAATCATCCGATTACCAGAAAGGGACTCGAAGTACTTTTCTCGGCATCACCCAACATTAATATTGTTGGTAGCGTAGACGATGGCGACGCCATCCTCGAATTTGTAAAGAAAAACCCCGTAGACATTATTCTTACTGAAACTGATTTCCCAAGATTAAACGGGTTAACAGTTTTACGGTATTTAAAGAATGACTACCCGGACATTAAAACCATTATTTTTAGTGCTCAACCAGAAGAAGTTTATGCCATTAACGCTATAAAAGCTGGCGCTGCAGGTTATTTAAACAAATCTGTTAATGTAATTACCATTAATGAGGCTATAATGAAAGTTCATGACGGTGGTATTTACTTAAGTAACGATTTAACCCAACAATTAGCGTTTGGTTCTAGAGTAAACAAAGGTGGTGCATTTTACAAAAAACTTTCAACCAGAGAATCTGAAGTTTTAAAACTTCTAACTATTGGTAAGAAAAACAAAGAAATATCTAAAGAATTAGATATAAACGAAAAAACAGTAAGTACTTATAAGGCCCGTTTAATGCGCAAATTAAAAGTAACGAACTTGGTAGATTTAGTAAACCAAGCAAAATTAACGCAGGAGTTATAAAACCCGGTTAAGTTTTCTTGACAACAACATTTTTAGACTCGAATAGTCTTTTACTTCTTCAAGTATATTTCTATTCGTGTCTATTTTGTTTTGTAAGGTTTCCTGCTGGAAGCCTTTTACTTTTTGATCGATTAAGAAACAACGTAAACTCAATATCGTTTCACTTACTATTTGGGCAATAGTCACTTCCTTTTCTTTGGGAAATATATCCATACGATTCCAATCGTCTAGACTATAACGCTCATCCTCCATTAAAATAGTGGTAATTTCATTAGCCATATCCTGATCTACTGAATTCACAAAAGTTTTTAGATCAAACGCTGCATCTTGATTTAGTCTATCTATAATCGTATAGTAAAGTATTTTGAACTGCGGATTACTAAATTCCATTTCATCATCCTGTAGGTCTAAAAATATTTTCTCAAAAACTTTAGCTTGCTGAATTACCGGTTCTAATTCCAACTCCCCCTTTTCATTTTCTTTAAAAACCAGATCTTCAAAATCCTTTGTTTTACTTCCGTAAAGTAATAAAAGCTCAATAATTTTACGCTCTAAAATGTATTGCACATCAACCTTTTCTTGTGGGGCTTCATGTTTAATAACCTCAAAAGCTTTTTGATCAGATTGTGTTTTTTTATGTTCCTCTTGAGTTTCCTTTTTATCAAGCTGCGCCAAAGTAGTAAATAAAACTTCCTCACTTATATCCATGATTCGCGCACATTCCTGAATATAGATTTCCTGTTTAATACGGTCTGGTATTTTGGAAATGCTCATTATTATATCACGAACTGTTTCAGCTTTTTTTATAGGATCATTTTTTGAATCTTCAAATAAAACAGAAGCCTTAAACTGAATAAAATCTTTGGCATTTTCATTAAGATAAGTCCCTAATTCTTCAAGTGTATTTTGTTTGGCGAAACTATCGGGGTCTTCTCCTTCTGGAAAAGTACACACCCGAACATTCATACCCTGTTCTAGAATTAAATCAATTCCACGAAGGGAAGCACGCATCCCTGCAGCATCACCATCAAAAAGTACCGTAATGTTTTTTGTAAGCCTATTAATTAACCTAATTTGCTCTGAGGTTAAAGCCGTTCCAGAAGAAGACACGACGTTGTGAACTCCCGTTTGATGAAACTGGATAACATCGGTATACCCTTCAACTAGGAAGCAATTATCTTCTTTAGCTATACTTTGTTTGGCTAAATGAATACCATACAAAACTTTACTTTTATAATAAATTTCACTCTCTGGTGAATTTACATATTTCGCCGCTTTTTTATCGGTGATGAGTATCCGTCCACCAAAACCTAATACGCGACCACTCATACTCTTTATTGGAAACATCACGCGGCCTTTGAATCGGTCGAAGCGCTTATCTTCCTTAACTATGGTGAGTCCTGTTTTGGCTAAATAATCAATATTATAACCTTTTTTCAAGGCCTCATCGGTAAAAGCTCGCCATTCGTTTAAAGAATATCCTAAATCGAATTTTTTAATAGTTTCTTCGGTGAACCCACGTTCTTTAAAATAACTAAGTCCGATAGACTTGCCTTGATCGGTTTTATGTAGTATGTTTTTAAAATATTCACTAGCAAATTCACTTACCAGATACAAGCTCTCTTTTTCGTTTGCTTTCTCCTTTTGCTCGTCGGACTGTACCGTTTCTTCAATTTCGATATTATACTTTTTCGCTAAATACCTTAAGGCTTCCGGATAGGTAAAATGTTCATGTTCCATCAAAAATGAAACCGCGGTCCCGCCTTTTCCTGTTGAAAAATCTTTCCAAATTTGCTTAACAGGAGACACCATAAAACTAGGTGAGCGTTCATCGCTAAAAGGACTTAATCCCTTAAAATTACTCCCAGCCTTTTTTAATTGTACAAAATCGCCAATAACTTCCTCTACACGAGAAGTTTCAAATATTTGATCTATGGATGATGGTGATATCAAGGCCTAGTTTTATAAGTTAATTGCAATATTAGAGAATTCCGATTGTAAAATTAAGCATAAACTGAGTTGAATCATAATTTCAATTTCAACTATAAAACGACGACCAAAAATATATAATTCACAAATTTTAGAGTCCAAAATCTAATTTACGAATATTATTATCAGTGTTTTTTGAATTTTACAGATTAATTATTTGATAACACTGTAATTCATTGAATTTAATTCAAAATTAACTATCTTTAAAAAAAGTCAAGCTGATGACTAACAAACAATTATTTTCTTCATACCAATTACTTCCTAACACTTGGGATGAAATGTATAGCGATACATCCAACATTCGCTCACAGTACGAAATCATTAATGATTACCTGCGCAACACCTCTACCAAGGTATTATACAAAAAGGAAGAACTATCGCGGCAATTATTTATGAGTCAAGGTGTCACTTTTACGGTTTATAACGATAAAGAAGGGGTCGAGAAGATTTTTCCATTTGATATTGTTCCTAGAATCATTACAGCTTCTGAATGGGAACACATCGATATAGGCATTAAACAACGTTTAAAAGCGTTAAACCTATTTATTAAAGATATTTATCATGATCAATTTATAATTAAAGATGGTATTATCCCTGCCGAACTTATTTACTCCTGCCCTTACTTTCTTCGTGAAATGAAGGGCGTTAAAGTGCCTCATGATATTTATGTTCATATTGCTGGAGTAGATTTAATTCGAAATAGCGATGGTGAATTCTACGTACTTGAAGATAATTTACGCACCCCTTCAGGTGTGAGTTATATGCTTGAAAACAGGGAGATTTCAAAACGCATTTTTCCAGGTATATTACCTAAAAATAATATTAGACCCGTTTCAGATTATCCTAATTTATTATATAAGAAGCTTAAGGCACTCTCCAACCAAAGTGACCCGAACATTGTGCTTTTAACACCAGGGATTTACAATTCGGCATATTATGAGCATACCACCTTAGCCAGACTTATGGGTATTGAACTTGTAGAAGGCAGTGATTTAGTGGTCCAAGACCATGTGGTTTTCATGAAAACAACTAGTGGCTTAAAACGCGTAGATGTGATTTATCGCCGTGTGGATGATGATTTCCTAGACCCCTTAGAGTTTAACGCGTCTAGCACTTTAGGTGTAGCCGGTATCATGGCAGCATACCGAAACGGTAATGTTAATATCGTTAATGCGCCAGGAACGGGAATTGCAGATGATAAAGCCATATATATTTATGTACCCGAGATGATTCGTTACTATTTAAATGAAGAACCTATTTTAAAGAGTATAAAAACATATCAATTAGCCCATGCTGAAGACTATGCTTATGTTATTAAAAACATCAAAAAAATGGTATTGAAAAAAACCGATGGTAGTGGCGGTTATGGCATGCTTATGGGCCACGAAGCATCAGATGAAGAAATCGCAGATTACATCAATACCGTTAATAAAAAACCTGAAAATTTCATTGCACAACCCATATTGAGCTTATCGACAGCCCCCTGTTGTATTAATGGCGTATTATCTCCTAGGTGTATTGATTTAAGACCATTTGCATTAACAGGTCCAGATGGTATAGATATTACACCGGGTGGTTTAACCAGAGTTGCCTTAAAAGAAGGCTCGTTGGTTGTAAACAGTTCCCAAGGTGGTGGCAGCAAGGACACCTGGGTTATTCAATAATTAAAACATAAAATATGCTTAGCAGAGTAGCAAATAATTTAATTTGGTTAGAAAGGTACATGGAGCGTGGCAATGGCATATTGAGTTTACTAAAAGTAAATTTTTATGCCAACCAAGACTCACCTGAGCTTTTTCCATGGACGCCAATTATAAAAAACTACAGTGACTTTAATAATACGTTTTACACAGAAAACACCGTGGATTGTCTAGATTTCATGATTTTTAATAAAGATAATGCGAATTCAATTGTAAATATTGTAACTAGGGCTAGAGAAAACGCCAGAAGTGTTCAAGAGCATATATCTAGAGAGTTATGGATTTGCGTAAACAATTATTATCTTTTTTTAACAAAAAAAGGGTTGCGCAAAAAACTAAAAAATGAAGACTCTATAGATTTTCTTGATAACCTAAGAAACTACCATTTGATGTTTTACGGTGTTATGGATATTACCCAAGAACGTGGGGCGCCTTACTATTTTCTTAATTTAGGAAAGTTTCTGGAGCGTATGATTTTAGTTTCCGATTTCACTGAACTTAAACTCACCGAAATAGCAAAAACAACAGATAAATTAGAACAGAGTTTTTATTGGAAAAACCTACTACTTTCTATGGGCGGTTATCAGTTATATTTAAAAAAATATAAATCGGCTTTTAAAGAAGACCATATTATTTCCATGGTTTTTCAAGAAAAATTATTCCCAAGATCGCTGTACTACTGCGTGAACAAATTAAACCTTAGTGTTAGCAAACTTATAGAAGGTGGTCAACTCGATAAAAATTACATTGAATTTTCTTTAGGAAAACTTGAAAGCACCATTAAATACACCTCTATTGAAAGCATTAACAAACAAGGTCTCGAACATTTTATAAACGAAATAAAACAGGATATTCATGAGATATCAATGAGTATAAACAAGATTTATTTTTCAGAAATAACCTAACCATTATGCCAACATTTTATATCAAACATATTACGGAATACAACTATAGCGATTCAGTTTATGATGCCGCCAGTCAGATGATGCTTCATCCTATACAAGATGCGTATCAAAACATTCCATCACATACCCTCAGTATTACCAATAACCCTACCATTGAAACTCGTAAGGACTTCTACGGTAATACCGTTGGCACCTTCATGATTATTGAACCACATACTCAATTATCTATAATTTCTGAAGTGGAAGCTGTGACGTTTGAAAAGTCGCTCCCCGAGGATCAAGCACCGTTGGAACAACAATGGGACACCTATAAGCAATTAAAAAACAATCCGTTATTCATGGATTTTTTAGACTATAAACCTTTTGACGGCTCCCATGAAATCACAAACCTTATAGAAAGCAAAGGCCTACGTCGCACCACCCCATTTAAAGCTTCTATGGCACTTTGTGACTATGTGTTTAACAACTTTAAATACATTCAAGGCATCACTAATGTAGACTCCAATCTCAATGATATCTGGACATTAAAAGCAGGTGTGTGCCAAGACTTTAGCATTTTACTCATTCAATTGGTTAGAATGTTAGACATACCCGCTCGCTATGTTAGTGGCTACATCTGCCCTAATGATGATAATTCAAGAGGCGAAGGTGCTACTCATGCTTGGGTGGAAGTTTACATGCCGTTTTATGGTTGGCTAGGACTGGACCCAACAAATAATGTTATTGCGAATCAATTCCATGTACGACTTGCGGCAGGCCGAAATTTTAAGGACTGCACCCCTGTAAAAGGCGTTTATAGTGGGCAAGCCGAAGAAGATTTATTTGTAAAAGTTGAAATTAATACCACTAAAAGCATTATTAACGATACGGCCTTCTCCCAAAATGAGGGCGAACATGTAAAACACCGTAACAGTTATAGGCAAAGTCTTAAAAATATGCCTAACCAGCAGCAGTAATGCGTATATCTGTTTGAAGTTTCAGGTTTCAACTAGGCGAATAAAGACATAAATGAGTCTTCAATAAAGAATGAAAAGTTAAAAATAAAAACGGGCAACTCTATTTAGGAAAGTACTCGTCAATAGTCAATAGTCAATAGTCAATAGTCAATAGTCAATAGTCAATTTAATAAACTATTTCTTCCTGTCAATCACATAGTTAACCATAAGTTCTAGTGAAGATTTAAATTCGGAACTTGGAAATGTATTTAATAGCTGAAGCGCCTCATTTTGAAATTGCTTCATTTTTTCAACGGCATAGTCCAAACCACCATTGTCCTTCACAAATGCAATCACCTCTTTAACACGCCTTGTGTCCTTATTATGATTTTTAATGGAGTTAATTAGCCATTTTTTTTCTGCTTTAGAAGCATGGTTAAGCACATAAATTAAAGGCAAAGTCATTTTTTGTTCCTTGATATCAATTCCTGTAGGCTTTCCTATTTTAGCGCTACCATAATCAAACAAATCATCTTTTATTTGAAAAGCCATACCAATAAGTTCTCCAAATTTACGCATGGTTTCTACATGTGTAGATTCAGGCTTTACAGAAGCGGCTCCTAAGCTGCAACATGCTGCGATTAAGGTTGCCGTTTTCTGACGAATAATTTCATAGTAAACGTCTTCAGTAATATCAAGTTTTCTTGCCTTTTCAATTTGAAGCAATTCACCCTCACTCATTTCTCGAACGGCAATCGATATAATTTTTAACAAATCAAAATCGCCATTATCAATAGATAAAAGGAGGCCTTTTGAAAGCAGAAAATCACCAATTAAAACGGCAATTTTATTTTTCCAAAGGGCATTTACAGAGAAAAATCCGCGACGACGGTTACTATCGTCTACCACATCGTCGTGAACTAAAGTAGCTGTATGAATGAGTTCGATAACCGAAGCACCACGATAAGTGCGCTCGTTCACTTCGCCATTGGACACCATTTTAGCCACTAAAAACACGAACATCGGACGCATTTGCTTCCCTTTTCTATTAACAATGTAAGTGGTTATTCGGTTAAGTAAAGCGACTTTACTAGACATTGACAACAGAAACTTTTGCTCGAAAAGGTCCATTTCAAAGGCTATAGGTTGTTTAATTTGCTCTACTATTTTCAAACGTTGGAATTATGAGTATTCAAATATAAGTGATAGAAAATAATTTTTTAAGATTTATTCGCTAATTGTCCGCATGCCGCATCAATATCTTTTCCGCGACTGCGACGCACATTCACCACGATTCTATTCTTTTCTAAAGTTGAAATATAATTTTCTAAGGCCTCATTGGTAGCTTGCTGAAATTCCCCATCATCAATAGGGTTGTATTCGATGATATTTACTTTACATGGCACATATTTACAAAACTTAACAAAGGCATCAATATCTTTTTGACGATCATTAATACCATTCCAAACGACATATTCATAGCTTATTTTGCGTTTGGTTTTTAAGTACCAATACTCTAAAGCTTCTCTCAAATCTTCTAAAGGGAAAGTTTCATTAAATGGCATAATAGATGTTCGAACCTCATCAATAGCCGAGTGTAAAGACACGGCTAAATTGAATTTCACTTCATCATCGGCCATTTTTTTAATCATCTTTGGTACGCCTGAGGTAGAAACGGTGATACGCTTTGGTGACATGCCAAGACCTTCATCGGAAGTAATTTTATCAATAGCTTTAATCACGTTATTATAGTTCATGAGAGGCTCTCCCATACCCATAAAAACGATATTACTTAACGGACGATTATGATACAATCTACTTTCATTATCAATCGCCACTACTTGATCGTAAATTTCATCTGGATTCAAGTTTCTCATGCGTTTTAAACGTGCCGTTGCACAAAATTTACAATCTAAACTACAACCAACCTGACTAGAAACACAAGCCGTAGTACGGGAAGCTGTAGGGATTAAAACCGACTCTACGATTAAGCCATCATGCAATCGCACCGCATTTTTTACGGTACCATCGTTACTGCGTTGCATGGTATCCACTTCAATGTGGTTGATAACGAAATTCGCCTCAAGCATATCACGTGTTGCCTTTGAAATATTTGTCATATCATCAAAAGTATGTGCTGCTTTTTGCCATAACCACTCGTAAACTTGATTGCCACGAAAGGCTTTATCACCTTCCTTTACAAAGAAATCTCGAAGTTGCTCTTTAGTTAATGCGCGTATGTCTTTTTTTCCTGTTGCCATAAGAGTTGCAAAAATAGTGAAAGCAAATTAGAATACAGATTTGAAATGAATACATTCATCGTGTGCAAAAAAAAAGAGCCCCTAAAAAAGAGGCTCCTATTATATTTTAACGTTTTTACAAATTAGATGATTAACATCGCATCACCATAACTGTAGAATTTGTAGCCTTCTTTTACAGCTTCATCGTAAGCACGTTTCATAAAATCGTGACCAGCAAATGCAGAAACCATCATTAATAATGTTGATTTTGGCGTATGGAAGTTTGTAATCATACTGTTAGCGATGCTAAATTCGTATGGCGGGAAGATAAATTTATTTGTCCACCCTTCAATTTCATTTAAACGACCACTTGAAGACACCGCACTTTCAATAGCACGCATAGCGGTTGTACCTACGGCACAAACACGACGTTTTTCTTCAATACCTTTATTAACGATACCTACCGCTTTTTCGTCTATTTTAAGCTCTTCACTATCCATTTTGTGTTTCGATAAATCTTCAACCTCAACTGGATTAAAAGTCCCTAAACCAACGTGCAAAGTAACCTCAGCAAAATTAACACCTTTAATTTCTAAGCGTTTTAATAAGTGTTTTGAAAAGTGAAGACCAGCAGTAGGTGCTGCTACAGCCCCTTCATTTTTAGCGAAAATCGTTTGGTAGCGCTCTTCATCTTCTGGTTGTACGTCTCTTTTAATATATTTAGGAAGTGGTGTTTCACCAAGTTCATTTAATTTTAAACGGAATTCTCTGTAAGACCCATCATATAAGAAACGTAAAGTACGTCCTCTTGATGTGGTATTATCAATAACCTCTGCTACTAACGTATCATCATCACCAAAATAAAGCTTATTACCAATTCTTATTTTACGTGCTGGATCTACTAAAACATCCCATAGGCGTTGCTCTTCATTTAATTCTCTTAATAAGAAAACTTCAATTCTAGCGCCAGTTTTTTCTTTATTACCATATAAACGTGCTGGAAAAACTTTAGTATTATTCAGAATTAAAACATCATCCTCTTTAAAATAGTCGATCAAATCTTTAAACATCTTATGTTCAATAGTTTGCTCTTTTCTATTTAAAACCATTAAACGAGATTCATCTCTATTTTCAGCAGGAAATTCTGCTAATAATTCATCAGGTAATTCGAAACCGAAGTTTGATAATTTCATAGGTGTTGTTTATTATTTTTTATGAGAAAGCTGCAAATATACAATCTGCGAATAGGCCTTGTCAAGTAAATAGGTGATTATTATTTAGTTATTTGAAACCCTATAGCTTCAAGGTCTTCCCAAAATGTAGGGTATGACTTTGAAACCACCATAGCATCTTCAATAATAATTGGCACTTTTAAAGCCATAGGCGCAAACGCCATAGCCATTCTATGATCGTTATAGGTTGCAATTGGCACTAAACTATTAAAATCTTTAGAAGCCTTTAAATGTAAAGATTCATCAGTAATTCTAACCTCTCCTCCTAATTTTTCGATTTCAGTTTTTAGGGCAACCAATCTATCGGTTTCCTTAATTTTTAAAGTATGTAATCCTGTTAAATAGCAAGGCATTCCCAAGGCAAAACAAGATACCGCGATCGTTTGTGCGATATCTGGTGCGTTTCTTAAATCTAAATTCAAGCGATCAACTCCTTGCCTTTCCTTGTTTATTGTTAAAGCATTTCCATCAAAAGTCGCCGAAACTCCAAAGTTTTTATAAATTTCAATTAAAGCGGAATCGCCTTGTAATGAATTTTCTTTGTACGATGAAATCGTAACTTCTGTACCAATGTCGCTTAAGGCCACAATACTAAAGTAATAAGACGCCGAAGACCAATCGGATTCTACCGTTAAGGTTTTGGGTGTTAATTTTTCAGTAATCGGTTTTACGGTAATAACCTGACCTTCAAATGATGATTTTACGCCAATTTCATCTAAAAGCGCTAAAGTCATTTTAATATAAGGGACTGAAGTTATTTCACCTTCTAAAGTTAATTCTATACCATTTTCAAGTTTTGAAGCAATTAACAACAAGGCTGAAATATACTGACTACTTACATTAGCATTTAGGGACACCTTATTTTTTAACAGTTTTTTACCCTTAATTTTTATAGGCGGAAAACCTTTGTTTTCAACATAACTAATTTTAGCGCCTAAGGCTTTTAATGCACTTACCAATATTTTAATTGGACGCTCCTTCATACGTTTTGATCCCGTAAGAATCGTTTCACGACCTTCTTGAATGGAGAAATAAGCGGTTAAAAAACGCATAGCTGTTCCAGCATGGTGAATATCAACAACAGTTTCGGTTGAACTTAATGCATTTGTCATTAAATTACTATCATCTGAATTTGAAACATTTGCCAGTTTAAATTCTGGATATAAAGCTTGAAGAAGTAACAACCTGTTCGATTCACTTTTAGAACCAGTTATTTGAACAGAAGATTGTTTTGCTATTTTAGATTTTTGAAGCGTAAAGTGCATATTCGAGATATTTCTTTTTAGAGAAGCGGTAAATTTACTTTAATTTTTCGTTATTATGATGCCGATCATGGTCTCGTTTTGCTTTCTTATCCATTCTTTTATCGAATGCTTTTTGCAAATCTACTCCTGTTTGATTGGCTAAGCACAGTACGACAAATAAAACATCGGCTAACTCTTCACCTAAATCTTTATCCTTGTCGCTTTCTTTTTCGCTCTGTTCACCATAACGTCTGGCGATAATACGGGCAACTTCCCCTACTTCTTCAGTTAGTTGTGCCATATTAGTTAATTCATTAAAGTAACGAACACCGTGCTCGTTAATCCATTCATCTACTATTAATTGCGCATTTTTTATGTCCATTATATTCTACTTAAAACGATTTGCTCACCTTGTTTATCTACGAGTTGGCTAAAATACGTTTTTAATGCCGCATAATAAACTGGTGTAATTACAGATTCGCTAATATGAGTTTCTACCGCCAATTGCACTTTATTCCCTTGAGGTAAAATATTATATTTAAAAAGCCCCAAATCATCTGGCATCATAAAAGCTCCAGCCTCAGGAATACTCTCAATTTTATAACCTTCCGGAATCGATACTATAATTTTACAACTGGTTACCGAAGGATAAGCAAAATCGACAGGATACTCACGATTTTCTAATTTAAATGGATTTTGCGTATCACGTAAAAAGAACATCGGTGAAAAATATATTTTATCACCTATAATGTCGGCTTGATTCTCTTTTACAAATTTATAAGACTCTCGTACTGGTTGAGATAGATCTAAATCATTTTTTACAGCATAATCTGAAATCTCCATACCATCATATTTATTCTCCAAACGTTCCAAATAATCATCCAAATTAACACCAATATAATTTTCTCTAAACTCCAATGCTTTATGAGTCGTTTTCATTGTTCTACAAGCGCCTTCTATACTCCCATCTTCTTTCAATTTTGCCATCATGAAGATGGTATTCTTAGATTTTTCCTTTGGATATAAATCAATTAACGTAGACCCTCCGTGCTCTGAAATCATTCGACCTTGCCAGTTTAATGCTTTTGTTGGTAATACATTTGGAACTGCATACTTATTTGTGGCATCTAAAAGCATGTCTCCCTCAGGGAATCGAATGCAACTTACCACATAATTATACCCTTCTCTTGTTGGGAAAATTGGGATACCATGACTTCTCGTACTTACTAAAACCGGGTAAGCTCTTAATCCTGCATAACGCAACATAGATGTAAGCATCAAGTTTATTTCGGCAACATTACCTACGTGATCTTTGTATGCGCTTTTCACACCTTGATTCGTATAAAAACTATGATAATTATTCCATTTCATCCTAGATTTCACGAAATCGAATATTAAATAAGCTCTTTTAACAGGATCTGAAATAGACCCTATTAACGCATCAATATCTTTTTCGTAATAACCACTTTTATCCAATTCATCACCAAAACTTGAACTTTCATAAATTGTTTTAACAACATCTTCCCAAGTCGTAGAATAATAATCTACCGAACTATTAGGATAGTGCGTATAAGACAATTCGTATTTAACTCCTGATCTGTAGTTATCAATATTACTCACATATGGTTCCTCCTTTAACGCTGGAATATTTAATAGATCATATGATGTCTTATTTGTTAAATGAGTCACTTCTTGAGTATACCTCTCCTTTTTCACACTACTCGTTCCAGCTTCCCCAGTATTATTACTTACACCATGATACACGAATTTATCATTTAGTCTTTCTGTTTTTGGTGTTACAGGTAAGTAGCCTTTAACATTCTTTTTGTAAACAAAATATTCTGGTGCTTCAAAAACGGCCTCTAATTTTTTAATAGGAATATCTTCTTGAAAAACGTACTCATCAATATTTGTTATAAAAGGTGAAAATATTTTATATCGATATTCTACGATGCACCCGTTTTTTATATTAGGCAAGGTAAACTTAAGCTGATCCCAATATTTTGAAGTTTCCGTTTTAAAAACAGCATCTTTACTCATCTTATCTTCTATAATTTTTCCATCTATTAAATTATAGGTATAAGCTTTTAATCCACTAACTTCCTCTTCATTATTTCTACTCTTATACAGTGCAATTTGCTTTGTCGCGTATTCGTAACCTTCTTGATTGTAAATTTTAACGCGTTCGTGAACTTCAGTAACGACGTTAAATCCATTCTGGGGTAAATATTGAAAATGTGTTTTTCTGTTTTTGTACAAATAACTTGCCGTTGCCGATGAATCTATAGGGTTGATGACCTCTTGCAATTCTTCTTTAGATACTTTTCCAAACTTATAGTTTTGTGAAAATGCCGTTATTGAAATAAGTAAAGCTAATAGGTTAAAAGTGATTCTCATTATAATTTCTTTTTTATTAATGCTATTTTTGAGTTGTCTAGTTGTGCTACTTTTTTATAAAAATTTCTGAATGCACTATAATCTTCCTTAGGAAAATCACCATCGTTAACTATGAATTCGCGCTTATAAACGAGCGTGTTTTCATTTTTTTCTTCTAATTCAACTTTATAACTTCCAAATTTATTTTCGATTAGCGCATTATTGGGTTTTGCTTCAATTTGATAGCCTGCAGGAAGTTTTATTTCAACCTCATCAACATCTTTAAAACCTCTACTTATTTTAAGTGGCCATTTTCGGTTTCTATACCTATCTGGAATCTCTGTGTTTCTATTCACCGCATTTAAGGTAAGCAACAGGCGGTCTCCTATTTTTTTAGCATAACCTCCTGCCTGAAAATTGATATCTTCTATAAATTCTGCAGTTGACTTGTTGTTTTCAATATGCATGTTATCAATGGCCATGCGATTAAGGTATTTCCAACGATTTTTATAAGCTTTGTCTAACTCACGCTTGGTTTCAACTTCTAAATTATATTTATCGCCATACTGAATTCCTTTTGAAATCACTTTTACCTTTGCAGAGATTCCTCCATCGTTTTGCACTTCGTATTGCGCTTTAATGGTTTGAAAATTCTCTTCAACGGTGTATTTTTTTGTGTGTTTAATTTGTGCTCCTTCAGGCGTAATCACTAAAACATCTCTATCATCTGTAAAAACACCAATAAATCCGAAAGGCAGTTTTTGACTCGTACATTCTAACCAAACATCTTCACCTTCCGTAGGAATATTTAGAATAACATGATTCCCTTGCATGGAAGCAAAATCGGGTTCGAAACTACGTTGGGATGCCCTAGCATAAACCACCGTGTAATTAGACTTAATACCTACAGCCTGCAAAAGTGCCAACGTATAATTTGTTAACCCTTTACAATCGCCATATCCCAAAGCATCAACTTCTGAAGCGTTAAAGGGTTTCCAACCACCAATACCTACTTGAACACCTATATAACGGGATTTATTCTGAACATATTCGTATATTTTTTTAGCTTTAGAAAGATCGTCTGGCTCATCTTTTACCAGCTCCTGCATTTTGATTTTTGTAGCTTCAGACAAATCATGAGTGTCTTTAATTAAATCGTGATACATCCATTTTCCAAAGTCATTCCAATTTTCAACTTTTGTTTGCACACCCTCCAATTGAAATTCTGTAGAGCGTACCAGAACCATCGGGGCAATATCAAAAAAACCAGGACTATAATCTTCCTGTTTGAATGCCTCAATATTTTTAACTTCAAAATAAATTTCACCATCACCTACTTCCTTTTCTAAATTGAAATTCTCGAAGTTCTTTTCCTTTGACTTAATGTTTATATGCTCAGGATAAGTAATCCTATAGCTGCTCTTTTCTACACTTACCAAATAATCTTTTACCGGCATAAACGACCGAATAAAAGCGGTGTTTTTATTTACAATTTCATAATTAAATTCTACTGTATAAGGATACTTTATGGGCGTGTAGTTATAATATTTTACACGAGAATCTGAATAAAGTGTACCACCAGGAACAGCGCTTACATCCTTAAAATCATTTTCCTTTATTTTATCAATGAGAATTCCTGAGGCATTATAGATTGACACTTTTAGGTCCTTAATTTTAATATTAGGATCATAATAGACATGTGCATCGACATGCCTGTCTCCCCTTTTATTTAAAACAGTGATGATTTTTCTACCTTGAACATGCATTTCGGATTCTGAATCTATTATTACAGATTGTTCATTTAGTCGAATAACCGCATTAGAATTGGCTGAAAGCTCACTAGGAATAGTGATTACTGGGTATAGATTTTCTTGGCCGAAAACCAGCATAGTAGTGAATAGAATACAAATATTCACAGAGAATTTTAAATTCATCTTAGGGCGTTAGTATGTAAGCATAAATGACAAATGGTTAGTTTATCACAGCTTATTATTTTGAAAAAAATTAATGCTACTTTTTTGAGAGATGGTTTCTTAAAATTTTTCGTACGGCCAATATAAGAAAAACAGGGATAACTATATAAACAAATTCACTGAAAAGCACTTTCAAACCCCACTCTGAAAAAAACCGTTCCACCCCAATAGGTGATACTTTTATGGGTGTAAACGGAAAGAAATACCGTGAATTATCAAAAGGAATAAAGAAACCAACGCCTTTTCCTCCTGAAGTCATGGCATCTAACAGGCCATGAGATAAAGTAGCCAGTAAAATTACTACAAACCATATTGCTTTATTCCTCCTACCTAAAGTCACCATAAGAAGGAGCGCCCAAAGAAAGGCAAACACAATAGAATGCGTAAATCCGCGATGCCCTAAAACATGCTCGTATGGAATTCCGAAACGGAATGCGACAACATCAAAATCGGGTAAAATAGTTGAAAATATAGCTAAAAGAAGTAACCATTTTAAATCTTTCTGATCTGCTAATTTGGTTATTGCATACCCAACTATACCATGACCAAATATTGACGCCATTATGCTTTACTTTTAGAATCTATGATAATAGTTACCGGTCCGTCGTTAAGAAGTTCTACCTTCATATCTGCTCCAAACTGGCCAGTTTGCACGGGTTTCCCTAAATCTTTATGAAGTTGTTTTACAAAACTTTCATACAATGGAATAGCCACATCTGGCTTTGCTGCTTTGATATAACTTGGGCGATTTCCTTTCTTGGTGGCCGCATGCAAAGTAAATTGACTCACTACAATAACGTCGCCATCAATATCTTTTATTGAATGATTCATAACGTCTTTGTCGTCTTCAAAAACACGAAGATTCACTATTTTATTAGTTAGCCATATAATGTCTTCGGCGGTGTCTTCTGAAACTATACCCACAAGAATTAAAAACCCTTGATTGATGTTAGCGACTTTTTCACCAGCAATAGTCACACTGGCTTTAGAAACACGTTGAATAACTATTTTCATTCTTTATCCCAAATATCGGTTCTGTAGTGTTCATCTTCACCTTCAATAATTTGTAAATAACTACGATAACGCGAGTATTCTAACTCATCATTATCTAAGGCTTTTTTTACAGCGCAATGGGGTTCTTTAACATGGAGGCAGTTATTAAACTTACAATCTTGTTTTAGTTTGAAAATTTCAGGAAAGTAATCACCAACCTCTTCTTTATCCATATCAACAACACCAAAACCTTTAATACCTGGAGTGTCTATTATCTTAGCTCCAAAATCTAAATCGAACATTTCAGCAAATGTCGTGGTATGTTGCCCTTGCATGTGCTGAGAGGAAATGGCCTTCGTTTTAATATTTAAAGTTGGCTCAATAGCATTAACAAGGGTTGATTTCCCTACTCCAGAATGTCCTGAAAACATACTCACTTTATCTTTCATGAGCGTCTTAACCTTATCGATATTCTTGCCTGTTACCGCAGAAACACCAATACATTCATAGCCTATTTTCCTATAAATATGCGCCAGGTATCTTACCTCATCTAGCGTCTCCTTATCGTATACATCTATTTTATTGAAAAGTAAAACAGTTTTAATCGAATAAGCTTCTGCCGTTACCAAAAAGCGATCTATAAAGCTACTTAAGGTAGGCGGATTATTAATGGTAATCATTAAAAAAACCTGATCTAAATTCGCTGCAATAATATGCGTTTGCTTGGACAGGTTAACCGATTTTCTAACAATATAATTGCTTCTATCATGAATATTATGAATGACCCCAGATTCCTGATTGTTATCTGTTTCTAATTCAAAATCGACAAGATCACCAACGGCTATTGGATTGGTACTTTTTATACCTTTTAAGCGGAATTTTCCTTTTATACGACACTCATAGGTATGCCCTAATTCATTTTTTACCGTGTACCAGCTGCCTGTAGATTTGTATACTTGTCCTGTCATTTATAAACTCTATTATACCAATTTAACTGTGTAATGTCGTATTTTTAATTTGAATTATATGCGGTATTATATGGTTAAATATGGTATTACTGCAAATTAACAACTTTTAAGCTTAAGAAATAACAATAATCTTTCCTTATCGCTGTTCAAAAAAAAAACCTCGAAACAGGGTTTCGAGGTTTTACTATAAATTTTGACTTTAATTATAAAGTCTTTTTATTCATAAAATCTAGGTTTCTCATTTGGGTTATACTCAGCACCCATTAAGTTACCATAACGGTGGTAGTTATGAGAATAACTCTGCTCAATTAAATAATTAAGCAATTCTATACGTCCGCTATTTCTTGGTTCGTCTTTATATACATGAATGGCATTTTGATGACATCTAATTAAGAAGTGATCTGATAAAACCCCCAAAGTTCTTACACAGGTAAAATCTTTAGGATGGTGCTTTAAAGCATTTCCACAGGTATCCTTAACTACAGGAATGTTTAAAAATTCTGCGATGTACTCAATTTTATCAATATGCTTTTGCGGCGTGTGTACATCGTAAAACAATAAAATTTCCTTGTACGTATTGTAACTACAAATATTAGATTGACCACGTAGATTTACATAATCTATTTTTTTACTAAACAAGGCGTCGTACCATTTTTGATAATCGGCTTTCCAGTCGGTAACCTTAGAGTTAATATTAGTAAACTGAAGCACATAATTAATACCACCGGCTTTCATACCAAAACCAAAGCAAGAGGCTTTAATCCCCCCAAAAGGCTGTCTTTCTACAATAGCTCCAGTTGTAGACCTGTTAACATATTTATTACCAGCTTCTATATGTGTGTTCCAATACTCGATTTCATTGTGATCTAGAGATTCTAAACCAGCTGTTAATCCATAATCTACATTATTAGCAATATTAACAGCATCTTCTAAATCCTTAGCCTTTACTACTGATAGTATAGGCCCGAACAATTCATTTTGATACGGATAATCATCGGTAGTTACGTTCCAAATAATCCCAGGTGTTAACATGTGATTTCCGTTTAATTTAGGTTTTACTAACCATTGATCGTCCGGCGTGTTACGAATAACATGTTTTAACTTCTCTGATAACTGTACAGCTAAGGGGCCAATTTCAGTAGAATAATCCCAAGGATTTCCAAACGTTTTACTTTTGGCCGAATCTTTTAAAAGCGCTTTAAACTCTTTATCGCCAAACACATCTTCGGTTAAAATCAACAATGAGGTCGCAGAGCATTTTTGCCCAGCATTACCAAAGGCAGACTGCACAATATTTATAGCAGCTTGTTCTTTATCGGCTAAACTGGTTACTATCGTACTATTTTTTCCGCCCGTTTCGGCATATAAATTTAACTGCGGATTTCTTTCTAATAAGAAGTGTGCCGTGTCTGTTCCTCCCGTTAAAATAACAGCATCAAAAATATTACCAGTACTTAGAAAGTCATCAAGAATGGCTTCTTCACAAGGTAAAAAGTATAAGGCATCTTTAGGAATTCCAGCTTCCCATAAACATTTGCAAACTAAATAGGAACAAGCAGAAGCATTAGTAGAAGGCTTTAAAATCACCTTTTTACCGGCCGCTAAAGACGCTAAAGCGCCACCAATAGGAATGGCAATAGGGAAATTCCATGGCGACAACACCAAGTTAACACCTACATCGTCACTAGTGAATTCTTTAGCTATATCTAGAGCACTTTCGGCGTAAAAGTTAGCGAAATCAATCGCTTCAGAAACCTCAACATCAACTTCTTTAACGGTTTTACCTAATTCCGCTACAGCGACACCTATTAAATCTGCTCTGCTTTTTTCTATTTCTACCGCAGCTTTTTTCAATAACTCTGCTCTTTTTTCTACGGAATAATCTTGCCATTCACTGGTATTATCAATGGCTTTTTGATAATCTTCCTTAATAGACATTTCGTAATCCCATGGTGGCGTACCAGACCAGTTATTTACTTTTACTGTATATCTCTCATTATTATCTAAATCGCCAACAACAGGAACTGTTTTTCCAATAATATTTTCTGGTGTTTCCCAATCGGTTCTAATTTTTTGAGCCCATTCAATATTCTGTGGCAAGTTCCAATCGGTGTTAGGTACATTATGAAAACCTTCCATAATTTGAGGCACTTCTGTATTTCTGTCCTGTTTTCTATTAGGCGTGGTATCTAAGTTTTGCATCAAAGAAAGTGAATACAAAAATTCATCTTTTAACTCATGCCATTTCTCAGACCCAACTTCTAAATCGTAACCTTCCTTTAAAAAGTTTCCAGGTTGCGTTCCTTCATCTAGTCTTCTTACTAAATAAGCGATAGCTGCATTGTATTGATTTTCTTTAACAGTAGGTGTATATAATAATAAATGTACTTTTTCAGCCAATAAATTATCAACGGTTTGATTGGCCATACCTTCTAGCATTTCAAAATCGACACAATCTTCTAATTGATTTTCTTTAACCAAATTTAAAGCATAAGAAATATCGAATATATTATGAGATGCTACACCAACATTAACCACCCGCGCTGAATCTGAAGTTAGCATTTCTGCTAAAATTTTCTTGTAATTGGCATCGGTTTCAGGTTTAGTACTGTAAGTTGCTAATGGCCAATCTTCAATAGAAGATTCTGTCATTTCCATTTCCATATTGGCACCTTTTACTAATCTTACTTTTACACAAGATCCGCCGTTGTTTACTCTTTTTTGAGCCCAAGTATATAGTTGACGGTAATAGTGAATCATTTCAGGTATATAAGCCTGCAAAACAATACCTGCTCTAATATTTTTATAGGCTGGCAAGGATAAGGTTTTCATAAAAACATCGAATGTTATTTGCAAATCCTTGTACTCCTCCATATCCAAGTTTACAAACTTTTGAACACCTGTTTCCTTTTCAATCCTTAAAATTTCATCGTAAAACATAGCCAGTCTGATGGATAGTTTTTCAACAGTGTCTTCGTGTGCTAGGGATGAAATTTGAGAAAAAATGGTTGAAATCTTAATTGAGATGTAATTCACATCCTTTCTATTTAACAGGGCCAAATATCCTAAAATTCTTTTCTGAGCTTCATCTTCACCAATTAAGGCTTCACCAATAAGGTTTACATTTAATGTAATCTTCTGTTCTTTTCGTTTTTGAGCATGCTTTTTAAACTTTTTACTATTGATAAAAAAAACGACATCACTAGAAGTGGCCTGAATTTTTTTAAGCATTATAGACACACTTAACGAAGGCACTACTTTTCCAACGACTGTGAACGACTTTAACAAGGCATTTTCCACTGGAGTAAACAAAGATTCGTAATTCTTTTTTGTATTTAACAAGTAGATGACATGACCCGCAACTTTTTTATAATTTTTAGACCTAAAAGCAACATCCATCATCTGGATTAAAAAGTGCTTGCTTTCGGGTTCGTCTATAATAGTTTTAAGTCGATCTGCAAAAGGATTTTTCTTAGCAGAACCTTGATTTGATTGCAGTTTTTCTGCAAGCTTCAATGTGTTTTCAGTAGTTCTATCCATATAATTTATCAATTTAAAAAATTGGCGACAAAGCCAATTTAAGATGATGGTTATTTAGAATAAGGTTCTTAGATTTTATAAAGTACATATTCTAATATGACCAACCTAAGCTCTCAGACCGCAAATAAATAACTTTTACGATTAAGATATTAACCCGAAAGAAAATATTAACAAAACTTTAAATATACTAATAAATATGAAAGCGAAAAACGGATTTATTATTCAATATTAAAACATAATAAACTTAAAAACATAACAATTAACAACATTTTTGAAAGTGAAATTTCAGTAAAAGATTAGATTATAGTTGAGATCTATTTTTTGCTACTGAAAAGTTCTAGACTGAGTATGAGCCGATAGTAGTCCTCATTTTTAAAATGAATAGCTCCTTTAGAACTTCTTCCCTACACCAACACTAAGGTTCCATGAACTATATTCTTCTTTAAAGTCATAGTTAAATGAAGGTAATAGTAACCAAGATTCACCTAAATCTATTTTATACTCAGTGGTTAAACGGAAAACAAATAAGTCTTTATTACCTTCAAACTCTATAGCTGGACCTGCCATAACTCCCCAGTGTTCTGAAAGTTCGTAGCCTGCTATAATACCCACTAAAAAAGCATTCTCTCGATCGAGTTGGTCGTCATTAAAGTCTAATGAGTAATCACCCAACTCTAAATCCATGACAAAGCCTAAAACCCATTTTTCGTTCAATTCTCTAAAATAATCGATACCAATTGTAAGCACAAAAACAGGACCTTCTTCTTTACCATCTTCAAAAGCACTTGGAATATGGGTATAACCAATAACAAAATTGATTTGATTTTTATTCTCACGAACTTCAAATTCACTGTTTTCCTGCGCAGAAAGTTGTATGACAAAAAAGGAAAAAACAATTAAGGAAAGTAAGACTCTTTTCATAATACGTGATTTAAGATAAAAATAGCTCAACTAATTTAATCAAAATACTTATGAATAAAAAGCTCAAATAAAAGAGATCAGATATAAAAAAAAAGCCCTCCAATTTGGAAGGCTTTTTCTAATATTAGAATCCTAATTTTATTATGATTGAAGGATTTTTTCTTGGTGATTGATTGATTCTTGGTGAATCGCTTTGAACATTTTTAAAATGAATTCTTCACTTAAGCCAAATTGTTCTCCTTCAATAACCATTTTACCTAAAATCTCATTCCAACGTTTTGATTGAAGAACAGCAACGTTCTTATCTTTTTTCAACTGACCAATACCATCGGCAGCTTTCATACGTTTTCCTAATAATTCTATAATCTGATTATCTACAACGTCAATTTGAGCTCTTAAATTCTCTAAAGCATTGTTATAATCTTCTCCTGCATTTGTTTCTTTTCTAATTTTCAAATCTCTCATAATTTGAACTAAAGTAGAAGGTGTTACTTGCTGTGCAGCATCACTCCATGCATTTTCTGGATCGTAATGTGTTTCAATCATTAATCCGTCAAAGTTTAAATCTAAAGCCGATTGAGACACATCAAAAATCATATCTCTTTTTCCTGTAATGTGCGACGGATCGTTAATTAAAGGAATGTCTGGGAATTTATTTTGAAACTCAATAGCTAATTGCCATTCTGGGTTATTTCTATATTTAGTTTTCTCGTAAGTTGAGAAACCTCTATGGATCGCTCCAATGTTTTTCACGCCTGCTGCATAGATTCTTTCAATACCACCTAACCATAAGGCTAAATCTGGATTTACTGGATTCTTAATTAAAACAGGTTTATCAGTACCCTCCAAAGCATCTGCAATTTCTTGCATAATAAAAGGACTTACTGTAGAACGTGCACCAATCCATAATAAATCTACATCATGCTCTAAAGCTAATTTTACGTGCGCTGCGTTTGCAACCTCCGTACAAATTTTCATTCCTGTTTCAGCTTTTACTTTCTGTAACCATTTTAAACCTAAAGCTCCAACACCTTCAAACATTCCTGGACGTGTTCTTGGTTTCCAGATTCCTGCTCTAAAATAAGTGACATCAGTATCTTTTAACTCATGTGCAATTTTTAAAACTTGCTCTTCGGTTTCAGCACTACATGGTCCTGCAATTACTAGTGGGTGATCTAAATTTAGATCATCTAACCACTTTCTCATTTCTTTGTTGTTTTCCATAATTTTACCCTTAACTAATTCCTTTTAAAATATCTTTAATATGATTTGTACTTTCCATCTCACTAAAAATTGCATCAAAATCATCTTTTTGCATCAATTCTTTAAATTGCGTGAGGTTGTTAATATATTCTTCTAATGTCTCAATAACATTGGTTTTATTTTGCTTAAAAATGGCGGTCCACATTTCTGGAGAACTTTTTGCCAAACGTACTGTCGATGCAAATCCACTGCCCGCCATATCGAAAATATCACGTTCATTACGCTCTTTTTCTATCACTGTTTTTCCCAACATAAACGAACTAATGTGCGATAAATGCGATACATAAGCAATATGTTTATCGTGTGCCTCTGGGTTCATATAACGAATACGCATCCCTATATCTGCAAACAACTTCAGTGCTTTCTCTTGTAACTTAAACGTGGTTTTTTCAACCTCGCAAACAATATTTGTTTTCCCAATAAACAAACCAGCCAATGCTGCTGTTGGCCCAGAATGTTCGGTACCTGCAATGGGGTGCATGGCTAGAAAATTTCTTCGTCTTGGATGATCTTCTACGGCCTTACAAATATCTACTTTTGTTGACCCCGCATCTACAACCAACGTCGTATCAGATATTTTATCTAAAACAGTAGGCAGTAATTTTACGGTCGCATCAACAGGGATCGAAATAATAACCAAATCGGCATTTTCAAGATCGTCTAAAGTCGCCTTTTTATCTATTATATTAAGCTCAAGTGCTTTGTCAAGGGTACCATCTCTTCTACTAATACCATGAATAATCGCATCAGGATTATTCTTTTTAATATCGATAGCAAGACTTCCTCCTATTAAACCAACACCTATTGCATATATATTTTTCATACTTATTTAACTCTTGCTATGGTTTCTTTAATAGCAACGTTTGTTGCGCATAATGAAAACCTGATATATCCTTCTCCTTGAGTTCCGAAAACGGTTCCAGGTGTGATGAAAATATTTTTTTCAATTAAAATTTTATCTATAAAAGCTTCCGATTTCTCTCCTTCTGGCAATTTGGCCCAAACGAATAATCCTGATGCATTTTTATCGTACGTACAGTTTAAAGCATCGGCTAATTCCCATACTAGTTTACGACGTACTTCATATACTTTATTAAGTTCTGAGTACCACTTATCTGAACATTTTAAAGCTTCAATAGCTCCTTTTTGTATGCCGTAAAACATACCAGAGTCCATATTACTTTTCACCTTTAAAATATTGTTAATATGCTCTGCAGACCCCATAACCATACCAACACGCCAACCAGACATATTGAAGGTTTTACTCAATGAATTGAGTTCCAAGCAAACGTCTTTAGCCCCTTCAATTTCTAATAAACTCTTAGGCGCATCGTTTAAAATGAAACTGTACGGATTGTCGTTTACAACTAAAATATTGTGGCGTTTTGCAAAAGCTACTAATTCTTCAAATATAGATTCTGAAGGTTTTGCTCCCGTTGGCATGTGCGGATAGTTTACCCACATGACCATCACTTTGCTCAAATCCAACTTTTCTAAAGCTTCAAAATCTGGCATCCAATTATTTTCAGCATCTAAATTGTAAAGCACGCCTTTTGCTCCCACCAAATTGGTAACCGATTGATAAGTTGGATACCCAGGATTCGGAATTAAAACTTCATCACCTTCATTTAAGTAGGCCATAGAAATGTGCATGATCCCTTCCTTACTTCCCATTAAAGGAAGAATTTCGTTTGTAGGATCTAAAGTTACGCTAAACTGTGTTTTATAAAACTGAGCCATGGCTTCACGAAGCTCTGGCAAACCTTGATAACTTTGATATTTATGCGCGTTCGGACTTTTAAAACTTTCAGAAATAGCTTCTACCACTTCTGCTGGAGGCGCCAAATCTGGACTTCCAATACCTAAACTGATAATCGGTTTACCGCTTGCAATAAGCGCCCCTACTTCTCTTAATTTTTTTGAAAAGTAGTATTCTTCAACCGTCTGTAACCGATTTGCTACTTCAATCATAACTTCGCATTTTTATATTCTCCTAACACTTTAAAAGCATCGCTCATAATTTCTATGAGTGCTTTAGCTTTCTTGAAATCTTCGTAATTATCAAAAGTAACATCCACGAAAAAAGCATATTTCCATGGGGTTTCTATAATTGGTAATGACTGAATTTTTGTTAAACTCAATCTGCAATCACTCATCACGTTTAAAATCGCTGCGAGACTTCCGCGTTTATGGTTGGCTTCAAATTTTACTGAAGCTTTATTTATTTCATTTTCTGGAACCACCGAATTCTTACGCTTCACAATAACAAAACGGGTTTCATTATGTTTTATCGTCTGAATACTTTCTGCCAGAATATCTAATTCAAAAATTTCAGCAGCCGCTACACTAGCTATCGCTCCAATACCTATAAGTTGTTTTTCTTGAATACGTTCTGCCACCTCGGCCGTATCTTTATCTTCCACTAACTTAATATGAGGATGCTTTCTAAAAAATTGTTTACATTGTAATAAAGCCATAGGGTGTGAATACACTTCCTTAATATCTTCAATACTTTGCCCTTTTAATGCCATTAAATTATGTTGAATATCCAGATAATGCTCTCCAACAATATGCAACTCATTTTTATCAATTAGCGCGTAATTAGGGATTATTGACCCCGCAATAGAATTCTCTAATGCCATCACTCCAGCATCACTTTCTTGCGTGATTAAAGAATCTACCACGCTATCGAATGTCATACACTCAATAGAATCTACCGGATTATCAAAAAATTGCTGGGTAACAATATGATGAAAAGATCCTCTTACGCCTTGTATGGCAACTGTTTTAATCAATTTTTAAACTTTTATTAGTTTCTTAAATTATAGCACTTTTCATTGTAATCCTTAAACAAAAAAAAGTCTCGATTTTCATCGAGACTCATATCATTAATTTATGTTTATAAATTATACATACAACGCCTCGTTTCTTTTGCTAAAAAAGAAATAGTTGTTAAAAAATGTATAATATACTGTTGTTGTCATAATTACGGCGCTAAAGTAATTATAATTTCGAGAAATCAAAACACATTAAAATGTTTTTTATAGTTTAATGAAAAGTTTTAAAGATTTTACAGTAAAACTTCCTTTACATTAGATATTCATTTATTTTTGAATAAATAATTTTAATTATGTCTATTGAAGTCGTCGGTGTTTCAAAACTTTACGGAAATCAAAAAGCCCTTAATAACATTTCATTTCATGTAGGTAAGCCAGAAATTGTTGGATTTTTAGGCCCTAATGGCGCTGGCAAGTCAACTTTAATGAAAATTTTAACCACCTACATCAAGTCCAATAATGGACAAGCACTTGTTAATGGCTTTGATGTGAGTACAAACCCCAAGGCAGTACAGCAAAGCGTTGGCTACCTCCCAGAGCACAACCCTTTATATTTAGAACAGTACGTTAAGGAGTATCTAGATTTTAATGCCCAAGTTTATAGAATAAGCAAGGAACGTATTAATGAAGTCATAGAATTAACAGGCTTAACTCCTGAAGCTCATAAAAAAATCGGACAATTATCTAAAGGGTATCGCCAGCGTGTTGGTTTAGCCAATGCTTTATTACACGATCCCGATGTGCTTATTTTAGATGAACCCACTACAGGGTTAGATCCCAATCAATTA
Organism: Pseudotamlana agarivorans; assembly: GCF_018860245.1. GTDB lineage: Bacteria > Bacteroidota > Bacteroidia > Flavobacteriales > Flavobacteriaceae > Pseudotamlana > Pseudotamlana agarivorans_A. Next base: position 75,159 of record NZ_JAHKPD010000001.1, read on the forward strand.
ATTGATATTAGAAATCTCATAAAAACAATAGGAGAAACAAAAACGGTTTTTCTTTCTACGCATATTATGCAGGAAGTAGAAGCCATGTGTGACCGTGTTATTATTATCAATAAAGGTGAAATTGTAGCCGATAAAAACTTAAAAGACCTTAGAAACGAAGCCGAACAAGTGGTTATCGTAGAATTTGATTACCGCATAGAAAATGCCTTTCTACTCAAACTACCTAAAGTGGAAAGCGTTGTAAATACATACGATTTTGTTTATGAAATCACCTTTAAAACCACGCAGGATATGCGTTCCCATGTATTTGACTTTGCACACGACAACGCATTAAAGATTCTTCAGCTTAATCAAAAAAACGCCAGCTTAGAATCTCTTTTTAGGAATTTAACATCAGAATAACTATCTTAAATTCCGATTATGACAAAAATCATCTTTATCCAGACAACTACCTACTAATTTTGCCAAAGGAAATAATCCTTTAGCAACCTAAATTGATTCATTTAAATCAAAAATGAAATAAATTAATCTTGTTAAATTAGAAAATAAACAACATGAGTAAAGGTATTTATGTAGCAACTATTGAACCTAACAGCGGAAAATCTGTTGTAGTACTTGGTTTAATGCGAATGCTATTAGGGAAAACAGCAAAAGTAGGATACTTCAGACCTATTATTGAAGACACTGAAGATGGTGAAGTAGACAACCACATTGACACGGTCATGTCTTATTTCGAAATTGATATCAATTACAAAAAAACATTCGCTTATAAGCGTAGTGAAGTCCTTGATTTATATAACAAAGGCAAAGCCGGAGATGTTATTGATGAAGTGATTAAAAGATATAAATATCTGGAAGAGCGTTTTGATTTCATTCTTGTAGAAGGTACAGACTTCTCTCATGAAAATTCTAGTATAGAATTAGACATTAATATGCTTATCGCTAAAAACTTAAGCCTTCCTGTAATTCTAGTTTCACGTGGTGACAATTTACCAATCTCTGAAATTACCGACAATGTACAATTGGCTTATGATACTTTTAAAGAGGAAGTAGATGTACTTTCTATCATGACTAACAAAGTTGCACCAGAAGACGTTAAAGCACTTAAAGGGCAACTTGAAGCGCGAATTATTGGAAATACAGACATTACAGTTATTCCTAAGATAGAGAGTTTAGCAAACCCAACGATTAAAGAAATCATCAAAACTGTTGAAGGTGAAGTGCTTTTTGGCAAAGAGATGTTAAACAATCAAGCCGATAGTGCCATTTTAGGAACCATGCAATTGCGTAACTTCTTAACACGTATTAAGGACGATTGTTTAGTTATTACTGCAGGTGATAGAGCTGATATAATTTTAGGAGGCTTGCAAGCTCATATATCGAAAAACTACCCCAAAATTGCAGGAATTGTTTTAACCGGAGGTATCATTCCTGAAGATAGTATTTTAAAGTTAATCGAAGGTTTAACAAGTGTTGTTCCAATTATAAGTGCTAAAGAGGGTACATTCTCGATAACCAATAAAATTGGAAAAATTAAAACAAAAATTTACGCCGATAACATCGAAAAAATAGAAACTTCTATTGCAACGTTTGAAAAACACGTAAATACAAATAAACTGTCTAATGATTTAATCACTTTTAAATCTGGAATTTTCACACCTCGAATGTTCCAATACAATTTATTACAACGTGCTTTAAAAAACAAAAAACATATTGTTTTACCAGAAGGTTATGACGAACGAGTTTTAAGAGCTGCTGCAAGATTAATAGATGCACACGTTGTTGATTTAACTTTAATTGGTGAAAAAGACAAGATTCAAGAGGTAATTACAAGACAAGATATTCCATTAGATTTAAATGATGTTAATGTGGTTATGCCACAACAATCAGAGCATTATGAAGATTACGCTAATACGTTTTACGAATTAAGAAAACATAAAAACGTAAATCTTCAAATGGCTAAAGACACCATGTGTGATGTGTCCTACTTCGCCACGATGATGATCTATAAAGGTCATGCAGATGGTATGGTTTCTGGTGCGGTTCATACTACACAACACACCTTAAGACCAGCGCTGCAATTTATTAAAACGAAACCTGGTGTAAACATTGTGTCTTCTGTATTCTTTATGTGCTTAGAAGATCGTGTATCTATATTTGGTGATTGTGCCATTAACCCGAATCCTAATGCAGAACAATTAGCTGAAATCGCTATTTCATCTGCACAAACGGCTCAAGATTTTGGTGTAGAACCTAAAGTAGCACTATTATCTTATTCTTCTGGTTCTTCAGGAAAAGGAGAAGAAGTGGATAAAGTAAGAAAAGCAACTGAAATTGCTAAAGAAAAAGCGCCTCATATGAAAATTGAAGGGCCTATTCAATACGATGCTGCAGTAGATATGCGTATCGGAAAAAGCAAATTACCAGATTCTGAAGTTGCAGGACAAGCGAGTGTATTAGTTTTCCCTGATTTAAATACAGGAAATAACACTTACAAAGCCGTGCAAAGAGAAACTGGTGCCTTAGCTATTGGCCCTATGTTACAAGGTTTAAACAAACCGGTTAACGATTTAAGTAGAGGTTGTACTGCAGATGATATTTACAGTACAGTAATAATAACAGCAATTCAAGCTCAAGATATATAAAAATGCAAGTACTTATTTTAAACTCAGGAAGTTCATCACTTAAATTTCAATTGTTTTCTATGCCAGAAGCCACTATTTTATGCTCTGGACTTATAGAACGTATTGGTATGGATGATGCAAAATTCATTTACAAAACGGATAATGACAAGATTGAACTTGAAACCCCTATATTAAACCATAAAGAAGGTTTATCATTATTATCTGAACAACTTTTAGACCCTAAAACAGGGATTATCAAATCGGCAGACGATATTGATATTGTTGGGCACCGTGTGGTTCAAGGGGGATCTCTTTTTGATAAAACAACTGAGATCACACCAGAAGTTAAAGAACAAATAAAAAACCTTTTTAGTTTAGCACCACTTCACAACCCTGCAAATTTTGAAGGTATTGAAGTTGCTGAAACTATTTTCTCTAAAGCGAAACAAGTGGCCGTTTTCGATACAGCATTCCATCAAACCATTCCAGAACAAGCGTATCGGTATGCGATTGCTAAGGAATTTGTTACGGAACACAACATTCGTTTATACGGTTTCCATGGAACAAGTCATAAATACGTATCTGAAAAAGCCATTGAATTTCTTGGTAAAAAAGAATCAAAAATCATTACGGTTCACCTAGGGAACGGATGTAGTATCACAGCAGTAAAAGACGGTAAAAGTGTAGACCACTCTATGGGGTTAACACCTTTAGACGGTTTAATTATGGGAACACGTTCTGGGGCTATCGATCCTTCAGTTGTTTTTCACTTGGCTTCGAAATTAGATTATAGTCTAGATGAAATCAACACCCTTTTACAGAAGAAAAGTGGTATGCTAGGATTAACTGGTTATAGCGATTTAAGAGATATTCAAGCTGAAGCTGCTAAAGGCAATAAAGAATGTCAGTTAGCATTAGAAATGAATACATACCGTATCAAAAAATACATTGGTAGCTACGCCGCTGTTTTAAACGGCATTGACGCTATTGTATTTACGGCAGGTATTGGTGAAAACTCCGATCTAATTCGTGAGATGGTTTGTGAAGATATGGATTACTTCGGATTAGAATTAAACAAAGAAGAAAACAAGAAACGTTCTGGCGATATTCGTGAGATAAGTTTACCATCTTCTGAAACAAAAATTCTTATCATTCCAACAAATGAAGAGCTAGAAATAGCGAAACAATCGGTAGATTTATTCAAAAATTAATCGCCCTTTATAAACTTCTTCAACCTCTACAATTGGAGGTTTGTTAACAGAAATAATATCACCCGTACTCGAGATCTTTCCTTTAAGTTCTTGGTACGGGTTTATTATGATGTCATTTGAACTTCTATTATAAGCCCATACTTTTTGAGCAAGCAATTCACGACCTTCAAAACGTGAAGTCCCAGAAGCAAAAGTCACACTCAAACTTTCCGTTTGCCCTTTTACATAGGCGTTGGACAAATTATTAAAGACAAACCTCAAACTGGCATTGTCTACTTCTAAGTAAAAATCGGCATTGGTATAAGTTCCTGGTGCACCATAATCCTCAGATAAAATCGTTAACTGTGGATAGGTTAAAACGCCATCCGATTTTATATCATGTTGGGTCGAACTCCTAATTTCCGTAATGTTTGGAGCCGTAATATATACTTTAGTCGATCCATATTCACGAATATAATTACAACTGTTGTTATCCGTCAAGGTCAACTTACCACTTTCAACAATGGCTGTTACATCAGGCAATAAGTTTTTCCCGGTTTCAATAATTACTTTTTGAGAGGCACCTTCCTTAATAATGAGTTCAATATCTTTATTTACAAAAATAGTTTCAAAAGCATCCAGTTGGATTTCCTTTTGAACAAAGTTTCCAGTGGTTTGAAAACAGTTGTTTGCCGATTCGCTATCGCAAGCTAAAAGAAACCCTAAAAAACATATGTAAATTAACTGCTTCATATCCTGATTCCTACTCCAAATTCAACCGATTCTGCTTTAGCTCCATGAGATTTGATACTTATTTTACAAAACATCTTTTTCCCAAAATATTGTTTCATCCCGAGCCTAAAATACACACGCCCCTCAAAGTCATAAGGATAATAAGCATAGTATCCAAGCTGACCGATTAAGGACAATTTATTAATAAATAATTCGTGTCCTACAAAAACACCAACGCGTTTATAATCTTCATCTCCAGAAATATTTTCTTCGGGATAGGCCACACTATAATATTCAATAAGTTCCTTTAAAGCTCTAGTAAAGAACACTTCTGTCCCTAGCTGAAAGGCACTCTTTCTAGTAATACGTTTATCTACCGCCGCCGAAAGGGTATAAAACGGAAACTGTCCGCTACCCACCACATCACTTTCCATGATACCTGTTGTAAAAGTGAAGTTGTACCTGAAAGGCTCTGTGAATTTCCTGTCGTTTTCAGTCAAATTATACTGATATTCTAACGGCTGCTCATCAATATTATACGTAACACCAACATTTAACAAAAAGGAATTTGTACTTGTATTTGGAGACTTAAAACTCCCGTTTGAATAATGAATAACAGTTAATCCTGCTTGCAAACCAAACCGATCGAAAACTCTTTCTTTTCGGTAGTTAAGCGTCAAAAAAGTACTACTTAATAAATGGGAACCAAAAGCTACATTTCGGTAATTAGTTTCCTTATCGTATGGGCTATCAGTGTACGCCATACCTTGCCCCAAACGTAACATTAAATGTCTTTTTAAAAAGTATAGATTGTAGTGCGCGTATAATGCTGCTAAACTTCCAAGATACGCGTTTTTCATGTTTTGGTACGCGTAAGTTACCCCAAAATCAGGATAATTATACCGTTGTTCCCAGTCTTCAAAACCAAACGTTTTGCGGTTCCAACTCAACATAAAACCTTCCGGGTGGCCCGTAATTAAATGGGATATATCCGGGTTGTGTTCAGCTATATTTCCGTAAAAATAATTTAAATCTACTGTAGAAGTATGTGTTTTATCCTGTCCAAATCCCAGGACACAAAACAAACAACATAGGCAAAATAGATAATACTTCATCAACAGATTTATATTCGGCAAATGTAAATGCAATTAAAACAATGCCGATGCTATCGCTTGCACGTTGTCACTTTTCCCCATTGAATAATAATGCAAAAAAGGCACACCTGCATCTCTAAGTTCTTTAGATTGCTGAATAGCAAACTCAATACCTACTTGACGCACGGCCTTATTGTCTTTACAACCTTCAACCGCTTCAATAAGTGTTTCTGGTAAATCAATTTTAAAAACCTGAGGCAAAATTTGTAAATGACGTTTCACGGCTAAAGGTTTAATGCCTGGAATAATAGGAATCGTAATACCAATTTCTCTAGCCTTAGCAACGAAATCGAAATATTTCTGATTATCAAAAAACATCTGCGTCACCACGTAATCAGCTCCTGCATCTACTTTTGCTTTTAAGCGTTTTAAATCGGTAGTTAACGACGGGGCTTCCATGTGTTTCTCAGGATAGCCAGCCACACCAACACAAAAATCGTAGTTGTGTTCTACCTTAATATCATCGTGTAAATACTGACCTTTATTTAAGTTTGAAATTTGCTGAACCAATTCACTAGCATAAGCATTCCCGTCTTTTGTTGGGATAAAATAGGACTCATCTTTTCTAGCATCGCCACGAAGCGCCACCACATTATCAATACCTAAATAGTGACAATCTACCAATACGTATTCCGTTTCCTCTTTAGTAAACCCGCCACAAAGCAAGTGAGGAATCGCATCCACCTTATATTTGTGCATAATAGAAGCACAAATACCAACAGTTCCCGGACGCATACGCGTAATGCGTTTTTCTAGAAGTCCGTCGCCCTTATCAACATAAACATACTCTTCTCGAGAAGTTGTTACATCAATAAATGGTGGTTTAAATTCCATTAACGGATCGATATTATTGTATAAATCCTGAATGTTTTTCCCCTTTTGCGGAGGAATAACTTCAAAAGAAAATAATGTTTTTCCGTTTGCTTTTTTTATGTGATCTGTTACTTTCATAGGTCAGCCCCTTAATCCCCAAAGGGGAAACTCTTACTCGGGCAAAATAAGAATTTTTGGTTTGTTATTTTATTTAATTTCTAAACACTACCAGTTCCTCCCCTTCGGGGAGGCTAGGTGGGGCTACTCCGCAATATTCGCGTGTAACCACTTTCTAGCCTTATCCTTTGGAATGCCTTTACGTTCGCAATAATCACTTACCTGGTCGTCGGTAATTTTACCTAAACCAAAATACTTCGCTTCCGGATTCCCGAAATAATAACCAGAAACCGCAGCTGCTGGCCACATGGCTAAACTTTCAGTAAGGGTCACTCCTATTATTTTTTCAACATCTAAAAGTTCCCAAATGGTTTCTTTTTCTAAATGATCTGGACAAGCAGGATATCCTGGTGCCGGACGAATACCTTTATAACTTTCTTTAATTAAATCGTTGTTAGTTAGTTCTTCATTTGCAGCATAACCCCAATGTTTCACACGAATTTGCTTGTGTAAATATTCAGCGAACGCTTCAGCAAATCTATCGGCGATGGCCTGTGCCATAATACCGTTGTAATCATCGTCTTTAGCTCTATAACTATCGGCTAATTCTTGTGCTCCAAAAATCCCTACACAAAACGCTCCCATATAATCTTTTTTACCAGAATCTTTAGATGCTATAAAATCCGCTAAGGCATGATTAGGGATCCCTTCGCGTTTCTTCAATTGCTGACGCAAGGTTCTAAATACAGCGATTTCTTCGCCTTTCTTCTGAATGGAAATATCATCATCGTTTATAGAATTCGCTTCAAACAATCCGAAAACAGCTTTGGCCTTTAACGATTGCTTGGCAATAATTTCTTGAATCATGGCCTGGGCCTCTTCATACATAATCGTGGCTTGCTCCCCAACAACTTTATCGGTTAATATATCAGGAAATTTACCGTGTAAGTCCCAACTTCTAAAAAACGGACTCCAATCTATAAACGGTACTAATTCTTTTAAACTAATTTGTTTCAGCATCTGAACCCCTAACTCATTAGGTTTTACAATTTCAGAAGTCTCCCAATCAATTTTATATTTACGCTTACGCGCTTCTTCTATTGATATGTATGATTTTTCTTTACCACGTTTTAAAAACTTGGTTCTAAACTCATCGTAATCGGCTTTCATCTTCGCCACATACTCGTGTGATGATTTTTTATTCAATAAATCACCAACCACAGTCACAGCACGAGAAGCATCGTTCACATGCACTACAGCATTATTGTACTGCGTATCAATTTTCACCGCGGTATGCGCTTTTGAAGTTGTTGCCCCACCAATTAACAATGGCAATTCAAAATTATTACGCTGCATTTCTTTAGCCAAATACACCATTTCGTCTAACGATGGTGTAATTAATCCAGACAAACCAATAGCGTCTACACGCTCCTTAATAGCGGTTTCTATAATTTTTTCTGGCGGTACCATAACCCCCATATCTACAATCTCGTAGTTGTTACACGCTAAAACAACGCTTACAATATTTTTACCAATATCGTGTACATCACCTTTAACGGTAGCCATTAAAATTTTACCAACAGGCTCATGCTTATCGGTTTTTTCCGCTTCAATAAACGGATTTAAATAACCAACAGCTTTTTTCATAACACGTGCCGATTTCACCACTTGAGGCAAGAACATTTTTCCTGCACCAAATAAATCACCAACCACGTTCATACCAATCATTAAATGACCTTCGATAACATCAATAGGTTTTTCGGCTTCTTGTCTTGCTTGCTCGATATCTTCAATAATAAAAGCATCGATTCCCTTTACTAAAGCATGAGTAATTCTATCTTGAATCGGGTTTTCACGCCATGATAAATCAACACCTTTTTCTGCCTTAGAACCTTTTACGGTTTCAGCGAAATCTAATAATCGCTCAGTAGCATCATCGCGACGATCGAGCATCACGTCTTCGATATGCTCTAATAAATCCTTTGGAATGTCATCGTACACCTCTAAGAGCGCCGGATTAACAATGCCCATATTCATACCCGCCTGAATGGCGTAATATAAAAACACAGAGTGCATGGCTTCACGCACGCCATTGTTTCCTCTAAAAGAAAAAGACACGTTACTCACACCACCACTCACACTCGCATTTGGTAAGTTTTGACGAACCCATCGTGTGGCTTCAATAAAATCTATGGCATTCCTACGGTGCTCTTCCATTCCTGTCGCTACAGGAAATATGTTTAAATCGAAAATAATGTCTTCGGAAGGAAAACCAACTTCATCCACTAAAATATCATACGAACGTTTCGCTATTTCTATACGGCGCTCGTAATTATCGGCTTGACCAACGTCATCAAAAGCCATTACAATCACGGCAGCTCCATAACGTTTTATCAGCTTGGCTTCTTGGACGAACTTCTCCTTCCCTTCCTTTAAAGAAATAGAGTTTACCACACATTTTCCTTGTACCACTTGCAGTCCTGCTTCGATTATTTCCCATTTGGAACTGTCAATCATAATCGGCACACGACAAATATCTGGTTCGGCAGCAATTAAATTCAAGAAACGAACCATCGCTTCTTTACCATCAATTAAACCGTCGTCAAAATTTATATCGATAATTTGTGCACCACCATCTACCTGATGTCTGGCAATATCTAAAGCCTCATCAAATTTTTCTTCCTTAATTAAGCGAAGAAATTTTCGAGATCCAGCCACGTTAGTACGCTCTCCTACATTTATGAAATTGCTGTTTTCGTTTAGAACTAGTGGTTCTAAACCTGACAGCTTCATATATTTCGATTGGTTAATGGTTGCTCGTTTTTGGTTATTGGTATCACTCATACTAATAATTTCTTGTAATAATTAATAAACCCGTTAAGCAATTTTTTGCAGGTTTCTATTTGAGGTAAAATAGCATTTAGGTTTTCTTCTGAAAGAAAATTTAAATCGTTTGATAGATATAGTTGGGTTTCTAATTCATATAAAGAACCCCGAGATACATACAAAAAACGAATACTATCTTTCGGTGTTTGCCTTCCACACCCCTCAGCTATATTTGATGGAATAGAAATCGAACATCTTCTAATTTGATTTGTTATTCCATACACTTCTTCTTTTGGATAATTTGATGTTACTAAATAAACTTTACTAACTAGTTTTCTAGCTTCCTTCCAAATATCAAGTTCAATATATGATTTCATTTCTTACTTATATCTTTCTAAAAACTAATAACTATTAACTAAAAACCTCAGAATAATGTTCTACTGTTGGAAAGGGCTCGTAAAAATGGTGCAATAAAGCTTTCCATTGTTGATAGTCGTCAGATTGTCTAAATCCGATTTCATGATCTTCGATTGTCTCCCAGTTTACTAATAATATATATTTATCATCTTGCTCTACACACTTTTTTAATTGGTGTGAGACATAGCCGTGCATTGATGAAATGATTTTTTCTGCTTTTTTGAAATTAATTTCAAATTCAGCTGAAAGTCCTTTTTTTACATTTAATATCGCTACTTCAAGAATCATTTTTTATTTTTTTTAGCCCTTTCTGGTTTTAAAAAGCTGAAAGATCTTTCGCTTTCACTCACCCTTATTTGTAACGCGTGATGGCATTAAGAGCTATTATGAGATTCCTGCTTCCGCAGGAATTCTAGGTTTATATTTGGCGGCCAACTTTGCTATTACGCTAATGTGGTCTGGCGATGTACCGCAGCAACCTCCAATAATATTGATTAAATTCTTCTTTAAATACTCTTCTATTTGTTCACCCATTTCTTCTGGTGATTCATCATACTCGCCAAAAGCATTTGGTAAACCGGCATTGGGGTGTGCTGAAATGGCAAAATCAGTTTTATTCGCAATCGCTTCTAAATGCGGTTGTAATAAATTCGCCCCTAAAGCACAGTTAAACCCAATAGACAACAATGGAATATGAGATACTGAAATTAAAAAAGCTTCCGCCGTTTGTCCTGAAAGTGTTCTTCCAGAAGCATCGGTAATCGTTCCGCTTAACATCACTGGAATATCTATACCGCGTTCCTCCTTAACCTCTTCAATCGCAAATAATGCGGCTTTGGCGTTTAAAGTATCAAACACCGTTTCAACTAAAAGTATATCGGCACCACCATCCATTAAAGCCTCTACTTGCTGCTTGTATGCGATGCGCAACTCATCAAAAGTAACAGCACGGTACCCAGGGTCGTTCACGTCTGGCGACATACTAGCTGTACGGTTTGTCGGTCCGATTGAACCTGCTACAAAACGCGGTTTGTGTGGTTCTTTCGCTGTGAATGCTTCTGCGACTTCTTTAGCAATTTTAGCCGATTCATAGTTTAATTCATAAACCAAATCTTCCATCTGATAATCGGCCATAGCGATGGTTGTACCAGAAAATGTATTGGTTTCCACGATATCTGCTCCAGCTTCAAAATACTTGGCATGAATGGTTTTGATAGCTTCAGGCTGTGTGATAGAAAGCAAATCGTTATTACCCTGCAATGGTGTTGGGTAATCTTTAAAACGCTCACCACGAAAATCGTCTTCAGTGAATTTATAGGCTTGAAGCATGGTACCCATAGCACCATCTAAAACCAAAATTCGCTCTTTTAAAGCCTGTTGTATGTTTGACATTTTTTGATATTATTTTTAAGTATAATATCATCAAGAAAAGTAAAATCACTCTTCGTTATCTTTCCAATAATTTTTAATTATCAGTAGAACGTAGCACCTTCTTTACCAGATAAAGGGTTGCCAAGGCTTCAACGGGTCTAATCCCTCATCCTTTCTTGATAACATTAATACGTTAATGAACAAAATTCAATACTCTAATAGTTATTGATTTCGCGAACAAAAATACTAACTATATTCCTTTATTCACAGGAAATTGATAAAAATTGCAACCGCTATTCAAATAGGGTTGATGACAGGTAACGATCCCCACGATCGCAAATAACGGCAACAATAACACCTTCCTCTAAAGTTTCGGCAATTTTTAAGGCACAAAACACAGAACCGCCACTGCTCATTCCGGCAAATACACCTTCTTCTTTGGCTAAATTGATGGTGGTTTGTTTAGCATCTTCTTCCGAAACATCGACAACGATATCCACTCTTCTAGGGTCGAAAAATTTAGGCACATATTCAGGCGACCATTTTCTAATCCCTGGAATTCTTGCCCCATCGGCAGGCTGTGCGCCAACAATGGTTATATTTTTATTTTGCTCTTTTAAAAAGGTAGAAACCCCAGTTATGGTCCCTGTGGTTCCCATAGCTGAAACAAAATGTGTTATTTTATGATTTGTAGCTTCCCAAATTTCAGGCCCTGTCGTGTGGTAATGTGCTTTCCAGTTATCTGGATTCTCAAACTGATTGAGCAACACATACCCTTTTTCATCTCTGAGTTTGAAAGCCAAATCGCGCGACCCCTCAATACCAACATCGGCTGGGGTTAAAATCACCTCAGCACCGTAAGCGCGCATGGTTTTCACACGTTCTTCGGTAGAGTTTTCAGGCATAATCAACACCATATTAAGCCCTAGTAACTTGGAGATAAAAGCTAAAGCAATACCTGTATTTCCGCTAGTCGCCTCTACTAGAGTGCCTCCTTTTTTAATATCTCCACGTTTTAAGGCTTCATTAATCATATGAAAAGCAGGACGGTCTTTTACACTTCCTCCAGGGTTGTTTCCTTCTAACTTTAAAAACAAGCGAACGCCTTTTTTCGAGATAAGGTGCGTGGCTTCCACTAATGGCGTGTTCCCTATTTGACCAATTATACTGTTTTTATATTCCATTCTTCTTAGGTCTAATTTTTATTTCTGTTTGATAAGTTACCAACGAATTTTCAGGAACAGATTCTGTGATCCAAACATTCGCTCCAATAATGCTATATGCTCCAATAACAATATCGCCTCCCAAAATGGTAGCGTTTGCGTAAATGCAAACATTATCCTCAATGGTAGGATGACGTTTTGTAGACGCTAAATTTTTAGACACAGAAATACCACCTAGTGTTACCCCTTGATATATTTTAACATTTTCGCCAATAATACTTGTTTCTCCAATTACAATCCCTGTTCCGTGATCGATGTAAAAAGATTTCCCAATAGTTGCCCCCGGGTGAATATCTACCCCTGTAATGCCATGAATATATTCACTCATCATTCGTGGTAAGATGTGCACGCCTAGTTTATAAAGCGCGTGACTTAACCTATAAATAGAAATGGCATAAAACCCTGGATAGGCCAAGTAAATTTCGGCTAAGGAATGTGATGCTGGATCATTACTTTCAAAAGCAATAGCGTCTAAATCCAATGTTTTTCTAATTTCAGGAAGTTCCGCTTTAAATTTTTTCCAAATCTCCTCGCCATTCTCAATCTCTAACTTGGATACAATTTTAAGAAATTTTTTCTCTAAATATTTACCATGCGCTTCTTCTTGCTCGCAGTCAAACAAAGAATAAAACAGTCTTTTAGTAAATGTTTTCGCGGTGTCTTTAAGGCAAACGTTATAACTTTTCATATGTGCTATATGCTTTATTAGTCTTAATGATTTTTGTTTATAAATGTAAAACTTATCCTTTTAAATCCTCCTATTTTAAACACTAAATCCTACAAGGTTTTTACAAACTTTGTAGGATTAGAATATTATTTTAACAGCTTTTAAATTCAAATCTAAAAGGCTGAATTGAACTTATTAATTAATAGCTTGTACAACAGCTTTTGGGGCCTCTTTACGAGAACCATCAAAACCATCTACACCAGAAACTGTAGTATATTTTAAAATATTTTTCTTCCCTGGATGTATAATTTTATATGCGGCTTGACACATGATAGTCGCCTCATGAAAACCACAAAGTATCAATTTTAATTTCCCTGGATAGAAATTACCATCACCAATAGCAAAAATACCTGGGATATTCGTTTGATAATCTAAGGCATTATTAACCTTAATGGCATTTTTTTCAATTTCTAATCCCCAGTTGGCGATAGGTCCTAATTTAGGTGATAACCCAAATAAAGGTATAAAATGATCGGTTTCTAAAGTAAAAGGCTCTTCTCCTTTTTTTGTGATTTCAATACCTTCAACCTTACCATCTCCGATAATATCTGTAACTTCAGCGGGTGTAATCAAATTAATTTTTCCTGCATCTTTTAATTCTTGCACTTTTTCTACAGAATCTAAATGCCCTCTAAATTCATTACGTCTATGAATAAGCGTCACACTTTTTGCAACATCGGCTAAAAAGATTGACCAATCTAAAGCAGAATCTCCACCACCAGCAATGATGACGTTTTTATCACGATACACTTCTGGTTCTTTAATCATATACTCCACACCTTTGTCTTCATATTGAGCAAGGCTCTCCAACTGTGGTTTTCTAGGCTCAAAACTACCTAAACCACTAGCAATAGCAACCACTTTAGCGTGATGCTTTGTTCCTTTATTAGTAGTCACTATAAAGGTACCATCCTCTTGCTTTTCAACCGTATCTGCACGTTCACCTAAAGTAAAACCAGGTTCAAACTGTTTTGCTTGCTCAAGTAAGTTTTTAGTTAAATCTCCAGCTAAAATTTCAGGAAATCCAGGAATATCATAAATTGGTTTTTTAGGATATAATTCTGAACACTGTCCGCCAGGTTGTGGCAACGCATCAATTAAATGGCATTTCAGTTTTAATAATCCAGCTTCGAATACTGTAAATAGTCCTGTTGGCCCCGCGCCAATTATTAGTATATCTGTTTCAATCATTGTATGGTACTTTTACTTATTTTTCAATTAATCCTTTTGTGAATTCGTTCAGTTTTTCAACCTTTTGTTCGAAATCACCTTTTATTGTTTTTCTGTATTCGTTCAAGTTCTGCACTAAATCATCTACATTTTCTGGAATCACATCCTCAAAAAACTGTCGTAAACGTTTGGCTGTCGTAGGTGATTTTCCGTTTGTGGAAATCGCGACTTTCACGTTGCCTTTGGTTACAATACCACCCATATAAAAATCACAATATGGCGGATTATCGGCTACATTAACCAAAAGACTCCTTTTTCTACAGTGTTTATGCACTTTAATATTTACTTTAGGCTTATTGGTAGTTGCCACCACAATATGCTTTCCTTTTAAATATTTTTTCTTGTACTTATCTTCAATTAAAGTGACGTTTCCCTTTTTTGCTAATGCAATCGTTTCTTCTCTAAACATGTTAGAGACCATCGTAACATTAGCATCGGGGCTTGATTTTAGAAGAAAGGTTAATTTCTCTTCCGCCACATAACCACCTCCAACTATAAGTATATTTAAACTTTTCGTTTTAAGAAAAATGGGATATAAATTATTTCTTTCCATTCCTATTCTTCTTTAACTTCTGAATAAATAGAACTTAATACCGCGCGTTCTCTCACAACATCACCAATAACTATAATTGCAGGAGAAGACAATCCTTTTTCTGCAACAATCTTTTGAATGGTTCCAATGGTTCCAATGCCAACATTTTGATTCTCTCGAGTGCCGTTTTGAATGATAGCTATAGATACATCTTGTTTATTTTCAGCAGAAAAAATCTTTACAATTTCGTCTAGCTTACTCATGCCCATTAAAATTACTACCGTTGCCGACGACTTGGCTGCCAGCGCAACATCACTAGAAATCTGGTGTTTTTTAGTCGTTCCTGTAATCACCCAGAAACTTTCGGAAGCACCGCGTTTTGTTAGCGGTATCCCTTGGTAAGCAGGCGCAGCAATGGAAGACGATATGCCCGGAACCACAAAGGTTTCTAAACCAAATGGTCTTACATAATCGATCTCCTCGGCACCACGACCAAAAATAAACGGGTCGCCACCTTTTAAACGAACCACATGTCCTTTTTCTTTCGCTTTAGCAACAATCAAATCATTAATTTGTTCTTGTTGAAAAGCGTAACACCCTTTGCGTTTTCCCACAAAAATAAGCTCTACATCTTTTGAAGCATATTTAAGAAGTGATTCGTTTATAAGCGCATCGTATAGGATCACATCGGCAGATTCAATCGCTTTAATTGCTTTAAGCGTAATTAAATCTTCGTCTCCTGGACCTGCGCCTACAACGGTTAATATGGGTGTTTTTACTTTCATTTATTAAATTTATACTGCTTTACTTTAGTTAAGCAACGGTTTCCGATTCTCTGAAAGCTCTTACCTTTGCTAAAAACACATTGGCATTATCAATATATTTTGTTGCAAACGCTTCCGTTGGCGCAAATTTATTGATTTGGTAGATTAAATCAGAAAAAGAAGTTCCTAAATTTATTTTCTCTGTTTCCACAAACAAGGCATCAAAATCTTTAATGATCCCAGCATGCGTATTTGTTTTCTTGTTTTCTGCTAATAATAACGCTTTCGCGGAATTTACTAAAGATTGGTAAGCGAAATAAATAGCTCCAGAATACACTTTGTTTTCAAAAGATTCTTTAGCATTATCTATTTTTTCTTCACTTTCTAAGAACAAAGTAGCAATTAAATCGATCACAACACCAGCACATTCACCAACTCCAATTTCTTTTACATATTCTTCGTTAGTTCCCCAATCGATAAAATCTTCCTGTGTTAAGTTGCTAACATCTTGTAAATCTTGTAAGAAATCGTAGAAATATTTCTGCCCTTTCTCTTTATAGTAATCTACATAAGATTTTCCACCTGCATTGGCCTCATAATCATTAAGCACACGTCTTAATGCCTCTGGCCCTCTTTTACTAGGCACTTTCACCACTTTATCGGCGAAAGCTCCGTTTCCATCCCCTATATTACCACCACCTAATAAAACTTGTAATGCTGGTGCAACTAATTTATCTGGCGTACGAACCGACATCCCTTGGAAACCAATATTTGCCATATTATGTTGTCCACAAGCATTCATACATCCACTAATTTTAATCACTAAATCTTCGTTTTTAAGATATTGTGGGTATTCTGCTTTAATCACACGCTCTAACTCATCAGCAATTCCTGTACTACTAGCAATTCCTAAGTTACACGTATCGGTTCCAGGACAAGCAGTAATATCAACGGCTTTATTATAACCCGCTTCAACAAATCCTAATTTTTCTAATTCTTGGTAAAAAAGTGGTACTAAGTCTTCCTTAACAAAAGGAATTACGATATTTTGACGTAACGTTAAACGCACTTCTCCTGCACCGTATTCATCAACTAAATCAGCTAATAAACGAGCTTTATCGGTATAAAAATCACCTAATAACACTTTGATTCCAATAGCCACATAACCTTCCTGCTTTTGAGGAATAAGGTTTGTAGATTTCCATAATTCGAAAGCTTCTTGATCTATTATTTCAACTTGTGGCGCTTCCACCGAAACAGGTTTTGAAGGCACATAAGCATCAGCATCAATAGCTACTGTTTTAAATTCGATTGCTTTTTGTTCTTCAGCAATTAATTCTTTAAAAGCCTCTAAACCGATATCTTTTAATAAGAATTTCATACGCGCTTTAGCACGACTTTTACGCTCACCATAACGATCGAAAACTCTTAAAACACCTTCCATGATTGGAATGATTTTATCGGTTTCAACAAAATCAAACAATACATCGGCATGACGAGGCTGGGAACCTAATCCTCCAGCAACAACAACTTTAAATCCGCGTACCCCATTTTGCTCTTTGGCGATATAACCAATATCATGTAAGTAAGATAATCCCGTATCTTCATCGGTAGAAGAGAAAGATACTTTAAACTTACGTCCCATTTCTTGACAAATTGGGTTACGTAAAAAGAATTTATACAGGGCATCTGCGTAAGGAGACACATCAAAAGGTTCGTTTACATCGATACCTGCAGTTTCAGAAGCCGTTACGTTTCTTACCACGTTACCACAAGCTTCACGCACAGTTACCTCATCTTTTTCAAGTTCTGCCCATAATTCTGGAGTTCTATTCAAATCCACATAGTGAATTTGGATATCTTGACGTGTGGTAATATGTAAGCGACCACGAGAATACTCATCGGATACTTCAGAAATTCGACGTAATTGATTACTTTTTAATTTTCCGTAAGGAATTTTAATACGAATCATTTGCACGCCTTCTTGACGCTGACCGTAAACCCCACGAGCTAAACGGAGACTTCTAAATTTTTCCTCATCAATTTTACCATTGTTAAAAAGCTCAATTTTATTCGCTAATTCAATGATATCCCTTTCTACAACTGGATTCTCTATTTCTGATCTAAATGTTTGCATGATATGCCCCTCCTAACCTCCCCGAAAGGGGAGGAATTCTTACTCGGGTAGTGCAAGAATTTTGTTGTTAAATGCGCCTCCTAATCTCCCCATAGTGGAGAAATTATTACTCAAGAGGAGCAAACTCGTTTTATTTTTCAACAATTCACAAAATTTAAAACTTTGTGAAACTGTTTGGTTTTTTTTTCGCAACCTAGCTAATTCCCCCTATGGGGGCTAGGGGGCCTCGCTTCTTTCTACTGGATAAATCCAGCTCCTACCGTATTATTCGATTGTGGGTCGATTAAAATAAACGAACCATTTGTTCTGTGATTTTTAAACTGATCGTAAAAAATTGGTTTGTTTAATTTAAAGGTTACCGAAGCAATATCGTTTACACCTAAAGATGTAGCACCCTCTTCGATTCCAGAATAATCTGGATGTATTTTATGGTTTATTTTATCAACTTTAGCCAATACTTTGTTTACACCGTGTTGCACTAAGTATTTACCTCCTGTTGTTAAATTAGAAGCATCCATCCAACAAACATTAGCGGTAAATTGCTTTTCAATAGTTGGAAGATCATCTGCTTTAACAATCATATCGCCACGACTTACATTGATATCATTTTCTAAAGTAATGGTTACCGATGAACGTCTTGAAGCGGTTTCATACTTCTCGTCGTAGAAATAAATATCTTTAATCTTCGATTTTGTTTGAGACGGTAAAACAACAATATCATCACCTACACTTAGGTTTCCACCGTAAACTTTTCCGGCGTAGCCTCTAAAATCGTGAAATTCTTCCGTTTTAGGACGTACCACATACTGCACAGGGAAACGCGGTGTACCTACGTTAAAAATATCCGATTTATCCAATTCTTCTAAATGCTCTAATAAGGTTTGTCCTTTATACCAAGACATTTTATCTGTCTTGTTTACCACATTATCACCTTTTAAGGCACTTACAGGAATGAATGTGATGTTTTGATCTTGGTAATCTCTCTTACCCATTAATTCTGAAAAATCTTCTTTGATTTTATTATAAGTTTCTTCAGAATAATCCACTAAATCCATTTTGTTAATCGCAACCACAACATCTTTAATTCGTAATAAATTATTGATGAAAAAATGACGATTTGTTTGCTCAATCACCCCTTTTCTAGCATCAATTAAGATGATAGAAGCCTGTGATGTTGAAGCTCCAGTTACCATGTTACGCGTATATTCTACGTGGCCTGGTGTGTCGGCGATGATGTAACTTTTCTTTTTAGTAGAAAAATAAATATGCGCCACATCAATGGTGATTCCTTGTTCTCTTTCTGCAACTAAACCATCGGTAGCTAACGAAAAATCTAAGTAATCATAACCACGTTGCTTACTTGTTTTCTCAATGGCTTCTAACTTATCTGTTGTCAATGATTTTGTATCGTAAAGAATACGTCCGATTAACGTACTTTTTCCATCATCTACACTTCCTGCTGTTGCAATTTTTAATACTTCCATTTTATTTTTTGCTTTATGCTATAAGCTTTACGCCTTAAGCAATCTGAACTTTATTTTTTTTAGCGTTAAGCATATAGCTTAAGGCTTAGAGCGAAAATTTTCTTAAGAAAATTTTTAGAAATACCCTTGTTGTTTACGTTTTTCCATGGCTGCTTCCGAACGTTTATCATCGATACGTGCACCACGTTCTGATATTGTTGAATCTCTAATTTCTTCTACAACTTTAGAAATTGAAACAGCATCAGATAAAACGGCTGCTGTACAACTCATATCACCAACGGTTCTAAAACGTACCATCTCTTCAATCACTTGCTCATTTTCGTCTCTATAAACAACATCATCTTCCGCAGACCAAATCATACCGTCTCTTAAGAATACTTTACGTTTGTGAGCGAAATAGATTGAAGGAATTTCAATATTTTCTTGTTCGATATACGACCACACATCTAGTTCTGTCCAGTTTGAAATAGGGAACACACGTACATTCTGACCGTGCTCAATATCGCCATTCAACATATCGAATAATTCAGGACGTTGGTTCTTTTCATCCCATTGTCCGAAATCATCACGAACAGAAAAAATACGTTCTTTAGCTCTTGCTTTTTCTTCATCACGACGCGCACCACCAATACAAGCATCAAACTTGAACTCTTCGATGGCATCTAAAAGTGTGGTGGTTTGCAACATATTTCTACTTGCATAACGTCCAGATTCTTCTTTCACTTTACCTTCATCAATAGAATCCTGAACATTTCTCACGATCAATTCTAAACCTAATTCTTCACATAAACGGTCTCTAAACTCAATCGTTTCTGGAAAATTATGCCCCGTATCGATATGCATTAATGGAAAAGGAATTTTTGCAGGATAAAAGGCTTTTACCGCTAGACGTACTAACGTGATAGAATCTTTTCCTCCTGAAAATAATAACACAGGTTTTTCAAACTGTGCCGCTACTTCTCTCATAATATATATCGCTTCGTTTTCTAGCGAGTTAATATTGGATGTGTCTTTTTTCATAATTTTTTATGATTATTGGTTGTGGTTTTTAGTTGATGGTTTTTCTTAATTACTACAACATTAAACTTTTAACCTTAAACTTTAAACTGCTTTAAGCGTGTAATCCACACTCTCTATTTTCTAATGCTTTTGTTGGGTCGAAATATTTAAATTCGTTTGGCAAGTTATTTTGCGATAAATATCCATCTAATTTTTCATCAGACCAAAAGTAAAACGGACTAACCTTTAAAACGCCATCTTTACTTAAACTAAAAATCCCAATACTATTTCTAAAGGCTGTTTGCCCTTGACGTAAGTTTGTAAACCACACTTTTGGCTTGTGTTCTGCCATAGCCCTAGTAAAAGGCTCTAGCTTTACTTGCTCTGTAAACAAAGCATGCTCCGGAGCATCAACCGTTGGAATTCCCATAACCACATCGCGATGTGCCGATGTTTGTTTAGGCACATACAAAAACACATTTAAAGCTAAATCTTTAATCACTTGCTCTGCATGTCTATAGGTTTGAGGCGTATTATATCCTGTATCACACCAGATTACAGGAGTTTCAGACTCTACTGCATTTACAGCATGTAAAATAACAGCTTCGTACGGTCTGAAATTTGTTGTAACAACGGCTTCCTTACTAAGTTCAAGCGCTTTTTTTATGATATCGGCTGGTGCCGCATCCTTGAACGCCTTGTTTAATTCCTCTATTTGATTTTCTGTAAACATAATTCTTTATTTATTTTCCCCACTTAATAGAATTCCATGCACGTTCGTGGAAAAAGTATAACACCATTTTTGTTACTAATTCGATAGAACCTATTGAAAAAGCTAAGGTTAATTCTCCGGTTACTAACCAAGAAATTAATATCGTATCTAACGTACCGATAGTTCTCCAACTAAGTGATTTTACAACACTTCTAATTGGCTTTTCAGTTGCACTATCCTCTTTATATGTAGACTTCTCTTTATTTTTAATTAACATCTGCGCAATCATTTGTTGACGTTTTATATTAATCCTATCAATTTAGTAGGGATTACAAAAGTAATACATTTTATAACATATAAAAGTAATTCTCGAACTTTTTAGAATTTTAGAATATTTTTCAGGCTAAGGTTTTATTTCTTTAAGAAAAGTGTAGATAATTTAAGAATTTCTTATTCACCTGTATGAGACAAATCGGCCAATGTCGTATTTCTGAACACTTTAAGCGTACTATCACGTACCTGAAGCATCAACTTATTGACACTACATAAATCTTCATCTACACAGTCGTCGCACTTTTCGTAGTAGTTCAAACTTACGCAGGGTACCATGGCAATGGGCCCTTCTAAAACACGCATAACATCGGTCATTAAAATTTCCGAAGGTTCCTCTCTTAAATAATAACCACCATGCTTTCCTTTTTTAGAACCCAAGATTCCCGATTTTCTTAAAGTTAGCAGGATACTTTCTAGAAATTTCTGCGGAATTTGTTCTTGTTTAGCAATTTCGGCAACTTGTAAAGGCATATCTCCTTCACTTCGAGCAATAAAGGTAAGGGCCTTTAATCCGTATTTTGTTTTCTTAGATAACATCCTGCTAATATAGATATTTTATTACAGCCTTAAAATAAAAAAACACCATAGAATAATAGTCTATAGTGTTTTAGTATGCTTTAACTTGGTTGTATAAATATGAGTATATAAACTCATTTACTATACTGTTTTTAAACCTAATACGTTGTATGCGATTTTTCTAATGCATAAAAAGTAGCTTGTACATAATCATCAGCATCACCCGTGTTATTTTGATTATAAACACCAGCTTTAAAATACATATATTGTCCAGAAACGTTAAAACCACTGCTTTTCATATTTACAGTTTTATATACGTCTGGCTTCCCTTCTCTTGAAATCGTAACGGTTAAAGCGTCACCTGTAACCTTAATGGCATAACTAAATTTCTCACCTAATGCAATGCCATCAGTAGGGTTGGAAGCACTATTACTTCGAGAACCAATCATTTCATGCCATTGCTCATCACCGTTACCGTCGGTAGGTTCGTGAGCAAAATAGATAGATCCTAAGTCGTTATTTTTTAATTTTCTGTAGTAAATACGAACAGGCTCATCATCATTAGCATGAATTTGCCCTACAATAACACGACCAATATGACTATTACTCCCTGTTGTTGTTACATGGTTTACAGCCAATGTTGCGGTCATTTCACCATCATATCCAAAGGCTGCTTTTTTATCAGCTTCTGGGGCAGTACCGAAAACCCAATTGTTTTTATTAACACCCTGCGTTTTAATACTGGTATTCGTCCCCCTAAGCATTTCTCGTAATTCAACACGAGTATACGAAGTGTTTACAGAGGTTTTAAAACCATCATTAGGACATTTAAAAACCATACCGCCATCTGCTGCAGTGTAAAAATACTCATCATGCTCATAACCTGCATTTATTTCAGCCACCGTTTTTGTAAGCGCTGTACCTTTTCCACTATTCACTGGAATACTCAAATTCCAAGTTGATAAATCAAAATTTTCAGAAGGTGCTCTATTTGGATCAAGTTCTCCATCGTTATCCTCTTCAGGTTCTGGTTCAGGCTCAGGCTCAGGTTCCTTATCTTCCTCTGGCTCGGTAGGTGTTTCCTGCTCAACCTCTTCAAAATCATCACTTGGACTACTGCAATTATATACTGCAAAACCTAATAATAGAACAATAAACAAATAAGGTAATCTCTTCATATCAGTACGCTTTTTTAAATAAAATTAAAGCACTGCAAAGGTACTTATAATTGGTTAACCAATTTGCAAATATTCTGTTAAATCTTAATACAGGGAGGTTGCAAGCCCGTCACCCTCAATAACAACACCTAAATATTCAGCAACCATTCTAATTTAATTCTAAAAAAAATGCCTCCACAATCATGTAAAGGCATTTCATTTATATTTAATAGGTTTTTGCTTATTGTAAAGCCTGTTCTAAATCGGCAATCACATCATCTACATGCTCCAAACCAACAGATACACGCACCATACCATCGGTAATACCAGCAGCGGCTTTTACATCGGCCTCTACTTTAGCGTGCGTTGTACTTGCAGGGTGCGTTACAATGGTTCTTGTATCTCCTAAGTTAGCCGATAACGAACACATTTTAATGGCATCTAAAAATGTTCTACCACCTTCTATGCCGCCTTTTACTTCAAAAGCGATAATATTACCTCCTAATTTCATTTGCTTTTTAGCCACTTCGTGTTGTGGGTGCGACTTCAAGAAAGGATACTTTACCCAGGTTACTTTTGGATGCCCTTCTAAAAAAGTTGCCAATTTTAACGCATTTTCACAGTGTTTATCTGTTCTAACCGCTAATGTCTCTAAAGATTTCGATAACACCCAAGCATTAAACGCGCTCATCGACGGACCAGTAAGTCTTGAAAACAAGTAAATTTCACGAATCAATTCTTTTTTACCCACGGTTACACCACCAAGCACACGCCCTTGACCATCCATTAATTTTGTAGCCGAATGGATTACTAAATCGGCTCCATGTTTAATCGGATTTTGTAAATACGGCGTTGCAAAGCAATTATCAATCACCAACAACAAACCATGTTTTTTACAAATGGCACTTAACAAATCTAAATCCAACACATCCACACCAGGGTTCGTAGGTGTTTCAGCGTAGATAAATTTAGTATTTGGCTTGATTAAGTTTTCAATATTATCAACTTCATTCACATTGAAATAAGAATATTCAATATTCCATTTCGGTAAATATTTAGTAAACAAACCATGGGTTGCACCAAAAACCGAACTACAGGACACCACATGATCTCCAGCATCCAGCAAAGTTCCAAACGTTGAAAACACCGCAGCCATACCACTCGCGAAAGCAAAACCTGCCTCTGCCCCTTCCATCAAGCACACCTTGTCAACAAATTCGTTGACGTTCGGATTACTGTAACGGCTGTATAAATCGCGCTGTTTCTCTTCTGCAAACGAGGCTCTCATTTCCTCAGCATCGTCAAAAACAAAGCCTGATGTTAAATACAACGGCACCGAATGTTCCGAAAACTGAGACGTTTCTGTCTGCGTTCTAATCGCTAAAGTTTCAAATTTCTTGTTATTACTCATAATTCGTTTTAATAATTCATTGTTTGGCATTTCCCTATCGGGTCGGGCTTTCCGCTATATCTTTTTTCACCTTTTAGGAGGCAAAAAAAGGATGCCGCTTCTATCCCTAATGCGCTTATCCGCCAAAGTTGGTTAAATTACCAGACTTACTGTTTTAACTAGTTAGCCTTTGAGGTTTTCTAAACCTAATTTGGACTTATATTTTTATGCTTCTTGAGATTCCCGCCTAGACACTCTTCCCTAAACTGAATTTATCCTTTAACATATTCTTCTTGAGATTCCTGCTTTCGCAGGAATTTAATTAATGTGTTTAGACAATCTCAATATATCACCAAACACCCCACGCGCCGTTACTTCTGCTCCTGCTCCAGCACCTTGAATCACGATAGGTTGTTCACCGTAAGATTCTGTAAATATTTCAAAAATCGCATCACTTCCCTTAACATGGCCTAAAGTACTATCTTCAGGAATAGATACTAATTTGACTTCCAATTTCCCTTTATCTTGAGATAAATCTCCAGACAAATCACCTACATAACGTAACACGTGATCTGGCTCCTGGTTAGCCTTCAGTTTTTGAAATTCATCATCTAAAACATCCAATTGTTTTAAAAACTCTTCCACCGAAATGTTTTGATATTGTTCCGGAATTAAATTCTGAACCTCAACATCTTCAAACTCATTATGCAAATCTAACTCTCTTGCTAGAATTAACAATTTTCTAGCCACATCATTTCCAGAGAAATCCTCACGCGGATCTGGTTCTGTAAAACCTTTGTCGATCGTTTCCTGAATAATTTCACTAAACGCTTTGTCTTCCACAGAAAAATTATTGAATAAATAACTTAAAGTCCCTGAAAACACCCCACGAATTCTCGTGATATTCTCTCCCGACTCGTGTAACAACTTAATGGTATCAATTAACGGTAAACCTGCACCAACCGTGGTTTCGTATAAATATTGCTTATTGTTTTCTTTTAACTCAAAACGTAAATCCTTATAGAATTTATGCGATACCGTATTCGCTACCTTATTGGAAGACACCAAGTCGAAACCAGCCTCAATTAAAGGAATATAATTTTCATAAAAACTAGGACTTGCTGTGTTATCTACGGCAATTAAGTTCTCTAAATGATTGGTTTTTGCAAAGGCAATAATATTTGCCAATGAGCTGTTATTATCCGTTGTTTTTATATCCTCTTCCCAAGTTAATTCAACGCCATCTTTACTTAACAATTGCTTTTTAGAATTGGCTATGGCAAAAATATTAAGGTTAATGCCTTTACGAGATTCAATATCACCTTTCGATTTTAAAATCTGATTAATTAACGCGCCTCCAACACCTCCGTGGCCAAAAATAGCAATGTTTATCTTTTTTGAAATTCCGAAAACTTCACCATGAATCACGTTTACCGCCTTATGCAGTTGGTCCTTTTTAACCACCAAACTCACGTTCTTTCCAGTCACCGTATTATTAAATAACAGTGGTGTAATTTGGTTTTTTATAAGCGCATTAAATGGTTTATGGAAGGAACTCAACTCAATTCCCACGATGGAAATTACAGCTACATCATCAACCACATCAATTTTATTAACATCCTGCGAGTAAAAATCACCTTCAAACTCACGTTCTAAAGCAATCACTGCTTGCGTCGCTTGATCCGAATCAATAATTAACCCAATACCACGTTCCGAAGACCCTTGAGAAACGATACTCACACTAATACCGTAATTACTTAAAGCTTTAAATATTCTAGCATCTACACCAATTTTACCTAGCAATCCGCGGCCTTCAAAATTTAAAAGCGCCACATTATCTAAAACCGATAACGACGTTACTTCTTTGGTGCTCGGTCTTGCGGTAATTAAAGTCCCTTCATCATCTGGATTAAAGGTATTTAATATTCGGAGGCTGATGTTTTTTTCAACAAGCGGAATGATTGTTTTAGCATGCAACACCGAGGTTCCGAAATTCGCTAACTCATTTGCTTCACTAAACGACAGCTCTCTAATTTGCTGCGCATCGGCAACCATATTTGGGTCTGCTGTGTAAATTCCGTTAACGTGTGTGTAGTTCTGAAGCTCTTCAGCATCTAAAAAATTAGCGATTAATGCCGCCGTATAATTACTACCGTTTCTACCTAAAGTGGTGGTTTCATTCTTTAAATTAGAAGCGATAAAACCAGTAATCACGTTCACGGTATCTTTATGCTTTTTAAAATAAGCTTGGGTATTCTCTTTAGATAATTTTGCTAAAGGCTGCGCATTTCCAAAAACCTCATCGGTTTTAATAAGCTCACGCGAATCGGTAGCATGTGCTTTAATACCACGTGCATCTAAAATACTAGTAATTAACTTAACCGATAACAATTCGCCTTGCGCCAAAATATTATCCTTGGTCTTACTACTGTAATCCCCTAATAAGCTAACTCCTTCAAAAAGTTTATCTAAAGTGGAAAATTCTGTTGTGAAATCCACATTTTTAGACGGGGCACTTTGATAGGCTTTAAAAGCTTCTAAATCCTCCTTATAAGGTTTTCCTTTTAAGGCCTTGCTTAAAATAGCTTCCAAATCATCGGTTGCCGTTCCTCTTGCCGAAACCACAATACTGATGCGCTCGCCAGCGTTTACTTTATTTTCTATAATGGAAAGCACGGTGTTTAAACCTTCTCCGTTTGCTAATGATTTGCCTCCAAATTTTAATACTTTCATTCTTTTTCTTTTAGAATTTGGCACAAAAATGCCTTCTATTATTTTTTCCAACTGGTCATATTCCATTAAAAACGCATCATGACCATGTACGGAATTAATTTCGTTATACGTCACATTATGATGTGTTAATGCCAACTGTTTTTGGGTTTCTCTGTTTTCTTCCGCAGTAAAAAACAAATCGGAATCCACTCCAACAATATGAATATTGGCTTCAATGTTTTCTAACACATTAAAATTCTCGGTTCTCCCTTTAGTAACATCAATGGTTTTAAGCAGCTGATTCATTAATTTATAAGCAGAAAGCTGGAAACGCTCTTGCAACTTATCACCGTGATGTAACAACCAACTCTCCACATTAAAAATCTCTAAATCGTCATTTTTTGAACGTTGAAAACGCTCCTTAAACGACTCCGGCGTGCGGTAACATAGCATAGCATGCATACGCGCATCATGAACAGGATGCTTAGAGTTTAGTAAAAATTGCTCTTGAATTTGGCAGTTTGCAATTAGCCAATCGGTGGATTTCCAATCGGTTGCTACTACAACCAAATTTTCGGTTAAATCTGGTTTTATCACAGCCATTTCCCATGAAATACCACCACCTAACGAACCTCCAACTACGGCAAATAATTTACCTGTTTTAAGTTCTTCTAAACCAATTAAAAACAACTTCGCGATATCTCTAGCTACAAAATCTTTGTAGTTATCAATCACGAAACCATCGAAACCGTTTCCTGGAATATTAAAAGCCAGAACGGTGTAAAGCTTGGTATCGATAACTTTGTCATCTCCAATTAAATCACTCCACCAGCCCCCTTTTCCGGCTACATGACTATTCCCCGTAAGGGCATGATTTACCAAAACAATAGGTGCCTCACCAATAGGTTTACCAAAAACCTGGTAGCTTAAATTGATTTCGGAATTAAGGGTTTGATTTTCGGTAACGAAATCTTTAATGACAATATGTTGCAATGACTGCTCCAAATTCTATATTTTAAAACGTTGTGTTCTTAATTTAAATCGTCTTAAAAGCTTCTGACAAATCTGCTTTTAAGTCTTCAATATCTTCAATTCCCACAGATAATCTTATTAAATCTGCTGAAACCCCTGCCGAATTTTGCTCAGCTTCATCCAACTGTTGATGGGTTGTACTTGCGGGATGAATGATTAAAGATTTTGTGTCGCCAATATTAGCCAATAATGAGAACAATTTGGTGTTATCTGCTATCTTTTTTGCAGCATCAAACCCGCCTTTATGTCCGAAAGTAACAATACCACTTTGTCCTTTTGGCAAATATTTATCGGCTAACTTTTTATATTTATTACTTTCTAAACCTGGATAATTTACCCAAGCAATCTCTTCCTGCGCTTCTAACCATTTGGCTAGTTCCAATGCGTTTTCACAATGTTGCTTGATTCTAACCGGTAAGGTTTCTAAACCTTGAATGATTTGAAAGGCGTTAAACGGACTCAAAGCACCACCGAAATCTCTTAAACCTTCTAAAATTAATTTAAAAGTATATGCCGCAGCACCTAAAGCTTCGTGGTATACTAAACCGTGATATCCAGCTGAAGGCTCTGTAAACTCAGGGAATTTCCCGTTGGCCCAATCAAAATTACCACCATCAATGATAGCACCTCCAAGCGATGTCCCTTGTCCGCCAATGTATTTCGTTAACGAGTGTATCACGATATTCGCACCGTGCTTAATCGGATTTAGTAAAGCTGGCGTTGCCACCGTATTATCTACTATAAAAGGAACGCCTGCTGCTTTTGAATGTACCGCAATGGCTTCAATATCTAAAACATCTAATTTCGGATTCCCTAAAGATTCTACAAAAAACGCTCTGGTGTTGTCTTTTACAGCGGCTGCAAACTCGTCAGGATTAGAACCATCAACAAAAGTGGTTGTAATACCCAAACGCGGTAACGTTACACTCAACAAATTATAAGTTCCACCATACAAACTGCTTGACGCTACAATATGATCGCCTGCTTTTAATAAAGTAAGTAAACCTGTAGAAATCGCCGAAGTACCCGAAGCAAAAACGACAGCACCTATACCGCCTTCGATAGCGGCTAAACGGTCTTGTAAAATTTGATTTGTTGGATTGTTTAAACGGGTGTAAATAAACCCTAATTCTTTTAATGAAAAGAGATTCGCCGCATGGTCTGAATTGTTAAAAACATACGAAGAAGATTGATAAATTGGAACGGCTCTTGTGCCGCCATTGGCTGCAAAATCATGTCCGGCATGTAATGCGTCTGTTGCTAATTTTTGTGTACTCATTTTTCTAATTTTTTTAGTTAATAATGATTCCCGCCTTCGCGAGAATAAAAATTTCAAAGGACACAGAAAAAAAACATTTCCTGAAGGTCTTTGAGAAACCAAAAAGTCAAAATACACGATTATCGACCGTGTGCTTAATAGAAAAATGTTATAAAGAATTTAGAAACTACAGTAGGTAATTTCGTTTCGTTATCTATCCGATTAAGGGTAGAATTTAGCACCTTCTTTACAGGTAAAGGGTTGCTAAGGCTTCATTGGGTCTAATCCCTCTGCCTTTCTTGATAACATTTCAATAAGTTTTTTGAACTTTGTGAATGCAAATATTCGTTCAGAAAAAGTTAATATCCAAATTTTTATGAAGTTATTTTATATTTTCAATGCCTATACCAGGTATAACTCACAGGTAAACAGGGCCTTTTTTACTTTCAAGAACCACCAAAAACAATGCTATGATAAACCATTGTGTTCCATCAACACAAACTTATTCCTAATGATTTCACCAATAGGTTTATTTTCAATTTTAGATTCTAGCCAAGAGATGATATCTAAATATAAGAAGGCGCGACTTTGATAAGGATCATCTTCAAACTCTTTTAATTTTTTATGAAGTTTAATGAATTCATTTTTCACTTCGTGCGGATAAATATCTCCCAAGCCACGTAAAAACTTAATAAACTCTTTTTGAACCTCATACAAATCTTCCATTTTAATTAAAAACTTATAAGTACTTCTAATTAAAACGTCAAGGTTGTAATCTAATCCAGCTTCGTAATGGGCTACAAGATTTAAAATTCTTGAAAAACACAATAAATCTTCTCGCATTTGCAGCGATTTATTACTTATTATTTTTTCTAGATAATAAATACATTTGCGGTTATCGCCAGCACCAAAATACATGCTCGCTATTTTATAATAAAACACCATAACGTGATGTTCGTCTATACGATCTTTATATTTTTTTAAGCGTTCTAAAACATCATCAATTAAAGGCAGACCTTCTTCAAAACTACCTTCAATAAAATGCAAATTAAATTTATTGTTATAAATAAAAAGAAATGACAAACCTTCAATATTATCATCCATTGGAAACCATTTTTCCTGAATGATATTTTCAAATCGCGATAACGAGAATTTAAATTTATTATATTGTCTCAAGTAATAAAGCGACTCCAATAAATAATGATTTCCTCTAAGGAAAAAGACAGGATTTAACAAAATCATGTCTTTATTTTGATAGAATAATTCCACCCACTTTTTGGAATACTTATAGCAGGCTAAAAAATCTTGAGTCAAAAAACTATACCATAATCGAGCCTTGTAAAGCCACAATTTTTCTCTAAACCCCAATTCACTTATATGGAATTTAGGCAACCTGGCATTAAAATAATCGGTAATCCTTTTGGTTTCCGCTTCATTTTTAACATAACCCGTTTTTAAAAACTGACCATATAACTGAAGTGATAAGTTTGAAAGCTTACTCGCTAATACATTTTGACGACTTAGTTCTTTGGCTTCAATCGACAATTGATCGGCTCTGTTATTTAGACTACGTGTTATATATTGCGATTCAATAACTTTTTCTAGATCGACAATTTCATAAGCTGCATTCTTTTCTTCATTAGCGATGGCTAAATTTTTAGCCTTATCCAAAATTTTCAAACTCTGCTTGTATAAGCCTTTATGATAAAGAATGGTAGCGAAGTCTAACTGTTCCCGAATTTGAATACGCACATCTTGATGCGACGGGTTTAAACGTAAACTAATTAAGATCTGTTTATATAGGTGTGCTTTTAAATTAGACAATTGTTGTTTCTTAACAATGCCCTTTTTTAAAATCACGACTTCATCGTAGGTCGTTAACTTATCCAGAATATTGAACAAGGTCAAAAATTTGGAATCTTCATTAACACCTAATCGCCCTACATAAAGTTTAAATTGTCGTTTTTCCGATTTGGATAACGACTTAATTAAAACAAATAAATTATCTTTTTGATCTCTTGTCATAGTTATAAAAACATACGTAAGATTCTGTTATACAGCTTTTTAACTGTTTTATCAATGTGTTTAACATCGTAAAAAACAAATGTAGAATGGAATATTTACAAAACCAAAATATACATTCGTAAAACAATACGAAAATAAATTTTAATAAATGTCTGATAATAAAGTCCAAATTTTTGACACAACTCTTAGAGACGGCGAACAAGTCCCTGGCTGTAAGCTTAATACTGAACAAAAAATAATCATTGCTGAACAGCTGGATTTTTTAGGTGTTGACATTATTGAAGCTGGTTTTCCAGTGTCTAGCCCTGGAGATTTTAAATCGGTTGTAGAGATTTCAAAAATTGTAAAAAATGCTACAGTTTGTGGTTTAACACGTGCTGTAGAGAACGATATAAAAGTAGCTGGTGAAGCATTAAAACTTGCTAAAACCGGACGTATTCATACGGGAATTGGTACTTCAGAATCTCATATTAAGTATAAATTCAATTCTACTAAGGAAGCGATTATAGAACGTGCTGTAAAAGCCGTATCTTACGCTAAGACCTTTGTGGAGGATGTTGAATTTTATGCTGAAGATGCAGGAAGAACCGATAACGAGTATTTAGCGCGTATCTGCGAAGCTGTCATTAAAGCGGGGGCAACAGTATTAAACATTCCGGATACAACAGGTTATTGTTTACCAAGTGAATATGGTGCTAAAATTAAGTACTTAAAAGAGAACGTGAAAGGCATTGAAAAAGCGATTATTTCATGCCATTGTCATAACGATTTAGGTCTAGCAACAGCAAATTCCATTGAAGGTGTTATTAACGGCGCCAGACAAATTGAGTGTACCATTAATGGTATTGGAGAACGTGCAGGAAATACTGCCCTTGAAGAGGTGGTTATGATTATGAAGCAACACCCTTACCTAAACTTAGACACCGGAATTAAAACAGAAATGCTTTACGGATTAAGCCAATTGGTTTCCGATAGCATGGGTATTTACACACAACCTAACAAAGCCATTGTTGGTGCGAATGCATTTGCTCACAGTTCTGGAATTCACCAAGATGGGATGATTAAAAACCGTGAAACTTACGAAATCATGGATCCTAAGGATGTTGGTGTTACCGAATCGGCAATTGTTTTAACAGCACGTTCTGGAAGAGCAGCCTTAGCCTATAGAGCAAAAAAGGTGGGTTATGAACTTACAAAACTTCAATTGGACGAAATCTACACCATCTTTTTAGATTTTGCAGACAAGAAAAAAGAAGTTGATGATGAAGACATCCATAAAATTATAGCAAGCAGTAAAGTTTATAAAGAAATTATTTCTGCGTAAATTAGTAGCCACGTTGGTGTTTTCGCTTTCGCGGAAATTACCACTATAAAAAGTTAGATATGAAGTTAAATATTGGCGTTTTACCCGGAGATGGTATCGGACCAGAAGTGACAGCTCAAGCCGTTAAGGTTTTGAAAGCTATTGCCATGGAATTTGATCACGTATTTACTTTTGACAAAGCCCTAGTTGGTGGCGTAGCTATAGAAAAAACAGGTACAGCTTTACCTGATGAAACCATTGCAATATGTAAGAAAGCAGACGCTGTTTTATTTGGCGCGATTGGTAACACAAAGTATGACGACGATCCTGACGCGACAGTTCGTCCTGAACAAGGCCTTTTAGGTATTCGTAAGGAGTTGGGATTACATACTAACATCAGACCCGTAATTGCTTATGAAGATTTATTAAACAAATCGTCACTAAAAGTAAAAGCGATTAGAGATACAAACCTTGTTATTTATAGAGAGTTAACTGGCGGTATTTACTTCGGAAAAAGACACCTAAGTGAAGACGGCAATACAGCATCAGACGTTTGTGAATACCAACGTTTTGAGATAGAACGTATTGCGCATGCTGCTTTTAAAGCTGCCCAATCGAGAAAACGCAAATTAACTTTAGTAGATAAAGCGAATGTTCTAGAAAGCTCAAGACTTTGGCGTCGTGTGGTTAAAGACATTTCAAAGCAATATTCTGATGTTAAATTAGATTACACTTACATCGATAATGCAGCTATGGATTTGATTATTAACCCAAGACAGTTTGATGTGATTTTAACTGAAAACATGTTTGGTGATATCCTTTCTGAAGAGGCTAGTGTTATTGTAGGTTCTATAGGTTTATTAGCTTCTGCTTCTATAGGCGATAAGCACGTGATGTTTGAACCAATTCACGGTGCATACACCAAAGCAGCTAATAAAGGCATAGCGAACCCTATTGCGTCTATTTTATCGGCTGCCATGCTATTAGACCATTTTGGTTTAGATGAAGAAGCAAACCGTGTGAGAGAAGGTGTTGACAAGTCGTTAAAACTACACATTACCACACCAGATTTAAACAACAAATACGATCATATAAGCACCACAAAAGTTGGTGATTTTATTGAGGATTTTATTCACAATCCAGACGAGACCAATCTAAACTTTACTAATATACATTTAGGGCAATCCACGATTATTTAATTATTTGAGTTAGTCAACAAACCAATTAAACTAAACTAGAAAGTCCTTAAAAGCGCATCTCACCGATGCGCTTTTTTAATGGAAAGCGCCCTGTAACCCCCGAAGAGGGATATTTGTTTGCTTGTTAAATAAGGAAGTTATTGATTACTCGAAAGGCTACAACCGATGCTCTAGGCACTAGTCTGAGACTAGCGCCAGCGAAACTTTAGTGTTTTATAAATGTTTGACCATAAGTATTGCGGACACGGCTACCGCTCGTTTGTACCTTAAATCCGTATGTTTTC
>NZ_JAHKPD010000013.1 GCF_018860245.1 Pseudotamlana agarivorans
CCCATCAAGATGAAGAGTGATAGTTTGTTTTAAGTCCATTGGATCAAGTGTATTGGCCATATCGCTAGTTTTTAAGCGACAAGGTATTATTAACTTAATCTTTCAAATCAGTTCAATCTGTCTTGTGGCACAAAACGAACCGAAATGCTTGGCACTAACAAACCGAAATCAGTGGCACAAAACGATCCGATGTATCCAATGTGCTATAAGTCACATCGTTTCCTGTTCTATAATGTGTTTATCTTAATTTCTAGATTTTAATTTTTTAAATTAGAGCTCAGTAGATAAATACTTTTAATTTAAGCTCAGGAAAAATTTGAATATTAGAAAGCAGCATGTAGTACTATTGTCCCTTCAATCGCAATTGGGAACTTATCTGTGTTAAAAATCGGATCGCGACTGCGCTCGATTTGACATTCGGATAAAAATCAACTTAAAAATATATAACTAAATACTCACCTCTAAAAGTTTATATGGTAAATAAGCGAAATAAAAAAATGGTGAAATTGTAGTTAAGTTTGAATTGCAAGACTATCGAATTGGTTCTGTCAAGTATAGCATGGTTTTCCTAGAAATTCGAAGTATGTTTTTAATGATCTAAACCTTAAGTGGGCTCTTTTAGGTTAATAATCAAATCCTTAGTAATTGAAAAAAATGATAAGCTGTAAAAAAAAGAGGGGCTATATAGCCCCTCACAAAAGAATATTATTTAAATTGTTGCACTAAAATTAATTAGGACAATTTTCAGAATTAGATTTGAAAATTTTAGCGATTTTCTTGTGTTTGCTTTCAGTTTTGATACATAAATCAGAACCATTATGATACCACAATCTGTAAGTCGTATCTCCTTCAGAGAATTTTTTAACTTCTTTAAACCCACGTTCCTTTAATACAGCATAAGCAGAGGTTGCAACCCATCCATTTAAATCTGTATACTTTGGTGTTTTACTATGGTGACCGTTATTATGGTGATTACCATGGCTATTATTACTTGAATTGAATCCTCTATCGTAAGCGTTAATTAATACTTGAGAACTATAAGCATTTGGAGTCTTGAAACCACGTTTTGCATCTTTTACACCTCTTTTATAGGCTTCATCTTGGCTATCGTTACTGTGGTTGTTGCTTGAATGTGAATTATCAGATGTTTTTCCACAATCAAAAGGCATAGTGTTTACTATAGATTTTACTTTCGCATCTGTAACTCGTGATGTTACACACTTATTTCTGTTACTATTCCACCAGTATGCATAAGCGCTCGTACCGCTTTTTTCAGTTTTGATGTGCTTGTAACCATGCTTTTGCATTTCTTGTTCTAAATAATTAGATTTCATGTTGAGCAGACTAGATAACTCTCTTGTATTGTCCTGTGCCTGCATAGTTAAAGAACCTAAAAATATAGATGCGATTACTAAAAATGTTTTTTTGAATAATTTCATTGTTAAGGGTTTTAAAGTAAATATAATTAAAGATATATTAAATTTCAGTTCTAAACTACTTTTTTAAAATAAAAAGAGAAGCAATGCCCCTTAAGGTATGCCCATAAATCAAGAATTCTAGTAAAGAAAATCTCCTTTAAAAGGTTCATTTCATATGCATTAATCTATATAGGCTATTTTAATTAGTTTCTGGACAAAATGTTTATGGTTTTAATTGATTTGTAGTTGTTTAAAATTTTAATAAATTTTTAAGAAGCCATTGGAAGTCATTTTTTCATGCCTTTTAGTATTTACCAGACAAACTATTTGTACGCCTTATTTCATTGAATTTTTAATTAAAAAAATTACTATAATCGACTTAATAGTTCCGTTTTTTTATTGGTAAATTCATCATCAGAAAGAATGCCTTTATCTTTTAAGCTGGCTAATTTCTCAATTTTAGAAAAAATATCCTCTTCTAAATCTGTATGCGTATCGGTTTGTAGCTCTTGTTCTTGGTTTACTTCATGAAATGAAGGCTGATCGAAATTCTGTATTTCTTCTGGCTGAGCGGATTCCGTCACGTTATTTAAAATACTTTGATTATTGGGGTTGGCTGAAACAATAGGAAGGACTCCTAAATTTACTGGACCATATTGGCTACTAAAACTGACAGAGTAATTGCCGCCTTGTTGTTGACCAACACCTCCTATTTGATGATCTAGGGTATCAAAAATTGTTACTTTTCCATTTTCTTGAATTGCCAAACGGTTAATACCGTTAAAAATCGCATAACTTGTGCCGTTTTGGCTTCCCGTAGAATTGGGAAAACCTAGATCGCCCCACCAATTTGTTCCCTGAGACAGCGACCCATCTGGATTTTTGAATTTTGGTAAAGGTTTATATTGTATAGCACCTTGCCCTATTAGATTTGATAAATCATAACAAATTCCATCTACAAGTGATTTTAGTTGATTATTAAACATGTCTCCAACCATAGTCATACCACCTTGCATCCATTGGCCTCCACCACCAAGTTCGGGAAGATAAAATTGAGCCATAGTACCATTTGTAGTCATCAATGTGTGCGTTAATTCTGTTGTTGTTTCAACACTTATATTGTAACGATTTGCTACATTGGTAATGTTTTGAAAACTGGAATCTGTAAATAATTGGCTCATATCATCCTTCTTTTATAGTGGAAATTTTAAATATCAATTGCTTAACAAAGGTAGGATTAACTCTATTCATTAATTGCAATACAAGCGAGAAGTTTTATAAATATAGCATTATTAACAATTATGTAACATGTTGATTGATAATTGGTTTTATGATATGAAAAGCAATCGTTGATTGTATATTTGTAGATAAATAGGAATGTTTTGGTTTGTGTAGAATTGAAATATTGTTGATATAATTAGACATTAATTGTTAACCATTGCAGAAACTTGTACTGTTACATCTTTCGACATAAGAAAACTGCTGCCTCCAACATTAAAGTCCTGTCGGTTTAATTTGAAATTAATCTGGATTTTTTTAGTAGTAGCTGTCGATTTTAATTGTAATGTACCAGGTATATTTTTTAGAACACCTTTTATGGTTACACGTAATGAAATGTCTTTTTGATAGTTTCCACTTAATTCAAATGCGCTGGTTTCGACAGTTATTTGAGGATATTCAGTTTCGTTAAAATATTTGTCTTCCTGTAAATCGGAGTCTCTCTGATGGTTTCCTGTATTTATACTTTTAGTAAATGCCTGACCAGACAATGAAACATGTGATGCCTTAGTATCTTTTACAATTTTTACAACTGTCTTATTAAAGGTGCCATTTACAGTAAAACCTAGGTTTCTAATTTCAAAATCGACGGCGACCTGTTTTATGTCTTCCTGTGCACTGGAAATAGCTGGTAAAAGAAAAACTAATAGTAGTGTCATTAACTTTTTCATAGTCATGAGTTTATAAATTGAAATAGAAAACAGGCTTGTACACTGTTCGGTGTGTTTTATGAAGATAAGTAAATTTAATTAGAAAAGTAACAAGGATACCTGACTAACGAATTTTAATTTTACTAGGTGTTTACTTGGTAACTTTATTAACCGAATTCATTGGTGTTAGTTAACTTTCTATTCAAGTTTTTTTATAAGTTAAAAGGCGATGTTTAGTTATTATCTAGTTCTCATATATTAATTTATAGAGCGGTATTTTTAAATTTGAAATTAATTCAATTTATAATTTTATTTAATAAAATGCGACAAACAAAGAAATTAAGCGAACTTACACGATTAACTTTATTATTTATTTTTTGTATTAGTTTATACAGCTGTAGTGATTCCGATACTACAGATAGCACCCTGTTGGCCTTAGATAACACCTTGGTAGTATTACAAGATAGTAAAGCGGGAGAAGAAAATCAGGTAGATGTATCTCAAAATGATAATATAGGTGCCAATGGAGGGGATAATGATAATTATAGCTTATTTACAAAGGCCGAAAACGGTGTTGTTACTGAAATCAAAGATGGTGTTTTTCAATATATCCCAAAACTTGATTTTTTTGGTTCGGATAAATTCTCTTACATACTAGAAGATGTTGAAGGTAATAAAGCCATAGCAGATGTTGTTGTGACTGTTATTGAACAGGATGGACCAACAGCAGAAGATTTTAAAAATATAGATCCCAATTTCCCCTCGTTCGTTTCTTTAGAAAATACGACTCCAGATGATCACAATTGGGTTAAATTAGAGTCGATGTCCGATGAATTCGATGCTTGGGATTCTAGTAAATGGTTTAAATCTATTTGGAATTATGGAGTACCAGTTTATATGTCTACTTCTGCATCAAATTCGGGTGTGGCCGACGGTAATTTGTGGATAAGAGCAACTTTAAACGAGAATAACCCTGAAGGACGATGGTTTCAAACTGCTAGAATTCATTCTAAAGCTGAAACGAGCTACCCGATGTACACTGAAGCAAGAATAAAAGCTTCTTTTATATCAGCTTATAACACCTATTGGTTAAATAATGGGAATTCTACCGACCGAGATGAAATTGATATAATCGAAAATAATGCTAAGCCATCTTGTGGTTGTCAACCTGACTTTCCTTTGCAAATGAACTCTCAATATTTTCATGCAGATGCAAATTTGAACCCAGTGGTTATTAGAGATGAAGATAATTATAATCAGAGTAACTTATTAGATGTTAACCCAAATAAAGGCGTAAAATGGCATGAAAATTATCATACTTTTGGGGTGTGGTGGAAAGATTCTAAACACATTCAGTTTTATCTCGATGGTGAACCAGCAGGGCAGGTTGTTGTTGGACATGATCGTTCTGGTGGCGAATATCCAGATCGTGAATTTACAAGGGACCTAGAAATTATTTTTGATTTATGGACCTCGGATGATAATTGGTTAGGAGGTCTTCCTCCTAAAACAGACCTGAAGGACGATTCGATAAATACAATGAAAATTGACTGGGTTAGAACCTGGAAGTTAGTTAAGAAGTAGGGGGTACAATACAATTAGACTAGCTGAAATTGGACTCGAAATGTTTTCCTTTAATAAGTCATGGTACTTAATTCCTGTTTTTAAATAAATAAGTGTTTTTTAAGCATACATATTATAGTGCGGTATTATTACATCAAGAGGCTGCAGAAAAAGTATTAAAGTTACGTCATTTTGAATTTATTTTAGAATCGCATCATATTGATAACCAGTTTTTATGAGCCCTAAATCAAGTTCGGGTTGACAAAAATTATACTTTTTACACAGCCTCTTTATTATTAATTAAAATTCATTTATAAAATCAGTTAAATTATCATTACGTTCTAAGCCTAGTTTTTTACGCAAACGATAACGGGAGGTATGTACACTTTCTACACTAATACCAAGGATAGAAGCCATTTCTTTACTTGAAAAGTTAAGTTTAATTAAAGCACATAATTTTTGATCAGTTTGGCTTAGTTTTGGAAATTTTTCAGTGATATTGGCATAGAAGCTTTGATTTATATTGGTAAAGCGTGCTTCAAACTCTTTCCAGTTACTACTTGTGTTTCCTTGTATGCTTTTTACCATACGTTTAATAACATTAGTGTCTATTTGACTATTTTGCTTTGATAATTTTGAGTTTATCGCTTCTAAAAACTCGTCCTTTTCAATAAGTTGTAAAGCAGAAGATGCCAGTTGTTTGTTTTTCAACTCTATAATATCACTTTGAGTTTTACGTTCAATTTCTTGTTGCTTTTTTAAATTAAGTTTTTCCGATTTATGTTTTATCCTAAGGTTTCTAATAAAAAGTAAAGCGAAAAGTGAAACAAATAAGACTACGACAAATAAAAGTATGGTTTTAAGTAACCAAACTTTATCTTCATGCTCCAATTCAGCCAATCGTTTTTCTTTAATCAACGCATCTTGTTTTTGCTTTTCGACCCTAAAATCATCTTTGATTTCTAGCAAGTGTTGATTGTTTTCACTGCGACCTCCAAAAATATTATTATTTAATTCGTTAGCTTTTAAAAGCGCTTGATAAGCTTCCTTGTATTTGTGGTTAGATTGATATAGATCTGATAAAGCCTGGTAGTTTCTTGGGGCATAATTACTGTGCGTATGGTATTTGTCTCCATAGATTAGCGATTTTTGTAAATAAGCTTCACTCAATTTAAAGTTATTCATATCGCGATATACCTCGCCTAACAAATAATAAATAATGGTAAGGTATGAAGGGTCCGTTTCTTCAAAATAAGCTTCAGCATCCTTTAATTTACCTATGCCTTCAATAGAATTTCCTTCTTTGCTTTGTATAAAACCCAATTCAGATTGTGCAAAATAGGGGGGTTTATCGGTTATTTTTTCATGATATAGATTACTGCTGTCAAGATATTTACGAGCTAGTTTGTAGTTTTCTTTATTTCGATAGAAAACGGCGATAGAAAAATAATCACTCCTTAAATTGGTATTATAATCAACAGGATCAATTTTTAATTTTTTATCAATCGCTATCGATTTGTTGAAGTATTTTAAAGCCTCATTTTCTCTCTTATAGTAACTGTATAACCACCCCAATTGATTATATATACTAGCAATGGATATCGAATCTTGAGATTTGTCTGCTAAAAGCAAGGCATTCCAGTAGCCATCGTATGATTTACCATAATTTACGTTGTGTGCGTATAAAAATGATAATTCTTTCAAGCTTTTTATGGCTGATAAGGTGTCTTTTTTCTGAAGTTGAAAATTTACACTCTTTTCAAAATACCCCGCAGCTTTATTAGGCTGGTCATATTTTAAAATTTCAGCTTTTAGGTAAAAGGAGTCATTTTCTATTTCCGTTTGACTAAATATTTCCTGAACATGAAAATATGATAATGCAATGCACAAGATAAATTTTAATGGTTTCATAAGGTTTAGTTGTTAGTTAGTTTGTCTCGTAAATTTGTGGTGGGGACTCGTTTTTTCAAATTTATGTAAAAAAACGACTGTAATACATGTGATTATCTAGGTAGTTATGTTCTGAGGTCTAGTTGTGTCTAGTTAATGTTGGTTGTGTTTTTTCT
The DNA here is from genome assembly GCF_018860245.1 of Pseudotamlana agarivorans. Classification (GTDB taxonomy): domain Bacteria; phylum Bacteroidota; class Bacteroidia; order Flavobacteriales; family Flavobacteriaceae; genus Pseudotamlana; species Pseudotamlana agarivorans_A. The sequence goes on from NZ_JAHKPD010000013.1 coordinate 6,976, forward strand.
TAAAATAGACTATAATGACCTGTAAATAAGTTTGTTAGTTGTTTTTTTTGTTTCGCTGTGTCGTTGTGTTGTTGAGTAAGTTGTTTTTTATAAATGTTCAGTTGTTGTCTAGTGTGTATCATGATTTTTAGCTTATTAGCAAGCAGGGAATTCCTATAATTTAATAGAAGAGAAAGTGGAATTCTCAATTTTAATCATGAAAACTATTGATTATTCAATCTTGATAAATGTCTTTATAGTACACTATTGTTTGTCATGTTCAGTTGCTTTTTGGGTTAAAGGAATTGAATATATTATTTTAATGTCGTGAAGGCTTTTTTCTAATTGCGTATTACAAAAGTAAATCTAGATTTAATATATAATCGGGAATTTATTTCTTGATCTCTTGTCTGTCATTAATGGGTAGCGTTAACTGTAATAATTAAACAGGTGCTGTCTAGCATTCTTAATACTGGACAATCTATACTTATTTATTTTCTAGCGTTGTAAATGCTACTGCTCCTTTATGTGGTATCCATATCATTGGGGTGGTATTCACTTCAGTGGTGGTTATGTCAATCATGCGCCTTCAATTACTATAATGTTTTAGTGATAGGTATTTCGTTTGTGGCTAACCGCTTGATCTATTTTTAAGTAAATTTTTCAATTCATTGTTTTATTTCCATTATTCGCTGAAGGTTGGTTCTGCCTATAATAATTTCTATGTCATTGTCTGCCTAAAAATAAGATTCACGAATTTTTGAGATTCTTCAAAATGAAATATTGAAAGTTTTTGGTTATTCTTTTTATGGAAAAAACATCTGACGTTTTTGTTATGTTGAGTGTTTTTGCAGATAAAATCGAGGTGAAATTTAATTTGTACAGTTATAGTCTAGTCTTTATACATTGATGTTGAGCCATATTCAGCCAAATTTGTAATCTAATAAATTATTAAAAATGAAGAATGTTTTCTGTGTTGTTTTTATTTTATCCGCTCAATTTTTGTGTTATTCTCAAAACCTAGAGAAAATTGAAAGAGAATTGGATTTTAATTTGGATTGGAGATTCTATTTAAGTGACGAAGATGTAGATGAAAAACGTATAAAGGCATCAAGTTATAAAAAAGTTAATCTGCCCCACGACTGGGTTGTTGAGCATGATTTTGATGAATCTTTAGGTAATGATGCTAAAGCCACTGGTTTTATTCCGAGTGCAGGTTATGGCTATTATAAGAAAACGTTTAACCTTGTTCCTTCTACAAATACGAAAACCTATATTCTTTTTGATGGTGTTTATAATAATTCTGAAACTTATTTAAACGGACATAAATTAGGATTCCATCCTTATGGTTATTCTCCATTTTACTATGACATCACAGCTTATTTAAATACTGAAAATGGAAGTAATGAAATTCTAGTTAAGGTGGATCATAGTAGGTTTGCCGATAGTCGTTGGTATACCGGTGCAGGTATTTATAGAAATGTTGCTTTAATCACAACAAATAAATTGCATATACCAGTTTGGGGAACTTTTGTTACAACACCCGAAATATCAGAAAAAAAGGCTACAGTTAATTCAAAAGTTAAAATTAAAAATGATTTTCAATCTTTAAAAAAAGGAGATTTAAAAATAGAAATATTCAATGCATCTGGAAAGTTGATTGCCGAAAGTTTATCTAGTATAAAACTGAAAGGTGGATCATCTTTAGAAATCTCAAAAACATTACAGGTTAGTAACCCTAAACTTTGGAGTGTTGATTCTCCTTATTTATATACTATAGTTCATTCAATTGTTCAAGAAAATAAAGTTATAGATCAGACCAGAAGTAAACTTGGAATTCGATCTATAAAATTCGATGCGAATACTGGTTTTTTTCTAAATGGTAAAAACATGAAAATAAAGGGGGTTTGTTTACATCATGACGGTGGGTTAGTTGGATCGGCCGTACCAGAAGGTGTTTGGGAAAGACGTCTTAAAATTTTAAAAGAGGGTGGCGTAAATGCCGTTAGAATCTCACATAACCCAGGGTCTAATGAATTTTTAGACTTGTGTGACGAAATGGGGTTTCTAGTTCAAGATGAGTTTTTTGATGAATGGGATAACCCAAAAGATAAGCGTTTAAATACGAATGAGAAGAGTGTAGATTATGTGACCAGAGGTTATCAGGAACATTTCCAAGAATGGGCAGAAAAAGATTTAACAAATGTAATGTTAAGCCATCGTAACCATCCTTCAATTTTTCAGTGGAGTATTGGGAATGAAATAGAGTGGACTTACCCGAGAAATGCGGATGCTACTGGTTTTTTTGGAAACATGAATTGGGATGGTAATTACTTTTGGTCTGCACCACCATATTCAATAGATAAAATAAAAGAACAGCTCAAAACCTTGCCTAAAGGTAAGTATGATATAGGTGAAACTGCAGCAAAATTATCAAAATGGACTAAAGCCTTAGATACAACACGCCCAGTGACAGCAAACATGATTTTGCCTTCGGTAAGTCATTTATCTGGTTATGCAGATGCTTTAGATGTTATAGGTTATAGCTACCGTCGTGTATTATACGATTACGGTCATGAAAATTACCCCGAAAAGCCCATCATGGGAACTGAAAATCTGGCCCAATACCACGAATGGAAAGCCATAATGGAGCGTCCGTTTATTTCTGGAACTTTCCTTTGGACAGGTATTGATTATATGGGTGAAATTAGAGCCCCTTGGCCAATGCGAGTGCAGCCTTCTGGTTTGCTAAATACCGCAGGTTTTAGAAAGGGTTCCTATTTTATGATGCAGTCTCTTTGGACAGAAAAACCTATGATACATATTGCTACTCAAAACATTGAGAAATCACTTAATAAAATTAATGAAAAAGGTGAGATTGTAGCCAAAAACCCTAAAAAGTGGCAAAATGCTTTATGGGAATGGCAGGATGTTAATACGCATTGGAATTATAAAGAAAACGAGATAATTGCTATTGAAATGTATTCCAACTGTGATGAGATTGAATTGTTTTTAAATGATAAATCTTTAGGGGTAAAGTACTTAAAAGATTTTCAAGATCATATTTATAAATGGGGTGTTCCATTTGCTTCAGGAACCTTATTAGCTAAAGGATCAAAAAATGGGGTTCAAACGGAATCTAGGCTGGTCACGGCTACTAAATCTTCTGAAATACAATTAACAGCCGATGACCTTACTCTGGAAGCAAATCACTACGACGTTTCAAATATTGTAATACAATTAAAAGACAATCAAGGCAACCCAGTTGTTACCGATGATCGTGAGATTACGTTTGAAGTTACTGGTCCAGCGAAATTATTAGGTGTTGATAATGGATGGAACAAGAGTGTGCAACCTTTTCAATCTCATGTAAATACCACGTTTAACGGAAAAACATTAGTGGTTCTTCAAGCAACAGGAGATTCTGGAACGATTAAACTTAAAGCTAAAGGAAAAGGCTTGAAAACAGAATTGATTTCAATAAAAAGCAATTAAAAAAATAAAAAGTATGAAAGCAACACATTATGAGGGGAATAAAACCTTCACTGTAATTGAAAAACAAATTGTAGAGCCAGCTGCTGGCGAAGTACGAATTAAAGTGGCTTATGTTGGTGTTTGTGGTACAGATGTTCATATATATCATGGAATGATGGATAAAAGAGTAAACATTCCTGTAACAATCGGACACGAAATGTCTGGTGTTATTGATGCTGTTGGAGCAGATGTAACGAATTATGCTGTAGGTGATAAAGTAGTCGTACGTCCATTGGATGATAGAAAAGTAAAAGCTTCAGATAAAGGATTTAATCATATTTGCGAAGAATTAAAATTTATTGGCATTGATAGTGAAGGTGCGATGCAACAATATTGGAATGTCCCAACATTTACTCTTCATAAATTAAAGGAAACAACCGACTTAAAGTTGGCTGCATTAATTGAGCCACTATCGGTTGCAACTCATGATGTGCGTAGAAGTGGATTGAAAAAAGGAGAAACCGCTGTCGTATTGGGTGGAGGACCAATTGGTTTATTAGTAGCGATGGTTGCCAAAGAAGTTGGGGCTCAGGTAATTATTTCTGAAGTTAACCCTAAACGTATTGAGAAGGCAAAAGCCTTAGGCTTTGACGCTGTTAGCCCAATTGATGTAGATTTAGTTGAATATGTAAAAGGCAAAACGGACAACCGTAGAGCCGATGTGGTTTTTGAAGTTGCCGGGGTACAACCTGCCTTGGATATTATGTGTGAAGTAGCTGGAATTAGGGGGCGTATTGTTATGGTCGCTATTCATGGTGTTAAAAAAGAGGTTGATCTATTTAAATTTTTCTGGAAAGAATTATCATTAATCGGTGCGAGAGTTTACGAAAAAGTAGATTATGAAAAGTCGATTGAATTGATAACTGCAAACGAATTGCCATTCGAAGATATGATTACCGATGTACAACCACTAAGTAACATTCAACAGGTATTTGAAAATATAGACAATAACCCCGATGGCTTGAAAGTCTTAATGGATTGTCAATTGTAATAACAAAAAAAATTAAAGACATGAGTATTTTAAAAACATTCAGTTTAGAAGGAAAAACAGCTTTAGTTACCGGTTGTAAAAGAGGAATTGGTAAAGCTATGGCTATTGGTTTGGCTGAGGCTGGAGCTAACATTATTGGTGTTTCGGCTTCTTTAGAGTTAAACGGTAGCCAAGTTGAAAAAGAGGTTCAAGCGGTAGGTAAAAATTTCAGCGCATACCAGTGTGATTTTTCAGACAGAAAATCATTATACACTTTTATTGAAGCCGTTAAAAATGATCATCCACAAATTGACATTTTAGTAAACAATGCAGGAACAATTTTAAGAACTCCTGCAGCGGAACATCCAGATGAAATGTGGGATAAAGTAATTGAAGTCAATCAAAATGCACAGTTTATCTTAACGCGTGAGTTTGGTAGAGATATGGTGGCAAGGGGATCAGGTAAGGTGATTTTCACAGCCTCATTATTAACTTTTCAAGGAGGTATTACTGTACCAGGATATGCAGCAAGTAAAGGAGCTATAGGTCAATTAACCATGGCTTTTGCTAACGAATGGGCTGGTAAAGGTGTTAATGTAAATGCTATTGCTCCAGGGTATATTGCAACAGATAATACAGAAGCATTAAGAAATGATGCAGTAAGATCAGAGTCTATTTTATCACGTATTCCAGCAGGACGTTGGGGTGAGGCAAAAGATTTTGCTGGACCAACAGTATTCCTTGCTTCAGAAGCGGCTGCTTATATGCACGGTTCTATCGTTTTAGTAGACGGTGGCTGGATGGGAAGATAATTCAGAATCAATAATTATAATTTAGGTTAAAAAATGAATAACATAAAAGTATCGATACTTGTAATGTGTTTTATGCTTTTGGGTGTGTGCCATAAGGTTTATGCTCAAAAGCAACCTAATATTGTATTTATTTTGGCTGATGATGCTGGTTATGCCGATTTTGGGTTTCAAGGCAGTAAAGCGTTTAAAACTCCGCAATTAGATAAATTAGCTTCACAGAGTATTCGCTTTACTCAAGCATATGTGTCGGCAGCAGTATGCGGGCCTTCTCGTGCAGGTATTTTAACAGGAAAATATCAACAACGTTTTGGTTATGAGGAAAATAATGTCCCTGGTTATATGAGTGCTTCTGGTACCACTGGAGACGATATGGGGCTACCTCTTGATCAGAAACTAATGTCCGAATATTTAAAAGAACAAGGTTATAAAACTGCTATATTCGGGAAATGGCACATGGGAAATGCAGATAAATTTCACCCAACAAAGCGTGGTTTTGATACTTTTTATGGTTTTAGAGGTGGTGCTAGAAGTTATTATGAATTTGATAAAAATAACACCAATAACCGAAAAGAAGATCGCATGGAGCACGGTTTTGGCAAATACGAAGAATCAAAATTATATTTAACAGATGCTTTGGCAGATGCCACTATCGATTTTATTGAAGAAAATAAAAGTCAACCCTTTTTTGTGTACCTATCCTTTAACGCAGTACATACTCCTATGGAGGCACGTCGTGACGATTTAAAACAATTTCCAAATCTAGAAGGGAAAAGAAAAACCTTAGCAGCTATGGCGCTAGGTCTAGACCGTGCCTGTGGAAAAGTCTTAGAGAAATTGGATGAACTGGGTTTAAGAGAAAACACGCTTATTGTTTTTACCAACGATAATGGCGGTCCAACGGACACCAATGCATCGTCAAATAAACCTTTAGGAGGCACAAAAGCAAATCATCTTGAAGGCGGTATTCGTGTTCCATTTTTAATGTCCTTACCGGAACAAGTAAAGAAAAACACGCTGTATACTAATCCAATTAGTACATTAGATTTATTACCAACGTTTTACCAAATAGCAGGTGGTGACGAAAAAAATATGACCGATTTAGATGGAGTAAACTTGCTGCCATTTATTAGCGGAGAAAATAAAGCAAGACCACACGAAACCTTGTTTTGGAAAAAAGAAGTACGTGGTGCAATACGTTATAAAGATTTGAAATTAATTCGGTATCCTGATAGACCGGCAGAGTTATACAATTTAGCTGAAGATGAAGCTGAAGTGAACAACATAGCAAGTGCCAATCCTACATTAGTAAACGAATTATACAAACGCTTTTTTGAATGGGAAGTTTCTTTAGAACGCCCACACTGGATGCTTAAACACCTTTATGAAGGAAAAGCTATAGAACGATTAGATAGATATAGAAATACAACGAATTAAAATTAATTATTATGGCAGAAATAAAAGATTATCAGTTATTTATAAATGGTGAATGGAGAACATCAACTTCGGGAGAAACCATTGATATCGTAAGTCCGTCTACAGAAGAAGTTGTCGCACGTGTACAAAACGGAACAGCTGAAGAAGCTAACGAAGCTTTAGAAGCTGCCGATAAAGCTCAAAAAGAATGGAAGAAATTGCCTGCTCGCGAACGTGCAGATTTGTTATATAAATTAGCTGATGAAATTGAAGCAAATACAGAATATTTAGCTCAATTATTGACTAAAGAACAAGGGAAGTTATTAAAAGTAGCTCGTTTTGAGGTTGCTGTTACTGCTTCATTTATTAGATACGCATGTGAAGGTGCAAGAAGAATTGAAGGTGATATTATTCCTTCCGATAATCCGAATGAGCAAATTTGGATTCAAAAAATCCCTCGTGGTGTAGTAGTGGCTATTACCGCATGGAACTTCCCATTAGCTTTAGCCGGTCGTAAATTAGGTCCAGCTTTAGTAGCAGGTAATACGATTGTAATTAAACCAACTTCTGAAACGCCATTGGCAACTTTAGAGTTAGGAAATTTAGCCAATAAAGTAGGAATTCCTGCAGGTGTTATTAATATCCTTACAGGGCCAGGCCGTGTGATGGGGAATACCTTAGTAGAGAGCCCAATAACCAAAATGGTAACAATGACAGGTTCTACACCTGTGGGACAGCAAATTGCAAGAATTGCTGCCGATAACCTAACCCATGTTCAGTTAGAATTAGGGGGTAAAGCGCCGTTTATTGTGTTTGAAGATGCTGATATTGATGCGGCTGTAGCTAGTGCACTGCATTCTCGTTTTGATAATTGCGGACAAGTTTGTACTTGTAACGAGCGTATGTATGTGCACGAGGCTATTTATGACACGTTCATGGAGAAGTTTATCGCGGCAACCAAAGCCATTAAAGTGGGTGACCCAATGCTAGAGGATACCGATATGGGGCCAAAGGTAAATGCTTCAGAATTAAAACACATGGAGCATTTAGTGAAAGTGAGTATTGATGAAGGAGCAACGGTTGCGACTGGAGGAAAACGTCCAGAAGGTGCTCAGTTTGAAAAAGGCTACTGGTTTGAACCAACGGTGCTTACAAACGTAACCCAAGACATGACTATTGTGCATGAAGAATCTTTCGGACCAATTTTACCAGTATTAAAATTTAGCTCATTTGATGAAGTTATAGGATATGCTAATGACTGTGAATACGGTTTAGCCGCTATGGTATTTACTAACGATATGAACACGATCATGAAGTGTAATGATGAGTTAGAATATGGAGAAATCTATGTGAATAGAGGTCATGGTGAGCAGCATCAAGGTTTTCATAACGGATATAAGTTATCGGGTTCTGGAGGTGAAGATGGTAAATATGGTTTCGAACAATATTTAGAAAAGAAGACATTTTATATTAAACATAAAGCCTAATTTTTTGCTATGGAGAACCCTTTGATTAAAATAGCACTGCGCACGATGCTGGTTGTTTTTTGTGTCTTTATTGTTAGCTGTAAGGATGATAAGAATTCGGTTAAGTTAGCGGCTAATACTGACGAAACACAAACAAAACCAAATGTTGTTGTTATATATTTAGATGATTTAGGGTATGGCGATTTAAGTAGCTACGGAGCTACTGAAATACAAACACCAAATATTGATAACATCGTAAACGGCGGGGTACGGTTTACCAATGGCTATGCCACTTCGGCAACTTGTACACCTAGTCGCTATGCTATTTTAACGGGGAGTTACCCATGGCGAAATAAAGATGCCAAAATATTACCAGGAACGGCGCCATTACTTATATCCACAAATCAAGAAACGCTACCAAAAGTTTTTAAATCAAAAGGCTATACAACGGCTGTGGTTGGTAAATGGCATTTGGGGCTAGGTAATGGGCATACCAATTGGAATGAACATATTTCTCCTGGACCTAATGAAGTGGGCTTTGATTATTCTTATATCATGGCTGCTACACAAGACCGCGTGCCTACGGTATATATTCAAGATGGCAATGTGGTTGGTTTAGACCCAAACGATCCTATTGAAGTTAATTATCAAAAGAATTTTGAAGGAGAACCAACAGCCATTTCTAATCCGGAGTTGTTGAAAATGACTTGGCATCACGGGCATAATAACAGTATTGTAAACGGTATTCCAAGAATTGGTTATATGAAGGGTGGCGAAGCTGCAAAGTGGAGCGATGAAGATATGGCCGATCACTTTTTAGTAAAGGCTCAAAATTATGTAAAAAATCACAAGGATGAACCGTTCTTTTTGTACTACGCTTTACAGCAACCACACGTACCTAGAACACCACATCCACGCTTTGTGGGTAAATCAGGAATGGGGCCTCGTGGTGATGTGATTTTAGAGGCTGACTGGGTCATAGGTGAATTCATGAAAACTTTAAAAGAAGAAGGTGTTTTAGAAAATACCTTAATCGTTTTTTCTAGTGATAATGGTCCTGTATTAAACGATGGCTACAATGATGATGCTGTTGAAAAAATAGGAAACCATGATCCTAAAGGCGGTCTACGTGGTGGAAAATACAGTTTGTATGAAGCTGGAAGCCGTGTGCCGTTTGCTACCTATTGGAAAGGAAAAATTACTCCAAAAACATCTTCAGCTCTTGTAAGTCAAATTGATTTATTGGCCTCTTTAGCTAACTTAATTGATGCAGAGGTTACAGATCAAAATGATAGTCAGAACCTGTTACCTGTTTTTATGGGTAATACTGAAAACGGTAGAAATGCTTTAATCATTGAAGCCAATACTAAAACAGCCTTACGCTCAGGTGATTGGTTGCTTATACCACCTTATGAAGGGCGTTCTTTTTATGAAGACGTGCAAATTGAGATAGGTTTGTCTACAGATTTTCAACTGTATAATTTGTTAACAGACCCAGGACAAAAATTTAATGTAGCCCAATCTCATCCTTCAAAACTTAAAAATATGATTACACAGTTTAAAAAGTTACGAGGAGATGCCTATTCAAGTTTAGACGAATTAGAACTTAAATAAATTATAGAAAATTAAATGGTTCATTTAAACACATATAGCCTTAAGTGTTTATGGCTTGGTTTGCTGTGCACAATTCAGTTTGTAAACGGACAAAATCAACCGTGGTTTCAAACCGATTTACCTTTTGAGGAACGGGTAGATTTACTATTGGACGCCATGACCTTGGAGGAAAAATGTAGTCAGTTTATGTCTGATTCTCCAGCGATTGATCGCTTAGGAGTGCCAGAATATAACTGGTGGAATGAAGCCTTACATGGTATTGCACGAAATGGTAAGGCGACTATTTTTCCGCAAGGTATTGCCATGGGCGCAACGTTTAACCCAGACTTAATACAAGAGGTTGCCAATGCCATATCTGATGAAGGACGCGCTAAATTTGAGGTGTCTAAATCCATAGGAAATCGAGGTATGTACGCAGGGTTAACCTATTGGTCGCCTAATGTTAATATTTTTAGAGATCCACGCTGGGGTCGTGGCCAAGAAACCTATGGTGAAGATCCTTTTTTAACGTCTCAAATTGGAGTAGCTTTTGTTAAAGGGCTACAAGGTGACCATCCTAAATATTTTAAATCTACAGCCTGTGCCAAGCATTTTGCGGTACATTCTGGCCCTGAAGCCTTACGACATAGTTTTAATGCGAGTCCGTCAAAATTAGATTTTCACGAAACCTATTTACCTGCTTTTGAATCTTTGGTTAAAGAAGGCCAAGTTCAAGGGGTTATGGGCGCTTATAATGCGGTGTATGGCGAACCGTCAACGAGTAGTACCTTTCTTTTAGATGATATTTTGAAAAAAGAATGGGGCTTTGATGGCTATATCGTTTCAGATTGCGGTGCTTTAGGAGATATTCTAAAAGGACATAAAAAAGCCAAAACACAAGAAGAAGCTGCTGCCTTAGCCATGATGGCGGGCGTTAATTTAAACTGTGGTTGGGTGTATGGTAAATTGTTCTCAGCAGTAGAGCAGGGTCTGATTTCAGAAAAAATGATTGATGAGCGCCTAAAGACCTTATTTCTAACGCGTTTTAAATTGGGCTTCTTTGATGCTGATGCTCAAAACCCATATACCAAAATTGGCACCGATGTAATCAATTCTGAGAAACATCAAGCCATAGCTCGAAAAGCTGCACAGCAGTCTATCGTATTATTGAAAAATGAGGGCGACGTATTGCCTTTAAAAAAAGATATAAAATCACTGTATGTGACCGGTTCTTTTGCGGCTTCTACAGAAATATTAATAGCAAATTATTATGGTATGTCACCAAATATGGTGACCGTCCTTGAGGGGGTTATAGACAAGGTGTCTTTAGGAACTTCTGTGGAATACCGTTTAGGTGTTTTACCTTTTCAGCAGAACTTAAACCCTTTAAACTGGGCCCCTCAGGTGGCAAAAACGACTACGGCAACAATTCTGGTAGCCGGAATTTCTAATGAAATTGAAGGCGAAGAGGTTGATGCCATTGCATCAGAGCATAAAGGAGATCGCAAAGATTTAAAATTACCACAAAGTCAGATTGACTACATCAAAGAAATTAGTGAAAATAAGGTCGGCCCTTTAATTTTAGTCATTGGTACTGGAAGTCCGGTGGCCTTAGATGAAATAGAGCCTTATGTTGATGGCATTGTATTAATGTGGTATCCAGGAGAGCAAGGTGGAAATGCAGTTGCCGATGTTATTTTTGGAGACGTTTCGCCTTCAGGGCATCTACCCATTACTTTTCCTAAAAACGTGTCGCAATTGCCTCCTTTTGATGATTACAGCATGAAAGGACGCACTTATAAATACATGGATGAAGTGCCTATGTACCCTTTCGGATTCGGATTGGGTTACGGTGAAATTTCATTAAAAAATGCTAAAACCACAACAAAAAACATTAAAAAAGGCGATGCTTTAAGCTTTTCAGTCACTGTAAAAAATGAAAGCGCTATAGACTTGGAAGATGTGATTCAGGTTTATTTAATTCCTGAAGATGATTTAGGTTTTCTACCAAAATACGCTTTAAAAGCCTTTAAAAGAATTCAACTGAAATCAGGAGAAACGCAAGATTTAAAATTTACGTTAACCGATCAAGATTTTTATCAAACCAATTTAGAAGGAAAAAAAGCGTGGCTAAAAGGCAACTACAAGTTAGCCATATCCAATGCCTTACCCAGCAAGCGTAGTGCTGATCTAGGGGCAGCAAAACCCTCTGAATTGGCTATTAAATTGCAATAAAAATTAAAAAATATGAGTACAAAAATATCAAACATAAAAACCCAATTATTTACCGTGCCATTGCCAGAAGTGATGTCTGACGCCAAACACGGTGATCATTATCATTTTGAATTAGTTACGGTTACAATAACCTTAGAAGACGGTAGTGAAGGAACAGGTTATACTTATACTGGTGGAAAGGGCGGATTTGCCATTAAAGCTATGGTAGAGCACGACTTTACTGAAGCTTTAATTGGTAAAGACGGCACAGATGTAGAAGGCATTTATGATTTTCTAGAGTGGCATATTCACTATGTAGGTCGTGGTGGAATTGCCTCATTCGCGATTTCAGCGGTAGATATTGCCCTTTGGGATATTCGTTGTAAAAAAGCAGGTCAACCGCTTTGGAAAATGGCTGGAGGCGCAGGAAATACTTGTAAAGCCTATTGTGGTGGTATCGATTTAATGTTTCCTATTGAAAAACTTTTAGGAAATATGAAAGGTTACCTAGAAAGCGGATTTAACGCTGTGAAAATTAAAATAGGCCGTGATAATTTGGAAGAAGACTTAGAACGTATAAAAGCGGTTCGTGAATATATTGGCCCAGATGTGACCTTTATGGTAGATGCTAATTATTCCATGACTGTTGAGCAGGCTATTAAAGCTATTGAAGGCTTCAAAGACCAAAACATTACTTGGTTTGAAGAACCTATAATTCCAGATCACTACAAAGGCTATGCTGAAATCGTTGAAGCAACAGGTTTTCCTTTAGCAATGGGTGAAAATTTACATACCATACATGAATTTGAATATGCTTTTGAGCTGTCTAAATTATCTTTTATTCAACCTGATGCTTCCAATTGTGGTGGGGTGACTGGTTGGTTAGCAGCGGCACGATTAGCCGATAAACACGGTATCCCAGCTTGTTCTCACGGCATGCAAGAGCTGCATGTGAGTTTAGTCTCTGCTCAACCCAATTCAGGGTGGTTAGAGGTGCATAGTTTTCCTATCGATCAATATACAACGCGTCCATTAGTGGTGGAGAATTACAGGGCAGTTGCTCCAGATTGCCCAGGAATAGGTGTTATTTTCAATTGGGAAAAATTAAGTCCGTACGAACAACAATAAACAGAAGTTATGAAGACAACAAAAAAGAATTTTGGTCAGTTAGATGGACAAGGTATAGAACTGTTTACACTTACAAATGATAACGGTGTTGAAGTGAAAATCACCAATTATGGGGCTACTATAACTTCGATTAGTATTCCGGATGCCAATGGAAATCCAGAAATAATTACCTGTGGTTTTAATACCCTAGAAGGTTATTTTTCTGATGAATATGTTAGCAACTCACCTTATTTTGGAGGTACCGTTGGACGGTATTCTTCACAAATTAAAAATGCTGAGTTTCCTTTAAACGGAAAGATATTTAAATTGTCTAAAAACGCAGGAGAAAATAATTTGCATGGGGGAGTTAACGGTTTCGATAAAAAAATATGGAAATCTTTTGATGTTGATATTAAAAATGCTTCAGCCGTTGGAATGGTATTGTTAAGTGAAGATTTAGAAGAAGGTTTTCCTGGTAATGTTGAAGTTTGTGTTGAATTCATTTTAGATAATGATAATGAATTACACCTTAACTATAATGCTGTGCCAGATCAAGACACCCCTTTGTCTTTAACAAATCATACGTATTTTAACTTATCCGGTTTTTCAGAATCTATAGAGGACCACACTGCAAAGGTGAATTCAAATCGACGGTTAGAAACCGATGAAACTGGTGCGGCCACAGGAAGGGTTTTAAATGTTGCAGGAAAGGCAGATGATTTAACAACAGCAAAACAAATTAGAAGTGTTCATAATGAAATGAACGACGGTTTTGAGCATTTTTACATTTTCGATAACGAGAATTCAGAATTAAATCACGTGGCTACCATTGGCGATCCTAAAACTAATAGAAGTTTAGATGTATACACCACAGAGCCTTGTATGCTATTATATACGGGTAAATATACATCTGATGCTCTGCTACGTGAAAATGGTCAAAAATTTGGGAAGTTTCGCGGATTCTGTTGTGAAACACACCGATATCCAAACGGACCAAATATAGATGGATCACCAAGGTCTATTACCAAAGCTGAAGACGTTTTTAATAGCACAACAGTGTTTAAATTCAATTTTTAAAACAAAAAAACTAAATCTAACTTAAACTAATAAAATTATGATAGGAATTCTTTTAGCCGTATCGGCAGGGATTATGCTCGGTTTTTGGGCCATGCCAGAAAAGTATATTAAAAATTATGCTTTCGAGAATGCATGGGGACTGTGTTATTTATTTATGCTATGGATAATACCTTTTATTGTAGCTTTTACAATGATTGATAATTTTGGTCAGGTTTTGGTCGATATAGGTAGTCCTGTGTTAATGCGTATGCTTATTCCTGGGTTTTTATGGGGTGTAGGTATGATGTTATGGGGTAAAGCCATTGATCACATTGGCTTGTCTTTAGGGTTTTCCTTGTTTATAGGAACCATTATCTGTGTGGGCTCGATGCTGCCATGGTTTTTTCACGGAATACCTGAGTGGAATACTTTAGCTTCGATTTTATTAGGTATTGCCATTATTTTATGTGGTATTATCTTTAATGGTAGAGCTGGTATGTTACGCCAAGAGGAAGAGAATAAATCTGAAACGACAAAAAACACATCAATGGTTTCAGGAATCTTAATCGCTGTTATCGGTGGTGTTCTTGCAACAGGTTTTAATGTGGCTTTAGAGATTAGTATTGATGGGCAAGCTGCCAAAAATATTATTGGTGAAATGGTTGTTAATAATGGTAACTCTAGCTGGTTGTCATCGGTAGCTTCTATGTTTATCGTCTATGTGTCTGGAGGATTATTTGTAATTCCTTACTTTATCATCATGCTAACCAAAAAGAAATTATGGGGAAGTTTTAAAGTGCCAGGTGCAGGAAAAAATGTATCGTTAACCTTGCTAATGGCGGTGTTAAACTTTACGGCTTCTATAATTTTTGCATATTCGTCTTTTGTTTTAGGTGAGCATGGCGGTTCTATAGGTTATGCTATCTTTAATACACTATCGGTTGTAGTTGCAGTTGTTGCGGGAATTGTTACCAACGAATGGACTCTAGCTCCTATAAAAGCAAAAACATCGCTGTATCTTGGCCTATCATCTATGATTATAGGTGTTTTAGTAACCGCATTTTTATAATTATAATCCAACAAATTAAAATATAAAGACAATGAAATACATATCTAGTTTATCGACATTATTAATCCTCCTTATTATGAGTTCTTGCCAAAAACAGGCTGAAAAAACGGTGGTTTCTGAAACTTCCAATAAAGAAAAAGCACCAACTGCCGAACAAATTGATTTTTTAGGAATTACCGATGTTAATCACTTGAGTGCTGCATCAAAACGCGCTTTAGAGTGGCCAACAGATTTAGGTAATGACTGGTTTATTGAATTCTCCAATTTGCAACCACTAAAAGGAGATTTAGCCTATGAGGAAGGCGTTGTGCGTCGTGACCCAAGTGCTATGATTAAACATGATGGCAAGTACTACGTATGGTACTCTAAATCTGTAGGCAAAACTGATGGGTTTGCTGGTGATATTGAAAATGACAAAGTTTTCCCATGGGACCGTTGTGATATTTGGTATGCCACTTCAGAGGATGGATGGACATGGAAAGAAGAAGGCATCGCTGTAGCTCGTGGTGAAAAAGGGGCTTACGATGACCGCTCGGTGTTTACTGTTGAAATAATGGAGCATGACGGCATGTATTATTTAAGCTACCAAACCGTAAAATCACCTTATAACGTGCGTGTTAAGAATCAAATAGGTTTGGCTTGGTCTGAGTCACCAAACGGACCTTGGACTAAAAGTGCTGAACCTATTTTAAGTCCTGCTGATAATGGGGTTTGGAAAGGCGATTCAGATAACCGCTTTAAAGTCGAAAAGAAAGGCGATTTTGATAGCCATAAGGTACATGACCCATGTATTATTCCTTATAATGGGAAGTTTTACTTGTATTACAAAGGCGAACAAATGGGTGAAGCCATTACCTTTGGTGGTCGCCAAATTCGTCATGGTGTTGCTATTGCTGATAGCCCTAAAGGACCATATGTGAAATCACCATACAATCCAATAAGTAATAGCGGACATGAAATTTGTGTTTGGCCGTATAACGGTGGTGTAGCTTCTTTAATCACTACCGATGGTCCTGAAAAAAATACGATTCAGTGGGCTCCAGATGGTGTCAACTTTGAAATTATGTCTGTAATTCCAGGTGTTAGCGCTCACGCGATTGGATTAAATAGAACGGCTGATGTAGAAAAAGAACCAACCGAAATTTTACGTTGGGGATTATCACATATTTATAATTCTTATGATTATCAGAGTATTATGCGTTTTGAGTCACACAGGAAAACAACACATGTAGCCAAAGGAGAAAATAGTCAGTAGTACATTTCTCAACTTTATAAAAAAACCTTCTAATTAATTTTAGAAGGTTTTTTTGTTTTAAAAATGGATAGAATCACTATTAAAGTATTCGTTTTCTGTCTGTTTCTTAGCTTTTTATTCCAAAATATAGCTTGTATTTACTATCATAGATTTAAACTGGCGTTTTTTAGAAGTTTAAAGTTCATGTTTAGCGTTGGTTCGCATTCAAAATTTGAATATTTCTGTTTAAGGAATAGACTTAAGGTTTACCCTAATCTATTGTTACACTTGGAAATTTCATTATAATCCATTATTAAAGGGACGAATCGTAAGAATTTTAAGAGTAATCACAATAAGAATAGAGTAATCTATTAAAATAACTTATAATTTTTAACTGTACACCCCATTGTGACTATTTAACGGTTGCATCCTGTCATCTTTTCTTCCGTAGCATGTATTTATCATCAGTATTTCAAACTTAAATGGCTTGAATTTATTAAATTGATAAAAAAACAGATTCTATTTTGATTTTTTAGTTAAAATTATGTTGTGTTTTAAGCGAAATGGCAAATGCAATAAAAATAAAGTGTATGGAAATAGTGATTGTATTCGCGAAAAGTTGGACTAAGTTCTAGTTTTTCTGTTGTTATAAATAGATTTTCACTCAATTTAACTGTACATAATAGATTAATTGCGGTTTGTAATTGCTTGTATTTCAGTGTTTTTTAGGTGTGTCTAGTTTAAGTCTAGTATCAATTTGGGGTGTGGTGTTGTTGTATTTATAAATTAGCATCAGTTAACTTGAAGAATTGTTAATAAACTACTTCTGTAAGTGTCAAATAGATAATTACTGTATTTCGATTTAATTCAAGATGACTAAACTAACTATTCTAATTAATTAAATATGAAACAAAAGCTAAAATTATGGAGGAACAGGTTTTTACTGGTTTGTTCTTTCTTACTACTAACAATGACTAATGCGTATGCTCAAACGGGCATTAAAGGAAAAGTATTAGATGAAAATGGAATCCCTTTGCCAGGAGTTTCCATATTGATTAAAGGTACAAGTACGGGATCTGTTACAGATTTTGATGGAGAATTTTCAATTGAAGCTAAAACTGGAGATAACCTTGAGTTTTCATTTTTAGGTTACCAGAAACAATCAATTAAAATTGCAGATCAAACTTTTTTAAATGTAAGTCTGCAAGCCGATACAGAAAGCCTTGAGGAGGTTGTTGTTGTGGGTTACGGTACTCAAAAGAAGAAAGAAGTCACGGGTGCTGTAGGGATAGTGACCTCAGATGTCATCGCGAAAGCGCCAGTAGCCGATTTAGGTGAGTCTATTCAAGGACAAGTAGCTGGTGTGAATGTACAGTCTAGTAGCGGTAGACCAGGTGAGGCTGCAAATATTCAAATTAGAGGTTTGGGATCTGTGAGTGCAGGTGCACTAGGTCCTTTATATGTTGTAGATGGTATACCGTTTCAAGGGAATCCAAACATTCCAACAGAACAAATTGAAAAACTTGACATCTTAAAAGATGGTGCGGCAGCTGCTGTATATGGTACACGTGCTTCTAACGGGGTTATCCTTATTACTACTAAAAAAGGTAAAGCAGGAACATTTAATGTGAACTTTAGTACTTATGGTGGTGTGCAAAACATTACCTCTGGAACGCCTTTAATGAATACACAACAGCAAATGTATGCCGAGGAAGTGAAACTGGATGCTTTAGGTAGAGATCCTTTAATCTTCTTCTTTAATCCAGATGCTTTAGATTATGATAGCGATTTTGTAGGTGATGTTCAAAATAACAACGCGGGCATGCAAAATTATGATTTAGGAATTTCAGGAGGGTCTGAAAACTTAACCTTAAACTTAAGTGCTAATTATTTCAATCAAGATGGGATTTTAATTAATTCAGGATTCGATCGTTTAAGTACGCGTTTAAATGGTGAGTTTAAAAAGGGAAAATTTAGAGCCTTCGCTAGTCTTGCGCTAACACAAGAAAATAGACAACAAGAGCCATGGGCGCTTTATGAGTATGCTATTGCTCAAAACCCTTGGCAACCTGCGCTTAATCAAATTCAGAGCAATGGTGAGAATTCTGTTCAAATCCCTGTAAGAAATTCAATTCAATACAGTTATTTATCTAGAGAGTTAGAAAATGAAGATGATCGTGAAGTAAATACTTCAAATGTAGCTATTAACTTAGAGTATGAATTTCTAGATGGTTTAAGCTACCAATTAAACTTAGGTCGTAATACTTATGATTATGCTAGAAAATTCTTTAGACCACAATACCTGGTTTATGATTACCAGGGAGATTTTAATCCTACAGCTTCAAGAGTAGATGCGCAGTTAAATGAAGATTTTATTTCATCTGAGCGTCGTATTATAGAAAACTTATTCAAATATAATAAGAGTTTTGGTAAGCATAATTTGAACTTACTAGGGGTGCTTTCTTATGAAGAATTTTCATCAAAAACACTAAGCACAGGCGTTATTGGTTTATTGAGTAATGACACACCTGTATTAGGAGCGGGTACAGATGCCTTAAAACCTAGTAGCTACGATTATGTAAACACACTATCTGGTAAATTATTTAGAGTGCAATATAACTATGATGAACGTTATCTGTTTTCAGCAAGTTATAGACGAGATGGGTCTTCTAATTTTGGTGAAGATTTCAGATATGGAGATTTCTTAGGGTTCTCAGGAGGTTGGAACATTAGTGAAGAAAATTTCTTTAATGTTGATGCTATCAATAGCTTGAAATTAAGAGCAAGTTGGGCAGAGGTTGGAAACCAAAATATTCCAGCATATTCATTTTCTTCTCAAATAGAAAGTGGTATGAACTATCCATTTGGTCCTAATGAGGAAATAAACGTAGGTGCTATCCAACGTCGTTATGCCGATCCTAACATCAAATGGGAAACAAGTATTTCTAAAAATATAGGTATTGATTTAGGGATGTTTAGAAATAAATTAAACTTTTCTGCAGATTTTTATCAAACCGATAAAGAAGATATGTTAATTCAAGAGCGTTTGCCTGCTTCTTCAGGAACATACCATCCAAGAGCACTCGGTGTTTACGATGTACGTGTTACCAATGCTGGAAATATGACCAATAAAGGTGTAGAACTTGGCATGTCCTTTAAAGGTAAAATTGGTCAAGACTTAAATTATTCGTTAGCAGGAACCTTTACTAAAAATGTTAATGAGGTTACTAATCTAAATGGTGTTGAACGTGGTTATGCAAACGGACGACCTGTAGTGTCTTTAGGAGAAAATGTTGATTATACGACTTTCCTTGCAGAAGGTTATGAAGCTGGTGCTTTTTTCCTAGTTCAACATGACGGTATTATTAAAACTCAGGCAGAGTTAGATGATTACAGGTTAATTGAACCAAGTGCTGCAATGGGAGATATGAGGTACATTGATGAAAATAACGATGGTAAAATTGATGATAGTGACCGTGTATACGCTGGTTCTGGTCAAGCCGATTATGAAGCAGGTTTAAGTTTGAATTTAGACTATCGAGGATTCGATTTATACGTGCAAACCTATTATTCGCATGGTGCCGAAATTTATAATGGAGCACGTTTATATGCTTATACGCAAGGTAGACATGAGGAACAATACTATATGTGGTCTCCACAGAACTCTAATTCTGGTGTGCCAACATTTAGAGAAAATGCCTTTGATAACAGCATTAGAGCACGTTCTGATTATTTCTTAGAAGATGGAACCTATTTGAGAATTCGAAACATATCTCTTGGTTATACTATTCCTATGGTAGATACATCAATTCTTAAAAAAGCAAGATTATATTTTACTGCTATGAACCCATTCACTTTTACAGATTATAATGGTTATGATCCAGAGGTTGGAGGAGACGGAATTTTTACACGTGGTGTAGATCGTGGAAACTACCCTGTATCGCGTCGATTTATTGTTGGAGTACAACTAAATTTCTAATTTATTAAGTAAGAAGAAACATGAAAAATAAAATAAAAAAATATATAATACTTCCTGTTATAGGCGCCTTTTTGCTTACAGGTTGTGATGAAGATTCATTTCTAGATCAAACCAATCCCAATACGATAACAACAGATACTTTTTGGAATACTTCAAGTCAATTTCAAACGGGCCTGAACACTGTTTATGGAGCCTTACAGTTTCAGAATATTAGTGGTGGCGGGCTTGTTTATGAAATGATTATGGGAGATATTGGAGGTACAGAATCTTGGTACCGTCCGTTAACTTTCAGAAATTTAACGTATAATGACGGTACCTATTATGTAACAGATAAATGGAACGAATTATACATAGGTATCTTTAGGGCCAATCAAGTAATCGAAAACTTAAAAACAACACAAGTTACTTTTGAAGCTGGAGAAAGAGAAAGTATTGAAGCGCAAGCTCGTTTTTTAAGAGCATTCTTCTATTTCCAAGTGGTACACACTTATGGTGGTGCGGTAATACATACAACAGTCGCAAAAAATAAAGATGATTTTTCTAAACCTTTTAGTTCTATGGATGAGGTAACATCGACCATTATTATTCCAGATTTAGAGTATGCTGAGGTAAACCTACCACTATCTTGGAGTTCTAATAATTTAGGACGTGTTACAGTAGGGGCTGCTAAAAGTATGTTAGGAAAGGCTTATTTATTTGATGAAAATTACGCTGAAGCAGCAAAATTATTTAAAGAGGTTATCGATTCTGGTGTGTATAGTCTGGTTCCTAATATTATGGACAACTTTACCGATGAAAATGAACTTAATTCGGAATCTATTTTTGAAGTCGCATATAATGCAGAAGTAAATCCTGGAGCTAACGGTGCCATTGTAGATGATAATGTAAATGAAACAGGTGCAGAAGCAACCACTATGGCAACTGCAGTAGGACAATTAAATTATGGCGGATATAACACTTTATTATGTTCATATTATTTACATGAATTGTATACTAGTGATGAAATAGATCCAACAAATTCAATAAACCAAGGAAATTTACACTCACAGCGTTTAACCGCTACCATTGTACCAATAAACGGAGAGAGTGAGTATTATTTATTACCAATTGGTGAACGTGGAGGTTGGGCTTTTGGGCAAAGTGCTTACATTAAAAAGCATTCTAACTGGTACCATTTGAAGCAGGAAGATGCTAACAGTCGTTCCGGAATTAATTTCCGTCACATCCGTTTAGCCGATGTCTATTTAATGTACGCTGAGGCTGTTCTAGAAAGTACTGGTAATGTGTCTGAAGCCATTAAATATATCGATATGGTACGTGAGCGTGCAGCTGTAGTAACTTTAGACCAATACATGACGAACAACGGCGGATCGTTTCCTCAATTACATGTAAGTAAACAAGTGCATGGAGCTCATCCAATGGTAGCACCTAGTAAAGAATCTGTATTGACTCATATTCAACGTGTTGAACGACCTTTAGAATTGGCCTTCGAGGGACACCGTTGGAAAGATTTAGTACGTTGGGGTATTGTAAAAGAAGTGTTTGATGAATTACGTGCAGATGAAGTTTGGAGAGAAAACAATCAAGATGTTTTAGAAATATCAGGTGATGGTATAGCCCCATTGTTTATTAAGGAACGTGTACGACCAGATTTTAATTTATCTAGTGCCAATTACCAATCTGCAGCGCATGATTATTTACCAATTCCTGTGCAAGAGCAACAGACTAACGATCAGTTAAACAACTAAAAAAAAGACCAATGAATACATATAAAAACATAGTTAAATATCTGTGTATAGCCGCCTTAACGTTTACGGCGTGTAGCGATGACAATGATTTGCAACTTGTAGAACCTAGTCATCGAGTAATCTATACGAGTCAGATGGATTTTGAAAATCAAATTGAAGTAGGGAACTACATCACTTTCGGAGATGTGTCTCCAGGGGTAACCGCTAGAACATGGAGCTTTCCTGAAAATGTAACCAGTGTTGAAGGCAATCAGTCAAGTGATGGTGTCGTTAAGGCTTACTTCAATACACCTGGGGACTATGATGTAAAATTACACCAAGTCTTTAAAGGTGATGCTTATGTTGACGACCAATTAAGGGGTAAGGAATTAGATACAACCATTGCGGTTCGTGTTTTGGGTCCTGTTAAATTATCGGTTTCAGCGCAGTATATTAACCCAGATGGTACGTTAGGGGCTGATTTAAATTTAGCTGATAACGCCCAAAATGAATTACAAGCAGGGCGTTCTATTAGATATTCTTATGCGGTAGCAGGAGAACCTGCCAATTCGACTTGGACTTTTGAAGGAGGTAAGCCAGGTACGATTGATAACACAGAAATCGTTGATGTGAAATATAGTAGAATGGGGACCTATGGGGTGGAGTTATTAGCTGGACGTGATCGCCCTTTTGGTGAAGATATGATAGCTTTTGAAAATTTAGTTACCGTTATCGCTTCTACAGATCCAGTGACTTTAGATGCGGCTTATAATCGTGATAGTTCAGGAGGTGTATTAAATGTAGAATTTAGTAGAGAAATTGATGCAGCAACTTTAAATGCTTCAGCTTTTACTGTGACAGCAACCAATGGTGGCACTGTTTATACGTCTACAATAGCTTCTGCTAGTGTAGATTCAAATGAAGGTAACATTGTTATTTTAGAATTAGCAGGTGTTGTTTACAATGATGATCTAGTGACTATAACTTATACACCAGGTACTTTAAAAACATTAGATCAAGTGGCTGTAGGTCAGATTACAGATGCGCCAATGGTATTTGTTGGTGATAATTTCTTCGATAATGGTACCTATGATTTCGGATTTGAAAACTCTATGGATAGTAATTGGGCCTACCAATGGTGGGGAGCACCATGGGATGATTATACCTTTAGTGTTTCTTCAACGCAAGCTTATGAAGGAGACTATAGTGGTTATGTAGTTGTTAACCCAGGAGGAGGAATGATTGTAGGTCAGGTAGATGATGCTGGTAATGCAGCTACTTTTCAAGTTGTTGCAGGACAATCTTACGAATTAGGTGTTTGGATTTATGTGGAATCTTTAGGACAAATTTTACCAGGAGTGAATCCGCCAGATGTACGTTTTTTTTGGGCTCCAGCTACTAATTGGGGGGTTTCAGGTAATCCAACCTTTGATACGGCTTACCCTGTTGGAGAGTGGGTGTACAGTTCTCAAATTGTAACCTTTGCTGAATCAGGACCAACAACGATTAGCATTCGAGCAGATAACCAAAACAATCCAGAAGCACTTAAGTTTTACATGGATAATTTAACGCTATTAGAAGCGAATTTAAGACCTTAATTTAGTTTAGTTTATTAAGACGGTTTGTTTTAAAACCCCATATGATGTCAAATCTTTGGGGTTTTTTTACAATCTATTTTAAGCTGAAACTGCTCTTTTGAACAATATATTCAGTTGATTAACTGAGTTTTATAAAAAATAGTATATAATGAAAAATCTAAAAATTAATAGCATGAAGTACACCAGATTAAGAGTTGGTATGAAATTAATACCACTATGTTTTTTAGTGTTTGTAATGACTTCAATATCAGGATGTGATTCAGATTCAAATTCTGATGATGATATGGGAGTTGAAACTCCAGAGACTCCTGAAAACCCTGAAACTCCCGAAAACCCGGAGCCACCTGAAGTAGAAAATGACCTGCCTTTTTTACCAGACCCTGGAGCGGGGAAATCTTGGACGATTCAGCCAAAAGTCTCTAATGAGTTTGACTTTGAAGGCGGGAAGGACGCTCCAGAATTCGCCAACGATTGGCAAGATGTATTTTTCAATGGTTGGACAGGTCCTGGCATAACACGTTACACGCCAGAACAATCTAAAATTGAAAACGGCGAACTTATTTATCAAGCTAATGTGGTGGGGAACACCATTCAAACAGGTTGTGTGACTTCTAAAGAAAAAGCGGTGTACCCTTTGTATATGGAGGTTAAAGTAAAACTGAGTAACTCCGTGTTATCTTCTGCCGTTTGGATGCTAAGTGAGGATTCTACACAGGAAATTGATAACCTCGAAGCTTTTGGAGAAAAGGAGAATGAGTATTTCTCTAAACGATTGCACCTAAGCCATCACGTGTTTATTCGTGAACCTTTTCAAGATTATCAACCGCTAGGCCAAGAAACCTGGTATACTGATGGTAAAGGCACACAATGGGGAGACGATTATCATAATTATGGGGTGCTTTGGTTAGATCCTTGGACTTTAAAATACTATGTTGACGGAGAACTGGTTCGTGAAACACCTGTAGATGAAATTGACCCTGAAGGTTATACCGGTGGTACAGGTTTAGTAAAACCTATGCACATGATTATTTCAGCGGCGGCTCAATCTTGGAGAGAAGGTAATAGCGGTATTGATTTCTTAACCGATCCATCGGTAACAAAAACCGAGCGTACTATTATGCGGGTCGATTGGATTCGTGTTTATAAACCAGAATAATTCAACACTTGTATGTTTAACAAAAATCAATTTTGCAATACATTTAAAACCATGCTAATAGTCCTTATTAGCATTGTTTTTATACAATCCTGTCAGGAGCAAAATACAGAAGCGCGTGTTTTGCTATTAAGTGACTCACATGTGGTTACAGATTTAAAACCGCTTAATTTTTCTTCGGAAATAAAAGGAAGCAGGGTAAAAAAGGTGATTTTCGATTTAGAAAATAAAAACACCTACGGAAGCATCAGTTTATTGGCTAACAATCAATTACTGGCTGATAATTTAAATATCCCTAAGCAAGGTCCTCAAAAGATAGCCGTGCTGGTTAATTTTAAAGCCTTAGGAGCGTTAGATTTTAAAGTGGCTGTTCGTGATGCCGAAATTACTCTAAATACGATCACCCTTCAAGATGTAGAAGCTTTATCGGTACCTCATTTTGAAGATATTAGCGTTAAAGCGGGATTAGATAAGGTAAATTCTATTAAGTACGGTGGGCCTACCATCGCAGATATCAATCAGGATGGTTATTATGATTTCATAGTAAACAATCATAACATAGAATCCAGTAAATTATATTGGAATAATGGCGATGGTACGGTCGCAAAACACAGTCAGGATCTCGCAAGATGGTACATGCATGATTTGCACGGTACGGCCTTGGGCGATTACGACAACGATGGTGATTTAGATTTGGTAGTTACCCAAGGTGGTGGTAATGGTGCCAATCCTTCCAAAGCCAATTTCTATAAAAATGACGATTCAAAATTTATAAGATATACTGGTGATGTGGGCATCAATCGTGGTGGTAGAGGTCGCGGAGCCCGTTGGGGTGATTTCGATTTAGATGGTGATTTAGATCTCATGCTGGTCAACGAAGAAGGCTTAAAAAAAGAGAAACCTCAACATTTCTTTTATGAAAATTTAGGTGATGGCACTTTTCAGTTTAAAACCGTTCCCGGAATTCAAGATGTACACCCTTCAAGAGCCTTGGTAACCGATATTAATGGCGATCAAATTGATGATATCATTCTTTACGGGCCTTTATCTATTTGGCAAGGGCATGGTGATTTTACTTTTACCAATGTAACAGATAAAATGCTTAAAGATCTCCCTGAATATATGCAGGTCATGGCCATAGCCGATGTTGATATTGATAATGATGGCGATTTGGATTTATACCTAGCTAGAGGAAAGGCTTTTGAAGGCGGAAAAGGGGAGGCACCAATGCTTGATAGTGATCCTAATAATAAAAAAATAGCCGTAAAATCTAGAGGCTTTGAAGGGGTTGATACCTTTGAGTTTATTGGTGAAGATACCATTAAACTGCAGGAATATTATTACTTAGCTCAAGGCGCTTACCGCGGAAAAACCTATCCTATTTTCTTAGGAAAAAATAAAGAAAAACATTTGGTGGCTTCGGGGGAAGATTTTCAGTTTGAAGCTGATAATGCGCAAGGATGGCCTGAAGATATTTCAGAAAACGGACTCTATATTGGAGCTATTGGAAAAAATCGCTGGAAAGCCGTATTGGTTCGAGATAATGATTTGTTTTGGTCCTATAAATTCAGTTTATCAGGTGTCACCGAGGTGTTTCCTGAATTTGTGCCCTTAAATAGAAACGAACAAGATGTATTGTTGAAAAACGATAACGGTGTGTTTGTTGATGCTTCTGAAGCTTGGAATATTCCAAAAGGTGGTAATGCGTTAGGGGTTACTGTTGGCGATTTTAACAATGACAGTCATCAAGATATTTTTGTATACCGCTGGGGTTTTATTGATTCTAGAACTTCAGATTATATGTTGCTAAACACAGGTAACGGGCATTTTGAAACCTTAACCATGCACGGGGCTAATGATGTTGACGGACCCGGGAATGGTGATATGGGGCAGGCTTTTGATTTTGATAACGACGGGGATCTCGATTTGCTTAATGGTAGTGAGGGCGGACAATGGTATTTGTATGCAAACAACGCCTCAAGTCAAGGGAATTTCCTAACGGTGCGTGTAGGATATGCGCCTAAATCTCATGTAGATGCTATCTCGGCTGAGGTTTTTGTTAAAACCGAAAATCAAACCTATAGAAAGCGTGTAGGATCTGCCGGTGAAGTGTTTTCTCAAAGTTTGATGCATATGCTGCATTTTGGTTTAGGTGATACAAAAACAGTTCAAGAGGTTGTGGTGCGTTGGAGAAATGGGGAGCAGGTGGTGTTTAAAAATAAATTAACCAATAGGCTTTTAGATACCAATAAGCTTGATCCAGAATCTATGCGTTTAACTTCCGATGTTAAAACCATAAGAGCCAAGTCTTCCATAGCGCTTTCAATTGAAACGCAACCAAAAAATGCTAATAAAAACGTGACCTGGGAATCTAGTGATAGCCATATTTTAAAGGTTGATAAAGACGGTGTTGTATCCGCAGTCGGTAAACCAGGCGAAAAAGCACGTATTACAGCGTCTAGTCAGGCTAATGGTGTGTTGGTTTCTAAAGAAATTGAAATCGTTGATTGGCATGCAATTCCTATAGAAACGGTTCAAATCGTAGAAGATGCCATGTCATTGTTTGAAAGCGACAGCATCACTTTGCAGGTGAAACAATCGCCTCGCCTTGCTGATGATACAGCACTGTTATGGCGTAGCAGTCAACCGCAGGTGGCTCAGGTCAATAAAAATGGAGTAGTTAAGGCTTTAAAGGCTGGAAAAACCACCATTACTGTTGTGTCAGAGTCTAACCCTAAGGCTTCAGACCAGTTGGTTTTAGAGGTAAAGGCTTTTATAATGCCATCTATTACAATTTTGAATAAAAACAAATTCAAAACTTTAAAAGTAGGCGAGAACTTGAGCGTTTCTGCAGCCTATCAAGCGGGGTCTGGTAATAAAGTGATTAGTGCAGATGAAGGTGGTGTGCGCATTTGGATACGTCATTTTAAAAACGAATGGATTCCTATAAAAGATGCCATTTTGGTAGATGAAACCGCACTTTACAAAACCTCAGGAACAATTAAGAAAACATTTTCTCTAAAAGGCTATACGCCAACTAAAGACTTACCTGAAGGTCAGTTCTATATGATAAGAGCATCCTTTACTACTAGTGATGGTGTCACCTATGATGATAACTTGTATCCTTTAGATATTGTTGAATAAGGTTTGGTGAGAAATCCAAATAATTAAAAATAATATAGTCATGAAACGAAGAAATTTTTTTAAAAACACTGTAAAAGGTGCTTTGGGGGCGACATTAATTCCAATGACTAATTTGTCTTGTTCATCTTCAAGTACCGCTAGTGTCCTACCTAATTCTGAACAAGAGAAACCCTATGGCAACACCAATCCTGAACAATGGCATCAAATGGGCACGGGTAAAAAACGGCGTCCTAATCGAGCAACAACGCTCACCTACGATGTTGCAGTAATAGGTGGTGGGGCAGCGGGTATGTGCGCTGCTGTTGCAGCTGCGCGTAATGGTATGCAGGTGGTTCTTATACAAGACCGACCTGTTTTGGGAGGTAATTCGTCTAGTGAAATCAGAGTGCATTTAAATGGGGTTAATCAATTAAAAGATGGTTTGCCAGAACGTGAAACAGGGATTATAGAAGAAATGTTATTGCATAACCGTTTTCATAATCCGCAAGACGCTTACCCGGTTTGGGATCATGTGCTTTTTGATTTTATTACGCGTGAAACCAATATTGACTTGAAGTTAAACACCTCGGCCATGCGCGCCATTATGAATGGTGATACTATAGAAGCAGCTTACTGTTGGCAAATGACTACCGAAACTGAATTTACCATTAAGGCCAAACAATTTATCGATTGTTCTGGAGATGGTTTATTAGCAGCTACTGCTGGGGCTTTATACAGAACAGGCCGGGAAGCAGCATCAGAATTTAATGAGAAGTTTGCGCCAAAAGAAGCCGATGGTTGGCAAATGGGATCTACCGTGTTATTGGGGGCTAAAGATATGGGGCGCCCAATGCCCTTTGAACCGCCACATTTTACTATTAAATATGATGCTGAAAAATCGCATAAGGGGCGTAATTTAATCCCTTTTGAATTAGGCTTTTGGTGGGTTGAAATGGGAAGTGATGATGATATTATTGGGGAATATGAAGACATAAAAGAAACACTTATGGGCCATGCCTATGGTGTTTGGGATTATTTGAAAAACTCAGGAAAATTTCCTGAAACCGAAAATTATGCTTTAGACTGGGTGTCTTCTTTACCCGGAAAGCGTGAAAGTCGCCGTTTTATAGGGGATTATATTTTAAGTGAGCCCGATTTGCTGTCTAATAAACAGTTTCCTGATGCGGTGGCTTTTGGTGGATGGTCTTTAGATGAACACAACCCTGGAGGTATTGAGAATTTAAGTGAACCGCCAAGTTATTTTCATGAAGATTTTGAGGAACCTTACCAGATTCCGTTTCGTAGTTTGTATTCTAAAAATGTTTCCAACTTACTTTTTGCAGGTAGAAATATCAGCCAGACGCACATGGCTTTGTCTTCGTCACGTATTATGGCAACCTGTGCCTTAGAAGGGCAAGCTGTTGGAACTGCAACTGCCCTGTGTGTGAAACACAATGTTCTACCTCGAACTTTAGGTGAAAATTATATTAATGATTTACAAGAACAGCTTTTACGAGATGATGCTTTTATTCCTAATCGACCAGCAGTCGATAATACAGATATAGCTAAACAAGCACAACTTATTTTTGCTTCGAGTACATCGTCTGGAGCAGCAAATTTATTGACCGATGGTTGGTCAAGAGATTATAATAACACTGTTCATCACTGGGAATCGGAGGGCTTACCAGCTAAAGTGCAAATGGAATGGAATGAGAACGTGAAAATTTCTAAAATTGAAATAAAATGTGATACCAATGTTAAGCGAAATATCATGCTACGTCGTGATAGTTTAGAAAATGATTTTTATACCACTGGCATTCCTAAAGAATTGTTGAAGGCTTTAGATGTAGAAGTACGTGTTAAAGGGACTTGGCAGAAGGTTGGTAGTTTGGACAAAAACCGAACACGATTAATTAAATTTGATTTTGACCCTGTACAAGCTACAGCTATTCGATTAAATTTGAAGGAAACTTACGGTGCTGAAAACGTGAAATTATTTGAGCTGAGGTGCTATGCTAGCTAGGCCTATAAATATTGTTTGTCACGCGATGTTATTAAGTGTTTTGGTGCTGTGGTATCACGATTTTAAAGCAGTACAAAAGACCAAAACCCACGCCGTGAATATTATTCATAAGGGCATTAGTTTAACCCAACCAGTAAACACAGTGTTGGTTGAAGTTAAAGATGCTAAAAATCACGCCCTTTCTTATTATATGGATGTAGAGTCAGTGACCTGTGGTGATAGTCAGTGTCGTGTAGACCGCGTTAGAATGTATTGGGATGATTTAGGTCGTTTTAATCGTATAGAATTGCCTCACGGGGTACATTTAGAAAAGGCTCAGGGCCTTCAGTTTTCTACAGCAGATTATTTAAAATTAGAGATGATTTTAAAAGATGAAAATTCAGGATTAAAGGATTTTTATAAGCATGAATTAGTTAGTACCGTTGGAGGAGAAGGCGTAGATGCCTTGTCTGGAGCAACTGTGTTTATAGAAAAATCAGCTTATGTGGAAGGTGCTGTTTGGACCTGTTATACCCTTTGGCATTGGGCTCATAATGATATTAACGACATCATTCGGATTATAACTGGTGATGACTATTCTAATTTAGCCTTAGAACAACTATTAGAACAAGAGGGTTATCAAAAGTTTGCTATAGAACAGCTATCACGCCGTCACGTTTATAATGAAGGTTTATTGAATGCTATTATTGAGGTAAACCAAGTACGGCCAGAACTTTTAAGAACCAGTTTAGCTTATCTAGAAACCCTACCAAAACAAGACTTTGATACAGCGATTAAACGCTTTTACCAAGGTTTGCCAGAATGTAATCATTTGGAGTTTTTTAAATCGATGATTCAATCTGAACAGGTTTATCCTGCTGATTTTTTTAGTGTCGTTAAAATAAAGGTGTCTGATTTATCTTTTCAGGAAATTCATTTACTGTTAGAAGTGTTCCGCAGCAAAATAGAGATTGACAGCGTTGCGATGGAACAATTAGTACAACTATTACATCAGAATGATTTTTTAAAAGCACGTGAAGTGTATTATTTTTTAAAAACACAAGACCTTACCGAAAATCAAGGTAAGGTCTTGTTAGCTTTTTATGAAGCTAATAAAACGCGACTTTAAATAGAATAAGTAGGCGTTTATTAAATTTAAGATGGCGCGTTTTTTTTGCTGTTGAAGGCCTTTAAAGTAGATTAATAATCTAAGTAAATGGTCTTCTTTTGTAAATGTTGGTCTATACCGTATACACCATCTTCGCCACCAAGACCAGCGGTTTTGTGTCCAGAATGATAGCCTTGAATATAGCCAGTAATTTGTTTATTAATAAAGATGGTTCCTATTTGTAATTGATCAATTGCTTTTTGGTGAATTTTATAATCATTGGTAAATAAATAAGCCGATAAAGCTTCTTCACGACTGTTATTAATCGCTAAGGCTTCATCAAAACCATCAATCTTAACAATAGGGAGTACCGGGGCAAATAACTCTTGAGTCGTTGTTGCGCCATCATGTTTTACGTTAGTTAAAATGGTTGGAGCATACCAGTTTCCTTTTTCAAAAGCAGCGCCTTCTGGACGGCGACCACCCATAACCAATTCAGCTCCGTTTGCGATATCTTGTTTTACCAAACTATCAACACGGTCTAAACCTGGTGCACTTACATTTGGCCCCATATTCACCGAGGTATCAAAGGGATTACCTACTTTAATTTGTTGAACACGTTTAATTAATTTTTCGGTGAACTCATCAGCAATTTTACCATCAACAAACACCATTTCGTTGCAAATACATACTTGTCCGCAATTGGCATATCTAGAGATTGCAGCAGCTTCTACGGCTTTATCAATATCGGCATCTTCTAAGACGATAAAAGGCGCTTTGCCTCCTAATTCTAAAATCAACCCCGTGATATTATTTGCCGCAGCTCGGTACATGGCTCTTCCGGCATTGGTACTTCCCGTTAAGCTAATTAATCTCGTTATCGGACTCTCAACCAATAAACTTGCGGCTTGAGCATTGGTCGTAGCTACCATGTTTACAACCCCGTTTGGAATCCCTACGGCTTCTACGAGTTTACAGAATTCAGAGCAGGTTGTAGGGGTGAGTTCGTGTGGTTTTAAAATAACCGTATTTCCGGTCACTAAAGCAGGGCCGAGTTTTCTTCCGATTAAAGCTAGAGGGTAATTGTAAGCGCATAAGGCTACAGTCACGCCAAAAGGCACTTTGTGAATTTCTAGTCTTTCGTTAGGATTTTCAGAAGGAAAAATAGCACCTTGAATACGGCGTCCTGCTTCTGCAGCATACTGCATGTAACGCACGGTATCATCAACCTCCGCTAGGGCTTCGGCATAGGTTTTTCCTTGTTCTTTTACTAAAAGGGTAGCAAAGTGTTCTTTTTGTTCCTTTAGTTTATCACATAAAGCAAAAATGTAATTGGCTCGAGTTTGTGCTGGAGTTAAATGCCAAGCAAACTGTGCTTTTTCTGAAGTTTCTAATGCGTATTGCACGTCATCGGCTGTACAGGCCGTAACCGTGGCATAGGTTTCATTATTAGCGGGGTCTTGCACTTCAAAACGTTCTCTTTTAGAAGCATCTAACCATTCGCCATTTATATAAACCGGGTAATGTGTCATGTCTTGTGCCATAATGGATGTGTTTTTTTAGTTATACCAATTTAATTGTATAATGTTGTGTTTTTAATTTGAATTAATTTTTGTTCAGATGAAATAGAAAATTCAAGCATAGCTATAGCTACGGTTTTATTTTATATTGAAATATGAGCGAAAAGGAAACAAATTATATGCGACATTGTACGGTTAAAATGGTATTATTTATAGTTCGGTTTTCTTTTTTCAACAAAGGCTAAAAAGCCTTCTTTGGCGTCATGCGTATCGTAAAGCGCATGGACAGAGTCGGTTTCAAAATCTAACGACTCTTGCAAGGTCATGCCTTTATGCATTTGCACATATTTTTTTATTGCCGCCATGGCTTCTCCGGCTCCAAGTGTTAATTCATGAATATATTCAGCCACTTTTGCTTCAAAGGCATTTGCTGGATATAATTGATTGAATAAACCAAAGTCGTAAGCTTTTTGAGGAGATATGTTATTCCCGGTTACCAATAATTCCATGGCTCTACTAGCGCCAAGTAAATCAATCATTCTTGGTGTTCCGCCGTTTCCAGGCATCAGGCCTAGTTTCACTTCTGGTAATCCGATGAGGTAGTTGCCTTCGGCACCCAAACGTATATCGCAAGCCATAATAAGTTCTAAACCACCGCCTAAACAATGTCCGCTCACCGCTGCAATGACAATTTTCGGACTCCTGGAAATGGCTTCAGAGACGGCTCGTGCAGCTAATACCATTTCGGCATTTTCTTCCGTAGTGTTTTGACTAAATATTTTGATGTCTGCACCCGCGCAGAAGAATTTTTCCGAAGTACTGTTTATCAATATCACTTTAACAGCATCGTCTGCACTGGCTCGGTTCACTGTTGCGCTAATTTGCTCTAAAAAGCCTTTGTAATAACTATTGGCTTTAGGTCTATTTAGACTAATCGTGACTAAACCAAGTGTTTTTTTTACAATTAAATATGATGGATTACTGCTCATGTGCGTATTGTTTAATTTACCAATTCTTCGTTAATCGCTTCGGTGTGTTCTCCTAAAATAGGACTGCCAATTTCTGAAGTTAACCAGTCACCATTAATTTGAATCGGGCAGCGGGTGGTTTTATATGTATAGCCGTTGGTTCTATTTACTTCTTGAACCATTTCTAAGATTTTAAAGGCTTCTTGGTCAAACAATGTTTTCCAATCCATGACTTCGGCACACCAAATATCAGCAAGCTCTAAAACCGCCAACCAATCTTTAGTCTTTTTTGTTTTCAGGTGTTGTGCTAAAATGCCTTTTATTTCATCACGCTTAGTAAACCAACTTTCTGGTTCTGGGTAATTACTTAAAGCTTCACAGCCAATTAATTCTCCAATAAATGGAATAGACCCCATAGCCAAGGCAATCGCGCCATTTTTGGTAGCATAAATCCCGTAAGGTGCGCCTAAATAAGCGTGTGCCGAATTACTTTTAGGTCTAAGTGTTGGCTGCCCACCATCTCTAAAGAAACAGGTAATCGATTCAAACTGATATTCAATAGCAGATTCTAGCATACTCACTTCTACTTTAGCCCCAACATGCTGTGATTGTTTTTGATACAGACTTGCCAAAATGCCTTGTGCGAGATGCGCACCTGATAAAATATCAACAACGGCCAATCCAATAGGGACGGGGCCAGCACCATCGTTTCCGTTTAAAGTGGTTAAGCCTGTTAGCGATTGAATGAGTAAGTCTAAACCTGGTTTGTCTTTCCAAACCCCTTCTTTACCATAGCCCGTTAGTTCAGCGTAGATAATTTGGGGGTTAAGTGCTTTTATTTTATCATAATCAATACCTAACCGATTTGCAACACCAGGTCTGAAATTATGAATTAAAACATCTGCTTTTTCAATGATTTTATAAACTTTTTGCCGTTCAACATCATTCTTCAAGTCAGCAGCATAACTTTCTTTATTTCTATTGATCGCATGAAACATAGACGATTCGTCATCTAAAACAAGATTTGAGAAATATAAGTCTCGACACAAATCACCCGTTTCTGGTTTTTCTATTTTTATAACCCGGGCTCCTAAATCAGCCAATCTTAAACTTGCTGAAGGACCAGATAAATACTGACTAAAATCGACAACTAATATGCCTTCCAATGGTTTACTCATAACGCGTTTAGATTAAATTCATTATCAATACTTCGATTATCTTCTCCTACTTTTGGCGCCGATTTTTTATTAAAAATTCGTTTGCCGTCAATACGAATCGGGCAACGTGTCGTTTTCATGGTGATACCATCAGAAGTAAGGACGTCTTGGTCCATTTGAAGGGCTTGATAGCCTTCGTGAGCTAAAAATTCTTTGTAATTATAAACATCGGAAACTCTAAAATCCATAGGCTCAAAAATCGATAACCAATGTGCTGTGGTTTCTTTGACTAATTCAGCAGCTAAGAAATTCATGATGTCATCACGCTTGTCAAACCAAGTTGTTTGGTCTACAAATTCAGCTGGTAACGAAACACCAATGGCTTTGGCTAATTGGTCTAAAGGCGTTAAAGCTATTGAGATGTAACGGTCCTTGGTTTTGTAAACGCCGTATGGTGCATCAATGTAAGCATGAGCATTTCCTTGTTTTGCTCGTTTAGGTAATTGTTTACCATTATTTAAAAAGGCGGTGAGCATTTCAAATTGAATATCTAAGGTCGATTCTAATAAACTGACTTCAATTTTAGCGCCTTTGCCGGTTTTGTTTCTTTCGATAAGGGCGGCTAAAATGCCTTGTACCAAATGGACACCTGTAAAAATATCAGATGTTGCTAAGCCCGAAGCTGTAGGTTCGTCTGCTTCATTTCCGCTGAGGTTTACAAAACCTGACAAGGACTGAATTAACAAATCTTGTCCTGGTTTTTTAGCCCAAGGTCCTACAGGGCCGTAACCGGATACCACGCCATAAATTAATTTCGGGTTGATAGCCGCTACGGTGTTATAGTCTAAGCCAATTTTTTCCATAACGCCAGGGCGGAAGTTATGCGTCATCACATCGGCCTGAGCAATCAATTTTTTGATACGCTCTAAATCTTTGGGGTCTTTAAGGTTCGCTGCATACGATTGTTTGTTTCTATTGGCGGTATGAAAAACCATACTGCTTTCGTCAATAAAAATATTTTTAAGCGCAATGCCTCGGCCAGCTTCACCAGTTCCTGGGCGTTCAATTTTGATGACACGTGCCCCTAAATCGGCCATTTTTAAGCCTGCTGAAGGCCCTGCCATAAACTGCGCAAATTCAAGAACTGTTATTCCTTCTAATGGTAACATTTATAGTGTTTTATTATTGTTTTTCTGATTCACTGTATAGTGTTTAATATTTTATGTCACCCCAAGGAAACGACGAACCTCTATGATAATTAAAAGATTCTTCACTTCCTTCTGAATGACAATCACAGTAGCAACTGGTATACTTACATCGATTTAGTTTATTTTTGAAGAGATTCCATGTATAAGCTATTTAAACCTTCTAAAACGTGTTTTGCATTACCTCCATCTTTCATAAAGGCACGAATTGGTGCTCCAGCACGATCTTGGAAAAACATATGCCCGTGATAACGCGGTCTTAAAAAAGCTCTGTCTAAAGTAGGTAGGGTGTCCTTAAAGTAATCTAGCGCCACAAAATTATTTGTGGTGTCTAACCAAGCTTCTCGGTGCCCTGGTTGTCCGCCATAATCAAAAAATACGGTTTTTTGTACTTCTGGAGAGGCGACGTATTCAGCATATTGTAATGCCATGTCTTTGTTTTCTGAACTCGAAGAAATGGCCAAGCCTGTACCACCTAAAGTTGTGATTAAGTGTTGCCTCTCTAAAGTTACCGTATCGTGAAATTTCAAGATATGATTGGCATAACCACGTTTTGAATAATTGGTATAACCGTAAGCAAAAGGGGAGTAGGCGAACTTATCGGTACGTGTCATGGCTTCATAAACTTTAATGGGGTTCATGTCGTAGCATGATGGATCGATATACTTTCCTAGTTCACCGAGAATTTCTAAAGATTTTAACCCGATTTTTTCAGAAACAAAATATTGTTTTGTTAAAGCCACATCTTCACCTAAAGTAGAGCAAATCATATAAAAACTCATTAAAGTATCTTGCGGAATTCCAGGAATAGCAACCAAACCTTGTTTGGCTAAATCCATCACGTCTTCCCAGGTTTTTGGTGTTTCTCTTCCAATTTTTTCTAATAAATCTGGACGAGATGCAGCAACAGGCGTAGCCGCATCAATAGCCAAAGCACTTTGATAACCGTCAAAGCAGTAGCTCTCGTGTGATTTTCCCACTGAATTCGCCGCTTGGTTGTCTAAAAAAGCTTTAGGCAGGTGCTCGTTTAGAGGAATGATAACACCTGTACGTGCTGCAAAACCCGCCCAAGGGTGGTCTATAATTAATAAATCGTAACGTTTAGCTAATTGGTCAATCGGTTCATCAGCAAAAGCCTGTAGCGAACGTTTTTCCCAAGTGATTTCTACGTGTGGGTTTAATTCGTGGAAGCGTTGAGCAGTTGCCACCGCAGAGGTAAATCCGCGACTGTGATCCCAAGTAATGCCTTTTAATTGAATATTTTTTTGTGACATGTTTATATGATAGAAGCGGTCTCAAAAACGCTTCGATACGTCATTCTGAACTTGTTTCAGAATCTCATCAAACTGATTTTTAGTAGTTGTGAGAACCTGAATCAAGTTCAGGTTGACGACAGGTTTGTTTTTGAGACCGTTTCATAGTTTTTAAATTAATACATTTTTATTCTTCAAATCCTCTAGCTCTAGGCGTTTGGGTACCACTTTCGTACTTTTTGCCGTTCTGTCCGGTAAATTCATCAAAGAAGAAGTAATACGAACCGTATCCGCCACGGCCTTCAGCATTTTCTTGCTCTAAGCGTTTCTCTTTCCATGCTTGGAAATGTGCTGTGGCTTCAGCTTGATCACCAATTAAAAAGAAGTAGTCGTTATGCGAAATCTGATTGCCTTTTTTGTCTAGTAACTCTAATTCTACATAGAATTTTTCATCAACTTTACCTAAAACATCTTCGTTAATAGCGAAGAATTGTTTGGCGCTATTTTCTTCAATTTCAGAAACTTTGTAGCTTTCCTTGAATAAAACCTTTTTAGAATCATTTAAGATTTTAAAATTGATTTTACAGTTTTTATAAGTTTCATAGAAATCGTTAACCACCCAAATGTTTCCTGTAAAAGGTTCATCGGTATGCCATCTACGCTTTTTGAATTCAAAGTTGACCAATAAAGGTTGGTAGGCTTTTTGAACAAAATAGTAGGAGTTTTTAGGTTTTTGGTAATTATCAACAATACCCCATTTCATATCAGGCCAGTAGGTGATGTAGTGACATAAAGCGATGGCGCTTAAACTTGGTTTATCTCTTCGGAAATGCTCAATACCATTTTGGAAAATAATTCCTTGGGCATCTTGAGTAGCGTTCACAAATTCTTCTAACGAACCTTTCATTTCACTACCAAATACATCCCAGTTCTGCATACGTAAACGGGTTAAATCGGCCCAGTGGTGTCCCCAACTTAAACCTGGTGTCCATAGTTCTTCTTCAGGAATAAATTTCTTTAAACTTTCTACGGAAGGCACCGAGGTAATAGCAAACTCCGGAACAATAGGGTAGCCATCGGCTTTGGTTTGGTACCAGTCTTCGTGTAGCCATTCGCCCATATCGTAGAAATAACGTAAGGCATGAACCGCTTCTCTAGGTTTAAAACCAGCTTCTTGAGCCACATGGTCGGTCATTGGTGAATCAGGCACATAAGGAAGTGGTGCATAAGCCTGTAAAGAATCACCTAAACGCTCAAGGAATTCTCTACCAGCAATAGGGTCACGTGTACGGAACATCATTTCTTCACCACCTTCCATCATGATAAGCGATGGGTGGTTACGACGTTCTTTTATCACTTTAACACCTTCATTAAAAATGGCTGAAACGTTTTCTTCTTCCATAGGAATATTTCCTGTTCCTAACGGAATCATATCTTGCCAGATGGTCATTCCCATTTCATCAGCATACTGATAGAATTCTGGGATTTCTGGTGGGTGCCATCCAAAAATTCGGATGTTATTCATGTTCATTTCTTTCGCTAAACGAATCAGCTCAAAGTATTCTTCTTTACTCGTTCTTCCTGTGAAAATATCTGGTGGGCCACCCCAACACGCCGAACGGATAAAGTGAAATTTCCCGTTGATATAAGTTGAACGCGGGAAGGTCACATCAACATCTTTTTTAAAGCCAGGATTCCATTTAGAGGTCACTTCACGAATACCAAAAGTAGTTTCGTTAACATCTTGATTAACATCACCATCTTTTAAGGAGATTTTCATTTGGTATAAATTAGGATCACCTAAGTCCCAAGGCCACCATAATTTTGGTTCATCTAAATGAATGGTATGTTTTACAAGGTGTTTTCCAGGGGCAACATTTTTAGAAAACTTCATGTTTATCTTTTTAGATTCGAAGTTTTTACCTTCTAAAGACACTACAAAGTCCATGTTTTTGGTTGCTCCCGATTTGTTTTCAACCGTTAATTCTAAGTTCACGTCTGCCGAACCATCGTCGTTTATTTTATTGTTGGCATACACATCATCAAAACGCACTTTGCCGCTGCGTACCATTTTTACAGGACGCCAGATGCCCATAGGGGCTACATCACGCCAGTAATCACCAAACCATGGTGTTTTCTTACCAGCCACGAATGCATTGACCTGTGGAGCAGGGTTAATCTTAACAATTAGCATGTTTTGAGCCTTAAGGTAATCGTGCCCACTAACACGTAAAAATTCATTAACATTGAATGAGAAGCCTGAAAAGGCTCCTTCGTTTTTACCTAAATAATGGCCGTTTAGCCAAACTTCACAGCTGTAATCAACGCCTTCAAAAACGAGGTCTACCAATTGGTTTTCTACACCTTCTTTGACTTGAAACTGATAAGCATACCACCATTCGTACTGTTGTACCCATTGAGCTTTGACGCTGTTTCTTCCAAAATACGGGTCTTCAATTACGCCGGCTTTCCATAAATCGGTGTACACGTCGCCCGGTACTTGTGCGTTGTTCCATACTAATGTTTCAATGTCTTCTGAAGGGAGTTTGTGTAAGCCACGTTTCACGCCTTCGCCAGGAAGCATCATTTTAAAGCGCCACTTCATACCACTAAAGTCTCTAACCGATTGACTGTTTTCGTCGTGAGAAAATGTCGTGTTTGGTTGGGCGAATGTTATCATGGAGCTCCCGAAGAGGCATAAACAGCACCATATAACTTTTAAGAGTTTTGTATTCATAGTTAGTTTAATTGTTATTCATTGGTAAATATAATATTTATATTTGAATTAATTTGTTAAAAATAGTATCTTTACTTCAAGAATCTTAATTTAGCCACCAATTAAAAAGATACTATGAGCAAATATGTAGCACCGGCCTTAGATAAAGGATTGGATATTTTAGAATATTTATCTGAGATAAAAATTCCACAATCCCAAGGGGAAATCGCACAAGGACTTAATAAGTCGCCTAACGAATTGTACCGTATGCTGGTTTGTTTAGAGCAAAGAGGTTATTTAATTAAAAGTCTGAGCTCGGGTAAATATGCTTTATCTTTAAAATTATATCAATTGTCTCATAGGCACAGTCCTATTGATGGTTTATTAAAATCGGCCAAACCTGTAATTGAAGAATTGGCCAATGTGACCAACCAATCGTGTCATTTAAGTATGATTTACCATGGTAAACTCATGGTGATTTCTCAAATGAGAAGTCCTGGTCCTGTTTCTTTATCTATAGAAGAAGGAAGTTTATTCCCTCTAACAAAAACGGCTTCTGGCCGGGTGTTGTTAGCTTTTTTGGATTCGGATAAAACCCAGCATCTTTTAAAGAGTGACGCTGAATTTTCTGCTTTATCCAAAAAGGATCAGAAGCTATTTTTGATGCAATTAGAAACCATAAAAAAAACTGGTCATGAAATTTCCGAAAGTGATCTCACTATGGGAGTGACCGATATAGCGGTTCCTGTTGGTAATCCAGATTTAGTTACTTACTGCGCTTTAGCAATTTCATCGTTAACTTCTATCAATGAAAAAAACAAATCTGGAGCTAATTTCGTAGATAAATTATTCGAAGCTTCAAATGCGATAAAATCGCTCATTGGCGAACAGTAATTATTTTTTTGAATATCCGTAAACACCTTTGAGGTGTTTACGGATATTCAGTTTTTTAATGTTTCACTATGATGTGCTTAGTGATACTACTGTTTTGAGCAATTAATTTCATAAAATAACTACCACTTTTTAAATGTTCAATAGAAACCGTTTTCATGTTGTTCTGTTGTTCTAAAACTTTAGCCCCTAAAATATTGTAAATCTCAATCCTTGTCAATGCTGTCTCACTTTGAATATGTATTACATTATTAGCAGGGTTAGGAAATATTTTTACTTGTTTTATTTCTGCATGATCTGCACTTAAAGAGTTTAAAGATCCAAACTCAATTTTGTCCATATTCCATTGCCAATCGTTTGATCCGGAAGCAACGATCTTTATGTCGTGGGTTCCAGCCGGGAGCGTTATGGTTGTGCTTGCGGTGAGTTCTTGGTAGCTGTCCCATCCACCGTTATTAGGTACGGCATCTTCACTAATTAATACGCCGTTTAAATATATAGAAACAGCAGCGTTATCTGCAGGAGTAGAAATTTGGTAATTAATTTCATATTCTCCAGCTTCTGCTGTGGTAACATCTAATTTGTATTCGGCGTAATCTTCCTTGTTTACATAGTTAATAGTGGTTGTGTTATTGTTTACTCCAAAAGGAACAAAACCATCATCAAAAGTTCCTCCGGTATTATGAAAATCTTCTGCTTCTATAATTAAAGAGTGGGAGTTAGAACCTCCAGATCCACCACCTGATGCAGGGTCGCTTACTGGTTTATACACACGTACCCAGTCTACTTTCATTTGGTTTTTTGCAGGGTTGTTTAAATCTGCTTGAGTAGGTGTAGAACCAGTCAACCAACTTTGAGATTCCATGTTGATGATAATGTCCATTTCTTTGGTAAAACCTCTTGCTTCCACAGTAACACCATTTCCGTCTTCATCATTATCATCACCGCCTTGAAACCAAGCAGGGTCAATTACATTATAGCCGTTAGACGCGTTTGATGTTGCTTTTAATGTGTCAAAATTATACGTACTAGATGTTGTATGTACTGTAACATCGGTATATCCAGAACCATTGTTTGTCGGTAACTTATAACCGTTTACATCCCAATTCATAGAATTGAAATAGGTGTACTGCCAAGTGCCATTATAATTTGTAGCGATGGCGTTGTAGTACATAACACGAACGAGTTCGCCGTCTATATAATATTCAAAGTGTTTAGGGCTAATCCAATTTACGCCCATGCGCATATAACGACGATCTCCGCCATTATTGTAACACCAGTCTCCCCATCCGTAACTTGTAGACACTCTACTGTCTGGATACCAAGAATTCCTGTCTCTTGGTTGGTAATCGGTAAAAGGACTACGGACAAAAGAGTGATGGCTAATGTGTGTTAAATGTTTCCAATTGGCAACACCACCATAGTTTTCAATAATGTCAATTTCTTCGGTATCGTCTGGACTTAACAGCCAAAAACAGGAAGCCAAAGAAATATTGGCCACACTAATAGCCGATTCTACATATACAGGGTACTGCACTTTATTGCTGGAAGTAACACATCCAGAAGCAACGCCGTAGCTGCCACCTTTACTGTTTTCGGTTGTATACCCAACGTTAATTACCAAATCGCTACCATCAACGGTAACGTTTCCATTTTTCCAATAAGTGTAGCCAGGGCCATCCCAACCATTGTGGTAAAAGTTATACCATTTGTTATTGTCGCCAAAATTCGACCAAGAGGAAGCATTAAAGTTGTAATTGAAATCATCGGAAACATTGTCTTGGAGCTCCCAGATGTTTCCTGATCCTGCGTTTGCTGGTACCGGAATTCCCGACCAGTCTTGAGCTTGTGTGCTTAACACAAATAAAAATAATAGTTTTGTTAAATAGTTTAATTTAGTCATGGTTAAATTTAAATAGATTGGTAAAGTTTAAAGGTTGAAAAAAAACGAGAACCAAATAAAAAACTAGACTAGACTAAAACTAAACAAGACAGTAAAATCAGGGGTTATGATGCCGTAACTGCTTAAAAACAATACGGTTTTTAGGTTTGTTTCGAAATACATTTGTTGAAAAATAAAAGCGAATCTTTCACGTGCTCTTGCCAATAAGGCCATTCATGAGCGCCATTAAACTCTTCATAGCTATGCGGAATGTTTTTAGATACTAAATTTTGATGTAGACTACGGTTATATTCAATTAATAAATCATTTTTTCCGCAGTCAAACCGAAGGGGAGGTAGTTTTTTTTTATTCTGAAGGATCACTTGGAAAACATCTTCTAAGCTTCTATTATTTAGCTGATAATTGGAGTCGTCTTCCTCTACAAATAAATGCATTTGATTGCTGTTGGTTATGGAAGAATGTGCTGAAATTCCGCTGTATTTTTCGGCATATTTTGCACCCAATCTCAAAGCGCCATAGCCTCCCATGGATAAGCCTGAAATGAAAAGGGGAGAAGCTTTACTGGTACAATCTATATTTTCGGTAACGGCATCAAAAACATCGTTTACAATCCAAGATTCATAATTGGCATTTTGATGCGGTAGATAGCCCGAGCCATCACCCCAAAGGCCATCGGAAGGCATCGCGATAACCATGGGTTTTATCAATCCAGCTTCCATCATTTTTAAAGCCGTAAAGTGAACACCTGCTTTATGCGCCCAAATCCAAGCACTACCATAAACCCCATGAAGTAAAGTAACTATTGGAATGTTTTTTAGATTCTTAAACGGGGGGACAAACACACAAATGTCTCCACGCCCCTTTAAATTTGGTGTTTTTACAGTAATGAACTTCAGGTTATTACTTTCAAATTCAGGGTTGGAAATTTCAGTGGTTTTAAATTTGGAATCCATGGGGTTCGGTTTGGTTAATATTAATCAAAAACAATTACGCCTTTAGCATTTTTTCCGGCCAGCATATCATCAAAAGCCTGTTGTAAATTTTCTAAAGGATAGGTTCTGGTTATCATTTCATCCAGCATCAAATCGCCTTTGTCGTACAGTGATACTAATTTCGGAAAATCAATTTGCGGACGGCATTTTCCGTAAAGCGGATTGATGTAAATTTTATCCCATTCAAACAAATTCATGTCTATGGTAATTTCTTCTTCAATACCACTCACTTGAACTGCAGTTCCAGCATTTCGTATCATAGCCAATGGCGCTGCCCCTAGAGCAGGAACCGCGGTGCATTCAAAAGCATAATCGGCACCTCTTCCGTTGGTTAAATGTTTTACGGTTTCGGCAGCATTTTTTAAGCCAACATCATTTTTGTCGGCCAAAATAATGTCTGTTGCCCCAAATTTTTTGGCCATTTCCAAACGTTCTTGGTTAATATCTATCGCGATAATTTTAGCAGCTCCCGATATTTTGGCCCCTTGAATAACGTTGAGACCAACACCTCCTGTTCCTAGAATTACAGCGGAACTCCCTGCTTGTAGTTTTGCGGAATTTACCACAGAACCATAACCCGTCATCACGCCACAACT
Organism: Pseudotamlana agarivorans; assembly: GCF_018860245.1. Classification (GTDB taxonomy): domain Bacteria; phylum Bacteroidota; class Bacteroidia; order Flavobacteriales; family Flavobacteriaceae; genus Pseudotamlana; species Pseudotamlana agarivorans_A. The sequence continues at coordinate 51,314 of NZ_JAHKPD010000013.1, forward strand.
GATAATACTTGCCGAAGTAAAAGGCATATCGCTTTCCATTTTCACGCAGGCAGAAGCTTTTACCAATGCATATTCGGCAATAGTACCAATGTTGAAAGAGCGTTCAATGGGCGCATCGTTCCAAAGGGTACCTTCTAAATGCGCGTGACCAGGGGTGTAGCCATTTCCGCCAGCGGTAACAGGTGAATTGTTTTCGCAAATATGCTGGTTCCCTTCCTGGCACTGAAAACACTTCATACAAGGCGTTGCCCAGTTTAAAATTACGCGATCGTTTGGTTTGAAATCGGTAACGGCGCTACCTACTTGTTCAACAATTCCGGCACCTTCATGACCTAAAACAATGGGTTTTCCCCAGGTTAAAGAATCGTGATCGGTATGACATAAGCCTGCAGCCTTAATTTTTACAATAATTTCGTCAGCTTGTGGTTCTGAAATTTTTACGGTATCTATAATAAATTTTCCATCGCCAGTGGCGATAGCACTTTTAGAAAGTATGGACATAGGGTTCGTTTCGTTAGTTTTCGTTTTTTAGAAAATTATTAGGCTTAAAAGGAGTGGAGGCATCTTCAATTTTGGTTTTATCGAGAATTTGTCCCGATTTTATAAATCGTGTTCCTAGAATATAAGCTTTAGCAAAATTTACAGCGTCTACTGCAAGTAGAGTTAGGTCTTTAAAATACCAAACTGAAAAACTGTTTTCAGAGGCTTCCTTACGGATAACCATATCGGTATATCCTGTAGAAAGGCCTACCATTTGTAGTTTGATATCAAACTGGTCGGACCAAAACCAAGGAATGCTGTCGTAAATAATACTGGCATCGCCACAAATGGCTTGGGCTGCTGTTTTGGCTTGGTCGACGGCGTTTTGCACCGATTCTAAACGTACATTTGTTTTGTAATGCGGATTATAATGAAAAGAACAATCACCAATGGCATAAATATTCGGGTCGTTGGTTTTCATGGATGCATCGACCTGAATGCCATTTTTTATGGTTAAACCAGCTTCGAGAGCCAATTCAGTGTTAACTATAATACCAACGCCAACCACGATGATATCGGCTTCCAAAGTTGTATTGTCATCACAGGTTACTACGTTGTAATCGCCTTTGTTTTCTACAGTAATGACAGTTTTTGAAGTGAGAATATGAACACCATTTTTTTGATGTAATTCAGTAAAAAAAGCAGACATTTCAGGAGTTGTTACCCGAGCCAAAACACGATTTTCTCGCTCAATTACGGTTACTTGTGCTCCTAGTTTTTTTAATGAGGCTGCAGTTTCTAGTCCGATATAGCCACCACCAATGACTACCACACGTTTTTTTGCAGTTTGATTAAAAGCTTCTCTGATGTTTACCGCATCTAAAGCGGTGCGCATGGCAAAACAGTTTTTTGCTGTTTCAATGCCTTGTATTGGAGGAATAAACGGTCGTGCACCGGTTGCGATTACCAGTTTATCGTATGCCTGTGTCGTACCATCTTCCAAAGTGATGTTTTGCTCTTTTCGGTCGATCGCGTTTACACGATGTCCGAGTTTTAAAGTGATGTCATCATCAATATAATTTTCCTTCGGAAATAATAAACTCTGTGGTGTATGGGGTTCGCTAGTGAGGTAGGCTTTAGACAGCGGCGGACGATGATACGGAAACTCCGGATCCCCATCATAAAGTATAATGTTGCCTTCCCAGCCATCTTTCCGTAAGGAAAAAGCACAGTTTATACCCGCGTGACTGGCACCAATGATTACACAGGTTTGTTTGTTGTTTGCTGGGGTCATTTTATTTCGCCACCTTTAAAACTAAACCATCAGGAACTTCACTGACTTGTAACTGACAAGATAGTCGGCTAAATTCACTCACATGATCGTCGAACTCTAACATGTCGTTTTCCAATTCATCGGGTGCTCCTATGGCATTCCAAAATGATGGTTCTACATGGACATGACACGTTGCACAAGAGCAAACGCCTCCACAATCGCCATCAATACCTTTTACTTTATTTTTTACGGCTAACTCCATAATATTGCCGGAATTTGCTTCGGTTACAATGCTTTGATTATCACTTGTTATAAAAGTTATTTTTTTCATTGGTTTTGTTTTAAAATGTTGGTAATGCTTTATAAGCTATTAAATTTAACTCGAAGGCTATCAAATCCAACTTTACGTTTAAATTGGTCTAAGTCTTCAATATTTTCTTTGGCTTCAATTATGTCCATAGAAGCTACCTTGTCGCTTAGGGTAGTTAATAAAATTTTCATGATTTGCCGGGCATGTGTTGCACCTAAACAATTGTGTGTACCAAAACCGAAGGCGACATGTGGATTTACTTTTCGGTCTAAAACGACTTCGTTAGCTTTTTCAAATACACGCTCATCGCGGTTGGCTGAAGCCCAGCACATCGAGATTCGACTTTGTGCTTTCACGGCATGTTCACAAACTTGTGTGTCTTCTGTTGATACACGTCCCATTTGGGTTAAGGGGGAGAAATAACGTATCAATTCTTCAATGGCCGTATTTAGAATTTCGGGTTGTTCTCGTAAACGTTGTAAAGAATTTTGATGCTCTGCAAAATAGGCAATCGAATTGGTTACTGCATTAATTACTGTATCACGACCACCCGCAAAAGTTAATATTAGAACACCCTTGACTTCTTCTTTAGTTAGTTTTCTACCGTCGATTTCAGAATTCAATAATAAGGCATATAAACTGTCGTCGGGGTGAGCTATGGTTTTATCAATTTGCGCGTCAATATAATCGTATAAAATATTGGCTTTATCGCTATCTAAAGCCGTGTTTTCACTTCTAAAAACATGAGTGCCCCAAGAAATCCATAATTCCGAGGCTTCATAAGGAATATTTAGTAATAAAGTTAATGCTGTAGATTGTAGTTTTAAGGCAAATGCTTCAACAACTTCTACGCTGTCTTCTGCTATAGCTTCATCAACAATTTCTTTAATGATTTTTGTGAGCTCAGCTTGGTATTCCGCTTCTAGCGGTCGCTTAAACCAAGATTCAAGAAGATCGCGATAGGTTTTATGTTTTGGTGGATCTAATTCGAAAGGGATTTGTCGCGTGTTGCGAATATGAACTTCGGAAGGCACTACAATTCGACCAATTTCTTCGCCACCCGATTGAAAGGTTTTCCAGTTGTGCGCACATTTGCGAACATCTTTATGTCCCAAAATAATTTTTACAGGGTCATTTTGATCGTTCATTTCACCGAAACCTTGGTCTTGACGCGCCTCTTTAAACGGATCGTCGAATTTACTTTTTTCCATTGGTAGTGGTTTTGTTTTAATATTTGGTAATGAAAAGCAAAATTGTGAAATTATTTTAGAGGAAAAGTGTCCATATTTAGCATAAAGAGTGCTTATTTTGATTTGTTTATTTTGTAATAGGATATTTTTTGTTAAAAAAGAGTGTTTTTTCGTAATATTGTAAATTTTAGTTGTTTAATTAAGTATCCTGTTATTTACAACCATTGAAAGCACAATTTGAAAAAATATCGGCACCCATTCATTCTTCGTTTAAAGCTTTTGTTTATGAAGGGGCCAGGTTTTCTGCGCCTTGGCATTTTCATCCAGAATTTGAGCTCGCATATATTGAAAAAGGAGAGGGCATTAGGTATGTAGCTAATAGCGTTCAGAAATTTAATGCTGGCGATTTGGTGTTATTGGGAAGTAATTTGCCACATTGTTGGAAAAATTCACTGGATGTAACTAGTGGCGTGAAATCTTTAGTTTTTCAATGGGATGAACATGTACTAGGGGAAAATTGGATTAATAAATCTGAATTTGCCCCCATTAAAACTTTATTAGCGCAGTCTACTAGAGGTTTAAAATTTAGTGATGAAATAGGTTTAAAATATGCCGATGTGCTTAAAGATATCATTAAAAAACCTGCTTTTGAGAAATTAATAGGTTTTATTCAACTTTTAAATAAATTGGCATTAATCGATGACTGTGAATTGCTGTCTTCGGAGCATTTTTCAAGTTCATTAAATATTAAAGCTAATGCTAGAATAGATAAAATTTACAATCATATTCACAGTAATTTTAATAAAAAAATAATGCTTCACGAGGTTGCATCATTGGTGTCTATGGGAGATGAAGCATTTTGTCGTTTCTTTAAAAAAACACTAAACAAGTCCTTATTTACCTTTATTAATGAATACCGTATTAATGTGGCGACCAAACAGCTTATAGAAACTAATAAACAAGTAAGTCAAATTGCTTACGAATGCGGGTTTGAAAGCCTACCATATTTTTACAAGCAGTTTCAAAAATTTATGAGTTGTTCTCCTCTGCAATTCAGAAAAAAATATTTAAATCAAATTTCAAATTGAATTTAGTTTAATCCCACAATACATATTCCATAATTTTATTAATCTGACGGCGCACTTTATGGCCTTATAAATTTTTACTTTTTTATTTATGTTTGAGGGTGAGTGGCATAATGGCTGTGGAATCATTTTTCTATTACAAATTTCAAAATTATGAGATGAATTTTCATAATGTTAGAATAATACATTTTTATGTTTGAATTGAGTAAAACTAGTTGATAGCAGAATTGGTATTATTGTATGGAACCTGGGCTCATGTTTATTTTTTTATAAACACGAGAACCTCATGCAATAAAAGAAACCTTAAATGGAAAAAGAAAACAATTCAGCAGACGCTATAAATAACACGCAAATAAACGAACAACCAGTAACATACGGCGACGATGTAAATTTCATGGCCGATTATATCGATTTAATCGAATTAACCGATGCCTCAAACCAATCGAAAGTAGCATTATCTGCAGCTTTGCAGGGCCGTGTTATGACGAGTAGTGCGTTTGGGACCAAGGGGCGAAGTTATGGTTGGATTAACCGCGAATTGTTTGCTTCTCGTAAAATACAAGAACATATTAATGTTTTTGGTGGAGAAGAGCGTTTTTGGTTGGGGCCAGAAGGTGGGCAATATTCAATTTTCTTTAAAAAAGGAGCAGAGTTTACTTTAGATGATTGGTATGCGCCTAAGCTTATCGATTTAGAACCTTTTGAGGTGAAAAGTGTATCTGCAGAAAAAGCAGTGTTTGTAAAGGAAGCTTCTTTGAAGAATTATTCTGGATTCGAATTCAAAATGGGAATCGAACGTGAAATCGCCATTTTGTCTTCAGAAAATATTCAAAAGGAATTGGGATTAGCGTCACTTTCGTCGGCTGTTAAAACGGTGGCCTATCAAACTACGAATTCGATGATTAATAGAGGTGATGCCGATTGGAAAAAGGAAACGGGATTGCTTTCTATGTGGATGCTTGGGATGTTTAATCATTCACCACATACCACCGTTTTAGTGCCTTATATTCAGGGTGATGACGCCGAATTAGGTGAGGTGGTTAATGATAATTATTTTGGAAAAGTGCCAGCAGACAGGTTAGTTGTGAAAGAAGGCGTAATTTACTTTAAAGGTGATGGACAATACCGAAGTAAAATAGGATTATCTCCTATGCGAGCTAAAAGCTTAGCAGGGTCTTACGATTCTGAAAACGGTATTTTAACCATAGTAAAATATAATAAACCAGAAGGGGTTACCGATTATGTGAATTCCATGTGGGAAATGCAAGATAAACCTTTTGAAGGTGACGTGATCAATGCTTATAACGATGGGGCTCCCGAACCTGGAGAAAAACCTCTAGGACCTTTTTACGAATTAGAAACATCATCGCCTGCTTTAGATTTAAAAGCAGGAGAAAAAGGTACTCATGTACAATTAACGTGTCATCTTGAAGGTGATGAAGCAAGTTTAAACCCGATTATCGAAGCTTTGTTTGGCGTAACAGTAGAAGCTATTAAACGCGCTTTTAACTAAAATTAATAAAGTTAGTATACCTCGAAATAGTATATAAAAAAGCTTCTGTAAAACAAATGACTTATTAAATTAAGTGTTTGTTTTACAGAAGCTTTTTAGTTAAAGTGTAAGTATTGAAATTAAAGAAAGGATTCTAATTTTTCAACCATATTTGAACTTCCACAAAATAATGGAATACGTTGATGGAGTTCTGTTGGAATAATATCTAGAATACGTTTATGACCATTGGTCGCCTTCCCTCCAGCTTGTTCGGCTATGAAGGCAATTGGGTTTGCTTCATATAACAATCTTAACTTCCCTGCTTTATTTTTTACACAATTTGGGTATAAATAAACGCCGCCTTTTATCATGTTTCTGTGAAAATCGGAAACTAGGGAGCCTATATATCTAGAGGTGTATGGGCGGTTTTCTTCTTCTTTTTGGCAATATTTAATGTAGTTTTTAACGCCTTGCGGAAAATGTGAATAATTGCCTTCATTTACCGAATAGATTTGGCCGTTTTCTGGTATTTGAATATTAGGGTGTGATAAATAAAAAGAGCCTGTTGCTGGGTTTAATGTAAAACCATTTACACCTTTACCTGTTGTATAAACCAACATGGTTGAAGTTCCATAAATAATATATCCGGCAGCGACTTGTGCGCTTCCAGGTTGCAAGAAATCTTTCAATTCAACGGGAGTCCCTACAGGGGTAATTCTTCTAAATATTGAAAAAATAGTTCCTACAGATACGTTAACATCTATGTTAGATGAACCATCTAAAGGATCCATTAAAACCACATATTTACCATTGTTTGTGTTATCCGAACCGTGAAGGGAGATATAATCTTCAACTTCTTCTGAAACGATACCACAGGCGATGTCCCTATTTGTTATGGCTTGGATAAATTTTGTGTTGGCAAAAACATCTAATTTTTGTTGATTTTCACCTTGTACATTTACATCACCAATCCCGCCAATAATGTCTACCAATCCCGCTTTATTTACTTCGTGATTCACCATTTTAGAAGCTAACTTAATACTATTAAGTAGTTTGGATAGTTCTCCACTGGAATAAGGGAAATCGGATTGATTTTCAATTATATATTCACCTAAAGTTGTGATGTTTTCCATAATATTGATTGTGCTTAGTGGGTTAGAGAAATAATGTTTTATAAAAAATGATAACTACGTTTTGGGAAACTGGTTCATCAGTCTACATAAATATAGTTATCATTCGATGTGTATTGACTAAAAAGAAAAACTACCATGGGATTGGTAGTTTTTTAATAATTTTAATCGTTGATATAGCTTTTCATTAATAATGCAGCGCCTAAAGCACTTGCGTTTTTCCCCTTAGGGAATTGAATTTTCTGTTCTGGCATAAGTTGTTGAAGGTATTCAACAAAAATGTCGTTTCTATTAAATCCTCCAGATATGTAAACATCTTTAAGGTTATTATCGGCATCTAATATGCGGCTAATACCTTGGTGTACACGCTGTACAATTTCGTATATAATTTGATAGTAAGCGAGTTCGTAACTTTCAAAAGTACTAAGTTGTTTTAAATCGCCTTTAAAATCATCAGCAATAGTATCGGGAAAAAAGATAGATTCCCCTTTATTTAATATTTCTGAACACAAATCCTTATTAAGTTGTAATTCTAAATAGTGGTTTTTTTCAACCGAAAAATACTCACTAAGTGCAATCGCATTAACTTCATGAACGCGACCTAAAAACTGCATAGATGATTTAATCTGTTTTTTATCAGGCGTCATAAAACATAAACAGTCGCTCTTTAATTGTTCATCGGTTAAAGTTTCCTTGCTAAAAGGATTCATACAAATAATCCAGGTTCCTGTAGATAACAGAATAAACTCACGATTGGAATTTTCATGTTCTTCTAATAATGGAATAATGGAAGATGAGCTATCATGCAGGCCTTTACCTATAGCCATTTCTTGGCCGTTTACAATTGAAAGTGCAGCATTCTTACCTGGTTTAGGTTGTGGTAACGAGATGTTTTCTTTTTCTAACCACTCGTGATATTGCATGTTGTCGAAGTCCCAAACAGCAGTATGTGCACCTACTGAAGTGAAATCTGAAGTTATTTTGTTTGAAAATAAATAACTTAAGTATTGTGGGTAGTGTAGTATGTTTTTTGCTTTGGAGTAGAAGTGAGGTTTACTTTGTTTTAACCAGTATATTTGTAAACCTGCATTTAGCATACCGTAAGCCGGTGATGCCGTTTTTCTAGAAAATTCTTCTACGCCACCATTGGCATCGTAAAAAGGTGTGAAATCAAGATCTAAAGGTTTTAAATAGTTGTATAATGGCGTAATCCTTTTGCCCGCTTCATCTAAATAAACCAAGGTAGCTCCATGTGTGGAAAAGTTAATGGCTTTTATTGAAAACGCTTTATTGTCTTGAATGGTTTTTATTTCTTTTCGAATCCAAATTTCGATCGCCTCAATATCATCACAAGGATAATTATCATCATCTACGCATTCTTCAAAACGAATTGAATTTGTATAAACTACATTGAAGTCTTTATCAAATAAGAATATTTTTTTATTAGTTTTTCCAATGTCAAAAACAGCAATAACCTTTTTCATATGTTAAATATTTATGTAGATAGTATAAAACTTCCCCCTAGAAAGAGATTCCTAGGGGAAGTTTTAATAAGTAGTTGTACTAGAAAAATGTTTATAAATTATGACCTTGGATAGCGTCAATATTTATATTTTCCAGTAGATTTTTATGATTTAAACCCGTATAAAGGGCCATAAGTTGCACAAGCATTATAATCTGCAGATTCTAAGTTTTCACCATATGCAGACCATGCACTTGGACGGAAAACATCTTCATCGGCAACATTATGCATGTTCACAGGGATTCTTAGTAATGAAGCTAAAGAAATTAAATCTGCTCCAATATGCCCGTAAGAAATCGCACCATGATTGGCACCCCATTTTGCCATTACAGTATAAGCATCTTTAAAGAAACCTTCTCCTGTAACTCTAGGAACGAACCATGTTGTTGGCCAAGTTGGGTTTGTTCTTTCATCTAAAACAGTATGGATATCTTCAGGTAATTCTACGCTCCATCCTTCAACAATTTGCAATACTGGACCAATACCTTTAACAAGGTTGATTCTACACATGGTTAATGGCATTGTGCCTTTAGTTTTAAATTGAGAAGAGAAACCTCCTCCTCTAAAATATTCTGCAATTGCTGCAGGCCACTTTGTGTTATCTAAACATTTTTGAGCTTCTTCTTCAGAAATATCCCAAAATGGTTTCATTGTTGGATTACCATCGGCATCCGATTGTTGGGCTGTAGCATCTAACGTTGTAGATCCAGAATTAATTAAGTGAATGATACCATCCTTGGCAATGCCAGTTAATTTTTTTCCTGTAACACGCTCTACCGATTCTGGACTCCAATACGTCCTTACATCCGAGAATATTTGTGCCGTATTTGTTAATAAATGTCCAAACAACATAGAAACACCATTTAAACAATCGTTTTCTGTAGCAAAAACAAAAGCTTGACGAATACCGTTCCAGTCGAATGACGAATTTAAAATAGATTCTGTGAAATCTGCATTTGGTTGGTAATCGGTCCATTGACGTTGGCCTTGGAATCCACCCATAATAGCGTTTCTTCCTTTAGACTCTTCACCAAAACCTAGTGCTTTTAATTTCGGATTTCCTACCATTAAATCACGACAAATAAGGGTCATTTTAACAACTTTTTCCCATTCTTGTTCTTTAACCTCGGCAGATTTTTGAGCCTCAGGGCTGTTGTAATCTTTTCCTTCTTTACAGTTTTCTTTAGTCCAAGCTAGGGCTTTTTTGTATTCATCTTGATCGTAAATACCTTCGTCCATTCTACGAAGTAATTCAATAGATTCTACAAATTCAGCTCGTACACCTAGGTAGTCTTGTAAAAAGTTTACATCTACCATAGAACCTGCAATACCCATAGAACTGTATCCTATAGATAAATATGATTTACCATTCATTTGGGCTACAGCCAATCCAGCTTTAGCAAAACGAAGTAGTTTTTCTTCAACATCTTTTGGTATGCTTAAATCTCCAGCATCTTGTACTTCTTTACCGTAAATTCCAAATGCAGGTAATCCTTTTTGTGAGTAACCTGCTAAGGCAGCTGCAAGGTACACAGCACCAGGGCGCTCGGTACCATTAAAGCCCCAAACAGCTTTAGGTATTAGTGGGTCGGTATCCATAACTTCGGTACCATAACACCAGCAAGGTGTAACAGTTAATGAAACTTCAACACCTTCTTGTTTAAATTTATCTGCACAAGCGGCAGCATCTGCAACACCACCAATGGTTGTGTCTGCAATAACACATTCTACTTGTTCGCCACTAGGGAAACGTAAATTACTTTCAATTAAATTAGCTGCAGCTTTCGCCATAGCCATACATTGGTCTTCTAGAGACTCTCTAACGCCAAGTTCGCGTCCATCAATAACTGGACGAATTCCTATTTTTGGTAATCTACCAATTAGTCTGCTCATTTATTTTGTGTTTAGGTTAGTGGTTTATGTGAATTGTTCTAATTCAGTTAATTGCTCATTAGATAACCCTGCTGGTTCAAAACCTGCAGCCCAACTCATTAATAAGAGTTTAGCACCTTTATTTGCAACATCTAAAAAGTCCCAAGCTTGCTCAACATCTGGAGCTGTTGCTGTGGCACCATGCTTTTCCCAAAGCGAAACGTTTCTAGTTTTAAAAGCATCGATAGTTACTTTAGCTAAAGCAGCAGTACTCGATAATGCATATGGTGTACAGTGAATTCCTTTAGGAACAAACACACGAACTTCAGGACACATCATCCAAATTTGTCTGTTTAATTCTTCTTCGTTATCAAATAATGGGTGGTGACTCATTACGATAAGCTCTAAAGGATGCGTATGTACTACAGCTAAATTTTCAGGGTGGTTTTCAGCGTTGAATAAATGAATACTCGCGTGCGAAATTAATTCACAAGTTGGTCTGAATCCTTCTCTTTTACCGCCCCATATAATGGTATATCCTGTGGCATCTTCGTTAATATAAAGAATACAAGCAGCTTCATCAATGTCGTCTATTAAGCTTCTTAAGTAACATCCTGTACCTGTAATAAACAATATAAAGCCTTCAGTTCCTTTAGGGAATTCAAAAGGCGTAAATGTTTTTCCTTTCGTTTCTTTAATAATATCTTTTTTGTCGAAAAAAGATGTTAAGTTCATTGAGATATTTCCAGCATTTCTTTCTGCCCATTCACGTTGCCATAAATAACCAGCAACTTTGGATATTTTTTTTAGCTCTTTTTTTACTTCTTTAGGAAGTTTTATATTGCTCATAATAATGATAGTTTATTAATTATTCTTGAATGGTAAAATTAGAATATGCCTTCAGGAAACAACATATTCAAAATTTGTATATTTGTGTATAATTTAAACATGAGATATGGCGAAGCTTGTAAATAAAATTGAATTAGGAGATCCTTCAACTAAAAATCAAAATTTTGTTGATGTTAATTTAAAGTTATTATGTTGCAGGTATTGGTATTTGGATTTGTGGGATTGTCATGATATGGTGTTTCCGTTTTGGCGTATATATTGGAATAAAAATGAAGGCGGCGAGCTTACGCTTCAGAATAAAGTCTATAAAATGGCCCCCGATTTTTTATACATTATATCTCCTTTTTCATCTTTTTCAACACGATATATAAAGCGTCATGAGTTCGATTCTGGGATTCATGTTTCAGGAAAAAATTTATCAGAAAGACATAATGAAGCTTATTTTGAGCGTAAATATTTAATACATTTTTTTGCACATTTTAACCTGGGAACCCCTTTTGATAACGTGTATCCAGGTATATTTAGAGTGGCTTTAACCGATCACTTAAAAGAGCGATTAGTTTATTTAACTGAACGTTTAAAAATAGAGAATCATGATTTTAAATTAACTTTTAATCTAAAACTACAAGCCTTTGTTAAGGAGGCGATATCTAATATCGGAGCCGAGTTGTGGAAAACGGTAAATATTGATGATAGGGTATTAGCAGTACTCCGTTTTATTGAAGCTAATATTGGTGAGAAATTAAGTAATTCTGAATTGGCAGAAATTGTAAACATGGCACCCAATTCGTTCGCCAGATTGTTTAAAGATGAAATGCATATTACCTTACATAGCTTTATTCAGAATAGGAAAATAGCTAAAGCATGTGAGATTTTTGAACATACTAATGATACTATAGAGAGTATTTCCTTTGCATTAGGTTTTTCAGATCGCTATCATTTTTCGAGAGTTTTTAAATCGATAACCGGGATATCCCCCGCGCTTTATAAGTCTGGGAGGTATACGTCTTGATTTTTGTAGGTAAAATATTCTCTTTTTCGAGGCTTGGTTTTATCGATGTTTAAATTATACATAAAGTAGTTTGATATGGATAAATGTTTAACTCGATTGCTTGTCTAAATTTGTGATTCCGCAAAGGTTCTATTTTATGCATGTGTTTAACTAAGCATTCAAAAGTTTACTAGAACTTTAAGGGAGAACCACTAATTATTAAGTTTTATATTTAAACACTAATTAAACTAACAGTAATAAAACATACTATTATGAAAGAATTTAAGCAGTACATAAACGGGAAGTTTGTAAAATCTACGTCACCTGAAATGACAGAAGTTTTAAACCCATGTACAGAAGAGGTTTTGTCAATTATTCCACAAGGATCTATAACCGATGCTAATAACGCCTTAGAAGCAGCACATGCATCACAACATGGTTGGAGATCTTTAACGGCTATTGAAAGAGCGGGGTATTTACATAAAATGGCTGATGCAATTCGTGAAAACAGAGTGTTTTTAGCGGAAACTTTAGCTAAAGAGCAAGCGAAAGTTATTGGACTTGCGCAGGTAGAAGTTGATGTAACTGCTGATTATTTTGATTATAACGCTGGATGGGCAAGACGTATTGAAGGAGAAATTATTCAGAGTGATAGAAAAAAGGAGCACATCTTTTTACATAAATCGCCAATTGGAGTTGCTGTAGGTATTTGTCCTTGGAACTTTCCACTTTTTGTAGCGGCTCGTAAAATTGCACCGTCTTTAGTGACTGGTAACACTTGTATTATTAAGCCTAGTTGTGTAGCTCCGAATACTATTATGGAATTTGCGGAATTAATTCAAAATATCGGACTACCAGCAGGCGTATTAAACTTTGTTTGTGGAACTGGTAGAGTTGTAGGGAATCAATTAACAAAAAGTCCATTAACTGGAATAGTAAGTTTAACAGGTAGTGTGTTTGCTGGTCAAAAGATCATGGAAGCCGCAGCCGAAAACATTACAAAAGTATCTTTAGAATTAGGTGGTAAAGCACCAGCGATTGTATGTGCCGATGCTAATTTAGATTTAGCGGTAAATGCAGTTGTTTCTTCTAAGGTTATCTTTAGTGGACAGGTATGTAACTGTGCAGAGCGTGTGTATGTAGAAGATTCTATTTACGATGAGTTTATGGATAAAGTTACTGTTAAAATGAACGAAGTAAAAGTAGAAGATGCTTTTGCAGGTAACAACCCAGACATGAGTGCGATGGTATCTAAAGATCAAATAGATAAAGTAGCAGAGATGGTGGAGTTTGCTAAGAAAGAAGGTGCAGAAGTACTTTTAGGAGGAAATAAATCAGATCGTTTTGATAAAGGGTATTTTTACCAACCTACTTTACTTACTAACGTAAAGCAGGATATGCAAATAATAAGAGAAGAGGTATTCGGACCAGTATTACCAGTAATGAAATTTGGTACTTTAGATGAGGCTATTGCTTTAGCTAACGATTGTGAGTACGGATTAACATCTTCAATTTTCTCAGAAAACTTCAATAAAGTAATGCATGCTAGCCAAGAATTAGATTTTGGTGAAACTTATATTAATAGAGAACATTTTGAAGCCATTCAAGGATTCCATGCAGGTTGGAAAAAATCTGGATTAGGTGGAGCCGATGGGAAACACGGTATGGAAGAATATTTACAAACTAAGGTGGTATACGCTCAGTATAGATCTTAGTATAAGATAATTTGTTAGTTTTTTAAAAAGTGTACTATAATAATAAGATAAACTTAGAAATATAGTATGCTTTTTTTTTACAACTCAAAAAGCCAATTAACCTATAACCAACTATCAACATGAATAAAACTGAAAAAGTTCCAGTAGTTTCAAAAGAGGTATTATTACCATTTATTTTAATTACATCCTTGTTTGCATTGTGGGGTTTTGCTAACGACATTACTAACCCAATGGTTGCTGCATTTGGAACTGTTATGGAAATATCTACAGCCAAAGCGGCTTTAGTACAATTTGCCTTTTATGGTGGGTATGCAACTATGGCTATACCAGCAGCGCTTTTTGTAAGGAAATATAGTTACAAAAAAGGTATTTTATTAGGTCTTTCATTATATGCCTTTGGAGCCTTACTGTTTTTTCCTGCTGCTAAGTATGAGGTTTTTGGATTCTTTTTAGGATCGCTTTACATTTTAACGTTCGGATTGGCATTTTTAGAAACAACGGCTAATCCATATATCCTTTCTATGGGAGATGAACGTACCTCTACACAACGTTTAAATTTAGCGCAAGCTTTCAATCCAATAGGATCAATTTTTGGAATGTTCGTCGCGTCAAAATTTATTTTAACGGCTTTAGATTCGGATAAAAGAAATGAAATGGGTGAATTAATTTTCACCACTTTAGATGAAGCTCAAAAAGCGGTTATTAGAACACATGATTTAGCTATTATTAGAAATCCTTATGTTATTCTTGGGGCTGTTGTAATTCTTATGTTAATCGTGATTTCGGTATCTAAAATGCCAAAATCCACAACTGCTACAGAACACGGGCCTGCGAAAGAATCATTTAAGAGGTTATTTAGTAACGGTAAGTATAGAGAAGGTGTTTTTGCACAATTGTTTTATGTGGCAGCTCAAATTATGTGTTGGACATTTATTATTCAATACGCCGATAATTTAGGTATTTCTAAAGCAACAGCACAGAATTTTAATATTGTGGCCATGGTTATCTTTTTAACTAGCCGATTTATAAGTACCTACTTAATGCGTTTTGTAGATTCTAAAAAATTATTACTAATCTTTGCTATTGGTGCTATGACCACTGTTGCAGGTGCTATTATTATCCATGGTATGTTAGGCTTGTATTGTCTTGTTGCTACATCTGCTTTTATGTCATTAATGTTCCCTACTATTTATGGGATAGCGCTTAAAGGTCTTAGTGAAGAAGATTCAACTCTAGGAGCTGCAGGATTAGTAATGGCGATTGTAGGAGGGGCTTTGATGCCAATTTTACAAGGAACTATTATTGATAAAGGTACCATTGGAAGCTTTGCAGCGGTTAATGTATCTTTTATTTTACCTTTTATCTGCTTCTGTTTTATCGCTATTTATGCCTACAGAACTTTAAAAGTATATTCTAATTAAGGTTAGTTTATAAGGTAATTTAGATTGAAGTTAACGACATTAGTATTGATGAGTTAGGTTTTGAAGCTTTAAAAAAAGTGTTAAAGACAGGGTCTCGTTTTGAGATGAGGCCCTAATATTTCTTTATTAGACGCTTCGAAAATGGCTATGAAACCGCTATTGTCTAAAAATAAAAAATTGTTCAAAATGAAAGTAGGATTATTTATTCCTTGTTATATCAACCAATTATATCCGCAGGTAGGTAAGGCAACATTAGAGCTTTTAGAAAAATTAAAAGTTGAAGTTGTATATCCTTCAGGGCAGACATGTTGTGGACAGCCTATGGCAAATTCTGGTTATGAAAGTGAATCTGTTGGAGCATGTAATAATTTTGTAAAGAATTTTAATGAGTTTGATTATATCGTAACACCTTCAGGAAGTTGTGCGTATCACGTTAAAAAACATTTTGATGTGATTCCACAAACCGAAGAAGTCACGAAAGTTAGAAATAACGTATACGAACTTTGCGATTTTATTCTGAATGTTTTAAAAATTAAGGATGTTGGAGCACGTTTCCCACATAAAGTAGGGATTCATAAAAGTTGTCACGGTTTACGAGGTTTACGATTAGGCTCATGTTCGGAAAAAATGACTCCAGAATATTCGTATATCGGTGAGTTATTGGCTGGTGTTTCAGGAACTGAAATTATAAAATTAAACCGTGAGGATGAATGCTGCGGATTTGGAGGAACCTTTGCAGTTGCCGAGGAAGCTATTTCTGTAAAGATGGGTAAAGACCGTGTTCAGGACCATTTAGATAACGGAGCAGAAGTGATTACAGCAACAGATACCTCTTGTTTAATGCATTTGGAAGGTTTGGTTAATAGAAATAATCAACCCTTAAAAATACTTCATATCGCCGAAATTTTAAACAGTGTAAATTGAATTAAAACATGAGTCATTCAAAAGCGGCAACTATATTTAATAAAGACGAAAAGAAAGTAAATTGGCATGATAAGGCACTTTGGTTTGTACGTCATAAACGTGATAAATCTGCGCATTCTGTAGAAGGATGGGAAGAGTTACGTAATTTAGGACAAGGCATTAAAGCGCATATGTTGTCTAATCTTGACAATTATTTAATACAGTTTGAAGAAAACGCCTTAAAAAACGGAGTTCAAGTACATTGGGCTCAAGATGGCGATGAACATAATAGGATTGTGCATAGTATTTTACAGGAGCACAATGCTAAAAAAGTAGTGAAAAGTAAATCGATGTTAACCGAAGAATGTCACCTAAATCCATTTTTGGAGGCCGATGGCATTGAAGTTATTGATACCGATTTAGGTGAACGTATTGTGCAGCTGGCTAAAGAACCGCCAAGTCACATTGTTTTGCCAGCAATTCATAAAACCAAGGAGGATGTAGACGAATTATTCCAAGAGCATTTAGGAACTAAACCTTGTGATGGTGATCCACAATATTTAACAGGGGAGGCGCGTAAGCATCTTAGAGAAAAGTTTGTAAGTGCAGATGCTGCTATTACCGGCGTTAATTTTGCTATTGCCGATACTGGAGGTTTTGTGGTGTGTACCAATGAAGGAAATGCCGATATGGGTGCGCATTTAGCACCAGTACATATTGCTTGTATGGGCGTAGAAAAAATTATTCCGAAGCAAGAACACTTGGGGGTATTTCTAAGGTTATTGGGTCGTAGTGCAACTGGACAGCATATTACAACGTATTCATCGCATTTTAAAAAGCCTAGAAATGGTGCTAAAATGCATATAGTAATCGTTGATAATGGCAGAACCAAGCAATTAAGCCGTCCTGATTTTAGAGCATCTTTACAGTGTATAAGATGTGGTGCTTGTATGAATACCTGTCCGATTTACAGACGTAGTGGCGGACATAGTTATGATGCAACCATTCCAGGTCCTATAGGTTCGATTTTATCACCAGGAAAAGATTTAAAGAAACACAGCAGTTTGCCTTTTGCTTCTACTTTATGCGGGTCATGTTCAGATGTTTGTCCGGTAAAGATCGACATTCATGCACAGTTGTATAAATGGCGACAAATTATAACTAAAGAAACCGAACAACCTTTTGTAAAAAAGGCATCTATGAAAATGATGGGTGACATGTTCGCTAAACCTACAAAATTTGAAAAAGTAGGTAAAATGGCACGTTGGTCATTACGAAATTTACCTAAGGGTGTTATAAATTCTAAACCTAATGTTTGGGGTAAGGAACGCGATTTACCTACAGGTCCGAAAGAGAGTTTTGATGATTGGTATAAAAAAAGGAAAAAAGATGAGTAGTAGAGATGCAATTTTATCAAAAATAAAAGATAATAAACCAGATTTATTAGAGCTTCCAACAATTAATGTGGATGTATTTTCAGATTCTAGAAATGTAGAGGATGAGTTTATTTTAAAAGTTGAAGTTGCAGGTGGACAAGTATTAAAAGCGGCTTCTAACGACGCTGTTTTGGATCAGATTAATACTATGTTTCCTGATAGTAAAGTGAAATATTCTACGCTTGAAAATACAGCAGATTTTAATACAGTCGATTTCGATGCTATTAAGAGCCCGAAAGAATTGGAAGATTTAGACGTTTTAATTTTGGAAAGTGAAATTGGTGTTGCCGAGAATGGCGCTGTTTGGCTTAAAGATGCAACATTACCAATGCGTGTATTACCTTTTATTACTAAACATTTAGTGATCGTTTTAAACAAAGAGAATCTTGTGCCGTTCATGCATCAAGCCTACGGTAAATTAATTGGTGAAGACCATGATTTTGGAGTCTTTTTAGCGGGGCCATCTAAAACAGCAGATATCGAACAGTCTTTAGTAATTGGTGCACATGGCGCTTTAAGTTTAACTTTATTTTTAAAATAAATTATAGTAACAAGTAATAATACGTAATCAATATATTTAGTTTTTATAAAAATCAACGAATATTTATATTAGATATTAATTAATTGTATGTCCGTTTTTTAACCTAAACATTGTATTTACGTCATTCCGAATTTATTTCGGAATCTCATAAAGCTGATAATTAATATATTGTTATCGTCAACCTGAAACAAGTTCAGGTTGACGATAACAATTATGTCACATTACGGATAATCAGATTAATTAAATTTAAAAACTGTATTTTTGGGCATTAATTTCAATTAATTTAACTATTCTTAAATTATTTTTTAGAGCAGATTATATTAAGTTTTTTATGTTCTTAAGAATAGGTTTTTCAATTAATTTTAGCCTATGAAAGTAAGAGTCATTCAATTTCTGATATTTCTTTTTGTCTGTTTTAGTTTTTCACAAAATAAGCAATTAAAGCTTGGTAACCAGCGTATTGAGTCCTTCGCCAGTGAGCAGGGTTTTTTTCAGAATACCGTGCATGCCATAGTTTCAGATGCCAGCGGTTATTTATGGGTGGCTACGCCTAATGGTTTGGTTCGGTACGATGGCTATACCTTCGATTATTATTATCACAATATCGAAAATAAAAATTCTTTACCTAATAATTTTATTTCAAAACTTTTAACCGATTCGAAAGGCAGATTATGGATTGGTACTAGAGGTGGAGTGTGTTTATATATTACCGATAAAGAGTTGTTTTTACCAGTAGAAAATTCAATTAAAAAAGATGGTTTTATTAAGGAGGATGGCCAGAGCCGAATTTGGGTTGGTGGCGCTCAAAAAATTCAAATATTTGACGGCAGTAGCGATGATTTACCAACCATTGTTAAATTAGGAGAAATTGATCTTACAAATATTTTAGAGGAAAGTGTTATAAGAGATATTGAATTTCTTTCTAACTCAGAATTAATTGTTTCTACATCGAAGAAAATATACAAAGTAGATTACAATGCAAATGATAATTATTCAGTAGGGGTTTTAGAATTATCTTTAGATGAAAATATAACACGAATTAACTCGGTTACCAAGATCAATAATTCTATCTGGATTGGTACTTATACGGGTTTATATCAAACGTTTTACGAAAACAGTAAGCTACTTAATGTTGGGTCTTATTTTACTGGAAGGAATGACGATGATGGTGATAGTGCTGCGTACAACATTCAGTCATTATACATAGATAAAAGTAAGGACTTATGGATTGGTACTAGAAATTATGGTGCCATAAAATATGATATTAAAAGTAATCAATTTACTATTTTTAAAAATGATTCAAAATATAAAAACGGACTATCTAGTAACCGTGTTAATTGTTTTTACGAAGATAATTTTGGTGTGCTTTGGATAGGTACGGCACAGGGAGGTTTAAATAAGTTCGATAAAAATTTAAAGGATTTTCAAAATTATTCACATAATGCCTTTGATGATCAGTCGCTATCTAGTAATCTAATTACAGACTTGGTAGAAGATAAGAACGGTAAAATTTGGGTGTCTTTCTTTAGTAGTGAAATTAGTAAGTCCTCATCACCTTTAGATTTAGAAAGTGGAAAAAGAATTTCCTTTAATCGTACAGATAACGCATTACATCAATTAAAAAATGATTGGGTGATCACTTTGTATCAAGATTTAAAAGGCTACTGGTGGATTGGTACAAACAAAGGTGTTTATCTGTATGATGAGAATCAAGATGTATTAAAAAAAGTTAATATAAAAAATGATGATACTTCCGAAAGTTTAATTTTTAGTCGGGTAATTGAACAAATAGATGACGATAAAATTCTTTTAGCCGGGCCTCAAGTGTTTTTGTTAAACAACCCTTGGGAGCATATTTTAAATGGGGAACCTGTTGAAGTGCAATCAGAATTGTTTGATGTAGGGAAAATTAATCAAATTAATGATTATAAAAAAGACAGCTTTGGAAATCATTGGTTTGCTAGTAATTTAGGCCTGTTTCGTGTTATAGTTGAAAATAATACTTGGCAAATTAAAGAGCACTTAACGACTACATATCATGAAGAAAATTTAGCACTTAGCTATGATTATATTTTCAATGTACATATAGCCTCAGACAAAACGGTATGGCTTGGTACTTATGGCGGTGGATTAATGAAGATTAAGTTAAATGCCACTGGTGATCCTGAAAATATAAAAGGTTTTCATAGAAACGAAGGCCTTCGGGATGAAGTGATATACGGTATTTTAGAGGATGATGATGGTATGTTATGGATGAGTACAGACATGGGTATTGGTGTACTCAACCCTAAAGAAGAAGTTTTTAACTTTTATGATGTTAATGACGGTGTTTTAAGTAATAACTTTAGGCAATCGGCATTTTTAAAAACTAAAAAAGGAATTATGTTAATGGGGGGGGTTGATGGTTTAACCATCTTTAACCCGAAACAAATTATTAAAAATATTAACGCCCCTAAAGTGTTAATTTCAGAATTAAAAATAAATAACGCACGAATTATTTCTGGTGAAAAAATAAATGGAAAAGTTGTTTTAAATCAGTCTATTACAGACACTAAGGAGTTGGATTTAGATCATGATAATAGAAACATATCTTTAGATATTATTGTTCAGCACAGTGCTACTCCAAATAAGAATAAAGTGGCATACAAACTAGTAGGGGTTAACCAGGACTGGATAGAAATTAATGGAGGTAAAACAACTGCAACTTATACGAATTTAAGTCCGCGAAGTTATGAGTTTTTATATAAAGGCGCTAACGGAGATGGACTATGGACCCCAGAAGCACATTTTAAAATAAATGTACTATCACCTTGGTATTTAAAATGGTGGAGT
Organism: Pseudotamlana agarivorans; assembly: GCF_018860245.1. Lineage (GTDB taxonomy): Bacteria > Bacteroidota > Bacteroidia > Flavobacteriales > Flavobacteriaceae > Pseudotamlana > Pseudotamlana agarivorans_A. Next base: position 72,356 of record NZ_JAHKPD010000013.1, read on the forward strand.
ATAATCCTTTGGTTAGGATTAGGTTTGTTAGTAGCGCATTCCATTATGAAATATTTGGTGCGCTTAGAAAAACTAAATCAGAAATTAAAATTCGAACAGCTTGAAAAAGAACGGGTTCGAGAAATGAATCAAGCGAAATTACAATTCTTTACTAACATTTCTCATGATTTTAAAACACCACTTTCGCTTATAATTGGTCCTTTAGAAAAAATAGCAGATCAATATAAAAAAGACGACAATCAAAAGTACTTTTCTATAATTCAAAATAACATCTTAAGGCTACAACGCTTAATCGATCAATTAATATCCTACAGAAAGGCAGAAACAGGACATCTAGAGTTGGAATATTCTAAAGTAACCTTAGGGAATTTTATTTACCCCTTAATGGAAGGTTTTGAAGATTATGCTCAAAGATCACTTCTAAACTTTTATTATAAAGTAGACGACCCTAATAAGTTAATAACAATTGATATTGATAAGACAGAACGTATTCTTTTAAATTTATTCTCTAATGCAGTAAAATACTCAGGCTCCTATAACGAAATAAGTATTGAAGCTGGAATTGTTACACAAAATGACGAAGAGGTATTAAGTTTACGTGTACATAATACAGGAGGTGAAATATCTCCAGAAAAAATTGAACGCATATTTGATCGTTTTTACCGTGGTGTAGATGAAAAACAGGATTGGAATGGTACCGGTATTGGATTAGCCTTATGTAAATCTTTAGTTGATTTAATGAAAGGGACCATTTCTGTAACCAGCGAAATAGATAAGAAAACCGAATTTGTAATCACACTTCCTATTACGGCTAAAGGAGATCAATTAGAGGAGATCGATATTCAAAAGCATTATAAAAATGTTACCGATTGGTTGCCTTCCGAATTGGAAAGTATTCAAGATCGCCCTGTTAATACATCCCTACCAACCTTGTTAATTATTGATGATGAGCAGGATATTAGAAGCTTTTTATATGAAGCCTTTAAAGAGAAATACAATATTGTATTGGCTGTAAATGGTGAAGATGGTTTATTGAAATTAAAGGAAAACACACCACAATTGGTAATAAGTGATGTAATGATGCCAAAAATGGATGGCTATGAATTATGTAAAATAATTAAATCTGATACCGAACACTGTCATATACCGGTAATTCTATTAACAGCCATAGGCGATAATTTTAAAAAACTTGAAGGTTTAGAGTTAGGTGCAGACGATTATATTGTAAAACCGTTCTCTATTAAATACCTTGAGGTTAGGGTTAAAAAACTCATTGAAAATAAGCAACATATTTTTGATTACTACTCACGAAACAGCTTCATGCCTAAGGATTCTTTAATCAGTTCTTCCAAAGACAAAGAGTTTTTAGAAAGTATTAATCGTTCTATAGAGGACCATATGTCGAATTCTGTATTTGGAGTAGAAGAATTAGCTTCAGATATAGGCATGAGTACCTCTCATTTTTATAGAAAGTTGAAAGAGCTTACAGGACAAGCACCCAATTTCTACCTTAGAAACTTCCGATTACAAAAGGCGGCAGAGTTATTAACTGCGAATAAAAATTTAACGGCTGCCGATGTTATGTTTGAAATTGGAATTGAGTCTAAATCGTATTATTCTTCGGCTTTCAAGAAAATTCATGGTGTTTCTCCATCAGAATTTGTGAAAACATTATGATTGATTAGAGCTTTAAATTTATTCTAACTCGTTGAGGTTTAGAATTTAGAGTGTTGCTCAAATCGCTCAGATTAAATAAAGCAATAATAATACACGATGTGAGTAAGCATTTTTTCATTGTTTGGTAACATATTTGTAAAACCAATTAAATTAAAAATGCATTTAAAGCATTGAAAAATTAGACACCCTATAATTAAACACATTGTATTTTGTGAATAATTAAAAAATACGTCAATAATATCAATACTTTAACTGAATAAAACTTCTGACTTTACGCTAACTATTTGTGTTACAGAATAATTAAGTTTAATTATTTCAACAAAATAGCTTTTAAGGTAAAATAGAAACCGATTTCAGAAACATGTGATCTAAGTTTAATTGGATTTAATTCATAACAATTATAACATGTTTAAAAGTAGAAAGCCCTTATTACCATTTATTATAGTATTGTTCATCTCACTTCAGGTTCTTGCTCAAGATAAGAAAGGTGAAGAAAGTATGGATGACATGTGGGGTGATGGACATTCAGTCGTAGATAGTAATATAAGAGAAGGACGTGGTAAGTATTTCGACCAAAGTAATTTTGGGATGTTTATTCACTGGGGTTTGTTTTCAGATTTGGCTGGAAAATGGAACAACAAAACATATTATGGTATCGGGGAGTGGTTAATGAACCCAAGAGTTGCTAACATTCGTCCTGAAGACTATATGGAGGTTGCAGATGATTTTAACCCTACAAAATTTGACGCTAAAGCTATTGCGCAATTGGCTAAGAATTCTGGGATGAAATACATTATCATTACCAGTAAACATCATGAAGGTTTTGCGATGTTTGATTCTGATGCTAGCGACTTTAATATTGTTGATGCCACACCTTTTGCTAGAGATCCTATGAAAGAGCTTTCGGCTGCTTGTCGTGAGTTAGGCTTAGGTTTTGGTTTTTATTATTCACATTATCAAGATTGGACAACGCCAGGTGCCGCAGGTGGTCCAACTCAAAATGCAGATGGTAGTGAGGCCACATTTAAAGAGTATTTCTACAATAAATGTAAACCACAAGTAAAAGAAATTTGTAGTAATTATGGTGATATCGATTTTGTATGGTTCGATACTCCAGGAGGTATGCCAAAAGAATACGTGGTTGAACTTGCCGACATGGTAAGAGAGTTACAACCAAACACAATGATGTCTAGTAGAGTTGGATATGGTCTAGGAGACTATGTAACGCATGGTGATATGGAGGTGCCTCCTGTAAATCTAGATATCCTTTGGGAGAGTTGTGATACAAACAACGATTCTTGGTCTTACGCTTGGTATGACAATAATTTTAAAAGTCCGAAAGAAATACTACACAGACTAATATCTACGGTAGGTAGAGGAGGAACGTATTTATTTAATGTGGGTCCTAATGGCGAAGGTGTGGTTCCAAAAATTGGAGTTCAATTTTTAGAGCAAGCAGGCGCATGGATTAAAAAATACCCGCAAGTAATATATGGTGCAGGAAGTTCTCCTTGGGGACATGCATTACCTTGGGGAGATGTTACTACAAATGAAAACACACTGTATTTATCTGTATTTGATTGGCCTCAAGATGGTAAGCTTTACTTACCTGGTTTAGAAAATGAAATCCTTTCTGCTGAAATTTTAGGAGGTAAAAAAGCTCAAAAAATTAAATATAATAAGAAAAACAACTGGATCATCTTTGATGTGCCTTATAAAAAGCCAGACTCTCCAGTAGCTGTAATTGAAGTTAAACTAAAAAATAAACCAAAAGTAATTGGTACCCACGGTATTTATCCAAACATTGAAACTACCATTCTAACCGATTTTGCGACAGTTGAAAGTGCTGAAAAGAAATCGATTCGTTGGATGGAGAAATTTGGTGAATGGAAAAAAACAACTCAAGTTAGTAATTGGGGAAAAAATGGAGTATCTGAATTTGAAGTTAATGTACTAGAACCAGGATATTACTACTTAGAATTGGAATATACTGGAGAAGATCGATTGGTTTGGAAAACAACAACAGATGAGGGTATCATGGTTCAAAATGAACAAGCTGCCACCGAAAAGTATGAATCGTATCCAATGGGTATTTTAGAATTTAAAACACCAGGGCATCACAACGTATCGGTATCATTAGTAACTAGAGATCACGAAGAATCAAGTTTAAAATCAATAAAAATAAAACCTATTCAATAAAATAAACCAAGAGGCTTTATACTCTAAACAAAATTGAACTAACGAACTAAATAAACCATGACAAAACTAACCAAATTTTTAGGTGTTTTAGCCTTATTATCGATTACAGTTTCGTGTAAAACGAAAGAGACAGAGGCTGTTAAAACACAACCTAATATTATTGTTGTAATTACCGATGATCAAGGATATGGTGATATGGCCCATAATGGGAACACCATCATCAAAACACCTGCCATGGATAAATTTGCAACCGAAGGTTTAAGTTTGTCAAATTATCATGTTGGTACCACTTGTGCACCTACTAGAGCTGGTTTGTTAACAGGAAGAAACTGTAATAGAAATGGAGTGTGGCACACCATAATGGGAGCTTCTATGCTAAATAGAGAAGAAATAACTATTGCAGATGTTTTTCAAGATAATGGTTACAAAACAGGAATGTTTGGAAAATGGCATCTAGGTGATAACCATCCGTTTGTTCCTGAGGAACGTGGTTTCGATGAAGCATTTTACCACGGAGGTGGAGGTGTTGGCCAAACACCAGACCATTGGAATAACGATTATTTTGATGATACTTATTTAAGAAACGGAAAACCAGAAAAAGTTGAAGGCTATTGTACAGATGTTTGGTTCAATGAGGCTATAAAATTTATTGAGGATAAAAAGGACAATCCGTTTTTATGCTATTTAAGTTTAAATGCGCCACATTCACCATTTAATGTGCCTCAAGAATATTACGACTTATATAAAGACGAAGAAAGCCTTATAGAAACTCAAAAGCGTTTTTATGGGATGATCACTAATATAGATGATAATTTCTCGGCACTTTTAAACAAGCTAGATGAATTAAAAATAGCAGACAACACCATTGTTATTTTTACTACCGATAATGGAACATCAAATGGTTACCATGTAGATAAAGAAACAGGTGAGGTTCACGGCTATAATGCGGGAATGCGTGGTACAAAGGCTAGTGAATATGAAGGCGGACATCGCGTACCATTTATTATTAGATGGCCAAACGGAAACATAGAAGGTGGAAAATCACTGTCAGATTTGGTGGCCCACGTAGACATGTTACCAACTTTAACATCATTAGCGGGTATCGATTTTACTTCAGAGAAAATTATCGACGGAACAGATGTTAGTGAGTACCTATTAGGAAATTCTAATATTAAGGAACGTTATTTAGTAACAGATACGCAACGTATTTCATGGCCAGAAAAAGGTAAAAATAGTTGTGTAATGCAGGGTGACTGGAGATTAATTAAAGGAAACGAGTTATACAACTTGGCCGAAGATCCAGGGCAAACTAATAATATAGCGGAAGATCATCCAGAACGCGTTGCAGCTATGAATGCTTTTTATGAGACTTGGTGGGCAAGCGTTATTAAAGAAACTAAGTATTCCACAATTGATTTAGGTGTAGATGAGGTTGAAGTTATTACCTGTCATGATGCAAGAACTATAGATTTTTATCCGCCTTGGAATCAAAGAATGATTAGATTAGGTGCACCAATGAAACCAGCGCCTTTCTTCGTGAACTTTGTTGAAGCAGGAAACTATACTTTTAAATTAAGACGTTGGCCAGCAGAGAGTGGTGTATCACTTGGCGCAGAAATTCCAGACGAAATTCCAGCCACCGAAACAACAGACCCTAGAGTACGAGGTAAAGCCTTAGCTTTTAAAAAGGCTTTCGTGAAAATAGGTGATAAAGAAGTGTCTATAGACGTTAATAATGCGACCCAATCGGCAGATTTAAAATTAGTGGTACCACAAGGAAAAACCGAACTATTAGCTTGGTTTGAGTTAGAAAGTGGTGAATTAACGAATGCATTTTATATAAACGTAGAAAAATCGGTTGTAAACTAAAACAGTTTTCGATTTGAATAAAATTTTAATAACAACATGTCAAAGTGTTGGAGTCATAAATAAAAGTAATGAACAATAAATTATTTATTTTTTTAATGTGTTTAATTTCTGCTGGGACTGCTGCTGTACAAGCGCAGTCTAAAGCAGATCAGCCAAATATTATCTTCATTTTTGCAGATGATTGGGGTTATGGTGATTTAAGTGCACATGGTAGTACTTGGGTAGATACACCACACATTGATAATATGATAGGGGAAGGGATGGACTTTTCCAATTTTACGGTAAACAGCCCAGTGTGTTCACCAAGCCGAGTTGCTGTTATGACAGGTCAATTTCCTGCAAGGCAGAGTGTACATCAACATTTTCAAGGTTGGAAAGCACATGAAAAGAGAGGGATGCCAGATTGGATGGATCCAAATGATATATCACTGCCAAGAGAATTTCAAAAAGCAGGTTATGTAACGGGACACTTTGGTAAGTGGCATCTAGGATGGTCTTCTAAAGATGCACCAAAGGAGAATGAATACGGTTACGATGAATATGCCACATTTAATGGTTCTAAAACCATCGATATTCCAAAGGCTGGTTCTATAGGTGTGGATTATGCTGAAGATTTTATCAAACGTCATAAAGACAAGCCTTTTTTCATCAATTTATGGTTACATGAAGCGCATACAGCACATTATCCGCAAGAACGATTTATGAATGAGTTTGGTGAGTTAGATGAACAGAAACAAGTTTATGCTTCAATTATAGCAGAAGGTGATGAAGCTGTTGGAAGAATAACAAAATTATTGGAAGAATTAGATATTGATGAAAATACACTGGTTGTATTTTCTACAGATAACGGTCCAGAATGGGAAGGTGGAGAAGATGAAAAACAACATAAAGGTGATCCTGTAGGCTTAGGGAAATATTATTCAGTAGGAGAAACAGGCGGACTTAAAGGACAGAAAAGATCTTTATTCGCAGGAGGTATTCGTGTTCCATTTGTAGCAAAATGGCCTAAAGTCATCCCAAAGGGTGTAAAAGATGATACCTCTGTGGTAACTGCAGTGGATTTGTTGCCTACATTTTTAGAGGCTGCAAATATCACGATGCCTAAAGACTTTCAACCAGATGGTGAAAGTATGATGGAGGCCTTTAAAGGAAAATCATTTAAAAGAAGTAAGCCGATTTTCTGGGAATGGAAAGGCGGAACTAGTAAAGCATATACTTGGCCAACTTTAGGTGTGAGAGATGGGGATTGGAAATTAGTTGTAGATATTACTGGAGATCAATATGAGTTATATGATCTTAAAAAAGATTGGAAAGAAGAACATGATTTAGCTACTAGTAATCCTAAAAAAGCCAAAAAACTTTTAAAGGAAATTAAGGCATGGAAAGCAACTTTACCAACAGAACCAAGACCAAGTTGTTTGTCTTCTGTTAGAAAATAAGAAAAAAGATAAGAACGGTTAGAAATGATAAACGCCATGTTACATAGAATAAAAATAGGACTTTTAGTGCTTGTTTTCTGTTTTGCAAGTTGTAAACAGAAGGAAGCTAAGAGTGTTGTGCAAAAACAAGAAGAAGCAAAACCTTTAACGTACGATGAAATGAATGCGTCTAAAGGTGAAGCTAAAGAAGCTTTTAATGATGCTAAATATGGTATGTTTATTCATTGGGGTTTATATGCCATTCCTGGAGGTATTTGGAAAGGTAAAAAAATGGAGGAATTAAGAGGTCCTAGAGTGGCAGAATGGATTCAATTCGGAGCGCAAATTCCAAGAGCTGAATATGCCGAATTAGCACCTCAATTTAACCCAACTCATTTTGATGCAGATGCCATCGCAAAACTGGCTAAAGATGCTGGGATGAAATATTTAGTAATCACTTCAAAGCATCACGATGGTTTTGCGATGTACGATTCTAAAGTAAGTGCATATGATATCGTTGATGCGAGCCCATATCCTAAAGACATCGTTCAAGAATTATATGATGCTTGTCAAAAGTACGGTATCGATTTCGGATTGTATTATTCACATAACATCGATTGGATGGATGGCAACGACTGTGGTCTTGCAGAATATTTAGCTGCTGGAGGCGAATTACATGATCGTGTAAAACGTAAAGCTGGAGTGAATACTTGGGATCCTAGCCCAAACACGTTTACGGAGTATTTAGAAAATAAAGCGTATCCGCAGGTAAAGGAAATACTAACAAAATTTCCTAACATGACCACATTGTGGTATGATTATCCACACTATGTAACGCCGGAGGAAAGTTTAGAATTTTATAAAATAGCTTACGATTTACAGCCCAATATGTTAGTAAATTCTAGAGTAGGTAATGACTTAGGTGATTTTGATATCCCGGGTGATAATAAAATTCCTAGTGATCATTTAGCGATTACTAAACCATGGCAAACTGTTGGGACAACTAATAACTCTTGGGGGTATAAGTCTTACGATCATGATTGGAAATCTGTAAAAGAATTACTGTTCTGGTTAACAGAAATTGTGAGTAAAGGCGGAAATTATATGCTAAATATTGGACCTGATGCTTTGGGTGATGTACCGCAAGAATCAGTTGCAAATTTGTTAGAAGTAGGGAAGTTTTTAGATGTAAACGGTGAAGCGATTTACAACACAAGAAAATGGAAAGTAACTCATGAAGGGCCAACAAAAATAGAAATGAATGGAACTCATGATCGTGCTAAAAAAGCAGGTTTAAAGTTTGAATTCACACCAAGTGATTTCTGGTTTACGCAAAAAGAAAATACCCTTTATGCCATTTCATTAGCAAAGCCAAAAGAAGCTGTGTTAATTAAAAGTGTTACTAAAAATGATGCAGGAACTGTAAAATCGGTTAGTCTTTTAGGTAGTGATGCTAAATTGGAATGGAAACAAACCGAAGCAGGTTTAGAGGTTAATTTAGGTACCGCACAAGAGAATCCAAATGGATATGCACTTAAAATTGGATTATAAAAAAAATGAATAGAAGATCGTCTTTTAAATTAATTGGAGCCTTAGGTTTAGCGCTATTTGTACCTGTTCGCATGTTGGGATCGGTTATTAATACATCGTGCGAAGCTTGTGCTCACGCTTGGAAAAACCTGAGTAAATTTAATGCGACACGCTACCCTTTTAGATATTTAGAACCTACCCAAGGTTTACCTAAAGTGTTTATTTATGGGGATTCTATTTCTATTGGGTATACCGAATACGTGAGAGCATCTTTAAAAGGTAAAGCCGATGTGATGCGTTTGCATATCAACGGAAATTCGAGCGCAGAATTCATTAAAAGAATAGAAGCCTTCAGAAAAGCTTTATTTCAACCTTTTTTAAAGGAAGGCTGGTCGTTTTCTTGGGATGTGATTCACTTTAATGTGGGATTACATGATTTAAAATATTTATACAATAGAAAGTTAAATAAAGAAAAAGGTGAGCAAGTTTCTTCGTTAGAAGACTATGAAGCAAATCTAAAAAATATCATCAAATACCTTAAAGCAACCTATCCTACAGCCAAATTAATTTTTGCTACAACAACCCCAGTTCCAGAAGGAGAAGAAGGAAGAGTACAAGGAGATGCGGTTAAATATAATAAGGTGGCTATGAAAGTGATGCAAAATCATCCAGATATTATTATTAATGATTTACACACCTTTTCAAAACCAGTATTAGAGCAATATGCTGAAGGACCAGGGAATGTTCATTATAATGCAACAGGCTCTAGGTTACAAGGTATTCAAGTGGCTAAAATGATTGGACAAGCCCTAGATATTGAACCAAATGATTGTCCGTCGGTAGATGTGATTATAGCGAAATTTAAAGCTTATGAAAGTAAAATTACTAAACAATAATATGATGTTTAAAAATGTACTTTTTTTAATAGTAACCTTGAGTCTATTCGGACTTCAATCTTGTGATTCACAAGTGAAAGAAGCGAAGAAACCTAATATTATTTTCTTTTTTACAGATGATCAATCCTATGATACGCAAAGGGATTTTGGAAACAAGGTAACTAAAACTCCTAATTTGGATCTTTTAGCCGACAATGGTGTTGTGTTTTCAAGACATTACAATACAACAGCTATTTGTATGGCAAGTAGAGCGAATGTTATGACGGGGCAGTTTGAATATAAAACGGGTTGCAATTTCGATCATGGTTCGTTAGGAACCAAACAATGGTCTACCTCTTATCCAGTATTATTAAAACAGGCAGGGTATCGTGTAGGTTTTGCTGGTAAGTTTGGCTTCTCGATTTCGGATACTAACGGAGGTTGGAAAAAAGAAGGCGAAGTAGCAAAACATGATTTTGATTTTTGGGGTGGAGGTTCGCACCAAACTTCATACAAAACCATTGAAAATAAATATATGGTTCAATATGCAGAAGAATACCCGCATAGTACAAGAGCCTACGGCGCCGCCAGTATCGACTTTATAAACGAGTCTGTTAAGAAGGATAAACCATTTTGTATGAGTGTGTATTTTAAAGCACCACACAGACCGGTTGAGCCAGACCCAATGTTTGATGATGTTTACAAAGATGTGGTATTCGATAAACTTCCTAACTATGGTAGAGAAAATGGAGAGCATTTAGCCAAACAATCAAAAATGGGAAGACAATACCCAAGATTTGTAGAGTGGGGGTATTCTGAAGAAGAGACTTACCAAGAGGCTTTACGTAAATACAATCAACTTATTTATGGTGTAGATTACTCGATAGGTATGGTGTTAGAACAATTGAAAAAATTGAATATTGATGATAATACCATCATAATTTTTTCATCAGATAACGGTTACTTTAATGGTTCTCACGGTTTAGGTTCTAAGGTTTTACCTTATGAAGAAGGTGCTAGAACACCGCTAATAATTGTAGATCCACGTCAGAAAGATAAAGGGCAAAGTACTAGTGCGTTAACTGGGAATGTAGATATTCCTGCAACCATATTGGATTATGCTGGAATCTCAATTCCTAGTATATATGATGGTAAGAGTATCCGTCCTTTAGTTGAAGATCCTAAGACGAAAATAAGATCATCACTTCCAATCATTCAGGTTTGGGGGCCTAAAGCAACACACTGTTTAACCGTAATGGACGATAGGTACAAATACATCTATTGGTACTATAAAGATGAAGCCAATAACATATACCCAACAGAAGAATTGTTTGATATCGTAAACGATCCTTATGAACTGGAAAATATTGCAAGTATAACTAAATTTAAATCACAACTAACTAAAATGAGAAAACTGTATGACAAACAACTAACACACTGGAAAAACGAAGGTGTAAATTATAATGGATACAAGAAATACGATTCATTATTTGAACGAAAGTTAAATTAAACTATTATTAAACATTTAAACTAAATTAATTATGAAAAAAATTTTAACTGCTATTGTTTTTATGATATCAGTATCTGTCTTTGCTCAAAACAAGACAATTACTGGGTCAATAACAGATAGCTTCAGTAATCCGTTGCCAGGAGCAACCATAATTGTAAAAGGAACAACCAATGGTACAACTACAGATTTTGATGGTAGGTATGCTTTAGAAGCTAAATCGGGTGATGTATTAACTATATCATATGTAGGATTCAAATCACAAGAAGTAAAAGTTGGAGAATCATTTTCAATTAATATCACTATGATAGAGGATGCTTCTGCTCTAGAAGAGGTTGTTGTAATCGGTTATGGAACCGTTAAGAAAAAGGATTTAACTGGTTCTGTTTCTGTGGTTAACACTGATGACGCTTTAATGGCTCCAGTAGCTTCTGTACAGGATGCACTTCAAGGTAGAGCATCGGGTGTTCAAGTGACTTCTAATGGAGGAGCGCCTGGTACAACGCCAGATATTATTATTCGTGGTGGTAACTCAATTACAGGTGGGAATGGACCACTATATGTAATTGATGGGTTTGTAGGTGCTGGAAATATTTCGTCATTGAACCCAAACGATATTGAATCTATGCAGGTTTTAAAAGATGCCTCATCAACCGCTATTTATGGAGCAAGAGGAACAAATGGTGTTATTTTAATTACAACCAAAAAAGGTAAAACAGGTAAACCAGTTGTAAACTTTAAGGCATCTTCAGGGATCCAAACGTTACCAGGTGAGATAGATGTACAAGATAGACTTGAGTTCGCAACATGGAGTAATAATATCCATCCAGACCAAAGTAATTTGCCTTACGACTTGAATAACCTTCCAGGTACTGAAACCAATTGGCAAGAAACAATGACTAGACCGGCAGTTATGTCTGACTATCAATTATCTGTAAGTGGTGGTAGTGAAAATACGCAATATTACGTATCAGCTGGATTTTTAAACCAAGAAGGTATAGTATTAGGTTCAGATTTTAAGAGATATAGTTTACGTACTAATATTGATACAAAAATATCAAAAGTTTTTAAGGCTGGGGTAAATATTGCACTTTCTAGAACCGATAGAGACAATAATGATGTTAACTTTCAAGGTTTATTAAGACATGATCCATCTAAACCAGCTTTTGATGATCAAGGAAACTATACTACTGGAAGCAGTGAACTGTTAGGTACAGAAACAGATAATTTATTGGCAAATGCCCAATTAAACCAAGATGATACAACCCTTGATAAAATTTTTATAAATACATACATTCAAGCAACTTTATCAGACAACTTGGTTTTAAAATCAACGTTTAGTGGAGATTTCCTTTATAACAAACGTCATAGGTTTATACCATCTGTTAACCCATCTAAAATCAACAATAATGGTGATTTAGCTTCGGGTAATATTAATACGTTTTATGATGCAGATTTCTTAAATGAGAACAGTATTAATTATAATAAAACATTTGGAGACCATTCTTTGAATTTATTAGGAGCTGTTACATTCCAAACACATAGTAGAGAAACGACAAACATTAGTGCAAGTCAAATTCCAAGTGATGGCGTTGGTATAAATGCCATTCAATTAGCACCAGCAGAACAGGTTTCTACATCTACGGGTTATACTGAAGATCACTTAATAGGTATTTTAGGTAGAGTACAATATTCGTTTAGAGATAAATACTTGCTTACCGCTTCTATTAGAAGGGATGGATCTTCAAGATTAGGAATCAATAACAGATGGAATAACTTCCCATCAGTAGGTGCTGCTTGGAAAATACAAGAGGAGCCTTTTATGCAGAATTTAGACGTTGTAGATGCTCTTAAACTTAGAGTGAGTTATGGGCAAACAGGAAATCAAGGAGCAAATCCATTTGTAACTCTTGCAAACTTTGGCATCACAAATAATACTATCGTAGTTAATGGTGTAAGAGTTCCTGGTGTAACGCAAGGGCAATTAGCAAAACCTAATTTAGGATGGGAGACTACAGATCAGTACGATCTTGGATTAGAATTTTCTTTGTTCAATTCTAGATTTTCTGGAGAGGTAGATGTGTACTACAAAAAAACACAGGACTTATTATTAAATGAGCCGCAAATGGGCTTTACTGGTTTTAATACGCAATTAACAAATATTGGTGCGGTTCAAAACAAAGGTATTGATGTTTCTTTAAATGGCGTATTTGTTAGAACAAAGGATTTCCAATGGGATGCTTCTCTTACAATTTCTAAATATGAAAATGAAGTACTTGATTTAGGTCAAAGTACATTTATAGAAACTAAGAGGTTAGGGGCTCCGGCAAATGACCGTAGTAGTGAATTACGTGTAGGACAACCTTTTGGAGTTTTTATTGGAGCCATATATGATGGTTTTGACCCTGCAACTGGTGAGGCTATTTTTAGAGATATTAGTGGGCCAAACGGAGAACCAGATGGTGTTTACACTGCAGAGTATGATGACACAATTATTGGTAATGCTAACCCAGATTTTTATGGAGGTTTTCAAACAAGTGTGAAATACAAAAACTTTGATTTAGCAGCATTCTTTACATTTAGTGTGGGTAATGAAAACTACAACGAAGAAATGTTCAGATCTATTGAAACTACAGTAAATAGTTTTGCTCATGTGAGAAACAATATGTGGACACCTCAAACTCCTGATAATGCACTTTACCCTGGTTTTGATACTTATAATTATGATCGTTCTAGTAGTTTGTATGTACAAGATGCAAGTTATTTAAGACTTACTACGATGCAATTAGGGTATTCATTTCCTAATGATTTAGTTGCTGGTATTAGTAAAATTAGAACTTATATTACAGGAACTAACTTGTTCTTATTGAAAGACGCTGATTACCTAGGTTTTGACCCAGATGTAAATACTGGATCTGGTCTTGCTCGTGGTTTTGACGGTATTGCATACCCTAAAAATAGATCAATCCTTTTAGGTGTTGATGTTAAATTTTAAATCAAGTTTAATTGTTAAAAAATAAGATAATGAAAAACAGATATAAATATATAATGATAACCGTAGTTACCATATTATTGGGTAGCATGGTGAGTTGCAGCGATTTTTTAGATGAAGATCCTAAAGGTTTATTAACACCTGATACTTTCTTTAAAAATGCAGAAGAAGTCACTTTGGCTCTAAATAAATTAACAGATGACGCCTCTGGTCCAGCAGGATTTCTTCAACATTTAGGTACAGATATTGGTAACTCAGGTAGAATACCTTTGTCGGCTGCAGGAAGATTTGGTGGTTATGAATATTTTCCAGATACTGGTCGTGTTAATAACACTTGGAGCGGATATTATACAGTAGTTAGAGATGCGAATACATTTTTAGCAAGTATTGAAAGATCTTCGTTACCTGACGATGTTAAGGGGAATGCAATTGCTCAAATTCTTTTCTTTAGAGCTTTTGTTTATTTAAAACTTGTAGTAGAATTTGGAGATGTACCTTATTGGAGAGATGAATTGATTAATATTGAAGAAGTTTCTTTACTGGGTAAAACAGATGCACATGAAATAGTTAAAGGATTGATTTCAGATTTAGAAGAAGCCATTTCATCAGGGGATTTATCTACGAAGAAATGGAATGAAAATGAAGGAAGACCAACAGTTTGGGCTGCACGTATGTTAAAAGCGCATTGTCATGTGTGGTTAGCTAAAGATGATCGTAACGAATGGAAAGGTGCGCATGCAGAACTTCTTGCACTTACAAACAATTCACCTCATGCTTTAAGTAATGATTACGCAGACATGCACCGTGAAGGAAATGAAATGCATGATGAAATTATTTATGGTAGACAATACTTGATAGATGTACATGGTTCTAACCCGGTTTCAGCACATTACCGTAGACAATCTGAAAATGGTAATACTAGAACGGCTATGACAGAAATAGGTGTTAATGTAGGTGCTTCTCAAATTAATTTAAGAAGAAGTTTTGCCATTACTTTTGATAATAATGATAAAAGAAAATTGTACAACGTTTGGGATAGTCAACTATTACAAGATAGTACTACAGTGGCTAACTTCAACTGGGTATACATTCCTAAATTTCAACGTGCTCCAGTGCCAACAGTAGATCCTTTATTGTCATTTTCTGAGGCAAATAATAATTCAAGTGAGCCCGCTCGTGTATTCTTATTAGCAGACGCTTATTTATTGCTTGCAGAAGCTGAGTTTATGTTAAATGGATCTACTCAAGCAGCTCTTAACGCTATTAATACGGTAAGAAAAAGAACTGGTTTAGCAGATTATACTTCAATAACAATGGAAGATATTCGTAACGAACGCGCTTGGGAATTAGTTTCAGATGGGTACTGGGGTCGTAAAAAAGACCTTGTACGTTGGGGAATTCTTGAGAAAACGGTTATCGAATTACCTGCTAAAGAAATTGCTGCCGGTGCAAATGCTACAGCTATTGAATATGCTGAAGCAGAAGCGGCAATAATTTCAGCTGCTCCTGTAGGGAAATACCATGTATTACCTATACCTCTAAGTGAAATAGAGCAAAGTAGAGATATTGGTGGTGCTTTAACGCAAAACCCACTTTGGGAATAGACTTAAAATGTTCATTTAAGATCATGTAATATGATTTAATATTTAAGATAAATAAATGCGTTGGACACTTGTTGTTCAATGCATTTGTTTTTATTAGGAATAAGTGATTTAAACGAAATAATTAAATTAATGAAAAGTAGTATAGTACTTTCCAGTATCTAACGTGATACTTCACAAAGACCACAATATTTAGTAATAATTTTTCGTCAATGTATAAACTTAAAATTTCAGTAGTAATTTTTTTACTCTGTAAACTTGTCACTTTTGGTCAAACAAAAAGCAGTGGCATTTCAAAAAACATAGAACCCAATTGGGAATCCATGTCAATTAATTATCATGTACCTCAATGGTTACAGGATGGTAAATTAGGTGTTTGGTTTCATTGGGGGATTCCTTCTGCAGTAGATGAAGATCGACCATTAGATGGATCTTGGTACGGTCGAAACATGTATGGTGGAGGAAAAAAATTGGCAAAAGAATTATCGGAATGGCATACACAACGATATGGTCCAATCGATGAGTTTGGTTACGAAAAATTAATCCCATTATTTAAAGGGGAAAATTGGGATCCAGAGGTGTTGGTGTCCTTTGTTAAAGAAAATGGCGCACGTTTTATTATGCCCGTAGCAACACACCACGATAACTTCGATATGTATGATTCATCACACTCTTGGAATTCTGTAGATATGGGGCCACAACGTGATGTTCTAGGCGAATGGAAAGAAGCCGCAAGAAAACAAGGTTTAAAATTTGGGATATCAACACATTTGTATTGGTCTCCAGGTTGGTGGTCGCCGGCACGTAGATATCAAAAAGAAGGGACTCCAGAGTGGACGCTTTTTAATATGGATTATAGCGCAAAAGGATATGCCTCTCAAGACAGTTGGAACGAACACTGGTATGCCCGTTGCTGGGAAATTATTGAAAAGTACGATCCAGATATGTTTAATAATGATGCGCCTTTCCCTAAAATAGGACCAGGGAAAGGATTAGGTGTAAAACTGTTTTCAGATTATTTAAATCGTGATTTAAAAGAAAACAACGGTAAACAAACCGTAGTGCTTTCTCTTAAAGATAAAACGATTGATAGAAAGGCTTTCACTTATAATCTGGAACGTGGTGGCGCAGGAGAAATCAAGCAAGAGGCATGGTTATGGGCAACAGATCTTTCAGGTGATTGGTTTTATAATAAAAACTCCATTAATAAGATGAGTGTTCCAGTAATGGTAGGTAATGCTGTTGATGCCATTAGTAAAAATGGTATCGTCATGCTTAATGTTGCATTAAAGGGTGACGGAACAATCCCAGAAAAACAATTGGGCTATCTTACTGCTTTTGGTGATTTTTTAAAGATTAACGGTGATGGTATTTATGGTTCGCGTCCATGGAAAATTTTTGGAGAGGGACCTTTAGAAGTAAAAGATGGTCGCCAAGGTGAAAATCATAACGATTATTCGCAAGAAGATATAAGGTTTACTACAAAGGATGGCATACTATACGCCTTTGTTTTAGCCATACCAACTAACGATATTCTTATAACAGCATTGGCAAAAAATGGTGTTTTAGATCAAGATATTGTCAGCGTTGAACTTATGGGAAGTAAGAAAAAAGTAAAATGGTCACGCTCTAAACAAGGGCTAAATATAAAATTGCCATCACATTTGCCTGGTAAAATAGTAAATGGTTTTCGAATTACAGTTTCAAAATAAAATGCATCACCCAAGAATTAATTTTAATTTAAGATAATATGAGTCAATTACAACAGATAGCCCTTTTTCTTTGTGTAAGTGTATGTGTACTTAAAAGTACAGCACAAAATAAATCTTCAAAAAAGAGTCAACCCAATATCATCTATATTCTAGCCGATGATTTAGGTATTGGAGATTTAAGTATTTATAATGAAAACAGCAAAATACATACACCTCATTTAGATACAATGGGGAAAGAAGGTATGGTGTTTACCGATGCGCATACGTCCTCTTCAGTATGTACACCAACACGTTATGGTATCTTAACAGGGCGCTATAATTGGCGAACACCCCTAAAACAATTTGTAACATGGGGAACTTCACCAATGTTAATTAAAGATGACCGATATACGGTTGCAGACCTACTACAACAACATGGCTATAAAACGGCTAATATTGGAAAATGGCACCTCGGCCTCAATTGGGCAACCAAAGACGGGGTTAAAGATTATGAGTATTATAAAGGTATTAAGGATAAATATGATTTTGATCGTATCGATTATTCTAAACCGCTAGTTAAAGGCGCCAATGATCTTGGTTTCGATTATTCCTATTTACTTGCGGCCTCACTAAACATGCCGCCTTTTGTTTATATAGAGAATGATAAAGTAGTGAAGGTGCCAACTGGAATCTCAGAACAAAAAAGAGCTAAAAACCATTATGCTTATTGGATTAAAGGTGATATTTCAGAAGATTTTGTTCACGAGGAAGTGTTACCAGTGTTTGTAGATAAGTCTATTTCATATATCAAAGAAAACGCGGGTGGCGAAAAACCTTTCTTCATATACTTACCATTACCGGCGCCTCATAATCCTATTTTACCAATCGAACCTTGGAAAGGTAAAAGTAAGATTAACCCTTATGCCGATTTTGTTTTAATGATAGATGATTTAATGGGGAATATTTTCAAGGCTGTTAAAGAGAGTGGTATTGAAGATAATACACTCATCATTTTTACAAGCGATAACGGATGTGCAGCTAATGCCAATTATTCTGTACTGGCGAAAAAAGGTCATAATCCAAGTTATATTTATAGCGGAAATAAAGGTAGTTATTTAGAAGGCGGACATCGTGTGCCATTTTTGGTGAAATGGCCTGAAAAAATAAAAGCAAATTCAGTGTCTAATGAAACCGTTTGTACTACAGATTTTATGGCAACCTGTGCTGAAATCGTGAACTATCAATTAAAAGACAACGAGGCAGAAGATAGTTACAGCATGTTACCTATTTTTAATCAAGAAAAAGGCTTTGAAAGAGAAGCCACTATTCATCATAGTAAAACAGGGATTTTTGCTATTAGAAAAGGCGATTGGAAATTAATCCAATCTCCAAATTCTGGAGTTACTGCAAATGGAAGGCCTGAAAAACTTAATGAAAAACGTCCTGAACATATCCTATATAATTTAAAAAATGATGTAGGAGAAAAAGTAAATGTAGCACAACAGTATCCAGAAAAAGTTGAAGAATTAAAAAGACTGCTTATTAAACAGATAAAAGATGGTAGAAGTACACCAGGGAAAATTCAAAAGAATGATCCAATAGATAGACCTTGGTTACAAACAGCATTTATAACTGAAAACTAGTAAATACTCGCGCGTTAATATGAAGACTAATTTTATAATATTTTTTTTAATTATTGGCCAATTAGGCCTTGCCCAAAACCCAGTTCTTAAAGAAGGCGATTCTAATTTTCTTTATGTATGCGATCCAGCAGCAGAGGTTTTTAATGGTAAGGTATATGTGTACTGTTCACATGATCAGCCCGATGCCATAAACTATGAATCGATGAAAGATTATGTGGTTTTAGAGTCTTCCGATTTAAAAACTTGGATTAATCATAGCGTTTCTTTAGACCCGCAATTGGATAAAGGCTTTGAGTATGCCCAATCTAATATGAATGCGCCAGATGCTGCTTACAAAGACGGTTGGTACTATTGGTATTTCCCTAGTGATATTACTCATGTTGGCGTGGCAAAAAGCAAAACTCCCGTTGGACCGTGGAAATCAGCAATAAAAAATGAAATAGCGACAATTTTCGACCCTACTGTTTTTGTTGACGACGACGGCCAAGCCTATATTTACGGTAACGATCATTGGGTCGATATTGGAGATGAAGGCTCACATATTATGGGAGCCAAATTAAAAGATAATATGGTAGAATTAGATGGGCCATGGGTACGTTTAAGCCAAGAAACAGTGAATGAAGCTGTTCATGTTTTTAAGCGTAATGGCATATATTATTTCAGTGCACGCGTAGGGCCGGTCACCAAATATTGGATGGCAGATTCGCCCTTACCACAGTACGCTGATTTAAAAGGGGAACTTGCCCCAAATTCTCCCGAATCACCAAATCATACATCGGTTATTGCGTTTAACAATGAGTGGTATTTGTTTTATCATAGGGGTGATGTGAATCATGGTAATCGGTATAAGCGTTCGGTATGTTTTGATAAAATGACCTTTCGTGCAGATGGCACGGTAGAACCAATCACCTATACTTTAGATGCAGATGTCGAAATTACCGCACCTGTTTATCCGCCTCGAGTAAAAAAGGAAAAGGTAGAAACGAATATAGGCGCTTCTGAACAACCTGATGGTTATTTACGTTATGAAGGCGAATCTTATTCTGAAAAATCAAAGGGTAGCATGAAAGCTTCCGCAGAAAATCAAAAGAAATTTGCGCCGTTGAAAAATGGAGATTGGCTGCAGTTTTCAGACCTTACTTTTGGAAAAAGTCCTAAGCCTTTTACTTTTAGAATTCGGCTTTCAGCAAAAAATGCGGGGGGATCAATCGTCCTGAGAATAAACAGTGAATCTGGAACAGTTATCGGTTCGATACCAGTTACTAGCACTGGTGGATTAGAGCAATATAAAACACTTTCAACCGAATTAAATAGAATTAGAACCAGTCAAACCATATATATAACCTATGAGGGACCAGATGATAATCTCGTATACTTAGATTGGTTTGAATGGAATCCAGAAACTAAATAAAACATGTAATATTTGATAACCAACCAACTAACCAACCAACTAACCAACCAACTAAATAAAAACTAAATAATCTGATTATAAATCAGGTACTGCTTATAAACTAAATTAATGATGAAAAAAATAAATCTGTATGCCCTATTTATGGTTATTCTATTTACAGCATGTAAATCAGAATCCCCTAAAGAATCTACACCCAAGAAACCAAACATCGTATACATTTTAGCTGACGATTTGGGCTATGGTGATGTGCAATCTTATAATCCAGAAGGTAAAATACCAACCCCTCATTTAGATAATATGGCAAAAAACGGGTTGCTTTTTACAGATGCGCATACGTCGTCATCCGTTTGTACACCAACACGTTACGGGATATTAACAGGGCGATACAACTGGCGTTCTAAGCTTAAAAAACATGTTTTAAACGGGTATTCAAAATCCCTTATAAAACAAGAGCGTACTACCATTGCAGATATGCTTAAAAGTCAAGGGTACAATACTGCATTTATTGGCAAGTGGCACTTAGGTTGGGATTGGGAATTGAAAGACCAAGATAGCCTAAAGGTTAATGGTCTTAGTGTAGATTTTACTAAGCCTGTTAAAAATGGTCCTACCACACATGGTTTTGATTATGCTTTTGGGTTTTGTGGTTCCTTAGATATGCCTCCATATGTTTATATTGAAAATGAAATGCCAACGATGGTTCCTACGGAATATACCAGGTCTAAGGGAATGAAATCATGGAGAAAAGGCTTAACCGCCGATGATTTTTCACATATTAAGGTGTTACAAGATATTACCGATAAAGCAGTGACCTATATTAGTGATAAAGCAAAAGAAGACAAACCGTTCTTTTTATACTTACCATTACCAGCACCGCACACACCTATACTACCTACCGAAGCCTTTTTAGGAAAAAGTAAAACGAATATTTACGGCGATTTTGTGATGCAGGTAGATGATGTGGTTAATCAAGTGCGTGAAGCCCTTAAAAAGCAAGGTATTTCAGAAAATACCCTTTTGGTATTTACAAGTGATAACGGCTGCTCTCCTAAGGCAGACTTTAAAACTCTAGAAACCTTTGGTCATGACCCAAGTAACCCACTGCGTGGACACAAAGCAGATATTTATGAAGGAGGACATCGTGTGCCATTTATAGTGGAGTGGCCTGCAAAAGGATTGAAAAATAAAACTTCAGATAAGGTTATTTGTACCACAGACTTTTTTGCCACATGTGCTGAGATTGCTGGATATAATATGCCAGATTCTGAAGGTGAAGACAGCTATAGTATGCTGCCTCTTATTTCTGGAGAAAGTAATAATGCCATTCGAGAATATACCGTGCACCATTCTATTGACGGTAGATTTGCTATTCGACAAGGGGATTGGAAATTAGCCTTTTGCCCAGGTTCTGGAGGATGGAGTGCACCAAGACCAAGAGATATTATAAAAAATAAATTGGTATTGCCGCCTTTACAATTATTCAATTTGAAGGATGATATTGGTGAAACTAAAAATGTTATTGACGAAAATCCTGAAGTCGCAGTACAGCTAAAAGCGGCCTTAAAGAAAATCATCCTTGATGGTAGAAGTACACCAGGAGAAATTCAAGCCAATGAAGGCATGGCAGGATGGACGCAAATTGAATCTATTATCAATTAATCTGGTTATACGCAAATAGCGATTTTCGTTCACCTGAATTTATTACAGGGTTTCATTATTATACTCTGAATCAATTTCAACAAGAAAACCACATTTACTATATGAGCAATTTAAATAGAAATAAAACCATTGGAATTCTAGTGTGTCTGCTATTGTTTTCTTTTTCAAAATTATTAGCTCAGAATCTAGTCAAAGAAAATAACAGGGGGAGTCATCCGTATTGGGCGCCAAAAACCTGGGAGCTAAGAGCGGATGATATCACCACCATTATGGGGTTTCGTGCAGAACTAACTGGGAGTTTAAATCACCTAGAGCGCCCAACTCCTATGGTGGTTAACAATGCCTTTATTCGTGGATTTTATACCAAGAATGATGTGATGACCTGGGAAGTAGAAGCGCCTGAAGAAGCAGAATATAGTATCGCCCTATTATATACGGGCAGTAACGAAATCTTATCGCAATTCACCTTTGAGGTGACTTCAGGAAACACAACTATAGTCGAAAAAGCCAATATTAAAAACTGGGATACAAGACCTATTGTGCAAAGGCATTACCTAAAACAAAACTTGAAGCTAAAAAAAGGGGGCAATAAAATAAGTTTTCGACTCGTCACTTTTGCTAAAGAAAAGACGGAAGCCGAGCTTGCCGAAATTAAAGCCAATGCCAACATCAAACCCAACCCTTTTGCCTTTTGGTCTATAGAATTGGTACGCCCAGAATCGCTAGTAGCCATAAAAAAACGTGCAAAAGCAATGAAAGCTGATGTAGAATGGATGGTTGATGGTAAATATGGTTTGTTTATACACTTTTCGTCAGGTTCGGTACCGTTTAACGGCGGACCAAAATTAGGGGATCAATATCAAAAATTAGTCAATGATTTTGATGTGGATGTTTTTGTTAAAAATGTCGTCGAAATAGGTGCTTCATGGGTAACTTTTACCTGTGCCCATGGTACACAACATTGGCCTGGCCCAAGCAAAACTATTGATGCCATAAAACCAGGGTTTACTTGCGAAAGAGATTTAATAAGAGAGCTTATAGATGGTTTAGGAAAACACAATATTCGCTTAATGTTGTATTACAACCCGAACAGCGGTATGGAAGATTTATACGGAAACACCTATGGTAATGGAGAGAAACCAGATCCGTCTGGATATTTTAAATTTTTAGAAGATCATTTTCGCGAAGTGAGTTTACGCTATGGCGAAGATTTAGCTACAACAGCAGGTTATATTGACGATGGTGGTTGGAAAGTATACCAATTGGATCCACCGTGGGAAAAACTAGCCAAAGCGATTAAAGCGGGAAACCCTAATGCTCCTATAGGCTTTAGCCAAAATTTATTTCCAAACTTAACACCGTTTAGTGATTTGGTTGTGTCTGATGGTTCGGGAAGAGTTCCTGAAATTCAGCCTGCATTTTTATTTGAAGAAGGCAGACAATTAGAAGGGCAATATCCAGCGAGTTGGTTTTATATGGATGGCTGGTCTAGCCGAACAGGAAACGGAACTTTCACCCAAAAACCTAAGTTTTCAGCAGAAAAATACATCCAAATATTTAAAGATGCCGATCGGGCGAATATGCCTATTACGATTAATCTAGCCATGACGCCAGATGTTACTAAAGCGCACCCCATTTTTAATCCGGAGTGTATAGAAATTATGAAACAAGTTCGCAAAGCTGTAAAAGGGTATTAATATGAAAAACACAAAATGCTTCTTATTTATTTTATTTGTTGGGACTTTGCAATTGGCAAGGGCACAATCTGAAACTAAACTATGGTTTGATAATCCCGCAACTTATTTTGAGGAAAGTCTTGTTATGGGAAATGGTAAAATGGGCGCCTCAATATTTGGAGGTGTTTTATCCGATCAAATTTATTTAAATGATGCGACCTTATGGTCTGGGGAGCCAGTCGACCCAAACATGAATCCGGATGCTTATAAATTTATCCCTAAGGTAAGAGAAGCCCTAGCAAATGAAGATTACAAGTTGGCCGATGAATTAAATAGAAACGTACAAGGAAAATATTCGCAATCCTTTGCGCCTTTAGGAACTTTATTTATTGATTTTAAACACAGTGGTACGGCCAAAAATTATTTCAGGGAATTGGATATTAGTAAAGCCATTTCAAAAGTAAATTATCAAGTGGATGGGGTGAATTTTTCTCGTGAATATTTGGTGTCGCATCCCGATCAAATCATGGTGGTTAAACTTTCAGCAGATAAAAAAGAAGCGCTTAATTTTAGTGTGAAATTCAATAGTTTACTTAAATATAATACACGTGTTGAAAATAATATTTTAAAAGCCGACGGCTATGCACCATACCATGTAGCACATACCATTCAAAAGAATGTAAAAGATCCTGTGCGTTTTGATAATAATCGTGGTACCCGTTTTTCTTCTTATTTAAAAATAGAAAATAAAGATGGAAATGTAACTTTTACCGATAGTACGCTAACCGTGAATGGAGCTACCGATGCAACCCTTTATGTTTCGATAGCAACAAGTTTTAATGGTTTCGACAAAGATCCCGTTAAAGAGGGATTAAACAATAAAACCATAGCAGAAGAGCAACTGTCTACGGCTATTAATCATGGCTTTGATAAAATAAAAGAAAAGCATCTCATCGATTACCAGAACCTTTTTGGTCGTGTGGCATTACATTTAGGGAAAACAAAAGCTCCAAACCTGCCAACAGATGAGCGCTTGAAGAGGTATTATAAAGGGGCAGAAGATAAAAATCTAGAAGTATTGTATTTTCAATATGGGCGCTATTTATTGATTTCAAGTTCCAGAACAAAAAATGTGCCTGCAACTCTTCAAGGTATTTGGAATTCTTATGTACAACCTCCTTGGTGTAGCAATTATACCATGAATATTAATGTAGAGGAAAATTATTGGTTGGCAGAAACTGCTAATCTTTCCGAATTGCATACCCCATTATTAACTTTTATAGAAAACCTCGCTAAGACGGGTAAGGTTACTGCAAAAACCTTTTATGGTGTTGATAAAGGATGGGCTTCTTGTCATAATTCTGATATATGGGCCATGACAAATCCTGTAGGGGATTTTGGTAAAGGAAGAACACAATGGGCAACTTGGAACATGAGTGGGCCATGGTTGGTCACTCATCTTTGGGAACATTATCAATTTACAAAAGACAAAGATTTTCTTAAGAACAAAGCATATCCCTTAATGAAGGGTTCTGCTGAATTCTGTTTAAACTGGATGGTAGAAGATAGTAAAGGGAAGTTAGTCACTTCTCCGGCCACCTCACCAGAGAATACCTATGTAACAAATGAAGGATACAAAGGTGCTACTTTGTATGGAGGAACTGCAGATTTGGCGATGATTAGAGAGAGCTTTTTACAACTTATTGAAGCTTCCAAAACGCTAGATATTGATGCGAAATTTAGATCGGAATTAGAAGCCGCTTTAGAAAACATGCATCCTTACCAAATAGGGAAAAAAGGAAATTTACAAGAATGGTATCACGATTGGGAAGATGCTAAACCACAACATCGCCACCAATCACATCTATTTGGTTTACACCCCGGAAATCACATTACCCCAGAATTAACCCCAACATTGGCCGAAGCCTGTAAAAAAGCATTGGAAATCAAAGGCGATGAATCTACAGGCTGGTCTAAAGGCTGGCGCATCAATTTATGGGCAAGGTTAAAAGATGGTAATCACGCCTATAAAATGTACCGAACCTTGTTACATTACGTGGAGCCTTCAGGTTTATATACAAACTATAGTAAAGGTGGCGGAACTTACCCGAATTTATTGGATGCCCATCCACCATTTCAAATTGATGGGAATTTTGGAGGTGCTGCTGGTGTGATAGAAATGTTATTACAATCGCATGAAGGAAGTATTCAATTATTGCCAGCCTTACCTGATGTTTGGGAAGAAGGATCTGTTAAAGGGCTGTGTGCTCGTGGTGGTTTTGAAGTTTCTATGGACTGGAAAAACGGACAATTAATTGCGTCGAGTGTGTATTCAAAAAAAGGTGGTGAGACTACGGTGAAATATAAAAATAAAGAACAAACCGTAATACTTTCTCCTGGACAAAAAATGCAATTAAGATGGTAAAACAAAGCCAAAACTTGTTTAATGCTACCACATTTGTGGCGTTCCTTATTATTTGGGTGATGCCAGTGGCTTCTTGGTCTCAAAATATAAATGAAGCCATCGAGCCAAATATGAAAGGTAAAAATAGTATTGATTTACTTGAAACCGGAACATTAGCGGATTGGAAAGTGCCTTCAAAACACTGGTCGCTGGTAGATAAAACGATCATTGGAAATACAGGAGGAAAAGTATTGTTTGCCCCTGAATGGATTTATACGAAACAACAATTTTCTGACTTTGAATTCACCTGTGAAATGAAATTAACGGGAGATAAAGGGAGAAACACGGGCTTATATTTTCGTATGCATCCCATAAATTTTATTCAAAAGAAAGGCAATAAAACTTATGTAGCGGCTTCGGGTTACGAATTTGATGCTGGTTATCATCACCCTGGTAAAAAGAACATGCGTGGCACACTTGGTGATTGGTATGCCAGACCTAAGTTGCGCGTATTTCCAGATCAAAAATTAATTAACGAATTATATAAAGCGGACGATTGGAACCGATTAACCATTCGAGCACGAGGTAACCGCATAGAATATTGGATGAACGCGGTGAAAATTTTAGACTTTGTGGATACGGATCCGAAAGGGTCTCGAAAAGGAAGCATTGGCTTTCAAATTCATGATGGTTCGGTTATGCAAGTGGCTTATCGTAATTTAGTTGTTCGAACTTTAAATCCAAACAAGTGAAAAGGAAACACATAAACATATTGAGACTAGTTCTATTTTTTGCACTATACTTTTTATATAGTAATACTTTAGCCTTTTCACAATCGCCAATGACCAAAGCTGACAGTACTTTAGCTTGGTATAAGGATGCGAAATTTGGAATGTTTATTCATTTTGATGTGGATAGAAGAGACCATACCAATTGGAATCCAGACAATCTAGATACCGATGAATGGGTACGTATAGCCAAACAGGCTGGCATGAAATACATGGTGCCTACCACACATCAATCTTCTTACATCCAAATGTGGGATTCGAAAGTATCAAATAGAGATGTTACAGATGTTACACTTTTTAGGCAACCTTATTTAAAGGAATTGGTAGAATCATGCAAGAAAGAAGGCTTGCGCATGGGAGCATATTATGCAATCGCGGATCCTGGTAACCCGTTGTATAATGAACCTAATGTTATGGGCGAAATTGAACCTTATGTCGAGTACCTACATAAGGTAATCAATGAACTATGCGAAATACACGAGCCTATCCTTATTTGGTTTGATGCTTCTCGTAGGTTCAGACACCCTGATCAAAAAAAATTACTTCGTCAACAAGACATGGTTGATATGCTGCACTCTTTTGGAACACTTTCTAACAGTAGACTTGGCGATGATGACGCATTAAAATTTGTTGATTACCTAACCATGAATGATAACATGGCTCCCGAAATAAATCTTGGGGTACACTGGGAATCGGCTGTAGAATTGGGTGAATCATGGCATTTTCGCTCTTACGATGAGACGTTGAAATCGGTAGAAGAAATTTTAGAACGACTTATTAATGCTACAGGAAATGGCGGGAATTTACTCCTAAATATTGGGCCAGATAGCCATGGGGTCATTCCTGCAAAAACGGAAGCAAGACTTAAGGAAGTTGGAGACTGGATTAGTAAAAATGAAGAATCAATTTACGGAACCAAGGCAGGACCTTATCCTTATCAAATAAGTTGGGGGTCAATCGCTCAGCGTGAGGAAGCAGGGAACACCAACCTTTATCTGAATGTACTTGAATGGCCGGATACTGGAGAATTCACTTTGTTTGGATTAGAAAATAAAGTGCTTAATGCATCACTTCTAGCTACTGGAGAAAAGTTAAGATTTGAATCAAAATTCGATGCCGCATCCGGTCAAAAAATCCTGACACTCGATATACCAAGAAATCAGCCTGATGCCCATGTTACAGTGATAAAACTGCAAATATCAGGTAAATCTAAAATGAATCAGAATCATTTACAACTTACAGATGGCAAGGTGTTATTGGATGCGTATAATGCCTCTATTCATGATTTAGAATTTGTGCCTGGCAAACCAACCAAAGCAATAGATATGAAAATGTTTACTGTGGCAGATAGACGGCCACTGCTTGCTGATAATTATACGGGTGCGTGGGATTATCAAATGTATAAGAAGCCGAATGAAGGGATTATGCCAAGCAGAGAAATTACCGTTTCAGGCTTCCACACTAAGGGGCAAGCGCTAAGCTGGGATTTCAAAATATATAAGCCGGGTAGTTATGACGTGGCAGTTGTTACGCATGTGCCTAAAAATAAAAAATGGGAGTCTGATGGTAAAATGAAGGCAAATGTAGCAGGGCAGTCTGTGGAAAATCTATTAATAGAAAGCAAGCGTATGAAGTCAATAGCCATGCCTAAATCAATGAAGTCATATTCTAGCTTAGGAACTGTGAAAATTGATAATTCTGGCACATATAAACTCACATTAGAGGTTAGCTCTAATTTTAATGTAGCGAAGCCTAGACTTTATGGTGTGGAACTAATTCCTATTAATAAATAAATAGGCATTAAACCTGCAACAGATAAAAGAGAGGTTAAAATGGATTGGAAGTAAGATGATTAAAATAGTACAAAATTTAAGTGAACAAATAAACTATGAAAAATAAAACGAGAAGGAATTATTGGACTCAAAGGTTATTAATGGTATTTATATTCAATGCTACCATTTTTGTGAGTGCTCAGGTAGGCGGTGATGCTGTAGTATCGGTTAAAGACTATTCTGAGAAACGCAATAAGGTTGAGGCTACGAAATCTATATCAGCTAAAAAAACACTGCGATTGTGGTATAATGCCCCAGCTCCAGATACTGATAAAGGCTGGATTAATAGCTCCATCCCTATGGGAAATGGTTATATGGGAATTAACGTATTCGGAGGAACGGAAACGGAGCGTATTCAGATTACAGAGAATAGTTTATATGAACGCGATAACGATCGTGGACTGCGACGTAGAGGTTTAAATAACTTTGCTGAAGTTTATATGGATTTCGGACATAAATCGCCAAAAAACTACAAGCGCGAATTAAATTTAGATGAAGGAACCGCTTTCGTAGAATATGAGCAAGATGGTGTAACGTACAAACGAGAATACATTACGAGTTACCCGGACAAAGTGATGGCGATTCGATTGACTGCCTCTAAAAAAGGAAAATTAGCATTCACGCTGCGCCCTACAATTCCTTTTATAGGAGAAGGAAAGTCGGGAACTGTAACGGCTAAAGATGATATAGTCACCCTTTCTGGTTTGATGCATCATTTCAATATCAAATTTGAAGGGCAATTTAAAGTGATTCCTGAAGGAGGAAAAATGCAGTCAACAAAGGGTGGGACAATTAAAGTTTCAGAAGCAAATCAAGCCGTAATTCTAATAGCCGTTGGAACCAATTATCAGTTGGATCCTAAAGTTTTTCTAACCGAAGATCCTGCTAAAAAATTAGACGGGTTTGATGGTCCACATAAGAAGGTCACTAATTATATAAAAGAAGCTTCAGCTAAATCTTTTGAAACTTTATTAGCAAACCATCAAACGGATTATAAAGCATTGTATAATCGTGTGAATTTCGATTTAGGTGCTATCGAACCATCGATGCCTACTAATAAAATCATTGATACATATCCATCAAAGGAAACAAGTTTATACCTAGAAGAACTTGCGTTTCAATACGGGCGCTATATGTTGATTTGTTCTTCAAGAAAAGGGACATTACCACCGCATTTACAAGGTATTTGGAATCTTTATGAAAGACCACCATGGTCTTCTCAGTACCTACACGATACGAATTTACAAATGGCGTATGCGCCTGTGTTTTCTACCAATTTATCGGAATTGTTTGCCTGTTATGCCGATTATTTTAAGGCTTTTGAAGCTAGACAACGTGTATATGCAACACAGTATATTAAAGAATTTAACCCTTCTGAACTTGATTCAAATGGCGATAATGGTTGGTCAGGACCATTTTGGAGCAATCCGTATAATGTGCCGAAGAAATCGCCTGTTGCTGGTTTTGGTACAGGATCATGGATTTCCTTATTGTTTTGGGATTATTACGACTTTACGCAAGACGAAAACCTTTTAGAAAAAACGGTTTATCCGGTACTTTACGATCAGGCAAATTTTGTATCCCGTTTTGTACAAGAAATCGATGGTGCTCTTTTAGCGAAACCATCTTCAAGTCCGGAACAAAAACTACGAAATACGATTGGTACAACCTTCGATCAGCAGATGTTTTATGAAAACCATCATAACACCATGAAGAGTGCTGAAATTTTAGGGCAATCTGGTAAACGTTTACCAATTTTTGAAAAGCAATTGCCTTTACTAGATCCAATTCAAGTAGGGAAGTCAGGACAAATTCAAGAGTTTCGTCAGGAGGAATTTTTCGATGATATTGGAGATCCTAATCACCGTCATGCTTCCATGTTACTAGGGTTATACCCAGGGCAATTGATTAATGATAATACACCAGCTTGGTTAGATGCTGCCAAAGTGAGTTTACAAAAGCGAGATCATAAAACCAATATCGGTTGGGCACGTGCAGAGCGTATTGCCATGTGGGCGCGTGTACACGATGGGGAAGAGGCGTATTCTTATTATAAAGAATTATTAAGTGAAAACTATTTACATAACTTGTTTAACGACCACCGTGGCGACCCTTTATTTCAAGCCGATGCTAATTATGGTGCGACTGCAGGGGTTGCCGAAATGCTAATGCAAAGTCAAGATTATGTTATTGCCCCACTTACAGCCCTACCAAAATCATGGTCTTCGGGAAGCTACACAGGTTTGTTGGCGCGTGGGAATTTTGAAGTGTCAGCACAATGGTCAAGTGGTCATGCGGATAAGTTAGAGGTGTTTTCAAAATCAGGTGGTACCCTTGTGTTGAGGTATCCTAAGGTTTCAGAAGCGAGAATTAAAACGTCGGAAGGTAAAAAAGTGAAATTTCAAAAGAACGGTACCGATCAAATCAGTATCCAATCTAAAGCAGGTGAAACTTATATCATGACCCATATTCCGAAAGTCGTTGCTTTAACTGCGCTTTCTAATTTGAAGTTTGATACCAACCTAAATAATAAAACCATTAAACTTTCTTGGAACGGGAGTAACGAAGCTAAATCATACACAATATATCGTGCTGTAGGCAATGCACCAGATTACGAATTGTTAGCTTCCGACGTTAAGGAAACTCATTTTATATGTAAGGCTTCAGACTTGAAACAAATTGATCAAATGACTTTCAAGATTACGGCGGTTGGAAAAGATGGTCGTGAGAGTACTAGTGGAGCTACTGGTATTTGGTTACAGCCATAGAATAAAATATGCATTGTAAAGGATTATTAATACAAGAGCAACGTAAAATGAAATCAGAATATAAAAATAATGATGAAAAGAATAATTAATATAAGCAGCATATTGGTAGGGATGTTAATCCTGTTAGTTGGTATAACTAGTTGTCAAAAGCAAAGTAAAAATGAAATACCAAGCTATCTTAAAGGTTATGAAGAAGCTTATTCTGAAAACCCAAGAGCGGCAGCACTAAAATGGTTTGAAGAAGCCAAATTTGGTATGTTTATCCATTATGGACTCTTTAGTTTAACTGAAGGCTATTGGGGAGATGTACATTCTAAACCTGCTGAATGGGTACAACTACGCGCATTAATTAGACCCGACGCATATGCTAAACTAGCAGATAAATTCACTGCTGAAAATTTTGATGCAGATTTTATTACCGATTTGGCAGTTGATGCTGGTATGAAATACATCAATATCACCACGAGGCATCATGATGGCTTTTGCTTATTCGATACAGAATACACCGATTTTAAAAGTACAAACAGTGCTGCTAAGCGTGATTTGGTAGCAGAATTAGCCGAACAATGTCAGAAAAAAGGCTTGGGGATTTTCTTCTATTATTCACACGGGCGCGATTGGAAACATCCACATTCTCCAAATAGAGAAGAGTGGGGTGGGAATCCGAAACCAAATTATAATCCTAGAGAGGAATCCTATAAGTATGGGGAAGAACATGATCTACAATTATATGTGGAGTACATGAAAAATCAAATGACCGAACTACTCACTAATTATGGTCCAGTTGCAGGCATTTGGTTAGATGGAAGAGCAGTACCGAATTCGACGCCTGAAAAAGTTGATGAATTAAAAATTCAAGAATTATACGATCATATTCATGCACTACAACCGCAAGTTTTAGTATCGTACAAACAAGGTGTACTAGGAACCGAAGATTTCAAAGCGCCAGAGCGTCATTTTACAGGCGAATCTGATGTGCCATTAGAGATTTGTAACACCATGCAACCGTATGCTTGGGGCTACGATCGTGATAACGATGTGGGACATAAAACACCAGATGAGGTAATGGAAATGTTAGATCATACCAAAAAAATGAAAGCCAATTTATTACTAAATATTGGACCGCTACCAAACGGTTCTGTTTTTCCAGATGATATTATAACTTTAAAAGAAGTTGGAAAACGCCTAACACATTAATTAAACTAAAAACAAATGAAAAATCCATTGAAATTTCTATTAGCGATTCTTGTATTATTACCAGTATTACAAGTGCAATCTCAAAACCGTCGTTCGAACCCAATAGTCAGTCATATGTTTACTGCCGATGCAACAGCGCGTGTTTGGGACGACGGCCGTTTATACCTTTACCCTTCCACAGATGTAGCCCCTTCCAGAGGCTATCAAACTATGGACGGGTATCACATCTTTTCTACAGATGATATGATAACCTGGAAAGATCACGGCGAATTTCTGCATTCTAGAGATGTGGATTGGGGTACCGATAAAGGCGGTCTAATGTGGGCGCCCGATTGTGTGTACAAAGATGGTACCTACTATTATTTCTTTCCGCATAAGAATAAAAAAATGGTGTGGGAACTTGGAGTTGCAACGAGTAAAAAGCCAGCTTCAGGATTTAAACTCCAAGGTATAGTTAAAGGCGGAAAGACATTTTGTGATCCCAATGTTTTCATAGATGACGATGGTCAAGTTTACCTATATGCCGTAGTGGATGCCAAATGTTATGCGGCTAAACTTAAAGATAATATGATGGAAATTGAGGGTGAGATGGTGCACCAAAAAGGGGTTGACGAACATCGTGAAGGCCCTTTTGTTTTTAAACGCAAGGGAAAATACTATATGATATATCCAGATCATAAAAAACCGTATAATGAAATGCAGTATTCTATAGGTGAAAGTCCGCTGGGACCATGGGAGCCTAAGGGGGCAATCATGACGCACAATAGTATTATAACCATGCATGGTTCGATGGTCGAATTTAAAGGGCAATGGTATATCTTTTATCATACAGGAGAATTGTCAGGAGGTATAGAAACGAATCGTTCCGTATGTTTTGATCCTATTAATTTTAATGAAGATGGTACCATTCAAATGGTGAAGAAGTCACAAGGTGTTGCATTACCAACCTTCCACAACGACATTAATTTTAATAAAATGTTTGGGACTTTACCAGTGGGTGCATATACGAAATCGGATTTAAAAAAGAAGCGTATTTCGGCAAACGCCATATCTTCTATTCAAGTTCCAAAAGGTTATTTAGTGGAATGTTTTGAGAAAGATAACTTTAAAGGGAAATCTTGGACTTTTAAAGAAGATAGAATTAATCTAAATGAAATTGGCTGTGATAATGTAATCACTTCTATTAAAATTTCTAAAGTGACTTCAAACAACTTAGTGAAAAATCCATCTTTTGAGATTACAACACAAAAATTGGTTAAATATTGGAATAGTAAATCGGTACAATGTACAAGTGGAGTAGATGATACGGGTGCAGGATATTATTCGCTTCAATATGAAGGAAAAGGTGCGCCAAAAGATATTATTCAAAAAGTAACGTTAAAGCCAAACACAAATTATGAAATAAGTGTTATGCTTAAAGCTAAACCTGGAACAAAAGGAAAAGTGGTATTTGATACTACTGGTAATTTAGATGCCAGTTTCAAGATTGAATTGGATGCTAAAACAAATTCAGGTGAATGGGTGAAATTCAAGGAAACATTTAACAGTGGTGCCCTTAAAAGCGTGAATTTACGTTGCACAACTACTGAAGATTTTTATGGACATGCCTATTGGGACAACGTGGTCCTAAAGGAGAAATAAACTCAATTTAATCAGATTTAAGATGAAATTGAGTTTTAAAATAAAAAGAAATTTGATAGGCTTATTTGTTCTAGTTGCCACTTTAGGGTGTGCTAAACAGGAAGAACCAATAGCTATATATGTTTCTGTTGAAGGAAGTGATACTGCAGCCGGTAGTTTATCAAAGCCTTTTGCTACAATTTTAAAAGCTGTTGAAGAAGTACGTGATCTGCGTAAAAAAGGAAACACAAATCCAGCTACGATTTACATACGAGAAGGACGTCATCTGCTTAATGAAACTTTAGTTTTAGGTCTGGAAGATGGAAATGTTGTTCCAGAAAAAAGTAAGGATTTTGAAAAAGTAGGCGCTGGAACATTACCAGATGCCTACTTAACGTTTTCAGCATATGGCGATGAAAAACCAGTGATAAGTTCGGGTATTCCTGTTGAAGGGTGGCAATTAGTTTCAAGCGAATTACAAGATTTAACAGCTGCTGCAAAAGGAAAAGTTTGGGTGGCAGATATCCCCGAAGGTATGGACACCTTTTATACATTATACGACACCAACGAACGTTTAAATCGCGCGCGTTCCGAAGGTTTTGTGCCAACGCAAGAAGGCGACAAACGAACAGTATATTTCCCGGAAGGCAAACTTAAAAACTGGGATAATTTAAAAGATGTAGAATTGCAAGTGCGCCCCAGTCGAGCTTGGGCGATTAATATGTTGCCTCTAGATTCTGTTGATGAAGAAAATAAGATGGCTAAAACAGCCGTTTCAGCGACTTATCAAATTGGGCCATTAGCGCATTGGGTACATACTAAAGATGGAAATTCGGCATGGATAGAAAATACGATAGACGCATTAGACGAACCAGGGGAATGGGTGGTTAACTCTTCAACTCGAAAAATTTATTTATGGCCTAAATATGTCAATGCCAATGGTGCTCCTATAGGTATTCTTGTTCCAACAATTAATGAATTAATTCGTGTGGAAGGCATGATTGATTATGATGGTGCTATCGATAAACCTGTTTATGGTATTGCTTTTAATGGAATAACTTTTTCGCATGCAGATAGACGTGCTTGGACGGATGATGCAGACCAACTCGGTTGGGGTATGCAACACGATTGGGACATGTTTGATAAACCTACAGCTATGCTGCGTTTTAGAGGTGCAGAAAATTGTATTGTAACCAACTGTACTTTTACAAATTCAGGTGGCTCGGGAGTACGTTTCGATTTATATGCCCAACGAAATAGGGTCGAAAATTGTGAGTTCGCACACCTTGGAGAAGCGGGAATATTACTAGCTGGTTACGGTCCGGGAACCAAAGATGTTAACCATCATAATAGTATCGTAAATAATAATATTCATCATTTTAGTGAAATTACTTGGCATTCACCTGGTATTTGGGCTTGGCAAAGTGGGTATAATCATATTACTAATAATTTTCTGCATAATAGTGGTTATGCCGCTGTATTAATAACGAATCGTGTTGAACCAGATAGAAAATTAAATGGCGAAGGCGGAAGAACCATACGCCATCATGAAATTTCTAAAGAAATTATTGCGAATACCAAAGAGGATTACGCCAGTTGGAAAGCACGTGAAAAATACAATCATTCGCGACATAATGTTGTTGAGTATAATGAAATAACACATGCCGTAGAATTGCTTTCTGATGGGAATTGTATTTACGTGTCTGGAGCAGGAACGGGAAATATTGTGCGTTACAATTATTTGCATGATAATTTAGAGCATTCTATGCCAGCTCCAATTCGTTGCGACGACGATCAGCATGAAACCCTAATTTATGGTAATGTATTATATAATAATTATGCGGTTAGTGCTGGAATAGCTTCAAAAGGGGTTAATGATATCATAAACAATTTTATTGTCGCACCTCGAGTGGTTCCAAAATCAGGATATTTAAGTTATGAATGGGTGCCTGTAGCAGGCTCGAAAGTGCATCATAATATTATTGTGTCTCACCCAGATGGAGGTATAGCCAATAATGAAAGACCCCGAAAAGGTCAGATAACGAATTTGCCTAACCTGGAAGATGTCGATATAGATTCGAATTTGTATTTCAATCCGTCAAACCCACATTGGATGGATGCCCATTTTGAAAGAATGCGAGCCATTGGAAAAGAAACCTCTAGCTTATTTGGGAACCCCATGTTTATAGATGCTCAAGGTGGAAACTTTGGTTTTAAACCAGAGAGTCCCGCTTTAAAATTAGGAATAGAACCTTTGGATGTTTCAAAAATGGGGTTGAAGAAGTAAACATAATACTATGAAAAAAGGAGCTATATATTTTATTTTTTCAGTATTACTGCTTTCAACTAGTTTGTTAAGTGCTCAAAAAACAACCTCCCAAAGATCGAATGACACACTTATGGGGTGGTTTAGAGATGCAAAGTTTGGCATGTTTATTCATTTTGGAGCAGAGACTCCCGAACATTTACAACATAGTGACTTAACTAGAACTCAAAAATATGAGGCAGCAGTAAAGGCATTTAATCCTGTAGATTTTGATGCCAATAAGTGGGTGGGCATTGCAAAAAATGCTGGAATGAAATACATCGTTTTTACAACCAAACACCATGATGGGTTTTGTAAATGGGATTCGAAATTAACAGATTGGGATGTTATAGATCAAACGCCTTTTAAGCGTGATATATTGGCAGAACTAGCTGCGGCTTGTAAGGCAGCAGATATAAAACTTGGTTTTTACTATTCTATTGCCGATTGGCATCATCCGGAGTACGACCCGAAATATAGCAACCGTAAGGGGTTTCATTTTTACCCCAATAAAGATGCAGATATCACCAAATATATGGACTACATGTATGGGCAAATAAAGGAATTATGTGAAAATTATCAGCCTAAATTATTTTGGTTTGATGGTTCTAGTGGATTTAGAAACCCAAACCGCAAACGATTATTAGGCCAACAAGAAATGGTGGATTTATTAAATTCTTATGGTGCCATTTCCAACAGTCGATTAGGAGATGACGATGCGTTGAAATATGTGAATTATTTATCGATGGGTGATAATATGGCGCCATCTGGAAACATAGGTGTCGATTTTGAATCGGCTCAAACTATGAATAATTCTTGGCATTATAATCCCACAGATAATCATTGGAAATCGCCCAAGCTTATACTTGAAAAACTTATTGATATCGTTGGTAATGGCGGTAATTATTTGTTAAATGTTGGACCTGATGCTAAAGGTGTTATTCCAGAGGAATCTAAATCGCGACTTGAAATAGTTGGGGAATGGCTACAAAAAAATGGAGAGGCCATTTATGGCACTAAAGCAAGTCCATACCCCTATGAATTTAACTGGGGGTCCATGACCACACGCCAAATGGAAACTAACACCATTCTATACTTAAGTGTTGCAAATTGGCCAAAGGATGGTGACTTCAACTTATTCGGCTTATCTAATAAAGTTTTAAATGTTTCGCTTTTAGATAGCGGGGAACCACTCCTTTTTGGCAGGTATTTTAATGCTGATGCTGGTATAAGTAAACTACAAATTGAAATTCCTAAAAAAGCCCCTAATTCCTATGTTTCTGTGATAAAAATGGTTGTAGAAGGTACTCCCGTAGTGGATCAAGCATTTATACAGCAACAAGATGGAACCGTTATTTTAGATGCTTTTAGAGCTACTATACATGATAAAGTGTTGGTTTCAAATAAGCCACGGCGTCCAATAGGTCACAGGCTTTTTACCGTTCCAAAAAAGGGAGTTGGTGTAATGCCTGCTAGAGGTATGACGGTTGGGTTAAATCAGATGGGCGATGCGTTGCATTGGGATTTTAGAATTATGAATCCTGGTACATATAAAGTAGCGGTGATTTGCAGTATTAAAGACCAAGAACACTGGAATCCTAAAGGTAAAATGAAAGTAACTGTTGCTGGACACTCGGTTGAAAATAAACTTATAGAGGACAAACGTTGGGATAATCAAAGAATGGCTACCGAAATGAAGTGTGTACAATCCATTCTAGGAACAGTAACCATTAATCATGCTGGTATGCATACACTTTCAGCCGAGGTTACTGCTAATTTTACAGAATTAAGTCCGAAGGTAATAAGTATACAATTAATCCCAATGAAAATAGATTGAAGTATTAGTTATGAATGAATGATGCCCTTGTAATAGTAGGGATTGGAAATGAACAAAGTCTTCTTTTTAAAGGAGAAGTCGTGAAAGTTCAACTTTAAAATTAGTAATAATAGGCTATGGGTATTTTAAAAATGGAATCAAAAAATAATGGGTAAGATGCAAAAGATGTTTAGATTTTTGTGCTTTTTAATAGGTTTTACAACCATAATACCGAGCTCCGTTTTAGCCCAAAACAAAGCCCTTAAAAATAGTAAACCTAATGTGATTTTGATTATGACCGACGATCAAGGTTATGGCGATCTTAGCTGTCATGGCAATTCCGTTTTGAAAACACCCAGTTTAGATCGGTTGCATAGTGAATCTATTCGATTTACCAATTTTCATGTAAGTCCGTTTTGTACACCAACACGTGCAGCTTTAATGACGGGGCGTTATCCAGCACGAACTGGAGCATATCGTACGAGTTCTGGAAGAACGATGTTACATACCGATGAGCAGACCATTGCGAACGTGTTTTCTGAGAACGGATACAAAACAGGAATGGTTGGTAAATGGCATCTTGGAGATAATGCACCTCATCGTCCACAAGATAAAGGGTTTCAAGATGTGGTATGGCATCGTAGTGGTGGTGTTGGGCAAGCTTCCGACTATTGGGGGAATGATTATTTTGATGATACTTATGAGCGTAATGGAACATTTGAAACGTTAAAAGGGTATTGTACCGATGTTTGGTTTGACGAAGCGAAACGTTTTATAAATGAAAATAAAACAGACCCCTTTTTTCTTTATTTGGCCACAAACGCACCTCATGGGCCATATTTCGTCGATTCAAAATGGAGCGATCCTTACCAAGGTAAAGCAAGTTGGGCCAATGGGCCAGAATTTTATGGAATGATAGCTAATTTTGATTATAATCTTGGCTTGCTTCGTAACCAGCTTGAAACTATGGGAATTGCCGATAATACGATTCTTATATTTATGTCTGATAATGGAACAGCCAAAGGTGGTAAATTCAAAGGGCTTGATAGTGAGTCCATTCAAGGTTATAATGCTGGGATGCGTGGAAAAAAATCTTCGATTTATGAAGGCGGGCATCGTGTACCTTTTTTCATTTATTGGCCTAAAGGAAAGTTAACGGGTGGCCGGGATATAAATGCTTTAGCAGCTCATATTGATGTCTTACCAACATTAGCAGATTTATGTGGTATATCTGTTCCAGAGACGCATCATCCAGATGGAATTTCTTTTAAAACGGTATTAGAAAACCCAAAATCTAAAGCAAGTCGTAATCACCTTATCGTTCAATTTCAAGGTGGGGCGTATTTTAAAACTGATCCCAAACCATGGGATGATTCTTGTATAATTAAAGACGATTGGCGACTTATAAATGGCAAAGCACTTTACAATATAAAGACCGATTTAGCACAGACAAATGATGTTGCTATAGAAAATCCTAAGATTGTGGCAGAACTACGTAAGTTGTACCCACCCTTTTGGGAGTCTGTTGCGCCTAGGATGACTCCTGTTTCAATTGATATTGGGAATCCAGCAGAAAAGAAAGTGGTGTTATGTTCTCAAGATTGGTATATGTCCAGTGGCAATCCGCCGTGGAATTTTGGTTCTATCAAAAAACTTCCAAAAGTAACGGGACCTTGGATGATAAATGTGAAAAAAGCGGGAAAATATCGTCTTACACTTAGGCAGTTTCCGGAGGAAGCTGATAAGGTCGTAAAAGCAGTTCGAGCAAAAATTGAAATTGCTGGTTTAGAAAGAGAATCAAAAGTGGAATTTGGAAGTAAGGGTGTTGTTTTTGAAATCGAACTTCCAAAGGGGAAAACTCAGCTCACAACTTATCTTTATAATGAAAAAGAAGAAGTTGGTGGCGCCTATTTTACTGAAGTTGAAGAAATTTAATGTGTATAATTTAAGTTATGAAAAAACCACTTAAAAAAGTTTTTAACCCGATTAATTTAGTGGTTCACTAAAGTATAATAATAGAAAAAAAACATAAATAAGACGTTTTAAGAGTCAGAACATGAATAAAATCATATCAAAATATATCCATTTAAAATCAATATTAGGAATAATAGTGTTTTCGTTTTGTACCACTTTTTTTGGACAAAATAAAGAAGCGCCATTAACCAAATTACTCGATGCTACAGTTTTTGAAACACCAAAACTGTATTGGAAACCCGAACTAGACCAAGGCAATATCAAAGCGCTTTTTTACGAAACCCTCGATTATAAAGGGAAACCCACTAGAGCCTTTGCCTATATGGGGATTCCTGAAAGTGAGACACCTGTACCAGCTATGGTTTTGGTACATGGTGGCGGCGGACGCGCGTTTTACGAATGGGTAAAAATTTGGAATGATAGAGGCTATGCAGCCATAGCGATGAGTTTAGAAGGGCATGTACATGACGATAAAGGCGCAGGTAAATTTGTGCATGAATTTAGTGGCCCGCAACGTGTAGGACGTTTTGATGATATAGAACTACCGTTAAAGGAACAATGGATGTATCATGCCGTTTCCGATATTTTATTAGGACATTCTTTATTAGCAGCACAGCCAGAGGTTGATGCCAGTCGCATTGGTATAACAGGAATCTCTTGGGGCGGAATTTTAAGCAGCTTGGTATCTGGAGTTGATAACCGATTACAATGCGCCATACCGGTTTACGGTGCGGGGTTTCTATATGAGTCAAAAGGACATTTTGGAGATGAAGGCGATAATAGTTCGGAAGTTATTGAAAAGAAAAAATTCTGGGATCCTGCGCGTCAATTTTCTAAAGCTAAGGTACCAACACTTTGGGTAAATGGTGATAGCGATGCTCATTTTTCATTAAATATTACATCACATTCCTTTGATGTTACCAAAGACCACGCGTTTATGAGTATTCATCACGGTATGAAGCATGGACATCCTCCGGGGTGGAGACCCAATGAAGTTCCAGAGATTTATGCCTTTGCAGATTATATTTTAAAAGGAAAATCACCAGGTTTAGGCCGTATCACAAAACAACCTTCAGAAGGAAAAAGTGTGGTGAAATATGCTTCCGAAGTACCTGTTTTGAAAGCCACTTTGTATTATCAAAAAGAGCCATTAACCTATACAAAATTAGAAGGTGAAAAGCATCCGCATTCAGGCACTTGGTTTTCTAAACCATTAAAATTACATGCAAAAGATAAATCGGTAGTGGTAGAACTTCCAAAAGACTGTAAAACCTATTATGTGAATTTGGAGGATGAGCGTGGATTTATTATTTCAACACAACTTATAGAATTATAACATTTCACAGGATATGAAAAACCTTAGAAAAGCTAGTTTAATATTATGCATACTTTCAATATGGAGTCCATTATGCTTGGCACAAGTAAATCAACAACCGCCCAATATTGTGTTGATTAATGCCGACGATCTTGGGTACGGAGATTTAAGTTGTTATGGAGCAACAAAACTTCAAACACCAAACATCGATAAATTAGCTAAAGAAGGAAGAATGTTTACAGATGCGCATTCGGCTTCTGCTGTTTGTACCCCATCGCGATATGCTTTACTAACAGGAGAGTACCCTATTCGACACGGGGATTTAAACAATCCTGTTTTTCTTAAAAACAAACTCGTAATTGATACCAAAAAGGAAACATTGGCCTCCTTGCTAAAAAAAGCAGGTTATACAACAGCCTGTGTTGGAAAATGGCACCTTGGTTTTGGAACAACAGAGCCCGTAGATTGGAATAAACCATTAGCTCCCGGTCCCAACGAACTTGGTTTTGATTATTACTACGGTGTTCCAGTGGTAAATAGCCATCCTCCTTTTGTATATGTTGAAAATCATAATGTGGTTGGACTAACAGGAGACGACCCATTTGTATATGGAGAAAAAGCCAAAACAAAAGACGTTTTTGAAAAAATGAATTTGGATCATATTGGTGGAGCAGATGAGGCGCATGCCCTATATGTTGATGATCAGGTTGGAACCCATTTAAAAGAGAAAGCAATGGCTTGGATGAAGGAGCAAAAAGACAATCCTTTCTTTCTGTATTTTGCTACAACAAACATTCACCATCCGTTTACGCCAGCACCACAATTTATAGGAACTAGTGAAAGTGGCTTGTATGGCGATTTTGTTCATGAGCTAGACTGGATTGTTGGTGAGGTTATGAACACCTTGAAAGAAATGGATGAAGCCGATAATACATTGGTAATATTTACAAGTGATAATGGCGGCATGTTTAATGCTACTGGTCAAAAAGCTTGGAAAGATGGACACAAATTAAATGGTGATTTATTAGGTTTTAAGTTTGATGCTTGGGAAGGTGGTCATCGTATTCCTTTTATAGCGCATTGGCCCAATAAAATTGATGGTGGTGAGGTGTCTAATCAATTGATCTGTAATGTAGATATGTTAGCAACTTTCGCAGCACTTACAAAACAGGAATTGGAGCAAGGACAAGGACAGGATAGTAAAAATATATTGAAAGCCATTACTGGTGAAACCAATAAACAGATAAGAGACGAAGTGCTTTTAGCACCTAAAAGAAAATCTCATTTGGCAATTCGTAAAGGAAACTGGTTATATATCGGTGCTCAAGGAGGTGGAGGTTTTGCTTCTAAAAAACAGGGCACACATGCTTTTGGTGGACCAGCGGCCATATCATTCGCCAAAGAAGTCAATAGTGATATTGAAAATGGTAAAATAAAAGCAGATGCACCACCTGCACAGCTTTATAATTTGGAAACGGATTTAAATCAAACAACAAATCTATATAACCGACATCCTGAAAAAGTAAAAGAGATGAAAATGCTATTAAAAATGT
Organism: Pseudotamlana agarivorans; assembly: GCF_018860245.1. GTDB lineage: Bacteria > Bacteroidota > Bacteroidia > Flavobacteriales > Flavobacteriaceae > Pseudotamlana > Pseudotamlana agarivorans_A. Next base: position 115,676 of record NZ_JAHKPD010000013.1, read on the forward strand.
ATCAAGCAGAAAAGTAAAAGAATCAAAGGTGTATTAACGAGTTCTTAATACGCACTAAAAAATAAAATATATAGAAATGAAATCATTTAATCCATTACAAAGCGCATTACTGTTTTTGTTTGTGACGTGTTCTGTTATAAGTCAAAATAAGTCTCTTGAAAACTCAAAACCAAATATTATTTTTTTGATGACCGATGATCAACGTTGGGATAATTTTGGGTGTTATGGAAGGCCAGAGTTTAAAACTGCAAATATAGACCGATTGGCAGACGAAGGCGTTGTTTTTGATAGAGTATTTTATCCTGTTGCCATTTGTATGCCTAGTAGAGCAACCATGATGTCTGGTCGTTATTTGTCTAATCATAAAGTAGGCTTTTCCTATCCAAACAATCTTACTTTTTCAAAAACAGATTTTGAAGCTACTTATCCAGCTCAATTAAAACAATCAGGATATCGTACAGGGTTTGTAGGTAAATTTGGTTTTGCTGTTACCGATACAGCCTACCATGCCAAGGGTGGGGTTTCTAATTATGATTTACAAGAACACCTAGGGAAATACTTCGATTATTTTGCAGGTAAAGGTGTACATTTTAGAGGCGCCTTTAAAGCATGGCCCGAAGATGCAAGATTAAATGAGATTTATGATGAAAACAGACCCCTTAACGAAAGAACCCTAAAAACTGGAGATGCGATGTTACATTTCTTAGATACGCAACCTAAGGATAAACCATTTTGTTTGTCTGTTAGTTTTTATGCGGTAAAGAATGATAAAGATATCGATATGTATCCACCTCATGTCAAGGTGTTTGAAAATAAAAACTTTAGTGTTCCAGAAAATTGGGTGGAAGGGAAAAATACCAAACTACCAGAATTACTGGACCATTGGAGAGGTGTACCACTACATATGAAGCGCACATCGACGCCCGAATTATATCAAAAATTAGTAAGAAGATTTGCAACTCAAGGCTATACCGTAGACCAGCAGGTCGGCCGATTGATTGAGAAACTGGAAGATATGGGGATTCTCGATAATACCATAATTATTTATACAAGTGATAATGGTCGTTTTCATGGTTCACAAGGCCTATATGATAAGGCCATTCTTTATGAAGAATCTATAAAAGCCCCATTAATTGTTTTTGATGGTCGCAAAACAAAAGAAAAAAGGGGATATCGAGAAGATGCCTTCATATCATCAGTAGATATAGCGCCTACCATATTGTCTTTTGCAGGAATAGAAACACCAGGAAAGATGCAAGGCAAAAGTTTTACAGACATATTAGATCAAACTCAAAACAGAAAACAATGGCAAAAATCGGTGTATTCAGAGAGTCTTTTTATAAGCGATTTACATTCTAAAAGAAAATATCCAGATTTTGAAATCGCAAATCAAGAGATTATTAAGGCCAACAAATCTTATAGATCTAGAGGGGTTAGGGATGAAAAGTATAAATACCTTATTTATTATGAACATCAACCAGTTATAGAAGAATTATATGATTTAGACAATGATCCTCATGAGATGAATAATGTAGTAAGTGATAAAAAGTATGCTAAAGTATTAAAGAGGCTAAGGATAGAAACTGAAAAAAAACACAAAGAAATTCAATAATAATAATAATAATAATAATAAGGTTTTTGCCTTAAAGGCAGGATCCTAAATAAAATTGAGGCTAACAATTGAATTATGCAAAGGTGTAATTCGTATTTAAAGAAGCTAAAGCAGAATTAACTAAAAAAATATAAAATTATATAGAGCATGAAAAAATATATATTGACATCTTTTTACCTCTTAATAGTAGGTTTTTTATCGACATGCTATTGGTTTTTTAAACTTTTAAATTTCAACGTAATAGATAAGTTAGTAGAGGTTAAATCACTAAATATTTGTAAAACGAACTTGATAAACTTTGAGGATAAAAGCGACTTTATTCTTTCAAAACACCTTATAGAATTATGAAACTTTTAAAGATTGGCATAGTGTTTTTATATTTAATATTTGATATGTCTGGGTTTGCTCAGCAACCAAATATTATTTTTTTGATGACCGATGATCAACGTTGGGATAATTTTGGATGTTACGGAAGGCCAGAGTTTAAAACTGCAAATATAGACCGATTGGCAGACGAAGGTGTTGTTTTTGATCGAGCATTTTATCCTGTTGCCATTTGCATGCCTAGTAGAGTTACAATGATGTCTGGCCGTTATTTATCTAATCATAAAGTTGGTTTTACTCACCCATACAACCTTACCTTCTCAAAAACAGATTTTGAAGATACCTATCCAGCTCAATTAAAACAATCAGGATATCGTACAGGGTTTGTAGGTAAATTTGGTTTTGCTGTTACCGATACGGCGTACCATACAAAGGGAGGGGTTTCCGGTTATGATTTACAAGAACACCTAGGGAAATACTTCGATTATTTTGCAGGAAATGGTGTTCATTTTAGTGGCGCCTTTAAAGCTTGGCCTGAGGATGCAAGATTAAAGGAAATTTATGATGAAAACAGACCCCTTAATGAAAGAACGCTAAAAACAGGTGATGCGATGTTACATTTTTTAGATACGCAGCCTAAGGATAAACCATTTTGCTTATCTGTTAGTTTTTATGCAGTAAAAAATGATAAAGATAAAGATATGTATCCTCCTCATGTCAAGGAGTTTGAGAATAAGAATTTTAGTGTTCCAGAAAATTGGGTGGAAGGGAAAAATACCAAACTACCAGAATTACTTGACCATTGGAGAGGGGTGACACTACATATGAAGCGCACATCGACACCAGAATTATATCAAAAATTAGTAAGAAGATTTGCAACTCAAGGCTATACCGTAGACCAGCAGGTCGGCCGATTGATTGAGAAACTGGAAGATATGGGCATTCTTGATAATACCATAATTATTTATACAAGTGATAACGGTCGTTTTCATGGTTCGCAAGGACTTTATGATAAGGCCATTCTTTATGAAGAATCTATAAAAGCCCCATTAATAATTTTTGATGGTCGTAAAACAAAAGAAAAAAGGGGATATCGAGAAGATGCCTTCATATCATCAGTAGATATAGCGCCTACCATATTGTCTTTTGCAGGAATAGAAACACCAGGAAAGATGCAAGGCAAAAGTTTTACAGACATATTAGATCAAACTCAAAACAGAAAACAATGGCAAAAATCGGTGTATTCAGAGAGTCTATTTATTAATATTTTACATAAAAAAAGGAAAAATGAAGATATTGAATCCGTAAATCAAGAACTCATTAATGCCAATGAGTCATATAGATCTAGAGGAGTTAGGAATGAAAAGTTTAAATACATCATTTATTATGAGCATACCCCTGTAATTGAAGAATTATATGATTTAGACAATGATCCTCATGAGATGAATAATGTAGTAAGTGATAAAAAGTATGCTAAAGTATTAAAGAGGCTAAGGATAGAAACTGAAAAAAAACACAAAGAAATTCAATAATAATAATAGGGGATTTGCCTTAAAGGGAGGATCCTAAATAAAATTGAGGCTAACAATTGAATTATGCAAAGGTGTAATTCGTATTTAAAGAAGCTAAAGCAGAATTAACTAAAAAAATATAAAATTATATAGAACATGAAAAAATATATATTGACATCTTTTTACCTCTTAATAGTAGGTTTTTTATCGACAGCCTATGCCATGGATATCTACGTCAGTCCCAGGGGTTCCGATTCTAATACCGGCACTAAAAACAAACCTTTAGCGACTTTTGAAGCCGCACAACAAAAAGCACGAAAGTTTGCCGGGAAGGAAGCAGTAACGATTTATTTTTCCGATGGTGTATATTATCTACCACAAACCGTGGTATTTACTCCAAAGGATTCAGGATCAGAAAAGTATCCAATTATTTATCGCGCGCAAAATGAGGGTGGTGCTATTTTAAGCGGTGGTCTAATACTAGACTTGACATGGAAACCTTATAAAGATGGAATCTTCCAAGCCAAAACACCTAAAGGGGTACAAATTGATCAAGTATTTATTGATGGGTTAAATCAACGTATGGCACGTTACCCTAATTATGATGCTAGCAAAAAAACGGCTGCCTATCAAGGCTATGCTGCTGATGCGTTTTCTAAGGAACGCGCTGCAGGATGGAAGAATCCGAAAGGTGGTTATATTCATGCCATGCACGCTAAAGAATGGGGAGGTTATCATTATATCATTACTGGAAAAAATGCCGAAGGCGAAGTGACTTACGAAGGCGGCTGGCAAAACAACCGGCAAATGGGAATGCATGCCGATTACCGCATGGTTGAAAATATCTTTGAAGAGTTAGATGCTTCAGGAGAGTGGTTTCATAATGAAGAAACACAAACCTTATATTACAAACCTACGGCAAGCGTAAATATAGACAAGGCACTTGTTGAGGTGGTTCGTTTAAAGCAATTGATAGATTTTCAGGGGAGTCTTAAAAAACCTGTAAAAAACGTAACCTTACAAGGTTTCGTTTTTAAACATGCAGCACGAACGTTTATGGAAACTAAAGAACCGATGCTGCGTTCCGATTGGGCCATTTTTAGAGGTGGTGCAGTCATGCTTACTGGAACGGAAGGCATTCAGATTTTAGATAGTGAATTTGATCAGCTTGGAGGAAATGCCATTTTTGTAAATAATTATAATCGCGATGCCTTAATTAAGGGAAATTACATTCACCATACTGGTGCTAGTGGGGTTTGTTTTGTGGGTGATCCAAATGCTTTACGCAATCCCTTATTTGAATATGGCGAAAAGAATGACGTTTCAGAAATTGATAAAACACCAGGACCAAAAACGGAAAATTACCCAGCACGAAGTACGGTTGAAGATTGTTTGATTCACAATGTGGGAACTGTAGAACGTCAGCCAGCCGGTGTTCAAATAGAAATGGCTATGGAAATAACCGTAAGAGATTGTTCGATTTACGACTGTGCGCGTTCTGGTATTAATGTTGGTGATGGGGCTTTTGGCGGACATTTAATTGAGCGTTGCGATGTGTTTAATACGGTATTGGAAACGCACGATCACGGTTCATTTAATTCTTGGGGTCGTGACCGTTACTGGCGACTTAAAGGCTTTGATATCGCAAAATATCCTGAATTACCTTTTGCCGATGCAATAAAAACAACCATTATTAGAAACAGCCGTTGGCGTTGTGATCATGGTTGGGATATCGATTTGGACGATGGGTCTACCAATTACGACATTTATAATAACTTGATGTTATCTGGTGGTTTAAAACTTCGTGAAGGGTATAGAAGACGTGCTTGGAATAACATTACAGTAAACAATACCTTTCATCCGCATGTGTGGTATGAAAACAGTCAAGATGAAGTGTTTTCAAATATATTCATGTTTGTGTATCAAGGTGTAAAAGTGCCAACCGCACAAAACCCCGGAAAGCGCGTGGATAGTAACCTTATTTTTAATTCAGAATTAACTCAAAAATTTGGATGGGATGAAAATTCTATTGTTGCCGATCCTTTATTCATCGATCCTGCTAATGGCGATTTTAGAGTAAAAGCAGGTTCGCCAGCATTCGATATTGGTTTTAAAAACTTTCCAATGGATCAATTTGGTGTAAAAAAACCAGCATTAAAAGCGATAGCTAAAACCCCAATAATTCCAGCCTTAGGTGTTTCAGAACAACTTAAAAATAAACGAGCTGCAAAAAAAGGCGCAAACCTTACTTGGTTAGGAGCTTCTGTTAGCGGATTATCTGGTATGGAATTTTCTGCTTATGGCGTTTCTAAAGAAGACGGTGGTGTTGCCTTAATAAAAGTACCAAAAAAATCGAAAGCAGCAAAAATAGGTTTACTTGAAGGTGATTTGATTTTAGCGGTTAATGAGGTGAAAACAGCTAACCTGAATCAGTTTTTTAGACTCATGAAGAAAACAAAAGCTTCAGAAATTATCCTAAAAGTGGTAAGAGAGCAGCAAGATATAGTAATAAAAGCATCTCTATAAAGATGTCTATAAAATCCAACCTTAAAAATTAAACCTTTTATGAAATCTAATGTCTTAGTCGTAGCACTATTATTTTCTGTTTTGTCAGTTTTTAATATAGACGCACAAACCTTTAACAAACAAACCGATTTTCTATTAGCAAATTTTGATCTAAAACCAGATGAAGATGATGTGATGGCGGCGGCTGCTTTCGCGAGTATGTTAGCGCATCCGGATTTTGATAAGTTGAACTATTATGTTGTGGCTGGAGCTTATGGTGATCAAGATCATCTTTTTATTACTTCAGCAGTTCCTAAATATTTTAATGTGTTGTTTGGTGCAGAAAATAGGCGCTGGACTAATGCGCATGAACATTGGAACGAATCGGTTAGACGCGTTAAAAACAAAGTGATACCCATTTTAAAATCGGGAGGAAACGTGTTCGTTCAAGAAGCAGGGCAATCCAATATCACTTACGATGTTTTACAAGCTGTGTTAGCTGAAGGTATTACTCCAACGACAATTAAAAAACAGGTAATTATTGTGCAACACAGCCGCTATAATGAAAAGAATACCACTCCAGAGGAATTGGAATGGTTGAAAGACAACACGGTGTATAAAAAGATTGATGATGGTAATACGAGTGATAATAAAACACCGGGCTACCGTACCAAAGATAACAAATGGTTGGATTTAGCTAAATCTGATAATAACCCAAATGTAGCGACTCGAAAAATTTGGACCGCGGCAGATAAAGTTTGTGATGAATGGGTTGGGGATTGGACCAATAAATGGATTGCAGTAGGGGGCATCGATTTTTCCGATTGTGTTGAAAATTGGTACATTTTCAATTTAGGAAAGGAAGCGAATGATATCGAATCCTTTTGGAATAAATATGTTATAAACGAATAAAAACAAACTGGTTAAACTAACTTTCAATGAAAATAAAAATTCTTTTTACGCTATTAGTTTTTATTACAATTCCTGAGTTTGATGCTCAAAACCGACGATCGAATCCTATTGTGAGTCATATGTTTACTGCCGATCCTTCTGCCCATGTTTGGGACGATGGCCGTTTGTATGTGTACCCTTCAGCAGATCATACACCTCCCCAAGGTTATAAAAACATGGATGGTTATCATGTGTTTTCTACAGATGATATGATTACTTGGAAAGATCATGGTGAAATTTTACATTCAAGACAAGTAGAATGGGGGCGAAAAGAAGGCGGCTTTATGTGGGCTCCAGATTGTGCCTATAAAAACGGAACCTACTATTATTATTTCCCGCATAGATCGGGAGCAGGAAGAGATACCTGGAAAATTGGGGTGGCGACAAGCAAAAGTCCGGCATCCAATTTTAAAGTACACGACTATATAAAAGGCATAAAATCTTTAATCGATCCGTGTGTTTTTACTGACGATGACGGACAATCCTATTTGTTTATTGGTGGCGAAGGAGACCCTACGGGATATAAGCTGAAAGATAATATGATGGAGGTTGAAGGAGAACCGCACCCAATTAAAGGTCTAGATGGTTTTAGAGAAGGCTTGTGGATGTTTAAGCGACAAGGGAAATATTATATTATTTATCCAGACGATTTTCCAAAAAGAAATAAAATGCGTTATGCTGTAAGTGACCATATTTATGGTCCGTTTGAATGTAAAGGCGTGTTCGTGGGAAGTACAGATGTTATTACCATGCATGGTTCTGTAGTGGAATATAAAGGGCAATGGTATGTGTTTTATCATAACGGGAATTTATCTGGTGGTATAGCTACTAACCGTTCTGTTTGTTTTGATCCAATTTATTTTAATGAAGATGGTACCATTCAAATGGTTAAACAAACCTTAGGCGTAGCATTACCAACATTTCATCAAGATAAAAACTTCAATGAAATGTTCGGAAGTTTAGGTTTAGGCGAATATTCAACAGCCGATTTAAAGAAACATAAAATCATGGATAATGCCATTTCATCCATTCAAGTGCCTTCAGGTTATACTGTGGAAGTTTTTGAAAAAGACCATTTTAAAGGGAAGTCATGGAAGTTTGAAGAAGATAGAATCCATTTAGAAGCACTTGGATGTAACGATGCCATTTCATCTCTTAAGATTTATAAAAATACAGAAGAGAATTTAGTTAAAAATGGTTCTTTTGAATTGGCTACACAGGGCGAACTCAAGTTTTGGCCAACAAGAGCAAATAACCCTTATGCCTGGTTTCAAGATAATTCAGCAAAAGGGTACTATGCCTTAAAATATACGGGGTCGAAACAACCCAAAGCATTGGTTCAGAAAGTAGATTTAAAACCTAATACAACGTACCTGTTAAGTGTCCTTTTGAAAATTGAAAAAGGCAGTGTTGGGCATGTTGTTTTTAATCCTAACGGTGCTACAGATAGTTGCAACTTTAAGCTAGATGCTAATTCTAAACATGATAAATGGCAGCGGTTTGAGTGTGAATTCAATAGTGAAGGGCTAAAAAGTTTAGAGTTACGTTGTTTAACGTCTTCAGATTTCAATGGTACTTGCTATTGGGATGATGTGGTATTGAAGGAGAAGTAATTCGTAGGGAATTAGAGTAACATGAAGTTGAGTTGATTAATCTTAAAATGGTAAATATTAAAAAAATCTTATGGTTTGTAGTGGTATACTATGTGTTTCAGACGAACCTGTATGCACAGCTTATACCTATTGAAACTTATGAAAACGCATTGGTTTTTAAGGTTTCAGAAAATAAAAAAGTATATCAAATACATTATGGCTCTCGCCTTGAACATAGGCAAGGTTTAGAGCACATGAAAGTAGTTTTTAATGAAGCTTATCCTAGTTTTGGTAACGGCGCATCAGACGAAGTAGCTTTATTGGCAACACATGCCGATGGCACCATGGCGACCGATTTGTATTATGTTGATCATGTACAAAAAACGGCGGGAAATCTCCAGCAGACTGTTATTCATCTAAAGGATGATAAGAAGGCGTTTTTTGTCGATTTACACTTCAACGCTTATGCAAAAGAAAATGTAATCGAACAATGGACAACGATTCATCATAACGAATCGCAGGCTGTAACTTTATCACAATTTGCATCATCGGCAATTGGCTTTAAAGCAACCAACTATTACTTGTCACAGTTCTACGGCAGTCATTCTAAAGAGATGCAGTTTAACGAATCAAAGCTAACAAACGGCATAAAAACCATTGAAACCAAACGCGGCGTTCGTACGACAGAATATGAAAATCCGTCGTTTATGCTAGCTCTTGGTAGTCAAGCTGAAGAAAATTCAGGAGAAGTGATTGCTGGTGCCTTGGCTTGGACTGGTAATTTTCGTTTGTCCTTTCAAGTGGATGATCAAGCACGTTGCCAAATGATTGGTGGTATAAATCCCTTTGCTTCAGCATACACGTTAAATCCAGGAGTATCTTTTGAAACCCCTCGCATGATTTTAACTTATAGCGATGAAGGGAAAAATAGAGCATCCATAAATTTACACCGTTGGGCTAAGACCTATAACCTTAGAGCCGGCGATGAATTAAGGCCTATTGTTTTAAACAGTTGGGAAGGCGCGTATTTCGATTTCGATGCTAAGAAACTTAAAGCCATGATGGATGGTGCGGCAGAAATGGGGGTTGAGGTTTTTGTTTTAGACGATGGCTGGTTTGGAAATAAATACCCAAGAAATAATGCGAAATCTGGTCTAGGCGATTGGCAGGTTAATACCAAAAAGTTGCCAAAAGGACTAGATGATCTTATTGATTACACAGTTTCTAAGGGCATGAAATTCGGACTTTGGGTAGAACCTGAAATGGTTAATCCTAAAAGTGAATTGGCAGAAGAGCATCCAGAATGGATTATACAACGCAAAAATGAACGTGGAAACCTATTGGAGCGAAATCAATTATTGCTCGATCTTTCTAATCCCGAAGTTCAGGAATTTGTGTTTAAAACGGTAGACGGTATTTTAAAAGCGCACCCCAAAATAGCATACGTGAAATGGGATGCCAATAGGCATTTACAAAATTTTGGGTCAACTTACTTAAATAAAAAAAATCAATCCCATCTTTTTATCGATTATGCAAAAGGATTGGAGCGTGTTTTAAAACGTTTAGAGGAAAAATATACCAAAACTATCTTTCAGGCTTGTGCTTCGGGTGGTGGCCGTGTAGATTTTGGGTCGATGAAATACACGCACGAGTTTTGGGCCAGCGATGATACCGATCCCTATGAGCGCTTGTTCATTCAATGGGGAACCAATCATATTTATCCGCCCATAGCTACGGCGGCTCATGTTACAAAATCACCTAATCATCAAACAAAAAGAGAAACCTCACTAAAGTTTAGATTTGATGTGGCCATGAGTGGTCGTTTGGGCATTGAATTACGTCCTGATGATTTAGAGCCCGATGAAGTAGAGTTTGCAAAAAAGGCGGTTGCTTTGTATAAAGATATTAGACCCATAGTTCAATTTGGAGATTTATATCGCTTACTGTCTCCTTATGACGATGATGGTTATGCGGCATTAAATTATGTGTCACAAAATAAAAAAGAAGCCTTGTTAATGGTTTATAGTCACGAACATCATCGCCGAAATGAAAGAAATGTCGTGAAAATGCATGGGCTAAACCCAAAGACGATTTACCGAGTTAAAGAAGTGAATTTAGAAGGTAAAAAATCACACATCACTTTTAATAATCAATTGGTGTCTGGAGCGGTACTTATGGATGTAGGCATTTGGGTGAATTTAAGAAGACCTCTTGAGAGTGCTGTTTTTAAGTTAACGGAAGAAAAATAAAATTAAAATATGAATAAATTACACGCTATGGTCGTTGGGCTTGTGGTTATGGGTATGGTACCTGTGATGGCTCAAAACACGGAAAGTAAACCTAATATTCTATTCATCTTGGCAGATGATTTGGGATATACCGATTTAAGTGTTTCTGGAAGTACCTATTATGAAACGCCAAATATCGATCGTATTGCTCAAGAAGGTATGGTATTTACCAATGGCTATGCAACTAGTCGTGTTTGTAGCCCATCTCGTGCAAGTATCTTAACAGGTAAATTTACACCAAGACACGATATCACTGTTCATATTGGTTCTCCTTCTGGGGAAGCCTGGCGTAAGCGGAATCGTTTTAGTAAAATGCTTCCTGCGGAATACACACATCAATTACCTGCAAAATTTATTACGATGCCTGAAGCTTTAAAAGCAGCAGGATATAAGACGTTTTTTGCAGGAAAGTGGCATTTAGGAGACAAGGGGTCTTGGCCAGAAGATCATGGGTTTGAGATTAATAAAGGCGGGTGGACTAAAGGAGGTCCTGCAGGTGGTTACTTCGCTCCTTATAGGAATCCAATGTTAGAAGATGGTAAAGATGGCGATAATTTATCATTACGTTTGGCAAGAGAAACGGTGCATTTTATGAAAGAAAATGATCCTAAAAAAACAGGGAAACCATTTTTAGCTTACTTGTCCTTTTATGCTGTGCATTCTCCCATCCAGACCACACATGAAAAATGGCAAAAGTATCGCGATAAAGCGATTGCTCAAGGTGTTGCCGATAAAGGGTATGCTATGGGTAAGTATATGCCTATTCGCCAGGAGCAAGATAATCCAGTTTATGCTGGGTTGGTTGAGCAAATGGACGATGCCGTAGGCGAGGTTCTTAATGCGTTAGAAGCCTTAGGATTAGATGAAAATACGGTGGTCGTATTTACTTCCGATAACGGAGGGGTGGCCGCTGGTGATAATTTTTCAACAAGTAATAAACCGCTACGAGCAGGTAAAGGATATCAGTTTGAAGGCGGAATTAGAGAACCATATTTTATTAAAGTACCAGGACTTTCTAAACCCGGAAATAAAATAGACGAACCTGTTACTGGAGCCGATTTCTACCCGACATTTCTAGATTTAGCTGGGGCAGAGCAGTTACCAAACGAACATAACGATGGGGTAAGCTTAGTTCCATTATTTATAGGAAAGACCATTAAAGCGCGTCCGCTTATATGGCATTTTCCGCATTATGGAAACCAGGGAGGCGAGCCGTCATCAATCATTAGAAAAGGAGATTGGAAGTTGATTCATTATTATGAAGATGGTAGAAAAGAACTGTACAATTTAACAGAAGATATTAGCGAAACAACCAATTTAGCAGCAAAATATCCTGAAAAAGTAGCGCAATTACACAAGGAACTTTTTGCGTATTTAACAGAAGTAGGCGCTAAATACCCGAAGCCAGATCCAAATTATTCTGAAGCGAAAGAAACGGATCTATTGCAAAAAACAGCAAATAAAAAAATGCCGGCTTTAGAAAAACAAAGAATGGAAATGCTATCAAAAGACTTTCAGCCTAATGCCAGTTGGTGGGGGAGTATGACGACTAAAGATTAAAATTTATATAAAAAAAAGTGCTATGCGACTATCAATTTTAGCTGTTTTGCTCGTCGTTTTTATGACGGCTTGTAAAAAAGAAACAAACGAGGTGGAAACAAAAATCAGTCAAAAGGATAATTTTTGGGTGGTTTTAAATTCCGAAAAGGCTCAAAAAACAGAAGGCGAATGGACTTGGGAGTTTCAACTTGACCGACCAGGAGATTATAATATTCAAATCTTCCGAAAAGGAAAACAAGACACAGCTTTGGGTGAGGTTTCGGTTGAAAGTGCCGGTATGACCTTAAAGGAAAATCCAGAAACGATTTTTGTTATAGGGGAAACAGGAAAGGAAGAAACCATATCTCAATTTGCAAAAACTATAAAGTTAAATGAAGCTGGATTACAGACCTTGACATTGAGGTCTGAGACCCCAATCGATAAAGTACGTATCACGCCGCAATACAGTAAGAATTTAGGTTTCGGTACCGATAAATATTACGACGCGTGGTTAAAAATGCACAATGCACCAGAAAAACAACAAGCACTAGAATGGTTTAAGCAGGCTAAATTTGGAATGTTTATTCACTGGGGATTATATTCCCAAGCCGGAGGTATATGGAAAGGTAAGCGTATGGAAGAGGCTCCAGCTATTGGGCCAAAAGTTTCAGAATGGCTCATGTATAAATTTGAAATTCCAAGAAATGAATATGCCGAGTTGGCTAAAACCTTTAACCCGGATAAAACCTTTGCTCAAAATATCGCAAAATTAGCTAAAGATTCCGGAATGAAATATGTGGTGATTACTTCTAAACACCACGATGGATTTGCGTTGTTCGATTCAAAAGTTTCAGAATTTGACATGGTTGATGCCACACCTTATAAAGCCGATGTGGTAAAGGAATTGTACGATGCCTGTCTAGCAGAGGGCTTAGCCTTTGGTGTGTATTATTCCCACGGAAATGATTGGTACGATGGTGCCGATGGCAATTTTAAAAACGTAAAAAAGGTAAACGACTCCTTAGGGATTTTATCACACCCCAATGGAAAAAATTTATGGGATCCAAGTCCGAATACTCATGCTGAATATATAGCACAAAAGGCTTTGCCTCAGGTGCGCGAACTGTTAGAAGCGCTTCCTGAGTTACGACTTATTTGGTTTGATGGCGATGGTTACATCACCGAAGATCAAGCTTTTGAATTCTACAAAACAGTTTATAATAGCAATCCGAAAGTTTTAGTAAATCGTAGAGTAGGTTTCGATTTTGGCGATTATCTGGATGCCGGAGATAATAAAATTCCTTCAGCTTCTGAAAAAATGACGAAATACTTTGAAACTTGTGGTACCACCAATAACTCGTGGGCGTATAAATCGTACGACGACGACTGGAAAAGCACCAAAGAGTTGTTGTATTATCTCGTTGATATTGCTTCAAAAGGTGGCAACTTCCTATTAAATATTGGACCCGATGGTGAAGGTCATGTACCAGAACAAAGTGCCCAAGGTTTACTTGAAATAGGCGATTGGTTAAAAACGAATGGTGAAGCTATTTATGGTACGACACGTTGGACTACTACTCGTGAAGGAAATGAAGATGCCTTATTGGGAGGTACAGAACATCGTGCCAAAAAAGGATTTTCACAAACGTTTTCAGCACACGATTTTTGGTTCACCGCTAAAGAGAATAAAGTGTATGCCATTGCTTTTGTAAACCCAGAAACTACTGTAGTAATAAAATCGTTGAAACTGGAAAACGGCAAAGTGGCGTCTGTACGATTGTTAGGAGATTCGTCTGAGATACCATGGAAACAAAGCGTAGATGGTTTAGAATTAGATTTAACACATGCTAAGGTTGGAACCAATGGTTATGTTCTAGAGATCATCATGAAGAATAAAAAATAAACGAAAAACCAATTAATTATAAAAAAATGAAGTCTTTAATTTAATCAAACAACATAAAGTATTATTTATAACAACCCCTCATTTATTAACAACTTAAACTAATTAATCCAATGAACTTAAAAACACCCTCAGTTCTTATTATAGCATTTATAGTAGGATTTTTAGCAAATCTGCATGCCCAACCTGGTTATGCCGGTGAATGGAAAAAAACGCGGCTTTACGGACATACTTACGCTCCAGGCGGATTTACCCAAGAACAATATCAGTGGATTGTAGATCATCATGAGATTTTTTGCTTTGAAAAAACACATCTTCGTTCGGTTTATGGCAACCCTTCACATGAAGTGTCCAGTATCGACGAAGCTGCTTATTTAAAGACGCTTAATCCGCGAATTAAACCTATAACAATTTATAGCATCAATACTGCCTATCCGCTATGGAATGAGTCCACTGCAAAGGTTCTTGAAGATCACCCAGAATGGGCCACAACAGATGACGGGTCAAAATATAAATGGGATTTATCAATTGAAGACCGAAATGACTGGTATGTAGAAACTATGAATAATCTTGTAAACAATAGTGAACTGGAAGGAATTTTTATCGATGGTGTAGAGGGCGCTTACAGTACGCATGGCAATGAAATTAAAAGTATGATGTCACGAATGGATGGATTGTCATTAATGAATGGATTTAACCCTAAAAATGCTACGACATGGAAAACGGGTCCAGATTTTCTTGAACATAGTGCAGGTGTTTTTGTTGATAGCTGGTTTAGACGAGAATTGGATACTAAGGAAGGCGCAGTAACCATGATAGATGCTTGTATTAATATCCCAGAAGAAAAAGTGTTGATTCTTTTTTCTGGAAACAATAATGATGGCATTTGGGGAACCGACCATACTTTTAGTCATGCTGCCTACCTGATTGTCGCCAATGAAAACACCTATTATCGTTGGACAGGTGATGGACTTTGGGCTCCCGATGGTATGATGGAATATCATGAGGATTTTGATAAAGAAATGGGAGAACCCCTAGGCGATGCAGTAAAGAGTGGCTATGTATACAAGCGGGTATTCAAATATTGTACGGTCACCTTGGATGTTGAAAATGCTACTTCAAACATTGAATGGGGGCAAAACAATGAGGAGCAACCAAAACCAAATTATGAAAACGTTGCTTTAAACGGAACGGCTACACAATCTACAACAGATTATAATGGAGATGCTTCTTTGGCTATAGATAACAATAACAATGGTGTTTATAACGATGGTTCTGTGAGTCATACTTCGGCAGAAGATGATGCTTGGTGGGAGGTAACGCTTGCCGATGCGTTTGCTATTGGCGAAATAACCATATACAATCGTACAGATAGCCGTATGGATAGATTAGAAGACTTCACGGTACAGGTGCTAGACAGTAATGGTTTGGTAGTTTTTGAGCATAGAATTACTTCTTATCCTAACCCGTCTACCACTGTAAATGCAGGAGATGTCATTGGTAAGCAGGTGCGCATTTTACAAAACTCAGCAGCTACACCACTTTCTTTAGCAGAAGTTATCGTTAATGGTTACAGCGATTCTACTTTATCATCAGGGGATATCGTATTTAATGATTCAAGTACGTGGATTAATATTTATCCAAACCCGGTTGAAGATCTCGTAAATATTAAATTAGGAAATACAGCGTCTGTGTCGTATCAAATCTTTACCACAACAGGTAAAATATTGCGTTCTGGAATTATTAATAACGGTAATGCTGCGATTGATTTAAGTGACCTAGCACCGGGCTTCTACCTTATTAAGGTTTCGGGAGAGTCGATATCACAAGTAAAAAAAATAATTGTTAATTAAAACGCATGGCTACCATCTTTAGGATGACCATGAAAAAAAAACGGGTATTAAGGAACAAAATTTAATAGGAGTTTAATCAAAACCCATCGGTTGTTTTTAAGAAATTATTTTAGGGAATAAAAATAGTAAAGCTATGAAAAAAATACTTTTATGTGCATTACTTATTTCGGTAAGTCTGTTACAAGCACAAGAGAAAAAGTCAGTTAAAAAAAAGGGTAATAATTCTAGTTTTGAATATCGATTTCCAGCGAGTTTAAAACAAACACCAGATTCGGAAGCAAGATTAAATCAGTGGTATAAAGATGCTAAGTTTGGTGCGTTTATTCATTTTGGGGTGTATTCTGTACTTGAAGGTGGATACAAAGACCGTATTCCGAAAGCGCGTTATGCGGAGTGGATTGAGGTGAATGCAAAAATGTCTGTCGAGGAATATCATGAAGTAGCCAAACGATTTAATCCTAAAGATTTTAATGCGGAGGCATGGGTGAAAGTCTTTAAAGATGCAGGTATGAAATATGTCGTAATAACCTCTAAGCATCATGATGGTTTTGCTTTGTTTGAATCGGCGGTTAGTGATTATAATATCGTAGACTATACGCCTTTTAAAAGAGATATTATTAAAGAATTAAGTGATGCTTGTCATCGTAACGGATTAAAGTTTGGGGTATATTATTCTCAAGCTCAAGATTGGGACGACCCTAATGCTCCTTATCTAAACCCAAGAAGAACGAAACGAACCATTTTACACCCGAATCTTCCTAGCGATTTTAAACCAGATTTTGATGAATACATCAAAGCGAAAAGCCTGCCTCAAGTAGAAGAATTGATGAAGAATTATGAAATTGATTTAATTTGGTTTGATACACCAGCGCAAATGACTTTTGAACGTGCGAAATTATTTAGCGATGTGGTTAGAAAGTATCGTCCTAACTGTTTAATAAATTCAAGAATTATTCAAGGCGGAAAAGAAAAAGTATCTCAAAAAAATCTAGAACTTTTTGATTATGTTTCCATTGCAGATAAGGAAGTGCCTACTCAAAAACTTCCTTTATATGTAGAATCTCCCGATTGCGTTAGTTCTTCTTTTGGTTATAAAGCTAAAGGAGATGTGTTTTATCATGATGAAAAGGAAATGCTTGAGCGTATGGTACATACTGTTTGTACTGGTGGCAATTATTTATTAAACAACGGCCCAATGGGGAATGGAAAATTAGATCCTGAAGCTGTTAGATTGTACGGGATTATTGGTGAGTGGATGAAAAAGAACAGGGTGTCTATTCACAATACACGGCCTAATCCTTTTGATACTCGACCAGATTGGGGAGATATTAGTACCAGTAAAAAAGGAGATGTACTATATCTTCATATCTTAAATATACCAGTATCAGGTGAAATTTTATTAAATCATATGCCATCTAAAGTAACCGGTGTTAGTTATCTGGAAAATGGAGTTTCCGTTCCATTTGAGCAAGACAATGATGGGGTACGTATAAAAGTATCTAATTCAATTAAAAATTCTCTAGACCTTGTTATTAAGGTCACCTTAAATAAGCCTATATAATAAGTCGTTTAATATTAAAATTATGAAAATCAAACCTATATTATTTTTAATCCTTCTTACCGTTTCACTGTCTATGCAAGGGGCACAAGAATCGTACCCTGTTGTTTCGCCAGACGGTCAAGTAAAACTAAATCTGTTTATAAAAAACAATAGCATCCATTATAGTTTGGATTGGTTGGGAAAAAACATGATAAAATCGGGTGTGTTAGCCTTATTCGAAGATAGAAAAGTGGTTGTAGAACACCACAAAATATCAAATGTAGATCATGATTGGGAAATGGTTTGGGGACAACAAAAAAAGATGCGCGATCATTATCAAGAACTGGAATTAAAAGTTGCTTTTAATACCATAAAAGGAAGGTTTTTGGCTCGAGTTTATAATGAAGGTGTAGCATTTCGTTTTATTCTTGATGATTCGAATGGAGTTAAGGACGTATTACTACAAAGTTCATATACGCCTATAGAAAATAGTGTGTTTTATTTACCAAATGGTGAGCAAGAACCTTTAGGGCCGCTTAGCTTAAAAGAATTAGCTGCCGAACAAGAAAAAATCACTAAAAAGAAGAAGAAAAAAGCGTTGCATATTCCAATCGTTATTGAAACCCCTAAGCATGGATTTATGGCCGTTTTAGAATCCGACCTATATGAATCAAAAGGGTTTGAGACGATGAAGATCGCCGTAGATTTGAACAAAAATGCCTTAGTTTCCAAAAACAAAGGTGTTGTAGCTCAAGCGGCATTTAAATCACCTTGGCGCGTTATTTTACTAGGAAAAACCGTAGGCGATCTTAGCGTAAATCCTGTGACTATGAACCTGGCAACACCTTGTAAAATAGAAAACACCGATTGGATTAAGCCAGGAAAATCCCTTTGGGACTGGCGTGTTCATGGGTTTAAAGCAAAAGACGGGTTTACTTATGGCATCAATAACGAAAGCTATTACCGTTTTATAGATTTTGCAGCAGAAAATGATATTGAATATTTTTTAATAGACGATGCTTGGTACACGAATATAGAACCCGGGCAAATAGAAATGTCTGAAAAATTAGATTTAGAAAAGGTTATTAAATACGCTGATAAGAAGGGGGTAGACATCCTTTTATATTATGATAGAAGAAAAGGAAGTTATGGTGATGATAAATTATTCGATTACTATAAATCCTTAGGTGTTAAAGGCATTAAATACGGTTTTATGGGGAATAAGGCTGAATTTACTCGTGATGCTGTGAAGTTGAGTTCAGACAGTCAATTGTTAATAGATTTTCACGATGGCCCAGTACCTCTTACCGGTGTAACTAGAACCTATCCTAATGCCGTAACCAGAGAGTATTGTCATGCCCAGCAAGATTCTAAAAAGGCATTTAGCCCAAGAGCTTTTGTAAGAATGGCATTAATTAATGGAATTCAAGGGCCTTTAGATATGAATAACGGGATTTTTGATATTTCGGGAGTTAATGCTGGCGAACGCGAAAAAGGGCCTAAAATTCGGAATTCTTTACATACCACGGTCACAGCAGAAGTTGCACGTACTCTTATTGTTTTTAGCGGCCTAGTGTGTCTTCCAGATGCTCCAGAAGCTTATGGCGCGAAGCAAGATATATTTGAATTTATTAAAAAAATGCCCGTAGGAAAATGGGATGAAAGCAAAGTGATACATTCCAAAATTGATGGTTATATTTCTTCTGCTAGACGTTATAATGACGCGTGGTTTATTGGGTCTGTGCATGTAGATGGTGGCGCATTGGACATTCCGCTAGATTTTTTAGAAACGAATAAAACATATACGGTGACTTACTATGAAGACACCCTACAAACCAATAGTGAAACGAATGCGGAAGCTTACCAAGTACGCACTGCAACAGTAAAGAAAGGCGATGTCGTAAAGGCTGAAATGGTAGCTGGTGGCGGGCATTGTATGTGGATTAGGCCAATTAATTAATTAATTAATTAGGAAAGAAAGTACTTAAAGCATGTGTGTTAATAATAAAATTGGTTTTGAATTATTTAATTTCAAAAGGGAATTATTTCTGGTGCTGTTGTGCTTCAATATAAGTAGTGCCTTTGCCCAAAACTATGACTTGTTTTCACCCGACAAGACCAAACATGTGGTTGTAGGATTGGAAAACGATTCCATATATTATTCATTTTTTAATAATAAAATTCCGGTAATTCAAAAGTCATTGATGGGAATTGAGTTAAATGAAATGGCTTGGAAAGGTTTATCTGTAACAGAAGTGAAAAAAGATGCCTCGCGTACACAATGGGAACCACTTTGGGGTACACAACAAAGCTACCCAGATTATTACAATGCTTTAACGGTTAAATTAAAGGATAAAAACTCAAATACTTATACACTATTATTAAGAATGTATAATGAAGGGTTAGCCTTTAAATATGAATTTGAAATAGCAGAGAAATCAAGTCTAACTTTGAAAAATGAGCTTACAGAATTTAATATGGCTAACCACTCAAAATCGTGGGTTTTAGCCCATCCTTGGGGTAAGAAGTATAAAAAGAATATGCAAGTGTCTCAAATAAAAAAGGTTAGTTTACCATTACTTTCAAAATCAGAAAAAGGACACTATATTTTTATTACCGAAGCAGGCTTATATAATTATGGAAGTCTTCATTTGTCTGCCAATCCAAATGGATCATTAAGTGCAGAAATCGTTGGTGATGTAAAATTAAAACCTGAATTTAAAAGTCCTTGGCGTGTGGTTATGGTAGCAGATGCACCAGCTTATTTTGTAGAACATAGTTATTTAATACAGAATTTAAATCCGCCTTCAAAAATTAAAAATACATCGTGGATTAAACCGGGTATTTCTACTTGGGATTGGAGAGCGCGAGGGGCCAAAGAGGATGGTTTTGAATATCAATTGAATACTGAAAGCATGCTGCGTTTTATTGATAAAACTTCAGAATTAGGTCTGCCATATTTTATGATAGATGCCGGATGGTACGGTGCAGAGCATGAAAAAGCTTCAAATCCGTTAACAACAATTCCAGAAATCGATTTACCAAGGATAAGTAAGAGGGCAAAAGAAAAAAATGTCGGACTATGGTTGTATGTAAACCGTGTCGCTTTTGAAGCATTTGATACAGACACACTACTCGCTAAGTATAAAGCCTGGGGTGTAGTTGGTATTAAATTAGGTTTTTTGAGAGAGCAAAACCAAACGGGAGTTGCACTATTACAACACGTTTTAGAAAAATGTGCAGATTACGAATTGATGTTAGACTGTCATGAGGCTGTAATTCCATCAGGGATAGAACGCACATGGCCACATTTTTTAACACGCGAGTATAATCATTCATTTATGGACGGCGGGTACGTGGCTTCGCCTGTAGATCATACCATCACACCATTTTTAAATAATGTAGCTGGACCTATAGATGTGACACCTGGATTTTTTGATATTGATAAAATGAAAGCACGTACCTATGTTAAAAGCGAATTGAAATCTACTATTATTGCTCAAGCTGCTATGTGTGTTACGTATTTTTCGCCGCTTTTGTGTTTACCCGATATTCCCGAAGCGTATCAAAGAAAACCTGATGTATTTGAATTTATTAAAGGTTTACCGCTAAGTTATGATGCTTCTAAAGTTCTCATTGGAGACATCGAAAAAACATATGTAGTTGCTAGAAGAAAAGATACCACTTGGTGGATTGGCGGCGTTACCAATGAAAAAGGTGGAGAAATTGAATTTCCTCTCGAGTTTTTAGGCGAAGGGAATTATGAAGCCACTATTTTTCTTGACGGAAAGCATACAACTTGGGATAAAAATCGCGAAGAATTTACCAAAGAAAATAGCATAGTGCATGCAAATGAAACACTAAAATTGAATATTGCCCCAGGGGGAGGTGTTTGCATAAAATTGGAACTAAAATGATAAAATTAAGAAACGTAAAAAATATTGTTGCAAGGTATTGTTTCATTTTGATAGCAATTATTGGGGTGTCATCTTGTAGTACGCCTAAAGAAAAAGAGGTTAGTATGTCTTCGCTTTTAAATGAAATGATTGACCGGGATATCTTGGCACGTTTCCCTCAAAAAGATTTTCGTTTAAAACAATCAAGTAGTTACAATAGGGCTTCTAAAAATCCAAAAGATTCGATTGGGTGGTTTACAAACCATGATATGAATCCTAGAGAGACCGACACTAATTTTATCCGTGTAGAAGAAAACAATGGTATTAAAGAATGGGTGCTTATGGATCATCAGGGGCCAGGTGCAATCGTCAGAACTTGGATGCCTGTTAGAAGTCTTAAAAGGTTTGAAACAACGAGTATCATCAAGATTTATTTGGATGGCGCTACAGAGCCAACTCTGGAAGGTAATATGCTGAATCTACTAAACGGAACGGCGTTCTTTCCGTTTCCATTAGCTCATAAATCATTACTCTCAGCAGTATCGTTTTTTCCTATACCGTATTCAAAAAGTTGTAAAGTTACGGTTACAGAACGTCCTTTCTTTTATCAGTTTACTTATCGCGAATATGCGGCTGGAACTGTTGTGAAAACATTTAATATGGAAGATTATCATCAAGCAGAACCACAAATAAAAACTGTTTGTAACGCACTATTAAATCCAAAAGATTCTACCGATGGCGAGGTGTTTAGTTTAAGTGAGACTTTAAATTCAAACGAAGAAAAATCCATCAATTTATCTGAAGATTCCTCAGCCATACGTTCACTTTTACTTCAATTAGGAAATTATGAAGATACAACAGTAACACGGTCTGTCGTTCTAAAAATGGAATTTGACGGAAAAGAAACGGTATGGAGCCCTATAGGCGATTTTTTTGGTTCAGGTCTTGGATTAAATCCGTTTCAAGGCTGGTATAGAACTGTAAAGGAAGATGGAGCTATGTCGTGTAGATGGGTGATGCCGTACCAAAAATCGGCAAAAATATCTGTTCTCAACCTAGGAAGTAAACCTATAGATATAAAATTAACGGCTCGTGTTGAGGCATGGGATTGGGATGAAAACAGTATGTACTTTAATGCCGCTTGGCGCGGAGAACACCCTGTGCCTACACGTCCGCATTCAGACTGGAATTATGTTACCCTTAAGGGGCGAGGTGTTTATGTTGGCGATGCATTAACCGTTATGAATCCAGTGGATGATTGGTGGGGAGAAGGTGATGAGAAAATTTGGGTAGATAACGAAGATTTTCCTTCAATTTTTGGTACAGGAACAGAAGATTATTATGGGTACTCCTGGGGATATAACGATTTTTATGAACACCCCTTTCATGCACAACCTCGTGTTAATGTTTATAATAAGTTAAATAGAAAAGTTTCAAAAGAAGGTAATAGTACTAAAGGATATAGTACGGAAACACGCACGCGATCGCTAGATGGAATTCCTTTTGGAAGTGCACTTCAGTTGGATATGGAGGTATGGAGCGGAACAGATTGCGATATGGCTTATGGTGTTGGAATGTATTGGTATGGGGATGCGACTACCACCTCAAATAGATTACCAAATCCAAAAGGAGCTTTGTCTAAATATTAATTTTAATCAAAATTCAAGAATAAATTAAAAAATGAGAACATTAAAATTATTAAAAACACTCCTAGTTTGCCTTTTTGCAATATGGGCTTGTAAATCTCAAGAAAAAGCCCAAAATAAACCTAATATTATTTTCATATTGGCAGATGATTTAGGCTGGCAAGATGTCGGGTTTATGGGAAGCAAATGGTTTGAAACTCCAAATTTAGATGCCTTGGCAAGTGAAAGTATGGTTTTTAGCGATGCCTATATGTATCCCACCTGTTCGCCTTCAAGAGCAGCCTTGCTAACGGGAAAACAGTCGTTTCGAACCGATGTTTATAATGTGCCTGTTTTAGAAAAAGGAAATAATCAGGATAATATATTTTCGCGATGGACGGTTGGTTTGGAGCATACCATGTATGCCGAACCGTTAAAAAAGGCGGGCTATAAATCCACTCATATTGGGAAATGGCATGTGGTAGGTCCAAACCCAGAAGAAGAAGCGAATTATCCGTTTGAGCAACACTTGAAGCAACCAACTAGTGGTAATTTTGACTGGTTAGCGCATCATAATTCGGCGGATATTCAACGTTATTACCCCGTTGGAAAAGGATTTGATAAAAATGTTGGTGGATCCTGGTGGGGCGATCCAGCACGAGGTTATAATAAAGGCTATAAATCTGAAAGCGGCGGTTATAAAGCACCGTTTAAAAACCCATATATTGAAGATAAAAAAGAGGATGAATGGTTAACCGACCGACTCACTGATGAGACAATCCATTTTATCAAACAAAATAAAAAAGGGCCCTTTTTTGTTAACCTACATTACTATGCGCCACATCGCCCAATTGTTCCAAGGAATGAAGCATGGCTGAAAAATTTTATGACTAAACAAGGGGATTCTATAACGGGGCAAGGCTTAAAAAATAGAGAGGAAGCAGCCGGATATGCTACCATGATCGCATCTATTGATGCCAATATAAAACGCATTTTTGATTATCTCGATCAAGCTGGTTTGCGTGAAAACACCATTGTGATTTTTACATCAGATAATGGATTTAACGGTTTAACAAGTAAATCCAATGCGTTGAGAGGCGCAAAAGGTATGGTGTACGAAGGGGGTATTCGTGTGCCAGCTTTTGTAAATTGGAAAGGAAAAATTGATTCAGGAGTTTCAGAAACGCCTATCTCTGGAATGGATTATTTTCCAACCTTTTTAGACTTGGCTCATGTGAAAAACTACAGCGGCGATTTAGATGGCAAGAGTTTACTGCCTTTGTATAAAAAAGAACCCTTTGAGGAACGTCCGCTTTTTTGGCATCTCGCTAGTACCTATAGAAATCCGCCGTGTTCGGTGATTAGAAAAGGGGATTGGAAATTGATTCAGTTTTTAAATGATGGTAAAATCGAACTGTACAACTTGAAAACAGATTTAAAAGAATCTAAAAATTTGGCAAGTAAAAATTCTGAAGTAGCAACGCAATTGGTGAACGAACTCACGGCATGGCGAAAAGACAATAAGGTGCCGCTCCCACCTGCTTCAGTATTACAATTTTAAAATAAAAACATATTCCATTATGAAAGAAAAAACAAAATTCAATATAAGTTTACTACTTGTCGTTATTCTGGCAAACTTCGCTCTAAATGCACAAGATAGTCCGAAACTTAAAACAGCGCTTCCCCATGTAACTAGTGAAGGAGAAAGTTTCCTGGCTAAGGATTTCTATCCAGAATTTAGTTGGGATACCACGCCAACCTATTATATGTTTGGAGACAAAGAACGGGTGTTAACAGCTGAGGAACTCCATTTTATTGCAGAACGCACTAATTTCATTTGCATTGAAAAGTCTCACGGTTACGAAGTATTAGGTGCTGCCGAGTTAGGGGCGAAGCATGATGCAGCAGCTTTTAAGGCTATAAAACCCGATATGAAGGTTTTGTTTTATTTTAATGCTGCCTTAGCCTGGTCTTACACTTCTTATAGCAAAGATTTTACGAGGGAGCGTATCGATTCATCGCCTAAATTAAAGTCCTTTTTAATCAAAAATCCGAAAACAGGAAAACTGGCAGAAAAGCATACGGCGTTCTTATTTAATGTGTTAAATCCAGATTTTCGTGCATGGTGGGTAGAAACAGTAGCCAAAGGCGTTGAAGATTCGGGTTGCGATGGT
This sequence comes from Pseudotamlana agarivorans, assembly GCF_018860245.1. Classification (GTDB taxonomy): domain Bacteria; phylum Bacteroidota; class Bacteroidia; order Flavobacteriales; family Flavobacteriaceae; genus Pseudotamlana; species Pseudotamlana agarivorans_A. The sequence continues at coordinate 140,986 of NZ_JAHKPD010000013.1, forward strand.
GCTTTTATAGACCAAATGCATGGCAATGTCAATTTAATGAAAGACAAAAAAGACGCCATTGAAATCGCTATGGGTGAGATGATGACCAACCTTAAAAAGCGATTAGGGGCAGACAAAATTTTACTAGCCAATAATGCAAATAGCAAAAGTGCCAGATTTGTATACCCGGTGAGCGACGCCTTAATGTTTGAAAATTACAGTGCAGTGCATTACAATAAAGAAAATTTATTGTCAGATTGGGAGGGCATGCTTAAAAATGCTCAGGAAGATAAAATTTCGGTGTTTCGCTTAGGTGTTGAAGGGCACGATCGTGGTTTTCTTAGAAGTATAAGTAAAGAAGAAAAGTATCAAGTCATGCCTAAAATATCACAAGAAAAATTGGAATATGCTTTAGCCTGTTACTTGATTGGAGCGCAACCATACTCTTATTTTATGTACAGCTGGGGTTGGGCTTTGGCCGATGGTTCCTTAGTAGATTATCCTGAATTACAAAAACCACTTGGCGCACCAAAAGGCGCTTATAAAAGAACCACACCAGAAGGTTGGGAATTTACACGAGAATTTGAACATGCTGAGGTTTGGATTAATACCGAAAGCAGAAAATCTAAAATTACCTGGCATTAATAATGAGTAAATTCAATGGATATTGAGCAGTTTTGCCTAAACACTTAATATGTACTTTTCCTTTGGCATTAAGCTAAATACTCATTTATAAAGCCTAAATACTAAAAAGCTAATATCTTTTGTAATAAAGATGTTAGCTTTGTTTATATATAATATTTTATGAAAAATCAGTTTTTAACTGTTTTATTACTCTTGTTTTTTCAGTGCATTTTTGCTCAAAAAACGATTTATTATCCTGAAATTCATGGGGATATGAATTTTTCGGCTGAAATAACAAAAATAGAAGTTAACGAGGTTGAAACCATAATACATTTTTTTGTTAGACAGGGAGAGGCTTTTTTAATTCCAGTAGTAACCCACATCGTTGAAGAGTCAAATGCAGAGGTGAAGTTACACATTAGTAAAGCGGTTGGTGTAAATATGAACGAACACATTGTAGTGACCAATCCAGAAGGTATGGTTTTTAAGTTGTATTTCCCGCCTTTAAGTGATGATGTTAAGCAAATTAGTTATATAGAAAATTTAAACTGGTCCAACGGTTGGTATATTAAAAATATTGCTATTTCTAGTGACGATGTGTCTGTCATTAAAGGTGGGGTTTCCCGTGGAGTGAAAACCATGTCCCCCTCTATTACAACCTCTAAAATTCAAAGAAAAAAGGTTAACTTGGAAGCTCTTCCAAAAGAATTTTATGGGCATTGGCATGATAAATATGGGACACTAATAGCCATAGCAACTCCAGAATTTTTGCTTTACAATTTTAAAATTTACAGGTATCGAAAAATTATTAAAAAGGGCAAAACGCTTACTCTAAAAACTTCAGGTGGCGATTTTGATGTTTTAAAGCATGCGAAAGTCAGTTTAACAATTAGGTATGACAAAATAGTGAACTTGAAACGTGATTTTCGCGAAATAGGGATGCCAGAAGATCTTAAAGGGGTATGGAAACATCATGTAAGAGCTAAAACAATAAAAGTATCTGATACTTATTTTTATAAAGACGATACCATTGCGCCTCATATTGATAAAATAGAAAACAATCGCATTATCGATATAGGTAGCTCTAAATCAGGGGATGTACTATGGTTTTTAGTAGATAATGGTTCAAGCTACAACGCACTCAAGGTAGAAAAAAGAGAGAGTGAGTATGTTTTGTCCATAACTGGATTTCCGAATGCGGTTTATTATAAAAATAAGAACAAAATATAAAGTGAAATAGGGGATGAAAAGAGCTGTGATTTTAATATGCGTTTTACTATTATTTCCTGTAATGCTACACGCTCAAGGCAAGTCTTTATTGCCCACGGAATTACCCAAATCGCTATATGGCAGTTGGTTTAATAATCAAACACATTTCACATTAGTTATTACAAAAGAGTATCTCGTTTTACAGCATGAATTGTATTATTATGAGACCATAGAGCGGTATTATAATGAACTACACATTAGAGGTGTAAATAAAGACAATGAAAGGGATATAGTGATTACAGGACTGGCTTCCAACAATCTTTTTTTGGATATTGGAGATCACATTACAACTTTAAAAAAGAGTACAAATGCTAATTTAAAGCAGATAGCACAACCGCTTATTGATTCTTGGTATACGAAAACAACTAAAATAAAGCTTCAGCCAGATACGGTGCAATTTGCAGACAAAACGTATCAAATTGATTTTGTTACAACTTCAAATGATATCAATTATACTATAGTAGTTTATTATGCTGGCGCGTATTATGCTTTACATAATATCATAACTGAAAACGGACATTTTTTGAATGCTAATTTTTTAGAGTCTCACCTGTTTAAAAAGGCATCATTTTATCAGAAAAATAAAAACATTCTAGTGGTTATGTTGTTTTTATTATTGGTGTTGTCCAGTTTTCTAATTATACGATGGAATATAGCTGCAGCTCGTAAAAAGGAATATTCAAAACGGAAGTTTACAGAAATGCAATTAAAAAGTTTTCGGTCGCAAATGAACCCACACTTTTTGTTTAACGCCCTAAGCGCTATTCAGAATTTAATCAATCAAGGAGATAATGAAAAGGCAAATCATTATTTGACCGAGTTTTCTCAGTTAATGCGTTTAACGTTGGATAAAACCGAAAACGGGTTAGTGCCATTATCCGATGAAATTGAATCCATAAAAAAATACTTGGAAATTGAAAAACTGCGTCTTGATTTTAAGTACGAGATTCATACTGATGGAACTATAAATCAAGATGAATTGGAAATCCCAGCGATGTTGGTGCAACCGTTTGTAGAGAATGCGATTATACATGGTTTAAAAGAAATAGATACAAACAGAACTCTCTCGGTTAGCTTTACAAAAGATAGCAAGAATCTCATTTGTATGGTAGTTGATAATGGTATAGGTGTAAATGCTTCAAAAGCCTCTAAATATAAAGATTTGAATAGAGATAAATACGGTTTAAAACTAGCCGAAGATCGTATTCAGTTAATTAATGAAACGTATAACACCAATGCTAAAATAAGTATTAAGGATCGTTCTGAAAGCCAAATAACCAATCAAGGCACCGAAGTTAAAATAATAATGCCATTACATTACTAACACCTAGGAAATGATACTTAAAACTATAATTATTGATGATGAATTGCATAACCAAGAAAACCTGAAAAGGTTATTGGAGAAGAATTGTCCAGATACTTTGGTTTTAGCAACGGCCTCATCGGCAGACGAGGGGTTGATGCTTATTGAAAAACATCAGCCAGATTTGGTATTTCTGGATATTGAAATGCCAAAAAAAAACGGCTTCAATATGCTAGAAGAACTTCAGGAAGTAAACTTCGAGGTTATTTTTGTAACAGCTTATAATAAATATGTTTTAAAGGCGATCCGATCTTGTGCATTGGATTATTTGATGAAACCTGTAGTGATTTCAGAACTCAAAAAAGCTGTAGAAAATGTATTAAAAGTTGTTGCACAGAAAAAAGAAAATCACAAATTAAAAACACTCGTTGAGAACTTGAAAAATAATCAAGGTCCCAAAAAAATAGCGCTACCAACAGCAGAAGAGCTGTTTTTTGTCTCTGTTGACACTATTATTCACTGTAAAGCAGAGAATAATTATACCATGTTTTATATGACGGATAAACAATCTATTTTGGTGTCTCGTACATTAAAGGAATGGGATGAATTGTTATCTGTTTATGGGTTTATTAGAACGCATCAATCGCATTTAATAAATAAAATCCATGTCAAATCGTATGTTAAAAAAGACGGGGGCTATATTGTAATGAACGATGGGAGCATCATAAGTGTTTCAAAATATAAAAAAGAACAAACCCTTCGAGAACTGTCTTCTTAAAATGAATATCCAGTCATTAGCATAAATAGCTCACTCACTCAAAACCTGATTTGAAATCAAAAATAAAAAATGAAAAATACAATAGTGTTACTATCAACAATTTTGTTTATTAATAATCATGGAGAAACTAAAAAAATCAATTGTGAAGAATTTTATAATCGTTCTAGTTTGTTAGGTGATTTATTTTTTGGTGAAATTATGACTAAAATGGAAACAGAATTAACCTATATTTTTGTTCGCAGCAATAAAACAGACCGATAACAATTAAGAACATATTAAAATAATACAAACTATGAAAATTAGAGACTTATTTTCAATTACTTTAAAAATTATTGGACTAATTGCATTTTGGAAAGCTATTCAAACATTTGGAGTAATGATTAGTGGAATCGGCGTGTTTTCCTCAATATTTTCGCATAATAACCATATGAATTCTTCTTTTATGATTACAATTGGATTGGCAATGGTTTTAAACTTCTTATTACCCTTGATTGTAGCAATATTACTTTTGTTCAAAACAGAAAAAATATTATCAATAATAAAGATAAAAGAACAAGAAAATGTAGTTTTAAACATAAATAAATTAGTTTTATATCATATGATTATTATCGTATTTGGATTTATGACTATAATGCACGGAGCAGGAAATTTCATAATGTTTAATTATAACACAGATACAAAAACTGAATACACAACAAATAATGTTTCGACTAATAATCAATCAAAACAAGAGAAAGTAATCGTAACAAATTCAAAAAGTAAGAATATTAATTACTTTGCTTTAATTGAGATTATTCTTGGAATAATTTTATTGTCAAAAGCAAGGGGAATTGCAAAAAAAACAGAAAGGTCTTTCGAATCTAAAACAGGAATAATAACAAAAGAGACAAATAATTAAAGCAGCTAACACCGTATAAAAACAATTGCGGTTTAGTGCTTATTCAAAGGTCGTTGCGTGTTTGTAACGTCTCATTTTCCTACGGAAAATCCTCGCATACAAACCCGCAACTATTCTTATACATAAACGTTGGCATTCATTGAGGAAATAACGTTTAACAATTATATTTAAGAATTTTTAAAAACTATTTTAATGAAAAAAACAGCCTTAATTATCCTTGCATTAGTTTGGATTTCAGTCTTGATTATTTTGATAATATCACTAACGAACTTATACCCGAATAATGTTTTTAGCGAACATCGCTTTATTGTTGGAATTGCATTTATTACAATAACTGGATTTTTAAAAGCAACTTATAATTCTGTCATTAATAAAGCTAATACTTTAGAATAAAATTGGAAAATAAACTGTGTGCAGAATTTAGCAAGTTTCGGAATTGCTCACTCAAACGGAATAGAAAAACATCTGACTGACCAAAGCAGTACGCAACTGTTGCAGGTGACTGACTAGCGAAACGCAAAAAAAAAAGGATTTAGGACTGACCAAAAAGTGTAAGAATAAAAACAACGAAATGGCAACACCATATAAAAAAAATTTCTAGTTTTAGCTAAACCAAAGTTAGTTGCTCGTTTGCTAGCTTCTGATTTTCCTTGGAAAATCCTCGTATACAAACCCGCAACTATTCTTATACATAAACGATATAGTTTAGAGTGATAAGCATAAAATCTTAAAATAATATAAAAATAATATTAGTAAGGATATTTTTTTATTTGCGAAAAAAGGAGATTTAATAAAAAAAATAAAGAAATAATTGCATTGAGTGTTGCACATCATAAAGAAAATGGTAATCTAGAAGTTAAAATGTTTGATAAATTATGTGATTAAGCTATTAAAAAAAATAGACAGTATTGAGATTGCTAATTCTGATTTTAAAATTTATACTCATATAAATGCATCTTTTGAATCTTGTATTTCAGCAATAAAACTTTGGGATGCTTTAGTTTTGGAATTAATAAATATAAAAAAGAACAAACCCTTTGAGAACTGTCTTCTTAAAATGAATATCCAGTCAATACATACGAATTCTAATTCAATTTGGACCGATACTAAGTTAATCCTACCTATAACTAATTTGCAGCTGTTTTTACAAGTTCTGTAAGGTATTTTAGATGTGTGGTATACATAAAAACCAAACAACTAAACACTTTACATGAAAAATTTTATAGTATTGCTAACATTCTGTTTTGTTAGTGTCACTTTTGCCCAGCAGCAAGCCTTTGAAATTACAGGGATTTTAACCTCCGAAGACGACAATTTACCGCTAGAGGCAGCAACCGTTTACCTACAACAGGTAAAAGACAGTACGTTAATGACCTATACCATTTCTAACCAGAAAGGGGCTTTTACCTTAGAAAATAAAACCAGTGCGAAAACCGCCAATTTGTATGTGTCTTTTATGGGATATAAAACATACCATACCAAGGTGAATTTGGAGCAATTGAAAATAGATTTGGGAACTATTAAATTGTTACAGAACACAGCCGTTTTAGATGCAGTTTTAATAAAATCTCAAGCCCCTGTAACGATTAAGCAGGATACTTTAGAATTTAATGTTAAGTCCTTTAAAACCAAAAAAGATGCTAATATAGAAGATTTGTTAAAGGAGTTGCCTGGTGTGGAGTTAGACCCAGACGGTAAAATAACAGTAAACGGTAAACCTGTTAATCAAGTTTTAGTAAACGGCAAACCTTTTTTTGGGAATGATCCGACTATTGCAACTCGAAATTTGAGTAAAGACATTATCGAAAAAATTCAAATTTCAGATACAAAAACAGACGATGAAGCCTTTACAGGAGAAACCGTAGATGGTGAGAATAAAACCGTAAACCTCGTTATTAAAAAAGAAAATAATAAGGGTGTTTTTGGGCGTGTAGCCGCTGGAGGAGGTACAGATGACCGCTACCAAGCAGCTGGTATGTACAACCAGTTTAATGATGATTTACGCATTAGCGCTTTGGTAGGAACAAATAATGTAAACGAACCGGGATTTAGTTACGGTGAAATAAATAAAATGTTTGGTGGGCGCTCTTCTTACGATACCAATAACCAGTTATTTAATTATGGTGTTGACGGTGTTATTACCTCAAGAAATTATGGTTTAAATTATGTAGATAATTGGGGTAAAAAAGCGGAAGCTTCAGCGAGTTATTTTGGCTCTAATACCGATAATGAAAACGAAACGATTTCCCAACGCGAGAATATTTTACCTGATAGCCGTTATTTTACGAGTACTTCTTCAAAATCAGCGCAAAATGCCGATCAACATAAGGTCGATTCAAATTTTAAATTTAAGATAGATTCTACTTTGCAAATTACATTGCGCCCAGAATTTAGACAAATTAAACGCACTAATGCATTTCAATCGATTCAAAATTCTTATGGTACCGATGGGACACCCATAAATAATTCAACAAGTAATTCGTATACCGAAAGTGAAGAATTTCAATTTCAGAATAATGCCAATATTACAAAACGATTAAAGCGTAAAGGTTCATTTTTAAAGTTTGATGTGTTTTATAGAACGCAACAAAGCGAAGATGACAATAAACTAATTAATGAAGTAAATATCCTTGGTAGTACACCTCAAACCACCGCACTTAATCAATTGAGAGAAACCGATAATACAAAAAATACATTTCGTGCTTCTGTGGCATACCGCGTACCGCTTATTAAAAAGGCTTTGTTTTTGGACCTTCGTTATGGGTATCGAGATATTACCGATTTAAACACTAGGATGGCCTTCGATTTTGATGAAAATACACAAAAATACGAGCCTACCACTAACACAGCCTTTAATTCAGATTATCAGTATACCAACATTACCAGTACGCCAACAGCGGGGTTGGAGTACAAAAAGAAAAAATGGACGACTTCGCTTAGAACAGATTTTATTTTTAGAACCTTAGAAAACAAAGATGCCTTGCGGCCGGAATTCGATTTAAAACGTCATTTTAACGCCACAGCTCTGCAATATCAATTGGGTTATAACGGACCCAAAACCCGAGTGAATTTGCGATACGACTTAAGTAACCAGGCTCCTTCACTTAATCAATTACAAACTTTTGTAGATGTTACAAATCCTTTAAACGTTGTAGTTGGTAACCCCAATTTAAGTCCGACAGACTTTCATAATTTCAATATCTATTTTAATAAAAACAATTTTCAAAAAGGGGTAGGATTTAATTTTTATACATTCACTTCTATTAGTGAGGATGCTATCGTGGCTAAAACGACAGTTAACGATGATTTGGTTAAAGTAACCACTTTCGAGAATGTTGATGGTAACTACAGGGCGTACATTCATGCTGGTTATAACAAGAAAGTGAAGTTAGATAGTTTAAAAACATTAAAAATTAATGTTGGTTTAACAAACAATATTAGAAGGTATGTGAATTTTACCAACGAGGTGAAATATGCGTCACTCAGCAAATCGATTAGACCAGGTATTGGTTTACGATTTAATTGGAAAAAAGTTATGGAGCTTGATGCATTCTATAACATTCATTTTACAGAAAACACTTTCGATACCGATTTATTTAATAAGCAAGAGTTTACAAGCCATAGTTTGCAACTTAATTCCAGAAATTATTTTACTAAAAGTTTGGAGTGGAGCAATAATGTGAGTTATGAATATAATCCTAATATATCCGATGACTTTCAAAAAAGTGTTTGGTTTTGGAATTCTACATTAGCCTATTCGTTCTTAAAAGACAAGGCTACAGTAACACTAAAAGCCTACGATTTGCTAAATCAAAATAATAACTCACGACGGGTTGTTAACCAAAATTATATTGAGGATAGGCAAAGCACCGTCTTGCAGCAATACTTTATGCTTGGTTTTAGTTGGAAGTTTAACACTTTGGGTAAAGCAGGAGAGGTTAATAGTGGACAACGAGGCTATATAATAAGGCGTTAACACGTTCAGTTTATATGAGGTTGTTTCTTGTGCTAGGGATAAAAGTGGGCAAATGAAGTTTATAAAATAATTTTAATTAAACCATTTAAGAAATAAGGAGTCTATATTAAAACTAAATACAGAACCTTACATTTACCTTATTATGAAATATATTCTTTTTTTTTCAATATTTTTTTTGAGTTTATCAAGTTGCGTTCACAATGAATCAACAGCTAAAGCCGACTTTTATGTATCAACCGAAGGGTCTGATACTTGGTCTGGAACTTTAGAGAAGCCCAACGCAGATGGCACAGACGGGCCATTTGCAAGCCTAGAACAAGCTCGTGATGCGGTTAGGGTATTGAAAAAAAATAAAACATCAAACATCACAGTACTTATTCGAGAAGGACGCTACCAATTAAATGAAACGGTTATTTTTGGAGTTGAAGATTCAGGAGAAGGCGAATCAAGTATCACCTATGCGGCTTACCCAGGAGAAACACCGGTTTTTAGTTCTGGTCAAGAAATAACTGGTTGGAAAAAAGTGACTTCAGAACTTCCTGGATTATCAAAAGCTGCAGAAGGTAATCTGTTAGTAGCAAATGTATCAAACAAGTTTCTTACCCTTTATGATGAAGAAGGGATGTTGCCACGAGCGCAGTCCGAAAAATATAAGCCCTTAAATTCAAGCACAAGAAATGAACTTCATTTTTCTGAAGGTGAACTGAAAAATTGGCCTAATGTGGAAGATGTTGAAATTTTAGTACGTCCAACACGCGATTGGATTGTAAACATGTTGCCTTTAGCGTCTGTCGATGAAGAAAAAGGCATTGCTACAACAGCAGTTGAAGCGACTTACGCCATGCAACGAAAAGGTTATTGGGTTGAAAATGTTTTGGAAGTTCTAGATAAACCTGGAGAATGGGTACTTAATACAAAGGAAAAAAAGGTATATCTCTGGCCAAGAAACGATTCTAAAGTTTTTGCACCCAAACTTTTAGAGTTTATTCGCGTAGAGGGTCAAATCGATTTTGAAGGCCCTAAAGATATTCCGGTACGTAACCTTCATTTTAGAGGTTTAACTTTTAAACATGCAGAACGCTATACTTTAAATAAAGATGATGCTGGTTTACAACACGATTGGGACATGTTAGATAAGAACAATGCCATGTTACGTTTAAGGGGAGCAGAAAACTGTGTGGTAGAAAAATGCCATTTCTTGCATGGCGGAAGTGGTGCGATCCGCGTAGATTTACATGGTATAAAAAATAACATCTCAAATAATCATATCGAACATATGGGCGGTGGCGGTATTCTGCTTTGTGGTTATGGACCAGGAACTAAAGATGTCAATAAAAAGAATACCGTTTATAATAATAACATTCATCATGTTGGTGAAATTTATTGGCAATCGCCAGGAATTTTTCTTTGGAATAGTGGGGAAAACAGAGTCGCAAACAACTTAATTCATGACACCAATTATTGCGGTTTAATTGTTTCGGGTTGTGTGATTCGATTTTTTAAGCATTCTAATATTCGAGAGCAATATAGAGCGATACGTTGGCACGAAATAGGTGAGTTGCCAAAGGAATTAACACCAGATGTTGTGAGACCGTATTGGCACAGTAAAAATAATGTTATTGAATACAACGAAATTCATAACGTGATGAATAAATTGGGTGATGGCAATGGTATTTATATCCGTGCCTCTGGCCCAGGAAATATTATACGTCGCAATTATATTCACGATTTAGTAGCAGAAACAGGGAAACAAAGCGGTATTCGTACCGATGGCGGACAAATGGATACACAAATTTCTGAAAATATCATCTATAAATGTACATCGCAAGGGATGATATTAAAATTGAATAACCGATTTGAAAACAACATCATTGCCGAAATATTTGAGCCTCGACAAGTGTTTTTAAAGATCGTAGAAGGGCCTATGCATGGCGCAAGTAATAAGCGTAATATTTTCTATTCGTTATCTAAAGAAAGTACTTTTATTTCTCAACCACCTCCAGGAAAAGGCTTATTTGGCGAGGATAGTCGTGGCCGAGTACCAGCGTCTATGAAGGATGTTGATTCCGATTTCAACATCTATTACAATAAAGCAGACCAAAGTTTAGCTGAAAAAACCTTAAATAGGCTTCAGAATAAGGATAATTCAGATAAAAATAGTGTGGCTACAGATCCTTTGTTTGTAGATATCGAAAATGGTAATTTTAGGTTTCAACCCAATTCACCGGCATTAAAAATGGGTATAACTCCTATAGATGTTTCCGAGATAGGTTTACGAACTCAAGAATAATAAGACTTTCATTTGCGTTTAAAATTATAAAGAATAACCTTCTCTCAAATAGGTTTCCTTTTAATACCAATTTAATTGTATAATGTTGTATTCTTAATTTGAATTATTTTTTTGTTCAGATGACATAGTAAAATTCAAGCATAGCCTTAGCTACGGTTTTATTTTATATTGAAATATGGGCGAAAAAGAAACAAATTATATGTGGCACTATATGGTTAAATTGGTATAATTTATTTTATAGCCAAAGCATCTTAGTTTGAAGCGTCAAATTAAGGTGCTTTTTTTTTGCTTTTTGGCGATAATTTTAACCCAATTCATTCATTTTTAACAAAAAAATGCGCATGCCATCTTATTGATAACGAGTAGTTTTTAATGTGTTATTTCATTTTTTATTGCATTGAGAATATAAGAATTAGATAAATTTTGGTGTGATATTTTGAATTAGAGACAAGGATTTATAGATAATTTTAAGAATTTTTAAACAAAAAAACAAAGTTGATTTGAGCAATCAGTGCGTAAAAACCCTTTGTTTTCTTGGGGTGTTTGTTGCTCATATCACTTTGATTGAATACAGCATAAAAAATGAAAGACAAGAGTAAGTGTATTTCTGTATGCAGTATGCATCTTTGTAAAACCCCATAAATGAGTCAGGCTAAATCTAAAACTTAAACCTTATGATGAAAAATTACACTTACTATAGAACGCTATACTATCAAGAAAAAGGAGTTTTTGGTTAATTTTCATTTAAGTACATGTACTGCTACAAATGAGAACAAAATGTTAACATTTATCGCTTTGTTAAATGTAGACGAAACTCTATGAAATACTTGATTATCCTAGCGCATTTGAACCTACATACATTCAATTAGAAATTTATAATAACAACAAGTAGGAGTGAATCCAAAGCATTGGAATTCGTCTTTAAAATAAAATGATAGCGCTTTTTTTCAAAACGATTAAATCGTTATTAAATATTACTAGCAACTTTAAACTAAAACTAAATGAAAACCAGTAAAATTACTTTAATCTTATTACTCTTATGTTTATTCTCGGTAAACGTAAAAGCACAACAAGTCCCAGATCCAGATTTGGGTTTAAGAGCCCAATGGATGCGTGGATCTTTAGGTCTACTGTGGTTACCTGAAAATAATTATAATGGAAACATTGAAGGGGTTTCTATTGAAGATTTTTTAACTCAAATTGACCACTTAAAAACAGTAGATTTTATTCAAGTTGGATTGGCAAGTCCATATATTTACTCTCCTGTACATACCGCACCACATCCTATTTTAGAAGATTTGTGGGGAGGTGACTTAGGGCCTGATGGTAAACCTGTAAACCTGGTAGTGCCTCGTGCATCTGCTCCAGATCCGTTTTTGGGATGGTTAAAAGCCATCAGAGCTGCAGGACTTAAAGCAGAAGTTTATGTGAATTCAGCTAATTTATTACAATGGGAAGAATTTGGATCTGCACCAGATGTATTCCCTGATTTATCCGACCGTTGGAAAGCGTATTGCGATACAGATCCTACGGTTCAAGCCTTTATTAATAGTCAGTCATACCATACCGATGGTGTTAACGATGATCGTAGACCATATATGTTCTGTTATGCAGAATTTATTCTTAAAGAATATGCAATGCGTTATGGCGATTTAATTGATGCCTGGTGTTTTGATGCGGCTCATGTTAATATTGGTGGCGGCGCTGGTGATGATTATAGCTCGGGAGATATAAATACTCAAAGAGTTTATCAAGCATTTGCAGATGCCTGTCATGCGGGAAACCCAAATGCAGCTATTACTTTTAATAATGGTATTGGAGATCGTGATAGTAATCCATTTTTACCATATAGATCACCATCTCTTTTTGAAGATTATAAATTTGGACACCCTTTTGGTGGTGCCGGTAATATGGTTGATCCAAGAGATCCTCTGTATACTGTGAATTTTGGTATTTGCGAATACATGAGAGATAATAATGGATTGCCGTATACAAATGATGGCATTGCATGGAACGACAACGTTGTTGCTCATTTCTTTCCAAAACAAAGTACATCATCATGGAACGATGGAGGCGTACCTTGTTTAACAGACGCTGAATTTGTGGAATGGAATAATGTTGGATTAATTAACGGCGGTGGTATTACTTGGGGAACACCTCTAGTGGTAACAAATCTTAATAATGCGTCGCCTAATTTAACATTACAACCTTACGCCTTAGCACAATTAGAATTGGTTGATGCCGATCTTAGTGTGAATCAGTTTCCTGGGGCACCAAACTGGGCAAGACAATATACTATTTTACCAGAAATTACGCCTGGTCAAGATTATGCATTTGATTTAGTTGAAGGGTCAGATTTTTGGGATCCAGAAAATGTGGGTGTAACTAGTGTTGAAATTATTGCTGCAGGGGCTCCAACGTGGTTAACCATTGCAGAAACGTCTCCAGGTGTTTGGACTTTAGGTGGTACACCAACAGAAACGGCACCAACAGAATACATTTTCGAATTAAAAGCTGTAGATGCCGATGGTGAGCGTACTAGAGAAGTAACTCTTAAGGTAGTAACTCCTCCAAATGATTTTACAAATCCAGGAGATGGTTCGCCAGTTTGGAAAGTAACTTCTATGGATTTAGGTACAACTGCAGCTGAAGAATTCTTTGAATATTATTTACAAGAGGGTGTTGATTTTTATGATTTTGAAGGTGATGATTTAAATGTGACTATCAGTAGTGGTCCAAACTGGATTAATTTAGAAAAATTATCATCCGGCATTTGGTATTTAAGCGGTACACCAGAAGAAGTACATATTGGTGATACTAATTTCAACCTTAATCTTTCTGATGGTGTAAATTCAATAGAGAATGACATGAAATTAACTGTTGGACCAATTGATATTTCAAAAGGTGTAAGTGTAATGGTTAAAGCTACAACATTAACAAATTATGGAATCGGTTCGGTGGCAACTATGATTTCAGAAACGCAAACAGTGCCAGATGGCGTGGCGACTTATAAGATCTCTGTCGATGTAACACCTCCAAGCGATAAAGCGGTAATTTCAGGAGCTTCTGGCGGAGATTCTACAGATTATAGCTGGGGAATAGGTGACGGGACTGCTGGAATAAGTGATCTTATTTTCTTAGGAACTACGAGCGATTGGGTAGAAAACATAAGCAATATTCAAATCATAGACTTTAATGCAAACGGAGGAACTCTTACGGTTGATAAATTGATGACATCTTTTAAGTCTGTTTTTGTTAGAAATGGACAATCTGGAACTGATAATGTTTCAGTTAAAGTGGGAGGTGTTGAAACTATTATAGGAAAAACATCTCAAGTATTGGACGGTGTTTATTTAAGTACAGAAACTGGAATTGATAATATTCAGGAATTTTCTATAGGAACCGGTAATACTGGAGCAAAAAATAAATGGTCTATAGAAAGTATTGGTGTACTTGTTAAATTTGATGAGACATTATCCATTAACGATAATTCTAACGATGATATAACATCATTTAAATTATATCCTAACCCAGCTACAAATGAAGTTGTATTAAACATGCCTATTCATTCTGTACGCGTAATGGACATTACTGGAAAAGTTGTAAAAGTCTATAATTCAGAAATTCAAAAATTAGATGTTTCACAATTAGCTCCAGGTGTATATTTCTTAAAAGGGCGTAGTACAGCAGGAAAGACACTAGTTAAGAAATTCGTAAAAAAGAACTAATCATAAATAATTGCTTAACCTATTTAGAATTAAAATTAAATAAAGAAAGAGATGAACTTAAAATTAACAAAATCATTTTTTAAATCGGCTTTATTATGCTGTGCTGCCTATGGTGTGGCAGGATTACAGACGGTAGAAGCCCAAAATCCAGACCCTAATCAAGGTTTACGTGCCGAGTGGCTTCGTGGAACTTGGGGAATTAACTGGAAGCCTGTCGATCTATATAACGGAGGACATGAAGGATTATCAATTAAGCCTTTCCTTAATCAAATTAGTCATATAAAAACTATCGATTATATTCAAGTGCACCTTGGAGAATCGTCTATTAAATCGTCGGTTCATATGGGGCCACATGATTTATTAGAGAGTTTCTGGGAAGGTGATACCGATGCGAATGGTAATCCAATTAACCTTGTCGTACCAAGAGCGTCTTATGGTATCGATCCTTTTTTAGAGATCGTTAAAGATATTAGAGCTGCAGGTATGAAGGTGATGGTGTATGTAAACAGTTCGAATATGCTTTCACGTGATGGTAATGGTGGCAGCAACCCTGACTATATTCCAAACATTACAGAACGTTGGAAGGCGTGGTGTGATTCGAATGCTCAGGCACAAGCTTTTATAGCAAGTCAACCTTATCATACTGGAATTTGGGATGCTAATACAAGTACTTATGTAAATGCGGAGGCGCAATTCCCAGAACGTAAATATATGTTCTGTTATGCAGAATTTGTACTTAAGGAATATGCGATTCGTTATGGCGATTTACTTGACTCATGGTGTTTCGATTCAGGTAGCTGGATGGGAATGAATGGTGATAGCGCAACCAATGGTGTTTATGAAGACCAAATGATTTACAATGCATTTAAGGCAGCTTGTCATGCGGGTAACCCTAATGCTGCATTATCATTTCAAAATAGTCCAGAACGTGATACGGAAGATTTAAACCCGTTCTCAGAGGCTGTACATGCCGATGATTTCATGTTTGGACACCCATATAATGGCGGTAGAGACGGAGGAAGTCATACCATTGGAAATCCTTCATTGTATTCTCGTAATTATGCACACATTGAGAAAATGAAAGAAACCAATGGGTATGCGCATAGAGGAAGTGATCCACAAACATGGACTTGGGATGACAATGTTGTTGCTCATTATGATCCACCTATGAGTACCACATCTTGGAACGGAGGTAACACGCCTGCGCTTACCGATGATGAATTCAACTTATGGAATTTGGAAGCTGTTCAAAATGGTGGAGCTATTTCTTGGGGGCTTGCCTTAGCAGGTAAATCATCTCCTGATAATAATAACCTTGTCGCTAGAGATTGGGCTTTACTTCAATTAGAGGGCATGGATGCACATTTAATGGAATTGGAAACCCCAGGTGTACCAAACTGGTTTAGACAAGAAACAGTTTTAACAGAGGCTAAAGTTGGACAAGCTTATACGCATATCATTGAGGAAGGTCAAGATGTTTGGGATCCTGAGAATGTAGGAGTAACAAATTTAACTTTGTCAGGAGCTCCAGCATGGTTAACTATTGCCAAAACAAGTACAGGGTGGACTTTAAGCGGAACACCAACTGAAACTGTTGCAACTTCTTATACATTTGATATTGTAGCTCAAGATGCCGATGGGTCTAGTACTCGAACGGTTAACTTTGAAGTGACATCAGATCCTAATGGATTTACTAATCCGGGTGATGGATCACCAGTTTGGAAAACTACAACGATGGATTTACCTGATGGAAACGCTACCGAAAGTTATGCAACTTTATTAGTACCAGATGTAGATTTTTACGATTTTGAAGGTGATGCACTAACCATTAGTATTTCAGCTGGGCCAGCATGGCTTAAAATCGAACAATTAGTTGGCGGCGAGTGGCAATTAAGTGGAGAACCAGCAGTTGGTGATATTGGCGACAACAACTACACATTAAGTTTAAGCGATGGTGTACACACTACAGACGCACAAGCAATAATAACTATAGGACACCCAACTAGATTTACCGATTCAGGTAATGGGACGCCAGTATGGATTACAGACTCACGTACTTTAGGTGAAGGAAAAGTGTTTGAAGGTTATACTTATAAATTAGAGGAACTCATAGATTTTTATGATTTTGAAGGTGACGCCCTAACCCTTACAAAAGGCGCAGGAGCCGATTGGTTACAATTAGTAGATTTAGGTTCAGGAAACTGGCAATTAGAAGGTACTCCAGATGAAGTTGATCAAGGAGATCAAACTTTTAATATCACGCTTAGTGATGGTGTTAATTCATCTGATTCTGTATTTCAAATCACAGTTACTCAGGCAGATGTAGTTTTAGAAAATGGTTATGCGTCGGTTGCCATTAAAGCAACAGCCAACACAGATTATGGTGTAGACCAAGTAGCCGTATTGACTTCAGAGGTATTGACAGCCTTTGATGGTATGGCAACTTTTCAATTATCAATTGATGTAACGCCTGAAACAGGGAAAGCTATTTTAAGTGGAACCTCAGGAGGAACAGCAACCAACCAATCTTGGGGATTAGGAGGTGATGGACGAGATGCTAATAAAAGTAATATGTTTTATGGTGATGCCTTAGATTCGGCAACTTTAAGTAACATTCAATTGGTATCATTTAATGCGAATGGTGGTACTTTGACCGCAGCCGATTTTCAAGATATGACTATTGAGTCACTTTTAATTATGAATGGACAGTCTCCTGATAAAGATGCTGTAAACATAACAACCAGTGCAGGTTTATCAGAACTGGGGTATTTAGGATCTAATCCTTTTAGTTTAGATGTTAATAAGGTTGATGATTTAACTATTGCAAGTGGAACTAGCCTTTCAATGACAACCAATAAGTGGTCTGTTGGAGAAATAATAGTCGCTATTAATTTTAATCATTTACTATCTGTAGCAGACAATGATTCAGACATGACTGGTTTCCGTTTATTCCCGAACCCAGCGCAAGCGCAATTGAACTTTAATATGCCAATGCAGAATATTAATATTATTGATGTTACTGGTAAGCTTATTAAGTCTATCTCAGAGCAAACAGAAACCATTAATATTTCAGAATTAGCTTCAGGAATGTACTTCTTAAAAGGACAAAATGGAGCAGGGGTTTCAATAGTTAAACGTTTTGTAAAGCGTAATTAATAATAGAAATCGACAATATGAAAATAAAGTTAATTTTAACTTATACACTAATTGTGCTGTTATGGATTCCCATGACAGCGCAAAATAGTGGTCCTGACTATGTTAAAAACACATTAACTAGTGCAGGGGTATTTAATACACCAACCTACAGTTTCACAACAGCTTATGATGCCTATCAAGTGGCAGACAATATAAACGGTTTGTTTATAGATGCACTTGATTATGGAGGTAATCCAACAAAAGTATTTTGTTGGTATGGTGTACCTGAAAATTTACAAGCAGGAGAAAAAGCACCTGCTGTTGTTTTAGTGCATGGAGGCGGAGGAACCGCTTTTCCTGATTGGGTTAAACAGTGGACAGACCGTGGTTACATTGCTATTGCAATAGCTCACGAAGGTCAATTACCTGGTGAAAAAGACCCATGGTACCCCACTTGGGAATATTCTGGACCTAGACGTGCTGGTTTTTTTAGAGATGCAGATAATGCTATTGGTGAACAATGGTTTTATCACGCCGTTGCAGATGCTATTTTAGCGAATAGTTTGTTGCGAAGTTTCCCAGAAGTTGATGCCGATCAAATTGGTATTAACGGGATTTCTTGGGGAGGTATTCTAACCAATGTGATTACTGGTATTGATGATCGTTTTAAATTTTCAATTCCCGTTTATGGCTGTGGTTACTTAGATGAAAGTCCTAAATACAGTGTCGATATGGCGCTTAACAGTCAAGCCGAATTAGATTTTTATTTTGCCAATTGGGAGCCTTCACTTTATATCCCGAACCAAAAATTACCAGTGTTTTATGTGAATGGTAATAACGACAAGCAATTTGCAATGAATATTGCAACACCTACTTACAATCTTATTTCTTCCGAAAAATACTTGCGTATTGAACACCTTATGGCTCACAGTACAGCGGCTGGATATGCGCCTGAAGAGATTTATGACTTTGCCGATTATATGACCAATAATGGTGATGCGCCATTGTCTATTTCTGTGGATGACGTCACGGGTAATACCGTAACAGCTTCTTATCAAGGTCAAGCTAAAAGTGCCGTATTGTATTATACCACTTATGTAGGGAATTGGGAGCAAGGCTCTTATACTTGGTTGGAAGCTCCTGTGAATCTAAATACAACTTCAAACGAAATAACGGCAGATATACCTAATGGTACGAAGTATTTTTACATTAATGTAACGTCTACTGAAGATTTTATGTACAGCAGTCCGATGGAGGAATTCATTCAGGAAGTTGCTCAAACGGGAGATGCGATCGATGTCCATATTCAAGCTGAAGAGAATACAACCTATAGCTCAGGAGCCATAACTATGACGGGTATTGGTTCGGTGCCAGGCTATGATACGACTTTCGAGGTTAATATTACCGTAACACCAAATGGCGATTTTACAACTTACCCGAGTGCCGTTATTGTTTCAGGTACTAGTGATAATAACGGAACCTCGTCTTCAAAAAGTTGGGCCATCAGTGATGATGGATTAAATCAAGCTTCCGGTGACCGTGTTTTTGTTGGAGATCAAAAATTTTCAGCAACAATAGATAATGCGGCCTTAGGAACTATTACTGGAACTAGCGGATTAACTTCTGCAAATTTCAATATCGATACCTTTAAAGCCATAACTATTGTAAATGGACATAACGTCGGAGATCGTTTTACTTTTTCAGCTGATGGATCGGCAGATTATGAATTGGGTCGATTTAGCGGAGAAGCAAGTAAAGAAGTAGATCTATTAGCAACCACAGCAACTTCTAAAGTTGAAAGTTTTACCATTAAAAATGGCTCGGAAGCGAGTAATGATAAGTGGGCGGTTCAAAATATTATCGTTCAGGTAACTGTAGATCTTCAGACTTTAGGGCTTTCAAAGGGAGATCCATTAAAGTCTGAATCTTTTAGATTATTTCCAAATCCAGCTTCAAGTCAAATTACATTCAATATGCCAATACAATCTGCAAAGATTTTAGATATCACTGGCAAGGTTGTAAAAACGTATACTTCAGAAACTAAAAGTTTAAATGTATCTGATTTAGAATCAGGAATCTATTTCCTAAAAGGCGTAAGCACTGAAGGAAAAATAATAACAAAAAAATTTATAAAAGGCCTATGATGCATAAAAGAAACTAACAAATACCAACTCAACCAACACCACTAAACTAAATTTTTTAATTATGAAAACAAAAACCAAATTCATTGTAAGTAACAAATTTACATTCGTATTCATTGTTGCCTATTTATTATCAACATTTAACACAGTAGAGGCGCAGGTTCCCGACCCCGATTTGGGAAAACGTGCCGACTGGCTAAGAGGTGCGTGGGGGTTGAATTGGAAACCTGGCAGATCTTATAATGGTGCATCCGAAAGTGATAACTTTACCATAGAACACTTTCTTGCTCAAGTTTCACATTTAGAAACCTTAGATTATATTCAAATTCACTTAAATGAATCTAGTATTTATTCGCCTGTTCATGTGGCGCCACATCCATTAATAGAGTCTTTATGGGAAGGCGATACCGATAGTGATGGTAATTTATTGAACCTAGTAGTTCCAAGGGAATCTATAGGCAGAGACCCGTTTTTAGATATTATCAACGCTATTAGAGCTCAAGGATTAAAGGTTCAGGTTTATGTGAATAGTTACAATCTATTAAACCGTTCGGATTCTGATCCTGAAGGCTTTCCTGATATTACTAATCGATGGAAAGCATGGTGTGATACCGATGAACAAGCACAGAAATTTATAAACGCTAAAGCGTATCGGGATTATGAAGATTATCCAGAACGTAAATACATGTTCTGCTATGCGCAATTTGTGCTTAGAGATTATGCTAAAACCTATGGCGATTTAATTGATGCTTGGTGTTTTGATTCAGGTAGAGCGATCTGGGAGAATGCGGGCGATATCGTAGATAGTGATGATGTAAACGATCAAAGACTTTATCAGGCTTTTGCCGATGCTGTACATAAAGGTAACCCAGATGCTTCGGTAGCATTTCAAAATTCTCCTGGTGATGGCGCACCTTTAAATCCGTTTACACCGGCGACTCTTTTTGATGATTATATGTTTGGTCACCCTTTTAATGGCGGTAAAAATGTTGGCGCTGTAAAAAATAACCAATGGTTAATTGACTGGTCTGTAGAAAGGAATGGTTATGCGCATATTGACGATGGTAAATCTCGTACTTGGGATGATTATGTGGTAGCACATTTTGATCCTCCTATGAGTGATAATCAATGGAATACTGGTGTAACTCCAGGTGTGCCAGATGAAGACTTTGCAGAGTATTATGGTAAATTATTATTAGGAGGCGGTGCTGTTTCGTTAGGAGTGTCTTTAGTAGGAAGGTATAATTTTGAAAAGAATTTACTGGCTCAAGATTGGACCATACACCAAATGGAATTATTAGATGCCTATTTGTTAGAAAATGAAAATGGTTCTGGGGTAACAGGGCTTACTATTTTACCAGAAGATACTATTATTCTAGAGGTGGGACAGGTGAAAAATTTTACCGTAGGTTTTACGCCAGAAAATGCGAGTACAGATATTATATGGGATACCACACATCCAGAAATCATTACTGTAAACGCTAATGGTAAATTAACAGCTGTTGGTGATGGGAAAGCTAATCTTAGAGCTAAAACAGCAGATGGACTCGTTGAGACGAAAACCATACGCGTTACATTACCAGCTAATAATACGGTACATATAACAAAACGTAGTGCACCAGGTTTTGCTATTGATGGCGGAAATGGAAGTGCTGATAATCAAAATGTTTACCAATGGGCTTCAGACGAAAGTAATAGCAATCAACAATGGATAGAAATTGATCGCGGTGATGGGTATTACTCTTATCAAAAAGCCGGAACCAACCACTGTATTGATGGTGGAAACGGAGGTGTTAAAAATCAAAATGTATACCTGTATACTTGTGATGATACCAATCAAAACCAACACTGGAATAAGGTTGATGTTGGATCGGGTTACTACCGTTTAGAAAAGCGTAATGCAGCAGGTTTTTCACTTAATGGTGGAAGCGGCGGTGTTAATGGCCAGAACATATCTTTATGGAGTTCAGCAAGTGCAAGTCAGAATTTACAATGGAGTATAACTACTATAAGTAATACAGCTAAAAATACTGATTCGGGTAAAATTCAAGCGGCATCTGAAGCAGATACATTTGTTTTATATCCTAACCCTGCAAATGATATCATTTCCTTTAATCAAACCATCCAGAACGCTAGAGTTATGGATATTACGGGTAAGACGATTATAGCAGTGAAAAAGGAAGCAAAGCGTTTAGACATCTCTCGATTACAATCGGGTGTTTATTTCCTTAAATTTCACAATACCGAAGGAAAATCTGTAGTCAAAAAGTTTATCAAGCGTCATTAGTAAAATGATGTTACATAGTAAATGTCCCGCTAATTAAGTTTAGTGGGGCATTTTTTTTGTTTTAGTTTAAGTAAATTATACTAATGCCTCTATCTGTTGGCCAAACAAAACGTTACTTTTTCTTATAAAAAAAAGAGAGCGTCCCACAGTTTAGTTCTTAAGTCTTTAAAACTGCATTAGAAAAAAGTGAAATATCAAACATTATGATGTTCTATAACTAATAATACAATGCTTCCTTTAGATTTTATCAAATTAATTCTAAGTTGATTTGAGCAATTACACCGAAAAAGCCTTTAAATACCTAGGGTTTGCAGTACTCTTATCAATCTGGTCGAATTCAGCAAATAAAAGCAAGACAAGAGTAAGCTTAATAAGGGGTTGTGGGTGCATATTTGTAAACATCTCAATGTGATTTTAATCGAAGGTGATTAATTTTTAAAAATTGGGTTTCCATTTTTTGGATTTGATAATAGTATTTTATGAAGCACATTTTTACATATGTTTTATGCCTTGGTTTAGTAGTTGCACTGCAAGCCCAAAATAATTTATCTATTAGCCAATTTTCAAAATTAGATAGTAATAGTAATGGGTTGCTTGAAAAATACGAAATAAATCAAATTTGGAAACAGGTCAAAAAACACGATACCGATCAAAGTGGATCACTTTCACTTGAAGAGTTTTCAACCTATAAAATACCACACCTGAACACAGAAGGTGAAATAAATTTAAATGTCAAGTACAAATCAACAAAAGAGGAAGATTTATATCTAGATATATATTATCCATCAGGAAAAACGGATCATAGTAACTATCCAATCATGCTTTATACACATGGTGGTGGGTGGTTTAATGGAAGTAAAGAGAATATTGCTAAGTCACCAGTTCAAGATCCTTTTATAGAATTGGTTAAGCAAGGTTTTGCGGTAGTTTCTATTAATTACCGATTAACAAGACAAAAATCTGTTTTAATGCGCGACTGTGTTATTGATGCTATGGATGCGTTACGTTACTTGTCTGCAAATAGTGATACTTTAAACGTTGATGCGCAATGTGTTTATGTTTTAGGTGATTCTGCTGGCGGACATATCGCACAAATGATTACGCTTGCTAATCCAGATTTGTTTAAAGGCGATCAATCGCTTTATGGAAAACCATATAAAGTTATTGCCGGAGCGTCATGGTATGGGCCTTCAGATTTTACAGTTAAGTCATTGTTTGAAACAAAAGACACTACTAAAGATGCAGACCGCTTTAGTAATAGGATTACAAAAACAGAAACAGATCCTGCAAAAATAGCAGCCATGTACAAGGAGATGAGTCCTATATTTTATTTAACAAAAAATAGTCCGCCATTATTAATGATGGCAGCAGACAACGATACGACTATTCCTGTGGCACATACCTACCACATGATGGAACAAGCCAAGCGTATTGATGCGCCTGTTGAGCAGGTCATAGTGAAAAATGCGGGTCATAATTGGCGAAAAGCAGGTGGTGAAATTTCACCAACCTTGGAAGTTATCACTACAACAACAGTAGATTTTTTTCTAAAACATAAAAAATAAAACCAAAAGTAGAAGTTTATAAAAAATTCAAATGAGATTAAAAACATTGATGATTACAAACGATTTAAATGAGTTAGGATACGTTCTGGTTTATGTATCCTGTATTTAAAATTGGAATCGATTGGAGCATCAAGAAAATTTTTAGTTAGGTAATTAATTCGTATTAGGAATTAAATTATTTAGCTAGATGTTAATTAGTTAGGTTAGTTTTTATAACTCGTTGTGTGTAATTGAATTGGCTTCAATTGCATTCAGCGAGTTTTTTTAATCTTAGGGATGTTAAAAGTTGAAAAAATAAACTGGAATTGCTTAAAAAACGTAAAGAATAGAACGAAACAACATATATAATGAAAAAAAACTTGATTTTATTTTTAGTGCTAATCGTTGCAAGCATGAGTGTTATTGCTCAATCTGCCGATTTTTATGTGTCCACAAAAGGTTCGGATAATTGGTCTGGAACTTTGCCAGAACCTAATGCTCAAGGTACAGACGGGCCTTTTGCGACGCTTGAACGTGCACGAGATGGTGTTCGTGATTTGAAAAAGAGTAAGTCTGAAGACATTGTGGTATACATCCGTGACGGGGTATATCAGTTAAATAAAACGGTTACTTTTGGTTTAGAAGATTCAGGAAAAGATACAGCTACTATTACTTACGCCGCTTTTCCTGGCGAGACCCCTGTGTTTAGCTCAGGAAAAGAAATTAGCGGTTGGAAAAAAGTAACCCAAGAAATACCTGGATTACCAGCTGAAGCAAAAGGAAAACTTTTAGAGGCAAATACCTCTGATAAATTTTTAACCCTTTATGATGGTCAAGGCATGTTGCCACGTGCACAGTCAGAAGGAATTATTACTGGTGAAGGTAAAAATGGAAGAAACCGATTAAATTTTCCAGATGGTTTCTTAAAAAACTGGTCAAATGTAACAGATGCAGAAATAAAAGTACGACCACATCATGCTTGGATTGTAAATATGCTACCGTTAAAATCGGTAGATGAAAGTACCAATACGGCCATGACAACTATTGATGCTACCTATGCTATGAATGTTCTGCATTTTTTAAAGGAAACTGAAAATTGTTGGGTTGAAAATGTACCAGAAGCCTTGAATAAAGAAGGGGAGTGGATGCTAAATACTAAAACAGGCAAAGTATATTTATGGCCACGAAACGATTCTGCTGTAGTTTTTCCACAACTCATAGAATTTATTCGTGTAGAAGGTAAAATAGATAAAAAAGGACCTAAAGATGTTCCTGTACGAAACCTTCATTTTAAAGGATTAACTTTTAAACATGGTGAACGTTATACATTAGCACCAGACGATAAAGGTTTACAACACGATTGGGATATGCAAGATAAGGCAAATGCTTTAGTGCGCTTTCGCGGAACAGAAAATTGTGCAGTGGATTCTTGTCATTTTTTAGATAGCGGTAGTGGCGCTGTTCGTGTAGATTTACATGGTATTAATAATTCGATTTCCAATAACCATATAGAGCATATGGGCGGTGGTGGAATTTTACTTTGTGGCTATGGTCCCGGAACCAAAGATGTGAATAGAAAAAATACGGTGTATAATAATAATATACACCATGTAGGACAAATTTATTGGCATTCACCAGGGATTTTTGCTTGGCAAAGTGGCGAAAATCATATCGCTAATAATTTAATTCACCATACCGATTATACGGCAATTATTTTGGCTGGTTGTATGACACATTTTATGGCGAAAAAGCCGGCTAGAGAATTAACACGTACCATTAGACAACATGAAGTGCCTAAGTTTACAAAAGATGTTACCTTAGAAGAAATTTTACCATATTTGCATACACATGATAATTTAGTTGAAAACAATGAAATTCACCATGGTATGCAGCGTTTAGGTGATGGTAATGCCATTTACATTAGAGGTTCTGGTAAAAACAATAGAATCCATAGAAACTATATTCATGATATGGTTACCGATATGATTATGCAAGCAGCTATTCGTACCGATGGCGGACAAACAGGAACTTACATTACCGAGAATGTCATTTACAATTGTGTTTCGCAAGGTATTTTAACGAAATTAGATAATAAGGTGGAAAACAATTTTGTGATAGATATAATCGCACCACCTAGAGGGTATTATTTATCGGTACGTGAAGGCCCTTTAACGGGTGCTAAGATCAAGCATAATATATTCTATTCGTCAACCAAGCCAGGGAATTTTATTGATGAATTACCAGCTGGTAAAAAAAGTAACTCCGAAGATCGAAGAGGTAGAGCTTTAGCACGAGCTATTGATGCTGATACCGATTATAATATTTATTTTAGTAAAGAAGATGTAAGTATTGGGCAGGCGCTTATTGATAAAAATATAAAAGGAGGTGCAGATAAACACAGTCAAGCCATTGACCCGATGTTTGTGGATCCTCAAAATGGAGATTTTAGGTTTAAACCAGGGTCTCCAGCTTTAAAATTAGGAATAAAACCTATTGATTTATCGCAGGTAGGCTTGCGTAAATAAAGATTGCCATTTAACAATGCGACCGTCAGAAAAGATTCCTTTTTAAGACAGTCGTATTTAATATTTTAATAAATGAAAAAGCGATTTAGAAGTGTTCTTATGTGTTGTGTTATGTGCTTATGTCTAGTACAGGGGTACAGTCAGACGCAGCAAAAAGCAATTGAGGTATTGATTGTAGACGGTTTTAGCAATCACAATTGGCAACAAACCACTTTTCTTGTAAAGAAAATTCTTGAAGAAAGTGGTTTGTTTCATGTTAGTGTTTCTACTTCACCAGCAACGCCTGAAGCCGAGGGATGGGACGATTGGAATCCTGAATTTAGTAAATATGATGTTATTATTCAGAATACTAATAATTATCATAACCGGGCATTAAGGTGGCCTAGAGGCGTTGAGGAAAACTTAGAAGCGTATGTGAAATCTGGTGGCGGACTTTACATATTGCATTCTGCAAATAATGCGTTTACACATTGGACGGCTTACGATGAAATGATGGGGCCAGGATGGCGTGAGGTAGATGAAGGGATTGCGATCCAAATTGATGAACATGGTGAAATGCTACAAATACCAAGTGGAGAAGGTAAAACAACTTATCATGGCAAAAGAAACGATGAAGTGGTTTATATTTTAAAGGATCATCCCATTAATAAAGACTTTCCGAAAGCTTGGAAAACAGCAGATTTAGAACTCTATAAGTATGTTAGAGGCTCTGTAAAAAACGTAACGGTTTTATCTTATGCGACCGATGAAGAAAATAATGTGAATTGGCCAGTAGAGTGGACTGTAAATTACGGTAAAGGCCGTGTTTATAATTCAACGATGGGACATATTTGGAAACGAGAAGTTTATCCAGAAGGTTTCCGATGCATCGGATTTCAAACCACTTTAATTAGAGCGACCGAATGGTTGGCAACTGGAAAAGTGACTTCTAAAATACCGGCTAATTTCCCAACAGAAACAACTACACAATTGGCCTCCGAAAGTTTAAATTAGTATAAACCTATTGAAATAAAGATCACAATTATGAGACTAAATAAGTTAATGTTATTATCAATTTGCTTTTTTTTCAATTGGATTGGTGTACAAGTGATACACGCTCAGGATACTTATCCTTCAAAGGGATTTGTAAAATTATTTAATGGCAAAAATTTCGATGGCTGGTACTTAAAACTAAAAGATGATGACCCAGAATTAGCTAAAAAAGTTTTTGCCATAGAAGCCGGTGGGATTCATGTTTTCGATAATAGCTGGCCAGATGAAATCGATTTTAATGAAGGTACAGATGGTACAATTGGTATGGCATATACCAAAAAAGTCTACAAAAAATACCATTTAAAATTTCAGTATAAATGGGGGCATAAAAAAGCAAACTATTTTGATAAATGGGAATATGATGCGGGTGTTTATTATCACATCACCGATGATAAGGTTTTTCCAACGGGTGTAGAATACCAAATTCAATATGTACAAACCGAAGATAAAAACGGTACTGGTGATGCCATTAGACCTCCAGGACAAACTTACGATTGGTATTTCAATCCTGAAAAAGACACTTACCAACTCCCTAATAATGGTGGTATCCTTTATACAGGGCAAGATTCATATAAAGGTAAAAAATGGTTGCATCGTGCTAAGGCGACAAGAAATTTTAACGCGCTAAACGACCAATGGAATAGCTGTGAAATCATTGTTATGGGTGGTGAGTACGCCATTCATAAGCTAAATGGGGAAGTGGTTAATGTTATTTTTAACCTAAAACCTAGTGCTGGAATAATTGGATTTCAGTCGGAAACTGCAGAAATTTATTACAGAAACATTGAGATTAAAGAATTTGACGAGATTATTTCAATTGAAAAATTTCTTAGTAACTAAACTCGTATTTGTTGATACTATAGCGTTCCTAGGCTAGTGTTATGACGCTTACATATTACCATAGCTTCACAGGGAAATGCCCCTTAAAAGGTGTGCATTATACCTATTTCGGTGTATGCGTTGTCAGATTGCTTCGCACGTCATCAAAAACTAATAATATTCAGTTAGAAAACTCAAAACTTAAGCCCTTTAATACCATGGTAAGTCTATTCAAAGGCGTAAAATCCATACAGAGCTATGTGTTGTTAATAACAGGAAGACTAAGGCTTTAATAGGAAGTCTTTAATGCTAATATGAAAGTGCTTCGAGTTCTATTTTGAGGTGTAAGCACTGTTAATTTTTATTGATTAGTCTAAATAAACTGAATGTTTAATTTATTCCAACTTCCTTAATATTTTTCTAGACCCACATAATTAAAATTGGCACCTTGATTACGCTAGTCGCGTTGTCAGATTAATCTATCAAAAATTGTATTTACATCGTTTTTTGTAAAAATATATACAGATTGATTTGAGGAACCAACGGCTGTTAGGTGTTGATTATGAGTTGGTTAAAATTGCTTAAATCAACTTACTTAAATCGATCAATAAAAAAAGTGATATGAGAAAAGGTTTTTAATTAAACACTTACATATTTGTTAGTATAACTAAACTAAAAAACCACCACCACTTTTAACTGCCTTTTGCTTTACCAAAGCATTAATACCTGGCGAGTTGATTTTATCTTTTTTGTAAGAATATATTCTTATTTCTTGATTTTGTTTTTAGTAGTTATAATAGAGTTTAATTAAAGAAAGATTGATTTTCAATCTTTTAAAATTAATTTATATGCTAAAAAACGAGAATATTTATAATGCAAATGTACAATCACTTTTTTTGGCGTTTCACACTTTTACAGAATTTTTAACAATATTCTTATCAGGGTATGATCAAGATCACGAGGGGTATTTCGTGACTTATTATACCAGATTTGATAGATAATTCAGTTCAATCCAATAACTAAACCAAATTAAACTAAAAATGTATGAATGAATTTTATTTTATGACTGACACATTGTGGAAAAGTCAGAAAAAACGCAAAAGGAAAAGAAAAGGAATTATTTTAGGCTTATTGCTTGTTTCTTTTTTCATTGGTATCTCCAATGCCAGTACTAAGGACGTTTTAGAATTTCAGCAAACTGATATTACTGGAACTGTTCTTGATAATACAGGTGTACCTTTACCTGGAGTTAATATTATTATAAGAGGAACATCTAGAGGTACACAGACCGATTTTGATGGACACTTTACAATTAACGCCAATAAAGGTGATATCTTAGAGCTCTCTTATATTGGATATAAAAAGCAAAGTGTGACTGTAGGAACAGGACGCGTTGTTAATGTGACCATGCAAGAAGATGCAGAAGCCTTAGGTGAAGTTGTAATCGTTGGTTATGATACGCAGACTAAAGAAAGTTTGGTAGGATCGGTAACTCAAGTAACTCCTGCCGATTTAAAAATACCTGCAAGTAATTTGACTACAGCCTTAGCTGGTAGAGTACCAGGTGTTATAGCATTTCAAAGTTCTGGTGAACCTGGGGCTAGTGCTAATAATGCAGATTTTTTTGTACGTGGAGCTACAACATTTGGTATTCGCCAAAGTCCATTGATATTGATTGATGGTATTGAATTAACTGCAGATGATTTAGCACGAATTAATGTCGATGATATTGAAAGTTTTTCCGTGTTTAAAGATGCTACAGCAACCGCTATCTATGGGGCTAGAGGTGCGAATGGTGTGATTTCTGTTACTACAAAGACAGGAGATATAGGGAAAACTAGAGTAAGTGTTAGGTATGAAACATCATATTCTCAAGCAACTAAAAATATTGATTTCGCAGATCCAATATCATATTTAAAGTTGCATACAGAAGCCGCTAGAACAAGAGGGGTAGCAGAACCTTATTCTCAAAATAAAATCGATAATACCTTATCAGGAACGGCTAACCCTTATGTATATCCTGTTACAGATTGGCAAGATGAATTGTTAGAAGATTTTACTACTAACCAAAGATTAAATTTTAATGTTTCTGGTGGTGGTAAAACAGCTAGATATTATGTTTCTGCAGGTCTTTCTCGTGATACAGGGATATTAAAAATAGATGAAAATGCTAATTTTAATAACAATATCGATTCAAAACAATTTTTTGTTAGAGCTAATATTAATATAAATCTTACAGAAACTACAGAGGCTGTTGTTAGAGTTAATTCTACAATAGATGATTATACTGGACCTATACCTACAGGTTCACAGCTGTATAACGCAATAAATAGAACGAGTCCCGTAAGGTTTCCTGCTACTTATGCGCCCGATGCTAATAATCAGTATACAGAACATCTTTTATTTGGTAATGATGGTGATGGTGGCGATGGTACAGGAGCATATCTTAACCCTTATGCAGAATTAGTTAGAGGTTATAGAGAGTATAGTAGATCTGTTAATTTAGTACAAGTTGAACTTCATCAAGACTTAAAAGGTTTGGTGCCAGGATTAAAATGGAGGGCTTTGGCTAATATGAATAGAACTTCTGCCTTCACTATTAATAGATCCTATCAACCATTTTATTATGATATAGGCTCTTATAATGCTCTTGATGACATCTACACTTTAACCTCTTTAAATCCAGATACGGGTACCGAATATTTAGATATTGATCAAGATGCAGATGATGGTCTTGTAGTTCGGTCTGTGATTTATGCAGAGACTGCTTTAAATTATGCACATTCATTTAATGATAAGCATGATATTTCGGGCTTATTAGTAGGTATTTTGCGTGAGCAGTCAAATGGAGCTACTAGAGATGTTCAATTATCGCTTCCTAGTAGAAATATTGGGGTTTCAGGACGTTTTACCTATAACTATGATAAAAGGTATTTTACAGAATTTAATTTTGGTTATAATGGCTCTGAGCGTTTTGCAAAAAAGAATAGGTTTGGTTTCTTTCCTTCCATTGGAGCGGGATGGGTTATTTCAAATGAAAAATTTTGGAAATCAGATTTAATTAATAGAGTTAAATTAAGAGGGTCTTATGGTGTTGTTGGTAACGATGCTATAGGTACAGCTGCAGATCGTTTCTTTTATTTGTCTAATGTTAATTTAAATAATGCAGGGGCAGGTGCTCAATTTGGTACTTATGGTGATTTTAGTAGTAATGGAGTTTCTATTAGCCGTTATGCTAATGATGACATTACTTGGGAAAAATCATATCAACAAAATTATGGTTTAGAAATAAATTTATTAAACGATGCTATTCAATTTCAGGCAGAACATTTTAGAACCAGAAGAACCGATATTTTACAAACACGTTCAGATGTTCCTTCTGTGTTAGGATTACAATCTGAGCTTAAAGCAAATATAGGGGAAGCAAAATCTAGAGGTTTTGAACTTTCATTAAGTGTAAACCATCAATTTAATAAAGATTGGTGGATACAATTTAACGGGAATTACGTAGACAGTAAAAGTGAGTTTACAGTATTTGAAGAGCCCGATTATAATTTTGCAGGGCTTCCTTGGTTATCTAAGATAGGACAATCTTTAACTCAACCATATGGATTGGTAGCAGAAAGACTTTTTGTTGATGAGGCAGATGTAGCCAACTCGCCAGTTCAAAATTATGGCGAAGTGATGGCTGGAGATATAAAGTATACTGATATTAATGGAGATGGCATTGTGTCCGATTTAGACATTGTTCCAATAGGGGAGTCAACCCAACCAGAAATTAGTTATGGTTTTGGTTTTTCATTAGGATATAAGAATTTTGATATTTCAGCCTTTTTCCAAGGGCTAGATCGCTTTTCTTTCTTTATTGATTCTCAAAAGCTATCACCATTTGCAGATACAGATGGTAATGGTGATTATTTAAACGGATCTATAGCAGAAAATCAAATTTTACAAGCTTTTGCTGATAGCCATTGGTCAGAAGATAATCAAGATATTTATGCCTTATGGCCTCGTTTATCAACAACTGCTATACAAAATAATAACCAACAAAGCACGTGGTGGATGCGTGATGGCGCTTTTATGCGTTTAAAATCTGTAGAGATAGGTTATAATTTTGAACCTAAAAAGGGAGGTCCATTTGGGCAGGCATCAGTAAGGCTGTATGTGAATGGAAACAATTTGGTTTCTTGGAGTCAATTTAAATTATGGGATCCCGAATTAAGAGGTAATGGGTTGAATTATCCGTTGCAACGAGTTGCTAATATTGGGATTCGAGTTAATTTATAATAACAAAAAAATAGTAAGATGAGAAAAAATATAAAAAAGATAAAATATGGTATAGCATCTCTATTAATAGGGATTATGTTTGCATGCGATTCTTATGTAGATGTAGTGCCAGATAATTTAGCAACTATAGATATCGCTTTTAATAGTCGTGTAAATGCTGAAAAATTTTTTTACACGTTATATGGTTACATGCCATCACATGCACAGATAGAGACAAATCCAGCAATATTTGGTGGAGATGAATTATGGAGTATACCTAGCGTTGTAACTGAGACTTCAGGACTTGATTTAGCACTTGGACTTCAAAGTGTAGCCAGTCCTAAATTTGATTATTGGACTAATCAAAATTTCGGGATTCAAAATTTGTTTATTGCATTAAGAGATTGTAATATTTTTTTAGAAAATATTTATCAACCTAGAGATATGACTGAGTTTGAACGAAGTAGATGGATTGCCGAAGCTAAGTTTTTGAAAGCATACTACCATTTTTGGTTATTACGTCAATATGGAGCAATTCCTACTATTAAAGAGAATATAGATGTTAGTTCAGGTGTAGATGTTGTACGTGTAGAGCGTGATAAAGCAGATGAGACCATAGCATATATTGTATCTCTATTGGATGAAGCTATCCTAGATTTACCTCCTGCTATAACAAGTACTACAAGTGAATTAGGGCGTGTTACACAACCTATAGCAGCTTCAATAAAAGCTAAAATTTTAGCATGGTCTGCTAGTCCGTTAATGAATGGTAATACCGCATATGCCAATTGGGTTAATAGCGATGGTGAACCTTATATAAACCAAACCTTTGACCATGGTAAGTGGGAATTAGCCGCTGAGGCTTGTAGAGAAGCAGTCAATTTATCGCTAGCCGGAGGGCATTCTTTATACAAATCTAGTGGAGTTACTAATACAGGTATACAGGTGTCTGATTCTACAAGAACTAAATTGAGTATAAGAGGAGCAGTATCAGAACCATGGAACTCAGAGCTAATTTGGGGGCTTTTTTATGATAATGCAGATGGTAATGCAGGATTTCAAGCTCATAGTTATGGAATAGCAAAACCTGGTTTGTCTGGTAATGACCTAGCTAGAGCACGTCCAAATTGGGCACCTACACTACGTATAGCAGAATTGTTTTATTCTGATAATGGCGTGCCAATAGAAGAGGATACGAGTTTTGATTATTTTGATAGATACTCTACTACCACAGCGAGTGATGATTATAAATATTACATAGAGCCCGGGTATACTACGGCCAAATTACATTTTAATAGAGAACCTAGATTTCATGCTGATTTATTTTTTGATGGCGGAAAAGTATATGGCCAAGGTCAGTTTGACGACAAAAGTCTTTACACATTTAAAAATAAAGCAGGGGAGTTAGGAGGCAAAAATGGTCCATTTAATTATTCTATAACAGGATATTTACCTAAAAAAATGTCGGGGATTTATGATGAGCTAATTGTAGGGTCTTTTCCTAAGGTAGTTTATCCATTTCCAATAATAAGATTGGCAGATATGTATTTACTACTTGCAGAATGTTCTAATGAAGCTTTTGGGCCAAGTCAAGAAGTTTATGATAATTTAGATGTTGTAAGAGAAAGAGCTGGACTTGAGGGTGTTGTGTCTTCTTGGGCAGCACATTCTAAAATTCCAGCAAAACCAACCTCAAAAGATGGATTAAGAGAAATTATTCATCAAGAACGTTTAATAGAGTTAACCTTTGAGGGACATCGTTTTTGGGATTTAAGGCGTTGGCTTAAAGCACAAAGAATGTTGAATAATTCGGATATTAAAGGTTGGAATGTAGAAGGTGAAACAAATGAAACGTATTATCAAATACAAACACTTAGACAAACTAAGTTTTCATTTAAAGATCATTTTTGGCCAATTTCAGAGGCAGATATAATCTCTAATCCTAATTTAACTCAATCTCCTGGTTGGTAATTATAATTTTAACTTAAAAAAATAAATATCATGAATAATAAACTTAGTATTTTATTGTTATGTGTAGCAACTTTTTTTAGTTGTGAAGAAGATACAATTAGGCCGTTAGTTATTGATGATGGAGTGTCTCCGTCATCAATACAAAATATTATAGTAGATAATTTTGCGGGAGGAGCAAAATTAACTTATAGCTTGCCACAAGAAGAAGATTTGCTTTATGTTGAAGCTGAATTTATACGTCAAGATAATGCAGAGATTTCTAGGGTTAGAGCGTCTCTATTTAATAACACTTTAGAAGTACATGGTTTTGGAGAAGAAAAAGATTACGAAATCAATTTGTATGCCGTAGATCAAAGTGAAAATAAATCAGCCCCAGTTACCACTATTATTAGGCCCCTAAGAGCCCCAATACAATTTGTTGGAGAAAGTTTAGAGGTGTTTCCTGATTTTGGAGGCATGTATGTTAGCTGGGAAAATCCTTATGAAACCAATGTTTCTTTAGAAATTTCAGTTCTTGATGAATTTGGTCAGCCAAATGTTGTAGATATTGTCTATTCTGAAGCATTAGAAGGGGGAGTTGCTATTAGAGGTTTCGATCCTGTTGAGAAGACCTTTACTATTGTTGTTAAGGACAGATACGGAAATATATATCCTACTCAAAGATTTGTAGTTACTCCGCTTTTTGAAGAGGCTGCAGATAAAACTTACTATAGAACACTAGCTGCATTAGGTTTAACGATACCTCACGAAACACCTGCTTTTAATGCTAGATGGGGATTAGAAAACATTTACAATGGAGATACTAGACCTAATGTTCGACAAGCTTTTCTTTCAGCTGCATCAAGTTGGATTGATCCAGACGGAGAGCTTCCAGGGTATGAAGGCCTAAATGCACAATATTTTACGTTGGATATAGGAACTGAAATAAAATTGAGTAGAATTCTTATGCATACAGCTGCATTTGATAAAGATACCCCTAAAGTTTTTGATATTTGGGGTGCCAATCAATTAAATGCAGACGGTAGTTTAGATGGATGGGTAAAAATTGCAGACAAAAGAGAAACAATAAAACCATCGGGAACACCCTATGGTGTAGACCCTACTCAAGAAGATATTGAAGCAGCAGAACGAGGGTTCGACGTACTTATAGATGCCAACGCACCACCTGTTAGATATATTCGTTTTGTTAATAGACAAAGTTGGGATGGTAATACTCTTATAAAAATAGCTGAAATGGAGTTCTTTGGGGAAATCATTAATTAAAAAAATATTTAAAAATTATGATAACAAAAAATATAAAATCATTTACTAATACTGCATTATTTGCAGTATTAGTAACTTCTTTCTTTTCATGTAGTACAGATTTATATGAAACGTTTGATCAATATGTGCCGGATAAAGTAGTTAGTGTTTCTGTTGGAGAACCAACAGTATTAGCTGGAGATGAAAAGGTAGTTATGGTTGTTGAAATTAGTGCAGATCCAAAGTTAAAAAGAGGAGTTGTTACTTCAATTGATGGCGAGGTTCAGTATGTTTTTGAAATAGATCGCACTGTTTTTAAGCCAGAATTGATACCAGTAGAATATGAAGCAGAAGAAGGAATAGAGAATTTAATTGTTTATATGGAAGATGTAAATGGTGTTAAATCATTGGATGTAGAAGTTTATGTAGATGTTTTAGGTGAAAATTATCGAGCTTCTTTATTGAATAGAGAAATAGATGCCATTACCGTAAATTCTCAAACAGAGTTAACAATTAATTGGATTTCAAATAAAGAACAAACTATTGTTAATGGTGAGGTTGTATATATAATAAAAGAACCTTTGCTTTTAGAGACAACGTTTACGTATACAGATTCTAGTGGCGTGGATCAAACCATTGTTTTTGATAGCACAGTAGATGAGATTATTATTGATGATTTTCTATTAGGAAGTGATTATAGCTATACATCAAGCTATAAGGCATTTGATGAGAATCAACCGCCACTTGATATATATCAACTTTCACTAACGCCAGATGTTTTTATAACAGATGCAACAGTAGGAACATTTCCTATTTAATAATCTTTATTAGATTTTATAATGAAATTAAAATAACTGGCTATTTCTGAAAATTATGGAGGTAGTCAGTTTTTTTGTCAAAAAAGAAAACAATAAATTCAAAACAGTTTGATTATTAGTAAGTTGTGTTGTGGGTTTCTAGTCTTAATATTTTTTAGTAAAACAAAATATAATTAAGTAATGACTGGAAAATAGCTAGCTACTTATAATAACATATCTAGTATAAATGTGTCTTCTTTATCTTCTGGTGTTTACATTTTAAGAGTAAAAGAAAACAACGGTAACATGCTTACTCAGAATTTTTCAAAAAAAATAATTCAATTCTATTATACATTAAGTCCGAGTGGTTATTTGATGATAATATTTTCTAATCGTTAATAAAATCTTAAATACTTCGCTAATCAATAATAATGTAGCCTTTTAGATTCATGGGTTTTTTAAGTTGCTTTTCTAAATTCTAAAAGGTTGATTTGAGCATGATATACTCATTTTGTATAAATATTATGGTTTATATTGTTCAATAACAGAATGTTATGGTGTTGTAGAAAAAGCAGGATAAGAGTAAATATATTGTTTGTTAGTAAATGCATATTTGTAAATAACCAAGCTAACACTAAATCTTAAAAGACTAAGTTCATGAAAAAAAAAATTACATTCATTACCATTAAAAAAGATTGGGTTTTTATATCAAAAACAGGAATTTTTTTGTTTATGGTTTTACTTCATAATTTGGCGCAAGCTCAGGTGTTTTACAATGACACTGATGCGCACTTGATTAATTCTATAGAAGGTAGTGCCACTTGGACTCAAAGTGGAAACGGAGATTTTCTATATGATAACAATGGAGTTGTTGCATCTCAAAGAGCGATGCTGTACTCACAAAACGCCTATCAATCAGAGGATGGTTTTAAATTAACTATAGAATATACTTCAGGGTCTATAGAAGATGATGAGTCAAATAATTTTTCCTTCGGATTAATTAGTGATGAAACAGATTTATCAACGTATTCAGCATTTAATCCGTTTAAAACAGAAACGTCTGTTTACAGTGTTGGGGTTAATTTGACAACCGATGGTGATGCCACAGCAAGAGGTATGAATTTTACTAACGCTTCAAACCGTATCACTTTAGATCAATCGGGATCCAGAGCGCAATTTGATGCAGGAAAAACGACTAAAGTAACGTTTGAAATAGGAATAGGTGGTTATTGGTCTTATCGCATTAATGATGTTTATGAAAATTCTGGAGTCCTGTTAGAAGGTTTTGATTTGAGTAAGAATTTTCATGTCGTTGTTTATGGTCAAGACGATAATGGTGGTGAAAAGTCTATTCAGTCCATTCAATTAGAAAAAAGATATGCTGCTGGAGAACGAGCTACTCATATTAGAGGAACTTGGAATTCAGAAATTCATGTGAGTTTATTGGATGACAGGATAAAAAACCTTAAAACTTTAGACCGTTTAGGTGTGAGCTTTACAAACGGAGCTGTTTTATCGGCGGAACATAAAGTGCCGCATAAATTATTTGATATGCTAGCTGGCGGAGATGCCGTAGCACCTGCTTGGGGAGATTTAAATTCAGATTCTCCAGATCACGATAATCTGATTGAAGATATTATGAAAATTAAAGAGGCTGGGTTTAATGTGAAGGCCTATACAAATTCTGAAAATTTTGTTGGTCCAAATGCAGATTACCTTCAGCCTTTCGTGGATAGTTGGATGGCATATTGCGATAACGACCCAGAAGTACAAGCATTTATTAACAGTCAACCTTACCATACGGGTATATGGAATAGTACGACTCAGCAATACGAAGATGCTACAGCTACTTATCCATTGAGAAAGTATATGTTTTGTTACGCAGAGTTCTTTCTAAAAGATTATGCCCTGCGCTATGGTGAACATTTTGATTCTTGGATTTTTGATGACGGAGGCACCATGGAGCAAATGGGCGATAATGCAACAAGTGGGGTAATAGAAGAACAAAGAATATATCAAGCTTATGCGAATGCTGTACATGCAGGAAACCCAGATATTCCAATTGCTTTTAATAATAGTAGAAGTACCGTAAATTATGATTCTTACCCTTTTGCTCATGCTGTTAGGTTTGAAGATTTCACCTTCGGACACGCTTTTGGTGGGAATAACAATCATGCCGAAAAAGTAACAGGAAACCAATTTAATAGTAACTATAAACATGTAACGCGCATGACACTAACCAATGGGTATGTGCATGATGGTGGAAATTGGACTTGGGATGATAAAATTGTTGGTAATTTTCATTCTAAATTATCAACAACAGCCTGGAAATATGGCGCTACACAAGCTTGGGAACAAGACGATTTTAACCAATGGAACTTAGAGGCCGTTCAAGCAGGTGGATCCATGACCTGGGGTGGGTCTTTTAACCGAGCAGAAACTTCAATTTATGATTGGGTTTATGTACTACTAGAAGGGTTGGATAATTACCTTATGGCTAATGAAAATCCAGGGCCACCAAATTGGTCTCGTGCTTATACACTTTTACCTCCAGCTTATATTGGACAGGCTTATCAGCATACCTTAATTGAAGGTGAAGATTTTTGGGATCCAGAAGGTGACGCTATTAGTGCCGTATTACCAATTACAAATGCACCATCATGGTTAACTATTACAGAAGACGCTTCAAATCCTGGACATTGGATATTGAGTGGTGTACCGGATGAAGCTTCAGAAACTTTACATCAATTTGAATTACAAGCTACAGATGCTAATAGTGAAAGCGGCGTGAGATCTGTTGAATTACAAGTAAATAAAGCAAATACTTCTTTGACAGACCCAGGTGATGGTACGCCAGTTTGGGTATCAGATGTAATAGATGTTGAGCTGCCTAAATTCGAGCAATTAGCATACACTTTAACACGTGGTGTAGAGTTTGAAGATTTTGATGGAGATGCACTTACTATTAGTATATTGAGTGGTGCCTCTTGGGTAACATTACAAGAAACGGCTCCAAATGTTTGGAATTTAGATGGGGTTACTGAATGTTCTGGATTGAATGAAATAGTATTAGAATTAAGCGATGGTATAAATAAAATAGAGACTACGGTGGCCATTAATGTGGTAGCCCCTCAATTTCTAGGAATGGAAATGAATACCATTCAAGGAGCATCTTGGAATCTTGAAGATGATGGTCTAGGTAATGAAACTTATAATTTTAGTAGCCCTAGACAATATTACCGTAGAGCAGTATTGTATTCTACTGATGCTTTTCAATCTGATGAAGGTTTTGAGTTAAAAGTAAATTATGATACAGGAATTTTAACTAATAGCGGTGCCCATAATTTTTCATTCGGCCTTGTTAGTGCAGATACAGATTTAGCGAATTATCAAGGTTTAGATCCAGTAGGGTATACTGGTTTAAATCCTTTTGCTAATGATACAAGTGTTTATAGCCTTGGCGTGAATTTAACTTTAAATCTAGGTGCTGGTTTTCAGGGTCTGAACTTTACAGATGGAACTGCAGTTGGTAATCTAGATGTTTCTGGAACGAATGTGCAATTTGTAGATGCTAATGTCCCTACAGAAGTGGCTATTAAGATTGGTAAAAATGGTGAGTGGAGTTATTCCATTGCTGGTATAGAGGAGGCTTCAGGTGTTATTTCCGGAGGTTTTGATTTAACAAAAAGCTATCACGTTGTTATTTTCGGACAAGATGATAATGGCGGAGGAAAAACCATTCACAGTGTTTCTTTAAATACATGTTTAGATGATGGTACTTTAGGAACAGACGATTTATCTGAAGCAACAAGCTTAGATATTTACCCTAATCCTGTATCAACAACTTTTCAGATTAGAAATCAACAAGGTTCAAAAATAGAGATCTACAATTTATTAGGTGTTTTACAACATCAAGAAGTTGTATTAAGTAATAATCATACTATAAATGCGCAAAGCTTAGTTTCAGGAATGTATCTCGTTAAGGTGATTAATGGAGATGATACCGCCGTGCGTAAAA
Source organism: Pseudotamlana agarivorans (assembly GCF_018860245.1). Classification (GTDB taxonomy): domain Bacteria; phylum Bacteroidota; class Bacteroidia; order Flavobacteriales; family Flavobacteriaceae; genus Pseudotamlana; species Pseudotamlana agarivorans_A. The sequence continues at coordinate 181,608 of NZ_JAHKPD010000013.1, forward strand.
TAATAAAGCGTTAACCTTATTATTGATAAACTGAGCTAAACTTTTATAATAATGAAAATAATTAACAGGATCAAAACTAAGACATGGCATTGGGCTTATACATCAAAATTAGGCGCCTTTTTATTTATGGCTTTAATCCATAACTTGACGCAAGCTCAGGTGTTTTACACCGATACAGATGCGCATATAATTAATGCTATAGAAGGGAGTGCAACTTGGACTCAAAGTGGGAATGGGGATTTTGTATATGATAATAATGGAGCTGCCGCAACGCAAAGAGCGTTACTTTACTCGCAAAATGCATATCAATCTGCGGATGGTTTTAAATTAACCATAGAATATACTTCAGGTGCTATAGGTGATGATGAATCACATAATTTTTCCTTCGGACTAATTAGTGATGAAACAGATTTATCTAACTATTCAGGTTTTAACCCATTTAAAACGGATACGTCGGTTTACAGTGTTGGAGTTAATTTGACCACAGATGGAGATGCAACAGCCAGAGGACTCAATTTTACTAATGCTACCCAACGTATTACATTAGATCAATCAGGAACTAGAACACAATTTGGTGCAGGAGAAACAACTAAGGTTTTTATTGAGATTGGTGAAGGTGGTTTTTGGTCTTATTACATTAATGATGTTTATGAAGCATCAGGAGCTTTAGCCGAAGGTATTGATTTAAGTAAAAGCTATCATGTAGTTGTGTATGGTCAAGATGATAATGGGCTTGGAAAGTCAATTCAATCAATAAAATTAGAGAAACAATATGCACCAGGAGAACGTGCTGCTGATAAGCGTGGTAATTGGTCTGCGAATGTATCGTATGTTTCAGACCCAGACAAAGTGCTTAGAACTGTGGATTTATCGGGCCCAACTGGATATAATTCTGGAGCTACACAATCTCCACTTCATTATGTTCAACATAAGTTACTTGAAAAATTAGCCCTAGAAGGCGCAGATGGAAATGCCGCCCCAATTGATTTAATTACACCGCCTTGGGGGGATTTTAATTCTGATACACCAGATAACAACTTTTACCTTGATGATATTATGGCAATTAAAGCTAAAGGTTATAAGGTTTTAGGGTATACCAATTGTAAAAATATGATGGGGGTTAGTGGGGCAGACTATGACGAGATAGTAAGTCGTTGGAAAGCATGGTGTGATAACGATCCTGAAGCACAAGCATTTATTAATAGTCAACCTTATCATACAGGAATTTGGAATAGAACGACCCAGCAGTATGAAGATGCAACAGCTACATTTCCAGAGAGGAAGTATATGTTTTGTTATGCAGAATTTGTTATAAAGGACTTTTCAATTAGATATAACAAACACATGAGCTCTTATCAGTTTGATGCAGCATCAACAGTAGCCTCAATTGGAGGTGATAATGCTACAAGTGGACTGATAGAAGAACAAAGAATTTATCAAGCTTTTTCGAATGCAGCACGAGCAGGAAATCCAGACCTTGCCGTTTGTTACAATATTGGTCGAGGTTCTGTGAATTTTAATAGTTTTCCTTTTGCTCCAGCCGTAAGGTTTGAAGATTATACCTTTGGACATGCCTACGGCGGAAATACAGATCATGGTAATAAGGCAAATGGTGCATTTGATAGAAATTACAACCATATTCTTCGTATGATGGATACCAATGGTTATGTACATGAAGGTGGTGCTTGGACTTGGGATGATAAAATTGTAGGTAATTTTCATTCTAAATTATCCACAACAGCATGGGGAACTGGACCAAACCCCGCTTGGGAAACAGATGATTTAATACAGTGGACTTCAGAAGCACTTAACGCCGGAGGTTCTATGGTTTGGTCAGGTTCATTTAATGCTGTAGAAGGAGATAATATCATGTACAGAGACTGGGCATGGGAACAATTAAAAGCCATAGATGACTATTTAGCGGCGCATCAATACCCAAACAATCCAAACTGGGCAAAAGCATATACAGTATTGCCACCTGCATATATTGGGCAATCATACTACCATAAGCTTATAGAGGAAGTAGATTTTTGGGATCCAGAAGGGGATGATATTAGTGCCATATTGCCTATTTCAAATGCACCATCGTGGTTAACGATTACAGAAGATTCTGCAAATCCTGGTCATTGGATTTTGAGTGGTATACCTGATGAGTCTTCAGAGACTTTGCATAATTTTGAACTAGAAGCCGTTGATGCTAATAATTTTAGCGGTGTTCGTGCTGTTGAATTACAAGTTAATAAAGTTAATAGCGCCTTGACAGACCCAGGTGATGGTACGCCAGTGTGGATCTCAGATTTAATAGCAATCGATATTTTTAAATTTGAAGAATTAGATTACAGGTTAAATCGCGGATTAGTTTTTGAAGATTTCGATGGAGACAACCTTACTGTTGAGATCGTAGGTGATGCAACATGGGTAACAATAGAAGCATTATCTCCAAATGTTTGGAATTTAGGCGGGACTCCAGAATGTCTTGGTTTATATGAAATAGAATTGGCGTTAAGCGATGGTACTAATACGACCTATACCACAGTGGCTATAAATGTTGTAGAGCCTCAATTTCCTAATATGAGTATGAACTCTATTGTTGGATCAGTTTGGGATTATTCAGATGATGGTCAAGGTTCAACAATGTACACTTTTAATAGTGGTAATAGGCAATTTTGGCGTAGAGCAATACTTTATTCTAACGAATCATTTCAATCAGATGATGGTTTTGAGCTAAAAGTAAATTATGATACAGGTATTCTAACTCAAAGTGGTGCTCATAACTTGTCATTCGGACTAATAAGCGCAGATACAGATATGGAGAATTATCAATCGGGAGCAGGTAATGTGACTCTAAATCCATTTGGTAATGATACAAGCGTGTATAGTTTTGGAGTAAATTTAACTTTAAGTTTAGGCGCTACTTTTCAAGGACTTAATTTTACAAATGAAAGCACAGTAACTAACCTAGATGTTTCAGGAACTAATGTGCAATTTGTTGATGGCAATGTCCCTACAGAAGTGATTCTTAAAATAGGGGAAAACGGTGAGTGGAGTTATTCCATTGCCGGTATAGAAGAAGCTTCAGGTGTCATTTCCGGAGGCTTTGATCTTACAAAAAAATATCATGTTGTTGTTTATGGACAAGATGATGATGGTGGAGGAAAAACCATTCACAGTGTTTCTTTAAATACGTGTTTAGATGATGGTACTTTAGGAACAGACGATTTATCTGAAGCAACAAGCTTAGATATTTACCCTAATCCTGTATCAACAACTTTTCAGATTAGAAATCAACAAGGTTCAAAAATAGAGATTTACAACTTATTAGGTGTTTTACAACATCAAGAAGATGTATTAATTAATAATCATGCAATAAATGTGCAAAGCTTAGTTTCGGGAATGTATCTCGTTAAAGTGATTAATGGAGATGATATCGCTGTTCGCAAAATAATAAAGCGTTAGCCTTATTATTGGGTTAACTGAGCTGATTTTTTTAATCTATACATTAAATTCATGAAACTATAAGCCTATTTAATCCTATTAAATGGGCTTTGGATTTATAAGGATTATAAGAAGATGTACGTAGTGTTAATTGCCTAGTGTATACTTTAAGATGCGTTTGTTGTATGTAATAAGCTCATTTAAAAGAGAAAATTTGAAAACTGAACAAATATTAAAACGTTAGTGATGAAAAGAAAAATTTGGTTTTGCATCTTACTATTGTTTCATTTTAATAATGGAATAATGGCACAAGGTGAATCATTTAAAAAAAATAAACCCAACGTTGTTATTGTCATCACCGACGATCAAGGTATGGGCGATTTGTCTTGTATGGGGAACCCATATATTAAAACTCCAACACTTGATAAGTTTTACCAAAATGCGGTACGATTCACTAATTACCACGTGTCAACAACATGTGCGCCTAGTCGTGGGGCCTTAATGTCTGGAAGACATTCCAATCGTGTTAATGTGTTTCATACCATAACGGGGCGTTCGTTACTTTTTGAAGATGAAGTGATCCTTCCGCAGGTATTAGCTCAAAATGGTTACACAAATGGCATGTTTGGAAAATGGCATTTGGGAGATAATTACCCGTTTCGTCCTGAAGATCGAGGTTTTCATGAAGTCGTTCGCCATGGAGGTGGGGGTATTACGCAAGGGCCAGATTTCTGGTGGAATGATTATTTTGATGATACGTTTTGGCATAACGGAAAAACAGAAGCCTACAAAGGTTACTGTACCGATGTTTTCTTTTCTGAAGCGATGCATTTTATCGAAGCTAATAAGGATAATCCTTTTTTCTGTTACATATCTACGAACGCCCCTCATGCTCCACTTAATCTGCCTCAAGAATATTTTGATATTTATAAGGGAATCGATGCTATAAATGAAAATGCGCAGCGTTTTTATGGGATGATCACTAATATTGATGACAATTTTAAATTGCTTCAAAAGAAATTAGACGATTTAAATCTAACCGACAATACCATTTTAATTTTTACTACCGATAATGGTTCTGCGTGGGGGCGTCAAGTTTACAACGCAGGTTTAAAAGGTGGAAAAGGAAGTGTGTATGACGGCGGGCATCGTGTGCCACTTTTTATTCGTTGGCCCAACGGAAAACTTACGGGTGGTAAAGATATTGATGCCCTAGTGGCACATTACGATTTGCTTCCCACTTTTGTAGATTTATTCGGATTAGATTTTAATCCAGAAAAATCATTAGACGGGAAAAGTTTAAAACCCCTGCTTAATGAAGCCAATCCGCAATGGGAAAACCGCATACTGTATATGGATACCCAACGTAAACAAAATCTTTTAAAATACAGAACCTATACGGTTATGGATGATAACTGGCGCTTGGTTAATGGCAATGAATTGTACAATATCACAACAGATCTAGGGCAAACAAATAATGTGTTTGATAAAAACCCAGAAGTGGCCCAGCGATTATCTGAAGGTTATGAAGTGTGGTGGCAATCTATTAGGTCTGAAGGGCCAAACGAAAGGTATGGTTATATAAAAGTAGGTTCACCTAAGGAGAATCCGAGTCGAATATCAGCACACGATATGTTTACAGGAAAACATAATGGGGCATGGCACCAAGATGGTGCTTCAAAAGGCGTTCAGGCCAGTGGGCGTTGGAAAATAGAATTCGTAGAAGATGGTGAATATACCATTTCATTGCGCCGATTCCCTAGAGAAAGCGGTTTGGCTATAAATGCCACTTTTCCAGGGCAAGAAAAAAGGGTAGAAATGCATAAAGTTCTTGTAGGTAGTGAGAAAGCCGATTTTGATAATGCCTATTTGTATGTGGCGAATATTGAGAAGGAGTTAAAAATTAAACCAGGGCAAGCTGAGGTGACTTTTAAAGGCAACATACCTGCAGGAAAGTACGATATGGAAGCGCAATTAGTCGATAAAGACGGGCGTGTGCATCCTGCCTATTATGTCTATATAGAGAAATTATAATAATATTTATGAATAATAAAATGATACCAAAACGTTCAAAACTTTTTTTAATGCTCAGTTTATTTTTAACGGCATTTACAGTTTTAACATCATGTGCTTCTAAAGAAACCCCGAAAAAGCCCATAACCATTGAATCACTTTTAAATGAAATGATTGATCGTGAAGCAATAGCACGTTTTCCAAAAAACGATTTTCGATTAAAACAGGAGAGTAGCTATAATAGGGCTTCTACAAGTCCGAAAGATACGATAGGTTGGTTTACTAATAAGGATTTTAACACCAAAGATGACCATCATAATTTTATACGAATTGAAGAAAATGAAGGCGTAAAAGAATGGGTTTTGATGGATCATGAAGGAGCGGGAGCAATTGTTCGTACCTGGATGCCATTTCGAAGTACAAAAAGACCTGAGACGAACAGTATCATTAAAATTTATTTGGATGGAGCCACATCGCCTACTTTAGAAGGGAATATGCTTAATCTTTTAAATGGAACAGGGCTTTTTCCTTTTCCTTTAGCACATAAATCGTTGCGTTCGGCAGTGTCATTTTTTCCAATACCTTATGCGAAAAGTTGTAAGGTAACTGTCACCGAACGTCCGTTTTTTTATCAGTTTACTTACAGAGAATATGATGAAGGAACGGCTATAAAAACATTCACTATTGAAGATTTTTATAAGGCAGAAGATCAAATTAAACAGGTTTGTGAAACCTTACAATCCCCAAAAAATAAAACAGAAGGCGACCTCGTAAAACTAAATGAAACCTTGGAAGCAGGAAGGGAAACGGCTGTTGTATTACCTCAAGGTACTTCATCAATTCAAAACCTTTCGTTAAAACTAGACAGTTATACAGACACGACAGTTACGCGTTCTGTAGTTCTTAAAATGGAATTTGATGGGCAGCAAACAGTTTGGTGCCCAATTGGCGATTTTTTTGGCTCAGGAATTGGTTTACACCCTTTTCAAGGCTGGTATCGTACCGTAGCAGAAGATGGCACCATGTCTAGTCGTTGGGTCATGCCCTACCAAGAATCGGCAAAAATATCGATACTTAATCTAGGAGATCAACCCGTGCATTTTAATTTAGAAGCGCGTGTAGGCGATTGGAAGTGGGATGAAAATAGTATGTATTTTAATGCGGCATGGCGGGGCCAAAATCCGGTGCCAACACGTCCTTTTTCAGATTGGAATTATGTCACTATAAAAGGCCGTGGAGTTTATGTTGGAGATGCACTCACTATCATGAATCCTGTTGAAAAATGGTGGGGAGAAGGTGATGAAAGAATCTGGGTAGATGGAGAAGATTTTCCATCTATTTTTGGAACAGGAACAGAGGATTATTATGGGTATTCGTGGGGTGGTATGAGCACCGATTTTTATGAGCACCCGTTTCATGCGCAACCTCGTAGCCACAAGTACAATAAGTTAAACAGAAAAACTAAAATTGGAGAACGAAATACAAAAGGTTATAGTACTGAAACACGAACCCGGGCTTTAGATGGTATGCCATTTGAAAGTTCACTTCAGTTAGATATGGAAGTTTGGAGCGGTACAGACTGTGAGATGTCTTATGGTGTTGGGGTGTATTGGTATGGTGATGCGACAACCAAGTCAAATAGAACGCCAGATCCAGAGGGAGTAATGACTAATTTTTAGTTAAGGTAATTGTGAAAGGTATGTTAGGTGTTTATTAAAATAACCTGCAAACATGATGATAAGCATACGATAAATCCATAAGGTAAGATCCTAAAGCTAAAGGTAAATATCATTGGTACACAACACGTGAGTTGAGACATACCGATATTAAGGAAAACGAAAATGCTGGAAAAAATGATCTACTAGATGCGGTGATAGAATAGTAAGCCAATACTTTAAAGTTGAATTAGTGAATCTAGGTTTACAGAGTAATTGTAAGCTTTAATCGATAAATATTTAAACATATGAAACCATACGTAAAACTCATTTGTATATGCTTAGTTACTCTGCTGTTTATAGCGGCAAAGGGCGATAAGACCATTAAAGAATCGTCTTTTTCAAAATCATTGGTTCCAGGGAAATTTATTCTTGAAGCTGAAGATGGCTGGTGGAATTGGGGTATGGCACCTATTTACGATAAAAAAGGAAAGTTGCATGTATTTATGTCGACTATCCCTTATAAAGGACGTTGGGTTACAGATAGTAAAATTGTGCATTTTACAGCAGATCGCCCGGAGGGACCTTATACTTTTGTAGATACCACATTTTCTAGAAATACAGCAAGTTATCATAATCCGCAAGTTTCAAAAGTAGGAGATACTTATGTACTAGTTTACCTTGTAAAAGAAAAGGGAACACCTCGAATTGCGCAACAAATAGGCATTGCTACAACAAAATCATTAGATGAACCGTGGGTTGAAAGTCCGTACAATCCTATTATTAAAGCTTCAGGAAAAATGGATGGCGCTAATATCATTCACGCTTCAAATCCTACGTTTTTAGTTGATGAAGATGGTAAATACAGAATATATTACAAATCGGTTACAGATAAACAAAAGCCTAAACAATTTAGAGAAATGTCTCTAGCCATGAGTGATGCCATTGAAGGTCCTTATCAAAACTACGAAGCCAATCCTTTAATAAGTTATGCCGATCAAGGCCGTGATATTGAAGACCCTTATGCGTTTTATTATAAAGGCATGTATTATATGATTGTTGAAGATCGTATGGATATTAAAGGATTGCTTGAAGGAAACCCAACACCGATTAATAAATTAAAAATGGGAGGCAACAGACCTGGTTTAATTTATAAGTCTAAGGACGGGATAAATTGGGGGAGACCAGAAATAGGGTACAACACCAATACACATTACTTTAATAGAGCATTAGCGCGTAGTGAACGACCAAGTATATTATGGAAAGATGGTAAGCCGGAATATCTTTTTTTAGCTTGCCATGATAAAGATCCTACAGCGGGATATTTTTTAAAGATTGAAGGTTGGAATAACTAATAAAAATAATAAAAATATGAATAAAAATATAAAGGGTTTTAAGCGGGGATTAATGGTGGCTAGCGCACTTGGAGTGTTGTGTATAGGCTGTAAAAACGAAACCAGCATAGCAACCGATAATGCAGCAATTGACTATGTTACTGAAACCGTAGGAGATGTTGATTTCGGAAAAACTAAAATGTCTGATTATACCCCTGAAATTAGGGAGAATATGAAGGCATTGTACCATGATAAATTTGGATTATTTGTTCATTTTGGACCCTATGCCCAACTTGGAGGAGAATGGCAGGGAGAACCAGGGGCTGCCGAGTGGATCATGAGACGTAGTTTTATACCCGTTGCCGAGTATGAAAAAGAAGCCGCTGGAAAATTTAAACCAGAAAAATTCAATGCTAAAGAGTGGGTTGATATTGCTGAAAATGCAGGTATGAAATTTATTGTTCTTACAGCAAAACATCATGATGGTTTCGCCATGTATAAATCTAAGCATCCTTATAACCTGTTTGATTTCTCAGGTTTTAATCGTGATATTTTAAGGGAATTAGCCGAAGAATGTAAAAAACGAGGCATGAAATTGGGTTTTTACTATTCTCAAGATCAAGATTGGCATGAAAAAGGCGGGGCAGGCAACGATTGGGATTTTGGCAGTGTGATCAAGCCTGAAGCCGAATTTGATGCTTATTTCAGAGAAAAAGCTGTGATGCAAATTAAAGAGTTAACTTCAGAATATGGCGATATTTTCATGGTTTGGTTCGATACACCCTTCCAAATTACAGATGAGCAAAGCCAAATGATGATGGATGCCGTTAAGGAAAATCAACCGGGCGCCTTGGTGAATGCACGACTAGGAAATGGTTACGGGCATTTTGATGTATCGATTGATAATGGTACGACGCCTAGTGTGAGCAAGGCCACATGGTTATCCGATTTAAAAGTGCCATGGCAAACCCATGAGTCGGTTACAAAAAATGGTTGGGGCTACACCAAACGTGGTGCAGAATTAGACCGCTCTGAAGATTACTCAGATTTCATTTATAGCCTTTGTAGAATTATAGGAAATGGAGGCGTTTACCTTTTAAATGTAGGTCCGCGACCTGATGGAACTATTCCAGAAACGCAGGTAAATAGTCTAACCGCGATTGGAGATTGGCTAAAAGTGAATGGTGAAGCCATTTATGGCGCCGATCCTAGTCCGCTAAAATTCCCACCGTATGCTATTACAAGTAAACCAGGTAAAGTATATTTACATGTTCAAGATTTTGATAAGAATCAGGTAGCGTTAGATGGGCTTTTATCGAAAGTAACTAAGGCCTATATTTTAGCTGATACCTCAAAACAAGCTTTGGTCTTTAATCAAGAAAAAGCACATCTTAGTGTTACAGTGCCTAATGATTTAGTACAACCGCGAGTAACTGTGGTGGTATTAGAAATTGAAGATGAGCAAGCTAAAGTTATCGATGAAACCATTCAGCAAAAAACAGATGGAAGTATACATTTACCAGTTTCGAAATGTGAATTTTCTATAAGACGCATAAGCTATGATTATGATAAAAAAGTAACACACCGTTGGGGTGAAAACACAAAACAAGGGTTGATATGGACAGTAAACGTGAAACAACCAGGAAGCTTTAAAGTGATTAGTGAGGATTCTGGAAATGATGGCCTTATTTATAACTTGAGTAATTCTAAAGACACTTTAATGCTTAATGCAAAAGGTACGATAGGAAAATTAACTAAGAAGGAACAGGAAGGTCATATTACGATTGATGAGCCTGGCGTTCATAAATTCACGGTTTACCCAAAAGTACCGGCTTCAAAAGCTACAAAAGGAAGTTATAAATTTAAAGGCTTAGAACTTATACCCGTTAAAAATTAAAAGAATAAAAAATGCTTAATATGAAAATAATGAAAAAAATAATCACTTTAGTACTGCTAAGTGTCTGCTGTTTTAATGGTTTGGCACAATCGAAATCATTAAAAAATTCACGTCCTAATATTATATTGGTCATGACAGACGACCAAGGGATGGGCGATTTGGCCTGTATGGGAAACAAAGTTTTAAAAACACCACATATTGATGCTTTTTATAATGATTCTATGCGTTTTACAGATTTTCAGGTAAGTCCAACATGTGCGCCAACTCGTGCCGCTTTAATGAGTGGTCGCCGCCCTTTTGAAGTCGGTGTAACGCACACGATCCTGCAACGCGAACGTATGGCTTTAGATGTTTTTACGATGCCCCAAGCTTTGCAATCGGCAGGTTATAAAACAGGGCTCTTTGGTAAGTGGCACTTAGGTGATGAAGAAGAATATTTACCAACCAGTCGTGGTTTCGATGAGGTACTTATGCATGGTGCTGGGGGAATAGGTCAAACCCGATATGGTGATTTCCCTCCTAATGAAGAGAATTTATATTTTGATAATATCTTGCTTCATAATGATAAAATCGTACAAACAAAAGGTTTTTGTACCGATGTGTTTTTTGATGCTGCAGAAGCTTGGATCAAAAAACAAGAAGACTCTGAGCAACCATATTTCGCCTATGTCGCTTTAAATGCACCACATGCCCCATTAGTAGCTCCAGAAAAATACAAAAAGCGCTTTTTAGATTTAGGTTATGATAAGGGTACCGCAGGGCGCTATGGTATGATCGAGAATATTGACGATAATTTTGGTGAGATGATGAAAAAGCTAGAAGCTTGGGGAGCTTTGGATAATACACTTGTTATTTTTATGACCGACAATGGCGCAACACACTTAAAAGGATCTTTAAATGGTGAAAAAATAACACATTTTAATGCTAATTTAAGAGGAAGTAAAAACTCGCCTTTTGAAGGTGGAACACATGTACCTGCATTTTGGTATTGGAAAGGGAAATTAGGAACAGGGGTTGATATTAATGCTTTAACATCGCATATTGATATGTATCAAACTTTTTGTGAAATGGCAGGCGTAAAATTACCTAAAAAGATGCAAGATTTAAGTGGACGTTCTTTAGTACCACTTTTGGAAAATCCTAAAGCCAAATGGGAGGATAGAGAATTGTTTGTGCACTGCGGTCGATGGGCAGCAGGGAAACGCGAAGAAGCAAAATTCCAAAAAGCGGCTATTCGAACTGAAGTATGGCGTTTCGATAATAATAATCAATTGTTTAATATCCCTAACGATCCATCGGAAAAGCGTGATGTATCTGCCCAGCATCCTGAGGTTATTGCACAGTTAAGAACAGCCTATGATGCTTGGTGGGAAGGTGTTAAGCCATTAATGGTGAATGAAGGTTTACCAAAAGTTGAACCAAAAGATCAGCCGCTAGCCAAACGTTATTACAAGCAGTTAAAGGCATCGGGTATTCCAGAATGGGCACCAGAAAAAACGGAATAAGAAAACCGAACGTTTAGTGCTTTTACACACCATATAAAAACAAAACCCTATAATCGCAAGCTTATAGGGTTTTTTAGAATTATCCTTAAGTATTCCACGTTTAAAAGCCTGCGTAGCTGTTAAAACTAAACATGAAAATCGAGGCAAATAAAACAAAAATAAACAGCATGTTTACATTTCAGGGGACGGTGAATATTTGTATTTTGCACACTTTTTTCATATTCATGTGAATAAAAAATTAGTAGAATTCTGAATAAAAAAAGTAATAATAAATGACAGATAAATTTCAATTAAAAACAGGTTTTTTGCTGCTGTTTTTATTAATAACAAACCTGGTGTCGGCTCAAGTTACAGGAAAAATTATAGACTCCAAAGCGCAAAATGCCATAGAATATGGTACAGCTGCATTATATAAAGTTAAGGATAGCACTCTAGTAACAGGCGTTATTACAGATGCCGAAGGGCGTTTTCATATCGACAACATTAAAAAAGGTAATTACTATCTCGAGGCTTCTTTTATTGGTTATGAAAAATTACTAACTCCGGTATTTAAAGTTTTAAAAAATGGTGAGTTAGTAGAATTAGGTACGCTATTGTTAAATCCAAGTTTAGAGCTGCTAAATGAAGTTGTCATTCAGGGTACCACCAGTGCGGTTATCAATAAAGTGGATCGACAAGTGTTTTCAACTAAAAACTTTCAAAATGCAGAAGGTGGAAATGGGGTCGATATTTTACGAAATGTCCCTTCGGTGAATATTAATGGCGATGGTTCTATCGCTTTACGCGGAAGTACAAGTTTTACCTTGCTATTAAACGGAAAACCCATACAAAGTAGTGCCACACAAATTTTAGGACAATTGCCAGCCAATGCGATTGAACGTGTAGAGGTTATTACTGCACCTTCAGCAAAGTACGATCCTGAAGGTAAATCTGGTATTTTAAACATCATCACCAAAAAAGGTGCGGCAAATGGAGCTTTTACACAAATCAATTTAAAATTAGGATTACCAAGTATAGAAGATTATGATAATGAAGATCCTGCTGGTCGTTATGGTGGTGATTTTATTTATAATTTAAGAAAAGATAAATGGAATATTTCCTTAGGGGCGAGCTATCAACGTAACGATAAATCTGGGCGAAGAGAAGGTGATGTTTCTACCATTATTAACGATACGCTTACACGTTTTCCTTCAGACGGGGAGCGTAGTTTCGATGAAATAAATTATTCAGGACGCTTAAATTTAGATTACACGCCTAATGATTATGATAGTTTTTCACTAGGGGTTTATGCCGGAAAACGATCTAAAGACAGACGTGCAAACATCTTGTATTATGACAACCATGCGATAACCCCAGCAGATGGTGGAGAACAAGATCGTGTATATACCTTTCAGTATTGGAATGATAATTTACGAATTCGTAAAAGTGATTTTGTAGTTGCAAGCTTTGATTATAGCCATACGTTTTTAAACGACTCTCAATTATCAACGTCCTTGTTATATGAATATACCTTTTTAGGAGGCCCAACTACTAACGAAAACTTGGGCTATCCAGACCGGTCTATCATTTTTCAGGAAGAATTCAATACCAATGATAATCCATTAAACGGAGTGCGTTTTCAAGCAGATTACACCTTTAAACCCTTGGATATAGGTCAGATTAGTGCTGGTTACCAATACCGTAATTTAGATCATAAAGGTGATTTTATTTATGAGCGAAAAGATTTGAATACTGGCGATTTTATTTTGGTGCCAGAGTTTTCTAGTACTGTAGATTTAACCCGTGTAATTAATTCTGGCTATGTGCAATTGGATAAATCTACAGAGAAGTTTGACTATAGTGTGGGACTTCGTTTGGAAGGCATGAATAGAGATTTGTATTTAAAGGATAAGGTTGGTGTTGTAGATACGACATACACTTACGATTTTGTAAAATTATATCCATCGGCATCTGTTCAATATAAAATAAATGATGATCTTAAGCTAAAGGCAGCTTATAGCCGCCGTGTTGAGCGTACCACCTCTTTTAAAATGAATCCTTTTCCAGAGCGTGAACACTCTGAAACTTTAGAGCAGGGAGACCCGACATTGAAACCAGAATTTATAGATTTGGTAGAAGTGGGCGTGGTTAAAGATTTTGAAAATGGAACATCGCTGTATGGAACAGCTTATTACCGTGATGTTAAAAATTTAGTAAACCGTGTAAACACCGTTTATAACGACACCATATTGAATAGAATCTATTCAAATGTAGGGAAGGGAAAATCTTTAGGACTGGAACTGGGCTCAGAATTTAAAATCACCGAATCATGGAATAATTTTGTGGGTGCAAACTTGTATAATTTTGCAATTGATGGCGCATATAACGGAAACCCTATAGATACCAGTAGTTTTGTGTATTCTTTAAATATTAATTCTACATATAGCTTTTCGGAAACAGCTTCGTTACAATTCAACTTTAATTATCTTTCCGATCGTGTAACCGCACAGGGTGAAGATTCACAGTTTTATTCACCTAATTTATCATTTAAAAAGTCCTTTTTAAATAATCAACTTGTCGCTACTCTGCAATGGCAAAATATAGATATGGGGCTTTTAGATACCAATGAACAACGGATAACCACCTGGCAGGAAGGTTCCTTTTATACCACAACGAACTACGTGTATGAAGTGGATATGGTGTTTCTTAATTTGACTTATTCTTTTAACAAAAGAAAGAATGAATCGAAATTTATAGAAAGTGAATTTGGTAAACGTGAGTTTTAATGTTTTATGACTAAACACTTTAAATACAGTGTTTTAGTTTTTTTTTTGTTTGGTAAGCATCCCCTTTTTTAGCATAAGTAAAGGCGGAAAATGAATTTAATACTTCAGTCCATGTTACCGTTTTTTTTGATTCTATAACTTAGAATGTAATTAAAGATATAACAGGGACTGAATTTATTTATAAACAGCTGTTTTAAAGCTCGTAATTCAAGTATAAACACGTTCGGGGAGCAATAGTTTTGCAATAGTTACTCCGGATATTGAAGGTAATCATTACCGTTTCCTGTGTTTCTACAGTGGAAATATATATATCCTAAAAGTGATTGCTTTTCATCTTGCAATCTCGTTTAAAGTGTTAATTTCTAATTCGATTTGCTTCTTGAAGTAACGTGTTGTAAACCGCTTCTTCTTCCGTAGAAAGATTAGTTAAAAGGTTGTTTGTTTCAAAAGGATCTGCTATTAAATTATAAAACCTTTTAGCGTCATTGTCTAAACATATGAGTTTATAAATATCGTTTCTAATGGTATACCCAGATTTAGCAGGAACATCATTTAAAACTTCAGAATAATTATAAGTTCTCTTAGTGGTTGTATCGTCATTAAGCAGACCATAGAAACTTTTGCTATTTTCATAATCGGTTACATTTACTCCAGCTATATTTGCTATGGTCGCAAATAAATCGGTTGAAGAAATAAGGTTATTATCTCGTACACCAAATCTTGATACCCCTTTTCCAGAAATAATTAGTGGAACGGCTATACCGCCTTGATAAACACTTCCTTTACTGCGATTGCTTACATAAGGGTTTTGAATAACCTGACCTGCAGTGCCATTATCTCCAATAAAAATAATGATTGTATTCTCTCTTTCATCTTGAGGTATATTATCTAATAAACGGCCAATTTCATAATCCATGCTTTCTGCCATGGCCATAAAATAAGGTAGAGGGTTAGCATCTATACTGCCTTGGTCTGTAGGTAGGTTGCCTTGTGAATGCATGTGGTTAGGAGGTAAGTGAAAAGGCGTGTGTGGTACAGTGTATGCCAGCCAACAAAACCAATTCTTATCTTGATTTTTAATCCAATCGATAGCTAAATTGGTTGTTTTTGTGGTGATGTATTCTGTTGAGGGATTACTTATTCCATTTTCAACCAAATTCCAACTGTTATAGCTTTTTGTACCCCCAGTTAATAATCCAGCGAAATAGTCAATACCCATTTCTGTTGGGCGATTGGGCTCTCCATTAGATAAATGCCATTTACCTATAATCGAATGGCTGTAGGTTTTACCCAATTGATCATCTAAGTAAGCCTGCAATGTTTTTTCGTTTGCGTTTATTGTCGAAGCATCGGTAGCGTTTAGCACGCCCGTTTTTACACCGTATTTTCCCGTAAGAATTGATGCTCTAGTAGCAGAACACATAGGGAATGCCCAGCAATTATCGAAGGTTATCCCGTTATTTGATAATTCTTGTAAATGAGGCATATTAGGTTTTGTCGTACCAACATTATAATTAGGGCTGGCATCTAAACCAAAATCATCAGCAATAATGAGTAATATATTGGGTTTTGAAGTGCTAGCATTAGTGTCGTCACTCTTATTATGCTCATCTTTAGAACAGGATGTAATCATAATAGCTGTACTAAGTAGGATAAAAAAATATTTAATGTTTTTCATAATCTATTTTGTAATGGGCTTTGTTTCTAGAATCGTTTCGCTATGATCTTTGCGGAATGAAATATTATGACTTATTAATAGAAGCACGCGAGCCTACTTCAAGTTGGCCTTATTCTTTAGTTTGATGCTTAGACTAGAAAAATGCAAATTGGTTTAATGTTTTTTTTAATATTAGAATGTGTTGGTTTTAGTTTCTGGAAATCAGTGTTTTGTGAAGTGTTTTTATGTAGATGCTTTTTTATAAAATAAATTGAGTGAATTTAAAATATTTTTCGGATTATTTAATCCATTGAAAAATCTTTCGCTTTAATAGAAATGCCGTTCACATATTCGCTTATCATTTGAGCTTTTTCGGCCCATTCGGAACCATTAAAGTTATTAATATCGTCATAGGTCACATTTTCATTGTAGCATTTTAAGTATTTGCTGGCCAGTGGTAAATAGGACCAATGCCATTTTTCTAAATGATAACCAGTTCGTCCGTTTTCCTTATTAGTATAAACTTGATAAAACCCATAGTTATTAGCATTTTTAGTGAGCCAATCGTATGCTTTTTTACCTTTTCCATTTTCAAAATATGAGTTTTTTAATTGAATTAAATCCATATCCGTTCCCCAATGATGCCTAGACGTAGTTGGCATAGAGCTATATTCTAAAATTTTTTTCACTCTATCTAGAGGTGGTAGGTTTTCATACTTTTTCCATTTTCTTTCCCAAATAGCTTTTTGCTCGTTAAAATTTCTTGTACCCGAAATAACAACTAAGTTTATGTCTTCCTTTTTTGCTGCATGGTACATTTCCTTAAAGGCTAGATAAACTTCCTTATTTAGATATATTGTTTTAGAAGAATGGAGGGCATCGATTTTAATAAAAGTGCTATCTTTTTTATAGTCAAACTTGCCTAAAATAAAATCTTTATCATAATTATAAGTTGGTTCAACTATAACCTCCTCCTTGGGTACCTCCGCTTTTAGTATGGTGACTTCTTTATGGGGGGCCTTTTTGCAAGAACTAGAAAATAGTATTAGCATAAAAATTGCTATTATTTCTAAGGTTTTTATGTGTTGGATCATGCTATTATTTCTGGGATTTAATTTCAAATAATATGGATTATTCTTGTGCATGGCCTTCTATACTTTGATGGTTGCTTGCTTGTTATCCAATGCTATTTTAGTCTAAATATATGGTTTTATATAATGCTCCTTTATTCAAAAGTAAAAAATGATTTATAGAATGGCTGTTATTTTTAGGAGTTATAAAATTAGGGAAAGAAACACCTCATTTAGCGCTGTATAATTAATAATATTATAAAAATTTGTTTAATGGCGAGCCGGGGATAAGTTTTACATAAACACGAAATTTTGCATTAATATGCGTTTTATAATTTTTTTAATCAACCTCAAAAGTCGAAAAATTGTAAACGGGAACACCTTCGGTTGTAAGGCCTTCAATTTCTATAGCGTACTTAGTTTTTACTTCACTTGTAAAAAAAGAAACTTCAGCTTTAGAATTTTTAGTGATTACTATTTTTGGTTGCCAAAATAAAGTGGTTCTAGTATCTTGTTTTGAAAAGTCATTAAAACTATCTGCATGATTTGGTGAATAAAATTCTCTAGCAGTATAAAAACCAGGATAGTAAAAATCGATAATGTCTGGTTTACGTTTTACATTTAATAAATTTCCATTACCTAGCTTTGTGTAGATGGCAACAACTCCGTTGCCACTATTGCTAACCATCGCGGCCGATGTACCGGTTAAAATATCAATGAACTCAACTTCAGATCCTCTTAAGAAAGTGATGTCACTAACTTCTACTTCCATACCATCTAATAATATTTTTGGCTGACCACCATTTCTTATGGATATTGAATCATTAAAGGCCCTTACACCAGGTAGCCGATTTAGTAGATTAAAAATAGTAAAAGCCTCACTATTAAGTACATCATTCATGTCCATACGGTGGGTTGGGGAATTATTATCGGCGCGCTCGTTAAGTGCTTCCTCTCGTTTTTCGGCTTCAGATCGTTTCTTCGCAATGATGGTAACTTCCTCAAGGCGTTGTGTTTCATTTAAAAACTGAAGGTTATAATTCGATATTTTTTTCGATTGTTCTACAAAATTTGTGACTATAGAATTATTGAAACTATTTGGCTTTATTATATTACTGCCTGTAACTTGAGGGCTAGGATAAATGGCATTGTTTAAAAAAATTTCAACATCTCTATTTTTATTGTAGGGGCTTTTAAATGCTTTTACTCGGGCTTCCACAAGTGTTGAAATGGAATCATAAAAAACAAAGGGCCCAAAATTAAATTGCCCATTTGCATTAGATTGCGCTGTTTCTTGATGAGGTATAGATCCCATTAAGGTGAGTTTAGTTGCAGCCGAAATACGTTTTCCTTTTTGTTTTAGGGCAAAAGTTTGTCCAGAAATAATAATGCCATTTTCGATAGCGTAATTTTGTTTAGGTTTGGGCTGATATAAAAGCTCATTCCAAGTAAACCTGCTCCAACCATGTGTAAACATGACTAAATCAAGTAAAAACCGCCGCTTTGGGTCATTTTCCTTTTCAAAGAAATAACCAGGGTTTTCTATATGACCCCTTAAATCTGAATTTAATAATAAATATGTTTTTATATTTTCATTGCTGCTATGCTTGTCAACTAGGTCTAAATCATTGACCGTTAATGATAAATTTCCAGAAACAGGATTGCCATTTTTATCTTTTAAATCTAATAAAAGTGTTATTTTTTCTTTTGTATTAGGAGTTTTAGCTGTTGTATCTAAGTTGATATTGATGTTTTTATTTGGGTTATCAATAAAAACTAGGCGTTCGCACTCCGGTTTACCTTCGTTATTAAACAGTGACACGCTCATAACACCCGAATTTAATTCTGAAGTATTCAATTTTATAGCATAAGAATTGGTTGCAGTAGTTTCAAATTTTTGATAAATAATTTTTCCACGTTGGTGAGCAACAAGAAAGGAATGCTTCAGACCAATGTTTTTATTAGAGCTTACCTTTATTATAACTTCAGATCCATTGTTTAATAAATTCAAATTAAACCCCAGAGGTAGCGGTTTAGGAAGTTCGTATTTTTCTTCCTTGCCATTAATTTGAATACTTGCATAATAGCTGTTGTTTGGTTCGGGAGTGAACATAAATAGTCCCAAACCAAACTCAAAGTTTTTAAAAGTGGTAATGGTATTATTCCCTTGGTCTTTTATAACGCCTTCAATTTTTCTGGTTCTATTTTTTTTGTCTTTTATTTTTATTCCAACTTTAGATTGAAGACCATTAACTAAATAGCCGCCTTCAGGGTAGAACTTAAGATCTGGTCGTTTTGCCATAGATTCCTTTTTAATTGGTGCTGTTTTTGGTATAGAATCTATGGCGGTTTGCTGAGTAAATTCTTTTAAACCCCAAATAGGAATTTCTTTTTTAAAGAAAAAATCAGAACTTCTATTACGCATATAGTTTGTGTAGGCTCTTAATATATACGTGCCAGCTTTCCATTTGTTATTTATTTTAAAATCCCCGGCAGCACTAATATCATTAGTATAGAGTTTTTTTCGAGATACAATGGAGTCTTGGTCGTTCACTAATTCTACATAAATCACATTGCTTTTATTAGAAGCTTTATGATTGATCCCATTAACCAAGTATGCCGAATACCAGATGTCCTCACCAATAATATAATAAGGTTTGTCTGTTTTTACATAAATTTTTTCAGGGTAATCTTTGGAATAGGTCTCTAGTTTTTCAATTACTAATTGACTAAAATTATTTATAATACAAAATGATAAAAGTGAAATTCCGGCAGCGAAAAGGGCAACTTTTTTAAGCATGTCATAAATGGGCATTTGGAAAAATTAGAATTATAATAGGAGTTAGAACAAAATGTACGTAAACTTGGACAAGTTAAATTAAAATAGGTTTGGAATATATATATCATGTTTTTTTGAATGAAATGAGTTAATAATGATTGATTTCAGTTGGATCAATTAAACCTGAAAAATAGTATGTTTGTTTATGTCGTGTTATTTTTAAGATTTAGCATTTGTTTTTGAATATGAAAGAATTCCATTTAAATTATATGATAAACCCCAAGAAAATATTTTTTACTACTTTTTTACTTTTAAGTACGCTTGTTTTTGCTCAAAAAATCGAATATTTTTCCAATAAGGAGGGGTTTAATCAAAATACAATTAATGCCATTGAAGGTGACCGTTATGGTTTTATTTGGTTTGGAACACCTAATGGCTTATTTAAATATGACGGTTACGCCTTTAAACCTTTTACAGTACATGCTAACACAAATGGTCGTCTAATTAGTAATAAAATTTCCTCTCTATTTAATGACTCGAATGGTATATTATGGATAGGCACTAATAAAGGACTAAATGTGTATATACCCTGGTTGGAAAAATTTCTAAAAGTTCCTTTAGATATTAAAACTAAAATAACGAGTATATATGAAGGGCCTAATAATAACATATGGTTTTCTGGAAATCATGAATTATATTGTTGCAGGCTAGATGTTGAAAGAGAAGCGTTTATTGTATCGGAAAATTATCTAAAATCAGATTTTTATAATGAAACTATCAATCAATTTTATGTAAAAGAAAATGGATCCATCCTTATGTCTACTACAAAAGGGTTGAAAATGGTTACTTTCAAAGAAGAAGAAAGTAAAAATAGTTGTCCGCTTTTAAAAACAATAATTCAATATCCAGAGTTCGATAATCAATATGTTTCAAGTATACTTAAGGTGAACAACGTGTATTGGCTGGGCACAAAAACAGGTTTGGTTAAGGCTACGTTTGAAGGGACTCAGCTGCATGTTTTAGGAGCGCACGATAAAGATAAAGTTTTACCCAACCGAGCAATTACAGAACTATACAAGGATAAATTTGGAGATTTATGGGTTGGTACACAAAATAATGGTGTTTTTAAATATAATTCTAACGATGGCTCTTTTTTAAACTACAATTATAATAGGAAAAATATTCAAGGATTAAGTAGTAATTATGTCAAATCATTATATCTAGATGAATATGATGTTTTATGGATAGGAACTGCTCAGGGAGGTATTAATAAAATGGATTATAATCAAAAAAAATTCATTAATTATTCACATAACCCATACGAGTCAAATTCGCTCCCTGATAACTTAATCACTTCAATATTAGAAGATAAATCAGGCTATTTATGGGTTACTGGGTACAATGAGAGATTAAGTAAGAGTACTCAAAAAGTGAGCGAAACAACTGTTTCAAACCTTAAGTTTGAAAATTTGTCACATAAAATTCCCTTGCCAGAAAATGAAATCATAAGGTGTATTTATGAAGATAAAAAGGGGTTTATTTGGATAGGAGGTTACTCTTCAACGATAGTTTATAACCCTTCAGATAAGAGTTTTGCTAAAGTGAATTTTGAATATAATGGAGAAGTGCTTTCCAATAGGACTATTCGTGATTTTTATCAGCTTGATGATAATACAATGATGTTAATTGGCGGTGAGGTCATTGTTTTAGAAAATCCTTGGCAAAATTTTAGCGACAAGATCGTAAAGGTTAACGTTAAACAAACTGTTAAACTAAATACGTTTCAAATTTTCACTGTGTTTCGTGATCATTTAAAATCCCTATGGTTTGGTACAACAAAAGGGCTTTTTAAAGGTAAGTTTGACGGAGATAAAGTGGAAATTCAAAATCAATATACAGACGATGAAAACGATAAAATACATTTGAATAGTACGAATGTATTGTCCATTAACCAAGATGCCAATGGGGTATTGTGGATAGGAACTTATGGTGCTGGGTTAAATAAAATTACACTAGATGCAAAAGGAATGCCTATTAATGTGGACTATTCTGTAAACAACAAACTCTTAGCTGATGAAGCCATTTACAGTATCCTAGAGCAAGATAAAAACCTTTGGTTTAGTACAGATTCAGGACTAATGAAGCTAAATCATGGCAGTAATAAAGTGCACGTGTTTGATGTTCGTGATGGGTTGAATCATAATAATTTTAGACTAGGCGCATATTTTAAAGGCAAAAGCGGTTTTTTTTATTACGGAGGACTTAATGGTTTAACAGTATTTAAACCATCTACAATTCAGTTAAATAAGAAACCACCTAAAGTTTTAATTACAGATTTATTAATTAATAATAAGTCGGTGAAAATAAAGGAAGAGTTAAATGGAGAAGTGGTTTTGGAGAAATCAATTTCTGAAACCAAAGAAATCAAGTTAAGTAAAAACCATAATAATTTAACTTTTAATTTGGCTGTAGAACACACCGCAACACCTTCCAAAAATAAATTGGCATATAAATTAGAAGGATTTAATGATTTATGGCTGGAAAGAAATATGGGTAAAGCATTTGTAACCTATACAAATTTATCGCCGGGAGATTATGTCTTTAAAGTTAAAGCAGCCAATGGAGACGGAATTTGGAGTAGTGAAACAAAGGCCTTAAAGCTTATTGTTTTACCACCTTGGTATAAAACATGGTGGAGTTATCTTCTTTTTACGGCATTAGTAGCTTCTGTTCTTATTGGTGTTATTGTTTATTTTGTAAAGTTAGAATTATTAAAACAACGTTTAAATTATGAGAAGATAGATAAAGAAAGGATGGAAACCGTTAACGATGGAAAGTTTAAATACTTTACTAATTTATCTCATGAATTTAGAACACCACTAACTTTAATCGTAGCTCCCCTGGAGCGCCTTATTGAACAAAACAAAGATGCTTCCAGCGCTAAGTATTTTGAAATCATGAAGAAAAACACCAACCGTTTGTTAAGTCTGGTTGATCAGTTAATTACGTTTCGTCAGGCCGAAAATGGGGTTGTAAAATTAAAATTATCTAAGACGACTTTAGAAGCATTTATGGATCCTATTAAAGAAGCATTTGAAACTTATGCCATAGAAAAGGATATAAATTTTGTAGCAAAAATAGAAAGTAATGCTAGTGAGGAAGTCATTGTCGATATTGAGAAAAAAGAACGAATCATTTTTAATTTACTTTCAAATTCGTTTAAAAACACCCCCGAAGATGGGACGATAAGTGTTGAATTAAAAACAGTGCTTGTTAATGAGAAAAAATGGATGAGTATTAATGTTATTGATAATGGAAAAGGTATTGCTCCTGAAAAATTGGATAATATTTTTGAAAGGTTTTATCAATTAGGAAATGAAAACAATAAAGTTAGTGGAGGCGGTATTGGATTGGCTTTTTGCAAAACTTTAGTTGATTTGTTAGAGGGGACTATTCATGTTAAGAGTACGCCAAATGTGGAAACCTGTTTTTCAGTATTGATTCCTTTAACGGATTCAAAAGATTTGGATCCAGAAATATTAATTGATAACGCCCAATCATTTGTAAAAGATTTTTTACCTGTTATTTCTGAAAGTAATAATGTTAAAAAGAATAATGTCGCTATAAAGGATGCAGACAAACGTACTATTTTGGTAGTAGAAAATGAAACTGATGTTCAAACGTTTTTAACGGTTTCGCTTTCAGATACCTATAATATTATTTTGGCGAATAATGGGGTAGAGGGTTTAGAGCTATTAAAGAAGTCTGAACCAGATTTAATTATTAGTGATGTGATGATGCCTGAAATGGATGGCTTTGAGTTTTGTGAAAGAGTAAAATCTGATACAGAAATTTGTCAAATACCTGTACTTATGTTAACGGCATTGGGTAATGATCAAGATCTAATTAAAGGACTTGAATTTGGAGCAGATGCCTACATTAGTAAGCCATTTACATTGAAGCATTTAGAGTTACGTATAGAAAAACTTATATCTAATAGCATTAAGTTAAAATCATATTTTGAAAAAAACAGCTCGGTTCCTGATAAGAATAATGATATTGAGATTTCAAGTAGAGATCGATTGTTTTTGGATCAAATTACTAGTAAAATTGAAAAAAATATTTCCGATTCTAAGTTTGGTGTCGAAGATTTAGCAAATCAAATAGGTTTAAGTACGTCTCAGTTTTATAGAAGACTAAAACAACTTACCGGACAAGCTCCTAATGCTTATTTAAGAAATTACCGTTTACAACGAGCGGCAGAATTGCTACAAAATGGTAAAGGGATGAATGTTAGTCAGGTAATGTATAGCGTTGGGATCGAGTCGAATTCCTACTTTTCATCAGCATTTAAAAAAACACACGGCATGTTGCCTTCAGAGTTTATGAAGCAATAATTAACCTCATTGAGTTTGGCTGTTACGACCGCCTTAACGTTTAAATATAAAAGGGTTTGACACTTTGTCGAGCCCTTTTTTTTTGTCCTTTATCAAATGGCAAGACAGGTAATACCAATTTAATTTCACGATTTACTTACACGTTATAATTGATTTAATACCTGAGTTGACCAATTACGTAATGATAATTTTTAGAATCTTCTTTTTAGTGAAAATACAGCAT
This sequence comes from Pseudotamlana agarivorans, assembly GCF_018860245.1. GTDB lineage: Bacteria > Bacteroidota > Bacteroidia > Flavobacteriales > Flavobacteriaceae > Pseudotamlana > Pseudotamlana agarivorans_A. Next base: position 206,338 of record NZ_JAHKPD010000013.1, read on the forward strand.
GACATTGATTGTGTGTGGCTTATAGGTTTTTGAAGAAAAAAAATTAAAAAAAAAAGTAGTTTAAATCCAATTATACATAAGACTCAAATAATTAATCATGGTTTCAATAGCCTTCTTAAGATTGTTTGAATAATAAATAGGGCTTTATTGTTGATAAACAGGTTTTTAGATTATGCGTTTTGATAAAAAAAATATAAATACACATTTTTAAATATCTTATAATCAACATGTTACCCTGTCTTTAATCATGTGCGTGGATTGAGCAAAAGATAGATAATTATAAATGGTTGGATTTTGAAATAAATAAATAAGTTTGTTTTCGGATATAAATTCTTACTAAGAATCTGTTAATGTTTTATCAACGTAGGCGAGCAGTTTTATTATCTGTAAATATTTAACAAAAAAAATAACTAACCACAAACTAAACGATAATACCATGAAAAAAATTTTAAGCATTTTTTTAGTTATGGCATCACTATCTCTTTTTGCACAACAGAAGGAGGTTACGGGTAAAGTAACTAATAAAGACGGGGTTCCTATGCCAGGAGCTTCAGTAATTGTAAAAGGAAGTAAAAGAGGTGCGATGACCGATTTTGATGGAGAATATTCCATATCGGCCCAAACTGGAGAGGTGCTTTCGTACTCCTACATTGGAATGGAAGATAAAGAAGTAACGGTGGGTGCCGCTTCTGTTATAAATGTTGCTTTAAATGATTCTAATGAAGAATTAGAAGAAATTGTTGTTGTGGGTTATGGGACTGTTAAGAAAAGTGATTTAACAGGGTCGGTGTCTCAAGTTAAAGGAGAGGAATTAACAAAAATTGGCGCTATTAGTTTCGATCAAGCCTTGGCTGGGCGAGCTGCAGGTGTAGTTGTACAACAAAGCTCTGGACAACCAGGTGGTGGCGCGAATGTTAGAATTAGAGGGATTAGTTCATTAAGTGGAAGTGATCCTTTATATGTAATTGACGGTGTACCATTGGAGAATAACTCATCATCAGGGTTGGGTGATCAAGATCAGGCAAGTGCATCATTAAGCCCTTTGTCAATGATTAATCCTGAAGATATTGAATCTATAGAAATTCTTAAAGATGCTTCCTCAACAGCCATTTATGGTTCTCGTGGTGCTAATGGTGTTGTTTTAATTACAACAAAACAAGGGAAAATAGGAAAAGGTGTAATAACCATCCAAACCGATTATGGGCTTACTGAGGTGCCTAGCTATATTGATGTTTTAGATTCTAACAACTTTGTTAGGTTACAAATGGAAGCCAAGGTAAATGGAGGTGGTACTCTTGAGCCTGAAAATATTACACAACTAGATTCAGCAAGGGCAGGATTGTTACCAACAACAAAGTGGCAGGAAAGTGTTTTAGGTTTAGGAACAAGGTCTAATACTAATTTAAGTTTTAGTGGTGGTACTGAAGCTATGAATTACCTTATTTCATCTAATTTATTTGATTCTGAAGGTGTTATTCCTGAAACTAATTTTAATCGTGTTTCAACTAGGATCAATCTTAATGCTAAAGTTAAAGAAAAATTGAAGGTTGGTGTTAATGTAAATTATGCACATATAACTTCCGATCAAAGAGCTGTCAATACAGGTGTTAATGAACTTAAAGGGGCGTCAAACGCTATTCGTAGAGCCCTTAGGGCTGCTCCTACTAATGGATTGGATGCCGATGATGAAGATTTAGACCCTAATACATTTACACCATTAACTGCTTTAGAGGCTAATAATTATGAGAATGTGTTAACGCAGATACAGGGAAATGTGTATTTAGAATATGATATTATAGATGGGTTGAAATTTAGAACGCAATTGGGCTATCAGAATAGAAATACGACACAGCGATACTATCAGCTAAATACTTTAGGTTTTGGCCTTGAAGGCGGAACCGCAAGAACAGGAGACGGCCGACACCTATCAACGTCAATGACAAATACATTAAATTTTAACAAAAAATATGGTAAACTACATGCCTTTAATGCAGTTTTAGGTCAATCGTTAGAGTCTTATGAGTCAGAAACGGTACGTGTATCTAATTACGGGTTTGCCAATGATTTACTTACCTATTATACACCAGGGCTTGCAACATTTTATGATCCAGATATCGTACAGTATACGAATAATAAGTTAGCCTCTTTCTTTGGAAGGGTTAATTATACACTTAATAGAAAGTATTTATTTACTGTTACTGGTCGTTACGATGGCGCTTCAAAATTTGCATCAAATAAAAAATGGGCATTTTTCCCAGCAGCTGCTTTTGGGTATAAACTTTCTGAGGAAAATTTCATGAAAGATTCCAATGTCATATCTAATATGAAGCTACGTGTTAGTTACGGTACTTCTGGTAACCAAGCTATTCAACCTTATCAATCATTAGATCAATATGGTAGCGGGATACTTCCTTTTGGAGAACAACCAACAGCCGTATACTACCAACAGCAATTGCCTAACCCGGATTTAACTTGGGAAACGACAACACAATTTGATGTAGGTTTAGATTATGGGTTGTTACATAATAAAATTTCGGGAAGTTTTGAATATTACGAAAAATTAACTGATGATTTATTATTTTCTGGAAATAGAATACCAGTTCAATCAGGTTTTGAAAATTACACTAAAAACTTCGGAACCTTATTAACCAAAGGTTTTGAAGCAAGTATAACGGCTAATATTGTTGCTACTGAAGATTTTTCATGGACACTAAATGCTAATTTTAGTACGGGTAAAACAACAATTCAAGACATGGCATCTAATTATGTGTTTAGCGGATGGGATCCGGGGTATATTTCTGGAGGTTCACAACGCTTAATAATTGGAGAAGAAGTAGGAACATTTTGGGGGTATAAAACACAAAATATTGCTCAGTTTGATGATTTTGTTGAATTTCAAGGACTTACTGAAGAAGAACGTGTTAATAAATATAAAGCCAATCCTGCTGCAACCTATACTTTTGTTAATGGATTTAAAGGAGGAGTTCCTGAAAATGGTACTCAGAATCGTCCAGGAGAACAACTTTATGAGGATATAAATGATGATGGGGAACTTTCAGAAGATGATAGACAAATTATTGGTCAGGCACAACCAGATTATATGTTTGGTATAAATAATTCATTTACAATTGGAAACATAGACATTAGTATTTTTATCGATTCTCAATTAAATAAAGATGTTGCAAATATTCCTAATCTAGAGCTATTATCGTTTAATGGAAGTCAGTCAATTACCGATGCTATTGGCAGATGGACACCAGAAAACCAAAATAATGAATGGCCAAGAATGGATGCATCCAATGATAGAAGAGCTCCTTTTAGTGATATGGTTATTGAAGATGGTTCATTTGTTCGTATTCAAAACCTAACAATAGGTTATAGTTTACCTAATACGGTGCTTGAAAAGATAAAATTCAAGGGTTTCAGAGTGTATGTGTCAGGATCTAATTTAGCAGTGTGGACTAAATATACTGGGCTAGGTCCAGATGTGTCTTTAGCGGGGTCCAATGCAACATCTATGGGGCATGACAATGCGGCTTATCCTGTAGGAAGAGTAATTACTTTGGGTGCTAATATAAAATTCTAAACAACTAACTAAAAAAACATTAAAATGAATATAAAATTTAAAATAGGCGTATTAGCGATTATAGGAATGATGTCTTCCTGTGAAGATTATCTTGTTGAAGAACCACCAATTTTTATTTCTGCGAGTAATTATTGGCAAACTGAAGGAGATGCTAGAACTGCTGTTGACGGGGCTTATGAGCAACTACACTCACAACATAATAGATGGTGGGCTTGTGTAGATGCATATACTGATGATCAAGTAAATCGGTCTGATGACGATTTTGGTAGCCACACGGTGTCCTCTACAACCGATATGTGGGAACGTTTTGATATTTATAGAGACTGGTGGAGAGGTATTGGTAGAGCCAATAATGTCATTGAGAATGTCCCTTCTATAGATATGGATAATGATGAGAAAAATGCCATATTAGGGGAGGCAAGAGCTTTAAGAGCCCTTTATTATTTTCACCTAGTGAAGAATTGGGGAGATCAACCGCTTATGGATTCGGCTGTAAAAGTTGAAGCCGATTTTAAAAAACAAAGGGTAGATACAGATATTATTTACGATGATATTATCATACCAGATTTAAAATTTGCCGAAGAATTTTGTAAAGACCAATTGCATGATGGGCATATCACAAAGTGGTCTGCAAAAATTATTTTAGCAGATGTTTACTTAACCAGAGCGGGTTGGAGAATGACCTCGAAAGGTGATAAGGTACAAGGAGATCCAGTTAATTGGGAATTAGCAAAAGAAAAAGCTAAGGATATTATTGATAATTCACCACACGCATTAAATACAGTAGGAAAAGTTGATGGTAAAATTGTTACGCCTGCATATGGCATGTCATGGGATCTTGATAATCCGTTTACGCCAGAGTCTATGTTAGAAATTTCTTATTACCCGGTACTGGGATTAGGGAATTGGATGAGTCGTGAAAGTAATCCTCATGCTTTTGGGGTAGGATACTGGGGTGGTGCTAATGATACACCATTAATTTCTGAGGGTATTACTCAAACTGTAAGACAAATGGATTTCCCAGGAAATCCTCCTGGTGTGGGGCGATATATTCCAACTCCAGATTTTTATGATGCTTTCGAGCCTGGAGATGAAAGACGCGATTATAGTATCTTGACACGTTTCGATACTAATGATGGCGGTACTTATTTATGTCAGCCTACTTTTAGAAAGTATATCGATATTTCTTACTATGTTGGTGAGGAAGGAACAAGCTTTCAGTATACGAACTCAAACATTATTCTTTATCGTTATGCAGATGCTCTTTTAATATATGCTGAAGCTCAAAATGAAGCAGATGGTAGTCCAAATGGAGATGCTTATAATGCTATTAATGAGATTAGAAACAGAGCAGGTTTAGCGAACTTAACACCTGGTTTAGCACAGTCCGATTTTAGAGATGCTGTATTACAAGAAAGAAGGGTAGAGCTTAATGCCGAGTTTAAACGTAAAAGTGATTTAAGAAGAACAAATAGATTGGCTTCTGCAACTGCCAATATAAATCTGGATTGGAGTCCAGCCCAAGGAGCCGCAGGTGATTATAGAAGAGTAGGTGCATTATATTATGCTAACCGTTATCCTTATCCTGATCATGAATGGATATGGCCTATTCCAGAATCTGAAATGCAATTAAATTCAGAGAATAACTGGTACCAAAACGCTGGTTATAAGTAGAACTTGAATACTATAAAGGGCATCGAAAGGGGTGCCCTTTTAACTTATTTTTTGTTTAGTTTTTTGTCGTATACCAAACGCTAGCGGGTATGATTCCAATAAATTTTTAAAACAAAAGCTTGAGATAATGAAAATGTTATTTGCTTTCTTATGTTTTTTTATATGTTCGATAGCTTTTTCTCAGCATAATAATTATCCAGATTTTAGTTGGGATAAAGTCCCAGTTGCTTTTCATTTTGGAAAACGAGGACGTTTACTTACCAAAAAGGAGGCGAAATTTGTTGCTTCAAAATCAAATTTCATATGCCTTGAAAAAGCGCATGCTAATGTTCAATTTCAACATACAGAAGATGCCATAGAACATGAGGCTAAACAGCTAAAAAAGTATAATCCCAATATGAAAGTTATTTTTTATTGGAACACCTTTTTAGACTATCCCATGTTTAAAGCACATGATGAGTATCAAAAACATCCAGAATGGTGGTTGAAAACCACGACAGGTGCGTTGGATTTAAAAAACGCAAATATTAAAAGATACGATTTATCAAATCCTGAAGTAAGGGATTGGTGGACCGAAGTTGCAAAAAAAGCTGTTGTTAATGGTAGCTGTGACGGTGTATTTATGGATGCCTTCGCACAAGTTAAAGCAGCAAGGAATAAAAAAATATGGGGTATTGATAAATACAATGCCGTTCAACAAGGGCTTCATGATATTATCATAGAAACCAGAGAAAAACTAGGGGCAGATAAGCTAATAGTGTATAATGGTATTCGATCGACACCTCAATACCAATTAGGTAATGCCTATCAAAATGAAACAGATGCAGTTATGATTGAGCATTTCGGGCATTTTAACAGCACTACAAAAGAGAGCATGTTAAAGGATATCCAGGAAATGGTAAAATCAGGTAAAGCAGGTAGTATCGTTGTTTTTAAAGGTTGGCCAGGTTTCGATTGGTTAGATAAAGAAATCATGGCAAAGCCCTTAAAAGTAAAGCAAAAAATAGCACGTGAAAATATCACGTTCCCTTTAGCGTCTTTTTTAGTAGGCGCCCAAAACAATTGTTATTTCATATATAATTGGGGGTATAGAATGGAAATGGGCTGCCTTGATTGGTATCCAGAGTTTGAAAAACCTTTAGGGAAGCCATTAAACGCTATGAAAATTAATGGTTGGGAACTCACAAGAAATTATGAATATGCTTCGGTTTGGGTAAACCTAGAAACAAAAGAAGCTAAAATTAATTGGAAATAAGGATATTAAAATTCATTTGAATTTTACGAAAAAAAAATATATTGATGAAAAAATGGTTGTTTACTTTTGTTTATTGTGTTGTAATTTCAGGCAGTTGTTTACATGCAATAACGCCAAAAACACCCCTAGATATTACCAATAGGCTATTTAATGTAAAAGACTTTGGTGCTATTGGAGACAGTTTAGCCATGAATACTAAACCAGTTCAAGCTGCAATTGATGCTTGTTCGAGTAGTGGTGGTGGGACTGTTTGGGTACCGGCTGGAAATTTCATTATTGGAACCATACAATTAAAAAGTAATGTAACCCTTTCTCTTGATTATGGCGCCTCACTTTTGGGCAGCCAAAATATTAAAGATTACGCTACCAATATCACCAAACCAAGAGAAGGCAATGTAGAGTGTTTGATATTTGCTGAAAATGCTACAAACATAACTATAGAAGGCTTAGGTGTTATTGATGGAAGAGGCACACACATAGCGTTTCCTCGTGGACCTGCTAGGGGGAAAAGAAACCCACGCCCACGCCTTATTCGTATGGAAAATTGCAATCAATTGAATTTCGTTGGGGTCACATTTCGAAGGCCTGCATTCTGGGGAATTCATCTTATTGATTGTAAGAATGTGCATTTCAATGGTATAACGGTGCAGTTTAGAAATAATAATTATAATAATGATGGCCTTGATCTTGATGGTTGTCAAAATGTACGTATAGAAAACTGTGATATTGATGCTGGAGATGACGGCATTTGTTTGAAAAGCTCCCTAAATCCGTGTAGAAATTTTACGATTCAAAATTGTCGCGTGTCAAGTAACACAGCGGCACTTAAATTTGGATCGTCATCTCAAGGTGGTTTTATAGACATCAATATGCGTAATTGTTATTTCTACAATTGTCCAATGGGTGGTATTAAACTTCAGTTGGTCGATGGGGGACAATTGGAAAATATCACGATTTCAAGAATTGTTATGGAAGATGTTGGAAACCCCATTTTCTTGCGCTTAGGAAATAGAGCACATCGTTTTAACAAGGATGGTAATAATGAAATCGCTACGGTAGGTACGCTTAAAAATGTTCACATAAGTGATGTAGTTGCTAAAGTTACTGCTGAGTCTCCTGAGGATGAGGCAAAAGCCGTTTATAAAAAAAGAGATTTAACCAAACAAAATCAAAACCCAGACGAGTTAGCTAAAAAACAAAAAACAAGAACAGGACCAATAATGATTACAGGAATTCCTGGACATCATATTGAGAATGTCACTTTAGAAAATATAGAAATTTCATTCCCTGGTGGTGGAACAGAGCAGGATCGTGCCAACCAAGTTTCCGAAGACGAAAAAAGATACCCAGAGCAGTTTTACTTTGGTGTCCTACCAGCATGGGGCGCATATGTACGTCATGCGAAAAATATAGAATTTAAAAATGTAAAATTGACTACCAGATCAGAGGATAAACGTGAGATGATTATTCTTGATGATGTGGAAGGTTTTGTTAATCAATAGAAATATATGAGTAAATTAAGAATTGCTATACTGCTTTGTTTTTCATTTGTACTTTGTTTTAAGTCCTTCTCTCAAGGGCATCAGGAGGCAACTAAAGGGAAGTTGGTAAACAATCCAGAACGCGATATAGAATTTATGGACTGGGGCTTGGGTATGTTTGTACACTGGTCTCTAGATTCACAGCTTGGTTCTGTAATTAGTCATTCTATGGTGGGGGCTTCAGATACCTATTTACAACGTTATATTAATGAAGTCCCTAAAACGTTTAATCCAGAACAATACGATCCAAATAAGTGGATGGAAATCGCAAAATTAGCGGGAGTAAAATACATGGTATTTACAACGAAACACCATAGCGGATTTAGCATGTGGGATACGAAGACTACCAACTTCAATATAATGAACACGCCTTACGGAAAAGATATCGTAAAGGAGTATGTGGAGGCTTGTAGAAAATACGACATTAAGGTAGGGTTCTACTTTTCTCCAGAAGATTTTATATTCCTTCATAATTTTGGAGAAACTGTTCGTCGTGTCGGGACTTCAGGAAAAGAAAAGGCGAGTCTGATGGCTTATAACAAAAAGCAGTTAGATGAACTTTTTAGTAATTATGGCGACATTGATGTGGTGTTTTTTGATGGAGGAGAAAAGGAAAAACTAACTCAATATGTGCACACATTACAACCAAATTGCTTAGTAACCCGAGGGGAAATGGCTACACCAGAGCAAAGGTTGCCAAAAGAACCAATTCCTGGACCGTGGGAGTCTTGTTTTACTTTAGGCACGCAGTGGCAATATAAACCTACTAATGAAGATTATAAATCAGGCACAACATTAATAAACATGTTAATAGAAACCCGTGCCAAGGGAGGTAACTTATTAATTAATGTAGGGCCAGATCCAACTGGAGTGATTCCTTTTGAACAAGAACGTGTTTTTCGTGAACTTGGATTATGGATGTTTGTTAATGATGAATCCATCCATGATATTCGTCCTTGCCCAATTATTGGTGAAAAAGGAGTTTACTACACACAATCCAAAGACGCTAAGTCTGTATATGTTTTTTTTACAGAATTTTCGGGAAAAAACCGTTGGAAATATGGCGAACGTAAAGAGATTGTTTTAAATGAATTGAGAGCAACGAAGCAAACAGTAATTTCGGTTTTAGGTCATAATGGTAAAGTACTTGAATACCAAAAAGACGTAAATCCAGAGCCTACATTTAAGCAAAAAACAGAAGGCTTGTTCCTTTCTGTAATGCGTGCACAACGATTATACAACGACAGAAAATGGCCTAATACAGTCGTTGTGAAGTTGGACCATGTAGAGTTTGTAAATAAATCGTAAACGGTTTTAAAATAAATTTGACATATATGAAAAACATATTAGTTGCAATTTTTGGTCTATTTTTTAGTAGTATCAGTTTCGCGCAAATGCCTTTCTATGCCACGAATATCAATTTTAATGATAATGTGATCGATGTTAGAAGCAAGGGTGCAGTAGGTGATAGCATCACTTTAGATACTAAAGCCTTTCAAAAGGCCATAGATGCTTGTACGAATTCTGGAGGTGGTGTTGTTCGGGTTCCTGCTGGGAAATACCATATCGGCACCATTATTTTAAAAAACAATGTCACTTTATCATTAGACTTTGGTGCGCATTTATTAGGTAGTCAGAATTTCGATGATTACCGCCATGACCTTAAAGTTGCAAGAGAAGAGGCCAATTCAATGTGTTTAATTTATGCCGAAGATGCTTCCAATATTACTATTGAAGGACTTGGTGTTATTGACGGAAGAGGCACTCCAGAAGCATTCCCCAAATGGGGAGAAGGTAAAGGGAAAAGTAGAAAGCGTTTGCCAAGACCAAGATTGGTACGGTTTGAAAATTGTAATCAGGTGAAATTGTCTGGGGTTACTTTTAAACGTCCAGCATTTTGGGGCGTTCATATTGTTGACGGTACAAATATTCATATTGATGGTATTACCATACGTTTTGCGGGAAATAACGTTAATAATGATGGATTAGACATCGATGGCTGTCAAAACGTACGTATTGAAAACTGCGACATAGAGTCTGGAGATGATGGTATTTGCCTAAAAAGCTCTCTAAATCCTTGTCGTAATTATGTTATTCGAAACAATATTGTAAAAAGTCATACTTCTCCACTTAAGTTTGGTACGTCTTCAGCTGGTGGTTTTATAGATATCGATGTTTCTAATAATTATTTTTATGATTGCCCAATGGGAGGCATCAAACTAGAATTAGTAGATGGCGGTAAAATGGAAAATATTAATATTTCAAGAATCACCATGAAAAATGTGGGTAGTCCACTATTCATACGATTGGGAAATAGAGGTAGAATTTATGAAAATTTCACCGAGCAAATTCAAGATGCCGATGCGAAGCCAGAGGGCGCACCAATAGGTTCTGTTAAAAATATTAGAATAACCGATTTGGTAGCAGAGGTAGTGATTCCTCCGGTTCAAGCAGGGCATTCAAGCAACCCCAATGGATATACAGATAGACAGCGGGCACAGGCAGGACCTATAATGATAGCCGGGATTCCTGGTCATTACATTGAAAATGTGGTTCTGGAAAATATCGAGATTTCATATCCAGGTTTAGGCACCAAGGAGGATGCGAAAAGAGTTGTGGCTGAAGATGTAGCACGTTATCCAGAACAATATTTTTTTGGAATACTTCCATCTTGGGGCGCTTATATTCGACATGCAAAAAATGTGACATTCAAAAATGTGAAAATGACCACGCGTGAAGCTGATAAAAGAGAAATGATTATAGTAGATGATGTAGACAATTTTATTAATCAATAATATAAAATTGGCAGTAACACCATCACAGTAAGATGAGCGAATGCGATGAATAACAAGAATTAACAGGTTGCTTTTGAAGGTGAATATGTTCAGTATAATTAATAAATATAGATTTCTTAATGAATCTTTTATAAAAATTTTTAGTTAGTTTAGTCTGGAACACTGTCAAGGTCTTACCTCCTTGGCAGTGTTTTTTTTTAGGTTGTTAAAACCATTAAAGTATACTATAGATTTTTGAAACGTTTATCAACCTCACGCCATAACATGAATGATTAATGGCCTGTTGGAATTATTAACCTTATATAAATCTATAATCATGTCATGAATAAAAGGAATAAATTTTCGAGTTTGTCGTTCGAGCTAGTTACCATTTGGCTTCTTTTTACTGGATGCTGTTGGGGGCAAATGAATCATCAGATTTCTCCAACGGAAATTGGACAAGCACTAGGTGAAAACCTTAAACACCCTTACTTGTATTTCTCCTCGAAATCGGTTTCCATACTGCAAGATCGTGTTACAAATAACCCAAAATATAGCACAGTCTATGATGAACTTCTAGCCGAAACTAATTTTTATTTACACATGCCAGTTGAAAAAAACGCACCGATTCCAGATAAGAATCCGCGTTATACCGGCAACTGGGATTATCATAAATACATTGATAACAACCGCAAGCGCGCTGTAAAGTTAGCTTTCCTTTATCAAATGACAGGGGAAGCAAAATATGCTGAAAAGGCTTTCGAATTTGCAGAAGTTGTTTGTGATGTTCCAAATTGGGAAGATCGAGCCCATATGTTTCCAACTATTTATAGTCGAGTGATGCCTTGGAATGTACCAGATGATCAAGTTGTTTTTAATTTCGACCTTTATGCTGCACATACGGCTCACGGATTAGCCATGGTTTATGATTGGATTTATAACTGGATGAATGTGCGGCAACGCGATCGTATTCGAGGGGCTTTACTAGAAAAAGCCATTCTTCGCGTTCGTGGTAATTGGGATTTCCTTTGGTGGGCATCGGCAGAACGGTGTAACTGGCTTACACATTGTGCCAGTGGTGTTGGAATGGCTTCATTAGCATTACTTACAGAAGACCCACAACTCACAGATGTGATTTCAGAATCCTACAACCGCATTTGGAGGGCCTATGACAATATTGGGCAAGACGGTGGCTGGCAGGAAGGCACAGGCTATGCTTTTAATAATATTGAATGGGCGATATTGTACGGGGAACCGCTTAAACGGCTAACCAATAATAAATATTCTTTACTGGATCACCCCCGTATTCAAAAGGAAGGAGTAAGTTTTTTTCTTTGGAGCTTATTACCACCAGATCAAAAAGTTAACTTTGGGGATACCAGTAACCGGATCACGCGCAATAGTGCCATATTTAATGCATTGGCCGACCAAACGAAATCACCAGAAGCTGCTTGGTACGCTAATAAAATAAACAATCTTTCTAAACATAATTTCTGGGACATTATTTTTCCAGAAACTACTGTTAAACCTGTTCAACCTGTAATAAAGTCAAGACATTTTCGAAGTATTGATTATGTAGTTATGAGGTCCAGTTTTACCGATTTAGAGACGGTGACTCTAGTTACCAAGGCTGGACGACATACCGATCCGCATCACGGGCATTTAGACTGCGGCGATTGGGGTGTACATTGGAGAGGAGAAAGTTATATTAGAGGCATAGGGAATATCCCGTATGATGAAAAGTCATTTGATGATGCAAGGTGGACCTACCCACAGGCAGGAAGCCAAGGCCAGAATGTGATTTTCGTTAACGGAGAGGAACAAATTCCAGGCAAATGGAGGGGGGAACCCATGGATGAAGGCATAGGTGGTGATGTGCTAGAATATAATTACAGTGATACTCGCGAATATGTGTTGATGGATGGTACCAATGCCTACCCCAAGAAAGAGCTTAAATTATGGCGCAGGCATTTAATTCTCGATAAACCTTTGGTAAGTGTTGTGCTTGATGAAATTGAATGTGCTAAAGGGGCATTGATAGAGAACCGAATTCACCCCATTGGAGCTATAGAAATATCCGATGATCATGACTTCCTATTACTTAAAGGAGAGAAAGGCATGATGGCACTAATTATAATTACAAACGACACTTTTAATTATGTACAGGGCAACCATGCTTATTTACCACTTCAGAAATCGGCAAAGTTAAACAAGATCCCTTATGTGGATGCCGAATTAATTACCTCAGGAGAAAAAACGACGATGCTTACAATCGTTGTTCCAGTTGAAACTCCACTAGAAGCTAAAGCCATTTCGCAATCTGTGACGCGAAAAATTGGTAAAGATGGCGCTTTAAATTTTTCTTTTTTGGTCAAAAACAAAAATCATAATTATCATTTTAAAAGCACCTCCCTTGGTCTGGTATTAAATACAAATTAAGAATGTAGTTCATTTTCTTTTTATAAAATCGCATATTCTAATAACGACTTGTAACTCATTTTTCTTGAAATAATCTGGTTAAAAACAGTCTTTTTTATAGTGTTTATAATTTATTTATGGTCCTAATCAATAGGTTTTAGATGGATTTGTTTGTTTATCGTGTTGATTTACAGTTGTTTGGTTAGGGTGTCGAGAATAAGCAAAAGTTAGCAAGAAATGAGTTAAGGGTACTTCTGTTAGGATATTATTTTTGCTACAAACCGAAATTTTAGAGGTGTCTTATCAATTTTAATATTACATACCATGAGAAAAACTTTCCTACTACTTTTTACAGCCTGTTTAACCTTATTATCTATTGGGGTAAAAGCACAAGCAGACCCAAACAGTCCTAATAATTATGACCAGAAAAGCTATGGCATATTTGTACATTATGGTTGGGGTGGCGATGAAAATGCGCTATATGGTTGTCAGATCACACCCAATCCAGACGGTTCTACATATCCAAAAAGTGTGGATGAAACAGCTAATAATTTTGACCTGGATGGTTTTGTAGATGATATCGCTGCTATGAGTCCTGAATACTTAATATTTACGGTGTGGCATTGTGGGATGAATCCACTATACCCGAGTGCTAAAATGGAAGAATGGCTAGGTCCAGGACACAGTTCTCAGCGTGATGTTGTTCAAGAATTGTTAGATGCCTGTGACGCAAGAGGTATTGATGTTTATTTTTATATTCAACCTTCAGAAGCACATGATTTCTCTCCTGAAGAACAGGCAAAAGTTGGCTATATTAATCAAAACAAGCCAGAAGTTAAATACAACGACTTTATCAATGAAGTTATTGCCGAACTTACCGAACGTTATAAGTCACAATTTAAAGGCTACTGGTTCGATAAAGGTTTAAACTACCGTTGTACTAATACAGAACGTATAGGAAATACAGTTAGAGCGATTATGCCTGATGCAGTTTTAATTGGTAATGGTCATTCTAATGTGAGTGCAGATTTTGGAGCGGTTGAAACAAAGAATCCAAAAGTTACTTTCGAAAGAGATGGGTATACTGGTATTAATAATAATGATGAGAATACTTGGCCGGCCTACGAGCGATCTATTTCTTTTGTGTCTGACAGAAGTTGGGCTGCTGAACCTGGAAGTATTCGCTACTCAAGTGAGCAAATGTATAAATATACCGTTCTAGAAGCTGGTGTAAATGAAGAAGGTGGTGGAGTAGCTTGGGCTATAGGCCCATATCCAACTACAACCATATCTTGGAATTCGGGTATCGTAGCTGGCATGACAGGATTAGGCACTTTAATTGATGCCGTAGCAGAGTCTATTAAAAGTACCATACCTAGTGATTCTTGGCCAACACCTGAAGGCACAACCATCAACGATTTAACTTGGGGAGTTGCGACAAGATCGGCCGCTGGTAACTTTGAATACCTTCACGTATTGAAAGCCCCGTCTGGAAATACTCTAAGTATCGACGCACCTGCCGATGGCAGACAGTACGATACAGCTGTTAACTTGCGAACAGGAAAAACTTGTAGCCTAACACAAACAGCAAACCAATTAACAGTAACCTTAGACGGGAGTGATTCTTGGGACACGGTAGATTCAGTTATTAAGCTAACGAGTAGCACACTTTCAACAAATAATCAAAAAGAAGTAAAGGAATTTACTATTTACCCGAATCCAACAAGTGATAAAATTCATATAAGATCGAATCAAAATGGTTCCAGTGATGGTACAGTAGAAATAATTAATTTACAAGGTAAGTTAGTGAACAATATGCCATTGAAATCATTTCCTATGGTTTTGAATACTAGTGAATTGAAAGAAGGGTTCTATGTGTTGAAAATTAAAACAGAAAGCGGTACGTCTATTCATAAAATAATTAAAAAATAGTTTCAGACAACTTATTACCGTTGTAATCAATAGTGATTTTTGAGTAACTCACTATTAAAGTGATATTTAAAAAGTAATTGGAATAAACCTCGTTTAAGCAGCATTAAAGGAGGTTTTATTTTTTGTGCTAAGCTGAAAGGACCACTTGGTTTATGGCTATAGAGGTTTTTTACAGTCTCGATTTAACCAATATGTAGATCGTCCTAATTTGAAGCATTTCTTTATTAAAAAATAAAGCCATCAAGTCCAATTATATACTACAAAATGTATCGATATTAAGCGTTAATGTTGATTAGAAGTGGCTTTTACGATAAAAACCATTACATAATTCATCTAGATCGTTGTTTATTAGCTTGTTGTGAGAGATGTCGAGAATAAGCAAAAGTTAGCAAGAAACGAGTTAAGGATGTACTTTTTTGTGTGCTAGATTTGCTTAAAACGCAGTCCGTTTTAATGTCAATAGGCATTTGAATACATTTTGATTAGAAGACGGCAACGACGGGTGAAAGGGAGATAATGAAATCTAAGCTTTTTAGATTTTTTGTGATAATTAAAATTTAGAATAGAATAAAAAATAAAAGAATGAAGAGAAAATTAATTGCCTTGTGTTTGCTAGCCACGATAAGTTTAGTACATGCACAAAAAAAAGGAAAAAGTAATGAAAGCATGGATAAGTTATGGGGTGAAACAGGTGTTTCCTCTGATGCACTTAAATCTGGAAAAGCAAAACTTTTTGATGAAAGTAATTTTGGCATGTTTATTCATTGGGGCTTATATTCCCACTTAGGTGGTGTATGGAATGGTAAAACCTATTATGGTATTGGAGAATGGATAAAATCTAAAAATGTAGCCAGTATTCCAGATGATGAGTATATGGCTGTGGCCAAAGAATTTAATCCTACAAAATTCGATCCTAAAGCCATTGCAAAATTGGCTAAAGATGCAGGTATGAAATACATTGTCATCACTAGTAAACATCATGAAGGTTTTGCGATGTTCGATTCAAAAGTAAATGATTTTAATATTGTTAAAGCCTCACCTTATGGTCGTGATCCTATGAAAGAATTATCGGCGGCTTGTCGAGAAATTGGACTAGGTTTTGGGTTTTATTATTCTCATAATCAAGACTGGACAGCCCCAGGAGGACATAAAGGTCCAAAGGTTGATGAAAACGGAAAACCAGCAACTTTTAAAGATTATTTCTATAATAAATGTAAACCTCAAGTAAAAGAAATCTGTACTAATTATGGCGAAATCGATTTTGTTTGGTTCGATACGCCAGGGAAAATGCCTAAGGAATATGTGCTTGAATTGGAAAAGATGGTACGTAAATTACAACCTAATGCGATGCTAGGAAGTCGTATTGGATATGGGTTAGGAGATTATGCGAGTGAAGGCGATATGGAAGTACCAAATCGAAATATTGAAGGCTTATGGGAAACTTGCGATACCAACAACGACTCGTGGTCTTATGCGTGGTACGATAATAATTTTAAAAGTCCTAAACTTATTTTAGAACGTCTTATCGCTACGATCGGTCGTGGAGGCACTTATTTATTTAATGTAGGGCCAGATGGTACAGGAACGATTCCCGAAATTGGGCAAAAATTTTTACGAGAAGCTGGTAAATGGATTAAAAAACACCCGCAAGTTGTTTATGGTGCAGGAAGTTCTCCTTGGAAACATGCTTTAGCCTGGGGTGATGTCACCACTAAAGGGAATTCTTTATTTCTATCGGTTTACGATTGGCCACAAGATAAAAAATTGTACTTGCCAGGATTGAAAACAAAAATTCTATCTGTAAATGCGGTGGGAGGTACAGCTGCAGAGAAAATTACTTTCGATCAGCAAAAAGATTGGACGGTTTTAAATGTGCCTTATCAACCTATAAATGATTTGATTTCTGTTATTGAATTAAAATTAGATACTAAGGTAGAGGAGGTTTCTGTAGATTCAAATTATGGGGTTTATCCAAATATTGAAAATCACTTATTGGCTGAATTCGCTGAGGTAACAAACGCAGAAAAGAAGGAAATTAAATGGATGGAGAAATTTGGAGAATGGATACATGTGAAGCAAATTAGTAAATGGAAAAAAGATAGTAAAGCAGAATGGACCGTGAATGTGCTTAAACCAGGTTATTATTACTTAGATTTAAAATATAAGGGCAGTGGACGATTAGTTTGGAAAACCATTACAGATGAAGGTGTTTTGGTACAAAATCAACAAGCGGCTACCGAAAAATTCGTGTATTATAACATGGGTATTTTAGAGTTTAAAACTGCAGGAATGCATAAGATTTCAGTGTCTTTAGTTGAAGGAGATCCTGAAACCTCCAGCCTTGAGGCTGCTAAAATTACGCCAATTAAATAGGCTGTTCGCTTATAAAATAATTTGAAAACCTCAGTATTTATTAAAATAGCAGCATATTAATATTTTTTAGGTGCTGGGTCTATTCAAAAAAAAAGCCCTGAGTCTTATTCAAAAAAGAGGTCAAAAATGTAGATGCAACGTTTAATTAATCTATTAAAACTGGCATAACTAGCCTTCAATAATTCAAGCATTGACTGTACAGTATTTTAATCTAACTGTTGAAAAACAATAATTATAAACACATGAAAAATTTAATTTTATCACTTTTTCTACTCGTTTGTTTTGGCTATGGGCATGCACAATTCAACCAGAACAACCATAAAATAACTGTTTTCAATATAAAGGATTTTGGAGCTATTGGAGATAGTGTGACACTAGATACAAAAGCGATTCAAAAAGCTATTGATGCCTGTACAGCCAAAGGGGGTGGTACAGTAAGGGTTCCAGCCGGTAAATTTCAGGTAGGTACTATTATATTAAAGAATAATGTCACCCTCTCTTTAGATTATGGTGCTTATTTGTTGGGAAGTCAAAATATAAATGATTACGATGCGACGCTTAGAGTGCCTCGTGAAGAATCTAATAGTCAGTGTTTAATTTATGCTGAGGATGCTACTAACATTACTATTGAGGGATTAGGTGTTATCGATGGTCGAGGAACAAATAAAGCATTTCCAGCAGATAAATTTAACAAAAATGCGCGTCCGCGGTTAATTAGAATGGAAAATTGCAACCAAATTAGCTTGCAAGGCGTGACCCTTAAACGCCCAGCATTTTGGGGGTTACATTTAATAGATTGTACCAACATTCATATTAATAATATTACCATTCGATTTCGTAATAACAACGTTAATAATGATGGTATTGATATCGATGGTTGTCAAAATGTATTGATTGAAAATTGTGATATCATTTCAGGCGACGATGGCATTTGTTTAAAAAGTTCTTTAAACCCTTGTCGAAATGTAATCGTTCGTAATTGTGTGGTGAGTAGTGGTACAGCACCATTTAAAATAGGGACTTCTTCAAGAGGTGGATTTATGGATGTGAATGTGTCGAATTGCTATTTTTATGATTGTCCGATGGGAGCACTTAAAATAGAGTTGGTAGATGGCGGAAGATTGGAAAATATTGATATCTCAAGAATTACCATGAAAAATGTAGGTAGTCCAGTTTTTATTCGACTGGGAAATAGAGGACGGGTGTATAAAAATTTTAAGGCGCAAATACAAAACGCAGACGCTAAGCCCGAAGGCGCTCCCATTGGATCGATTAAAAACGTACGAATAAGTGATATTGTTGCAGAGGTAACCATTGAGGATCTTAATGAAAGAACTCCAGGGATTTACCATCCGCCAACATTTATTAAAGAATTTCCAGACCAAATGATGGCGCAGGCCGGTCCTATTATGATTACTGGGATTCCAGATCATTATATTGAGAATGTTACCCTTGAGAATATCGATATTTCTTTTCCAGGGTTAGGAACAAAAAAGCATAAAAAGAACAAAGTGGCTGAGGATATTGCCCGCTATCCAGAACAGTTCTTTTTTGGTATTCTACCTTCATGGGGCGCTTATATTCGTCATGCAAAAAACATCACCTTTAAAAATGTGAAAATGCAAACCCGTGAAGCTGATGCTCGCGATGAAATTATTACAGATGATGTTATCAAATTTGTAAATAATTAATTGAGGGTATGAAGATCGATAAGCAACTTTTTTATTTAAGCCTTTTCGTTTTAATTTTAACGCGTTATACTGCTTTTAGTCAAGTTAGCATGGTACCAATAAGGCACCAGATTACTTTAAAAGAAGCACATCAAGGTAGTTTATCCATTGACACCATGTTGCTGAATAGTTATCAGGTCATGCCATCAAATATTAACAAGTTTTATTTAGATGCTAGGCGTGTTTTTGCTCGAGATCAAGATAATTTCACAGACAGAAAAGTAATTAAGTCCGCACAACAAAATGATATAAAATTAATGGGTGGGCCCATGTTAGGCGATCTCAAAGAGCATGGGGTAAGCATTTGGTTTAGACCTTCAAATATTTTGGCCGTTCAAATAAAAGTGCGTTCAAAAAATGGTAATCAAGAAACCAATTACTCGTTACAACCTATTGCCGCAGGTGCAGATCATCGTATCGTTATAGACGATTTGCAACCATCAACGCAATATCATTATTTTATGAGTGTACAAGGGCTGCAAATTGCTAAAGGATCTTTTAAAACGACAGCAAAAAATAGGGGGAATGAGGAGGTTAGATTGGCTTTTGGATCAGGTTTTCACAAAATAGGTCTTCATAATCCTAATCTAATTCATGCTATTTTAGAAAGAAAACCAATGGCAATGATGCTATTAGGGGATATAGCCTCCGATGGTCGGAAAAATAATTTGGGCTTACTTCAATCCGATTATTTGCTAAGAGATCTCTCAGAACCTTGGCAAAAGCTTTCTGCAAATGTACCTTTATACGCCATTTGGGATGATCATGATTATTTTGGTAACGATAGTGGTGGGGTACCTAAAAATTTTACCAAAGATGATAGGGCACACCTTCGAAAGCTATGGAAACAAAACTGGAATAACCCTCCAAATACTGTCAATGGACTTTATTTTAATACGCGTATTGGTTCAATAGAATTGATTATGCTTGATACGAGATCATATCGAACCAATGAAAATCAAGGAGATTATGGATCGTACTTGGGAAAAGCACAACAAAAATGGTTAAGTGATGTTCTCAAAAAATCAACTGCTACTTTTAAAATAATTTCTAGCGGAACTATGTGGAGTGATTATGTAACCAATGGTAAGGATTCATGGGGAGTTTGGGATATCAAAGGCCGTGAGGAAATTTTACAGTGTATTGAAACCAATAAAATACCAGGTGTTTTATTAATAAGCGGGGACAGGCATGGTGCCCGAGGATTTACTATTCCTAGAACTTCTGGATATCAATTTTATGAGTTTGAACCTGGGTCGCTAGGAGGTGTGCCCGGACCACCAGCGATAGCAGAAGATGCCTCACACCAATTATTTGGTTATAAAGGTTCAGGGTTATTTGCTTTTGGTGAATTTACCTTTAATCTTGACGGGGTCAAAAGCCAAGTAACCTTCCGTTTAATCAATGAATTAGGGGAAATTATGGAAGAAAATGAGTTGTCGTTAAACCAATTGACACCCAAACAATAAGCTTTAGTTTGGATAATAATCTTCCTGAGGTAACCTTATTTAATGTGTAATGTATCAGTTGGTAGAAAATTCATGAAATAGAACATTAATTTTTGAGTAAAATTAAATTAAAGCATCAATTTAAATCCTCAAAACTGTCTTGAGGATTTTTTTGTGAGTTGGATTTTTACAAATGAACGTTGTTTACCTCGAGGCATTTTGTACTTATTGACTTTTGTATGGTTTGATTACTTGTGATAATACTAAAATTCACCTCTTATGAGTGAAATGAGCAAGCAATGAGCTGTTATCGAGGCTAATGAGAGGTGTTGTTTGATAATATTGTAAGTGTTAAAACAAGAATCCTTAAACCAAAACTTTTTTATTATGAAAAAACAATTACTATTATCAATGGCAGTTTTATTTGGGTCATTAACAATGACGGCTCAAAATATCGTTACGACAACAATGGATAATCAGGCTTTTGCAATGGGAACGAATACAACGTTACCTGTTCATACCTGGGCGGCAACTTCCGGTAGAGCAAGCGTTATAGGAGCGGGTCATCAATTGAGAGGTACTTCAAATACTAATATGGATCTCGCGGCTACACTGGAATTTGATCTTCAAACAGCATCGGGTACTGTAGATGGCAAACTTTCATTTGATTTTGGTAAAGTTGTAGATACTGAAGTGCAAATAGAAGTTACTGTAGGTACACAAGCGACACAAACTTTTACGTTTACAGGAAATAAGGGAGAAACTAATCTAACAACCTACGAGTTATTTCCTGTCGAGTACAATGGCGATATAACCTTTTCGACAACACCTATTCATGTTAAATTTGACATTATTGATTTAGATAAAAGCCCTGATGTTAACAATACTACTTTGCCAGGAGTAAGGATATATAGTGTTAACGTAGATAAGAGCAATGGGACTCTGGCTACAGAAGGTGTTATAGCAAACGAAAACAAATTCACCTTGTTCCCTAATCCTACAAAAGATAGTTTTCAGTTAAACGCAAAAGCGAATCAAAACGTAAAAAATGTAGCTGTTTACAATATGGTTGGTCAATTAGTAAAATCTTTTGCACCTTCTTATAAATACGACACAAGTAGCCTTGCAAGTGGCGCTTATGTTATTAAAATATCGACCGATAATGGTTATGATACAATTAAGCTGCTTAAAAATTAAGATATAAACTTATTGAATAAAAACAATCCTCAGGTTATCTTGGGGGTTGTTTTGTAGTTTATAATAATTAGTTAATAATAGTTTTATTTATAGGAAAGAATTTTTTAGCCTGTTGTATTAAAACGTAATATTGTTGTCGACTAAAGTGTTCCCAAGGAAATGGCCTTCAACCCTAATAAAGAAAGAACTTATTATAGAATGCTATGTTTATAAAAAATGTAAAAATTAAAGTGTTAAGTGCTTTATTGCTAATGTTTTGCGCACCCATGTGTTCCGCACAAAAAAACAATCCCAATATCATTATTATTTATACCGACGATCAAGGGTATGGCGATGTTGGAGCATTAAATCCAGAAGCAAAATTTAAAACACCAAACATGGATCGGTTGGTGGATGAAGGTGTCACTTTTACAGATGGCCATAGTAGCGATGCTGTATGTACCCCATCAAGGTATAGCTTGTTAACCGGTCGCTATAGTTGGCGTACATCCCTTAAGAAAAATGTACTGGCTGCCGATGGCCCTTGTTTGATTGAAGATGGCCGTGTAACCATGGCTTCTTTATTACGTGATGCGGGCTATAACACGGCCATGATTGGGAAATGGCACTTGCAAATGGAATTTGTAGGCGAAGTAAATGGTGGTCGCGATTGGTCGAAACCATTCACTGATGGTCCTATTGAGAAAGGATTTGATTATTTTTATGGCATTCCTGCCTCTATGAATTATGGCATTTTAACTTATTTGGAGAACGATCGTGTCCTTGAGCCACCAACATTATATACTAAAAGAAAGGTAGGTGTTACACCTCGAACTTATAGAATAGCGCCACCTTATGACAAGGCATATAAAGAAAAGCTCATTGAGGTTGCTCCTTCATTTATAGATGAGTTAGTATTAGAAACTCTTACCAATAAAGCTGTAGAATATATAAGGAATGCGACTAAGGATGCAAAAAAAGGCACCCCATTCTTTTTATACCTGCCTTTAACGAGTCCGCACTTACCGCATTGTACACATCCTGATTTTCAGGGTAAAAGTGACTGCGGTAATTATGGTGACTTTATGCAAGAAACAGACTATCGTGTGGGGCAAGTTTTAGATGCTTTAAAAGCAAATGGCATTGAGGACAATACTTTGGTTATTTTCAGTTCAGATAATGGTGCAGAGAGTAATTATAAATACCAAAGAGATACCTACCAGCATTATAGTTCGTTGCATTTTAAAGGAGGAAAACGTGATATTTATGAAGGTGGTCATCGTGTTCCTTTTTTAATGCGTTGGCCTAAAGAAATAAAGGCAGGAATTAAGGTGAATACGCCGGTTTGCCAAACCGATTACTTGGCCACGGTTGCAGATATTATTGGCGCTAAATTACCCGATGATGCTGCCGAAGATAGCTACAGTTTGTACGAAATGATGAAAAACCCAAAAACTGTGATAACGGATAAACCTTTGGTAAATCACTCATTTACTGGGCATTTTGCTATTCGAGAAGGGAAATGGAAATTGAATATGTTAAGAGGTTCAGGAGGTTCGTTGAAACCAGTAATAATTAAACCAAAAGTAGGTGAAGCCCTTTACGAATTGTATGATTTAGATAATGACCCTGGAGAAACTAAAAACTTATATTTTGAGCACCCAGAAGTCGTGAAGAGACTCACTGATAAAATGACTCAAATTATAAAAAATGGTCGGTCTACAAAAGGCGAGCCACAGCCATTTGTTAAAGAAAACTGGAAGCAGTTAACATGGATGACTTTGGATTAATATATTTAGGTTATAAGATTAAAAAGTGAAATTGGACATTTAGATATTTGGCTACAAGAATCCTCAAGTTTATTTTGAGGATTTTTTTATGCATGACGATTAAGAAAATCGCTTGGTGTTATTTACAAAAAAATTAGCCCGAAATTTGGTTTAACAGCGGTTTTTGGAAGGGTTTGTTTTTGGTAAATAGCACGTGCTAAAGGTTACAGTTTTCATCAAAAAAACGCAAAAAACAGGGTGTCTAAGCCTCAAATAAATGACGTATAGCGCAATATTATAGCGCATAGTTGAAATGAGCAAGTATTGACTGAATTGAGAGGTTCGTTTATAGCCATATTCTATATTATTGTCTGGATAAAATTGTCAGAATGAAAATAGTAAGTTATAGAATATTAGGATTCCTTACCTTAATATTACTCTTAAATTGTTCAAGTGTTACAAATCCAGAACCGCCTAAAGAGACTAGTCATAGTATGACTATGATCACACCTGCTAGCCAATGGAGAGAGGGTTTGCCTTCTGGAAATGGAACAGTTGGGGCTTTGGTTTATGGGGCAATTTATCAAGAACGTGTACTATTTAATCACAACAAACTTTGGTATGGAGGTAAAACTGATGATTTACCCGATTTATCTGCAGAACTTCCTGTGGTAAGAGCATTAATGCTTAATGGTGATTACTTGAAAGCTAATAAACATTATAGTAACAAATTAAAGCAAGCAGGTTTTTCGGCTAAAGCTGGACGTTTTCACCCTGCATTTGATTTATTACTTACTACCGAAAATGAATTCATGTTTCAGGATTATTCAAGAACCCTAAATTTTGAAACTGGGGAGGTTGCCGTAAATTGGCGCGATGGCGAAACCAAATTTTCCAGACGATTGTTTGTCTCTATTCCAGATAATGTTTCAGTAATGTCTATTCAGGCAGATAAAAAAAATGCAATTTCTGGAAAGGCCACTTTAGATATTCATGATTTGAATGATGCCATTGATAGAGAAGGGAATTTATTTGACCCTGGCTTTAAATATATAACAACTACTGAAGGTGAATTTGTGAAATTTAAATCTACAGGTTCAGATGGTGGTGAGTTTGGCGGTGTTATGAGGGTGCTTACAAAAGGTGGCGCTGTACATACAGAATCTAAAAGTATTTCATTTGATAATACAGATACTGTCACTTTAATTATAAGTTTTTTTGCTAATGAAGATAGCGAAATTGCTTTTCCAAGATTAAAGAAGGAATTATTAGAAATCAATACAAATTACGAAACACTCTTTAATAGACATAAGGCATTACATAGCGAAAGGTTTAATGCTATGGGGGTCCATATTAACCAAAGTAAAGAAAATAACACTCCAAATGAATTATTGCTTTTAGAGGCTTATCAAGGCGATATTTCTACCGAATTAAATCAGAAACAATTCGATTATGGGAGATATTTACTCATATCTAGTAGTCGAGGCGGGGGGTACCCTGCGAACTTACAAGGCATTTGGAACGGTGATTATCGTCCGCCTTGGAATTCATTTTATGGTATTAATGAAAATTTGCAAATGAATTATTTGCAAGGACTTCCGGGGAATCTTAAAGAATCCATGATGGCATTCTACGATTATTTTGATGCCAATATGGATGAGTTTAGAACCAATGCCAAACAGCTTTATGGAACTCGCGGGATTTTTATTCCACCATTCATGTCTCCAGAATCTGCTAAACTACGTGTTACAGCACCACATGTTATTTATTGGACTGATGCAGCAGGGTGGTTAGCTTCCTTTTATTATGATTATTATTTGTTTACTGGCGATGAAGAATTTTTGAAAAACAGAGCCATTCCTTTTATGAAAGAAGTGGGGCTTTTTTATGAAGATTTTATAGTGAAAGATAAACAAGGGAAGAATATGTTTTTTCCATCGCAATCACCCGAAAATCAGCCAATAGATAAAACGGTTATTGATCCAGAAACGGGTAGGTTGTCTAAAATTAAAGTTCAGATGAATGCTACCATCGCAGTGGCAGTTTCAAAAGAAGTGTTTACAAATCTAATAGCCTCATGCGAACTTCTAGGCATAGAAAAAGACGGGGTTTCAAGATGGAAAAATATTTTGGAAGCTATGCCAGATTATCAAATTAATGAGGATGGTGCTTTGAGTGAGTGGATGCACCCAGATTTTAAAGATAATTACGAGCACCGCCACCAATCGCATATTTATCCTTTGTTTCCAGGACATGAATTTAGTCAAGAAAAAACACCAGAATTATACAAAGCCAGTAAGGTAGCCATTGAAAAAAGATTGCGTATCGGACTTAAGTCACAAACGGGTTGGTCTTTGGCACACATGGCTAATGTTTATGCGCGTTTAGGCAATGGGCAAAAGGCTAAAGAGGCTTTAGATATTCTAGTTAGAAGTTGTTTAGGTAAAAATTTGTTTACCTACCACAACGATTGGCGAAATATGGGCGTTACAGTTTCTCTTAAAAATGGTAATTCTGCACCTTTTCAAATAGATGCTAATATGGGTATAACGGCTGCTGTAACAGAAATGCTTTGTGGTTCGGATGCCAAAATGTTACGCATTTTACCAGCATTACCTTCCGAATGGGCAAAAGGAAATTTTCATGATATGCTTACGCGAGTGGGAGTTAAAACTTCAGTGGAATGGGATATGAATGAACATAAAATTACTATAACGCTTGTCGCGGAAAGAGATACCCAATTTGATTTGAAATTTTCAAAAGCACCAACCGAAATTAATTGTAATACAGAGGATGTGATTAAAGAATCAAGTTTTGGAAAAGAATATAGATTATTGAATTTAAATAAAGGGCAGGAAATAAAGCTGAATGTTACTATATAGAAACGTTTAGTTGTTGAGAAAAAAGGTTTGTCATTTTCTTTATGCTAATAAGTGGTAAAGGTTGAGAAAAAATAATAAGTAATAATTAGTAACACATAAAGCGTCATGAAATTTAATATGAAAATTATAATATTCACATTATCATTTTTATCGATGTTTAAAACTGAGGCACAAGAACTCAAGAACAGGCGTCCAAATATTATTATGGTAATTACCGACGATCAAGGCATGGGCGATTTGTCTTGTATGGGGAATCCCATACTGAAAACGCCTCATCTTGACAAATTCTATAAAACATCAACCCGGTTTACCGATTTTCAAGTAAGTCCTACTTGTGCACCAACACGCTCTGCTATTATGAGTGGTCGGGCGCCTTTTAAAAATGGTGTTACGCATACTATTTACCAAAGAGAACGTATGGCTCTAGATGTTTTTACAATGCCTCAAGCCTTACAAAAGGCAGGTTATAATACAGGTCTTTTTGGGAAATGGCATTTGGGTGATGAAGAGGTGTATTTACCAGGGAACCGTGGTTTCGATGAGGTTCTAATGCACGGTGCAGGGGGTGTTGGTCAAGTGCAATATGGCGATTTTCCTCCAAATGGTGATAATCCTTATTTTGATAGTGTATTACTTCACAATAAAACTATAGTACAAACTAAAGGTTTTTGTACCGATTTGTTTTTCGAATCTACGTTAGCATGGATAAAAGAGCAAGAGAAAGTTGAAAAACCATATTTCGCTTATGTGGCTTTAAATGCTCCCCATTCGCCATACATTGCGCCAGAAAAATATAAAAAACGTTTTCTTGAAGCTGGATTTGATGAAAAAACCGCTGGACGTTATGGTATGATTGAAAATATTGATGACAACTTTGGTGCGTTTATGAAAAAACTAGAATCTTGGAAAGTTCTTGATAATACACTCGTAATTTTCATGACAGATAATGGTATGGCCAATGGGTTTATGTTAAATCGAAATGGTAAGAAAGAAATGCCTTTTAATGCAGGTTTAAAAGGTGTTAAAAACTCGCCTCATGAAGGCGGTACCCATGTGCCAGCTTTCTGGTATTGGAGAGGGGTTTTAGGGGAAGGTGTAGATATAGATGCTTTAACAGCGCATATCGATTTATATCCAACATTTTCTGATTTAGCTGGAGTGGAACTGCCTTCTCATATGCAAGATTTAGATGGAAAATCGCTTGTGCCGTTACTGCAAAATCCAAAAGCTACATGGCCAGATCGTGAATTGTTTATTAATTCTGGTCGATGGGATGTAGGGGAGCGTGAGGCTTCAAAATATACAAATAGTGCTGTGCGTTCACAAAAATGGCGCTTTGTAAACAATAAGGAACTTTATAATATTTCAATTGATCCGGGGGAAACGACTAATGTAGCCAGTGCTAATCCTGTAGAACTGACGAAATTTCGCAAACTTTATGATCAATGGTGGGCGTCCACTTTACCGTTATTGGTAAACGAAGGGTTGCCTTTGGTTAAACCCGAAAATCAACCTTTTGCAAAGCGCTACTACAAACAGTTAAAGGAAAAGGGCATTCCTATTTGGGAGCCAGCTAAAATAGATTAATGAATAGGAATTTTTAATAAAATAAAAAGAGAATTTAATTTTTAAAAACTTGATAATGAATTTAAAGTTTAACATCATCTTTTCAATGCTAATTACTGTAGGAATAGCCACCCAAATGGTTGCTTGGCTCGGTTATGCAAGTGAATGGAAAAAGACTTGGCTTTACCGAACTTTTTAATAACAAAATTGTGGCTCACGAAAACACCTTACCCTTGGAATGGAAACGGTTTATAGGAGCCACATGTATTGATGGAATACCATGAAGATTATGACAAAGAGAAGGGGATCCTCTCTAAGAATGACCCCAAAAAAATAAGGGAAACCCGTAACGGGTTTTTGTAAGAAAATAATAATTTTGCAATCCAAATTAAACCAAACAACATGAACTTAAAACTTAACTCTATCTTCGCCATAGTTTTTATAGCAGGATTTTTTGCACAACTCCATGCGCAACCTGGCTACGCAGGTGAATGGAAAAAAACGCGACTCTATGGGCATTCTTTCAATAGTGGAGATTTCACCGATCAAGAGTATGATTGGATTCGGGATCACTTCGAGTATTTTACTATTGAAAAGACCCACCGCAGATCTACTTACGGAGATCCATCGCACGAGATCACGAGCCGAGAGACTGCAACAAAATTAATTCAGGCTAACCCGAGATGTAAGCCTCTTATGATTTATAGTATTGGGAGTGCATATCCACACTTGTTTGAATCGGAGGCTGCCATACTACAAACTAATCCTGAATATTTTTTATATGACGCGGCCGGTGAACCGGAGGATATGAATCTTGAAAATCCTGGTGAAAATGACTGGTATATTCAAACTACAAATTGGAATACCGACAACAGTGATCTTCATGGGATTTTTCTAGATGGTTACAAAGGTGCTTATACTGCGCATACGGCACCTGTTCAATATATAAGTGATAGAATGACCGGTTATAGACTGGTTAACGGAATGGATTTCGCTCCAAACGGATTAACGATCCGTGGTTGGCCTGAATGTTTGAATTATTCGGATGGCGTATTTATCGATGCCTTTTTCCGTAGACGTGTTATGACCAAAGACGCTGGAGTTGTATTGATCGATGCTTGCCTTAACATTCCAGAAGATCAAATGTTTGTTTGTTTTTCTGCTTACGATGGATATAGTCCTACTTTCGAATTTAGTCATGCCGCTTACCTTATTGTTGCTCATGAAAATACCTATTACCGATGGGTTGACTCAGGTCACCTATGGAATTCTTCGTCACTTATGACTTGGCATGATGTCTTTGATAAAGAAATGGGGGAACCTTTAGGTAAAGCTGTGAAAAATGGCTACGTGTACACTAGAGTATTCCAATATTGTACGGTGACTTTAGATGTTGAGAATATTACGTCTCATATCGAATGGGGTCAAAATAATACGCTTGGATTAGATGCAGATTTGAACGCTGAGGACAGGACGTTATTAATTTACCCAAACCCTGTTATAGATACGGTAACTTTTAAACTAAAAACTTCTGAACCTGCTGAATATAAAATTGTTAATAATATAGGTCAAGTAGTCCTTACTGGCATAATTAGTAATGGTTCAACCTCTGTAGATTTAAGTAGCTTATCATCTGGCATTTATACGGCTAGAGTGAATACCGGATCTAAAACACAAAGTAAAAAAATTATTAAAGAATAATCTACTAATTTATTTTCAACCTTAAATCTCATGTTTACAAAAAAAATAATAAGAACCTTATTATTGGTTCTATCGGTCACAATAAGTACAATGGGTTTTTCCCAAACCGTTGGTCCCTGGGATCTAGATGAACTATATAAAGTTCCAAATTGGGAAGTCACAACCCTAGCACAAAAAGCTGGAGTAACGAGTCTATTGTTTAGCTCCATTGATTACAAAGGCAATCCAGTACAAGTTTTTGCGTATTACAGTGCGCCTAGCACAGGAACTATGCCAGCAGGAGGGTGGCCAGCCATGGTACATGCTCATGGTGGTGGTGGAACGGCTTACTCGCAATGGGTAAGTTATTTCAACGATCAAGGTTATGCAGCTATAAGTTTAGACTTAGAAGGGCATATCCCAACAGAAGATGCCAATGGTAATTACCTTTCTTCTCCAAACCCTGGCCCGAGTAGAAGCGGCGTGTTCAATGATTATGGGAACCCTATTGAAGAGCAATGGTATTACCATGCGATATCACAAGTAATCCTTGGACATACCTTAATCGCTTCTTTTCCTGAAGTAAATGCTAATAAAATAGGACTTAGTGGCGCAAGTTGGGGCGGTACGATTACAAGTACAGCTATGGGCGTTGATAACAGATGGTCATGGGCAGCACCAGTATATGGAGCGGGCTATTTAGATGATTCTGATGGGGCTCAAGGTAATAACATTAGCGGTGCTAAAGCGGATTTCGTAAATCAATATTATGATGCCTCGGTGTATTTTGATAGAGTAAACTTTCCTGTTTTATTTATTAACGGAACGAACGATTATAATTTTGCGATGCCGGTTACCCAAAATTCAGCTAAACATGTAAATGGAAATATTCTGTTTTCATTGCGTTTTGGTCACAGTAATTTAGCACCATTAAGACTGGATGAGCTTTATACTTTTGCCAATCAAGTGACTTATGGAGCTGATGCTTTACCAACTTTTGGAGATCCGAGTTTTGATAGTGCCGATGTCGCTTCTGTAAGTGTCGCTTCTGAAGCAGGATTGAGCAGTGCCGAATTACTCTATACCCTAAATGATGGTAAATGGTACGATCGATTATGGGAAGCTATTCCAGCGACTATAAACGGTAATACCATCACAGCTAACCTTCCAGCGAATACAGAAGCTTTCTATTTTGCAGCCACCGATTCACGTGGATTAATGACAACCTCAAAGTATGTAGAAACGATTAACGGATCTATTCCTGCTGGCAATCCTAATATTGCCGTTTATGGTACAGCCTCACAATCTACAACAGACTATTCCGGAGATGCATCATTAGCGATAGACCAAAATACAAGTGGTGCTTGGGCCGATGGTTCTGTATCTCATACAGGTAAAGCAACCGATGAATGGTGGATGGTAACTTTAGATAATATTTATACTATTAATGATATTCATGTGTACAACCGTACAGATGCCGCTTATATGAATCGATTAAATAATTTTACTGTAGAAGTTCTCGACAACAACGATCAAGTGGTATTTACGCAAACTATTACAACAACACCTAATCCGTCTGTAACTGTTAATGCAGGAGGCGTTGTTGGTAGTAAAGTTAGAATCCTTCAAAATAAAACAAACACGGCATTAGCCCTAGCAGAGGTTGAAGTTTATGGTACGGCTTATACATTATCCGCAAATGAGGCGTTTTCGGAGGCTAATGCAGTTTTTATTATGTACCCAAACCCAACCAGCGATTTATTGAATATTAAATTAGGAACTACAGAGTCTGTGGCCTACCAAATTTTTAGCACAACTGGAAAAGAATTACTTTCTGGAACGTTTGCTAACGGTACCGCTGCGATCGATTTAAGCACATTAACCAATGGTTTGTATCTCATCAAAGTTTCTGGAGTGTCCATATCTCAAGTTAAAAAAATAGTAAAGAAATAACGTGTCATTTTAAAAATTATGAAGACAGATTATAAAATGAGCGTACGTTTGATACTGCTTTTTTTAACAATAAGTTTTACGAGTTATTCACAAACCGGGCAGTCACCAAATATAATTTACATATTAACGGATGACTTAGGTTATGGCGATGTTTCTGCCTTTAATAGTAATAGTAAAATAAATACGCCTAATATTGATAAGCTAGCATCCGAAGGGATTATGTTCACAGATGCGCACACAACTTCTTCCGTTTGTACCCCTACCAGGTATAGCATTTTAACAGGTAGGTATAATTGGCGAACGCCATTAAAATCTTCCGTTTTAGATGGAGAATCAGAAGCGCTTATTCCAAATGATAGAGCAACAGTTGCGTCTATTTTAAAGGATAATGGCTATGCAACAGCCTATATTGGCAAATGGCATTTAGGATGGGATTGGGCAAAAGCAGCCAATGGTGATATAGATTTTTCAAAGCCTCTAACAAATGGGCCTAACGATTTAGGGTTTGATTATGCATTTGGTCATTGCGGATCCTTGGATATGGGGCCTTATGTCTATGTTGAAAATGGGATGTCTACAAGCATACCCACCGTGTATACTAATAATACTGGTCAAGGTTATTGGAGAAATGGCTTAACCGCCGAAGATTTTGTGCATGAGGATGTGACACCAAATTTTATTAACTATGCGATAAATTATGTTGAAGCAAATGCAAACGCTTCCAAACCTTTCTTCTTGTACCTTCCGTTGCCATCACCACATACGCCTATTTTACCAAGCGCGGAATTTGCTGGTACTAGCGGACTAGGAAATCCGTATGCAGATTTTGTTATTATGGTTGATGACTATATTGGTAGATTATTAGATCAAATAAAGGCATCAGGGATAGAAGATGATACGATGGTTATTTTTACTTCAGATAATGGCTGTTCCCCAAAAGCTATAATACCCAATTTGACTAAACAAGGACACAATCCCAGTGGGATTTATCGAGGGATGAAATCGGATATTTATGAAGGCGGACATCGCGTGCCTTTTGTGGTAAAATGGCCCAATGGGATACAGCAAGGTTTGGTATCAGATAAACTGGTTTCTACGGCAGATTTAATGGCTACATGTGCCGATATCGTAGATTATGATTTAAAAGATAATGAAGGCGAGGATAGTTACAGTATATTACCATTATTTGAGAATAATCCTGGAGGGTATTTAAGAGAAGCGTCAATCACACATTCAATTGACGGTGAATTTGCTATTACGAAAGACGGATGGAAACTTATAATGTGTCCAGGTTCTGGAGGTTGGAGTTTTCCTGAAGCTGGACAAACCGACGGGTTACCAGCTTTTCAGTTATACGATTTAACCAATGATCCATCAGAAACTAATAACCTTGAAGCTACTGAGACTGATAAAGTAACAGAATTAGGAACCTTATTAACGAAGCAAATATTAGACGGAAGAAGTACGCAAGGCGCTAATCAAGAAAATGATCCAATTGATTTTGAATGGACACAAATAGATTTTATCAACGCCTTTGAATATACCGAAGATGATGATAACGGGGATGATGCTAATAACCAAGTGAATCTTGCTTTAAACGGAACTGCAACACAATCTTCATTAGCTTCAAGAGGAGTGGCCTCCCGTGCAATTGATGGCGATAGCAGAGGCGCTTGGGCTAGTGGAACAGTTACGCATACCGCTACCGAAGTTGATCCATGGTGGGAAGTTGATTTGGGGGCTGCTAAAAGTATCGGAGATATCGTGGTTTATGGTAGAACAGATGCTTGTTGCATCGCAAGGTTAAGTGATTTTACAGTTACCGTACTGGATGCGAATAGAAATGTCGTGTATTCACAATCATTTACGGCTTATCCAGATCCATCGGTTACCTTGAATGCAGGGAATATAGCCGGGCAAATTGTTCAGGTTAAAATAAATGGTACCAATGCGCTGTCATTATCTGAAGTTGAAGTGTATGGCTCGGCTTATACGTTATCAGCAAATGAGGCGTTTTCAGACGCTAACGTGTCTTTAATTATTTCCCCAAACCCTACTAATGACTTCATGAATATAAAATTAGGAACTATGGAATCTGTAGCATACCAAATTTTTAGTACAACTGGAAAAGAATTACGTTCTGGAACGATTAATAATGGTGCTGCTGCGATCGATTTAAGTCAATTAGCGAATGGCTTGTATTTAATTAAAGTTTCTGGAGCGTCTATATCACAAGTTAAAAAAATAGTAAAGAAATAAATTATCATTTAAAATTTAACAGTAAAAAGTTAAAGAGCGCTAGATTTTCAGGCAATTAACACAATTATGAATACGTAAACCTCGTGGTGTTATATTAAAATTTGTTGCATGGTAACCTGTGCATTGTTTACGAAGATTTGAAAATCATTAAGTGTGTAATTTCAATTTGAGATGCACAACCGGTATTCGTTACACGTATCAATAAATAAAAAATAACAATGAACTACGTATCATTAATTGTGTTTTGTCTCGGCCTCTTTTTGTCACAAGAAAAGTTAAATGCACAACCCAATATAGTTTTCATTTATGCCGATGATTGGGGTTGGGGCGATTTATCTTGCCATGGAAGTAAATGGCTTAAAACACCAAATATAGATAAACTAGCCAGTGAAGGTATCGACTTTCAGCAGTTTAATGTTTTAAATCCAGTTTGCTCCCCAAGTAGGGTAGCCGCACTAACCGGTCGCTATCCTTCTCGATTTGGTATTAATAGCGTTTTTTATGCCAAACGCAAGGGACCAGAGCAACCCGATTGGCTAGATGTTCGTGCGCCAACTACTGCTCGTTTTCTTCAAGAAGCAGGTTATCACACTGGCCATTACGGTAAATGGCATATGGGGCATAAAGACGATAGTCCGAAAGTTACCGCCTACGGATTTGATGAAGCAGCAATTTATCATGGGCGGGGTGAAAAAATTCGTGACAGTAAGATTGCCGATAGTGCCGTTGCCTATATTAAAAGAAACAAAA
Organism: Pseudotamlana agarivorans; assembly: GCF_018860245.1. Taxonomy (GTDB): domain Bacteria; phylum Bacteroidota; class Bacteroidia; order Flavobacteriales; family Flavobacteriaceae; genus Pseudotamlana; species Pseudotamlana agarivorans_A. The sequence continues at coordinate 241,104 of NZ_JAHKPD010000013.1, forward strand.
ACAAGCCTTTTTTCTTAAATGTATGGATTCATGAGAGTCATACAGCACATGCGCCATCTCATAAAGCGAAGAAGCTATGGGAAAATGAAACCGATGCCCAACGAAAAATCTATGGTGCCGTAATTAGCGACGGCGATTTAAAGGTTGGCAAGGTGCTTAAGGCACTTGATGATGCTGGAATAGCTGATAATACCATTGTTGTTTTTTCAAGTGATAACGGTCCTGAAAGAACCAGTACGAATAAGGGTAGAGAAAATAAGTGGGGCTCTTATTATAGCATTGGTGAAACAGCAGGTTTTCGTGGGCGTAAGCGTAGCCTATACGAAGGTGGGGTTCGCGTTCCATTTATTGTGCGTTGGCCAGGACATACACCTAAAGGTATTAATAACAGGAGTACCGTAATTTCTGCCGTAGATTTATTACCAACGTTTTGCGAAGCAGCTGGAGTTACTGTACCTGAAAGTGCAGCATGCGATGGAGAAAGCCTTTTAGCAGCCTTTAATGGAGACACAATAAAACGTACTCGTCCGCTATTTTGGTTACATACTGGTGCTAATTCTTTACCAAACAAATGGCCAAGACTGGCTGTTCGTGAAGGCGATTGGAAATTAGTGTCAAACTTTGATGGCTCCAAAATGGAGCTTCATAATATGAAAACGGATGCGTTTGAAAAAACGGAAAATGATCTATCTAAAAAACAACCAGAGTTGGCTTCTAGGTTGTTTCAAATGGTATCCACATGGTATAAAGAATTACCAAAAACGGTCGACCCTTCTTGCTTGTCAGCAAAATAATAGTATGGCAAGTTTGCAGATAAATACAGGTTTTTAGTGAAATGTTTGTTCGAGAGAAGCGGGCATTCATATCATTGAAAATGATCACTGTATTGTAATTAAAACTGGTTATTCTGATTAATTTCAGATTCTCTTCATCTTAATAACCAGTCATTATAAGAACCTGATTCAAGTTTGGGTAGTCCAAAATTTAACTTTAAGACCATTTCGGACGAGCCTTTCTTGATGAAATTTTTTTGAATACCCTCAATGTGTTATAAATATTGAGAATGTCACCGTGAAATTGTTTCGGGGTCACATAGAGATACTCATATATGGTCTGATGGGTGCTGAAATCGAAGATTTAACCGAGTTAAATGAATTCAGCACGACGCAAAGACAAGAATATGATATTAAATGGATAATCAAAAAGAGTGTTTAATACCATAAATTTTCAAAGAAAAAGCAGCCTTAAAAGCAGGTGCTCTTATCACATTAACTCTAAAATTAAAATTACGAAACAGACACACAAAAAAAATCATACTAACCATATGATTCTTGTTTGAATATCAATTCAAACGCAGTATAAACTAGTAAAACTAAATAAGATGAATTTAAAACTGAACACCATTTTTGCCATTGTATTTATGGCAGGATATTTTACGCAGCTCCATGCGCAACCTGGCTATGCCGGTGAATGGAAAAAAACACGCCTTTACGGACATTCATACAACAGTGGAGATTTTAGCGATGAAGAATATAATTGGATTCGCGATCACTTTGAATATTTCACCATTGAAAAGACACATCTAAGGTCAATTTATGGTAATCCTTCCCATGAAGAGACGAGTAAAATTACAGCGACAAAACTGATCGAGGCAAACCCACGTTGCAAACCGCTTTCAATCTATAGTATTGGGTCTGGATATCCGCTTCTTTTTGAATCCCAAGCTGAGATACTACAAACAAATCCTGAGTATTTTTTATATGACGCGAATGGCGATGTAGATGCGTTGAATCTTGAAAATTCAGGTGAAAATGACTGGTATGTTAATACAGTAAACGATCTAGTCGAGTCTAGCGACCTTCACGGCGTCTTTCTAGATGGCTATAAGGGAGCGTATACAGCACATACAGATAATGTACAATATATGAGTGATAGAATAACTGGCTATAGACTGGTTAACGGAATGGATTTTGCCCCAAACGGTTTAAGCATACGAGGCTGGCCTGAGTGCTTAAATTATTCAGATGGTGTATTTATTGATGCCTTTTTCCGTAGACGTGTTATGTCCAAAGAAGCGGGTGTTGTACTCCTTGACGCTTGTCTTGAAATTCCAAATGATCAGATGTTTGTGTGTTTTTCAGCCTACGATGGCTATAGCTCAACTTTTGAATTTAGCCATGCTGCTTACCTTATAGTGGCGCATGAAAACACGTATTACCGCTGGGTAGATGAAGGTGATCACCTTTGGAACTCTTCGTCACTAATGACTTGGCATGATGTATTTGATAAAGAAATGGGTGAGCCGTTAGGTAAAGCTGTCAAGGATGGCTATGTGTACACCAGAGTTTTTGAATATTGTACCGTGACCATCGATGTAGAAAATATTACTTCACATATCGAATGGGATCAAGACAATAGACCCGATACAGGAGATGAAAATTTAGCATTAAGCGGTACGGCATCGCAATCTTCTACAGCTTATACAGGCGTAGCTTCACGTGCTATTGATGGTAATACCGGTGGTACTTGGTCTAATGGATCAGTTTCGCATACAGCTAATGAAACAAATCCATGGTGGGAATTAGATTTGGGCGCTGTTAAAAGTATTGGCGAAGTTGTTGTGTATGGCAGAACAGACGCTTGCTGTAAAGCGCGGTTAAATAATTTCACAGTAACTGTAATGGATGCTAATAGAAATACTGTTTTTTCACAAGGTTTTACATCCTTTCCAGATCCTTCGACGACTATTGATATTGGGGATGTGTTGGGTCAAATAATTCAGATTCAACTAAACGGTACAAATGCATTGTCATTGGCTGAAGTTGAGGTGTATGAAGGAGCGTATAATCAGATTTCAAACCTTGCTTTAAGCGGAACAGCATCGCAGTCTACTACCGCATACAGTGGGCCAGCATCACGAGCTATTGACGGTAATACCAATGGGGTATGGAGTAATAGTTCTGTGTCGCATACCGCAGCCGTAAATGATTCATGGTGGATGGTAACTCTTGATAATAACGCTTTTATTGAAGAAGTAATCGTGTACAACCGTACAGACGTTGCTTACATGGACAGATTAAATAATTTCACCATAGAAGTGCTAAATAGTGCGAATGAAATCACATTTACACAAACTATTACGACGGCACCAAATCCTTCAGTGCTAATTAATGTTGGCGGTGTAGAAGCGAATCGCGTACGAATAATACAGAACAATAATTCAACGGCGCTTTCATTGGCAGAGGTTGAGGTTTACGGTACAACATCTTCAGCAACAGCTAAATCAAGCAGTAATAAAAATATGCTGGAAGCCGATTTTACCAATGTGTTTAAGCTCTATCCGAATCCTGTAAAAGATTTTGTCACTATTCAACTTGATACCATAGAACCTGCTAATTATCATGTGGTAAACATGTTAGGTCAAGTAATGCTTTCAAGTACAATTCATCAAGGAGCCAATGTTGTTGATTTGTCTAGTCTGCCTACTGGGATTTATACCGTTCGTGTGTCTAATGAAGTGACTTCACAAATGAAAAGAATTATAAAAGAATAATAATCATATAAAAGAGACGGTTTAAATAAAGGCTAAAACAGAATTTTTCTGAAAGTACAATTTTTGAATAGTCTCTTTTATTCTAACATTCAACCCTCATGTTAAATAATAAAATAATAAAAAAAATTTTAGTGATTTTATCAATCACATTAAGTATGCTATGCTTTTCTCAGACTGTTGGACCCTGGGATTTAGATGAGCTATATGAAGTACCTGAATGGGAAGCAACCACGCTTGCCCAAAAAGATGGCGTTACGAGTCTATTATTTAGTTCTCTGGATTATCTGGGGAATCCCGTGCAAGTCTTTGCCTATTATAGTGCACCTAGCGGTACCATGCCTGCGGGCGGTTGGCCAGCAATGGTTCATGCCCACGGCGGTGGGGGTACGGCTTACTCACAATGGGTGAACTACTTTAACGACCAAGGTTATGCTGCTATAAGTTTAGATTTAGAAGGCCATATTCCCACAGAAGACGCGAATGGCGCCTATCTGCCTTCTCCAAACCCTGGCCCAAGCAGAAGTGGTGTGTTTAATGATTATGCCAACCCAGTGGAAGAACAATGGTTTTATCATGCCATAGCACAGGTTATTATCGGCCATACCTTAATAGGGTCTTTTCCTGAAGTAAATGCCAATAAAATTGGACTTAGTGGTGCCAGTTGGGGAGGTACCATTACAAGTACAGCAATGGGTGTTGATAACAGATGGTCATGGGCTATTCCTGTATATGGGGCAGGCTATTTAGATGATTCTGATGGTGCTCAAGGAAACAATATTAGCGGTGCTAAAGCTGATTTTGTAAATCAATATTATGATGCTTCAGTGTATTTTGATAGGGTGGACTTTCCTGTTTTATTTATTAATGGAACAAACGATTATAATTTTGCGATGCCAGTAACCCAAAATTCAGCAAAACATGTGAATGGTAATATACTATTTTCATTACGCTTTGGACACAGTAATTTGGCACCTTTAAGACTTGATGAGCTTTATACTTTTGCCAATCAAGTGACTTATGGTACTGATGCCTTACCTGCTTTTGGATCGCCAAGTTTCGATGCTTCGAATGTGGCGACTGTAAATGTCGCTTCTGAGGCAGGATTAAGCAGTGCCGAATTGCTTTATACACTTGATGATGGTTATTGGTACGAGCGTGAATGGTTAGCGACAACAGCAACAATATCCGGAAATATACTTTCTGCTACATTGCCAGAAAACACGGTGGCTTTCTATTTTGCAGCTACAGATTCACGTGGTCTAATGACGACTTCAGAATATGTTGAAACGCATGGTGGAACAATTCCTTCAGGTAATCCTAACGTTGCTATTTATGGTACAGCATCTCAATCGTCAACCGATTATTCTGGTGAAGCTTCAAGAGCCATAGATCAAAATGCAAGTGGGGTATATTCTGATGGTTCTGTATCGCATACTTCCGCAGAAGATAATGCTTGGTGGCAAGTCGATTTGGTTGGTTCTCATAGCATAGATGAAATTGTTGTTTTCAATCGAACTGATGCTGGCTATCAGGCAAGAATGACAAATTTCACGGTATATATTATTAATAGTGATGATGAAATTACTTTTTCTCAGTCATTTAATAATTATCCAGACCCTTCAGTAACTATTGAAGCCAATGGCGCTGTTGGAAGTGTCGTAAAAGTACAGTTGGACGCTACCAATACGCCGTTAACCCTTGCTGAGGTTCAAGTATATGAAGTTGAAAACACGCCTGTTTCGGTGACTTCAGTGGGTGTTTCTCCAGAAAATGCATCCGTAGCGGTTGGAAATTCATTATTATTAATGACAACTGTAACGCCCTTAGATGCCACCGATCAAACTGTAAATTGGAGAAGTAGTAATTCCGCAGTTGCAACGGTTAATGAAACCACTGGGTTAGTAACGGCTTTAAGCACTGGTTCTGCCATAATTACGGCAACAACAACCGATGGTGAATTTACAGATAATAGTTTTATTACAGTTACCAGTACATCATCTGGTAGCGATAATCTTGCCATATACGGTACGGCATCACAATCTTCAACGGCATATGGGGGGCAAGCTTCACGTGCTATTGATGGCAACAGTAGCGGTGTATGGTCAGAAAGTTCAACGACGCATACAGCTAATGAAACTAACCCTTGGTGGGAAGTTGATTTAGGTTCTGCTAGAAGTATTGGTGATATTGTCGTTTTTGGAAGAACAGACTCATGCTGCAAGACGCGTTTAACAAATTTTACGGTTACGGTTATGGACGGAGATCGAAATACCGTTTTCTCACAAGCGTTTACTGCCTTTCCAGATCCTTCAATCGCCATTGAAACTGGTGATGTCATCGGGCAAATCGTTCAGGTTCAGATAGACGGAACAAATCCATTATCATTAGCTGAAGTTGAGGTGTATGCCGGAGTATATGAAGTGTCAAATCTTGCGTTAAACGGGACAGCATCGCAGTCTACAACTGCTTATACTGGCGAGGCTTCACGTGCTATAGACGGGAACACGACTGGGGGATGGAATGCTGGTTCTGTAACACATACCGAAGCTATAAGTAATTCGTGGTGGATGGTTAACCTAAATGGTAATTATACCATAGAGGAGGTAACGATTTTTAATCGTACCGATACGCGTTACATGAGCAGGTTAAATAATTTCACTTTAGAGGTGCTAAATAACGAAGATAATGTGGTCTACACACAAACAATCACAAGCACGCCTAATCCTTCAGTAACTATAAATGTTGGTGAGGTTACAGGCAATCGCGTGAGAATATCACAGAACAAAGCATCCACAGCCTTATCATTAGCTGAGGTTGAAGTATATGGTTCTGCAGCTTCAGTAACAGCCAAATCAAGCCTTGATAAAACCAACATGAAAGCCGAATATGAACCGGTATTTAAAATCTTCCCAAATCCAGTTGAAAATTTTGTGACTGTTAAACTAGAAATGGCAGCGATTTCAGCATATAAATTAATTAATATCACAGGGCAAGTCGTTCTTTCGGGTGTTATAAACCATGTTTCAAATGTGCTGGATTTAACAAGTTTTACACCTGGTGTTTATTTTTTAGAAGTGTCAAACGGAACAATAACACAAAGAAAAAGAGTAGTTAAAAAATAAGTTGTACATATAAAAACCATATTACATTTTAGGTTAAGCATTAAAACCCAAGATGATTTGAATTATGTAGACCGTCTAAAGAGTCATTTTTAGGCGGTTTTTTTTGCCATATAATGTGCATGCCTTATTGGGGTTGTTGTGTCTTTGTCGCCTTGAATCACTAATAATGGCGCACTAAATGTTTTCATGGCTTTGCTCAGACTGGTCTAGATTGCTAAGATGTTTAAGGTTTTAAATTTAGTATTGTTTTTTAAGGATTGATTTTCAGATGTTTTGAAATAGTATGGTTTTTTACTCAAGTCAAAATGAGCAAATATTGACTGATTTCGGTCTAATAGGTTTCTATTATTGTTTTATTTTAGCAAGCATATAAACATGAATTAAAATTAAAATTTAATGCGTTTTTTAAATTGTTTTCTAACACTCTAGTCCAAAATGGGACTTTAAAAAAGGACTGTGTAAAATGGTAATGATTTGTAAACCTTATCTGATTAAAAGAGAAATTAAAGCGCTAAAAAAAATATAAATATCAAATTATGAAAATTCTTAAACTTATTACATGCTTTTTTATTACAATGGTGTGTTTTACAGCCTGTAAAAAAGACACTGAAACACCTCGCGATAAACAAGAGGAAACTAGACCTAATATCGTATTCATTTTTGGCGATGATTGGGGCTGGGGAGATTTAAGCGCACATGGTCATCCTTATGTGAAAACACCAAATATTGATCGTTTGGTAGCCGAAGGTACCGATTACCAAAGATTCACGGTGGCCAGTGGTGTGTGTTCACCAAGTAGAGCCGCCGTAATGACGGGGCACTTCCCAGCAAGGCATAATGTTGATGGTCATTTCGCCTGGGTAAAAGATAATGCAAAACGCAATATGCCAGATTGGTTAGATCCAGACGTGACATTATTGCCAAGATTATTGCAAAAAGGGGGCTATGCTACCGCGCACTTTGGTAAATGGCATCTGTCTAATAATATGGTTGAAGATTCGCCAGCTCCAGGAGTTTATGGTTATGATGAATATGGTGCATTTAACTGTTCTGGAGAACAAATGCCTGTACATAATGATGCGAATAGAGCGATTGCATTTATAGAAAAAGCCAATGAAGAAAATAAACCTTTCTTTATTAATTTATGGATACATGAGCCACATGCACCACATCATGTGGTTCCAAAATATCAACAACGTTTTCCTGAATTACCTGAAGATGATAACATTTATGCTTCGATTTTATCTCATGCCGATGATAGAATTGGAGACGTACTGGACGCTATTGATCGTTTGGAACTGGCAGATAATACACTTGTAATTTTTAGTTCAGATAATGGCCCAGCAAGAGCAGCCTACGACGTAAAAGAATTAAAATTAAAATACGATTCGGCTACAGGGGCAGGGTATGATACGAGTGCATCAAAAGGTATAACAGGCGGTAGAAAGGGCTACAAAGCCTCTTTATTTGAAGGTGGTATAGGCGTGCCGTTTATTGTGAGGTGGCCTGGAAAGGTGAAAGCTGGAGTTATTGATAATACGTCTTTAATGTCGGCTGTAGATTTACTGCCAACATTTTGTGAATTAGCCAAGGTTACATTACCAGAAAATTATGAGTCAGATGGTATAAGTCAAGTAGCCACATTAGAGGGGGCAGAATACCCATTAAGAACAAAACCACTTTTTTGGAAATATAATGCAAGGTGGCCTGCCAGTAATAGAACGCCAGATCATTGGGTGTCTTATGCCATTGTAGATCAGAATTGGAAATTGGTTGCTAATTACGATTTAAGCTATGTTGAGCTGTATGATATCACAAAAGATACTTACGAAAAAAGCGATCTTAAAGAGGGAAATGCAGCTGTTGTAGAAGCATTGATTAATAAAATAAAAAAATGGCAAGCGGAGTTGCCAACAGGACCAGATTCAAAATTATTCTCTAAAGAAAGGGAAACGATTTAAGTCGCTTTCCTTTTGGGCTAAATTGAATTATGGGCTGTATCTCATAAACTGTGTGAGTTTTAAAATCTCGGGTTAAATATTAATCTGAGATTTTTTTATTTAAAGTTTTAGAGGATAGTAGCTGGTGACCAATATCAGGTCGTGCGCCGTGGGGATCTCATTTTTTTCACCAAAAAGTTCTTGACTGCGAACGAACGAACTAACTAACAATAGAATTACATACAGCCTTCTCATTTTCAAATTTATTCTGAGTTTAAATTATAAGTATTTAACTATTACCACTATAATTTTTTTTAACTAAAGGAGAATTTGATTAAGGAGGGGATTTAGATGGTTGAGCGTCAATGGATTTTAGGTAGTCAAGAGCGTTATAAGTCTTTGTTTTATATGTCTTTAAGGTGTGTTTTGCTTAGTCGAAGAGTTCTATTCTGGAATTCAGGTTACAGTGTAAGTACTTTTAATTCTAACCTTTAAGCACTATAATTCATGCCTATAAAAATTTAAAAAATGCTATAACATATTCGGTGTGAATTAGTGTTTTACTTCAGTCAAGATAGAATAATTTGTATATCCGTTTTGTAACCTAAACATTGTATTTACGTCCTTCCGAATTTATTTCGGAATCTCATAAAGCTGATAATTAATATATTGTGATGAGAACCTGAAACAAGTTCAGGTTGACGATAACAATTATGTCACATTACGGATAATCAGTAGAATAATAAAAAAAAGCTGTCCCAATAAAATGGAGACAGCTTTTTTATTTATAGAATGATTTTTTATAAAAATACTATAGAAGTAACATCTTTACCGATATAATCATCAACATCATCTGAACTAAAATTAAAAATTCCAATTTGACTTCCAGCTGCAGAAGTATTTAGGTCTGCATAGCGATAGAATACCATAGAGGGACCAGAAATTCCACTTGTTGTCGGGATTCCATTTTGTGCATACACATCATCCATAAGTATTCCTGTACTAAAATCTCCCAAAGTTCCAATAGATCCTGTATAAGGACTACCTTGTTTGATATCACCATCTATGTCTATAGCCCAATTAGTACCATATATTTTGGCTTGAGAAATTAACCCAGAAGTATCTGTAATTGTAAAGGCAATTCCCTTAGATAAATAATACCAGTTTTCAAGATTTATGGTAGATACAACTCCTGTAGTTTCATTTGTGCTTGAGGCAGTGAACTGTTGTATCTCGTCTGGTTCCCCATGTAATAATAAAAGGGAGTTTCTATTGCTTTCCCCAACAATAACACCTTCAAGTGTTACGTAATCTTCTGTACCATGCGCGTTAAAAATTACTTGAACTTGATCTATTTGTTCGATTTCTCCTTTAGTAGTTGTAATGGTTATATAGCCAGCTCCAGCTTTAGTTGAAGAAATTTTATATTCTGTATCTGATACGGGTATAAGGTTAACATCTGCATTCTCAGAAACAATGGTCATAGTTTCATTATTATTTGTTTCAAACTTAAGGGTTACTTCGTCTTCGATGAATACATTTTGTTTGCTAAGGGATATATTACTTACAAATCTATCTTCTGAAATCGTTTCAATGGAGTCGTCATCAGAGCAAGAGGTAAACAATAAGATTACTAATAAACTTTTAAATAAATAGTGTAGTTTTTTCATAGTGTCTAATAAAAATGGTTCGTTGTTTTACAAATACAAATGTATCAGGAGATTCATGTTATAACTTTGCTCTGACCATTCAAAGTTTGCTCATTTTGAGCTAGAGGTTTAAATTCACTAGGGATTTTGAACATAAGCAAGTAAAAGGTGATACGTTAAGAAATAAGCGGGGAGGTGTGTTATGTGATATATGTCATTATAATTATGGAACAAACTGTCGCAGATTTCAGTTTCAATACGGTACGTTTATTTTGAAATGACCCTTTTTTTTTCAATTATCTTTAGAACTTAAAACATGGTGTTTAAAAAATTAGGTTACGTACATTTTTTGGACATGATTAGCTTAGTGTTATAAAATCAAAAAAAAGATTTTAAATTTGAGCTCCTTAGATCTGTCTAAAAAATAGTTAATGCGCCTTAACCATTTTTTTACAGTATTATAAATTGTATATAAAATGAAAAATTTATTGTTGTTTCCTGTTGTGTTTTTTAGCCTTCTTGTTTGCATGTCTTGTGAAAATAAGAATGAATCAGACATGAAATTACTTATTGCCACTATGGATGCCTATGAAACAGCTTGGGCGCAAGGTGATTTTTTAACGGTTGAACGTTTTTTTACTGAGGATGCAAAACGACTGCATACAGAACCTGAAGTTTGGGATCGAGCTGAAATTAAACGCTATTTTGAAGAAAAGGCCAAAACGCAAAAAAAGACTCCGAAATTAAAAAATAAAAAAGATTGGAAATTGGGTCGAGACTATATTGAAATTCGAATAGAAGGCCAAATAGCCTACGATATTTTTACTACAGATACCTTTAAAGCGATTCATATATGGGAGAAGCAGAATGATGGTACCTGGAAAATAAAGTATGATATGGGTATTTTAAATGTTGATGAGGAGTGATATAAATACTTTATCAAATAATAGTTATTTCAAAACTTAGAAAATAAGCGTTATGCATAAACCTAACTAGATAGGAGTTTATTTATAACAGTTCAAAGTTCTAGGTAAAAATATGGGTAATTCTAATTTGTTCTTAATATGAGTTTGAAGTGTGAGTATTAGTGTTTTATTATGAAACAGGTGTTATACTTCCGAAATATCATTCTCAAACATCAACTGGTTCATGTCATTAAAATCTACATTTTCTTTAATAAGAATATCAATTGGAAGGTATGTTTTTTCAGAAGGCCTTTTAGATTTTAGTAAATAATCGGTCATTACACGAACCGATTCGTAACCTTGTTCAAAGGGTTTTTGAGAAATTAAAAATGAAATAGAATCATCTTTTAGTCGCGCCACATTCTGAGGCGTGTTGTCAAAACCAATAATTTTAAAATCGTTATATCCGTTTTGTTTCAGGCCATCTACAATAACTGCAGCTCTACTAGAAGGTATAAAAATACCTGAAATAGTACGCTGTTTATTTAAACAAGTTTTTATGTTTTGTTGAATTTTGCTAGTATCGTTTAAATCTTCAACTTTTAAGGTAACTGTTTCGGTTTTAGTGAGTGCTTTAATATAATCCATAAAACCTTCAATGCGTTTAGATATCGCATTATTATCTCCATAATGGTCACGTGATTTAATGATTAATAATTTAGCGTCTTGTTCAAGTTCTAAATGCATCAGTTTTGCAGCAATGTAACCAGATGTGTATGAATCTTGACCGATGTATGTTAGATTATCGAATCCTTCAACGTCAATATTTAAAAAAAGGTAGGGGATATCGAGTTGTTCTAATTGTTTCGTTATCTTTTTTGTTTCTGTTAAGAACATAGGCGCGAAAATAACACCTTTAGGCTGAGTTTCTAATGCAGTTTTAAAGGCTGCAAGGTAGGAGCTAGGATCATATTGATTAAAGCTGAAGTAATCAACCTGCACGCCATAACTTTTAACATCTTCACTAGCTTTTAAAATACCAAGGTAGGGTGATTTCCAAAATGAGTCGGTATCATTATGTTCAGGTATTAAAACGGCTATATGGTGTTTGTTTTTTAAGGCCAACGCACTAGCTACGGGATTGATACTGTAATTACTGCGCTCTAGAATTTTCCTGATTTTAGCTTCTGTTTTGGCAGATACGCCACCACGGTTATGTAAAACGCGGTCTACAGTGCCCTCAGAAACATTAGCTTCCTTTGCTATATCCTTTATCCTGATCATTATAATATGTTGCTATGCTTCATTTTGATTTGCAAATAAAAGCATTTTTTATAAATAAAATGGTTAATTCGTGGGCGCACACTAATTTTTATTATATTTACGTGTGCGAACACGTAAATATAATAAATTAAATTTCATTCATACATGAGTAAAGTAGTCGTATTAACAGGAGCCGGTGGTGTATTATGTAGCACACTAGCTAAAGCATTGGCCGAACAAGGGCACAAAATTGCTGTTTTAGATTTAAAATTGGAAGCCGCCGAACAAGTGGCTCAAGACATAAAAGCCGCAGGCGGAACAGCGATTGGCGTTGTTGCAAATGTGCTGGAAAAAGCATCTTTAGAGGAAGCTAAAACTAAGGTTAACGAAGTTTTAGGTCCTGTAGATATTTTAGTGAATGGCGCAGGAGGAAACCATCCTTTAGGAACCACTTCAAATCCGTTTTTAGAGGAAGCTGATTTAGAAAATACGACTGAAGGTTTTAAAACCTTTTTTGATCTAGATTCTAAAGGTATTGAGTTTGTTTTCAACTTAAATTTTATAGGGACTTTATTACCAACGCAAGTTTTTGCTAAAGACATGATTGGTAAAAAAGGCTGTAGTGTTTTAAATATTTCATCAATGAATGCTTATACGCCTTTAACTAAAATTCCAGCCTATAGTGGAGCTAAAGCTGCGGTGTCAAATTTCACACAGTGGCTTGCTGTACATTTCTCTAAGGTAGGTATTCGCGTTAACGCTTTAGCGCCAGGGTTTTTCTTAACTGAACAAAACAGAACACTTTTAACGAATTCTGATGGGAGTTTAACTCAAAGAGGACAACAAATTATAGACCAAACGCCAATGAGTCGTTATGGGGTGCCAGAAGATTTAATAAGCTCAACACTGTATTTATGTGACGAGGCGTCGTCGTTTGTAACTGGAATAGTGATTCCTATTGATGGAGGATTTAGCGCGTATAGTGGTGTATAAAAAATAAATAGTATGGAACAAACATGGAGATGGTACGGGACCAATGATCCCGTAAGCTTAACAGATATAAAACAAGCAGGAGCTACAGGCGTAGTTTCAGCATTACATCATATTCCAAACGGAACCGTTTGGAGTAAAGATGATATTATTGAACGTAAAAATACCATTGAAGCCGCAGGACTCACATGGAGTGTGGTAGAAAGTATTCCTGTTCACGAAACCATTAAAACACGTTCTGGTGATTTTCAAAAGTATATTGAAAACTACAAAACCAGTATAGAGAATTTAGCAGCCTGTGGCATTCATATTGTTTGCTACAATTTCATGCCCGTTTTAGATTGGACACGTACCGATTTGAATTATGAAGTAAGCGATGGTTCTAAAGCTTTGAGGTTTGAAGCAGTTGCATTTGCAGCTTTCGAATTATTTTTATTAAAACGTCCGGGCGCTGAAGCGAGCTATACCGATGCTGAAAAAGAAAAAGCGAAAGCCTATTTTGACCAGATGACCGAGGCTGATAAAACCCAACTGGTTAATAATATTATTGCGGGATTACCAGGAGCTGAAGAAGGTTACACGTTAGAACAGTTTCAAATGGTTTTAGATACTTATTCAGATGTTGATGCCGAGGCTTTAAAGTCAAATTTGGTGGCTTTTTTAAAGGAAATCATTCCAATAGCCTCACAAAATGAGGTGCTCATGTGTATTCATCCAGACGATCCGCCGTTTCCAATTTTAGGGTTGCCACGTGTCGTGAGTACCGAAGCTGATTATGCTTATTTGTTTGAGCAAGTGCCAAACCGTTCAAATGGAATTACTTTTTGTACGGGGTCTTTAGGTGTTATCGCATCTAACGATTTGGTTCAGATTTTTAATCGTTTTGCCGATCGTGTGCATTTTATTCACTTAAGAAGTACGCAACGTGATATTGAAGGTAATTTTCATGAAGCCAATCACTTAGAGGGTGATGTGCCGATGTATGAGGTAGTAAAGAGTATTGTTTCCGAAGTACGTAAAAGAAAAAGAACAGGTATGGCTGATTGGAACATTCCTATGCGTCCCGATCATGGCCACCAAATGCTTGACGATTTAAGTAAAAAAACAAATCCTGGTTATTCAGGAATAGGAAGGTTACGTGGTTTAGCTGAGTTAAGAGGTTTAGAGTTAGGAATAAAAAACAGTATATAATATGGCTTCAATACGTTCAAAAACTTTTATCGAAGATAATTTTTTATTGAATTCTGATGCAGCGATTAAACTGTATCATGATTTTGCCAAGCCTATGCCGATTATAGATTATCACAATCATTTGTCGCCAAAGCAAATTGCAGAAAATAAGCCAATGGCTAACATTACTGATGCTTGGTTAGATGGTGATCATTATAAATGGCGTGCCATGCGAGCTCATGGTGTTGATGAGTTTTTTATAACCGGAAAAGCATCTAAGGATGAAAAGTTTGAAAAATGGGCGCAAACCGTACCTTATACGTTGCGTAATCCTTTGTTTCATTGGACGCACTTAGAGCTTAAACGCTATTTTGATATTGATGCTGTTTTACAAGAAAGTAATGCCAGTCAAATTTACAATAGCGCTAATACGGTTTTAGAAAATAAAACACCAGCACAGCTTTTAGAGGCTATGAATGTTGAGGTGATTTGTACCACAGATGACCCTATAGATGATTTAAAATATCACAAGGCCATTGCTGAAAAAGGCTTTTTTACTAAAGTTTATCCAACTTTTAGGCCTGATCAAATATTCTTAATTGATAGTGAAAAATTTACAGCCTATTTAGAAAAATTAGAAGCCAGTGTCGCTTTTCCTATTCAGAATTTAACTGATGTGTTAAAGGCGATTTCACTGCGTGTAGATTTCTTTCATGAGCATGGTTGTAGGGTTTCAGATTTCGGATTAGAACAAATTTATGCCTATTCGTTTACTGATGAAGCTGCCGATGCTGTAGTAAAGAAAAAATTATCGAGAGAAACGCTGTCTGAAACTGAAATAAATACCTATAAGTCTTGCATTCAGTATCATGTTAGCAAATTATACCACAAGAAAAACTGGGTACAACAATTTCATTTAGGAGCCCTTCGAAATAATAACAAACGTTTATTAGAACAGTTAGGTGCCGATTCTGGTTGTGATTCTATGGGTGATAATACCCATGCAAAATCGATGTCTGCATTTTTTGATAGGCTCGATTATGAAAACTGTTTAGCTAAAACCATAAGCTATAATTTGAATCCGTCTCAAAATGAAGTTTTTGCCACGATGATGGGAAATTTTAATTCTGGTGATTGTGCGGGTAAAATGCAGTGGGGGTCTGGCTGGTGGTTTTTAGATCAAAAAGACGGTATGGAAAAACAATTGAATGCCTTATCAAACTTAGGCTTGTTAAGTCATTTTGTTGGCATGTTAACCGATAGTAGAAGTTTTCTGTCTTTTCCAAGACATGAGTATTTCAGACGTATTTTATGTGATTTATTAGCCGAAGATTTAAATAAAGGTCTGGTGCCAAATGATATAGAATACCTAGGGAAAATGGTGCAAGATATCTGTTACTACAACGCCTTGAACTATTTCAATTTCGAAAAATAAAAGAATTAATAAGACAATAAATTAGTCCTAATTAAATAAAATATCATGAGTATAAGTTATGAAAGTCGTTATGCTTCAAGCCCTAAAACGGTAAAAGCATACAACACACAAGAATTAAGAGATGAGTTTTTAATAGATAACCTCATGCAAGTAGGTAAAATAAATTTGACCTATTCGCATTATGATCGTTATATCGCTGGTTCTGCAGTTCCAGCTGCCGAAGCTTTAAAATTAGAAGCGATAGATCCTTTAAAAGCCTCTTGTTTTTTAGAACGTAGAGAATTAGGAGTTATCAATGTAGGCGGAAACGGAACCGTTACTGTTGATGGGACGCGTTATGATTTAGGTTTCAAAGATGCACTCTATGTTGGTATGGGAAATAAAGAAGTGGTCTTTGCAAGCGATGACGCTAGTAATCCCGCAAAATTCTATTTAAACTCTGCACCAGCCCACACCAATTACCCAACAAAAAAAGTAAGCAAAGCTGAAGCTAAAAAATTAGAATTGGGATCTTTAGAAACAGCAAATCACAGAACCGTTAATCAAATGATTATTGGTGGCGTGGTTACCAGTTGCCAATTACAAATGGGTATGACTGAACTTAAAACAGGAAGCGTATGGAATACCATGCCAGCACACGTTCATGATCGTAGAATGGAAGTGTATTTTTACATAGATATTCCAGAAGAACAAGCTGTTTGTCATTTTATGGGTGAGCCACAAGAAACACGCCATATTTGGATGCAAAACGATCAAGCGGTTATTTCTCCACCATGGTCGATTCACTCAGGGTCAGGAACTTCAAATTACACCTTTATTTGGGGTATGGCAGGAGAAAATTTAGATTATACCGATATGGATGTTGCTAAAATCACAGATTTAAGATAGGCAATGGCAACAAATTTATTTAACGTAGAAGGCAAAGTAGCCTTAGTAACAGGAAGTACACATGGTTTAGGTATGGCTATGGCTAGAGGTCTAGGCCTTGCTGGTGCAACCATTGTTGTTAACGGTAATTCTTCACAAGATAAAATTGATGACGCTGTTGCGGAATATCAAAAAGAAGGTATAAAAGCTGTGGGTTACAAATTTAATGTTGCCCAAGAAGATCAAGTGATTGAAGCTGTTTCTAAAATTGAAAAAGAAGTAGGGGCTATTGATATTTTGATCAATAATGCCGGTATTATTAAACGTACACCACTTTTAGAAATGGAAGTTGCCGATTTTAAAGAGGTCGTTGATATTGATTTAGTGAGCCCTTTTATTGTGTCAAAACATGTGGTGAAAAACATGGTAAACAGAAAGCAAGGTAAGGTCATTAATATTTGCTCTATGATGAGCGAATTAGGCCGTAATAGTGTTGGAGCTTATGCTGCAGCTAAGGGCGGACTTAAAATGCTTACCCAGAACATGGCTACCGAATGGGCAAAATACAACATTCAAGTCAACGGTATTGGTCCAGGTTATTTTGCAACCTCACAAACGGCACCTATTCGTGTAGATGGTCATCCATTTAATGACTTTATCATCAATAGAACGCCAGCAGCAAAATGGGGTGATCCTGATGATTTGGCTGGAGCAGCTATATTTTTAAGCTCTAAAGCTAGTGATTTTGTAAATGGGCACGTGGTATATGTAGATGGCGGTATTTTAGCGACCATTGGAAAACCTTCAAACGAAGACTAGATGCACATTTTTTCAGAATAGCTAAACAAAATTTTAAAGGTGTCAATTATTTAATAATATATAATTCAGATAAAAAATATTTACGTTAAAGTATATTTTTAAAAAGTAAAAAAGACCTTAAGTACTACCATAGTTACTGTAGCTAAAACATTGAGCTTAGAAACTAGAAAACCAATAAACTTATGACAAAACAAATCATATTAATACTGTGTGTGTTTATGTGTTTTAGTTGCAGTGAACTTTCTGAAACTAAAACCATAAAACTAGCCCATGGTTTGGATATAAACCATTCTGTGCACGTGGCCATGGTTAAGATGGGTGAGGATTTAAAAGAAATTTCTGAAGGAAAATTAGCTTTAGAAATTTATCCAAACCAACAATTGGGTTCTGAGCGTGAAGCTTTAGAACTTCTACAAATAGGAAGCTTAGACATGACTAAAGTATCTGCGGGTGTTTTAGAAAACTTTGCACCTAAATTAAAGGTATTCGGACTACCATTTGTGTTTAGAGATAAAGCACATGCTTATTCGGTTTTAGATGGTCCTATTGGTCAAGAACTGCTAAACGAAAGTGAACAATATTGGTTAAAAGGCCTAGCTTATTATGATGCTGGAAGTCGTAGTTTTTACACGAAAGATAAACCTATTGAAACTCCTGAAGATTTAAAAGGACTTAAAATACGTGTGATGGAGAGTATTACAGCCATGAACATGGTTAGTGCCTTAGGCGGTTCTCCAACACCTATTTCATGGGGGGAGTTATATACCTCATTACAACAAGGTGTTGTGGATGGTGCTGAAAACAATCCACCAAGTTTTTACCTCTCTAGGCATTATGAAGTATGTAAATTTTACACTTTAGATGAACATACAGTTTTACCTGATATTTTATTGGTTGGAACACCATTTTGGAATCGATTATCAGACCAAGAAAAGGCATGGGTACAAGAAGCCGCAAGTCGTTCTGTGCCATACCAAAGAGAACTTTGGGCTAAAGCCGAAACCGAAGCTCTAGAAGAAGTTAAAAAAAATGGAGTGACTATTATTAGACCAGACAAGTCTTTGTTTTCTGAAAAAGTTCAAAGTATTTATGAGCAATTTCAAACAGATCCCGAAATGGCTAAACTCATTCAACAAATTCAAGAAACGAAATAAGCTATGATAAGAGAAAAATTAGATAAAATTCTAAGTGCATTCTTAGTAATTATCATGGGGGTTATGGTGATTAATGTACTATGGCAAGTATTTACAAGATATATTATAGGAACACCAAGTTCATTTACCGACGAGTTAGCGCGGTATCTTATGATTTGGGTGGGACTACTGGGGGCAGCTTATGTTTCTGGAAAAAATATGCATGTAGCAATCGATATTATTACACCTAAGTTACAACCAAAAACACAGAAAAAACTGAGAATTGTTGTGCTATCGCTCATAATTCTCTTTTGCTTTTTTGCACTTGTTATAGGTGGATCTAGACTGGTGTATATCACCTATATTTTAGGACAACATTCACCAGCACTACACCTTCCATTGGCTGTAGTATATTTAGTTATTCCACTAACTGGATTACTAATAATCTATTATAAAATTGACGACATTAAAAATTTAAACTAATTATGGATTATATACCAATACTTGTTTTAGTCATAAGCTTTATCGGCCTGCTTGCTATAGGCACTCCAGTTGCTTGGAGTATTACCATTTCATCTGTGCTAACCATGTTAGTAAGCATACCAGCACTACCAGCATTTACAACTGTAGCGCAACGGTTGGGGGCTGGTTTAGATAGTTTCGCTTTACTTGCCATTCCGTTTTTTGTCCTCTCGGGGCAACTCATGAACAAAGGAGGAATAGCGCATAGGCTCATTGCATTTGCCAAAACCATTGTGGGATCGCTTCCTGGTGGATTGGCTTTAATAAACGTGATTGCGGCAATGCTTATGGGGGCTATTGCTGGTTCGGCTATGGCTTCGGCTTCAGCTATGGGAAGTATTCTAGGTCCGGAAATGGAAAAAGAAGGATACTCTAAAGAATTTGGAGCCGCTGTTAATATTACTTCAGCTACAACAGGACTAATAATTCCACCTAGTAACGTCTTGATTGTATATTCACTTGCTAGTGGTGGTGTGTCTATTGCTGCTTTATTCTTAGCTGGATACGTGCCTGGAATTTTAACGGGTTTGCTTTTAATGCTAGTGGCTTCCTTTTGGGCTAAAAAGAAGAATTATAAAATTGGAGAGCGTAGTCCTTTAAGTCAAGTGTTTAAAACTTTTATTAATGCTTTTCCAAGTTTACTTTTACTTTTTATTGTTATAGGAGGTATTGTAACCGGTGTATTTACGGCTACTGAAGCTTCAGCAATTGCTGTATTGTATACTTTAATATTAGGTTTTGTTTACAAAGAAATTGGCTTTAAAGATATTCCACAAATTCTGTTAGACTCTACGGCAACAACTGCGGTGGTAATGCTTCTAATTGGGGCTTCGATGAGTATGTCTTGGGTGATGTCTTTTGAAAATATACCTCAAAATATTAGTGATGTGCTGTTGGGTATTAGCAATAATAAAGTTGTGGTACTTTTAATTATTAACCTCATTTTATTATTTGTTGGAATTTTTATGGATATGACGCCTGCAGTGCTCATATTCACGCCAATATTTTTGCCCGTAGTTACTGCTTTAGGAATGGATCCGGTTCACTTTGGAATTATCATGGTGCTTAATTTATGTATCGGACTCTGTACACCACCCGTGGGCTCCGTACTCTTTGTAGGGGTAGGTGTGGCACAAACGACTATTGAAAAAGTAATAAAACCACTGTTGCCACTATTTTTAGCCATGGTTTTAGCTTTATTCTTGGTAACTTATTTTCCAGAATTAACACTTTGGTTGCCAGGGTTATTTGATTTGTAATAATTATTATTTGAAGGGCGTTTGTAGAATTGTAAAACCTTCGATGTAGAATGAATACTTCTAACAAGGCATAGATTAATGAAGTTGTATTTTTTACCAGTAAGAGTTATGAAATTGTTCTTTGGTCATTGAAAAAATCAAAAATTTATTGTTTTATGAATTTTTTGGTTGTTACATAGTTTTGGTCTGTCACTTTCAAAATATAAACTCCTTGTGGTAGTTGACTTATATCTATTGTATTGCTTTTTTTGATCCCCTTTTATTTGATATTATATGATTTTGTTTGGTGAGTAAGAAAATGAAAAAAGCCCATAAACATAATGTTTACGGGCTTTTAGTGGAATTTAATGTATTCCTTGCGGAGAAAGAGGGACTATCCAAAATCTCATTTTTTGAGATTTTATAGGACTTATAAGGTCCCTTAAGATTTAGTGACACCGAATTTGCCCCTTTTTAACAAAACTTTAAGAGTTTTGTGGGTTCACGCTGAATGTGACTTCAAATAGGCGTAAATGAATTCAAAATATATTCTTATGAAGGTATCATAGTAAATTTTCGAGAAACGTACCAATTATTAGGACTTATCTCGAAAGTTTACTAAATTCTTGCCATTTAACTACTACAAATGGAATTCAATTAAAAAAAACATTATAATGGTAATTTTGGTAGTTTAAAGTTATTATTTTAATCAGTATAGTGGTAATCTAAAATGATACTTACATTTCTAATATAGTAGTGCCTTCTTTTCTACAAATTTTACTTTTAGTTCCAGCACTTAAAAACTCATTTTCAGAATGCATCTCAGTAAAGTAGTTTTCAACCGTTTTAGAAAGTTGTTTATTTGTGGAACATACATATTGAATTTTCATTATATATATATTCAGTTGGTTATTTTACTTTAATTATCTAAATTCGTGTTTTGCAATTCGCGATTCGCGAATTGAGAATCAATAAAGATAAGAGTTATGAAGCAGCACAATGGAATGCGACCACAAGATTTAGTTATTTTACTCAAAATCATAGCTAAAGGAGAGGAAGACTGGTTGATGAAAGACATAGCTTATGAATTAGGAATAAGCAACAGTGAAATTAGCGAGTCTCTCAATCGAAGCGTTATAGCAAGATTAATTTCTAGCGATAAAAAAATGGTAATGAAATTGGCGTTATTGGAGTTCCTAAAATACGGTTTGAAATATGTTTATCCTCAAAGACCAAGTGGATTAGTTCGTGGCGTTGTGACAGCGCATAGTGCAGAACCTTTAGTTAATAGTATTCAAAGTGAAGAAGTTTATGTTTGGCCATATGCCGAAGGTAAGGATAGAGGGTTTTCAGTAGAGCCACTTTATAGTAAAGTTCCAGAAGCAGCATTAAAAGATAGATTATTACATGAGTTATTAGCCTTAGTAGATGCTATTCGTTTGGGGAATGTTAGAGAACAAAACATAGCAATAGAGGAACTTGACAAGCATTTCAATTGAAAAATACAATCATAAATCGAAAGATTATTAAACGTGTTGCTGAGGCATTACGTGAATTAAACGATGAAGTCATTTATGTTGGTGGAGCAACAGTAAGCTTATATGTTAATGATCCTGCTGCCGATGATGTGCGACCTACAAAAGATATTGATATTAGCATTAAAATTGTGTCACTTTCTCATCTTGAGGAAATCAGAGAAAAGTTAGTTGCAAAAGGTTTTAAGCAAACAGCAGATGTGGATGTCATTTGTAGATTTAAACTTGATGATATATTAGTGGATGTTATGGGAACAAAACCGGTTGGGTGGGCACCAGCTAATCCTTGGTTTGAAGCAGGATTTGAGAACAGAGAGCAAATGGATATTGAAGGACAAACCATAAATATAATGCCATTACCTTATTTTCTGGCAAGCAAGTTTGTAGCCCATTCAGATCGAGGAGGGAACGATCCAAGAATGAGTCACGATTTTGAAGATGTTATCTACATCCTAGATAATAGAACAGATTGGCACGAGATAGTTGATAATGCAGATAAAGAGGTTAACATTTATTTGCTAGAACAATTTCAAAATATTTTAGAATCAAGCAGGATGCAAGAAGCCATTTTAGGGAATTTGTACTATGAAACACAGGAAGTGCGGTACAAAATGATAATGGAAAAAATAAAATCTCTTTTCAGATAATGGCTGTTTTAGAGCAGGCTTGATTTTTGTTGAAAACTACTGTTATAATAAAAAAAGTAGACCCGATAATACCTGTTTTGTTTTCTTATTTTAGAGGCTTAATAATACTCTATAATAGTAAATGGCATTATTTCAAGCATCCGTACTTAAATCTCATCTCGCTTTACTTGATGAAACAGTCATCGATAAAGCATATAAAAAGTATCAAAAATACTTTTGGAACACCAGCATACAAGAAAACATTAAAATAGCTAAAGAAGAGCAATATCAAGCCACCTTTTTTAATGAGCTGTTTGTTAATATTCTTGGCTATACATTGTTTCCAAACCCAAATCCGAATTTAACTACCGAGTTTAAAAACGAAAAGAACGCACGTAAAGCCGATGGTGCCATCCTTTTAAAGGATACTGCAATAGGAGTTATAGAGCTTAAAGGCACAAACACTAAAGATTTAGAAAGCATACGTAAACAAGCCTTTGATTATAAAGCCAATCAAAAAGGCTGTATCTACGTGATAACATCAAATTTTGAAAAGCTTCGGTTTTATATCAATGATGCCACCGAATTTGAAGAATTTAATTTATTATCTAGTTAAGGGTTAAAACCCTGCAATTTCATTGCAGCTACTTTAGTTTCTATAAATGTTTTAGTTTTGTTATATGTGAAATTATCGCAAGAATTCACATTCAATAACAAATTTAAGCTGTCATATTGTTTGGGCCACGAAATATCGTTATCCTGTTTTACAGGGAGATATTCAGCATCGGTGTCGTGACTTACTGATTCAGATCTGTAATTCTGAAAATGTACAAATCTTAAAGGGTGTTGTAAGCAAGGATCACGTCCATATGCATGTTGAGTTTCCTCCATCGTTAAGTATAAGTGTATTGGTGAAGAAGCTGAAAGGTCGTTCATCAAGAATGTTGCAACAGGAGTTTCCGAAATTGAACAAACAATACTGGGGTCGCCATCTTTGGGCTGTTGGTTATGGAGCGTGGAGCATAGGAAAGATAACAGATGAGATGGTTCAGGAATACCTTGAACACCATAAGGGAAAGCCCAATTCAGAGAAAGGTAATTGGATATTAGAGTAACGTAAATAAAGAATTTCATTCTTTTTTTTGAAACTATGGATTTTAAATCCATAGTGGTTTATTATAAGTAGTTCTTAATAATTTATTGAAAGTCCTAAACCATTCCTATTTGCCATGAGTTTTAATTCAGGTTTAAGTTTATTAAAAGGTGTTAAATTCAATGATGAGTTATACAATTCTATAGCTTGATTTGCTTTTTTATTTGAACTCAATTTAATTGGAATTGCAATAGCTATAAGTCCAACCCCAATTCCTGCTAAAGCCCAGTTTGCATCTCCGCCAGCAATAGTTGTTCCTATTGGAGCGCCAATTAGTCCACCACCAGCAATTTCGAAGATTGATGCGATCGTATTATTTAAACGGGCTGTTTTTATTAAATCAAAAGTTTGTTGGTTAGATGCCAATTTTTTTTCCAAATCTTTCAATGTCATGTGATTCCCATTTTGGAGGTATATGTAACCTCCAAATACTTTTGTCATTTCAATTTTTTGAGCGTTACTAAAAGTGATTGTTGCTATGGCAAAAATTAAAGCTAAAATTTTTTCTTTAAGATTCCGTTCGTTGAGAATTTTATTTGAGAATGACGCTATTTGTTGGGAGGTATAACTTTTGATTAAACTTAAATGTGTAATGTTTTGATTTACTTCTGATTATTGCTAAATTAATAACCAGCAAGTAAATTTTCTAAATTTTGTGCTCAGTCTAATTTAGTAATATTAAAACTTTGCCACTATTCAATAGGAACAGGGTATAGAACTAAATCAAAGGAATTTTAAATATTGAAGAGGGAATACTTCCTTGATTATAGGGGGTTAATCAATTGGTCATTCCGAAATTAACTAGATTATAATTTAAGTATAACTAAGGTAAAATTGATTAAGCAAAAGGTAATTGAACGAAATAAAAAAGATTCAATTAGATTTAATTTTACCAAATCTCAAAACCTATTTAAATTATAGTGTATTAAAGTCTGAAATACATTATATAAAAATTATTTATCAAATTTGGTAATTAAAACTAACTAAATGAAAATTAGAAAATTATTATTCAAAAAAAGCTTAGCAAGTCATGTCGTACTTATTTTCGTGGCATTGTTATGTAATTTAAATGCAAGTTCGCAGTCTATCACCGTAACCGGTACGGTTACAGGAGGTGGAGAAGGCGGGGACTATCTGCCAATTCCGGGAGCCACAGTTATGGTTCAAGGCACCAATAGAGGTGCTGTAACAGATTTTGATGGTGAATTTATCATTGACGCTAACATTGGTGATGTCTTAGTTGTTAGCTATATTGGCATGCTAACGGAAAAAGTAACTGTTAAAGGGAAAACGGTAAATATCACTTTAAAAGAAGACCACGATGAGCTTGATGAAGTGGTTGTGATTGGTTATGGTTCTGTTAAGAAAAAAGAAATAACAGGAGCTGTAACTCAAGTAAAAGCAGAAGATATTACATCTGTAGTAACTTCCGACTTAGCCTCTGCCTTACAAGGGCAAGCTTCAGGTGTTAATGTTGTAGCATCCTCTGAGCCAGGAGGTGAAGCTCAAATTCTTATTAGAGGTATTACATCTTTGTCTGGTGATAATACACCACTTTATGTAGTAGATGGTATTGTTCAAAATGGTGACCCAAATATTCCACCAACGGAAATCGAATCGATTAACATTTTAAAAGATGCTGCTTCAACCGCTATTTATGGTGTTCGTGGTGCTACTGGTGTTATATTAATTACTACAAAACAAGGTAAACCAGGTTCGCTTCAAGTGAGACTTAATGGTAGTTATGCAGTACAACACCGAAATGCAGCGATTCCTTTAATGAATTCGCTAGAACAAACTTATGCCGATATCATACAAAATAGAAATGTAAACGGTGGTTTTGATGATGAAACTGGTTTGCAAATAAAACAGCAAACCACTGGCTTTCAAAATGAGACAAATATAAACGATTTAATCTTCAACCAAAATGTACCAACCCAAAACTACAATATGAATGTTTCTGGAGGTTCAGAAGATATCACTTATAACGTAAATCTTGGTTATTTTGATCAACGTGGATTGCAAATCAATTCAGGGTACAAACGTTTTAATGTTAGAGCTAACACGGTATACGAAAAGAATAAATTAAGAATTCAAACTAGTGTAGCGTTAAATACAGATAAAAGAGAGATTCCACAAGGGTTTTTGCTATCTCAATCTATTGTTTACAGGCCAACACAAAACGGTATTAATATAGATAATCAAGATGATTTTCAACAAGGTGGAGATGATGTAAATCGCTTAGGTTGGGTATTAGAAAGTTTAAATACAACTAATGTATTAAAAACAACACGGTCTAGTGCCACGTTAAACCTGGACTACGAAATAATAGAGGGGTTAAATGTTACTGGTAATTTTGGACTTACTAGCATAAATAATATAGGGAAAATAGAGAGGCCTTATACAGAAATATATAACACCCAAGACCCACCGCGTTTACAAAGTCAGCCAGAAGACGCTTATATTGACATGAGAACGCGGTTTACAACAAATGTTTTGACCGAATTAGGAGCAACCTATACAAAGACTATTAATGATGCCCATAATTTAACATTTACTTTATTTGGTACTGCAGAACAAAATGCGAGTGAGGCTTTTTCAGCAAGAAGAAATGGCTGGACTAATCCAAATGTTGATGTGCTTAATGGGGCTACGGGTACACAAATTGTAAACTCTGGATTTGATTATACAGATACTCGAATTGGAATAATTGGAAGGGTTCAATATGGTTATAAGGACCGTTATATCTTAAGCTCAAGTGTGAGACGAGATGGTTCTTCAAAATTCCCAGAACAGAATCACTGGGGAACGTTTCCTTCTATTGCTGCAGCTTGGAATATTTCGGAAGAAGCATTCTGGACTTCAGAGGCAATTAATAATGCGAGATTAAGATTAAGTAGCGGTACAGTAGGTGTTGATAGGTTTCAATCTTATGCGTTTTCAGCTGCTATAGAGCAAGATTTAAATTACCCTACATCTAGTGGTGGTTCAGGATTAGGAGCAGCTCAAACAGATTTTGTAAATTCAAATGTTGGTTGGGAGTCAACAACGCAAAACAATATTGGTTTCGATCTTGGTTTCTTGAAAAATAAAATTACGCTTACTGGTGAGTATTATCATTCAGATAAAACAAACATGTTATTCCCTGTATATGTACCACCTTCATCTGGAGGCGGTAATAACGCTCAAGTTGTACTTAATGTTGGAGATATGACCAATAGCGGTTTTGAGTTTACAGCCGGATATAGAGGTAAAGTAGGGAAAGTTAATTTTAGAATGAATGGAACATTCTCTACCAATGAAAATGAGATTACTAAAATTAATAATAATACCGAGTTTATCTTAACAGACGACAATGGTTTAGTAGGTAGAGCGCCACAGCAATCAAGAGTTACTGCCCTTGCGGTTGGTCATGAGGCCGCATCTTTCTATTTATGGAGAACAGATGGGATTATTGATACCCAAGAGAAACTTGCGGAGTATCAAAAAATAAATAGTAACGCACGTATGGGTGATACCCGTTTTATCGATCAAAATAATGATGGTCAACTGGATGTTGATGACCGCGTGTATAGTGGTAGTGGTTTGCCTGAATTTGAAATAGGTTACACATTCAATGCTAACTGGAAAAGCTTCGATTTTTCAATGAACTGGTATGCAGCTATTGGTCAAGAAATTATGAATGGTTTTAATGCTTGGGCTTATGGTTATGGCAGACATAAAGATTTGCTTTATCAATGGCAAGAAGCAAATCCGACGTCTACTATTCCTGCTTATGTAAACGATATGTCACGTCATCCAAATTATTTAGGATATAGTGATTTGTGGTTAGAAGATGGGTCTTACCTTAGGTTAAGACAAGTTTCTTTAGGGTATAGTATTCCTAGAAAGACCGTTGAGAATTGGGGTTTCAATAGACTTCGTTTTTATGTTAGGGCTCAGAACCCATTAACATTCACTAAATATTCTGGTTATAACCCAGAAGTTGGTGGTGGTATTTCAGCACGAGGCCTTGATAAAAACACAGGTCCAATTTCCTCACAGTGGATGTTAGGAATAAACTTTGATTTTTAATTTAACTCATATTAATTGTAATGAAACAACTAATTTTTAAATACATTTTTATCGCACTTACCATTAGCTTTATGGTCTCGTGCGAGAATAACGAATTTCTTACTGAAGAAAATCCAAACTTCATTTCAACAGAAACTTTTTGGACAAATCTTACAGAGACTGGTAATACTCTAAACGCTGCCTATGCAACATTACAGAGAAACGATTTACTAAATAAATTTGAGGAAATCCTGCGTTCTGATATGGCCTGGCCTGGTTATGGTCGCCCAAACCCAAGCAATACTGAAGAATTTTACTTACATACGTATACAGGTAGTTCAGATCCCGTATTAGGAAAATGGCAAAATGCCTACTTAGGTATATTTCGTGCAAATCAAGTTATTGAGGCCTTAGAGAATTTAGAGGTAACTGGTGATCGTGATTTAGAAGAATGGAAATCACAAATGGCACAAGCCCGTTTCTTGAGAGGCTTATTTCATTTTTATGTATATACTTCCTATAATGATGGTAGTATCGTTATTAGAGATGAAGTACCTAAGATAGAAGCCGATTTCAATAAAGCGCTTTCTTCAAAACAAGACGTTATTGATTTTGTAAGAACCGATTTAGAGTTTGCTTATAAAAATCTTTATAGAAATGGTGAATATCCAAATGATGACAAAGCGCGAGCAACATCTGGTGCTGCGGCCACTATTTTAGGTACAACCTACCTTTATGAATTAGATTATAATAATGCCATGGTATACTTTGATGATGTTATTAAAAATCATGGTTATCAGATAGAAACAGATCTTAGTAAAATGTTTACAACAGAAAATGGTGATTTTAATAGTGAATCTATTTTCGAAATTAATTTTTCTAAAGATCAAGTACGATATGACTTAGCGCCTTGGGAAGGTGAATCAGGAACCAATTGGGTAAACGTTAGAACCTCGCAAACTAAAGGTGCGGTAGCTCCAGCTTGGGCTGTACATGCGTATAAAACTGAACCTATGGACCCTTTAGATAATAGAAATTATTATGTGGATTATCAGGGTAATACGACTTTACGTCCAATGCCATTAAGATGTTCTGCAATGGTGGCTGTAGTTGATGACACTGAAACCGATTGGTACCTAGAGAAAACGTCAGAAAGTGGGCGTTTTGGAGGAAGAGACTGGGGATATGGATGGTGGAAAATTTATTCAAACCATGATATCGTTCTTGGTGAAGGCGATTTACCTGGAGGTCAAGCTTATTCTTATAAAAATATTGTACTAAATAGATTGTCTGATGTTTATTTAATGCAAGCAGAATGTAAAATTAAAACGGGAGCCACTCAAGAGGCGCTTGATTTGATTAATGAAATTCGTCAAAGATGGGGACTTGTCTCACTAGGTCAATCAGGAGGTGATACTTCTCATACTTATGATGGAGTTGCTTATACAGCAGATTCTTTAATGGAGCATTTAATGCGTGTTGAAAAACCTTTGGAAACTTCTATAGAAGGACACAATATTAGATTTCTCGATTTTCAAAGATGGAAAAAGTCTGATAATTACAGCTTTAAAAAGCGCTTAGGGGAACTAGCAAGTCAAACTTATTACGGTTTAAACTTTACATTTTATAGCTATGATACAAACGAGATGAAAACTAAATTTAATAATTCAAAAATCTACGTTGGTAGTGGTGCACCTTCTGAACCCCATATTGTGGTAGATTATGAGTTTAATGCCTCTTTTTTAAATTATGATGAAGAACGTCATGGCACGTACCCAATACCATTTGATGAAACAAGCTCTAATCCATCTATTAACTAATAAAACAATTATTATGAACAATATAAAATTAATACCATTTTTTATTGGCTTACTGTTTATAGTAAGTTGTGAAGATGAATATGCAGATTATACACCACCTCAAGATGATTTTGCAGATGTCTCTTGGCTAGTAGGATTAAATCCTAGCGTAGGTGTAGATGCTCAATTTGCTGTAAATCAAGATACAGGGATATCTTTCTTTAACTTGGCACAGGGTGCTGTAAGTTCGGAATGGATTATCACTGGAGAAGATAAGTTCTTAAAAGAAGGGTGGAATAACCAAGACTCTATTCCTCTTTTTATAGATGAAAGTGCTGGCTTAACTTCCTCAAAAGGAAAAGCACATATTATGTTAAGAAATAGTTTAAGTGATACAATTACCTTAATAAATAAATTCAAACAACCAGTTTCTTCCAATATGAGCGACGCGTATGAGGATTCTGTACTTGAAAAAGAGTACGAGGAAGACGGGTTATTTGTTTATGAAACAAAATTTGTTTTCGATGTATATGCTTATTTAAATCCTGCATTTTCGGTGTTTCAAGATGGTAATGAGATACTAACTATTACGGAAGACGATATGCCAAGTTTAGCAGATCAAGACAATTGGCCAGTAGTTGAAGTAGAGGCAGGAAATGGTCTTACAATTGTTAATAACTCAACTGAGGGTAGACCAAATGGAGCCACTTGGTTTTCACCTAACGGCGTACCAGCACAGTCAGGTGCTTTTGATCAAGCTACTATCAAATTTTTTAAACAGGGAACGTTTAATGCAGGTAGATTTCGTTCGATGAGAGTGTCTCCGTTACCAACTTCAAATTCAGAAAAACTGATTCCTCTGAAAGTGAAAGTTATCCAATCTTCTCAGCCCTTTACCTTTGATGGTGCTTTAGAAGAAGCTCAAAATGAAACAATTTCATTTAGAGTAAATGGAGAAGTGGTGCCTTTTTCAGGTCAAGAAAACAGTTTTACGGTAAGCGTAAAGAACGGCAATGGTTTCAATCAAAATATTCCAGTGGCAAATGCCAAGGTAAGTGATGATAATCCTATTTTTATTGAATTAGAATTATCGCAACCTATTTATAATAGTGATGAAATTACGGTGTCTTATACTGGAACAGGAATAGAGTCATTAGATCAAAGAACTTTAGAACCTTTTGGCCCAGAGTTAGTAGCTATGAATTTTGGAAACAATGTGTTGCCATCAAATGCTTGGGGTAGTTTTGAGCTTGATGGCGGTGGTGTAAATAACGCCTACGCATCCTCGAAATATTATATCCCACCAGGACAAGGTAATGACCAGTATGGTGACTTAATTTATGAACGTGTTACAACAAGATCATATACTGGTGGTGCAAGTATGCAATACAAATTACCAGATGTAAGTGCTATTCCTGTAGTTAACCTATTCGGTTTTGGTTTAGCAGATCCGAGCGGTTTGTCGGCAGGAACGTATAATGTTTCTATGTGGGTATATGTTGAACCAGGCACAACCCTACAAGGGTTTAAAATGGAATTTGGAAACCCTATTTATGAATATGATGTATTATTTGATATTTCTTCAATTGACAAAGGGAAATGGGTAAAAGTGGATGCTAATATCCCACTGGTTATTCCAACAGATTTGGGAGTTGGAGATGCAAATCGTAGAACAACCCTACGTGTTCTAGCGAGTGAAAATCCTGGTGTAACGGGACCTCAATTAATGTATTTTGATGAATTATCATTAGTTCCTGTAGAAGTTAGGCCATAATATGAATATAAAGAGGTGTGAAGCTTCCATAACTCTAAATTAGATCCTTAAAGGAAATGATTATATGGAAGCTAATTGCCTTGCTGTGAAAGGCGAAGTATGTACACCGAAAAAATAAATATAAACACATGAAAAATATAAATAAAATAATAGGGCTGTTACTACTAGTCGTTTCGATAGTGTCTTGCGAAGAAGAAAGCAAATTCCCAGAATCTAATATTGCACTAACACCAGTTTATAGTATTACTAATATTAGTAATGAATCGACTATTAAACAAATTAATGTTTATAAAGAGCAGCCACTTACCATTGAGTTTTTGACAGATGTTAATTTACTAAGTTTTGAATCAACTGGTTATAATGATGCATCTACTGATACAGATTATGTAATTAGTTGGACGGTAGAAAAAGAAATAATCACAGAAGATAGTGATGGCAACGAAGTTGTTGAAAATTTTTCTGTTGAGCGCTTAGTGAATGCAAGTAAAATAGATGGTATTGGTACTATGGATGTCGTAATTAATTATGCCGATAATTCTACGGTTACTACATTACATGATGTGACTGTACTTGAAGATGAAGTCTATAATTAACTACATATAATTAGAAATTAAAAAAGGTCGTCTAAAAAGTAATTTTTAGGCGATTTTTTTTTGTAAAATATCTTGCTTTCTGATTTGGTCTAAATTTTGGATTAAAAAAGGTCATTAAAATTAGTCAAGTTTGTTTAGACTGCTAAACGGTACTTTTAAGGTTATATGCCATAGCAATTAGTCCTATTTCAACACTAACTTTATCAATTCCTCTTAACATAAACCGATTAAAGTTCATGTTGTGTTTTATGTTTCCAAAAACAGCCTCATCATCCCAACATCGTTGCTTTCTCATAGCTATGGTCAATGTTTGTGGTGTTTCATCATAATTTTCAATATGCTCTGTTAGGTGAACTTTTAGCGTGGTGGTATCTGCTGTGGTCTGAGCTAAGGTGTAATTGGTGAGATATTGGTTATTAGTAGAAGCTTGTACATTATACCCAGGTTTAAGCTGGCCGTTTTGCATATGGTCGTCTTTCATTCTCATAAAAGTTGCATCAGGATCTGTTTTACTGTAACTATTTCTTTCCTTTAATATAGCTTCCTGATTTTGGTATTTAGCCATATTTGTTGGCCAATTTTTCTTAGCATAATTAAGTTTTTGCTTTACTTTTTTATCGATTTCTTTTCCTTGTAGTGCATCATTAATTTGATTGATAGTGGCTTCAATTTTATCTGCATCAATCGCTTCAAAATCCGGTGTATTTGGGATATGCTGCTCGTTTTTATAGACTTTTTCTACATAAGACCAAAGCTCTTTCAGCTGCCTTTTAATACGTTCTTTACTGGTTTTTTATTGACTTGCCCCATACAAAGGTATAGCGATTAGTATTTGCTTTAATCTTAGTGCCGTCTACATAACTATCTTATTAAAGTAATAACAGCCTTTTCAACTAAAAGTAAACGACTTGATGAAAAATTTTCTTTAAATGATTTTATAAGCGGTTTTCTTTAAAGTCATTGATCGTGTTGTGA
This sequence comes from Pseudotamlana agarivorans, assembly GCF_018860245.1. Classification (GTDB taxonomy): domain Bacteria; phylum Bacteroidota; class Bacteroidia; order Flavobacteriales; family Flavobacteriaceae; genus Pseudotamlana; species Pseudotamlana agarivorans_A. The sequence continues at coordinate 274,218 of NZ_JAHKPD010000013.1, forward strand.
TCTGGTTTATTCCGCTCACTGAGCCACACAAAATGGATGTTCTCATTTAGAGCTTGTTCTATTTTACGTGAAGAACACAAATTACGTAAGTAAGCATAAATAATAACTTTAAGTAACATTCGTGGATGATAGCTTGAAATTCCACCACCTTTATAACTTTTTTCTAAGGCACTAATGTCGATATGGTTAATAATCGTATTACGATACGAACTGGATGATTGACAGGAACTAAATCATCATAACTGGGAGGTAAAAGACTTAACTCATCTTGGTTATAAGTCTTAAAAACTACTTTTCTACTCATTCTTAAATTTAAGAATTTACTTGAAAAATGGCAAAAAAAAAGACTGCCTTTTCAGACAGCCTCTTCGAACTAAATAAACTTAGTATAAACTAAACTATTCTTTTATGAATTTTTTTGTGGATACGTTACCATTATTTAAAGATAACTTTACAATATATATAGCGTTTTTCAATGAAGATACATCTAAGAAATCATTAACATCGCTAGCCTCTAAAACGATTCTTCCTAACGCATCAAGAACAGAGACTTTAGATATAGTTTCTTTTGTGTTGATAAATAATCTATCTTTTACTGGGTTAGGATACATTGAAAACTCAAAAGAATTTTTACTGCTAGTTGATAATAATGCATCATTCTTTGTAATAGACAGATGTCTTAAGTCTAAGCGACTTATTTCACTTGACCCAAAACCAAATCTTAACGCCCAGTTAAAAAAGTATGCTCCACTTCCAGTCAGTGCATTATATACTTCTGTCGAGATCCCTGAAGATACCGTAGATGTAGAAGAACCATTTGTGCCATTAATACTGTGAATTCTAGCAATTTTTGAAGAGGTTCCTTCATTAGTTCCAATGGTATACTCAATGACAACTTCGTATATATGTGCAGCATCTTCAGTTGTTAAAATTGCCGAGGCATCATCAAAAGCCGTTCCTTCTCCATTATTACTTAAAGCAATCTGATTAGTAGACCCTTTGTTAACAACCATCACACCTTCTCTATGCACGCCATTCCCATCTGCTCCTGAAGCTGGTGCATTTTGATCTAAAAGTCCTGTAAAGATCATCGGTTCATCTGCTTCTGTTCCATAAGATTGCCCAGAAAACCCATAATCAGTAACCGTTCTAATTGTAATAACGTCACCGGCTATTGCTGTAATAGGCTTACTATCAACAATAGCATAAGCGTAAAACGCTCCAGTGTTAACAACATCTTCGCCATTACCGGTTTGAAAAGCCGTCCATGTACTAGTATTACCAAAATGACCTGCATTCCAATCTGCATGAGCATCCAAATCTGCTTCAACAGCAGGAACGCCTGTATACGTTCCGTCAGAAAAATCGGAATCAAAAATGGTTTCTTGAGCGGTTCCTATAGCTGTGAAAGCAATAGTAAACAAATAAAGTGTGTAAATTTTTCTCATAATAAAAAGTTTTATGTTAAGTATTAGTTTAATATGTTGCTAATTTACAGTTGATTATCTTGATTGGGTTAATCGATTTTACCCCATACCTATCGTAGTTTATCTTGAGTAATTGTTTTACTGCTAATTTTGAAGTTTATAAAACTTAGAGCGTAATAAGGGTTTATTTATAATCAATTAGTATGCTAGTTGATTTTATTTCTACAATTAAGTTAAATAGCTAAACTCGGCATCTTAATTTATTTTGTAATGCCAATTATTGTTTTGTGAACTCTGAATTTCTTGAGAAACACGTGAAAAGTAGTAAAAGTTATACAGAGAAGATATATTAATGTTAATGTCGTTGATATAATGTTATGAAATCATTAATTTCGTAGGTAATACGTCTTAAATAACCTTATTCGCTGGTTTTTTCGGTTAAGTGAGTTTGTAAAAACACATCGATGTTACATTTAGGATGTAAGTTTTGTAATTATGAATCGTCCATTTCTATGATGCTATTTTTAAGTGAATTATTCTCTAAAGAGTAACATGCTAGGAGTAGAGTACTTACACTGTGTCTCAGTATAGACTCTTTTAGAGATGAACAAAAAAATAGTTAGCCCCATGAAATTAGTTTTAAAAAACCTAGAAGGCTTTACAAGCCAAAGAATAAATATTATTAAAAAGGAGATGCCTTGTTTGGATACGGCATGGCATTACCACTCTGAATATGAGCTCTTGTATATTTCAAAAAGTACAGGCATTCGTTTTGTGGGTGATGATGTGTCTCCATTTTCACCAGGCGATTTAGTTTTAGTAGGTTCTTATTTACCACATTTATGGCGTAATGACGAAGTGTATTATGAAATGAAAGAGGATTTAATGGTGAAAACCATTGTAATGAAGTTTACAAAAAACTTTATGGGAGAAGGCACATTTGATGTTCCAGAATTTGCATCTATTAAAAATTTATTGGAGCAATCTAATTTTGGTGTTAGTTTTAATAATGCTATAGGTAAAGCGCTGCATGATGATATCATGGAATTAAGCAACCTTTCTAAAGGCGAGCAGTCTATAAAATTAATGGATATTTTGTATAAATTATCACAATATGAAGATGATCAAAAGACCATATTATCTTCAACTGATATGCGTCAATTTACGAAAGATAGACCAGATCGTTTGGATAGTGTTATTCGATATATTTCAGATAATTATAAAACAGAAATATCTCTTAGTGATGTCGCAGATGTGGCCTGTATGACAACCAATTCGTTTTGTAGGTTTTTCAAAAAAATGACAAACAAATCATTTACTGAATTCTTGAATGAAGTGCGTATACGAAACGCTTCTAGAATGCTTATCCAGGAAGACATACCTATTTCCGAAATTTGCTTTAGCGTGGGCTATAAATCGATTCCAAATTTCAATAAGCAATTTAAAAATATTATGGGCGATACCCCTAAAGCCTATAGATACAAGCTGTAAAGTTAAATCTGGTTGTTTTGATGTTTATCATTTGGATAATCCAGTAGAATTATTGGGTAAGATGTGGTGCGGAAATCGTTTTCTTCTCGTGTTATTTTGTGTGCTCAGTTAATAATAATTTTAACTGGATGTAAAAAAAATACGGATTATGGGTAGATTTAAATATGTTATTTTGATTTTTTTGGTCATGCAATTAAGTGTTAGTGCTCAAGAACGGCCAAACATTATTTTGTTATTTGCAGATGATGCTGGATATGCAGATTTTGGATTCCAAGGAAGCAAAGATTTAAAAACCCCCAATCTTGATAATCTTGCAAAAGATGGCGTCATTTTTCAACAGGGCTATGTTACAGATGCTGTTTGTGGCCCTTCGCGAGCCGGTCTTTTAACAGGTAAATATCAACAACGTTTTGGGTATGAGGAAATTAATGTGGTAGGTTTTATGAGTGAAAACTCTGGTCTTAAAGGAGAAGATATGGGCTTACCCTTAGATCAATTGACCATGGCAGATTATTTAAAAAAGCAAGGTTATAAAACCGCTTTATATGGCAAATGGCACCAGGGCGATGCAGACCGTTTTCATCCCATGAAAAGAGGTTTTGATGCGTTTTATGGATTTAGGGGCGGTGACCGTAGTTATTGGGCTTATAAGGATGTGTTGGCCGAGAATCATAAGGATAAAATGATGGAAAGTGGATTTGGTGATTTTCAGGAACCAAATGGATATGCAACCGATATTTTTGCTGATAAAGCCATTGATTTTATACAAAATAACCAAGACAACCCTTTCTTTGTGATGCTTTCGTTTAATGCGGTACACACACCTTTAGAATCAAAACCAGAAGACTTAGCTAAATTCCCTAATTTAAATGGGAAGCGAAAAGAACTTGCCGCCATGACTTTAGCCTTGGATAGAGCTTGTGGTAATATCATTAAAAAATTAAAAGACTTAGGGTTATATGATAATACTATTATTGTTTTTACAAACGATAATGGAGGGCCGTCAGATAAAAATGCTTCTATCAACTTGCCCTTGAGTGGTACGAAATCAAATTTCTTAGAAGGAGGTATTCGTGTGCCTTTTACAATGAGTTGGCCAAAGCAATTAAAGAAAAATTCAACCTACAACTATCCAATCAGTACTTTTGATTTGTTACCAACTTTTTATGCCGCTGCAGGTGGAGATGTAAGCGAATTAAAAGATATTGATGGAGTTAATATATTACCTTTTATAAAAGGAGAAAAAAAGAACAGACCCCATCAAAAACTTTTTTGGAAAAAGGAAAATCGCGCAGCCTATAGGGATGGCGATTGGAAGTTGATTCGTTTTCCAGACAGGCCAGCTATGCTTTTTGATATTTCTAAAGATACAGCTGAATTACATAATCTTGCCAATGAATACCCAGAGCGCTTAAAAGCTATGTACAAAGAGCTTTTTGAGTGGGAACTCACTTTAGAAAGACCACTATGGTTATTAAAAAGAGAGTATGAAAAGTACGACATTGATAGGATGGACAAATACTGGAACCTTAAAAATAATTGATAGCACTGTACACTCAAAATCAGTCACTCAAAATATATCTTCTTTTTTTAAATTGTTTTAAGCTAACCCAATGTGCATTTGGGTTATAGTGAGCGTGTATTTGATAGCTTCAGTTTTTTTTGAGAAGCCAAACTAAATATAATATAGAGAACTCATTTCAGTGCTAAAAGCCATTCTATTTGACCTTGTGTTTAGTAATGCGCAATGTGTTAAGGTAAAATAATTTATATACAGGGTAAGTTCTATCTATTCTTCATCAAGTATTTGAACTTCCTTTGTATAATTGAAAATGTTTGCCATAAAAAGAGGTGATTCATTTTTTTAAGAAAAATTCAAAAAAATAATATAAAAATATAGGACATGCAACCAATTGCACAACAGGCCATGCCTGTAGAGATGATTAAAAAAATTGACGATTCAGGCGTAATTGCTGTATTAGTAATAGATGAACTTAAGCATGCCGTTCCGTTAGCAAATGCTTTGCTTAAAGGAGGGGTTGACTCTATTGAATTAACACTTAGAACTCCTGTAGCTATTGATGCTGCTAAAGCGATAAAAAAGCAAGTACCTGAAATAACGTTAGGCTTTGGAACCGTGCTCACCACGGATCAGGTGAAGGCTGTTGTAGATTTGGGTGCAGACTTTGCCGTAGCGCCAGGGTGCAATCCAAAAGTAATTGCTGAAGCGAGAAAACAAGGCTTGCCTTTCGCGCCAGGAATCATGACACCTACAGATATTGAAATGGCATTAGAAGAAGGATGCCGTATATTAAAATATTTCCCTGCCGAAACTTCTGGTGGTATGGAAAATCTAAAAAGTATGGTAGCACCTTATCAGTATTTAGGGCTCAAGTTTATTCCGTTAGGCGGATTAAATATAAATAATGCAAGTACCTATTTAGAGTCATCATTAATAACAGCAATAGGTGGTTCATGGATTGCAAAAAGTGATCTTATTCATGCTGAAAATTGGGATGAAATAACTAAGAACGCTCAAGAAATAAGAGATTTAATAACAAGTATACGATCTAAATAATATAAAAATGAATATAGTAGTAACCTTTGGAGAAATAATGGCAAGAATTGCAGCTCCAGACAATTTAAGATTAAGACAAACCCGTCAATTTGATGTTACTTATGCAGGAGCTGAAGGGAGTGTGGCCGCTTCAATTTGTAATTTTGGAGGTACGGCTCGTTATGTTACAGCGTTACCAAAGCACGCTTTGGCAGAAGCTACTATGGATGCAGTTAGAGCAGTTGGTGTAGATACCCAATATGTTTTACGTACAGATAAGGGGCGTTTAGGACTCTATTTTTTAGAAACTGGTGCTAATCAAAGGCCAAGTAATGTCATATATGATCGCGCTGATTCCGCGATAGCTATTACACCAGCTGAGTCTTATAACTGGGACGCTATTTTTAAAGGCGCTAGCTGGTTACACTTGAGTGGTATTACCCCAGCACTTTCTAAAAATGCTGCAAACGCTACATTGGTTGCTGCCCAAAATGCAAAAAAAGCAGGCGCTTCTGTTTCCATTGACTTAAATTTTAGAGGAAAACTTTGGGATTGGGATGACTCAAAATCGGCTCGTGAATTGGCACAAGAAACCATGCGCAAAATTTTACCTTTCGTTGATGTGGTTATTGGAAATGAAGAAGATTGTCATGATGTTTTGGGTATCAAAGCTGGAGACACTGATGTGCATGCAGGAAAACTAGATACGTCGCGTTACCCAGATGTCGCACGTCAGGTTGTTAAACAATTTCCTAATGTGAGCAAGGTAGCCATAACATTACGTGAAAGCTATTCAGCATCTCATAATAATTGGGGAGCAATGCTTTATGATGCTAAATCGGATAAGCCGTTCTTTGCACCCTTAGATGCTCAGGGTAATTATGAATCTTATAAAATTAGAAATATTGTTGATAGAGTGGGTGGCGGCGATTCGTTTGCTGGAGGTTTAATATTTGCTTTAACTACTTCTGAATTATCTGAACCTCAAACAGCTGTTAAGTATGCTGTAGCAGCATCATGTTTAAAACATTCTATTAAAGGTGATTTTAACTTTTCTACACGTACTGAGGTTGAAGCGCTTATGGGTGGTTCTGGTTCTGGACGCGTAATACGATAGAAAATGATAGATATAAAATTAAATTACAAGTGGATTTACATTAGTACAGCCGTTTTTTTTATGGCATTTACAGGTTGCTCTAGCAGTGATTCTGATGAGCTTGAAATACAGGATGATGTTGAGGTAAAGGATGAAGTTGAAGTTGAGGAGGAAACAACACCTCCAGATAATACTCCAGACGATAGTTACCCATTGTCTGACCAATCAAATTCAGGAAATTGGATTTTGAATATTGAAGTTAGTGATGAGTTTCAAGCGGATTCTTTAGATGAAGAAAAATGGCTTATTCAAGGTAGAGATGGCGTCTATCAATCTAATTTTGTAGGGCGTCCACCATCTCAATTTTCAACCGAAAATGTGCGTTTGGAAGACGGTAAATTGAAAATTCAAACCAGATGGGAGCCTGATTACAATTTTAATCCAAAAGAGCACCCAAATACTGGTGAAGCTTTTGAAAATATTACAACGGCAGCAGTTATTACGAAGAAGTTATTTCAGTATGGTTATATGGAAATAAAATGTAAATCGGCTAAAGCACAGGTTACTAGCTCTTTTTGGACTACAGGTAATAAATCTGAACTAGATATGTTTGAAATGTTTGGAGGACACAAAACAAGTGGCTCTTGGAGAAAGCGATTGAAATTTAATATGATAAGTTGGGATCCTGATAATTACTATTATTTACCCGATGGAAATGGGCCCGCCTATTCGGATAATATTCAAGTTGATCATAATACGGCAGACGATTTTCATGTGTATGGCTTTGAATGGACTTCTGAATATATTAAAATTTATGTAGACGGAGAACTGCACTCAGACGGCACAATTTTAAAATCAACATTAGGTGAAGAAAAATGGGTTACAGATGTACCATATAGAATATGGTTTGATTCTGAAACATTTCCTTGGTTGGGCATTCCTGAAGAAGCTGATTTGCCTGTTGATTATGAAATTGAGTATATAAGAGTTTGGCAAAAAAGCTAAAACATTAAATGAATAAATTTATAAGCATGGCTTTAATAAAGAAAACAACAATTTTATTGACACTGTTTTTTGTTTTTGGACTATATTTTAACTGCAAAAGTAAAGATGTATCTAAATCAAAGAATAACGAAATTCATTCTGTCCTTCCTTTTTCCGATCCTTCTAACGCCGGAAATTGGAAACTTAATACGGAAGTAAGTGATGAATTTGATGCGGCTACGATTGACGAAAATAAATGGTACATAGTTGGTAAGTTTGAAAATGGAGCACCGTTTTATAAGCATCCAGATAAACCAAATAAAAAGGTTTGGACGGGTCGTGCGCCATCGCAGTTTTCTGGTCGTAATTACAGATTAGAGCAAGGTAAATTGATTCTTGAGACACGATGGGAACCTGATTTTCCTTTTATAAAAGAGGTTAGAAAACCTGTGTTTGGAGAAGCTTTGCCTTATGAAAATATTACCACAGCATGCTTTATTGGTCGTAAGGAATTCAAATACGGTTATATTGAAATTAAAAGTAAAGCTGCAGACGCCCCTGTTTCTAGTGCCTTTTGGGCCATGGGAGACATGCTAGAATTTGATTTTTTTGAATTATATGGCGGTACGATAAACCCAAACAAAAAACATTTAGACAGTCAGTTATGGTGGTCAACAAGAGATTGGAACAAACCCGTAAATGGAAAGCCTACGTATACTGAACGAAAAGATGTTGGATTTAGAGTGGCAGACGATTTTCATATTTGGGGTATTGAATGGGACGAAAAAGGTGTGAAATATTTTATTGATGGTAAACTGTTTTCGCAAGTTTCTAATGATGAAGTAACCGCTTGGGCCAAAGAAAACAGAAAAAAAGTGTCTTTGCCGGATGATTATAATGGTTATGTGGCTACCAAACCCATAAGTCTTTGGTTGGATCAAGAAACTTTTCCTTGGAACGATATCCCAAAAACAAAAGCTGAACTGGAAGCTAATAGTCCAGTTGGGCAAAAGGAAGATGGAGTTGTAGATTTTGAAATCGAGTATGTAAGAGTTTGGCAAAAAGTCAAATAAAAATGTGCTGATAAAAAAACGAAATATTTTATTAACATTAAAAATTTTAAATTATGAAACGTGTTATTTTAGGAATTTTATTTTTACTTACCATAACTGTAACCTTCGGTCAGAGTAAATGGGACCAAAAAAAGATTGACTATTTTGTAGATGAAGCCGTGAAAGAATTCCATTTGGATAAGAAACAACAAAAAGAACTTCTTAAGGAACGCACAAATTATATTCTTGACTATAAAGAAGTGAGTAAAAAAGCGAAAGCAGGAGAAATCACAGGAGAAGAGAAAAAAACTCAACTTAATGAGTGCAACAATAATTTTGTTGAAACCTTAAAAACAATTTCAGGAGAGGATAACGTTCAACCATTTTTGTTACGAATGCGAGACGAACTGAAAAAGGTTTAGTGTCAGAAAATTTTAATATCGTTTTTGGTATTAAAAAATAAATCGTCTAAAAAGTTAGGTTTTTAGACGATTTATTTGTTTTTCTTATTTACGATAATAAGGTAATATTGGTTATTTTGTAGGTAAATAAAGAAGGCTTTAAGTACCGGTCAAGAGGTATCTTAGACGAGAAAATCAGGGTTCAATTATGTTATATAATTGGTGTCAATTTAAAAATCAAAAATTAAATCATATAAAATGGTAATTGAGAAAATAGAAACCTTTATACTTAAAGATAAACTATCAAAAAGCTTTTTCTTTTCCCAGTGGGAATATTCAGAACGTTGTATTTGTGTTGTTAAAGTGACAGCTTCAGATGGTACCTATGGCTGGGGAGAAGGGTATGGTCCTGCAACGGTTCTAGAAGCAGGAATTAAACTTTTAGCACCTTTTGTAATAGGCGAAAATGCCTTGCAAAATGAGGTGGTATGGAACAAAATGTATCGTAAAACATTAGATTTTGCTAGAAGAGGTATTTTGGTAGCTTCAATGAGTGCTATTGATATCGCTATTTGGGATTTAAAAGGAAAGATTTTAGGATTACCTGTTTCAACTTTATTGGGAGGTGCACACAGAAATAGGGTGCAACCTTATGCGACTGGTCTGTATTTTACAGATCATAGTAACCCTTCAAAAGATTTTGAGGAAGAAGCAAAATTATATATTTCTCAAGGGTTTAAAGCTATGAAAATGAAAGTTGGATTAGGGATTAAAGCTGATGTTGAGAATGTTGCTAAAATGCGAAATGTTATCGGTCCAGACATAAAATTAATGGTAGATTCTAATCATGCTTACACTTTAAGAGAAGCAACAGAATTGGCTAGAAAAATAGAGCAATACGATATTGGTTGGTTTGAAGAACCATTATCTCCAGAGTTTTATGAGCAATATAGTGAGTTAAGGCAGAAAACCTCAATTCCAATCTCTGGAGGAGAATGTGAATACTTAAGATTTGGGTTTCAACAATTGATTCAAAATAAATCGGTAGATATTATTCAACCAGATATTTGTGCGAGTGGTGGATTAACCGAGGCAAAGCGTATTTCTGCTATTGCCAGTGCTAATGGTGTAGATATTGTTCCACATACATGGGGGACCTCTATTGGTATTCATGTAGCCCTTCATTTCATATCAAATATAGAATCTGTTCCAGGGCGTATGTATCAACCAGACTTCTTAATGGAGTATGACCAAACAGAAAATGGTTTGAGAGAAAAACTTACCTTTCCTTCAATTGAAATGAAAGATGGTTTTATTGCGGTTCCAGACAGACCGGGTCTTGGAATTGATGTGAATGAGGATGTACTGAAAGAATTCTCAGAAAAATAATTAAAATTATTATTAAAAAATAAACGAATGAATACTGAAAATTTCGGATATAAAAAATTATATATAGATGGTGAGCTGGTAGACGCCGTTAGCGGTGAAAGAGGTGATGTTATTTGTCCAGCAACAGGTGAAGTTATTGCACAAGTTGCAAGGGCAGGAAAGGAAGATGCAGAAAAAGCCTTGAAATCTTCGCAAAAAGGATTCAAATATTGGTCTAAATTATCTTTGACAGAGCGTACCCAATGGATGAACAAATTGCGTTTAGCTATTTTGGAAAAAGAGCATGAACTCAAAACGGCCATGGTACATGAAATGGGAAAAACCTATGCAGGTGCTCAAGAAGATATCGATAGGTTAACCGAGGCATTGGAGTGGTATCCAGCTGCGATGCAAAACATGAGAGAAGAACAAATTCCTGATTATGATAATTCGCACACGCATAAAATGATAGCCAAACCAGCGGGTGTTGCCGTGGCTTATTTAGCCTGGAATTTTCCATTACTTAATGTTGGTTATAAAATTGGACCGGCGCTCGCAGCAGGTTGCTCATTGATAATTAAGCCTTCTGACATGTCGCCATTATCTGCATATATGGTTGGCGAAATTATGCATAGTATTAATTTTCCAGCAGGTGTGGTGAATATTATATCAGGCCCAAGCAGCGAAGTAGCAACAACGATGACTAAAAGCCATATTCCAGCAGTGATAACCATGATTGGCTCTACACAAACAGGTTTGCGTGTTATTGCTGATAGTACGACTTCTATTAAAAAATTCGGATTGGAATTAGGTGGAAATGCGCCTTTTATTGTTTTTGAAGATGCCGATTTTGACAAAGCTTTAGACCTAGGTATAGCCCTTAGATATGGAAATTCTGGACAGGTTTGTGTTGCTGCAAATCGAATTTTTGTTCATAAAAGTATCTATGATAAATACGTTAAAGCCTATGCTAAAAGAGCGTCTGAAATTAAACTCGGATTTGGAGTAAAAGAAAATCCAGAGGTTTTTATGGGACCAGTTGTGAGCAAAAAGGACAGAGATAGAATGTTTGATTTGGTTGAAGACGCCGTGAGTAAAGGAGCCACTTTAGAATATGGCGGAAAAATACCAAAAGGTTTCCCTGAAGGAGGAAACTGGATTGAGCCAACAGTAGTCTCAGGTGTCACTACAGACATGAAACTATTTACTCAAGAAACTTTTGGACCGGTAGCTGGTATTATGCCATTTGAAACAGACGATGAAGTTCTGGAATTGGCTAATGATACGGAATTTGGATTGGCATCTTATATCTTTACTAACGACCATAAGAGAATTGAACGATTTACTGAAGAATTAGAATTTGGTGAAATTCAAATTAATGGTGTGAAATATGCCATTTATTTACCTCATGGCGGTTATAAAAATAGTGGTATAGGTCACGATTGTTCACATTTAGCACTAGAGGATTATTTAGTGAAAAAACGTGTTTCTACAGCTATTTAATTATGATTGAGCCATTAGCAAAAAAAGGTCGATTTCTGTTTGTTTGGTTATTTCTAATCTGTGGATTGGGTATTCAGGCACAGGAATTTATTTCCATACCTAAAAATATTAAGCCACAAGACAGAATCGCTTTTGCGCTTTATACGGTGCACGAAAACACCTTGAAGCTAAACGCTCAATTTTATCCAATAATAAATTTTGAACCTTTTGAAGCGATATTAGAAATTGAAGAAAATGGTGAATGGGTAAAACGAGCGACAGCGCCCATAAGATACCCAGGATATACCTCCTTGTTTAGAATTGAGAACTGGGATGATACTAAAGAGGCAAAGTATAGAGTGGTTCATAACAATAAGGCCTTTTATGAAGGGCTTATTCGTATAAATCCTATTCATCAAGATACTTTTGTACTAGCAGCCTTAACTTGTAACTCTGTTTACCCAAGACACGGTGGTGATATTTCTAGAGAGGATATCGTAACAAATTTAAAAAAGATTCAACCCGATTTAATTTTCTTTTCAGGCGACCAAGTTTATGACCATAGCCAGCATTATATATATTGGTTGAAATTTGGGATCGACTTTGGTGAGTTATTAAGAAACACACCAACCATCTGTATTACGGACGATCATGATGTTGGTCAAGGAAATATCTGGGGGGCAAACGGTAAAAAAACAGAAACGAGAAGTGGTGTGTCTGGCGGCTATTACATGCCAGTAGAATACGTTCAAGAAGTGGAAAGGGCACAAACGAGTCATTTACCAGATCCTTACGACCCGACACCAATTGAGCAGGGTATTGGGGTGTATTATACCGATTTGAAATGGGGCGGATTGAGTTTTGCCATCTTAGAAGATAGAAAATTTAAGTCTGGTTTACTGGATTTACCTAAGTACGCACCAGACATTTTTCCTGACGGCACGAAAGACGCACTTTTTGATCCTAATATTGATACTAGAAAACTAGATATTCCAGGCGCGAAATTATTAGGAGATCGTCAATTAGAGTTTTTAGAAGATTGGACAACGGATTGGGAAAATGCCGAAATGAAAACGGTTTTAACTCAAACGGTGTTTGCCATGGTAAATAACTATACTGGAAAACACGACCGTGAAATTATAGCAGATTTTGATACTAATGGATGGCCACAAACAGGAAGAAATAAAGCTCTGGCCGCAATAAGAAAGAGTTTTTCACCTATGATAGCGGGCGACCAGCATTTGGCAACTTTTGTAAAACATGGTATTGACGATTGGGGAGATGCAGGGTATTCTTTTGTTACTCCAGCCATTGCAAATTATTGGATGCGTTGGTGGGATCCTAAAACTCCTGGTAAAAACCGACAAAAGAACGCGCCCTATTATACTGGTGATTTTTTAGATGGCTATCAAAATAAGATAACTGTTGAAGCGGTAGGAAACCCTTCTGAGGAGCAAAAAAGTGAAGGCGGTAAATTATCCACAAGAGTGGCCGGGTTTGGTATCATAAAATACAACAAACCTAAAAGAAATATAACTTTTGAATGTTGGCCAAGAAATGTTGATATCACCAATCCGGAGAGTAAACAATATCCAGGTTGGCCAATAACCATTTCACAATTGGATAATTTCAACCCTAGAAACGCTTATTTTTTGCCAACCATTCAGCTTTCAAAAGAAAATCAAGTGGTTACTGTAAGAGATAGTAAAACACGAGAAGTTGTGTCTTCTATAAGAACAAACGGAAAAAACTATCAACCAAAGGTTTTAAAAAATGGAACTTATAACATTGAAATAGGAGAAGGCGATACACCAATCACTTATTATGATGTAGAAGCAAAAAAGAGGAATAAAAAGGAGATAAAAATTTAATATTTCATGAAAAAACATCAACTATTATTGGGTTTTATTTTTGTTTTACATTTTGTTTCATTTTCGCAAAATAATAAAGGAGAAGAGATTCCAAATATTGTTTTTATGCTTGCTGATGATCTCGGTTATGGGGAACTAGGTTCGTATGGTCAAGAAAAGATAAAGACACCTTTTTTAGATCAATTATCTAAAGAAGGTATGAGATTTACTAACTTCTATGCAGGAAATTCTCTTTGTTCGCCTTCAAGAGCCGTACTTATGACCGGTATTAGTTCTGGTAAAAGTTCTATACGAGGAAATATAGGTTTTCATCCAGAAAGAGAGCAATTTGATCGTGTATCAATCAAGCCAAAAGAAACAACATTAGCAGAAATGCTTAAGCCTGCTGGTTATGAAACTATTTATTTTGGGAAATGGCATTTAGATGACCCATATCATCTAGAAACATGGGCAGCAAATCGTGGTTTCGACTATGCTGTTCAAGGACAGTGGAAACGTTTAAATGGTAATTTACACATTGATTCAGATTACGATTGGATTAATGGTTTAGATGAAGCTATAAAATATGATTATAAAAAATATAGCTGTATGGACGAGTTTCGTACAACACAAGCAATTGACTATTTTGAGAAGCGCGATGATGATAAACCCTTTTTTCTGTTTATGTCGTACCGTATTCCTCATGGTCATGAAGTTGATATTCGTAATAAAACCATGTATAATAAAACTGATTGGCCAGAAATAGAACGTCTTCATGCAGCGCGAATTACATTGTTGGATGAACAGGTTGGAAGGTTAATGAGGTATCTTGAAGTAACAGGTAGATTAGATAATACTTTAATTGTTTTTACTAGTGATAATGGTGGTCAAAAGGAAAATGGTCATGACGAACAATTTTTCAAAAGTAATGGAGAATATCGAGGAGCTAAACGAGACCTTTATGAAGGCGGGATAAAGGTGCCTTTATTTGTGATTTGGAAAGGTAAAATTAAGCAAGGGACGACTAATAACCATGTTGGAGCTTTTCAAGATATTATGCCAACTTTAGCAGAAGTAGCAAAAATTAATACACCTTCTACAAGTGATGGAATTTCTTTTTTGCCAACACTTTGTAATAACACTATTCAAAACACACACGATTATCTTTATTGGGAACTTCATTTAAACAAGATGGATAAAAATGGAAATGATAAAGGTTTTAGACAAGCAGTACGCCAAGGAAAATGGAAAGCAGTACGATATGGTTTGAAATCTGAAACAGAACTTTATGATTTAAGCAAAGATGAAACTGAATCTATAAACCTCTCAAGTAAATTCCCTAAAAAACTTAGAGAACTTGAAAAATTATTTAAAAATTCAAGTAACTATAATGAGAATTTCAAATATGGAGGAAATACAAAATTTTAATAAGATTAAAACTAATCACGACTTATTTAAAATAAAAGTCTATAGAAATAAATAGTATGAATTTAAGAAAACACTTTAAAAATATAGTGCTATCAATTACAACAACAGTATGTTGCCTCATGTCTAATTCTGGTTTTGGACAATCCAATTCTTTTATTGATGTTGAAAAAGATTTTCCTAAGCAGGAGAAAAATCTAAGAAAATGGGATGCCCCTGTTATTGCCGATTTAGATCAAGATGGATACCCAGATTTGTTAATAAATGATCATGGTTATGGCGTTCAGGTTTGTTGGAATAATAAAGGAAAATTTGAAAAACCGTTTGATATCATTATTGGCGATATACACGGTGTTTCTGTTGGTGATTTTGATAAAGATGGCATTTTAGAATTAATCGTGTCACGCGGGGGCGGTTCAGGTAGCAATGCAAGAAATTCAAAAATATTTAAGGTAAATAAACAACGGGAGTTTACCGATTTTCCTGACTTTAAAAAGCCTTTAGCCTTAATGAGAGGTCGTACGGTTAAGTTTTTAGATGCCGATAATGATGGTGATTTAGACTTATTGAATTTTGCGTTTCCTGATAAAGACAGAAATGGCGAAAGTGAGAATTATATTTATAAAAATAATGGACAAGGTGAACTAATATTACATGCAACATTACCCGCTATTAAGGCAGACGGACAAAAAATACTGGTTACAGATTTTAACGGCGATCAGGTTTTTGATCTTATCATGTATGGAGGTGGTCATGTAAAAGCATACCAAGGAAAAGAACATATGACCTATGAAGATGTAACCGATAAAATTTTTCCGTATAAAATTGATAAGACCACTAGTGTTGTACAAATAGACTACGATAATGATGGTGATCTAGATCTTTTTTTTACACGTAGTCAAGAATTTGAAATAGGAGAAACATTCTATGATGGTGATTCTGAAACCTGGGGCTTTTTCACGAAAAGAGGTGCGTTTAAATTCGATGATTTAGAGATTGGTGATGTTTTGGATATTGAGAATTTTCAATCGCAATGGCCTAATAATGACACATTTTTTATTGGTGAATCGGCTTACGATTATGAGTTTCCAGGTGAAACACATTCAGGGAAAAACATAAGATTGGTCAATAGTAATGCATTGGGTTTTCCAGATGATTACAGTGAAAAAACAGGAACATATATTGGTTATGTTGGTAATAATAACTGGAGAATTTCAGGATCGCTTTGGGCACCAGCAACAGGTGTGGTTCATGGCGTGAAAGATTATCCGAAATATGAGCACCCTAAGGCTCCACATGATATTTTATTGGAGAATAAAGGAGGAAGGTTTGTTGATGTTACAAAAAAAGCGAATATGTTTTTTGAAGATTTTACCGAAAGTGCCACAGTGGCCGATTTTGATAATAATGGTTTTCAAGATATCTTGATGGTTCGTCGCGGGGATTTGATCCATAAAAATAAATCTGTCATATACTTAAATCAAGGAGATGCCAGCTTTGAACTTTTAAAAGAGCATGGTGTCATAACAACAGAGTTGGGTGCAATTGGAATGGCTGTTGGTACTGTGGATTATGACTTGGATGGTAAAGTAGATGTCGTCATTGGAAACGAAAGAGGAAAATGGCATCTGTTTAGAAACAATTTGAAAAGTACGGATAAAAATAATTTCACTACTGTAGTTGTTGGAAACTCAAAAAAAGGAAATGCAAGTCCGCTTGGTGCTTTAGTTACCATAAAATCGTGTAATAATACGCAATCCTATACCATTGGAGATACAGGAGCTGCTTATTCATCAAACTACAACACTTTTGTTCATTTCGGAGTGGGTTCTTGTGATAAGCCAGTAAAAGTAAAAATAACCTGGACTAATGGAGAAACAGAAGAAACGACTATAAAATCATTGAACACTAAAGTTTTCATTGGGACTAACAACTAAACTAAATTAATTATGAGATCATATAAAAAGAATGCCTATATCTATTCAACCATCGTCGCTATTGGAGGCTTTGTTTTTGGATTGGATGCCGCACTTATTTCGGGTACTGTTAAATTTATTTCTCAAGAATTTGCTTTGAATGAAATCCAATTGGGAATGGTTGTTGGAGCACCAGCCCTAGGGGTTTTATTGGCATTATTTTTTGCTGGATATGCTTGTAATAAATATGGACGACGAAAAACACTACAAATAGTGGCTTTGCTTTATGTGGTTTCTGCCGTTGGTTCATCTCTGTCTCCAAACTATTGGAGCCTCTTGTCTTTTCGCTTTTTAGGCGGATTAGCTTTTACATCCATTTCATTAGCGGCCATGTATATTGGTGAAATTGCGCCGCCTAAACTTAGGGGTAAACTGGTAACAATGATTCAAATAAACATTGTTATAGGTTTATCTGGGGCTTATTTTATAAATTATTTAATTCTACAATTAGGAAGCTCTGATGCCGCATGGGTTAGAGATTTAGGAATAAATGAACATACCTGGCGTTGGATGCTCGGTTCTGAAATATTACCTGCAGTACTATGGTTAATATTATTGTTTTTTGTGCCTCGTAGCCCAGCTTGGTTGTTTTACAATGATAAAGCTGATGAAGCCAGACAAACCTTAAGAAAACTTTTGCCAGAAGACAAGGTATCTGAACATATGGAAGAAATGAAAATTAGCATGGATAGTAGTTCAGGCGATAAGTCGGTGCTTTCTCAGTTATCAGAAATATTTAGTAAGCCGCTTAGGGTAACCTTTATAATAGCTATGACCTTGGCTATAGCTCAGCAAACTTCTGGTATTAATGCTATTTTGTTTTATGCACCTACCGTTTTTGAGCAAATTGGTATCGGGACCGATGCTGCGTTCATACAAGCCATTTGGACGGGTTTAACCGCTTTAGTATTTACCTTTTTAGGCTTGTTATTGATAGATAGATTAGGTCGAAGACCGATGATTATTGGTGGTATGGCCTGGATTGTTGTAAGTTTAGGAATAGCCTTTTATGGTTTCAATACCGCAACTTATACGCTTACAGAAGACGCTATTTCAGAAATGACCGAAATTCAAAATACCGATAGGCTAAGCAATATGATTGATATACAATATGACAGTGATATCGCCCTCAAAAATGCACTTATAAAGTCTTTGGGAGAGGAAGACACTAGAGAACATTCTAGCTTATTAATTCAAAAATCTGCTGATATCAACGCAGTTTTAGTTTTAATTGGTATTCTCAGTTTTATAGCGGCATTCCATTTTTCAATTGGGCCTGTCATGTGGGTTCTGTTTTCTGAAATTTTTCCAATTTCCATAAGAGGTATCGCTATTCCTTTCTTTACCTTAATAACTAGTACTGTAAGTTGGTTGATTCAAATGCTGTTTCCAACACAATTAGCCACATTCGGCATAAGCAATACCTTGCTTTTTTATGCGGCAACCGTTTTTATTGGTATGGTCATTTTATATAAATATTTAATAGAAACGAAAAATTTGACGATTGAAGAAATTCAACTAAAACTTGAAAAAAAGTAAAAAGATAATATAAGATCAACGGGATTAAAAAAACGAATACAACAAATGAATACGCATAATAAAGCAATAACAAATACTACAGAAAGCCCCTTTGTGAAACTTAAAAGCATCAACTTTGGTGACTGTGCATGGACTTCAGGGTTCTGGGCTGAAAAGGTGAATACGGCAAAAGATAAAATGCTTCCTTATATGGGAGATTTACTTTGTGGTGACATAGGTCATGGCTTAAATAACTTTAAAATTGCAGCAGGAGAAAAAGAAGGTGTGCATAAAGGGTTCTATTGGCATGATGGCGATTTTTTCAAATTCATGGAAGCTAAAACCTATGTTTATGGGTTGACTGAGGATGAAACCATTTTAAAAGAGCTGGACGAATATATTAGCCTAATTGGTAGAGCGCAAGAGGACGATGGCTACATTCATACTCACGTTCAAATTACTGAAGGTGTAGACCGATTTGAAAACCGTAAGTACCATGAAATGTATAATTTTGGGCACTTATTTATTGCAGGTTCTGTGCATTATCGCATTACAGGACAGCGTAATTTTTTGGATATTGCTGTAAAGATGGCAGATTTACTATATACGTATTTTATGCCTGATACCAAGCATTATCAACGTTTTGGTTTTAATCAAACCCAAATAATGGGCTTGGTGGAGTTGTATCGAACAGTAAAAGATGAACGCTATTTAAAATTAGCCGAAAAATTCATAAATAGACGAGGTACTTTTGAAATTGAGCATGATTCAACAACCATTGGATACCCTATTGGTGATATGGTACAAGAAAGAACGCCTTTTAGAGAATCAAAAGAGGCTGTAGGTCATGCTGTTTTAGCTTTATACTATTATGCAGGAGCTGCCGATGTTTATGCAGAAACAGGAGAGACCGCATTAATTGATGCCTTGGATAAACTATGGGAAAACGTTACGGGTAAAAAAATGTACGTAACAGGAGCTGTTGGTCAGGCGCACTATGGCGCTTCAACCAATTTAGATATGATTGAAGAAGGCTTTATAGACGCTTATATGATGCCAAATATGACCGCTTATAATGAAACTTGTGCCAACCTGTGTAATGCCATGTTCAGTCATAGAATGATGGGTATTCATGCCGAATCTAGATATGCTGATATTATAGAATTGGTATTATATAACAGTGGACTATCTGGTATAGGAATAGAAGGAAAAGATTATTTCTACTCCAATCCATTACGCATGGTGAATAATTCTAGAAATTATGACGCCCATGCCGATGTGACTGAAAGTCCTGTAAGACAACCTTATCTAGAGTGTTTTTGTTGTCCACCAAACTTGGTGAGAACCATTTGTAAAAGTTCTGGATGGGCATACAATTTATCAGAAAATGGTGTTGCCGTAGTGTTATTCGGTGGTAATAATCTAGACTCAACTATGTTGGATGGTTCCCCAATAAAACTTACTCAAGACACAGAATATCCGTGGAAAGGATTAGTGAAAATTACTGTTGATGCATGTAAAAATACCGCTTTTGATATTCAAGTTAGAATTCCTAAGTGGGCCGTTGGTAGCACCTTAAAAGTAAACGGAGAAAACGTAGGTGTTGAAGTTATTCCTGGGAAATTTGCAACAATTAATCGAGTTTGGAAAGCAGGAGATAGCATTGTTTTAGATATGCCAATGGAAGTTCAGCGTATTGAAGGTCATAATAGAATTGAAGAAGTAAGAAATCAAATAGCTGTAAAAAGAGGGCCTATAGTATATTGTATTGAATCTCCAGATTTACCAAAAGACACCTCAATATTAGATGTCTATATCAAAGGAGATGCAGTCTTGGAAGCCGAACATAAAAAAGATTTCTTAGGCGGGGTTACTGTGGTAAATACGGAGTTACTCTTAAGGGAAGACAAACATAATGATATGTATCAAACGGTAACACAGCCAGTTTTAAAATCATTCAAAACTCAACTCGTACCTTATTTTGCATGGAGCAATAGAGGGCAAGCAGAAATGACTGTCTTTATGCCAGTGGTTTGGTAAAGATGAATGGCTAATAAAAAAAGGTTGGGTTTTTAATTAAATTCAACCTTTTTTTATCTGGTTTTTAATCTTCTTTTTGATTAAATGCTTTGCTAGCGATCGTTTGTAACGAGTGCTAGATCGTTACTATTCCCTTTACTATCACTCATTTGCAACGAGAACTAGACATGAAATCAACAGTGAAAAAATATAGCTTTTTATGTTTTTGGATTATCAATAGAAATTATAAATCACAAAAGCGATAATGCTCATTTGTAACGTGTCCGATTTCAATAGACAGCGTTTCATTTAAAGCCTTTAAATAATAGAATATAGACTAACCATGAAAACAAGCCTCAGCATCACTTTATTTCTGTTTTTTTGTTTCGGATTTGCACAACCAAAAGTTACAAATTTTAAAGATAAATATGATGAATTTGATTACTATGCAGAACCAAGTCCCAATAGTGATTTAACTACTTTCTTCAAAAAAC
This sequence comes from Pseudotamlana agarivorans, assembly GCF_018860245.1. Taxonomy (GTDB): domain Bacteria; phylum Bacteroidota; class Bacteroidia; order Flavobacteriales; family Flavobacteriaceae; genus Pseudotamlana; species Pseudotamlana agarivorans_A. Next base: position 295,358 of record NZ_JAHKPD010000013.1, read on the forward strand.
ACATAGATTTAAGTCTCCTCGAAAAAGTAAAAATTAATTATAAAGAGGACTACCGAAAACGTTTGTTTTTAACTTTTCGGATAGAAGACGGAAAAGTGAAATATATTAGAACCACCGCTATTTATTCTGAATTATCCCAACAATTTGTTGAAGCATTTAAAAAGTATGATATAAACAAATTAAACATAGAAGACCTTAGTGCTTTAAATATGTATTCGCTTCAGTTAACGTCATGGCAAGATGGAAAAGTTATTTTAAATTGCAGCCAAAATGCTGTTGTAGATCGATTTCCTGTTTTTGAAGGCTGTGAATCCGTTCCTTCCTATTTTAAAATGGCAGCTTGCATAGGCAAAAAAGTTGAAGACCATGTTGTAAAACATATCACTGCAAAAGATATTAAAAATGCCAAGTTAATAGGAGTCATAAACCTGAAACCCAATATTGTTTTCGACGAGAAAGGCCAAGTGCGTTATTCTACATTTAAAACGGCATCTGATAGTTTAAACCTTACGCTTCGGAATATGATGAAATCGTTTCCACAAGCTATCCATCCACCCACGCGAAATGGTAACCCAACCGTGTTATTCCATAATTATAGAGCTGTTTTGGAAGTTGATGATAATGGTGGATCATATACCGAGGATGTTATTGAGGAAAATCAATCGGAGTTTGGTTTAAGTAGCACTAATAAATTTGCAATGCACTTTAAAAAGTATTTGGGTAAAGAGGAGCTTGACTATATTTTAAAGCATGTACACCAAAAAGCTGTTTTTTTAACATTTAACCTCGATAAGAAAAATAGACCTATAAACATAGCAACTACCGTTTTTCGAAATGAAGACATCAATGATAAATTAGTTCGTGCGTTTAAAAAATTCCCCGATGAAGCATTAAATATTGAATCGCCAGATGTTCTAAATCGCTATTCTATACACCTCATTTCAAATATAAACGGCATAAAAACTTTTGAGTGTAGTAATAAACCGTCAGTAGGAAGACCACCAGTATTTGCTGGTTGCCAAAAATCTAAAAAGTATACAGACCTTACGGAATGTTTATATGCGCAGGTTGCTGGTGAAATTCAGAGAAAGTTTGATGTTGATCTCGGGAAAAAAACAAAACTCACGGGTACCATTAGGATTTTAAGTCGATTTAAAGTGAATGCCAAAGGAGACATTGTAGGTGTTAAAATCCAATCTCCAAATCCCTTTTTATCAAGTGAAGTAGAAACTATACTAAAAGAAATGCCTAAAGCGATTTCTCCTGGGTTATTGGATGGAAAACCTGTAAGTGTGCCATTTTCATTGCCCGTCGTATTGGAAATTGAGCCTAATAAACCTGAGGAGGATCCTTTTAAAGGCCTTCGAAAAGGAATGTAAGTTCACTCACGAATGACTAACTACTCCCCAAGATAAAAAAGAGAAGAGGTGGCATTCGTCTTTGTGACCTGTCTCATCTAGATGCTCAGCTTAATAAAGTTTGTTTTTAATGTCCTACGCGTCATCAAGTCTTGTCTTTAGCTATATTAACACAGTGCTCAGGTTTCTTTAATAGGGCCGTATTAGATAATAAAATATTGGGGTAATATTCGATTGTGACATGGTAATTTTAAATAGCACAGAGCTTGATATATTCATTTAGTTTGTCATATGAAATTTTGTTCATTATAGCTAAGAAATAAAGCTATCCTAGTTATTATGTTAGGGGTAACAAAATAAATATAATAATACACTTGAATATGAGTTTCTTTGAAAAGAAAAAATTTGTTGTGGGACCATTCATGAAAGTGAGTGACCCTGCTTTAGTTGAAATAGCTGCTTTTTCCGGCTTCGACTTTGTTATCTTAGATTTAGAACATGGCCCAAATAGTATAGAAACGATACAAGGTCATGTTAGGGCAGCACAAGCTAAAAATATTGTACCAGTAATACGTGTGCCTGAAATTAACGAGAATGTGATTTCTAAAGCCTTGGATATAGGGGCAGATTATGTGCAAGTACCACAAATAGAAACAGCCGAAGATGCTAGGCGGGTGGTAAAAGCGGCAAAATTTTATCCAGAAGGGGCGCGAGGTGTTTGTCGTTATGTGAGAGCTGCAGACTATGTAGCTATGCCTAAAGAACAGTACTTTGGACATGCCAATAAGGCTACAGGTGTAATCATACATATAGAAGGGAATATAGCTTTCAAAAATATTGATGAAATACTTAAAGTAGATGGGGTAGATGTTATTTTTATTGGGCCTTATGATATGTCGCAATCATGTGGCGTACCAGGTCAAGTTGATCACCCGAAAGTGATTTCTCAAATGAAAGAAATTGTAGATAAGGCGGCCTCTCTCGGTAAAGTCGTAGGTACATTTGTAGAAAGTCCAGAGTCAGCAAAACAATGGATTGATTTAGGTGTAAAATATATTGCCTATGCCGTTGATGTAGGCATATATTATGATGCTTGTAAAACCATTGTGGATAAGGTTAACGCCTAAATTACTTATCGTATTTATTGTTTACTACTTCGCTTGTTAGATGGGGTGAAATTCCCCTAATCGTATTTTTTTAGAATAAAACCCATTGTAATTTAAAAGGCAAGATATAGTTTGGGTAAAATTCGATTGTGATTAGGTAAATTATATTAATATGAATTTTGTTAAATTCATTTAATTTGATTAACAATTTGGCATTGGTGGTCAAATACATTTTAATTAAACCTATAATAGTAATGAAATTACTTAAGATACTTATTCTATTGGCCATTTTTGTAGGCTGCAAATCGAAAGAGGAACAAAAAGAAGAAATAAAAAAACAACCAAATATTTTGTTTCTTGCTGTTGATGATTTACGACCAGAAATTGGTGCGTATGGTTCTGATATAGCACTGACGCCTAATATTGATAAGTTGGCTTCAAATGGCTTGTTGTTTAATAGAGCCTATTGCCAAGAGCCTATATGCAGTCCTTCAAGAGCTAGTTTAATGACTGGTGCAAGGCCTGAGTCAATCAATGTTATTGAAAACTTCACATATTTTAGAGAGGCCAATCCAGATATTGTTACGCTAGCGCAGCACTTCAAAAGTAATGGTTATGAAACCGTGCATACGGGTAAAATATTTCATAAGCCAGCTTGGTCTGATAAAGAATTGTCATGGAGTAGAGAACCTGCCTATGATAAAATGACAGTAGAAAAAAGTAAAACTCCAGGAGGGTACGCACTTCCTGAGAATCAAGCTTATGCTAAAAAAAGCCAAGAAGAGGTCATTGCAAAATATGGTCCTAATGCTCCTAGAAATGGGTTAGGTAAAGGACCTGCCTATGAAAAAGCCGATGTTCCAGATTATTTTTATGAAGATGGTTATAATGCTGAATTAGCAATAGCAACGCTAAAAGATATGCTAGAAAAGGACCCAGAAAAGCCGTTTTTTCTAGGTATGGGTATGAAAAAACCACATTTAGAATGGTTGGCACCAAAGAAGTACTGGGATATGTATGACCCTTCTAAAATTAAATTAGCAGCACAAAAGCAGGGACCTGAGAATGGCGCTTCCATGGGGTTACACCCATCATTCGAATTAAGAGCCCGATATGGTATTCCTAAAAAAGGCCCTATTGATGATGAAATGGCCATTACTCTTAAACATGCTTATCTGGCCTGTGTTAGTTATGTTGATGCTCAAATTGGTAAAATGATTGATGCTTTGGATGAAGCAGGTCTTCGAGAGAATACCATTATCATTTTATGGAGTGACCATGGTTGGCATCTAGGTGATATGGGTATCTGGGGAAAAGCGACCAATTATGAAATAGCAACACGCGTACCGTTGGTTATTTGGACTCCAGATATGCCAGACGAAAACAGAGGCAAAAAAACGGATGCCTTAGTAGAATTGGTTGATATGTACCCAACACTTGCAGAGCTTGCAGGCTTGGATAAGCCAGAGCATTTAGAAGGCTATAGTTTTGTACCACTTCTAGAAAACCCAGAAAACCCATGGAAAGAAGCTGTTTTTAGCCAGTTTCCTAACCCGGCATTGAGAGAGTGGGCTGCAAATCCATTGTCAGAGGGTATGCGAGAAACCTATTTTGGGCCATTAATAGAAGAGGTGGAAGGCCGTATAAAAAAACAAATGGGCGATAAATGGGATAGAGATTTGTTTGAAAACAAAGTTATGGGCTATGCTATGCGTACGGCACGCTATAGATTTATTGTTTGGAAAGACTATACAAAGCCGGATAGCGAACCTTTGTTTTATGAGCTGTACGACCATAAAACAGATCCAAGTGAAACCAAAAATATAGCAGATGATAATCCGGAGCTTGTAAAAGCGTTGCTAGCACAATTTAATAAAGGTTGGCAGGGAAACCTACCCAAAGTGTCGTCTTAAGAAAACGATTGTTGATAATTAAAAATTAGAAGATGTATAATAAAGAAATATTGAAGGTTGTTACTGTACTTATTTTGGTGCTTACTACAACTAAAATACTGGGGCAAAACCCTTTTACAGACCCGTCAAATACAGATGGTTGGGTTTTAAATACGACCATTAGTGATGAGTTTAACGGAGGGGAATTAGATAAAACTAAGTGGTGGATTCTTGGAGAGAATGGCGATTATAGAAGCAAGTGGAAAGGAAGAGCTCCTGGTCAATTTGTTCCTCATAATGTAAAAGTAGAGGGCGGAGATTTAGTTTTAACAAGTCAATGGGAGCCTAGTTACACATTTGCCAATGCGAAACAGGATGGTACGTATTATGGAGGTACTTCAACTAATGCAGATAATAGTAAGCCTATTACCCAGGCCTGTGTCATGAGCGAAACATTTTTTAAGTATGGTTATATGGAAATTAGGGCAAGAATAGCCGATGCGCCAGTAACTTCGGCTTTTTGGACCACAGGTTACCATTCCGAAATAGATATGGTTGAAAACTATGGGAAGCGCCCGATAGGAAACCCCCAGGGTACAAATGCCTCAATTGAAAGAAAACAGAGAACTAATTTGATTAATTGGGATCCAGATATTCCGGCAAATCATGAAAATTGGAAGGTAGATAATGATATGGGCATTCGATTAGCAGAAGATTATCATGTATATGGTTTTGAGTGGGACAAAGATTATATAAAAACTTATCTAGATGGAGTTTTGTTAAGACACGTTACGAGACAAGAACTAGAAGCTAATGATCAATGGAGGCATGATGCACCTCAGGAACTGTGGTTTGATTCTGAAGTGTTTTCTTGGTACGGACTACCATCTCAAGCTGATTTGTCTTCTCCTGCGGAGTATAAAATAGACTATGTTAGAATATGGCAAAAGGAAATTAACGGCCCAAGTTTTAATGCTTTGGGTTTCGAGGGACCTTTCTATTTTCAAGGCAGAAGTCAAGCTTGGTGGAACTCACCAACAGCGGAATGGCGTATAAAAAATGAAAAACCGGCATCGGGCGATTTTAGTATAAGATTTCAACATTCAGGGACGTTTTCGGGTAACTACACAACCTTTACGCCTTATGGCTCATTAAGTTTGCCTGCTGGTAGTAATCGGGTAAGTTTTAAAATTTGGATAGACCCTAGTACGTCTATTAGTGAGCTCAGAATGGTTTTGGAAAACCCGTCGGCTGCTATTAATATTGATGTTTCTGGTGTGCAAAAGGGACAGTGGGTAGAAGTGTCTAAAACGTTCAGTAGAAGTGTAGCTTCGAATCCAAGTATTGAAAACGGGGATAGAATAAGGTTAATGTTACAATCTGATAAAGTAACCGGTTCGCAAGCCTTGTTTTATATTGACGATATCTTATTTGATAACACTTTAAGTACGGCAAAAGTAAATGCTGTTGATTTTTCAATTTATCCTAATCCAACAAAAAACACCATAAATATAAAATCACCTTTAAACGGCGTTGTGCAAGTGTTTGATATGGCTGGAGCACTGGTGAAAACTTTCGAAAAACAAACGCTTACTACAAGTGTAGAAGATTTAAAGTTAGCACCAGGCGTGTACCTATTTAGAATCCAATCTGCTCATACGTCAGCATCAACAAAAGTTGTAATTAAATAAAGCCATGAATAAAACAATTAATACATATAGCTTGTCTTTTGTTTTGTGCCTGTTTTGTTTTGCGGGAATAGCACAGAATAATAAAGATTTATCCTTTTCTGAAAATACAGAGGTGGTTCAATTTGAAGAACGCTCGCGTAGAAAATTTGACAACGCCGTTATAGCCGATTTAGATCAAGATGGTTGGATGGATTTACTCTTAATAGAACACTCTCGTAGAGTAGAATTGTATTGGAATAACGAAGGGAAATTTGAGCGCGGTGAACCATTCATTTTTGGGGATACTCATGGCATGACGGTGGGCGATTATAACCAAGACGGCCTATTAGAAGTTTTGGTCCAACCCGGAGGAGGTGATGGCAAGAACCCGAGAAAATTAAGAGCTTACACGATAAATCTTGACAGAACCATTTCCAAAGAAACAGAATTTAAACATTTTGAAGCTAGTCGTGGTCGTGCAGTTAAATTTTTTGATGCTAATAATAATAGCAAGTTAGATTTAATTTTATCAGCCTTTCCTGCTCAAGGTAAATACGAAAGAGCCCATTTTTTATACAAAAGAGACGACGCACAAGATTTTTCGTTTGAAGATTTATTGCCTTATGCCGATAGATTTAATATGAGAACCACCATAACAGATTTTAATAATGACAATATTAAAGATTTTTTGTTTTATGGCGGAAGTAAAGTTATAGCCGTTCAAGGCAATAAGGATTTTGGTTTTTCAGATGTTACAAATACGGTTTTAGGCGATATATCTAAAACCAATTTGGTGAGTAGTATTTCTGAAATAGATTTCGATAATGATGGTGATTTCGATTTGTTTCTAACCCGAGCAAAGCATCCGTTTGATTCTGAAGCAGATTATAATAAAACAGATAAAACCTTTTACTTCCTCGATAGAAGGAAACCATTTATGCATGATAGTATAAAAGTTAAAGGTGATTTTAAAATGGAAAACCTTCAAATGGCATACCCACATTTTGATGTGTTTATTGGAGCCCAAAAAAAGCTGTTTAAACGTACAGAAGACCAACATGGGCATCATGATTTAACGCTAACACCCAAAGAGGCCCAAGGTTGGCCTGAAGATACTTCTAAAAAAGGGTTATATATTGGTTATTTAGGTGATGGTTATTGGCGTATTGGTGGCTATACAAATGCCCCAACAACCGGTGTAATTCATAATGTCATTGAAAAACCTGAAACCATAGAATTGAGAGCACTACCTGCTAAATTATTAGAAAATAAAAACGGAAAATTTGTAGAGGTAACATCACAATTCGGTATTCATATAAACGAGCAAACTACAAGTTCGGCAGTAGGCGATTTCAATAACGATGGCTGGTCAGATCTTTTTGTGGCACGTTATGGAAAATCGGCATCTATTATTGAGCAATTCTTGTATTTAAATAATGAAGGTAAAGGATTTCAACTTTCAAAAAACCATGGTATTGTTAGACAAGAACGTGGTAGTACGGGTATGGGAGCCGAAGCTTTTGATTATGATAAAGATGGTGATTTAGACATTATTTACGCCAATGAACGTGGCCGATGGCATTTGTTTACCAACGCGCTTAATTCCAGTAATAATTTTGTGGTGGTTCATGTGGGAAGTTCGCCTTCGGGTAAAACTTCAGCTATTGGTGCGGTTTTGCAATTAACGGTTAACGGTAAGGTGTATAAACGTGTAGTAGGAGCTACCTCATCATCATATTCTCAAGGGTTAAATACCTATTTACATATCGGTTTGGGCAAAAATAAAACCATTGATAAAGCTGAGGTTACCTGGAGTAATGGGGAAACTTTAAAGTTAAATATATCTGAAATTAATAAAACATACCACACAAAATAATATGAATAAAATGAGAAAGATTCAATCCATACTATTTATTGTTTGTATAACTTTAGGATGTTCGGCACAAGATAATATGCTGTTAACCGCAAAACTATTTACGGAATTACCAGACAGTTGTCCAACACCAGATGCTTTTGATGTGGCACCAGACGGTAGTTTAACCTTATCTTGTCCTAATTATGCCGACAAAACAAAACCAGGAGTTTTAATGCGTATTTCTAAAGATGGCACGGTTACAAAATTAGTGGAGACACCGGTGTTAGCAGCTTCTGGTATGTCTAAACCTATGGGCATTGCCTACGATGATGAAGGCGTACTCTATGTTTGCGATAACCAAACAAATAAAGGAAGGATTTTAAGGATGACTTTCAATGGTAACAAATTAATGTCTACCGAAATTGTGGCTTATGGTTTCTATTCAATAAATGGAATTCGTTATCATAAAGGACATGTTTATATTACACAAACCAATTTGCCAAAGCTTAAAACAGATAAAGTAGTTGGCGCGGTGTACCGTTTTAAAACAACCGACCGTGATATAAAAGTGAATAATGATACTAAGGATACTAACTTAATTTACACATCGACAACTCAAAATACAAATCGTCAAGTGGGACTAGATGGATTGGTTTTTAATAAAAAAGGTGACCTGTTTGTTGGAAATTTAGGGGATGCTACTATTTATAAACTGACTTTAAATGCCGATGGAAAAGTTGAAAACGAATCCGTTTACGTAAAACTTCCAATAAACTCAGCTCCAGACGGCATTAATATAGACGCTAAAGGCAATTTATATGTAGCGGGTTTTTCGCAAAACCAAATTTTTAAAATAGATACCAATCAAAAGGTAAAACTTTTAGCGCAGTATCCAGATAACAACGGGGCAGATGGTGGTTTAGATCAACCAGCAGATGTTATTGTTTATAATGGTAAACTCATAATCTCAAATTTCGATTTAATGGTAGCAAAAGGCATGAAAAATTCTAAACACGGCAAACCGTACACCATTTCATTTATAGATTTAAAAGAATAATGTACCAATTCTAAATTTAATAAAAACATTCAAAATATAAATACTAATAAAATTTTGCAACCATGGATATTTTAAAATCTAATTTCTTAAATCTTACTATTGGCATGTTTCTAGTGGCTAGTATGTGGTCTTGTGAGTCGGAAAAAACACTCGAACAAGACGCTTTATCTAAAATTGAAACCCTAGAAGGACTTATGGATAAAGCCAAAGCCAAATCTATAGATGTGACTCGTGAAGAAACCACACTATGGTTTGCAAACGAATTTTTAAAATTTGCTAAATGGGATGAAAACAATCAAGAAGCTGTCACAAAAACATTTGGCTACGAGCGCTTTTATGCTGAAGATAAGGATTCTCTGGCTAAAGCGTTACCAGATTTTGAACGGGAAAAGGTTATTCAGATTTTAGAAAAAAGTATTGCAGATTTAATTAAAGAACTTAATGGCGAAATTAAGCGTCGTCCAGTACATAAAGTCGATTGGCAAAATGCCAAAACGAGCGATAATATGATAGTAAGTAACGGTAAACCATCGTTCCCATACGATTATTTCTCTAAAACAGTTGGACAACCCTTAACTAACACGCAGATTTATAATGATCACCTTGGAGCCCTTTACCATGGTGGAGAAAACTTATACCCGGTAGACCACGATCGTGCTATAAACTCCTTTTTATTGAAAGAAGACGGTACCTTCGATGAAGAGTTAATGAAAGAATTAACAGAAATTCCAGATACCAATATTGGCTTTTTATACTATTGGTCTATGGGGATTCCAGAATGGGTAGAAAAGCAAGAACCAGAAATTAGAAAAGGTCGTTCTTTATTTACAGGTTTCGATATCGATAATCCAGTTGCAAGAGATTTATGGGGGAAAATAATCCGTAAAACAGGTGAATTAACCAAAGGAAAAAAAGTGACCGAATTAGGCTTTGTTTTTGCCAACGAACCGCACTGGTATTCTGAAAAAGGCCATTGGACGTACCGTTATAAAGAAATGAATGGTATTTCAAAATATACTTTAAATAATTTTAGAAGCTGGTTAAAGGAAAAATATAATAATAACATTACCGCGCTAAATGCGAATTGGGATACCTCATTTGCTAATTTCAATAGCATTGAAATAGAAGTCCCTATCGATTCGGCATTACAAGGCCAACCGGTATGGTTTGATTGGTGTCGTTACAATATGCACAGAAGTACATCGTGGTTTAAATTTATGCAAGACGAATTGCATGCTGTAAATCCAGATGCCGATACGCATATTAAATTATTCCCACGAACATTTTATGAAGATTCGCGTTCACACGGAATGGATTTTGAAGCCTTAACCGAATTAACGACTATGATAGGGCACGATGCTAAAGCCTTGGGAAGCCCAAGTATTCGCCCGCATATCAATTCAGATTGGCATAAAAATTACGCCTACAAGTGGGATGGAATGGCTATTTTACACGACTTTTTAGAATCTGTAGGTCCAAATAAAATTAATATAAATTCAGAATCTCATTTTCTGTCTTCAGGAATGTGGCGCGATTTAGATACCAGAACCAGCTATGTGCGAAATGTGTATTGGTTGGCAACATTAATGGGCATGGATGCCAACATGGGGTGGTTTTGGGCACGCGATCCAGACGGTTCTCCAGAGGATAGGTTAGAAGGCGATTTAGATTTCTTCGATCCTGGTTTAGGAGGTGCTTTTGCAGGTTCAAACAATATGCAACCTCATGTTTCAAATGAAGTAACTCAAGTCATGTATGATTTGAATTCGTTTTCAGAAGAAATCATAGAACTACGTAAACAACCACGTCCACTGCGTTTGTTTTATTCTGAAACGTCAGCCATTAATACCCCTAATTATATGACGCAAACAGGTAAATTGTATAAATCGCTGTTTTTTGAAGGATTACCATTAGGGTTTGTAACCAAAAATATTATCGAAAAACAAGATAATAACACTTGGAATACTGTAATGGTTTATAAAACTAAATTCGTTACAGATGCCGAATTCAACGCTTTACAACAATTTTTAAACCAAGGCGGCACCGTTATTTTAGACGCAAAGGAAAGCATTTCTATGAACGAATATGGTAAGAAACGTAGCCAAAAACTAGCAGCAGAAAACGGGAAATTAATTGTTTTAGAAAATGCAAGTTTGTCGGAAATAAAAGAAATTGGATTAGCTGAAGTCAGTAATTTAATGCCAGATGTTATAGTAGAGTCCGATAACGGACAAGATTTTAAAACCACCATTTCGCGAGTGGTAAAACAAAAAGATGGTTCGTATTTGGTGAACTTATTGAATGTTGGGCACAATACAGCTAAAATTAAAGTGTCTCTAAAATCAGGAGCGCCAATTAGTATCAAAAATTTAATGACATCGAACCCTGTTGAATCGGAGTTTAACTTAGCTTCAGAAGAAGTGCTTCTACTTGAAATTAAATAAGTATGAATCGAGTCGCTTTTATATTTACCTTTATTTTGTTGCCTATTTCTTTGATACAGGGGCAGAACCCTACAGTGTCTTCAAAACCTGATAGTAAATGGCAACTAGTAGATGATTTATCAGATGAATTTGATAGTGATAAAGTAGATTGGAAAAAGTGGTTTCAAAATTCAAATTTGCCAAATACAACAGGTTGGAAGTGGAATAACGAATCGAATGTTAAGATTAACAATGGCGTAGCAGAATTAACTATGCGTCATAATGAAAACAACTTATCCGATAATGGAACATATTTTAAATCGGGTATTTTAAAATCTAAAGGCAGATTTACTACAGGGTATGTCGAAGCCAGAATTAAAGGGGCGGTAATCGATGTACCCGGACCAAAAAACGGCTATGGCGTTTGTCCCTCGTTTTGGTTGTACAGTGATTTTGATAGAACCGTTGCGGAAGGTAAAACGGTGTATTGTGAAATTGATGTGGTGGAGCTACAACAGTTCGATTGGTTTGATGGGCACCAAGATGACATAAGGGATACCGATCATAACCTGCATCTTGTTAAAAAGATTGACGGGAAAGATGTATGGTTTCGGCCAAAACAGCATGAAGAAACACAATTGAATAAATATAGACTTAATGACGACCCAAGCCAAAACTATCATGTGTATGGTTGCGAAGTGAATGAAAATGAAATTATATGGTATGTTGACGGTGTGGAAATAGCCCGAAAACCAAATACAGATTGGTACAGGCCAATGCATGTCACGGCGTCCCTCGGTTTAAGACGTCCCTTTGTAAAGTTTTTCGATAACGCCAATCGAGCCGTTAACCCTTTAGAAGATGAAGAGGCCAAAAAACAACTGGGAGGCATGCCAACCACGATGTTTGTGGATTATATTAGGATTTGGAAAAAGAAATAATAGTATCATCTATGGTTGTGAAAAAAGTGTTTTCCAGCCTAATTATCGTAGTTGCCATAAACAGTTTAGTTAGCGCACAAATTTTAACAGTACTAAAGATGACACTATTCTAAAAAATGTAAACTTTACAATTTCAGATTTGAAATAATTGCAAATATTAAATTGAATTTATAAAGTTGGTTAAGTTTATATTTCTTTTTAGCTTCATTTTTTTTCTCAGTCTATGACGTGCTACATGTACACTTCCTAAGGAAATGCCTAATAAATAAGACATTTCTTTTCCTGTGAAATTTAATTTTATTAACGCACATATTTTAAGGTCTGCTGCACTTAAATTGGGCACTTTTTCTTGTAAACGCTCATAAAAACCAATATTTTGAGACACAAAACGTTTATTAAAAGCATCCCATAAGCTTTCCGACTGATTTTCAATTGATTTAATTAAAGGTTTTGAGCTAGCGCTTTTATCATTGTTTTTAATATAATTGCTGAGTTTATTGATGATTTCTTCTTTTTCAATAAGCTGAAGTGTGCTTGTAGTGAGTTCTTTATTTTTAATATCAATTAGATCTTGTGAGCTTCTTTCAATTTTTTGATGTTTTTGTTGCTTTATTCTCGACCTAATAATCAATCCTATTATGACGCTTACAAAAAGCACTATGAATAATAAAACCTTTGATTGTAAAGCTTCTTGTGTTCTTTTGGCTAACGCTATTTTCTGAGTATTAATTTGTTTGTTTTTTGCATCAATTTGTTCTTTGTATTGGTCTTTAACGGTTAAAAAACCAGCATTATTATCATTTCTAGGGTTTAAATACTGATCATTAATTAAGCTGGCTTCTTTAAGCTTTTTATAAGCTTCGTTATAATGTTCTTGGTTAAATAAAACTTCGGCGTATTGTGTATTAATAAAAGCCCTGTAAAAGGTTGCTTCGTTAAAGTAATCCGGTGCATTTAGTGATTTTTCAAAATATTGTTTAGCTAATTCAGGGTTGTTTTTCTTTAAGTAAATACTCCCAATTCTTGCATAAAGTATAGTTAAAAAATTTTTGTGAAAATGGTATGCTTTGGGCTTTAAATTTTGAATTTTTGAAACCGAGTTTTGAAGAAGCCCTAAAGCAGTATGGTAATTGTTATTGCGCTCTTCAATACTTGCACGTTTTTCATCTAAATAAATTTGATAAACATCAAATTTATTTACTTCCTTCGCTAAGGAATCACATGTGTCCATAAGTGTTTTAAGTCTTCTGTCATCACTAATGCGTTGGTTATACATTATTAAATTATAATACGATCTTAATACGTCTAATGTGCTACATGTTCCTTGATTAAAAGCAACATTGTAAAATTTATTTGCTTTTTTAAAGTTGAACCCTGCTTCGGCATCTTGCTTAAACATATAACTTAAAACACCTAGTTCTTCGTGAGCTTTGGCTATTAAAAGAGTGTCTCTTATTTCTTCAGACAAAAATAAAGCCTCACCAGCATTTTTAAAAGTATCGTCATAATTAAGCGTAAATCGTCCATAAGCACTTTTGGTGATTAAATAATGGATTAACTTATGTTTGTTGTTTGTGACTTTAGCTTCTTTTTTTACGTTGTTTAAAATGACTGTAACGGAGTCTAAATCTGTGTTTTTTTGTATGATCCCAAAGTCATAATATGTTTTAAATTGTTGTCCATGTAATAGTGTTGTAATACTTAAATTAAGTATTATAATAAATGTTTTTAAGTTGTAGTTAAGGGTTAGTTTACTGAAGATTAACAAGTTGTTATGATTTATGTTTTGTTGTTTGTTAAGTTGTAAATTTAGTGAAATTAATCGATGTTAAGTTTTTGTAATGGTGTTTTTTGTGTGTTAATTACCTTTTGATTGTATGTTTGGTATACTAAATTAAATTTTAAATGAAACCACTTATCTTGTTGATTTTTATAATTACTTTTTGTAGTTGTGAACATAAATCAAATGTAACCCCTTCAAAGCCAAACATACTATTTATAGGTATAGATGACTTACGTCCAGAATTAGGTTGTTATGGTTCTGATATAGCTATCAGTCCGAATTTAGATAAGTTAGCAAGTCAAGGGATATTGTTTCAAAATGCTTATTGCCAACAAGCTATTTGCGGACCAAGTAGGGCGAGTTTATTAACAGGTATCCGACCAGAGACTAGTGGGGTTTTTCATAATTATATAAAATTTAGAGATGTTAACCCCGATGTGGTGACACTGCCACAACATTTTAAGAATAATGGTTATGAAACAGTTTATACTGGGAAAATTTTTCATCACGGCGATTTAGATGATGAAAAATCATGGAGCAGGTTACTTGCTATAGACAGTATGACTTCAAAAGGAATAAAATCTCCTGTTGGTTTTGCTTTAGAAAAGAACATTAAAGAACGTGCTGAAACTCGTAAGGATATGATTGCCAAATATGGTGATGTGGCCAAATATGGTTTAGCCATGGGGCAAGCTTATGAAAGTGCCGATGTGCCTGATAACACCTATAGTGATGGATATAATACCGAATTGGCCATTGCAACCATGAAAGACATGCTATCAAAAGGAGATAACCCCTTTTTCTTAGGCTTAGGTTTTAATAAACCACATCTCAATTGGGTGGCTCCAAAGAAATATTGGGATTTGTATGATAGGGACAAAATAACATTAACTGCTCAAGATACCATGCCACTTAATGGTGCTCAAGTGGGGCTGCATCCATCTTTTGAGTTGCGAGTTCGGAGTGGTATACCTAAAAAAGGCCCTATTGATGCCGAATTGGCAAAGACTTTAAAACACGCTTATTTAGCCTGTGTGAGTTATGTAGATGCCCAAATTGGAAAAATGATATCAGGTTTAGAAGAGGCTGGAATTAGAGATAACACCATAATTATTGTGTGGAGTGACCATGGTTGGCATTTAGGTGATATGGGCATATGGGGAAAAGCAACAAATTATGAAATTGCAACTCGAGTACCCATGATGATTTGGACACCAGATATGCCCAAAGGCAGTCAAGGGAAAACAACCGATGCCTTAGTGGAATTAATTGATATGTACCCAACTTTATCAGAATTAGCAGGTTTAGATATTCCAAAACATGTTGAAGGCACTAGTTTTGTGCCTTTGATAAACGAACCTGATGCACCTTGGAAAACAGCCGTTTTTAGTCAGTTTCCATCTCCTGCTTTAAGAGAATGGGGTGCATATCCTATTCGTCCAGCTATGCGGGAAACCTATTTTGGTCCTTTGTTGGAAGAGGTTGAAGCACGTATTATTAAGCAGCAAGGAGATACATGGGATAGGGAGATGTTTGAAAATACATTAATGGGTTATGCGATGCGAACCGAGCAGTACCGCTTTATTGTATGGAAAGACAGAGCGGAATTAGAAAAAGAGCCCGTGTTTATTGAGTTGTACGATCACAGTACAGACCCAAATGAAACCAAGAATATAGCAAATAATCATCCAGAATTGGTAGCTAAACTGATGGCTCAATTCAATAAAGGATGGCAAGGCAATCGCCCTCAAGTAAATCAATAAAAAATTAGGAAGATGAAAAGAAGAGAGTTTTTTAAAAAAGGTTCTAAAGCAGCTATTGCTGCAGGTGTTGTACCCATGATTGCGAGTTCGTGTTCTGGCGCTAAAGACATGGTATACGATAGAGATCAGGACAAGTGGTATCATTTAGGTACGGGAAAAACAGGCATGCCAAACCGAAAGAAGACTGTTGGATATGATGTTGCGGTTGTTGGTGGTGGTGCTGCAGGTATTTGTGCAGCTGTTGCAGCCGCACGTAATGGGTCTAAAACGGTTTTGATTCAAGACAGACCAGTCCTTGGCGGTAATGCGTCTAGCGAAATGCGTGTGCATTTAAATGGGGTTAACGATATTGGTGGTCAAGCTGAACGAGAAACGGGTATTATAGAAGAGATATTATTGCATAATAGATTTGAAAACGAACAGGAATCTTTCCCGGTTTTTGATCATGTGATGTATGATTTTGTGGTGAGAGAACCCAATATCACATTGATGCTAAATACACAAGCTATTGAAGCAGTAATGGATGGTGATAAAATAAAGTCAGCCTTATGCTGGCAAGGGACTACTGAAATGCTGTACACCATAAATGCGCCTATTTTTATTGATTGTTCTGGTGATGGTTTATTGGCGGCTACCGCAGGAGCCGAATACAGAACGGGTAGAGAAGGAAAGGCAGAATTTAATGAAACCTATGCGCCTGATGAACCAGATGGTTGGCAGATGGGAGCAACACTCTTAATGTCTTCAAAAGATATGGGGCGACCTATGAAATATTCTCCACCATCATACGCCATAAAATATACTCATGAAGGCGCTAGTAAAAGAAGAAAATTTGCTGGATATCATGAAGGAATTTGGTGGATAGAAGTTGGAAGTGACGATGATATTATTGCAGATTTTGAAGAAAATCGACATAAATTAATGGGGTATTTACACGGGGTTTGGGATTATATTAAAAACTCTGGTAATTTCCCTGAAGCAGAAAATTTAGCGTTGGATTGGGTAGGTTCTCTGCCGTGTAGACGTGAATCTCGTCGTTTTATTGGCGATTATTTTGTTTCAGAAAAAGACATGACAGGGCATAAGCACTTCTTTGATGCTGTGGCTTTTGGTGGTTGGTCCTTAGATGAGCATAACCCCGGAGGTATCGAAAATATATCAGAACCGCCAAGTTATTTTCATTACCATTTTAAGAATGTTTATGAGTTTCCTTTTAGAGCCTTATATTCAAAAAATATATCTAATTTAATGTTTGCTGGGCGTAATGTGAGTCAAACTCATATTGCGTTATCTTCGTCTAGAATTATGGCCACTTGTGCATTGCAGGGCCAGGCTGTGGGAACGGCAGCAACAATTTGTAACAGGGAAAATATTTTGCCTAGAGAGGTTACAAAATCTCATATTAATGAGTTGCAAGAAATGTTACTTCGTGACGATGCATTTATTCCTAATAGGCCCGCAAATGATGCCAATGACTTGGCAAGAAAAGCAAATTTGATTTTTGGATCCACTACGTCTTCAGGAGATGCTAAAAATTTAACTAACGGGATGTCTAGGGATATTGATGGTGCTATTAATCATTGGCAATCGGATGGATTGTCCGCTGAACTTCAACTGGAATGGGAGTCGCCTCAGTCGATATCTAAAGTAGAGCTTAAGTGCGATACCAATGTAAAACGCAACATAATGATGCGTAAAGATAGTAGGAATGATGATTTGTATTATAATGGTGTGCCAAAAGAAATGCTGAAAAGTTTAAGTTTGCAAGGCCGTATTAATGGTCAATGGCAAAATTTAGGACTTATAGATAATAATAGAACACGCCTGATTAAGTTTAGTTTTGAAAGTAAATCAGTGACCGCTATCAGGATAAAAACGACAGAGACATATGGCGCCGAAAACGTGAAGCTATTTGAGGTAAGATGTTATGCTTAGTAAAACCATTATATATGTTTTTTTTATAGTTCCTTTCTTGTTTTTTTTTCAAAACGTGTTTGATTTTGATGAGAAACATGAAATCATTCACACTATTTCAGTAAAGCATCCTGGAGAAAAACCACCAATTACAGTGCAGCTTACTGAAGTTCAAGATGAAACAGGGCTTCCAATAGGTTACCACACTAATGTAGAATCAGTAATATGTCTTGAGCAGGTTTGCAAAGTGGTAGCAGTTAAGTTATATTGGAACAATATTGGAACCTATCAAAAATATGAACTGAACCCTGGAGAAACTCTTGAAAAATATGAGGATGATTTTTTTGAAGCTGAAGATTACAAAAAATTACATACTATTTTATCCAATACGGCATCGCCTTATGGGGAAGTCAGGCTGGATGAAGTCTTAACCGTTATTGATGAGACTGTTGAAGAAGTTGATGCTGTTTCGGGAGCTACGGCTTTAGAGCTGGATGAAAAGGATACGGTTCCAGGTGCAGCCTTAACCTGTTTCACGTTATGGCATTGGGCGCAAGGCGATTTAGTTTCCGTTATGAAAAATATAACAGCTAAAACTATTAACGGTGACCATATTTTGGAGTTCCTAAATCTTGAAAGTAACACACATTATTTATTGGCAATTGAGGAGCTGCAAAAAAGAAAAATATATTCAAAAGTGTATGTAGAGGCCGTACTAAATAGAATTTCTAATGATAAAACATTATTACGAAAATCACTAGAGTATATACAGTCAGCACCTAAAGACGTATATCTTTCTTTTGCAAAGCGATTAGTTGTAAATGGGGGGGAGGCGGAAAGGATAGCTGCTTTAAAATCGTTACAAAACATAGGTTTTAACGTGGAAAAGTCTTTTTTTGATGATTTAAGCAGCGCATTAAAACATTTCAATACGTATCAGGAGTTTTCTGGTTTTTTAGAATTAATGCAAACTAGAAATCCAGATTCTGCAATAATTACAGCGGCGGTTGTTCCGATGTTAAATGAAGATTTTTTAACAGCACGACGTGCCTATTATTTTCTGCTTAATCAAAATTTAACGGCAGAACAAAAGCATAAAGTAGAAGTTTTTCACCAAAAATATAGTGGTAAATTATAACCAAATAAAAACGAAACAATGATAAGTTTTATAGTAAGTATAGTGGTTTTAGTTGGTGGTTATTTTGTTTATGGAAACTATATTGAGAAGAAATTTGGTGTTGATACTAACCGGCCAACACCAGCCATTTCAAAGCAAGATGGGGTAGATTTTGTTCCTCTGGCTTTGGGCAAAATATTTCTCATTCAGTTTTTAAATATAGCTGGGTTAGGCCCTATATTTGGAGCAATTGCTGGCGGGTTATGGGGTCCAGTGGCCTTTCTGTGGATTGTATTTGGTTCTATTTTTGCCGGAGCAGTGCACGATTATTTCTCTGGCATGTTATCTATAAGGCATAATGGAGACAGTATTCCTGAAATTGTTGGGAAATATTTGGGGACAGGTGTTAAATATTTTATGCGCGTTTTTTCTGTTGTATTGCTTATTTTGGTGGGTGTTGTTTTTGTAAAAGGGCCAGCCACCATATTGTATGAGCTTACAGGTGTAAGCGTTTCAGTTTTGGTTATCATCATTTTTGTTTATTATTTATTAGCAACCATGATTCCTATTGATAAATTAATTGGGAAGGTGTATCCGTTATTTGGTTTGTCGCTTTTGGTGATGGCCGTAGGTCTGTTTTTTGCTTTGTTATTTCAAGATTATGCTATTCCAGAATTATCGCTTCAGAATTTAAAGAATATGCACAGTAACCCTGAAATTTACCCTGTGTTCCCATTACTTTTTATAACCATTGCCTGTGGTGCCATTTCAGGTTTTCATTCTACGCAATCTCCCTTAATGGCGCGGTGTATTTCTAATGAATCCCAAGGAAAAAAAGTCTTTTTTGGAGCCATGATTACTGAAGGTATAGTCGCATTAATCTGGGCAGCTATGGCTATGGCGTTCTTTGGTGGCGTAGAAAAGTTAGGTGAAACTATGGCACAAGAGGGGCATAACGCGGCATGGGTTGTTAATATTATTTGTAACACTACATTGGGCAAAATTGGTGGTGTTCTTGCCGTTTTTGGTGTGGTTGCTGCACCTATTACTTCGGGTGATACGGCTTTTAGAAGTGCACGATTAACCATTGCTGATGCTTGTAACTTCAATCAATCCAGTATCTTTAAAAGATTAATGGTGACCGTTCCTATTTTTTTAGTAGCCATTGGGTTAACGCAAATTGATTTTGCCATTATTTGGAGGTATTTTGGGTGGTCTAATCAAATGTTGGCAACCGTGGTGCTTTGGGCTATTGCTGTTTATGTGAAACAACAAAATAAAAGTACTTGGTTTATATTAATTCCTGCAGCGTTTATGACAGCCGTGGTAACCACTTATATTTTAGTTACTCCAGAAGGACTGCAGTTGGATTATAAATTGTCGTATACATTAGGTATTATTGTTGCTTTAGGATTATCATTTTGGTTTTTGTTTTCAAAAGGTAAAAATGAATTTGTTTTAGGTAAACGCGAACAATAGTCGCGATGCTTTACTTGGTAATTTTGATTACTTAAATTTTTAATTATGATTAAGAGATATCTTCCATTAGCTTTTTTATTACCATTAGCCTTAATCTTTTGGGCTTGCTTAGGTGCAAAAAATCAACCAACAGAATCTAAAAAAACGGCGCAATCAAGACCAAATATTGTTGTTGTTTTGTGCGATGATCTAGGGTATGCCGATGTAGGTTTTAATGGATCAAAAGACATCATAACCCCAGAATTGGATAAATTAGCCAATAATGGTACTATTTTCTCATCTGCTTATGTGCCTCATGCGTTTTGTGGCCCAAGTAGAGCAGGAATAATGACCGGTAGATATCCTCACGAATTCGGTTCGCAATTTAATCTTCCTGCCAATAGTTTAGTTTACGGCGATGAAGGGATTCCCGTAAGTGAGACCTTCTTTAGTTCGGTGTTACAAGAGTCTGGTTATTATACTGGTGCTATAGGGAAATGGCATTTAGGCGATAAACCACAATTTCATCCTAATAAAAGAGGTTTTGATGATTTTTACGGATTTTTAGGAGGTGGTCATAATTATTTTCCTAGTGAATACCGACCTAAATACGAAAGGCTAGTTGAAGCAGGAAATACGAATATTTGGGATTATCTATTACCATTAGAACATAATGGCGTTGAAGTTCAAGAAACAGAATATATCACAGATGCCCTATCTCGAGAAGCTTCACGTTTTGTAAAAGAAGCTTCAAAAAAAGAGGAACCGTTTTTCCTTTATTTAGCATATAATGCACCACATACGCCTCTGGAAGCCAAAGAAGAAGACATGAAGGTGTTTGATAATATAAAAGATAAAAATAGACGTACCTATGCAGGTATGGTATATGCCGTAGATAGAGGCGTGGGCGAATTGGTGAAAACATTAAAAGAAACCAATCAATTTGACAACACCCTGATAGTCTTTTTAAGCGATAATGGAGGTAGACCTGATAAAGGCGCAAATAATGCACCATTAAAAGGTAGAAAAGGGGATACTTATGAAGGTGGTTTTAGAGTGCCAATGTTTTTCCATTGGCCAAATAAAGTACCTTCGGGGAAACACTTTGAATACCCAGTTTCTGCACTTGATTTTTATGCCACCTTCACAGGATTAGCAAATGCTAAAATACCAGAGGGTAAACATTTAGATAGTAAAAATATTTGGGATGATGTTGTGGCAGGTAAAAACCCACGTGCTGGCGATCCTATATTTTCTATGCGTCATCGTAGTGGCTTTTCAGATGTTGGAGTAAGACAAGATGAATGGAAAGCAACAAAAGCTTATAACTCGCCATGGAAACTTTATAATATTAAAAAGGATATTGGTGAAAAGCATGATTTAGGAACTAAACATCCTAAAGTTCTTAAGGAAATGGTTTCTAAAGCGGAGGCTTGGAGTAAAACCCATACAGAGCCACAATGGTTTGATCCTGAAAACCTGAGTAAGGTTTGGAAAGAAGACCATATGGGGGCGTTTTTAACGACGTTTGAAATTTCAGAATAAAACGTACCTGTTATGTTTTAACTATAATAAATAATTGTCAGTTCGAGAGCCAATTTAAAAATTTTGAAAAACGGCGATATTGACGAGAATTAAATTTTTGCTTTATAGTCCCTTCAGATTTTAAAACCTGAAGGGACTTATCATTTCAATGATAGGTAAGAGATAAAAAATACTATCAAGCAGTAATTATTGTAAAGAAGAAGGAGTTTTAGCTTTTTAATTCCATTCTTGAATTATAGTAAAGAAAATCAAAAGAATGAGGTAATATTTTACAAGTTAGAGGTAATATCCTAATAGCACCTTTGGTTTATTCAATTTATTTTTATCTAACCAAAACTAAATTGAATAATGACTCAAATTTTACTTAACAACAGAACCCTTTTTAAATTAATAATTTGCTTAATATGTGCTTCCTATTCATTTGGACAAACACAAGGAAGTAGACCCAATGTCATAGTGATTTTAGCCGACGACTTAGGCTATGCCGATGTTGGTTTTAATAGAGATTCTAACTTTCCTGAAGATCTAGGGGTTATTCCAACACCAAACATTGATGCATTAGCAGACCAGGGTGTAATTTTAAATAATGCCCATGTAGCGCACCCATTTTGCGGTCCAAGTAGGGCAGCAATCATGTCTGGTGTGTTACCACATAGATTAGGTGCACAATACAATCTACCTAACGATGTAACCACAACATTGGGGCTTCCTACAAGCGAAACGTTTTTTCCAGAAATACTTCAAGATAGTGACTATAACACTGCAGCCTTTGGAAAGTGGCACTTAGGATTTGTTGAAGGACAACATCAACCTCTAGATAGAGGGTTTGACTATTTCTTTGGTATGTTAGGAGGTGGTAAAGGTTATTTTGAAGAAAAATATGAAGATTCCTTTTACAGAAGAACTGGAAATGGTGTTGTTGTAACCAATGAATACCAAGACCCATTATGGAGGAACAGAGCTTATGTTGATGAAAATGAATTTAGCGATGCACCAGATGAAGATTACTTAACGGATATTTTAACTGATGATGCTATTGATTATATAAATACTAATGTAGGTAAGCCTGATCCGTTTTTTATGTATTTAGCATATAATGCACCACATACGCCTTTGGAAGCGCCCTCTGATGAAATAGCTCAATTTAAGCTAGATAATCCAAATTTTGAAGATTTAATAAGAAATAGCGCCTATATAAGAGAGTCAAATCAGGTAACGAAGTGGCCAGAGGCAGAGCACCCTGCTAAAATTGAAGAATTTGTTGAAGATCGTGTTATCTATGCTACTATGGTAACCAATATGGATGCCAATATAGGTAGATTAGTTACTGAATTGAAAAAAGATATGGATGTGTTTAATAACACAGTCATTATATTTTTAAGTGATAATGGCGGTTATACCTATAGTAAAGGCGCTGTAAATTACCCACTTGACGCCTTAAAAGGAAGTGTAAATGATGGTGGACATAAAGTACCTATGTTTGTGCATTGGCCAAATGAAATTTCTGGGAATACCACGTATGACCATCAAATAAGTTCTTTAGATTTATACCCTACACTTGTAAATTTGGCAGGTGCAGCGGTGCCAAATGGAAAAATAATTGATGGTGTTGATTTTATGGATAAGTTAATTGCTGGGCAAGACGCTAGACCAGATGAACCATTGCTTATTATGAGACCGTATAATGGCTTTCATAATGGAGGTATCGCTTACGGGAAATGGAAAATAGTTAAGACTGGAGGTAATGGTGACTGGCGTTTGTATGATGTTTTAAATGATCCAGGTGAAACCACAAACCTAAGAAGTTCTGAACCTAATGCTGAACAAATAATTCAA
This sequence comes from Pseudotamlana agarivorans, assembly GCF_018860245.1. GTDB lineage: Bacteria > Bacteroidota > Bacteroidia > Flavobacteriales > Flavobacteriaceae > Pseudotamlana > Pseudotamlana agarivorans_A. The sequence continues at coordinate 319,076 of NZ_JAHKPD010000013.1, forward strand.
GATATTTTAGATAAAGCGGTTACCATTGTGGCAGATTTCAAAGATGTAAAACCTGCTTGGTATGACAATGATGGTGATGGTAGCGGTCACACTCATAGTTTTTTATGGGACGATGGTACTTTGCCAGGCTATGATAGGCTCTTAGAAAGCTCATCGTTAACACTTGGTGTTGAAGAAATTTTAAAATCGGAATTAAGTATTTTTCCAAATCCATCATCAGACTTTTTTAACTTGAATTTTAATAAACCAATTAATGATTTGGAAATAGAAGTATTGTCTATGTCCGGAGAGATCATAAAGAAAGTATCAGGTAAACTTATTAATAATCCCAGAGTAGATGTTTCTAATTTATCTCAAGGCTTGTATCTCTTAAGGGTGAAAGCCGATGGTGTTGTTTCAATTGAAAAGGTTATGAAACTTTAAACTGCTTTAAGAAAATGCGGACGAGTTCTATTCATATAAATAAGGACTCTATTAGATACTAATTTCGACTTCTATTCGTGAGTAAAAGTTGTTTTGTGTCTAAAATTATCTTTAATACCGGTAATTTCTATTGTAGACTTTACCGGTGTTAATATTTTTTGAGCTAAAGTTGTTTTTATTATTGAAAGTAAATTGGGTAACAAAGTCAGTTTTATAATTAATCAAATTACAACTTAAATCTCTGTTAGCTAGGGGTTCATGTGCTTTCTAAACTTTTTTTTGTTACCAATGTTTTTGTGAATGTAGTACTGCGTAATTAAAGGCAACTAAATAGGTAATTATAAGGAATATGGGAGTTTGTTATTTCCCTAAATTCATTGGAAATTCGCTACATACGAAGAGGTTATTTAATTAAATATTTTTGTTGTCTTATTCTGAATTTTTTGTCAGATTTTTAATGAAATTGCTTTTTAGTTGTAATTAATAATTTTAAATGCCAGTAATGACTTTTGAATTTAAAAAAATAATAGACGCTTATTTTGAAGCAAAGTCACATAAGCTTGATTGTGTTTTGTCTACGGTTGTACACCTAGAAGGATCGTCTTATCGCAGGCCAGGCGTTAGGATGTTAATCCAGTCCAATGGTAAAATGATTGGAGCTGTAAGCGGTGGTTGTGTAGAACAAGAAGTGAAACGTCAAAGTGATTCTGTTTTTGAAACATCGATTTCAAAAGTTATAAAATATGATGGTCGTTATAGATTGGGATGTGAAGGTGTACTCACCATACTTATAGAGCCTATGAGGTTAGATGATTCATTTTTAAATATTTTCAGAACTTTTTTAGAGGAACGAAGGCTTTTTAAAATTGACACCTCTTATATGATGGAAGTTGGTGTAAATCAAATATTAGGGTCTTCCATAGTGTTAGGGGATAAAATATATCCACTTTCAAATAGAAACGCCAATTTACATGATGTGGAAAGTGTTGAAGTATTTTCGCAAATTTTAAAACCCTGTTTTAGACTTGTTATTTTTGGATCAGAGCATGACGCTGTACAATTGTGTCAGTTTGGGCAAATAATAGGTTGGGAGGTTATTGTTGTTTCAGATCTAAAATCGAGTAAAACTATAAATGATTTCCCCGGAGCTTCTGTTTTCTTAACCGTTGAAAACGGAGCCTTTGATGTTAGCCTGATTGATAGCCAAACAGCTATTGTTTTAATGTCTCATAATTTTGCTGGCGATTTAAAAAACCTTTTAAGTTTGATTCATTCCAAACCTGTATATTTAGGTTTGCTAGGGCCTGCAAAAAGAAGAGATCAACTTTTATCTCAAATGTTAGAGTACTTAACTGAAGATATTTCTTCTGACACTTTTTTTGATCGTATTCATGGTCCGGCAGGGCTCAATATAGGAGCAGAAACACCACAAGAAATTGCAATTTCTATTATTTCTGAAATATTAGCTGTAGTACATCAACAAAATCCAATGTGTCTTTCAGAAAAATTGGGAAGTATTCATGCATAGATAATATATACCTCTTTATGGCTTCTTCAAAATTACCGATTATAATATTAGCGGCGGGTGAATCAAAGAGAATGGGGACTGCTAAACAGTTGTTACCTTGGGGCAATTCTACCTTAATTGAGTATGTTTGTAAAACGGTTTTGAAATTAAACCCGGTGGAAATCTTTGTTGTTTTGGGGGCGAATTATTCGAAAGTGAAAGCCGTGTTGGATTCATATCCAGTTACTATTCTTAAAAACGAATCTTGGCATTTGGGGTTGGGTACATCAATAAGTTGTGGTGTACAGCATATAGTAAATTCAAAAAAAAAGCATGATGGTTTTCTAATGGTTTTAGGAGATCAACCTTTTGTAGATGTTTCGCATTTGGAACGACTGATTGACGCATACAAACCAAATTCTAAGCAAATTGTAGCAACATCATATCATAAAAATAAATTTGGAGTACCTGTTGTTTTTGATGCTACATATGCCAATTCTTTAATTAGTCTTGTGGAAGATAGCGGAGCTAAACATCTTTTGAAAGCACATTCAAAGTTTGTACAAACTGTTGTTTCAGATAAGAGGACCGTTGTAGATATAGACTCAGAAGCTGATTATATAGCGCATTATAAAAATAAATGAAATTTAATGTTTATGATCAACTTTTTATGTTCAGTTAATTATAGCTTTGAAAGCTTGTTAATTTAATAAACAGTGATTATAAACAAGTTTTAGAAAATTAAGCAATTCTAATATGGGGAAGCTTACATAGCCGATTTAAGGGGGTATGACTCTTGTTATGAGAATAACTGATAGTTACTGTTAAAATGTAACATAAACTTGGATGTTTTTCGGTTGAAAATAATTATTAATTAATAATATTAAAATGAAACAAATTTTTATGGTTTTGGGCATGTGTTTATGTTCTAGTTTTGTAATGGGCCAAAGTGCCTTAGATGATCGTATGAAACGCGGTAAGGAAATTTATAATGTACAATGTATTGCTTGTCATATGGAAACAGGAGATGGTATAGTAGGTGCATTTCCTCCTTTGGCTAAGTCCGATTACTTATTAGAGAACATTCCACGTGCTGCTAAGGAGATTTTAGGTGGATTAAGCGGTGAAATTGTTGTTAACGGTGTGACTTATAATGGTGTAATGCCTAGTCATGATTTAGATCCTAAAGCATTGACTGATGTGTTGAACTATATAACAAATAGCTGGGGGAATGACCATGGGTTAATTCCTGAGTCTTTAGTGAAAAAGGCAATTAATTAATTTTATTAATTGAAATAAAAAAACCTTAAGACCATAAGTCTTAAAGTTTTTTTATGTGTAAAATTTTAATTTTAAACAATTCCGTGTTTTGAAAGTGGAAGGCTTCTATAACGTTGCCCTGTTGCTTTAAAAATGGCGTTAACTAGGGCAGGAGCAATTACGGGAACACCAGGCTCTCCAACACCAGTTGGTGCAGATTTACTTTCAATAATTTCAACATGTGTTTTTGGGGCTTCTGTCATTCTAATCATTTTATAATCATTAAAATTGTTTTGTTCTACTTGCCCATTGGTTGTTGAAATATTACCATAATACGCCAGAGATAAACCAAAGATTACTGCGCCTTCCATTTGTGCTCTCACGGAGTTTTTGTTAACTGCGACTCCACAATCAATAACCATATTAACATTGTGGATTTTTACTTTGTTGTCTACAATGGATACTTCTATCGCTGCAGCCACATACGAGAAGAAGCTATAGTGTACTGCTAAACCAATGGCATGTCCTTCAGGTAAACTATTACCATAGCCTGCATTTTTAGCGGCTTTTTTTAAAACATGTTTTAATTTGGCAGTATCGTATTTAAATTTCTCCTTAGTCTTTTCAATACGATCGGAGCCTATAAGTTGTAGCCTAAACTCTAAGGGGTCTATACCGGCTTCATAAGCTAATTCATCAGAAAAAACATTTATACAAAAAGCGTTTGGAATATTAACAACCGAACGTAACCAACCAATTCTAAGGTGGGCATCTGCTTTACCTGTTTCAAATTGCATGTTGGGTATATCATATGGTACATTTAGTGCGCTTCCTATTTCGCCTCCTAAAGGATAGTTTGCTCCCGGCTGAAATGTTGATTTTATAGTAGGTAATGCCAAGCGGTGTAGCCAACCAGTAACCCTGCCGCTATTATCTAGACTAGCTTTTAGATATTGAGCGGATGTGGTGTGATAATAACTATGTTGAATGTCGTCTTCTCTTGTCCAAACCACCTGAACTGGGCCTTGAATTTCTTTAGATAGAATTGTGGCTTCTACCACATAATCTGGTTTTGATTTACGACCAAAACCACCACCTAATAGCGTTACGTTTACAGTGACTTTTTCCTGGTTGATACCGAGGTAATCGGCAACTTCTTTTCGTGCAGCTTGCGGTGTTTGAAGAGGAGCCCAAACTTCACAAGTTCCGTCTTTTACCCATGAAATGGCATTAGGTACTTCCATAGGGGTGTGTACTAAATGTGGTAGTTGGTAAGTGTGCTCAATAAGCTTGTCACCTTTGGTAAAAGCTTGATCGATGTTACCTTTACTTTTATTTACCTTTCCTGGCTTTTGAACCGTTTCTGTAAGCTCCGTTATAAAAGTGTTGGTAGTGTATTCGGCATTAGCTCCATAATCCCAATCAATTTTTAAGGCTTCTTTGCCTTTAAAAGCAGCCCAGGTACTGGTTGCGATTACCGCTACGCCACCTAAGGCCCCAAACGGTTTGATAATACGTGGCACTTCAATAACATCTATAACACCAGGTATTTTTAGGACATCTGTTTTGTCAAATGATTTTACAGATCCAAAGGTTACAGGGCAGCGTTTAATTGCAGCAAATTTTAAGTTTGGAACGCGTTTGTCTAAGCCAAAAATAGCTTTACCTGATACGATATCATGGACATCGATACTTGGTAATTCTTTTCCAATGTATTTAAAATCTTTAGAAGATTTTAATTTAACATTCTCTGGAATATCTAATGTAATAGCAGTTGAAACCAAGTCACCATACCCTATTTTTTTACCAGTGGTATGTATGACAAAATGATTTTCGGCTGTACATTCAGTTTCAGGAACTTTCCACGTTTTTGAAGCGGCAGATATTAACATAGCTTTTGCGGTGGCACCCATTTCTCGCATGCTTTGGTATAGGTTTCTAACGCTTTTGGAGCCGTCTGTATTTTGGTCTCCGTAAATGGCATTACCTGTAGCTTGTTTTACAGTTACTCGACTCCAATCGGCTTCCATTTCATCTGCAATCACAGAGGTTAGAGAAGTACGAATACCTTGTCCCATTTCAGAACGAGATGCTACTAAAATTAAACGGCCATCAGGTAATAATTCAATAAATAAATTCGGATTGAAAGTCTCTTTTTTTAAATGGTCTTCCGTTAAATGAGAAAATGAAGACAACGATGTTGCCAAAATTAAACCTCCAGAAGCTAGGCCCATATTCTTTAAAAAATGTCGTCTACTTATGTTTTTTATAGGAGCCATAATTATTGTTTAATTTTTATTTCAGCCGTATTTTGTATGGCTTTTTTAATGCGTTGATACGTGCCACATCGGCATATGTTTCTGGCCATAGCGTTGTCTATGTCTTCTTCAGATGGTTTTGGGTTTTTGTTTAATAAAGCTGTTGCTGATATTAATTGACCTGGTTGGCAGAATCCACATTGTGGAACATTTAAATCGGCCCAAGATTGCTGAAGTTTTTGAAGGTTTTCTGTTTCACCTTCTATAGTAATTAAAGTTCTGCCTTGCATTGCAGATACTGGCATTAGGCAAGAATTTATCGCAGTACCATCCATTAAAACCATGCAGGAGCCGCACAAGCCTTTTCCGCAACCGTATTTTGTTCCAGTGTATCCTATTATATCACGTAAAGCCCAAAGAAGCGGCATGCTTGGATCTGCATCTATTTCGTGGTTTTTTCCATTTATATTTAACGTTATCATACTAAGTCCTATTTGATTACTTAATGTTTGAAATTTACTGATTCTAGTTTACTTCTAAGTTTTTAGAGGTTGTTTTATTTTGATACTTATAGTTCGTTATTTAAAAATAGTAAACTTAGATTAGGTTATTAATGTAAATAATAATTATCTAAAAAATAAGGCTCTACGGAACTTGTAGAGCCTTAAAACTAAACTAAACTAAAGAACTTACGGCTTTTATTAATATATTTTAGTAACCGTAATTTTGTTTTATAGACGGCGCTTTCTCTACCTCTGTTTGAGGTATTGGGAGATAGTACATTTTGTCACTCCAAGGTCTGGTAACGACAGGTTCAATGTTGTAATACTCCGTGCCATCTGAGGCTTTTTTCCATTTTAAACCGTCAATTTGCATCCCTAAATGCGATTCGATCATCCAACGTCTTTCATCAAAAAAGTTATGGCCTTCAAAACATAACTCTACGCGGCGTTCTCTTCGAATAGCTTCTAATAAATCGGTGCCGCTGGTGTTAATTACTGGTTGCAATGCTCGTTTAGAGACTTTATTTAGTGCTTCTAAAGCTAATGCTTCATTTCCTAAATGATACTGAGCTTCAGCATAATTAAGATAAATCTCGGCCAAACGAAATAGAATAAATGGACGTTGTGGTGAAATACCACCAGCAACTTCTACATTTTCATCTTGGAATTTTCTAATATTATATCCGGTTTTAGAGGAGTGAAGTGCATTTCCGGTGCCTTCAGGTGAATCTAACCCATGCGGGTAAGTATTTACATCGTCTGATAAATAATATTGCACGTTTCTTCCTCTAAAGTCAGCACCATTAAATAAAAGATTAGCGTAATAACGCATTTCTCGGTTTTCGTTTATTTCATCTGGATTAAAAGCGCTGCTTGAAGTACTGCTACCATCATTCATGTTAAATTGCATTGTAAAAGCAGGAGTAGGTGATGACAGTGCCCAGCCACCATAACCGTTAGGGCTTTGTGTTAAATCCCAAAGAGAATTGGCATCAAGTCCAAATTCATAATATTCAGCACCATAAGGTCTAGCAAATAGAATGTCTTGATTAGGCGATAGAAACAAATCTTGGTAATCTTTTGCATTTGCTACTGAAATAAGATCTCTATACCCCACCATGTCAATGACTGCCTTGGCAGCATTAGAGGCATCCAACCATTTATTAGGTTTGTTGTAGGTATACAGCGGGTCGTTACTAGGTGCGTAACTAGGATCATGTAGTTTACTTGCTGCGTAGAGTAACGTTCTAGATTTAACAGCTAAGGCTGATAATTTTGTAGCTCTTCCAAACTCATCACCTGGACGGTCTGTAGGAAGGTATACGATAGCTTCATCGAGCTCGTTAACTATAAAATCGACACATTCCTCATAACTATTACGTACTAGGTTGAAATCATCATCTAAACCTAAGGCATGCTCCATGATAGGAACACCTCCGAAATAGTTAATAAGTTTTCGGTATACATTAGCACGTAAGAAACGCATTTCTGCTTTTAAAACATTGGTCTGGTCAGGATCTTTTGCCATGGCTCCACTGTTATCTATGCGATCTAAAAATTCGTTTATTGAACGTACGTAATCAAAATAGTTTTGCCATTTATCTGCTAAAACACCAACATTACTAGGTGTCCATTCTGCTCTTAAACGGAATTGATCTAAATCATTAAAGTTAAATTTAGCTTCAAATGAAGCGGCCTCAATATTGAATCGTCTACCCCACCAATTAAATCGGTTTACCGACCAACCTTCGGTGCTATTATATGCAGTGTAAACTAAATTTTCTACTTGGTCGGGGTCGCTATAAACCAGATCTTCTGAAAAGGCATCTGATGCTGTTACATCTAATGTGTCTTCACAGCCAAGTGAGGCAAAGAGTGATAGCGTACAGATAAATTTTATTATATAAGTTTTATATTTCATAATTAATACGATTTAAAAATTAAGATTTAGACCTAATGTGAATGTTTTTAAAGAAGGGTAAGTGCTTCCTCTAAAGTTATTATAGCCTAAAGCCTCTGGGTCTAGGTTTGCATCTGCGATGTCTGAAAACATGGTAAAGAGGTTGAATCCTCTAACAAAAAATCGGATATCAGCGAAGGTGCTTTTTTCTTTAGTTAGCGTGTATCCTAATTCAATTTCTTTAAGTCTTAAAAAAGAGGCGTCTTTTAAATACAAGTCAGCACCTTCGAAGTTCTCTTGATCTCCACTTTGGTTGCCGCTGTATTCGTCACTTTGTCCAAATGCTCTTGGGTAGCTTGCATCTCTATTATCTGGAGTCCAGCGGTCGTTGTAAACAAATTCTGGTCTTGCTCCTGCTTGATCAAAAAACACTAAGGTTTCTGCTTTAGCTTGGCCTTGGAATAAAAAACTAAAGTCTAAGTTTTTGTAGGTAAATCCTCCAAACACGCCGTATTGTATTTCTGGTGTGGCTGAGGTATAAGCTCTAGTTCTATCGTTAGCATCAATAACTCCGTTACCATCGGTATCTACATAGTATGGTTCACCTTCTACGGTTCCGTCAAGTTTTGCTGGTGCGGCATTAACTTCGTCTTGATCTCTAAATAGCCCATTTGTTGGGTATACGATGTATGAATCCATTGGATGACCTTCTTGTTTTAGCCCTTCTGGAACATCTGCGGCTTCATCTAGATAAACAACTTCGTTTTTAGCTTGCGTAAAATTACCTCCAATATTGTAATGGAAGTTTTCATTAACGCTAGCACTCCATGAGGCTTCAGCTTCCCAGCCAAAATTATCTACTTTACCTAAGTTTTCTTCTGGTAAGGTAAGTCCAGCAGCTTCTGGTATAGAGGCGTTTCGCGTAATTAATATATTTTCACGCTTTTGGTAGAAGTAGTTAAAATCGGCATTAAATCTACCATCGAATAATGACATGTTAAGACCAATGTTTTTCATGTCGGCGGTTTCCCATGTAATATCTGGATTAGGTACATTGGTACTTGTATAACCATTTTGTCTCGATCCATTGGTTCCAAAAATGTAATAGTTAGGTTGTGCAGCATTTGTTGGTCCGCCGTAACTGTATCGTGTTAAATATTGAAATGCGTCAATTCGATCGTTACCCATTAATGCCCAAGAAGTTCTTAGTCTTAAGGCGTTAATCCAATTGGCATTATCCATAAAACCTTCTTTGTCAATCGCCCAAGACGCAGCAACACCAGGAAATGTTCCGAAGCGGTTGCCTTCACCAAAATTACTTGATCCATCACGTCGTATGGTAAAATCTACGAAATACTTCTTTTTAAAATCATAAGAAAGTGATCCGAAGAAGTTTAAACGCGCCCATTCTTGAGATGTTCCATAAGATATTTGCCCCTCATCACTTCCTGCAAAAAGTTCCGGGTGGTTATCTGATGGGAAATCTCTACGCTCTGCCCAAAAAGTTCTTTGGTTTGTAGTAGCTTGTTCCATACCTACAAATCCACTTACTGTATGCTTCTCGGCAAACATATTGCGGTAATGAATGGTGGCGTTAAATAGGGTATTGTTCATTTCCCAATAGGTTTCACGAAGTATGCTTTTGTTTCCTTGTTGTGAATATCCTGGCTCTTCGATGTAGTCACCAGTACCTTCTTGGTAGGTGTATACTTCCCATGGGGTGTACCATGATTTTTCATCGTAGCTTTCTTTTTGTACACTGGCAAAACCTTTAAGTTCAAGTCCTTTTATCCAGTTGTTTAAGTTGATGTCATAAGAAAATCGGCCTCTCAAATCGTTGTTGTCATTTTCTACAAAACCAGATTCAGAAGTTGACATGATATACGGGTTAGATCCGTTTTCTCCCCCCCAAGCTACAAGTCCGTTAGGGTAGATGCCTACTTCGGTTGGTAAATTGGTATAAATGTGCTTGTAAATATAATTTGCATCAACACCAGGTTCTTTATTGGTCCCAAAACGGCCAGAAAGATCAACTCCTATTTTGAAATTTTCTACAATTTTAATATCTAGATTAGAGCGAATTTGATTTTGCTTGAAATTTAGATCACCAGAATGAAACATACCTACTTGTGATATGGCATCTGCACCCACAAAATAGTTTACGTTTTCACTTCCTCCCGAAATAGATAATGAGTTTCTAGCTTCTGGAGACGAATTAGCAAATGTTAAATCAGACCAGTCTGTACTTGGGTAAAAGGGATCGTTTCCGGCAGCATATTTATCGATGTCCGCTTGCGAATACGGTAATGCTTGGCCATAACGTTCGGCGATTTCGTTGTTGTAAATAGCGTATTGTTCCGAATTCATAAATTTAGGCTCTACGGAAAACTTCGATACATTATATGTAGAGTTAAAATTTATTTTTGGCTTTCCTGATTTACCACGTTTAGTGGTAATTAATATAACACCATTTGCTGCTCGAGCACCATAAATAGCTGCAGCACCGTCTTTTAATACTGATAATGATTCGATATCTTGTGGTGATAAATAAGAGAATGACTCAGCAGGTACACCATCAATAAGTATTAGCGGGTTATTATTATTTAGAGTAGCTTTACCACGAATTAATATGTCAACATCTCCTGTAGACCCTGGGTAACCACCTCTATCGGAAATGATCATACCTGGTACTTTTCCAGACAAAGATTTAGCCAAATCTTTACTTCCAGATTTTTCTATGGACTCAGAGTTTACAGTACTTACTGAGCCTGTAATTTCACCCTTTTTCCTTGTTGTATAACCAACAACGACTACCTCGTCTAAAGCTGCGGTATCGGGTTCTAAAAGAATGTTAATGTTCGATTGATTTCCAACTTTAATTTCTTGGGTGATGTACCCTACATAAGATATTACTAGGGTTGCATTACTATCTGTCGTTGAAATGTTAAATTCACCATCAAAATCGGTTACAGTTCCCGTAGATGTTCCTTTTATCATTACCGATGCTCCTGGCAATGGTCCATCTACATCAGAGACGGTTCCTGTAATGGTTTGTTGTGTGATTTCAACTTTTTTCGGAGTACCATTGTCAACTGATTTTGTGGCAGCAAATATAGGAGTAGGTGATATGGCTTGACATATAAACAGTGAAAGTATACCATACTTATGTTTTTTGTCAATCAATTCACTCCAAATGTTAGAATTGATTTCAGTCTTAATTAGTTTGTTTAATTTCATAAAATTGTTTGTTAATGTAGTTAGTTTGTTGTTAGTTTTTTTTGTTTTTAGTTTTATTCATTGGCATCTATTTTGAATTAGGATTAATTGTGTTTGAATTATAAAAAAGGTTTATTTATATTTATTTGTGAGTAACATTGCGAATATGTGAAAATAATCACTTACAAATTAAATTATATTTAAAGCTGTTTACTGATTTAATATTACCTCTAACTAAATGATATTTACCCGAATTGGGTTTTGTTGTATTGATTTTAGTAGTAGGATTGTGTTATTTAATCACCTATTATGTTGTTGGTTTATAGAGTGTTAATATTATAAAACCCTTGATCAGGGTGACCCAATGTTAAAACCAGAGTTTATCGATTTAGTAGAAGTAGGGGTAGTAAAAGACTTTGAAAACGGAAAATCACTTTACGGAACAGCCTATTACCGTGATGTGAAAAACTTAATCATTCGCGTCAATACCGTGTATAGTGATACGATATTAAACAGAATTTATTCAAACGTAGGCAGGGGAAATCTTTAGGTTTAGAAGTAGGCTCAGGATTTAAAATCACCGAATCGTGGAAGAATTCTATAGGCGCTAACTTGTATAATTTTGCCATTGATGGGGCTTACAACGGAAATAAAATCGATACTAGTAGTTTTGTATATTCCTTAAATATAAATTCTATCTACAGTTTTTCTGAAACAGCATCCATGCAATTTAACTTTAATTACCTCTCAGATCGTGTAACCGCACAAGGAGAGGATTCCAGATTTTACTCGCCTAATTTATCTTTTAAAAAGTCCTTTTTCGATAATCAGTTTGTAGCTATATTGCAATGGCAAAATTTTGATATGGGGCTGTTAGATATTAACGAGTAGCGCATAACGATCTGGCAAGAAGATTCCTTTTATACTACCACGAACTACGTTTACGAAGTCGATATGGTGTTTTTAAATTTAACGTATGTCTTCAATTATAGAAAAGATGAGTCTAAATTTATTGAAAGTGAATTTGGTAAACGAAAGTTTTAGATGGGTATATCGAATTAGGTGATTTGGATGTTTTTTTCAGGCTTATTACCAAATTATTGTTACAATACGGGAATATTGAGAAGCAACAAAGATAGAGGAATACCCTTGAGCTAATCGGTAATGAAAATTTCAAATACATTAAAGCCATATTGCATATTAATTAATAACGATTTTTATGCCGCAATAATGTTTACTTATAATGAAACAATTTTCTCCCAATCAGCACATTCGCTTGCGTGCCGCGAAAAGCTACGTTTCAGGAAAAGGGCTTCATTAACAAGATCTTGGACATAATCCTCACTTTTGATTTTCCATTTCGTTAACCCTTTCCGTTCAGATAGCTATCGGGACTGGAAAAGAACACTTCATTCCAACTAAAAAGCGAAAATCAACTCCGCTTCCTTAATAGGGAAAATGTATTTTCATTTTGTTCCACTTCCTATGCATTTGTATTTCACAAAGCGTTTAGAATCAATTCCCAAGCCAACACTGTCATATCTTTTTTTAACAGCAAAATAACAACAATCCGTTTTGAACGACAGCATAATCAGGCTTTCTTCGTCTACGCTCTGGGTAAACTCGCTCGCACTTTTTATATGCCTTATCAAAAAACAAAGCTCATACACTTCTAATCAAAAAAGTCAAAATAGATACTTAATTAGTTCAATAAAGGTAATTACAGACTATAAATAGATAAATACGAGACATTTATAGCGAAAAACACGAAGTATTTTTACTACTCAACTAATTTTAACAAAATGAAACATTTAAACACCTTTAAAAAAGTGGGTAAAATTGTTTGCGTTTCTGCTATTCTGACCACCACCGGAATGCTTCACGCACAAAAACCTACAAAAACTGAAAACCCCAACGACCAATGGCAGATTAAATGGAATGCCTCCGATGAGTTTAACAGTACTTCGCCTGATTGGAGTAAATGGCAAAAAACTTCCGGACTTCCTAATACTACTGCTTGGAAATGGGACAACCAACGAAATGTAGAAAACAACAACGGCATTACCGCCCTAACCATGCGACAAAATGCTAATAATGCTTCCGATGGAGACACTTACTTTAAATCGGGAATATTAAAATCGTATGCTACTTTTACTTATGGCTATTTTGAAGCAAAAATAAAAGGGGCCGATATTGGCGAAGGCGTTTGCCCTTCGTTTTGGCTTTACAGTAATTTTGATCGTAGCGTTTCTAACGGACAAACTGTATATAGTGAAATCGACATCGTAGAATTACAACAATTTGACTGGTACGAAGGTCACCAAGACGATATACGCGATATGGATTTGAATCTACACGCCGTAGTAAAACAAAACGGACAAGATGTATGGCGTAGACCAAAAGCCTATCCAGACGCGCAACTAAATAAATGGCGCGCACCCTGGGATCCTACTAAAGACTTCCATATTTATGGCTGTGAGGTAAACGAACAAGAAATCATCTGGTATGTAGATGGCGTGGAAGTTGGCAGAAAACCAAACACTTACTGGCACAGACCAATGAATGTGACTCTATCACTCGGACTTAGAAAACCTTTTGTAGAATTCTACAACAACCGAAATAACGCAGTAAACCCAGAGACCAATGCAGCTGCTAGAGCTAAATTAGACGGAATGCCAACCACCATGTATGTAGATTACGTTCGTGTTTGGGAAAAATCAGGAACTTCAACTACACCACCAAGTACTGGCATGGGAAAATTACAAAATGAAGGATTTGAAACCGGAAACCTAAACAACTGGGACGCTAGTGCTGGGGCTTCTACAGTAATTAGCAACAACCAAAAATCTGGACAACATGCTGGTTCAGTTAATAATTCAAGTATCGCACAATTGGTTACCTTAAAAGCAAACACGACCTATACAATTTCCGCTTTTGGAAAAGTAACTTCTGGAAATACCGCTTTTATGGGTATCAATAAGCATGCTACCAATGCTGTTGTAAAAAACCACGAATTCTCTAGCACTTCCTATTCTAAAGGAGAATTTACTATGACTACAGGAAACCAAGAAGAAATTTACAGAATTTGGTTCTGGTCTTCTGGAACTGCTTATTGCGATGATTTTACGCTTACTGAAGGTGGTAGTGACAAAAATGATGATGATAACAACACTACAATAAAGGTTACAGGAGTTACTTTAAGCAACAGCAACCTTAGTTTAAACGTTGGGGACTCAAAAACTTTGAGTGCTACTATTTTGCCTCAAAATGCTTCCAATAAAAATGTGACTTGGTCGGCTGGAAACACCGCTATTATTTCCATCAATCAAAACGGACAAATTCAAGCGCTAAAAGACGGCACTACTACCGTTCAAGTAAAAACAACCGATGGTAACTTTTCTGCAAGTTGCAACATCACGGTTAACTCCAATAACGATAATGATAACGGGAGTGGAACATCAGGACTTCCACAAGCAGGGCAAACCATATCTCTACAATCAAATGCAGGATTATACTTGACGGTAAACAAATCGTCGGGCACAGCTATACAAGCCACAAAAAATGATGTAAATGCATTAGAAAAATTTGTGGTCGTTAAGGAAGATGGTTTCTACGGATTACAATCGGTTTCAACTAGCAAATACGTAACAACAGCAAGTGACAATAGTTTGCGCTGTGGTGCATCTGGTATTTTTAATCGACAAAAATTCACTATAGAATCCAACGGCTCTGATGGCGTGTACATTAAATCTAAAATCAATAATAATTACTGGGTGCTAAACGGGAACAAATCTATTTCAGTTACGGCTAGTAACAAAAGTCAAGCCTCTGTATTTTATTGGAATCTAAGCAACATCACCAATAAGTCAAACGACTTAAGCAAGGCTAGTTCAGATAAAAATATAGAAATTCAAAACGAAGTAAACATCTACCCAAATCCATTTACAAACGGTAATCTAACTATCGATTTTGGAGCTTCTTTTTCCGGAAAATTTACACTTTATGATTTAAATGGCAGAATTATCTTAACTGAAAATATAGATACTCAAAATGTCTTAACCATTAACAAATCAAACCTTAACCAAGGTTTATACTTAATCAAAATTAGCAATAAAGACACATCAATAACTAAAAAATTGATTGTAAAATAATGTAATACTTTAATTTACATTTACTACCACTAATGCATAGGCCTTCAATATATGGAGGCCTATCTATTTATAAGTAATTCAAAACCAGACTTCTGTTCAATTTTAAGTTTTCAGATTCAAGAAAGAATTAAAAAGGGTAATTCCAAACCATAAGTAGATAATTTCATACTACTAGACGCAAGGCTTTGTTCTTAACTTTACCATTCAACAAATATTACTTAACCCATAATGAAACTTAACTCTTTTAAAACTTTTGGAAATTTCTTATGTGCTACAGCCCTAATATGTAGCGCCACAATATATGCCCAGAAACCCACAAAAACAGAAAATCCGAACGACCAATGGAACATTAAATGGAATGTTTCTGATGAATTTAACAGCCCCACTCCCGACTGGTCTAAATGGCGAAAAACAGAAGCCCTTCCAAACACTACTGCTTGGAAATGGAACAACCAACAAAATGTTGAAAATGATAACGGCATTACTGCATTAACCATGCGACAAAACCCAAACAATGCTTCAGATGGAGGAACCTACTTTAAATCAGGTATTTTAAAATCGTATGAAACTTTTACTTATGGTTATTTTGAAGCAAAAATAAAAGGTGCCGATATAGGTGAAGGGGTTTGTCCTGCTTTTTGGCTGTACAGCGATTTTGATCGTACAGTTAGCGATGGAGAAACTGTGTATAGTGAAATTGATATTGTAGAACTACAACAATTTGATTGGTATGAAGGCCACCAAGACGACATTCAAGACATGGATCTTAACCTACATGCCGTGGTGAAAGAAAACGGGCAAGATGTATGGCGAAGACCTAAAGCTTTTCCAAATGCGCAATTAAACAAATGGCGTGCCCCATGGGATCCAACAGCCGATTTCCACATTTATGGTTGTGAAGTTAATAAAAATGAAATCATCTGGTATGTAGATGGTGTAGAAGTAGCTAGAAAACCAAACTTATATTGGCACAGGCCAATGAACGTGACTTTATCTCTAGGTTTAAGAAAACCTTTTGTTAAATTTTACGACAACCGAAACAATGCGGTAAACCCAGAGGTAGATCCAGATGCTCAAGCGAAATTGGGCGGTATGCCAACTACTATGTATGTGGATTACGTTCGTGTTTGGGAAAAAGACGAAACAGCAACACCGCCATCAACTAGTGTAGGGCTAATTAAAAATAGTGGTTTTGAAATGGGCGATTTAACCAACTGGGATGCCAGTGCAGGTGCTTCAAATGTAGTAGCCAATAACCAAAATTCAGAACAACATGCTGGTGCGGTAAACAATTCTAGTATTGCACAATTAGTTACCTTAAAAGCCAATACGACATATACGGTTTCGGCCTATGGTAAAGTTGCAGCAACAGGAACTTCCGCTTTTTTAGGCGTGAGTAAACATGACGGTAATGTGCTAGTAGAAAACTTTGAATTTACAACCACTAGCTATTCTAAAGGGGAAATCACCTTTACTACTGGCAGCCAAGACGAAATTTATCGATTCTGGTATTGGTCTCAAAACACAGGGTACTGTGACGATTTTTCATTGGCTGAAGAAGCGCTTTCTAATACCTATTTAGAATTTAAAAATGCCGTAAGTATTTATCCAAACCCATATACTAATGGAGAACTAACTATTGATTTTGGCAGTGTATTTTCAGGTGTCATAGAAATTAGTGATATTAACGGAAGAACTATTTTAAATCAGAAGATAACAGCTTTAAACACTTTTTCCTTAAATCAGACCCAGTTACCTGTAAACAGCGGGTTGTACCTTATTAAAATTAGTAATAATGTAAAAGCAGCAACTAAAAAGCTACTTATAAAATAATTGAGAAACAGGCAGGCTTTGGTATTTCACTAAACATACTAAAGTATTGCCGTACTGCTTATACAGAGTGTTTTTCAATTTGCTACAATTATTTATAAGCGCAAAAGCCTCCTTAATTGGGGGCTTTTGTTTTTCTTGACTTCAACACTTTTTTTTCGTCAAAACACATAATTAGTTGATAATCAGTATTTGGCATATTTATACATGAAAAGAAGAACCGATCTGGAACCACGAATGTAGTGATAGTTGAGAAGAGTCATGGGAAATTCAAACACATTAAAACTATCGGAGTTAGCCGTGATGAAAAAGAACTTGAAAAATATTCCTTGATCCCTTTAATTTGATATTGTATGATTTTTTTTGGAGAGTAAGAGAATGAAAAAAGCCCATAAACATAATGTTTACGGGCTTTTAATGGAATTTAATGTATTCCTTGCGGAGAAAGAGGGATTCGAACCCCCGGAGGTGTGACCCTCAACAGTTTTCAAGACTGCCGCATTCGACCACTCTGCCATTTCTCCTGAGTGCCTCATCAGGTATTCCCTGAATGCGGGTGCAAATATAGAAACCTTTTTCAATTCTGTCAAACAAAAATCGATTTTTTTTCAATTTTTTTTTCAAGCCCGTTTTCCGTCTTAATTTTTAGGCATATTGTAGTAAAATACAAACTGCATATCTTATTTTTGCGCAAATACAAAAGCTAATAATGGATACGATTAAGCAACTGGAATGGCGCTATGCAACCAAAAAATTTGATGTAACAAAAAAACTTTCCGAAGAGAAATTAAATGTTGTAAAACAAGCCTTCAATTTAACGGCGACATCCTTTGGATTGCAAACCATTAAATTAATGATTATAGAAGACCAAAACGTTCGTCAATCGTTAATAAAAGCCTCCTTCAATCAAAAACAAGTTGCAGATGCCTCACATTTACTTGTAATTTGTGTTCAGAACGACATCAGTACAGCCGATATCAATAATTATTATAACAATATTAAAGGTATTCGCCACACTTCCGAAACCATATTAAAACCGTATCGTGAAGATTTAGTGAACATGATGGCGCGTAAATCCGTTGTACAACGTCAACAATGGTCTACCAACCAAGCCTACATCGCCTTGGGTAATTTAATGACAGTTTGCGCTATGGAAGGCATCGATTCCTGCCCTATGGAAGGCTTTTTACCACAAGAATACGATCGTATTTTGGAACTCGAAAAACAAGGATTAAAATCGGTGTTATTATTACCAATAGGTTACCGCGCCGATGACGATATGTTTTCTACATTTAAAAAAGTAAGACAACCAATAGAGGAAGCCGTAATAGAATTTAAATAATATGGGCGTTACCACAAGGGTCGGGCTATCGGCAGTCGCTTTTTTGTGTTGCATAGGTGCAACAACACAAAAAGAGCTCCAACAAAGCCTCAATCCCTAACGCACCGCACGATATATAACAACATTTAGAACTCAATTAAGATTATGCCAGGATTTGAATTATTTGGAGATTTGGAACGCAAGGAAGTAAACGACGTTTTAGACAATGGGGTGCTTATGCGCTATGGGTTTGATGGCATGCGTAATGGCCATTGGAAATCAAAAGAACTAGAAACTGCTTTACAAGATACCTTTCAAGCCAATCATGTGCAACTGGTTTCTAGCGGTACGGCAGCCGTATCGGTAGCTCTAGCCTCAGCAGGTGTAGGTGCTGGAGACGAAGTCATCATGCCATGTTTTACATTTGTAGCCAGTTTTGAAGCCATCATGATGCTTGGCGCTATACCAGTTCTTGTTGATATTGACGATACTTTAGGCTTAGATCCTGAGGCTGTAAAAGCAGCCATAACACCAAAAACTAAGGCTATTATGGTAGTGCAAATGTGTGGAGGTATGGCTAATATGTCTGCATTACTAGCGATATCCAAAACCAACAACTTATTATTAGTTGAAGATGCCTGTCAGGCCATTGGAGGTACATATAACGGTAAACCACTTGGTAGTATTGGCGATTTAGGATGTTTTTCATTCGATTTCGTAAAAACAATTACCTGTGGAGAAGGCGGAGCTGTAGTAACAAATAACGAATCCTATTACACAAACGCCGATCATTATAGCGATCATGGACATGATCACGTTGGAAATGATAGAGGTGCAGAAACACATCCGTTTTTAGGGTATAATTTCAGAATTTCAGAGCTTCATGCCGCCGTAGGTTTAGCACAAGTAAAACGCTTACCGGAATTTATAGCCGTTCAAAAAAAGAATTTCAATATTATCAAAGAAGCCCTTTCTGAAATTCCAGAAGTCACCTTTAGAACCGTTCCCGAAGGCGGAGATGAAAGTTGCGCCTTTTTAAGTTTCTTTTTACCAGATTTAGAAATCGCCAATAAAGTGTCTTCAGCATTTAAAGAAAACGGAGTAGATGCTTGTTTTCATTATTTTAACAACAACTGGCACTACATACGAAAGTGGGATCATTTAAAAGATATGAAATCCTTGTTTCCTATATCAGCCGAAGTTAAAAACGGACTGAAATACCTAGAAACTAAAACCTTCGAAAAATCAGATCACTACATCGCAAGAAATATTTCCTGTTTAATCAAACTCTCATGGACCGAAGAAGAGGTAAAAGCCCGTGCTTCAAAAATGGTAGAAGTGATTAAATCTTGTTTATCGTAGTTCTTAAATTCTGAACTCGATTCAGAATCTCATGCAACAAATAATACCATTTCTGCTTTTATTTTATTGGCGGAAATTAAAAGTAGAAATGGTAGAAGGTATCACTCGTTATGAAGATGTCTAAAATCGCTGTTCGAGCGAAGGCGAGAATAGTTTGTCATTTTCAAGGAACATTTTCTAATTGCATTGCCTTGAGAATTTTACCCCGCTAGTTCGTGTTTGTAACTTGCACTTTCAGAACTAGAGTTTCGTCCTTCTGAATTGATTTGGGCATTCCATAATATCGAGAACTTATTAAGCCCTCTAAAAAACCGAAAACCCTCTGAAAAACAAATTCTCACAGGGTTTTACTATATATAATGATCTACTTGGGCGTCATTGAATTTTCAAATGCAATTTAGAAAAAGATTAACCGCTGTAGGTAACCACACCTACAGCAGCTCTATTAATCTTTAAAAACCAAACTAAACTAACTTTATGAAAAAATGTAATCTGTTATAATTACACTACAAATGTACCCCTGCTTTAGTGGTTTTATGGCGACATGGTATGTCGTAAGCTCTATTCGATTAATAATCTTATGAAACAGAAACGTTTTCGCGCTTTCAGATCATGAATAAAAATGGTGTTTCGGCGAAGGCGAGAATAGTTTGTCATTAAGATTTCATATCAGAAATTATAATCTTAAAAACTATCATTTCCTAAAAAAACGAAAACCCTGTGAAAAAGAACTTTCACAGGGTTTTACTATATTATAAATCGTGTATCTCTTAAATCATATAATTAAACGAACACCACCTAAGTCTTCAACCTTATAAGGGAAGCGGTCTCCAGGTGAACCTATAAACATGAAGTTGATTGGTATTTTCCACTCTTCAGACAACTTATTAATAAGTTCTGGGCCAAATTCTTCATCTAATTCAATAAATTCTACTTTAATTTTCGGATACTCACGGTCAATAACGTTTATGTCGGCTCGTAATTCATTAGAAACGGCATTACCATTTTTAAGCGCGGTTACCACTTTTAGTTTTTTGGTATGTTCATTTTTCTGAATGTATAACATCACTTTGTTTAAAGTAGCGACATCATCATTTTTAGTAAAATAAACAAACTCTTGAGAGTTGATATCGTGAATAACTGAAAGGATCTTTTTGTCGGTTTTAAAAACGATGTTTCTAAAAGGGTCGAATACCGAGTGGATTAATTTTAGTAAAAATTTTAAAAGAACCGTTCTGTTTAGCATGACCAAAATAAACACTATAGATGGTATGAAATATTCTAAAAATACCGTTAAGTTGCTTGGTGCTCCATTTGCTGGTTGCATGATTACATTTCCAATTAATGCGACTACAACTGCTATAATAGCAAACATTATAGCGCTCCAAGTTGCTTTTTCAGGACGGGGTAAGCGGTTTCTTCTAACTTTCAATAGAATATTGCCTATACCAAAAAGTGCCATAACCGATAAGAATGAAATGGTGTAAACTCCAGCTAGTAATTTTACATTACCATTGGTAATTAATAACACCGAAATCGTTAAAATTAAAAACACTATAATAATACGGTAAGAGCTCCCTTTTTTATTTTTCTTTAAAAAGAATTGAGGTAGAATTCTATCTAAGGCCATTCGTTCTAAAAGACCAGAAACACCAACAAAACTAGTAAGTACAGCACCACTTAGTACTAAAAAGGCATCCACAGCAATTACAATGGCTAACCAATCGCCACCTACATATGAGGCCATTTCTATTAAAAGCGTGTTTTGGTATGAATCACTTTGTAATACTGGTAAAGCAAATAATGCTAAAGCGAAAATAGCCGTAAGGGGGTTAATAACACTTACTACAATCCACATGTTTTTAAGGGTTTTTGGAAATACCCCTTTTTTCTGTTCTTCAACAAAATTTGCCGAACTTTCAAAACCAGAAACTCCCAGCATAGAAGCTGCAAAACCTAGAAAAATGGCATTAGTGATACTGCCTCCAGTCGTGGGCATTTCCCAGTTTTGAAAAAAGAGATCAAAACCATTGTTAGCCAAGAAAAATACAATAAACCCAGTTAATAATAAAAATGATCCCAGGTGGAAAAGAAATATACCAATGGCAACTTTAGCCGATTCGGACACCCCACCAATGGTTAATACGCCAAAAAAGCAGAGTAGAACTATGGTCGCAATAATAATAGGAATAGATGGAATTAAATGATGTAGATAATGTATCGCTTCGTTAGCAGAGATTACCGCTGTAGCCATGTACGATAGTAAAGTTAAGGTGGCCGCAAAAGAGGCTACCGATTTACTCGTTGTATTCAGTAAAGCGTTATAAGCACCTCCATTTAGAGGTAACGCGCCAACAACTTCACCATATATTTTCCTAAAAAGAAAAAGCACCAGAGAAACAATAAGTAGTGTAATCCAAGCATATTGGCCAGCAAAGGCTATCGCTAATGCCGAAACATATAATACGGATGAACTAATATCGTTTCCACAAATCGCTGTTGATGCTAATTCGGAGAGTTTGCTATGTTTTTTCATTTATTGTAAGGGTTGGTTAATGTTGTTAAAGCGGGTAAAGCACAGTTTAAGTTTACAAAAGCTCCTTTTTGATACGGTTATGTTTTGTAATTCTTAATAAAATGTGAAAACACAGAACTAAGATAGTAAAACTGGGAGAAAATTTACACGCAAAAAGAAGAAGCTTATAGAACTTCCCAACTTTTTTATGGAATAGAAAAATATGATTTAGGAGCTGTTGCTATAATCTTGCATTTGCTTTTAATGAATCCTTTGTTTTTGGGTTGTAATTTTAGGTATAGTGAATATAGCCCATGGATTTTAGTGATGTTTTGATTGGAAGCATTTTTTTGAGTGCATAAAATTGTTGCTAAAAAAACCACTATAGTTGTTGATTATAGTGGTTTTATAGCGAATTAGTCGTTTGACTTTTATGCTGGTGTTTTTCGTAATTTTTGTTGTGGGACCTAGAATGTCAAAATCAAGATAACTTAAGCATTATGCCAGCTTACGAGCAACAAATTTAATTTATAACGCATTAGTATTAAAAGTATCGCCTTGAGATATATCTCCGGTTTCGAACCCTTTTTTAAACCAGCGCATACGTTGAGCTGAAGTTCCGTGGGTGAAAGAATCTGGTACAACGCGGCCTGAAGCATTTTTTTGTAAGCGGTCGTCACCAATAGCATTAGCAGCGTTTAAGGCCTCTTCTAAATCACCCGATTCCATCATTTTAGTCATTTCTTGTGAATGGTGTGCCCAAACACCAGCTAGAAAATCTGCTTGAAGTTCTAATCGAACCGAATACTTATTGTATTCAGTTTCGCTTATTGTTCCGCGTAAGCGATCTATTTTTGCGGTTATACCCATTATTTTTTGAATGTGATGTCCCACTTCATGTGCGATAACATAAGCTTGGGCAAAATCACCAGGCGCATTTAATTCACGCTCCATATCGCTAAAAAAGCTTAAATCAAGGTAAAGTTTTTCATCGCCAGGGCAGTAAAAAGGTCCAGTAGCACTAGTAGCGGAACCACAAGCTGAGGATACAGAGCCTGTGAAAAGTACAAGAGTAGGGTTGCGGTAATTTTCTAAAAGAGAATTCCAGACATCTTCCGTATTTGCTAAAATTGTAGCGCTAAATTCTGCCAATTCATTTTCTTTTTCAGTGCCTTGGTAGGGAGAAGCGTTTTCGGTTTGTATTTGTCCACCACCAATAAATTGACTGATAATATTCAAAGGATTATTACCTGTTAGAAAGGAGCCGATTAAAAAGATACCAACAATAATTAAACCTACTTTTGAGAACAAAATTCTAATTAGCGGACCTAAAAGCATGGGGCTAAATCCGCCAATACCGCGACTAGAGCCTCCACCTTGACCTCTTCGATCTTCAACGTTTGAACTTTGTCTTCTACCTTTCCATTTCATAATTTTTATTTTAGTTGGATTAATTTTTAATGATTCAATTTACTTATAATTTCGGTACTTACATATATAGTAAAGTGACTTTTTTCTCGTAGTACTTTTTTATTCTTCTTCCAGTGGTAAAGCAAATGTTCGTTTTATTTGTTTGAAAACAAGTTAATTAACTAGTTTTTCTAAAGCTTTAAGTTCAACACCAAGCTCGGTAAACATGTTCATAATACTACTGTATTTTAACTCTTCTTCGCTGTATTCTTGTGTATTGATACTGCAAACGTATTCCCAAAGCTCTAATACTTCATTAATGGGAACACTATAATCGTGGTAGAATTTATTATCGGACATTAATAATAGCGAGCCATTAAAATCGATATTATTCATAACCCGCTTATAAACAATACCGTCGTTGGCGGTCACAAGAACATAAGTACGCCCGGTTTTTATGTCGTTTCTACTTTCTATAAATCGACCAATAACATACGAACCATCTTTTAAAGGTAACATAGAATCACCCTTTATAGGAAAGGCGCGGTGTTTGCCTGTAGGCAGAAAAGGGAGTTTGATTTTTTGAAGTTGTTCAATAAATTCGGGATCGTCGTAACCAGCCAAATAACCTGCAGAAGCCTTTACGGGAACGACTTCGATAAGATCTTCATTATCACTATCGACCGTAATGGGAAATAACACCCGTTGATTATTTAGTTCTATAAATGAAAAATCTTTGGCTTTAGTAAGGTCCTTTCTAAGTAAAATATCGATAGGAATCTTAAAATAATCAGAGAGTTGAATAAGAAACTCTACAGTAGGAGCAGAGCGGCCTTCTTCATAAGAACCAATACGTGAACGGTTTACTTTAAGTTCTTCCGATAAGGCTTCTTGAGAAAGCTTTTTAAGTCCTCTCAAGTGTTTGATGTTTTTAGATATAAAAGTCATAATACTACAAATATAAGTAATTATAGATTTTATTTGTAGTTAAATTTTTAAAAGCCGTAAAAAAATGTAGAGGTTAGTCGTTAGCTCTATATTTTGATATTGATTTTTTTAGTAGTATTTCAAAGGAGCGCAGTCGAGCTTTATATTTCTGCTTTGGATACGCTCTCGACTGCGCTGCTGACAAAATAGTAAATGATTTAGTGTTCTTTTTTTAGGTTGAAATACGTTTTAATTTACCTAAAAAATGACTTGTTTCTTTACTTCGGAAAGGCGTAGGCTTCGGGGTTGTAGTTTACAATATGATTAATGATTTCTGAAGGGTCTTCAGTTAGGTGTAGTATTTCGCCATAGGGCCTGCCTTCTGAAGTATGTTTCATAAATTCCCAAAGAGGTCTCTCAACGGTCCAAGCTTCAACTCCAAAAAGAATCATGGGCGACACATGTTTTTTTATTGTATGCGTGTTGTAAGGCGCATAATGGTTTTGTGTGACCTCTTGAAATATCTCCTGAGTGGTGCCAGCACTTCCTGGAGCAAAAATAACGCCGTATTTGGCTATAGTTAATAGTCCGTCTTCTCGAACACTATTAGCAAAATATTTGGCAATATGCGTAGCGAAGAGTGCAGGTGGTTCATGACCGTAAAGCCAAGTTGGTACGCCTATACTCATTGATGCTTCTTCTTTTCCAGACGGCATTGGGTATTGCGTTTTTATCTTCCAAGCGCGGTGCAACCAATCTGTATCGTCGTATTCTTTGCCTGGAATTGCATCTGGTAATCGTGTTTTAAAGGCGTTAACAGCTTCTATTAATTCAGTCTCAGGTCTATAGGAAAAATACGCACCTAAATGTGTAGCTTCCATAGCACCTGGACCCCCACCACTAACCATTAGATAGCCCTTCCGCGTAAGCGTTCTTGAAATTTTTGCGATCTCCAAATAATAAGGGTCTTGACGTTCCATGGCATGCCCTCCCATAATAGCTACCACTTTTCGGCCTTCAATAAGTTCGTAAAGCGCATCGGTAATACTGTGGTCATGCAGTCTTCTCGCTAAACTGATGTGAATGGAAGCCGGGGTTTCCATGCCGTTTTCTACATAGTCTTTATAGACTTTATAATCGAATGTGTCTTTGTATCCTCCTTTACTATTGATATCAAAACCTTTAAATAATTCTTCAACTGAATATAATTTTGCTTTGTGCATTTTAAAAGGCACATCTTTTCTGTTGGAAATGACCATACCTCCCGTTTTAATAATATGTCCTGCAGCTTCATTGGTTAAATCACAACCCAAAAACATAGAATCTTCAAATGTGTGTTTAAAAATCTTGGCATCATAAGCAAGCAAATTGAGTTCTTGCAGTGCCATAGGGGTTTTTACTCCAGAATTTATCCAGTTTTCAAAATCTAGTAATTCGTCTATTTCTATCATTTGTGCTTGGGTTGAGATGTTTTATTATGTTGAAATCTATAAATAGGTGTACGAATATAGTAAATCTTTAATGGCCTTATTTACGTTTGCGGGCCAACGCCATTTATGGCACATGTTTTAGAATTATTAAAAGATTCTAAAGTTAAAGATGAACATATTAATTATGAATTTTTTGGACCGGTTGAGGATTTGCATAAAAATTAAATTTTGGGCACATTTATTCCTGAGTTTATGATGGGTGAAATCCTGTAAGCTCTAAGTTTAAATGTTCAAGAATTATTGAATCGACGAGTTTCAATAGGAGTTGTGTGAAGAATCTGTGCTATTTATTTTGCTAAATGGTACGGGAAACTAGACGTGTCTTCACAACACAATTGTTCCATGACTTGTTGTAATTCTGCTTTTAATAAAGCAATGGTATGATCGCCTCCAGCCTTACCTAAAGCAGAAACACCATACATAAACGAGCGTCCCATAAAGGTGAATTTCGCCCCGCTTGCCATAGCTCTGGCTACATCTGGTCCAGATCGAATACCACTATCCATCATCACTTCTATCTGGTCGCCATATTTTTCGGCTATGGTAGACAAAGGTTTAATAGTAGATTCTCCGGCATCCAACTGACGACCACCGTGGTTGGAAACTATAATCCCATCTAAGCCTAACCGAATGGCTTCTTGAGCATCAAATTCTGATGCCACACCTTTCAATACTAATTTTCCTTTCCACATATCGCGGATGGGTTTTATTTTTTCTTCGTTTAATCGGCCGCTAAAAGTCTGATCCATAAACTTTCCCAGTTGCTTTAAATCAAGCCCTGGTGGCATGTATGGCTTTAGGGTTTCAAAGTTTGGCTGACCGTGTTTTAGGGTTTCTAAAGCCCAATGTGGTCTGCCAAGCACTTGTAAAATGTTTTTAACTGACATTTTAGGCGGCATGGCTAATCCGTTCCTAATATCTCTTGGTCTAAAGCCAAAGGTTGGCACATCACATAAAATTACTAATACTGGACAATGTGCGGCTTCTGCGCGTTTAATGATATCATCTCTCAAAGCATCTTCCGAGGGGTGATACAATTGAAACCAAGATTTGCCTTCTGTCAATTCACTGGCACGTTCTATACTTGTTGTAGTCACTGTACTCAAAACAAACGGTATATTATGCTGGTGTGCTGCTTTAGCCAGAATTTCTGGGGCATTTGGCCACATTAACCCTTGCAAACCTACTGGTGCTATACCAAAAGGAGCATCGTATTCTATACCAAATAATTTTGTTTTTAATGACGAACCTTGGTGTGCCCTTAAATAGTTTGGTTTTAATTGAACACCCCTTAGTTCTGATGTGTTACGTATTACATTTACGTCCTCATTACAACCACCATCCAAATACTCAAAAGCAAATTTTGGAATTTTATTTTGTGCCTGTTTTCTTAAGTCGTCTACAGAAGGATATCGGGTATCAAAGGTTATTGCCATGCTATTTTTTTATAATTAAGTCACGATAAAAGGTACATGCTTTTTTAGAGCATAGTTCTTTTTAAGGAATTTTGAATTTAGTTTAGTATCGGAAATTGATAGTGCTGAACCTAAAGCTGAACCAATAGAAGCATCTGTAGTTCTTAACTTTTTATCTCTAAAATGGTGCGCAATTAATTTCACATAAACATCATTATCACTGAATCCACCATCTATATAAACTCTAGAAATCTTATCGGTTCCTATCGCTTTTTTGATGCTTTTTATTTGAAGTAAAACCAGCTCGGTCATCAATTGATGGTAAGCTTCTTCATAGCTATAAAAACGCAATTCGGTTTTATCAGGCATGGTTTCATCAGCTATACTTTCCCAATGAAAATGGTATTTAAAATCGTCCATGATTTTAAAATACAAATCTGGATCAAACTTAATGGTACGGTGATAATGATCTTCTACACCAAAACAGGCGTCCAATTGTTTTACTTGTAATTTATATTCGTTACCCAAAAATAAACGGGTCGCCTTTACAGGTTTGCCGTTTATTCTCATGTAATTAATACTCTCGTTGGTTTCAGCATCTGTAGCTATTGGATTTTCAGTAAACGGATTAAACACAATACTCCAGGTTCCTGTAGATACTAAAACAAACTTCTTTTTAATACTTCTTACATAAGGTAATAAGGCTGCAGAACTATCATGAATACCAACACCAATTTTTATGCGGGTGCCATTGTAATTCATATTAATACTTGTTTCTGTTGAAACAATAGGAGGTAATATCTTATCTAAACCTTCTGCATATACCCAATTATGGTAATCTTTTTTACCATAGTCCCACAGCGCTGTATGGCAGCCTATACTCGTATACTCACTTAAAGGAATACCTGTAAATATGTAACTTAAATACTGTGGTAAGTGTAAGCTGTATTTTATCTTTTTAAAAACCTCTGGTTGGGTTTGTTTTAACCAATACAATTGTAATCCAGAATTAAGCATGCTTAAATCTGCACACCCTGTTGTTTTTAGAAAGTCTTCTTATAAGATGAAATAGCTCTTGTATATTCTTAAATGACCTGTATAGTTCTTCAGGTTGCTTAAGTGCAGTACCTTAAAACTTTCATTGTTTATGAGATACTGACTTTATTGATTTATTGCAAAAAAAATAGCGAGAAGTATAATTCCCGCTATTTTTATAAAAGCACTTTATTAAATAATGTTATTATTTAATAAGTATTACAATGTGTTGACGTGTAAATTCTATCAATCCTTCTTTTTTGACTCAATGTTTTAATACATTGGTGCGTTCTGTAGTTGTACCATACACGGAATGTATTTCCTTTATCTTGGTATTTTTTTTGTTCTTTAAAACCACGGTCATTTAGTTCATCATACGCAGAAAGCGCATCTCTACCAACTAGATCGTGTACTTTTACATCTTTATTACCATAGCTATAGTTGCTATTATATTCTCGATCATCAGTATGTCTCCAGTTATCGCGATCGTTATGATAATACCTATTATTTGAATTGTTACTCCAACTGTTAGAACCAGACAATTCATTACCACTGTTGTCTTTATGGCAATCATAATTTGGTACTTCTACGATAGATTGGACATCGTTTGAATGTACTCTAAGAGTTACACATTTTTCTCTTTGATCATGCCAGTAAGTAATATAAGTATTTCCTCCAGAAACACTTGTGTCCACTAAGTCATAACCTTTCTTTTTTATTTCCTTTAATGCCTTAACATAACTCATATATTCAACTGAG
This sequence comes from Pseudotamlana agarivorans, assembly GCF_018860245.1. Lineage (GTDB taxonomy): Bacteria > Bacteroidota > Bacteroidia > Flavobacteriales > Flavobacteriaceae > Pseudotamlana > Pseudotamlana agarivorans_A. The sequence goes on from NZ_JAHKPD010000013.1 coordinate 348,358, forward strand.
CGTAAATCTCTAGGTGTTTGAGCGAAACTAACCAAAAAGGCTAGTATGAAAATTGAAGAAATACAAATTGTTTTAAACGTTTTTTTCATTTTAAGGGTTTTAATTAATTTTATATTTAAAGTTTTGAGTTGAAATTTAACTTTGCTTATAATTTGTTGGTAACAAAAGCATTAAGTATATCTGTTGATTTAAATTTTTTCGTAATCATAAATTTACTAAAAAAATAGTTTTAATCGTTCTAATTTCTATTTTTATCGCTTTGTTAATATTTTAGCCCCCAATAAGTTCGGAGTGATATTTT
>NZ_JAHKPD010000016.1 GCF_018860245.1 Pseudotamlana agarivorans
TCAGATGGTTGCATTACTAACGATTTTAATATCACAATAACACATTCAGGTAGCGATCAAACTCCTGCAATGGGTACCACTCCAACTGGAACTACCAACATTGATGCTTGTCCGATTGAAGCCGATATTGACGCTATAGTAACAACTGCATCAGATATCACTGCTATTGAAGCGGCATATTCAGATAACTGTGGAACGGTTACAGCTTCTTTTGAGAGTCAAACACTTTCAGGTGATCAATGTGCTTGGAGTTTAGAGCGTATTTACACTATTTCAGATGGTTGCATGGCTAACGATTTTGATATCACAATAACACATACGGGTAGCGATCAACAGGCTGCAACAGGAATTGCTCCTACTGGAACTGCAAATATTGATGCTTGTCCAGTTGAGGTTGATATTGACGCTATAGTAACAACTGCATCAGACATCGCAGCTATTGAGTCGGCATATATTGATAACTGTGGAACGGTTACAGCTTCTTTTGAGAGTCAAACACTATCAGGTGATCAATGTGCTTGGAGTTTGGAGCGTACTTACACTATTTCAGATGGTTGTTCTACAAATAATTTTGATATCACAATAACACATTCAGGTAGCGATCAACAAGCAGCAACAGGAATTGTTCCTACTGGAACTGCAAATATTGATGCTTGTCCAATTGAAGCCGATATTGACGTTTTAGTGACAACGTCATCGGATATTACAGCTATTGAAGCAGCATATACTGATAATTGTGGAATTGTAACTGCATCTTTTGTTAGTCAAACACTTTCAGGTGATCAATGTGCTTGGAGTTTAGAGCGTACTTACACCGTTTCAGATGGTTGCATAGCTAACGATTTTGATATCACAATAACACATACGGGTAGCGATCAACAAGCAGCAACAGGAATTGCTCCTACTGGAACTACCAATATTGATGCTTGTCCGATTGAGGTTGATATTGACGCTATAGTAACAACTGCATCAGACATCGCAGCTATTGAAACGGCATATTCAGATAACTGTGGAACGGTTACAGCTTCTTTTGTGAGTCAAACACTTTCAGGTGATCAATGTGCTTGGAGTTTAGAGCGTATTTATATTGTTTCAGATGGTTGCATGGCTAACGATTTTGATATCACAATAACACATTCAGGTAGCGATCAACAAGCAGCAACAGGAATTGCTCCTACTGGAACTACCAATATTGATGCTTGTCCAATTGAGGTTGATATTGACGCTATAGTAACAACCGCATCAGACATCGCAGCTATTGAAGCGGCATATACAGATAATTGTGGAATTGTAACTGCATCTTTTGTGAGTCAAACACTTTCAGGTGATCAATGTGCTTGGAGTTTGGAGCGTACGTATACCGTTTCAGATGGTTGTTCTGCAAATAATTTTAATATCACAATGACGCATTCGGGTAGCGATCAACAAGCAGCAACAGGAATTGCTCCTACTGGAACTACCAATATTGATGCTTGTCCGATTGAGGTTGATATTGACGCTATAGTAACAACTGCATCAGACATCGCAGCTATTGAAGCAGCATATACTGATAATTGTGGAACGGTTACAGCTTCTTTTGTTAGTCAAACACTTTCAGGTGATCAATGTGCTTGGAGTTTAGAGCGTACTTATACGGTTTCAGATGGTTGCATGGCTAACGATTTTAATATCACAATAACACATACGGGTAGCGATCAAACTCCTGCTATGGGTACCACCCCTACTGGAACTGCAAATATTGATGCTTGTCCAATTGAAGCCGATATTGACGCTATAGTAACAACCGCATCAGACATCGCAGCTATTGAAGCGGCATATTCAGATAACTGTGGAACGGTTACAGCTTCTTTTGAGAGTCAAACACTTTCAGGTGATCAATGTGCTTGGAGTTTAGAGCGTACTTATACTGTTTCAGATGGTTGCATGGCTAACGATTTTGATATCACAATAACACATACGGGTAGCGATCAACAGGCTGCAACAGGAATTGCTCCTACTGGAACTAACAATATAGATGCTTGTCCAATTGAAGCCGATATTGACACTATAGTAACAACCGCATCAGACATCGCATCTATTGAAGCAGTATATACTGACAATTGTGGAATTGTAACTGCATCTTTTTTAAGTCAAACACTTTCAGGTGATCAATGTGCTTGGAGTTTAGAGCGTATTTACACTATTTCAGACGGTTGTTCTACAAATAATTTTGATATCACAATAACACATTCAGGTAGCGATCAACAGGCTGCAACAGGAATTGCTCCTACTGGAACTACCAATATTGATGCTTGTCCAGTTGAGGTTGATATTGACGCTAGAGTAACAACTGCATCAGACATTGCATCTATTGAAGCAGCATATACTGATAATTGTGGAATTGTAACTGCATCTTTTGTGAGTCAAACACTTTCAGGTGATCAATGTGCTTGGAGCTTGGAGCGTACTTATACAGTTTCGGATGGTTGTTCTGTAAATAATTTTGATATCACAATAACACATTCAGGTAGCGATCAAACTCCTGCAACAGGAATTTCTCCTACTGGAACTGCAAATATTGATGCTTGTCCAATTGAAGCCGATATTGACGTTTTAGTGACAACGGCATCGGATATTACAGCTATTGAAGCAGCATATACTGATAATTGTGGAACAGTTACAGCTTCTTTTGTGAGTCAAACACCTTCAGGTGATCAATGTGCTTGGAGTTTAGAGCGTACGTATACCGTTTCAGATGGTTGCATAGCTAACGATTTTGATATCACAATAACACATACGGGTAGCGATCAACAAGCAGCAACAGGAATTGCTCCTACTGGAACTACCAATATTGATGCTTGTCCGATTGAGCTTGATATTGACGCTATAGTAACAACCGCATCAGACATCGCAGCTATTGAAGCGGCATATACAGATAATTGTGGAATTGTAACTGCATCTTTTGTGAGTCAAACACTTTCAGGTGATCAATGTGCTTGGAGTTTGGAGCGTACTTATACAGTTTCGGATGGTTGCATGGCTAGCGATTTTGATATCACAATAACACATTCAGGTAGTGATCAAACTCCTGCTATGGGTAGCACTCCTATTGGAACTGCAAATATTGATGCTTGTCCGATTGAGGTTGATATTGACGCTATAGTGACAACCGCATCAGATATCACTGCTATTGAAGCAACATATACTGATAATTGTGGAATTGTAACAGCTTCTTTTGTGAGTCAAACACTTTCAGGTGATCAATGTGCTTGGAGTTTGGAGCGTACTTACACTGTTTCAGATGGTTGTTCTGCAAATAATTTTGATATCACAATAACGCATTCGGGTAGCGATCAAACCGCTCCTGTAATTGATATTCAAAATAAAAACGACATTGAAATCATTTGCGGAAAAGGAGATACACAACAACAAATCCTAGATTGGTTAAATTCTAATGCTGGCGCAACAGCAAACGATAATTGTGGCAATATAACATGGTCCAACGATTATGGTGGAGATAATACTGTGAAATGTAAATTAGGAAAGGGCATTGTAGTCAACTTTACAGCTGAAGATGCCTGTGGAAATACTAGTTCAACTTCTGCCATATATCATATTAAAGACCTTATTGCTCCAAGTATTATTACCCCTGCAGCAGATTTAACAGTAGAATGCGATGGTTCTGGAAATTTAGCAGAATTAAATAACTGGTTAACAATAAATGGTGGTGCTGTTGCTACAGAAGATTGTTCAACCATGACTTGGTCTAACGATTTCACAATGCTTTCTGATGAATGTGGTGAAACAGGTATGGCAATAGTGATATTTACCGTTCAAGATGCTTGTGGAAACGAAACATCTTCTACGGCAACATTTAAAATCGAAGACACTAAGGCTCCATTAACACCAAGTACACCTTTAGATATAACTTACGAATGTATTGCCGATGTACCGCCAGTAGGCAGTTTAACAGCTATAGATGATTGTAGTGGTAATATTACAGCACTAGGTGTAGATAATATAAACAATACAGATCCTTTAAATATTATCATTACACGAACATGGACGTTTGTTGATGATTGCTCAAACACATCAAGTACAACACAAATTATTACAGTAAAGGATACCACACCACCTGTGCTTAATTTACCAGTAAATGTAACAGCGCAATGTAGTGATAACCTAACCCCTATTGCATTTGGTATAGCGACAGCAATAGATAATTGCGATCCTAATCCAATTGTTACATACAATGATGTTAGAAAAGATGGAGCTTGTTCTGGTACATTTACTATTACGCGTACATGGACAACTACGGACATTAGCGGAAACTCAGTGTCTGTTGATCAGCAAATATCAACATCCGATACTACGGCTCCAGATTTCGATCAAACGATTCTACCTGCTGATGCAGTTGTTGAATGTGATAACATTCCTTCTAATGAAACATTAACAGCAACAGATAATTGTGGAAACGCAACCGTTTCTGTAACTGATGTAATTATTGATGGGCATTGCCCTTTTAATTACATAATAGAACGTAGGTATTTAGCAACCGACGATTGTGGTAATTCGAGAATTCATCTTCAAACAATTACCGTTCAAGATACGACGGCGCCACAGTTTGTTGAAACGCTACCACCATTAACTTTAACCGTAGAATGTGATGCAATTCCAACACCTGAAATTTTAACAGCCACTGATAACTGCGGAACAGCTTCTGTTACTGTTAGAGAAATTAAAACCATTGATAATTGTGAAAACAACTATAGTTTGGCTAGAATTTGGACCGCGACAGATGAATGTGGATTAACAACTACACATACGCAAATAATTACGGTTCAAGATACTCAAGCTCCACAGTTTGTTGAGGCTTTACCAAGCAATATTACCGTAGAATGTGATGCTGTACCAGATGTAACTATTTTAACCGCTACTGATAATTGTGGAACTGCAACAGTGACTTACAATGATGTTAAAACAATTGGAAACTGTATTAATAATTACATTATAGAGCGAACATTTACAGCTAAAGATGAATGCGGTTTAATTTCAACTCACACGCAAACAATTACGGTTCAAGATACCACAGCACCAGTGCCTTCAACATCTTTTTCAACGACTTTAGATGTGAGTTGTACAAATATTCCTGAAGTTCCAAATGTTACGTTTACAGATAATTGTACTGCTAATATTACGATTGATTACAATGAAACCAATTCCTTTGATGAAAATGTATTTCAAGATTATCAAATTGTAAGAACATGGAAAGTAGCAGATGAATGTCTTAATGAAGCAATCTATACACAAACTATTAATGTTAGGCTAGACGAGATATTCACAGAGTTTGTTGCTCCAGATATTTGTTTTAATGATGGTATAGTCGACCTTTTTAGTCTTATCCCAGAAGACTTAAACACTAGAGGTACATGGGAAATTATAGAGGGTGAATCTGGAGCAACACTTGAAGCTAATATTTTTAATCCGACGGTAATTAAAATGAGTGAAGATTTTCGACCAGGAACTGAAGGTATTATTTATAGATTTAGATACACCACCACAAATAATGGTTGTATAAGTGTGAATGAGGTGGTCATGAATTTGCATGCCGATTGTGTTGTGCTTCCATGTGGTGAAGATGAAATCAACATCTCAACGGCAATCACTCCAAATGGTGATGGTTACAATGATACTTTTGATATTAAGGGCATTGATTTATGTGGTTTTGTTGCCGAAGTTAAAATATTCAACCGATGGGGCGCTTTAGTTTATCAGTCCAACGACTACACCTTGGGTAGTATAGAAACATCGGGGGTTGAAGGAGATTGGGACGGTTCATCTCCTAATGCATCTCTTGGTTCAAATGGTAGACTACCTTCAGGAACATATTATTACATTATTAATTTAAAAAATAGCGGAATAAGCCCTTTAACAGGTCCTATATATATTGGAACCAAATAAAACCTAACCTATGAAACTATTAAAATATAACATTTTAGCGATTGCCTTGTTAAGTGGTACGTTTGGAATTGCACAACAGTTACCGCAATTTACACAGTATATGTACAATACCATCTCAATAAATCCAGCTTATGCAGGAAGTAGAGATGTACTTAGTATTGTTGGTTTACACAGAAGCCAGTGGGTTGGATTTAAAGGCGGACCAATTACACAAACTCTTTCCATAAATACACCACTAAGAAATGACCGAATAGGCTTGGGTTTGTCTTTTATGGAAGATGATTTAGGCCCGCAAAACTTCACTTATTTATATGCCGATTTTTCATATGCCATTCCTACTGGTAAAAATGGGAAATTATCTTTTGGTGTAAAAGGAGGAGCAACAATATTTAGTTTTGATTCTAATTTTCGATTAGATTCCGATAACAAAAACGACCCACTTATTTATGGTACTGAAGACAGATGGTCGCCAAATATTGGCGCGGGAATTTATTGGAGTACAGATCGACTATATTTTGGATTATCAGCTCCAAGAATTTTAAACACCGATATGCATAAGAAAAATGGATTTGAGGCCTTAGAACATATTAGCTATTACTTTACAGGAGGCGTGGTTGTAGATATAAGCAAGCAATTTAAATTTAAACCTGCATTTCTAATCAAAGCCATTACTGGCGCTCCGCTTTCTTACGATTTAACTGCTAATTTTTTGTATAACGAAAAGTTTTGGTTGGGTGCATCCTATAGGATCAATGAGGAAACATCTGCTATCGGTGGGATTGTAGATTTTCAAATATCGAAACAACTTCGTATTGGGTATGCTTATGAAAAGCCAATTTCAGATATTGCTAGATACACCTCAGGAACTCATGAGCTATTACTCATGTATGAATTCAAATTCATGAACACTAAACTAAAATCTCCTCGCTATTTCTAACACTTATTTCTATGAAAAATATAAATAACATATTTCTATATAGCGCTTTATTTTTAAGTTTTTCAGTGTTTGCACAACAAGGAAAACAGAAAAAAGCAGATACATTATTTAATAAGTTCTCATTTGTAAAGGCTTCTAAAGTATACCAAGAACTTATTCAGAATAATTATAATAAAGACTATGCAACTAGAAAAATTGCCGATTGCTATGCTTTATTAAGAGATCCTAGAAATGCCAATAGGTATTATAAAAGTGTTGTAAAACAAGAAAATGTTCCTGTAGAATACTATTACAAGTATGCCCAATCGCTTCGTGGTATGAAAAAATACAAAGAATCCGAAATTTGGCTGCAGCGCTATATTGATTCTGGAGGCGCTCCAGGTAATAATGATTTTACAAAGAATGTAAATTTTATAAGTAGTGTATTTGGTGCTAAACAACAGTATTTCTTAGATAAGGTCAGGTTCAATTCAAAATTCAGTGATTTTGGCGCTTTTGAGCATGATGGCAAAGTTTACTTTGCTTCATCAAGAGATGAAGGTGTCTCCACAAAAAGGCTATATGGGTGGAACGCGCAACCATTCCTTGATATATATGTAGCAAAGGCAGGTACTAGAAAAAATGTTGATCACACTGCTAAAGTACCAGGGGAAATAAATTCTATTTATCATGATGGGCCCGTGACCATAACCAAAGATGGAAAAACCATGTATTTTTCTAGAAATAATTTTACAAAAGGTTTTGAAATTAAGGATAACAAGGGTTTAACTAATATGAAAATTTATCGAGCTCACCTCGTTGATGGCAGCTGGACTAATATTGAAGATTTGCCTATTAATGGTGATGATTTTTCTACACAACACGCCGCCCTTAACAGTGATGATTCTAAATTATACTTTACATCAGATAGACCCGGTACATATGGAGGATCGGATATTTGGGTTGCTAATATTAATGAAGATGGTAGTATTACAGATGTAGAAAATATGGGAAATCTTGTAAATACTCAAAGTGCTGAAGGCTTTCCTTTTATAAATGCTGAAGGCGTTTTATTCTTTTCATCCGACGGACATATTGGCCTAGGGTTAATGGACATATTTGCGACCATTAAAGGTGATGACAATGCGATTGTCGATATTATAAACTTAGGTATACCTATCAATTCTAGTACCGATGATTTTGCTTTTACTATGAATCCGAATGGTGTTACAGGTTATTTTGCTTCCAATCGTCGTGGTGGTCGTGGTAGTGATGACATTTACGCTTTTCATAGAGAACCTGTACTTCATGTTGAAGGTGTGGTTACAAATGCTATTAATATGACACCAATTGAGCATACCAAAATTACCCTATACGATGAAAATGATAAAGAAATTGCATTTATGCATACAGATGAAAACGGATATTATCAAATTAACATAGATAGGAATAAAGATTATAAAATAGTTGCAAGCCAAAACAAATACATTGAAGATTATAGAAAATTCACATCAAAAAACCTTCAAACTGAATTAATAACGATACCTACTAACTTGTTGTTAAACCCTGTTCATGACGTAGCGAAGTTAGCCGAACTTAAAGATATTTACTTTGATTACGACAGTCATGAAATAAGAGAAGATGCAGCAAAAGAGCTTCTTAAAATTATATATTTAATGCTTTATGATTACCCTGATATGGTAATAAAAATTGAATCTCACACCGATTCAAGAGGGTCTTTAAGTTATAATGATAAATTATCAATTGACCGTGCAAATGCTACTTACAATTATTTAATTCGCGGAGGGATAGATCCATCTAGAATTACAGCACATGAGGGTTTTGGGTCACGACAATTAACAAATGGTTGTGAAAGTGATACCGATTGTGAAGAAGCAGATCATCAACTTAATAGGCGAACACATTTTACCGTAGTACAAATGGAATAGTCACAATACTTATTTCCTAAAACAAAGCCATCAAAAGTACGTTCTTTTGATGGCTTTTATAATGTCTTTATTAGAGAAAATCAAGGTGATAAACGCTCAATCTTCCAATCAAAATCCTCCTGTAGTTTATAACGAATGCGATCATGTAGTCGATTTGGACGTCCCTGCCAAAATTCTATTTCAACTGGCTTAACAATATAACCACCCCAATGTTTAGGTCGTAATACCTCTTTACCTTCATAAGCCGCTTCCAACTCTTTTAGTTTACCTTCCAGAAACAACCGGTCTTCAACAACTTCACTTTGATTAGATACTAAAGCACCTATTTGGCTTCCTCGAGGTCTAGATTCAAAATAACCATCACTCAAATTCTCAGCAATTTTTTCAGCCTTTCCTTTTATGATGACTTGTCGCTCTGCCCCATGCCAAAAAAAAGAAAGACAGACATTAGGATTAGATTCAATAGCCTTACCTTTTTCACTGTTGTAGTTTGTATAAAATATAAAACCTTCATAAGTGTATCTTTTTAGAAGCACCACTCTACTTTTTGGATAACCATCCAAGCCAAGTGTTGAAACTGTCATGGCATTGGTTTCATCTTCAATGAAATATTGATCTACTTCATGAAACCATTTTTGAAATAATTCTAATGGGTTTTCAGGAACATCCCTTAAAAGCAGGGCTCCCCTTTCATATGACTTTCTATATTTACCTAAATCCTTTTCCATAAGTTACAAATTAACGAAAAATATATTTTTTTAACATTAAAATTTAAGTAAACACCTTAAATTTGCAAGTTAAAAAAACTATAATGAAATTTGAAAATTCCCCTCTAAGTAAAACATTTAGTTTTAATAAACTTGAATTGCCTTTTGGCAATTTTTTTCTGTGCAAAAAATTCATTGTTTCAGAAATTCATGAAGGTGAACATTTTGATATGGATAAAATTATGTTCGCCGCTAAAGAAATTATTGCTTATTATGGTGAAGAAGCTAAAATAGCATACATTTCAAACCGTGTGAACTCCTACTCTACAGACCCTCAAGATTGGGCCAATATTACTGCAAATTCAAATCAATTAATAGCAACAGCTATTATTTCTTATAATCAAATGGGGCAACTAAATGCTAATTTAGAAAAGCATTTTGCCAAATTAGAAATGAAAATTTGCGATTCTTTGGAAGAAGCAATTACTTGGGTGAATAGCTTGAATGTTGTAGTTTAAAACTCAAAAGTTTTACCATCTTCAGCTAGTTTTACATTTGAAAACACTTGTTTAGCTTCTTTCTTAAAAACTGTAATATTATCGTATCTAGTAGAATAATGCCCCAAAATTAAGGTGCCAATATTGGCCTGTTTAGCTATTTGAGCGGCTTGTTTGGCAGTAGAATGCTTAGTTTTTACAGCTAAGTCTTCATGTTGATCTAAAAAAGTAGATTCATGATATAAAACATCGGTGTTTTTGATAATAGGAACAATGTCTTCCTTGTACATGGTATCACTACAAAAAGCGTAACTTAATGGTTTAGTTCCAGGCTTAGTTACTTTTTTATAATCAATTAAAACACCATCTTCATTTTCAACATCAAAACCCTGAACAAGCTTTCTATAATAAGCGACGTTTATATTGGCTTCTTCAGCAGCATAAACATCTAATTTACGATCACCTTCTTTTTCTTTGAATAAATAGCCATTTGTATAAATTCTGTGATTTAATGGAATCGTATGCACCTCTACTTTGTCATCCTCAAATATTAACTCTGATTTATCGGATGTCAATTCATGAAAATATAAATTGTAATTTGTCCATGAATCGGCTAATTTCATTTGTAAAACAACAATATCTTTAATTCCTTTTGGGCCATAAACATGTAAATCGGTTTCGCGAGTAAGTAATCTAAATGTAGAAATGAGTCCGACTAAACCAAAAAAGTGATCGCCATGTAAATGTGAAATGAAAATATGTTTAATGCGATTAAACTTTATCTTATGCTTACGTAATTGCACCTGAGTACCTTCTCCACAATCAATTAGAAACATATGATTGTTTATTTCTAATACTTGCGAGGTCGTGTTATTTAAAGTTCTTGGTGTTGCGCTATAACAGCCTAATATTGATAATTTCATCTAATCACTTTTAAGTTGTATTCTGTCATATAAAAGTGAATTAATTTCTAAACGACAAATACGTTATAGATTCCTTAAAAACCTAAATCACGTTCCATGTCTTCCATCTCAATAACATCATAGGCTTCTTGAAGGGTTGGTACTACCATAATTTCTTCAGGAACCACATCAAGGTCAATTTTATCTGTAACCACAACAAAAGACTGTTTGGTTGCTTTATGTTTTTTAGAAAGTTCTAAAAATTCAACAATATCGGCCTTTTCAAAAGCTCCTAAAGTATTTAGAGCCACAATGATATTGCTGCTTTTAAACTTAGGATATAAGGCTTGGATCTTTTTTACTAATTCTATAACAGTAACTTTTTCCTGAGTAATTATTGAAGTATTTCCGTTTTGGTCTAAAATCATAATTTACTGTTTTATTTTTGATGCTAATAAATATATAACGGCCATTCGTACGGCAACGCCATTTTGAACTTGATCCAATATAATGGACTGTTTAGAATCTGCCACATCACTGGAAATTTCCACACCTCTATTAATAGGACCTGGATGCATGATGGTAATCTCCTTATCTAAGGAATCCAGTAAATCTTTAGTGACACCAAACTGCTGTGTGTATTCTCTAGTTGAAGGGAAATAACTAATATCCATGCGTTCATTTTGAACGCGTAACATATTTGCTACATCACACCAATTCAAAGCCTTATGTAAATTTGTCTCAACCTTTACTCCAAGTTCTTGAATGTACTTTGGAATTAGTGTTTTAGGTCCGCAAACCATCACTTCAGCACCCTGTAATTGAAGGGCGAAAATATTTGAAAGCGCTACCCTACTGTGTAAAATATCACCAACTATGACCACCTTTTTACCCCTTACATCACCCAATTTTTCTCTAATAGAATACGAATCTAAAAGCGCTTGTGTAGGATGTTCATGTGCACCATCACCAGCATTTACAATACTCGCTTTAACATGTTTTGAAAGAAAAACTCCTGCCCCTGGATTTGGGTGACGCATCACCACCATATCCACTTTCATAGATAGAATATTGTTTACCGTATCAATTAAGGTTTCCCCTTTTTTTACTGATGACTGCGCAGATGAAAAATTAATCACATCGGCAGATAAACGTTTTTCTGCCAGTTCAAAAGATAATTTTGTTCTGGTAGAATTTTCAAAAAACAGATTGGCAATAGTAATGTCTCTAAGCGATGGGACCTTTTTAATCGGTCTATTAATCACTTCTTTAAAATGATCGGCTGTTTCAAAAATAAGTTGAATATCTTCTTCCTTAAGATATTTAATTCCTAATAAGTGATTGACACTTAATTCGCTCATCGTTAAAGTTAAAAATTGAAAGTTAGACCGTTACTCCTGTGTAGCTTAAGCCTTAACTTTAGTTATTTATATTTATTGTTCAATTAAGTAAACCACATCTTCATCAGAATGATCATGCTCTTTCCAGTTTACTTTTACTTTTTCATTATTTATCACATCCACTTGGCGGCCACGATAATCTGGCTGAATGGGTAAATGTCTGCTAAAACGGCGATCAATAAGCGTTAACAGTTCAATTTCATTTGGTCTTCCAAAGGATTGAATAGCTGTTAAAGCCGCTCTAATACTTCTTCCTGTGTATAAAACATCATCTATAAAAACAATGTTTTTGTCTTCAACTAGAAAATTGATTTTAGTACTATTGGCTTCCAATGGTTTTTCACCTCTTCTAAAGTCATCTCTAAAAAACGTGATATCTAAATGCCCTAATTCAATGTTTTTAACCTTGTAATCGTCGGTCAAAATTTTAGCCAATCTATCTGCTAAAAACACGCCACGAGGCTGTAATCCAATAAGAACTGTGTTAGAAAAATCGTTATGTTTTTCAATAAGTTGACAAGCCAATCGGTGAAGAATGATGTTTACCTCTTTTTCGTTAAGTAAAACTTTCTGACTCATATTATTATCCAAAACGTAAGTTGGAGAACAAAGGTAATGCAAAATATTAGAAGTTGAAACCAATCAGGTTAAAGATTATTTAGGCGCATCCATCCCGATAGCTATCGGGAGGTCGGGCTGGAGTTTATCTTGAGTGGAGTCGATAGCGCGGACTTGCAGTCCGTGCCTAAATAAATACGCTACAATACGCACTTACAACAAATACCCTTCAAAAGCTTAAAAGTAAATATAGAAACTATTAAATTTAAATGAAAAACTCTTTTCTTACTTTCAACTTCCTGATGGCTATAGAATTTAATAAAAAAGCCTTTACAGTCCCGATAGCTATCGGGACTGTAAAGGCTTTTTCATTTATTGCTTACTCTAGTGGGCACGGACTACAAGTCCGCGCTATCAACGTTTCTTTTAATTGTTATTCGCGCTATCGGGTTCAGCTGAAAAACACATTCCTTTCTTTAAACTTCCTGATGACTATAAGGCCTTTAACATTTATTGCTTACTATTGTGGGCACGGTTTGTCGAAGATTTCTTCACGTACTTTTATAGCAGATTGTAAAGATTCTTTTTTAATATAGTTATACGCTTTATTCAATTGTTTTAAAGCTAACTTTCCCCAAATAACTTCTACCATTGACTAGCTATATTTCTAGCTTCTTCTTGTGTATAAAAATTACCGTTGTCAATTTCTTCATTAGCTTCGTCAATTTCTTTATTATATTGCTCGATACTAATTCTTTCAAATTCTTCCGTTTCCTTATTTATAATTGTTTCTAACTTTGTGAAAAGCGTTTCGTTTACAGAAAACAACTTTTGTATAAACTCATATTTTCTTGCTTCTAAATCCATGTTTTCTATATCTTTATTATAACAAAGATACAATTTCTGCTGTTTATTTTTAAGTCTATTATTTGAGACAGTCAGCGCTATCAACGTTTCTTTTTATTGTTGTTTGTACTAGTGGGTAATCAAACAGCTAGAAAACGCTATAATTCACTTTAGTGCACAAAAAAAGCCTCTCGAAAATCGAGAGGCTTTAAGTTATAAATGGATGAGATTCCTGTTTTCACAGGAATTGGGAATTTGCAATTAAGCTTTCCCGTCCATTTTATCTTTAAGCGCTTGTAAAGCGTCATTAGCATCACCTAAAGTTGGTTTTGCTTCAGCAGCAGCACTAGCAGCTTTCTTAACAGCAGCTTTTACGTTTGCAACTTCTTCAGCTTTAAAGATAGCTGTGTGAGACGCTACAACACGTTTAAACTCTTTGTTAAATTCAATGATTTTGAATTCAGCAGACTCCCCTTTCTTAAGTTTGCTACCGTCTTCTTTCTCTAAGTGACGAGAAGGTACAAATGCAACGATATCTTCGTTAAATTCGATTGTAGCCCCTTTATCAACGATTTCAGAAATTGCAGCAGTATGCGTAGTTCCTAAAGCGAATTCAGTTTCATACTTATCCCAAGGATTAGCAGTAGTTTGTTTGTGACCTAAAGATAATTTACGTCCTTCAACATCTAATTCTAATACCACAACATCTAATTTGTCACCAACAGCGCAAAATTCAGATGGGTGCTTGATTTTCTTAGTCCAAGATAAATCAGAGATATAAATTAATCCGTCAATACCTTCTTCTAATTCAACAAAAACACCAAAGTTTGTAAAGTTACGAACCACACCAGTGTGCTTAGAACCTACAGGGTATTTTCCAGTAATATCTGTCCATGGATCAGCAGATAATTGCTTGATACCAAGTGACATTTTACGATCTTCTCTATCTAAAGTTAAGATTACTGCTTCAACTTCATCTCCTACAGATACGAAATCTTGAGCAGAACGTAAGTGTGTAGACCATGACATTTCAGAAACGTGAATTAATCCTTCAACACCATCAGCAACTTCAATAAATGCACCGTAATCAGCGATTACAACAACTTTACCTTTTACTTTGTCACCAACTTTTACCTCTTCAGCTAAAGCTTCCCAAGGGTGTTTAGATAATTGTTTAAGACCTAATTGGATTCTTGATTTGTTTTCATCAAAATCAAGAATTACAACGTTTAATTTTTGATCTAACTCAACAATTTCGTTAGGGTGGTTAATTCTAGACCAAGATAAATCAGTAATGTGGATTAAACCATCTACACCACCAAGATCGATGAATACACCGTAAGAAGTAATGTTTTTAACAACACCTTCTAATACTTGACCTTTTTCTAATTGACCAATAATTTCTTTCTTTTGCTCTTCAATATCAGCCTCAATAAGTGCTTTATGAGAAACAACAACGTTTTTAAATTCGTGGTTGATTTTCACAACTTTGAATTCCATTGTTTTATTTACGTATTGATCGTAATCTCTAATTGGTTTAACGTCAATTTGAGATCCTGGTAAGAATGCTTCGATTCCGAAAACATCTACAATCATACCACCTTTAGTTCTGCATTTTACAAAACCATTAACGATTTCACCAGTTTCATGAGCTGCGTTTACACGATCCCATGCTTTGATTACACGAGCTTTTCTGTGAGATAATACTAATTGACCAGTTGCGTCTTCACGAACGTCAATTAAAACCTCTACTTTGTCACCAACAGCTAATCCTGGGTTGTAACGAAATTCGTTTAACGAAATTACACCTTCAGATTTTGCGTTAATGTCGATAATAGCATCACGGTCTGTAATATGTACTACAGTTCCTTCTACAACTTCGTCATCTAAAGTGTCAACGAAATTTTCAGCTACTAATTTTTCAAATTCTTTTAATTGCAAATCATCAACTTCATCAATACCTTCTTGGTAATTGTGCCAGTTAAAGTCTGCTAAGAATTTTTCAGGATTTGCTTTTGCTTCAGATACCACTGGAGCACTTTTTGCTTCAGTTGCCTCAACTTCAGCTTGTTTTGCGTTTTCCGCCATTTTAATAAGTGATAATGTAATATTTTGTTTTACAATGTATTACATTAAATTTTGTATTCTGTATGCTTTGAAAGATTTAAGCGATTAACACACAGAAGTGTTATATAAATTTTAGTTTCATTCCTTTTATCTTTCCAAGACGCGCTAAAAGGAGTGCAAAAATACATAATATTGAGACAATTACCTAGAAATGACAAAATTAATTTAAACCACTGTAATTGAGTTGGTTCTAGTTTTTTTTGAAGAAAATAATTACTACCAAATTAAAGCACTTTTAGCTTCAAGCGTCATTTGTTTCTAAACTTTAATTTTTTAGTTTTTAAATAAAATAGATTTCGACAATTCTCTGCACTAAAATACTTAAGAATCTGCTCACTAAAAGTTCGGTGAAATTCTTATATTTTTTATGTGAAAATTTTCATACCTTGTTAAGGTTGAAAAAAGTAATAACCTTATATTAATTAATTATGACATCAAAAGACAAATATCAACCAGTATTAGATTTAGGCGAATCCTTAGGTATTAAAAACGGGGAAGTTACAGAAGCCGATGGGGTTTTAAAAGTAAAAGGCGAGGCCAAAACACCTTATGAAAAAAATATTTTATGGGACAAGATTAAAGAAATTGGTGGTGATAGTCCATCAGATATTAAAGCTAACATTACAGTTGCTGACACCTCAGTTTTTCACAGACATACGGTTAAAAGTGGTGAAACTTTAGGGAAAATTGCAAAACAATATTATGGTAATGCTTCAAAGTATCAGGATATTTTCAAAGCAAACTCTGATATCCTTAAAAACCCTGATTTAATTCACCCGGGTCAAGAACTAATCATCCCAAATATATAGGTAATCCCTCCTGTTTAAAATACAAAAGACGAATCTTAATTGGTTCGTCTTTTTTTTGTTTATGGAGAAGATCAAATTTTTTCTCGCAAAGGCGCAAAGAGTGGAATTTATAATGAATAGTGAAAAATTAAAAATTCACTTCTCGACTCCGCTCGAAGACCGTTAACGTTCATGATTGGTCCCGGTGTTCGAGCGGAGTCGAGAACGGTTTTCTAGTTACACGATTCAACAAATAAACGCTAAAACAATTATTCAATTAAAAGTGAATAGTGAATAGTTAAAAATTGTCCACTTTATATATGGAAATTCAATTTTTTCTCTGTGCGACTCTGTGTTTCTCCGCGAATCTCAGTGTAACAACTACAGCTTCAATGAAACCAATTCCAAGATTTTATCAAATTGCTCCTCTCGCGATAAATCTGAATTATCAAACTCAATAGCATCTTCAGCCATAACTAAAGGCGAATCTTTACGTGTTGTATCTAAATGATCGCGTTCTTGAACATTTTTCAATACGGCTTCGTAATCAACGTCATCCCCTTTTTCAATAAGTTCTTGGTAGCGACGTTGGGCTCTTTTTTCCGCGGAAGCGATCATAAATAATTTCAGTTCGGCGTTAGGAAAAACAACAGTTCCAATATCACGACCATCCATAACAACACCTTTGTTTTCTCCAAATTTCTGCTGTTGCTCCACCAGTTTTTTACGAACCTGTGAAACTGAAGCCACGGTACTCACAAAGTTTGAAACTTCAAGTGTTCTAATTTCCTTTTCAACATTAACACCGTTTAAATACACTTCGGCAAAACCCAATGTCTCGTTAAATTTAAATGTGATATTGATATTTGATAATTGAGAAACTAATGCTTCAACTTTAAAATATTCTTGATTTATTAAACCATTTTGCATGGCATAATAAGCTACAGCACGATACATCGCACCAGTATCTACGTACACATAACCCAAATGTTTTGCTAATTGTTTAGCGACCGTGCTTTTACCTGTAGATGAAAATCCATCGATGGCAATGGTGATTTTGTTCATTGTAATTAATTAGTCTGCAATATTAGGTAAAGTGTCTAAGCTAGGAAAGTTTTAATGTGTCTAAAGTGAAAATCTAAAATCGAATTTATAGGTAACATATGTTTGACTTTTTTTAAAATCTTATATCACGAACTTACAACTACAGTGTGATCTAAGGACTTAAGTACGCATCTATTGTAAATCAATTTGCAATCCAAAGAAGTTGGCATTGGCAGCACTTGTATACTTGGCATAGGTATAGCTAAAGCGCATTTTATTCATTTTAATAGAAAGTCCAGCAGAAATTCCAGAAAAATTACGCTGATCTACAATTCTCAAATCCTCTCCTCTTCTAAAATTATAACCTAAACGCACATTAAAACCTTTATCTGGAAAGAATTCGGCTCCAACAATAGTATGTCTTATTACTTGCCCTAAGAACCCTATACTCTCTTCGGTTTGATTGCCTTCCAAATCACTAGTAGTACGCGCTGGATTTGGTCTTGCGATTGGCCATTCTTGTAAGTTTTCTAACGTAACATGCCAACGTATTGGCACATTATCTAATTTTTGAGAAACCCCTAAAGCGACTTCAAACGGTAATTTTTCGTTAATATCGGCATAAGTTGTTATTTGTGTACCAATATTTCTAACTACTAATGCTGCATTCAAATCTAAATGGTCATTAATATAGATTAAACCTAAATCTACCGCTACTCCTAATGAGCTATACTGTTCTAATTTAGACGAAATAAACTTAGCATTTGTTCCGAAGTAAAAATCTGAATACCCCAATTGCAATGCATAGCCTAAAGAAAAGGAGGCCTCGCTACCTGAAAATTCTCCGGTAGAATTACCATCCTCATCGTAACCATCAAAAGAGCCATAATTAATATAGTTCACTCCGGCATGAAATGTTTGCACATGTCTATCGTAAGTATATGCGTAAGCTGCTGTTCCGTAGCTAATACCTCCTAAATAACTGGTGTAATTTACAGCCAGCTGATTATCCATTTCCACGTTAATGGTTGCTGGATTAAACAACGCCTGAGTGACATCATAATCAACATTAGTAAGTACCTTACCTCCTAATGCTGCTTGTCGTGGGGAAGAAATTAAGTTTAAAAACTGGTATGTACGCTCTCCTCCAACTTGAGCAGTTGCGAGAGCACCAATTAATAAACAAAAAAAGAGGTTAATTTTTTTCAGCATATTGAGGTCACAAAGTAAGTAAATCTATCTTAAAACGACAGCATGTATCTTTTATTTTAAATCATAAAAAAACCTCGACGTACATCGAGGTTTAAATTCGTTAAGAAATTAAATACTTATAATTTCTTTGCGTTTTTTACTTTTTGACCGGTAACTGCTATTTTAATAACGTCACTCATATCTGAAACATAGTGAAAAGTTAAACCTTTTAAATACTCTTGTTTAATTTCTTCAATATCACGTCTGTTTTCTTCACAAAGTAGAATTTCCTTAATTCTAGCGCGTTTTGCAGCTAAAATCTTTTCTTTTATGCCACCAACAGGAAGCACTTTTCCACGAAGTGTAATTTCACCAGTCATGGCTAGATTATTTTTCACTTTCTTTTGTGTGAATAAAGATACTAAGGATGTTAACATCGTCACCCCTGCACTTGGCCCATCTTTTGGTGTTGCACCTTCCGGAACATGAATGTGTACATTATATTTTTCAAAAATAGAAGGATCAATCCCAAACTCTTCTGCATTAGATTTGATGTATTCCATTGCTATGGTAGCCGATTCCTTCATTACTTTACCTAAGTTACCGGTAATAGTCATCGAGCCTTTTCCTTTAGATAGAATAGATTCAATAAATAAAATATCACCACCAACACGTGTCCAAGCTAAACCTGTAACCACACCAGCCACGTTATTATTTTCATACTTATCGCGTTCCATTTTTGGTCCGCCAAGTACTTCAATAATATCTTCGTTAGTCACTTTAATATTGTACTCCTCCTCCATGGCAATATTTTTGGCTGCAAAACGCACCATTTTAGCCACTTGTTTTTCTAAACCACGAACTCCAGATTCTCTAGTATAACCTTCAACAATTTTTTCCAATTGCGGTTTACCAATTTTTAAATGTTTATCGGTTAAACCGTGTTCTTTTAATTGCTTTGGAAGTAAATGGCGTTTAGCGATTTCAACCTTTTCTTCAATAGTGTATCCCGTAACATTAATGATCTCCATACGATCTAACAACGCCGGTTGAATGGTAGACAAACTATTTGATGTGGCAATAAACATGACTTTAGATAAGTCGTAACCCATTTCTAAGAAATTGTCGTAAAATTCACTGTTTTGCTCTGGATCTAAAACTTCTAACATTGCTGAAGAAGGATCACCTTGATGGGAGTTGGATAACTTATCAATCTCATCTAAAACAAATACAGGATTTGATGTACCAGCTTTCTTTAAGCTTTGAATAATACGACCTGGCATGGCGCCAATGTACGTTTTTCTATGGCCGCGAATCTCTGCTTCATCACGTAAACCACCTAATGAAATTCTAACATATTCACGACCTAAGGCCTCGGCAATAGATTTTCCTAAGGATGTTTTACCAACACCAGGAGGGCCGTACAGACATAAAATCGGTGATTTCATATCGTTACGTAACTTTAAAACCGCTAAATATTCAATAATTCTACGTTTTACATCTTCTAAGCCAAAATGATCACGGTTTAAAACTTTCATTGCGCGTTTTAAATCGAATTTATCTTTAGAAAATTCATTCCATGGTAAATCTAAAAACAGCTCTAAATAGTTGCGTTGTATAGAATACTCGGCAACTTGCGGATTCATACGTTGCATTTTAGCGATTTCCTTTTCGAAATGCTTTGCCACTTTTTCATCCCATTGCTTGTCTTTGGCTTTCGCTTTCATCTCTTCAATTTCCTCATCATGACTTACGCCACCCAATTCTTCTTGAATGGTTTTCATCTGTTGATGCAAGAAATATTCACGCTGCTGCTGACTCATATCCATCTGAACTTTAGACTGAATATCATTCTTAAGTTCTAATTTCTGAAACTCAACATTCATGTATTTCAAGGTTGCCAATGCACGTGCTTTAAGGTCATTAATCTCTAAAAGCTCTTGCTTTTCTGCAACTGAAAGGTTCATGTTTGAAGAAACAAAATTCACTAAAAACGAGTTGCTTTCAATGTTTTTTATGGCAAATGAAGCTTCACTAGGGATATTCGGGTTTTCCTTAATGATCTCTAAAGCTAAATCTTTAATAGAGTCAATAATGGCTGAAAATTCCTTGTTTTTTAAAGCGGGTTTCGCTTCAGCAAGATCTCTAATGGTAGCCGTCATGTATGGGACTTCCGTAAGTACTTCGGCAACTTTAAAACGTTTTTTACCTTGAATGATAACAGTAACATTACCATCAGGCATTTTTAATACACGTAAAATTTTTGCAACGGTGCCTGTTTCATGAATTTCTTTTGCTGAAGGATCTTCAACAGCTTCATCCTTTTGTGCCACAACACCAATTACTTTTCCGCCCTTGTTGGCATCATTAATTAGTTTAATAGATTTATCTCTTCCAGCAGTAATAGGAATTACCACCCCCGGAAATAAAACCGTATTTCTTAAAGATAAAATCGGTAATGTCTCTGGCAACTCTTCGTTGTTTATTGCTTCTTCATCTTCAGGTGTCATTAATGGAATCAACTCTGAGTTTTCATCAAATTCCTGTAATGACAAACTGTCAAGGGTCATAAAATTAGATTTCTTCATATATATAATTAGGTCAATCTGTCATTAAAACAGGATTGATCATTTTTTAAATTTTAAACTTAAAAGCTTATTCGTCTGGAAACCAATAGTGTTATTAGAGATATTGATGTCCATCTGTACTATAAATTCAATACTTATGCCAGACTTTTAAAATAGATGTATAGTTGGTAGTTTTTAGTTGTTGGTTATTGATTACTTACTCTTGCGTGGTTATTATGCAGAGGTATCTCAGCTAGAAATGCTGAAGTAGCTATTACACAGAGTTTCGCTGAGATTCCCCAGAGACTCACAGCGTTTTTTAGACACAGATTTCACTGATTTGCACAGATTTTTCACATCGCACCTTTATGGCTTTAGGTCTTTGCGAAAGGGTATTATTAGTTTTTGATTTTTTAGTTATTGACTACTTACTCTTGCGTGGCTATTACACAGAACTACGCTGAGATTTCACTGAGGCTCACAGGGGTTTCTTTAGACACGAATTGATACTTATACTATTTATGAAAATTAGCGTAAGAGTAAGCCTAACAACTAATAACCAGCAACTAGGAACCAATAATTCTAGACACGAATTACACTAATTTTCACGAATATTTTGCGACTTTGCCTCTTTGTGAGAGATTATTATTAATTAGTGGTTATTGGTTGTTGATTATTTACTCTTGCGTGGCTATTACACAGAGTTTCGCTGAGATTTCACTGAGATTCACAGAGGTTTTTAGACACGAATTACACCAATTTTCACGAATATTTTGATTTTTACACCTTTGCGCCCTTGTGGCTACGGGAGAAATCAATTTAGTTGTTAGATTCTAGTTGTTGGTTATTGGTCGCTTACTCTTGTGATGATTTCCCAGACACAGATTTCACAGCTAGAAATGCTGAAAAAGCTATTACACAGAGTTTCATTGAGATTTCACTGAGATTCACAGAGGTTTTTGGACACGAATTGATACTTATAGTATTTATGAAAATTAACGTAAGAGTAAGCCTAATAACTAATAACCAGCAACTAGCAACCAATAATTCTGGACACAGATTTCACTGATTTACACAGATAGAAATGCTGAAGTAGCTATTACACAGAGTTTCACTGAGATTTCACTGAGATACACAGCGTTTTTTAGACACAGATTTCACTGATTTGCACAGGTTTTTAACAAAGCACCTTTACGGCTCTAGGTCTTTGTGAAAGGATATTATTAATTTTTGATTTTTTAGTTGTTGACTACTTACTCTTGCGGGGGGGTATTACGCAGAGATTTCACTGAGGCTCACAGCGGTTTTTGGACACGAATTGATACTTATACTATTTATGAAAATTAGCGTAAGAGTAAGTCTAACAACTAATAACCAGCAACTAGCAACCAATAATTCTGGACACAGATTTCACTGATTTGCACAGATTAAAAAATTAGGTTTCGACTGCGCTCAACCCGACAGATTAAATTTCCTAAATAGGATTTGAACTTCCCTAAATAGAGTTGACCATTTTTAATTTTTCACTATTCATTATTAATTATTCACCATTAATTATTAATTATTAGCTAAATCTTCCCCATTTTCTTCAATACAAACAATAAAACAATAGGAAGCGCCAGTAAACCAATCATTAAAATATTAGTTTGAAACAGCCATGGTGCTAAAAATAGGGTAATTAAATACCCACCAACAGCACCGCCAAAATGGGCATCATGACCAATATTTCCTATTTTATTTTTCATCCCGTAAATAGAATATAGCAAGTAACCTATTCCAAATAGATAAGCTGGAATGGCTATAGGAATAAAGAAAAACATTAATTTCATTCCTGGTTGAAGTAATATGGCAGAATAAATAATTCCTGAAACTGCGCCACTAGCACCAACAGCACTATATGAATATTCGTTTTTATGAAAATAATACGATAATAAATTACCTAAAATTAAACTCCCTACATAGATAATAATGAACTGCAATGGGTTTAATATATTAATCACAACATCTGCAAAAAAGTAAAGCGATAGCATGTTAAAAAGTAAATGCTGCGTATCGGCATGTAAAAACCCCGAACTAAACATTCTAATTTTTTCGCCACGTTGAATGCCACCAATATTAAACTTATATTTTTCAAAAAAACTAAAATCCCCAAAACCTCTATAAGATATAATGACATTGGCTGCTATAATGATAATGGTAACTGGATTTAAATTGTCCATAAAGGAATTAAAGATTAAAGTGTATTTAACATATATTTGCGATTACAAATCTAAAATTAATTAATGCATTTTCTAGCTTATATTATTGTTTATCCGATTTTGTGGTTAATTT
This sequence comes from Pseudotamlana agarivorans, assembly GCF_018860245.1. Classification (GTDB taxonomy): domain Bacteria; phylum Bacteroidota; class Bacteroidia; order Flavobacteriales; family Flavobacteriaceae; genus Pseudotamlana; species Pseudotamlana agarivorans_A. The sequence goes on from NZ_JAHKPD010000016.1 coordinate 23,764, forward strand.
CTATACTGCCTTTTAGATTATTATACCTAATTTCCGACGGGGTTTACATTTTACTCTATCACATTATTGGTTATCGAAAAAAAGTAGTGACCAACAACTTAAAATTAGTTTTTCCTAATAAGCCTGAAGAAGAAATATTTGCCATTAGGAAAAAATTCTACAAGCATTTATGTGATATGTTTCTTGAAATGGCAAAAACCATGTCCATTTCAAAAGCTGAATTAGAAAAACGTTTTATTCTTAAAAACCCAGAAGAAGTTAGGCGGTTAGAATCTGCAAATAAAAGTGCACTATTTATGTATGGACATTATGCCAGTTGGGAATGGTCCTTACAACTGCAAACCCAAACTTCTTTTCCAGGTTTTGCCGTGTATAAAAGATTAGCAAATAAATATTTTGATAAAATGGTTCGAGATATACGCTCGAAATACAATACCACTTTGATTAGCACCAAGGAAACCGTTACTAAAATTGCTCATAATGAAAGAAAAGGCATAAAAAGTTTTATGGCTTTCTTAAGCGATCAATCACCAAAACTATCAAAAGATGTGTATTGGAGTGAATTTATGGGCGTTGATGTGCCATGCTTTACTGGAGCCGAACGTCTGGCTAAAAAATTAGATTTAACAATGGCTTACATAAAAATAACCAAAGTAAAACGTGGGTATTATGAAGCTGAAATCATAACCTTTACCGAATCCCCAAAAGATTATAAAGATTATGAACTAACAGATATGTTTCTACGAGAAGTTGAAAAGCAAATCCATGAAGCACCAGAATTTTATTTCTGGACTCATAAACGCTGGAAACATCGTAACAAAAAGCCAAACTAAGAGCATCAAAAAAGGGATGAAATTATTTAATTTCATCCCTTTTTAATGTTATTTAAAATAGATTATATGCTCGTCTACGATCTAAAATCTTTCATAATATATTAGCCTAGAGTCTATAAACTTTTAGCAATTTCACCAAGTTCAGCAATAAATTTATCACCTAAAGTATCAGCCTCTTTTTGTGATTTGGCTTCCGTATAAATTCTAATGATTGGTTCGGTATTACTTTTTCTTAAATGCGCCCAGCTTTCAGCAAAATCAATTTTCACTCCATCTATAGTTGTTAATTGTTCGTTTTTATAACGCGATTCTATTTCCTTCAAAATGCCGTCAACGTCTAATCCTGGGGTTAATTGAATTTTTTTCTTACCCATAAAATAACTTGGGTATGTTTTTCTTAGTGCACTAACGCTCATTTTTTTATCGGCTAACAAACTTAAAAACAAAGCCACACCAACAAGGGCATCACGACCATAGTGAGAATCTGGATAAATAATACCACCGTTACCTTCACCACCAATAACAACCTTATTCTTTTTCATTAAATTCACTACGTTCACCTCACCTACTGCACTAGCCTCATACATACCACCATGCTTTTCGGTAACATCTCTAAGTGCTCTTGTAGAACTCATGTTACTAACCGTATTTCCTGGTGTTCTACTTAACACATAATCAGCGCAAGCTACCAAAGTATATTCTTCACCAAACATCTCACCGTTTTCATCCATAAAAGCTAAACGATCCACATCAGGATCTACTACAATTCCAAAATCGGCATTGTGTTTCTTTACAGCATCCGATAAATCGGTTAAATGCTCTTTTAAAGGCTCTGGGTTATGTGGAAACTCCCCATTAGGCTCGCAGTATAATTTCACCACTTCAACACCTAAACGCTCTAATAATAAAGGAATGGCGATACCTCCAGTAGAATTCACACCATCAACAACCACTTTAAAATTTTGAGATTCAATCGCTGCAACTGTTACTAAATCTAAATCTAGAACTTCAATAATATGTAAATCAATATAAGCTTTGTTCTTTGTTATTTTCCCTAAACTATCAACATCGCTAAAACTCATTTGATCACTTTCGGCGATATTTAGAATTTTAGCACCTTCCACAGCATCTAAAAACTCACCTTTAGCGTTAAGAAGTTTTAATGCATTCCATTGTTTTGGGTTATGACTAGCGGTTAAAATGATGCCACCATCAGCCTGTTCCATCGGTACAGCAACTTCAACAGTAGGTGTAGTTGAAAGTCCGACGTCAACCACATCAATCCCTAGCCCTATAAGAGTATTCATAACTAAATTCTGTATCATTTTTCCAGAAATACGAGCATCACGGCCAACAACAACCTTATGCTTTTCCTTGTTTCTTTGTTGTTTTAGCCATAAACCGTAAGCCGAGGCAAATTTTACAGCGTCAATTGGAGTTAAATTTTCTCCAACTAAACCACCAATAGTTCCTCTAATTCCTGAAATTGATTTTATAAGTGTCATAATTATTTTTAATAAATTGATGAACAAATATAGTATTTCAAATTCGGAATACTAAAAAGGGAATTCGTAAATTTCACAAATGAATTATTTAGCCCACATCTATCTTTCTGGTGAAAACGAATTGGTCACAATAGGAAACTTTATTGCCGATGGCATTAAGGGGAAAAAGTACTTATCATTCCCAGAGAATATTCAAATTGGGATTTTGTTGCATCGTCATATCGATACTTTTACAGACGCGCATAAAACCGTAAGATTAAGCACTAAAAGGCTTCATGCTAAATATGGTCATTATTCTGGTATTATTGTAGATATACTATATGATCATTTTTTAGCCAAAAACTGGAGTAAGTATTCAGATACTCCGTTAGAAGTTTACACCGAAACGTTTTATAATTCCTTGGAAGCACATTATGATTTATTGCCATTAAACATTCAAAAACTATTACCGTATATGCTTGCCGATAATTGGTTATTGAGTTATGCTTCTATTGAAGGGATTTCACGTGTTTTAGATGGTATGAACCGGCGCACTAAAAACCGTTCTAGTATGAATGAAGCCGTGCATGAGCTTCAAAAGTTTTATGAAGAGTTTGAAACTGAGTTTTCAGACTTTTTTGATGAACTCATTGACACTTCCGCTGAAAAACTAACTGAACTCAATGCGCTTTATTACTAAAAGTTTTCTATTTACAGGACTAAATGAGGTTGAAAATTTACAGATTTCGACAGACTACCAGTTTCAACGGATTATTTGTAAACACTATTGCAGCTTATCGGTTTTCTTTTGTTTTCTTTTTTTAAAAGCCTGATATTTTATAATTTAGAAGTATCTCTAACACGTGCTTACCCCTAAATCTATGCCAAAAAAATCTAAGAAAATAGTCAAAATTATCGCTGGAGTCATTATCTTTTTCACACTGCCTAGTTTGCTTTTTTTTGGTTTTATGTATTTTAAATACAATGAAGATTTACCCACAGGAGTGCAAGGTGAAGCCGCAGATCAACTGGCATATAAAATGTTAGATGCCTTAGATTATGAAGCCTATAAAAATACCGCTTATATTGAATGGACTTTTAAAAAACGTCACCATTATAAATGGGATAAAAGCAAGAATATTTGCGAAGTATTTTGGAAATCTTATCGCGTGGTTTTAGATTTAAATAATAACGACAACACAAAGGTTTATATACAAGGTTTTATAAATACTGGAGAATTAGCGCCAGACCTTATTGAAACAGCCATAAAATACTTTAATAACGATTCTTTTTGGTTGGTTGCACCCTACAAAGTATTTGATAAAGGTGTTGAACGTCGATTAGTTAAAACCAATAATAATGAAGCCCTTTTAGTCACTTATACTTCTGGAGGCTCTACGCCTGGCGACTCTTATTTATGGTTGTTAGACAATAATTACAAACCGAAAGCCTTCAAAATGTGGACGGCCATATTACCCATTGATGGTTTGGAAGCTTCTTGGGAACATTGGACCACCACTGAAACTGGCGCTCAACTTCCAGAGTTTCACAAATTGATGTTTCTAGGTTTGGAAATCACCGATATTAAAGGGTACAATTAGTACCTCACCTACCAAAACTAAATCGTGTGTATTTCAACTGATGCGAGAAGTGTTAAAGTTAGTTAAAACTACCACATTTCGCTCTTATATATCAACCCTATATTTTAATACCCTAGTAAATAGGTATGGTTGAAATTTAGCCCTGACCCCATCCTAATTTCATAGCTCATAACTTTAAACACATCATAGAGATTCACTGTACCCCAAAATTAATATGGGTTAACAATTTTATACTGTTTTTTAACTTATGTTAAGGCCTTCTAAATAGGCTTTTCTACTATGTTTTTCTTCATTAATTTTACTCTAGAATTAATAAATAACCCTTTAAAAATTTAGTATCATGAAGAATCTTGCTTTTTTATTTTTTTTAGCTTTTGGAGTTACATTTGCAAATAACACAAACCCTACAACTCAGAACGAAGTAAAAGTTGGTGACGAGTTAGTAATTAACAAACAAAATCCAGATAAATTTAATCATGTAGATTTTCCAAGGCTAAATTTTATTGTAAAACGTGGTGGATTAGCAAACTACAATAGTGTTGACGGACATGTAGTTCTTGTAAAAAATGTTGAAACTAACGCGAATGGTGAAACTAAAGTTACTTTAGAAAGTAAAAACGGTAAAAAGTTTTTCGGATTTTTAAATTCAGTAGATGCAGATTACAACAAAGCTCTAAACGCTGGTGAGTTATCTGTGATAAAATAATAATTAAAAAGTTTTCAGATTATAGGAATTAGTCCTTATTATATACCATAAAAACTTTCAAAGGATTACCTTACTAAAAATAAGGTAATCCTTTTTTTATGACATCTATTTGCCACGCTGCCCGACAAACTTATGGTTATCAGATTTAAACAACACGTTAAAACTGGTTAAACTCCCATAAATTCTAGTAATATATTGTTGTAAATCAACCTTATTTTGCTCATCTAAATCACTCGCATTAATACGCTGCTCCATAACACGCAAGCGATCTCTCACCATAATAATTTTATTAAAAAATTTATCAATTGGCAGCTCATAAGCTTTTAAATTACCATCGGCAGGTTCAAGAATTAACTTTCCACCCTTGTATTTATCGGCAATTGGTACAATTTCACTAACATCACTCCATTTTTTCAAGATACGTACCAAACTACTTTCCACTTCCGAAAAGCTTATAGTATCCACATCGCCATCTGCAGCTTCAATAACTTCAAAAGTGCTATCAATAGCAATGGTTTCTAATCCGTTTTCAATAAAAGTGACCCAGTAATATTCCGATGTTACGTTTGTAACGACACCTTTTCCAAATTCTGGATGATTTATTCGCGATCCTATTCCTAGTATTTTCATATGTTATAATTGTGTTTTAGTGTTCTAAATTTAACTTCATAAATATACTTCCTTCAGAAATAATTATAAAAAAAATCAGGAGAAATTCTATGCTTAAATTCAATAACGCTTCCGCGGAAGCAGTAAAACTTCACATGATTTTAACAACTAAAATTGTACCTTTGCGCTTTTGCAAATTTATGAGTCAATTCAACGAATTTATTGAAGTTAAGGGCGCTAGGGTACACAATCTTAAAGATATAGATGTTTCCATTCCGCGAGAGAAACTTGTTGTAATCACAGGTTTATCTGGTAGCGGAAAATCTTCTTTAGCCTTTGATACCATTTATGCTGAAGGTCAGCGCCGATATATTGAAACTTTTTCGGCTTATGCACGTCAGTTTTTAGGCGGATTAGAACGTCCTGATGTTGATAAAATTGACGGCCTCTCCCCTGTTATTGCTATAGAACAAAAAACCACTAGTAAATCGCCACGCTCAACGGTAGGTACCATTACAGAGATTTACGACTTTATGCGTTTGCTTTTTGCGCGAGCCAGTGATGCTTATAGCTTCAATACAGGTGATAAAATGGTGAGCTATAGCGATGAACAAATTAAAGACCTTATTTCTAGCGATTTTAAAGGAAAACGCATTAATGTTTTGGCGCCTGTGGTACGCTCCAGAAAAGGACATTACCGCGAATTATTTGAGCAAATTGGAAAACAAGGTTTTGTAAAAGTTCGAACCGATGGTGAAATTCGCGATATCACCAAAGGCATGAAATTGGATCGTTACAAAAACCACGATATAGAAATTGTAATTGACCGTTTGGTTATTGACGATTCGGTAGATAATGATAAACGCCTTTCAGAAACCATAAACACCGCCATGTATCATGGGGAAGATGTGCTTATGGTTATTGATCAAGACACTCAAGAAGCCCGTTATTTTAGTCGGAATTTAATGTGTCCGAGTTCGGGTATTTCATATCCAAATCCGGAACCCAATAACTTTTCATTCAATTCCCCAAAAGGGGCTTGCGACAATTGCAATGGTATAGGGAACTTGTATCAAGTGAATATAGATAAGATTGTTCCAGACGATACTATTTCTATAAAAGCTGGTGCATTAGCACCACATGGTCCAGAAAAAAATAGCTGGATTTTTAAGCAATTTGAAACGATTGCACAGCGTTTTAATTTCAGTTTAACCGATGCCTATAAAGACCTTCCAGAAGCAGCGAAAAACATGATTCTTTATGGTGGCAATGAAAAGTTCTCCGTTGAAAGTAAAACTTTAGGCGTTACTCGGGATTATAAAATCGATTTTGAAGGCGTTGCCAATTTTATAGAAAACCAATACAAAACTGCAGAATCGACCTCGTTAAAACGTTGGGCTAAAGATTTTATGGACAAAGTTACTTGTCCTGTTTGTGAAGGTTCTCGATTGAAAAAAGAATCACTTTATTTCAAAATAAACGATAAAAATATTGCTGAACTTGCTAATACCGATATCGTTGAATTAGCAAAATGGTTTGGTGATTTAGATAAGCATCTTTCAGAAAAACAATTAAAAATTGCTGAAGAAGTTATAAAAGAAATTAAATCCAGACTGCAGTTTTTGTTAGATGTTGGTTTAGATTATTTATCACTTAATAGAAGCTCAAAATCCTTATCTGGTGGAGAAGCGCAACGTATTCGATTAGCCACTCAAATTGGTTCGCAATTGGTTGGTGTGCTGTATATTCTTGACGAACCTAGTATTGGATTGCATCAGCGCGACAACGAAAAATTAATAAATTCCTTGGTAGCTTTACGAGATATCGGAAACTCTGTTATTGTTGTTGAACACGATAAAGACATGATTGAACGTGCCGATTATGTGATAGACATTGGTCCTAAAGCAGGAAAATATGGTGGTGAAATTATAAGTATTGGAACTCCAGAGGAATTATTAACACACCACACGCTTACAGCAGATTATTTAAACGGTAATAAAGAAATTGAAATTCCTAAAACACACCGTAAAGGCAATGGAAATTTTATTGATTTAAAAGGCTGTACAGGAAATAACTTAAAAAACGTTTCAGTAAAATTTCCCTTAGGAAAAATGATAGGTGTTACCGGTGTTTCAGGAAGTGGAAAATCTACTTTAATCAACGAAACCCTCTACCCTATTTTGAACGCGTATTACTTTAATGGCGTTAAAAAACCTATGCCATATAAAAGCATAAAAGGTTTAGATCATATCGATAAGGTTATTGATATTAATCAATCGCCCATTGGAAGAACACCTCGAAGTAATCCTGCCACATATACTGGCACTTTTAGCGAAATAAGAGCCTTGTTTGCAAAAATACCAGAGGCTATGATTCGTGGTTATAAAGCCGGGCGTTTTAGCTTCAATGTAAAAGGCGGGCGCTGTGAAACCTGCCAAGGAGGAGGTTTACGTGTTATTGAAATGAATTTTCTACCAGATGTATATGTGGAATGTGAAACTTGTCAAGGCAAACGTTTTAATCGTGAAACATTAGAAATTCGCTATAAAGGTAAAAGCATAAGTGATGTTTTAAATATGACCATGAATGAAGCAGTCGACTTCTTTGAGCACATTCCTAAAATTCATAAAAAATTAAAAACAATAAAAGATGTTGGCCTCGGGTATATTACATTAGGCCAACAAAGTACCACACTTTCTGGTGGTGAGGCACAGCGTATTAAGTTAGCTACCGAACTGTCCAAAAGAGACACCGGAAACACCTTTTATATTTTAGATGAACCTACAACTGGCTTGCATTTTGAAGATATTCGTGTGCTTATGATTGTTTTAAACAAATTGGCCGACAAAGGTAATACGGTATTAATTATAGAACATAATTTAGACGTGATTAAAACTGTAGATCATATTATTGATATTGGTTATGAAGGTGGAAAAGGTGGCGGAAAAGTGATTGTAGAGGGCACCCCCGAAGAAGTTGCCAAACATAAAAAAAGCCACACGGCTAAATTTTTAAAAAAAGAATTACATTAGTCTAGTAAAGTTTTAAGAAAGTGAACAAGCAGTACCTTGAGCTTGTTTTAGGTGAGATTTAAAAAGTTTAAAAAAATATAAATTATAAACATTATGAGAACAGAAAAACACCCAAAAGGCTGGAACGAAATTAAAACAAACGATTCTTGGGCCATTTTTAAAATTATGGGTGAATTTGTTAGTGGTTTTGAAAAGATGAGTAAAATAGGCCCTTGTGTGTCCATTTTTGGTTCTGCCAGAACTAAACCAGATCATAAATATTACAAATTAGCCGAAAATGTAGCTAAAGAAATTGTTGAAGCCGGTTATGGTGTTATTACTGGTGGTGGGCCAGGAATTATGGAAGCTGGTAATAAAGGTGCACATTTAGCTGGCGGAACATCGGTTGGACTAAATATTGAATTGCCTTTTGAACAGCATGACAACCCATATATTGATGTTGATAAAAATTTAGATTTCGATTACTTTTTTGTTCGTAAAGTCATGTTTGTAAAATATTCTCAAGGATTTGTGGTGATGCCTGGTGGTTTTGGGACTTTAGACGAGCTTTTTGAAGCCATCACACTAATTCAAACGCATAAAATTGGAAAATTCCCAATTATCCTTGTCGGAAGAACCTTCTGGGCTGGTTTATTTGAATGGATTAAAAACACACTTTTAGAAACCGATGCTACAATTAGTGCTAAAGATTTAGATTTAATTCATTTGGTAGACACGGAAGATGAAGTCATTGCGATTCTTGATGATTTCTATAAAAACTCAGATTTAAGTCCGAATTTCTAAAGTCGATAAATAAATTCCATCCGTATTTAATAACCTAAATCATTAATCGTTGAGACTACGTTTATTTAATAGTTTTCTTTTCTTCACTATTAGCCTACTCAGTTTAAGTCAGAATAAAATTGATTTAAAGGCTGCTTTTGATGTGGAAAATAAGCAAATAAAAATATCTCAGACAATTATATACCACAATGATACGAACGATGAATTGGAATTTATTTATTTAAACGATTGGAATAATAGTTATTCCTCGAAACACACCCCTTTAGCGCATCGTTTAGCTGAGGAATACAAAGACGAATTTCAACTTGTAAAAGACGAAGATCGTGGTTTTTCAAACATAAATTTCATAAAACAACATGGTGAGAAGTTAGAATTTAAGATACTCAAAGATCAGCAAGATGTTATTAAGGTTTATTTAAATGAACCTTTGAAACCTAACGCATCTTATGAGCTAGAATTAGACTATCTCGTTAAAATTCCTAATGCTAGTTTTACACGATATGGCATTGATGATGATGGTAATGTTAGTCTTAGATATTGGTACATTACACCAACAGTCTACAATGGTGAATGGCAATATTATAGTAACAAGAATTTGGACGATTTATTCATTCCGAAATCTGATATTTCCTTAGAAATCGAATATCCAAACATCTATGATTTAACTTCAGATTTAGATTTAGATAATCTAACAAAAACCACTAATAAAGAGGTGGTTACGTTAAAAGGAAAACACAGAAATTCCAACAAGTTATTCCTTCAAAAAAAATCAAATTTTAACACGATTCAAGCAGATAATTTATCCGTTATTTCTAACATTGATGGTAAAGGTATTGAGATTCTAGATCAGGTAATTATTACCGAACGTATTACCAAATTTATAATTGAAAACTTTGGAGCCTACCCACACGAGCGTCTATTATTAACTCAAATTGATTATGATAAAGACCCCATTTATGGTTTAAACTTCTTACCAAAATTCATAAAAACACACCCTTTAAGTTTCGAGTATGAACTTAAAATTCTAAAAATTGCCCTTTACAATTATTTAGAGAACACTTTATTGCTTAACCCGAGAAGAGAACAATGGTTAATTGACGGTATACAGATTTATTACATGATGCAATATGTAGATCAATACCATCCAGACATGAAGTTTCTAGGCTCGATATCCGATTTTTGGGCCGCCAGACCTTTTCATGCATCTGATATGATGTATAACGATAAATACATTTTAGCATATATGGTTATGGCTAGAACCAACCGCGACCAAGCTCTAACAAAAGCAAAAGACTCCTTATTAAAATATAATAAAAATATAGCCAACAAATATAAGGCAGGAATCGGATTTAAGTATTTAGATGACTTTACAGACCATAGCATTGTTGAAAATAGCATTGAGTCGTTTGTAAAAGAATCTAAACTACAGAATACCTCAATTACCGAATTTGAAAAACACTTAAAATCTCAAACAGATAAAAATATTGATTGGTTTTTTAGTGATTATTTGGCCACTAGAAAAGTTATCGATTACAAGATTAAAAAGGTAAGTAAAACCGAAGATTCTGTAACATTAACGATTAAAAACAAGGGTAAAAACAACATGCCTGTATCGTTATATACACTTAAAAATGATAGTGTAGTCTCAAAACAATGGGTTGAAAACATACAGAAGTACAAAACCATTACCATACCAAGCAATGGTGGCGATAAATTGGTTTTAAATTACGAAAATACGATACCAGAATTTAATTCTAGAGACAACTGGAAATCATTAAAAGGAGCATTAGCAAACAATAAACCTTTACAAATACGTTTATTTAAAGATATAGAAGACCCGAATTACAGCCAGGTATTTATTATGCCTATTTTGGAATTCAACAATATCTATGACGGCATAAACTTAGGACTTAAAGCCTATAACAAAACAGTATTACGCCGTATGTTTTACTACAAAATATCACCACAATATTCCTTTGGTTCTAATGCTGTTACAGGATCACTTACGGTATCAAAAACGCATAATATACAAGATCGTAATTTATATTATCTTAATTATGGATTTTCTGGATCTTACAAATCTTACGCGGAAGACCTATTTGTAAGACGACTAACACCTTCTGTTTCTTTGCTTTATAGAGATAAAGAGGATTTTCGCTCTAATAAAAGGGGCGCGCTCTATACCAGGTTTATAGATATTCATAGAGATGAAGATGAACAAAATCGAGTAACGAGCGATGAGCCCAACTACTCCTTATTTAATACCCGTTTTATATATTCTAATGATAATCTAATTAACTTTTATAAGTGGTATGTCGACCTTCAGTTTAGTAAAGAATTTAGCAAAGTGTCTCTAAATTATGAGTACAGGCATTTGTTCGAAAACAACCGTCAGATAAACCTAAGAGCCTTCGCTGGAACCTTTTTGCGCAACGACAACGACCCTACTTCAGATTACTTCAGCTTTGCTTTAAACCGTCCTACCGATTATTTATTTGATTACAATTATCTAGGACGATCTGAAACTACAGGACTATTTAGTCAGCAATATATCCCTGCTGAAGGTGGTTTCAAATCAAAATTAGAACCTGCATTTGCTAATCAATGGATTACAACTTTAAATGCAAGCACGACATTATGGCGTTATATTTTACTTTATGGAGATGTTGGTTTGGTTAAAAATAGATATGAAGATCCTAAATTTGTATATGGAACAGGAGTGCGCGTTAATTTGGTAACAGATTATTTTGAATTATATTTTCCTATATATTCAAATTTAGGATGGGAAATCGCTCAACCGCGTTATGCTGAGCACATTAGATTCATATTTACGATAGATCCACAATCGCTACTCGGATTGTTTAGAAGACGCTGGTTTTAGTTTAAAATATTAAAATATTATCAATAAAACCGTGTTTTTTATCAATTAATTCTAATATAAAGATAACAAATCAAAGCTTTATTAAATTATTCACAACAACTTAAGCTGTCATAAAATTGCAAAAAAGCTAAAAATTAACTATTTTTGCCGCAACTGAAAAAAATCACGGCTTCTATGCAAACATTATCCGATTTGAATAATAATCTATCATTCGAAGATTTTAAAACTGAAGTACTTAATGATTATAGAACGGCCGTAATAAGCCGGGAGTGTAGTTTACTTGGTAGACGAGAAGTTTTAACGGGTAAGGCTAAATTTGGAATTTTCGGTGACGGTAAAGAAGTACCACAGTTAGCTATGGCTAAAGCTTTTCAAAAAGGCGATTGGCGTTCTGGATATTACAGAGACCAAACATTTATGATGGCCATAGGCGAACTTACTCCAGAACAATTTTTCTCAGGATTATACGCCAATACCAATTTAGAATTAGAACCGATGTCTGCAGGCCGCCAAATGGGTGGTCATTTTGTAACGCATAGTTTAAACGAGAATGGTAGTTGGAAAAACTTAAAAGAACAATATAACTCTAGTGCCGACATTTCACCAACCGCAGGGCAAATGCCTCGTTTATTGGGCTTAGCACAAGCATCAAAAATATTTAGAAACGTAAAAGGCATTAATGCCACTAATTTTTCTAATGAAGGTAATGAAGTGGCTTGGGGAACTATTGGAAATGCGAGTACCAGTGAAGGTTTGTTTTTTGAAACTATAAATGCTGCAGGTGTACTTCAAGTTCCTATGGTTATAAGTGTTTGGGATGATGAATATGGTATTTCGGTACATGCTAGACACCAAACAACAAAAGAAAACATTTCTGAAATTCTAAAAGGATTTCAACGAGATAGCGCTACTAAAGGTTTTGAAATTTTACGTGTTAAAGGATGGGATTATGCCAATTTGGTAGAAACTTATCAAGAAGCAAGTAAAATAGCAAGAGAAGAGCATGTGCCTGTATTAATTCATGTTTCTGAATTAACACAACCTCAAGGGCACTCCACTTCTGGTTCTCATGAACGTTACAAAAATGCAGAAAGATTAGAGTGGGAATCTGACAATGATTGTAATGTAAAATTCCGAGCTTGGGTTATTGAAAGTGGTATTGCAACAAACGAAAATTTAATTGAAATTGAACGAGCCGCAAAACGCGATGTGCGCGAAGCTAAAAAGAATGCTTGGAATACGTTTTTACGACCAATTTCAAAAGAGCAACAAGAATTAATTACGCTACTAAAACCGATTGCAAAATTGAGCGTTAATGGTGTTTTTATTTCTAAAATTGCTGAAACATTAACACATATTGACGAACCTACAAGGAAAGATTTACTCTCTAGTGCAAGACGTGTATTAAGATATTTGGTTTCTGAAACTTTTGAAGAAAAACGTAAACTTCAAATTTGGATTGATACCCTTTTTGAAAATACACAACCACGATTTAGTTCGCATTTATATTCACAAACACAAGGGTCAAATACACGTATAAACGAAGTAAAACCTGCCTTTGATGATGCTGCTGAAATGGTAGATGCACGTATTATTTTACGTGATAATTTTGATGCCATTTTTAAAAATTATCCAGAATCTTTAATTTTTGGTGAAGATACTGGTAATATTGGTGATGTAAATCAAGGTTTAGAAGGCTTGCAAGCTAAGTATGGAGAACTTCGTGTAGCCGATACAGGAATTCGAGAAGCCACTATTTTAGGACAAGGTATTGGTATGGCTTTACGCGGATTAAGGCCTATTGCAGAGATTCAATATTTAGATTATATCCTGTATGCTTTACAAATTATTAGTGATGATTTAGCCACTACTCACTATAGAACAAAAGGAAAACAAAAAGCACCGTTAATTATAAGAACTCGTGGACATCGTTTAGAAGGTATTTGGCATTCTGGTTCGCAAATGGGCGGTATTTTAAACCTTGCAAAAGGTGTTAATTTATTGGTTCCTAGAAACATGACCAAGGCCGCTGGTTTTTACAATACTTTACTCTTAGGTGATGATCCTGCAATTGTTGTAGAATGTTTAAATGGTTACCGTCTTAAAGAGAAGATGCCTAATAATTTAAGTGCCATTAAAACACCTGTTGGTGTTGTTGAGACTCTAAAAGAAGGTGATGATATCACTTTAGTATCTTACGGTTCTACATTACGAATTGTTCAAGAGGTTTCAAAAGAATTGTTAGCTGTAGGTATCGATGCTGAAATAATAGATATACAATCATTAATGCCGTTTGATTTAAATCATGATATTGTAAAGAGTATTGCTAAAACCAATCGTGTTATGATTATTGATGAAGACGTTCCAGGAGGAGCTTCAGCATATATATTAGATGAAATTTTAAACCGACAAAATGCTTTTCAGTATTTAGACAGTGCTCCTAAAACTCTTACAGCAAAAGAGCACAGACCAGCATACGGTAACGATGGTGATTATTTTTCTAAACCATCGGCAGAAGATATTTACGAGGCAATTTATTCGGTTATGCACGAAACAAACCCAACTAAATTTCCAAAACTACGCTAGTTTCTAACTGTAAAGTTGTTTCAGGTGTATTCCTGTAGGCAACACTAAGTTTGATTAAAGATGCTACTTCTTGTCAAAATTTATTTACGAAGAACTTAAAAAGCATCTATCACTTTTCATTGTAAAATATTGAATTGAAAACTTTTGCTGCAGAAGTATATAATTGCGAAGCACAACAATTAAAAAGGTATTTCGAGAAGAGCTTCTTAAAATATCTCATTAGCAGGCGCTATTCATTACTATCTGTGTATTTTTACTTTTAGATTTGTAAAAAGAACACCTATGAAAGCCGTTTCAGTTAGAGAAATAAGAAAAGAGTTAAATACCCTTTCTTCGCAAGAATTACAGGAACTCTGCTTACGATTATCACGCTTTAAAAAGGAGAATAAAGAGCTCCTTACCTATTTACTTTTCGAATCGCATCATGAAAGTGATTATATAGCAAGTGTAAAGTTATATGTTGATGAAGAATTCGAATCCATAAACCGCAATAGTATTTTTTATATTAGAAAAAGCGTTAGAAAGATACTTCGCAACGTTAAGAAATTTGTGAGATACTCGGGTAATAAAGAAACCGAAGTTGAGCTCCTACTCTATTTTTGCAAGCAATTAAAAGCGTTTAGACCATCTATTTCAAGAAGTGCACAGCTACAAAACTTGTACAATCGTCAGTTAGAACTTGCTAAAAAAATTATTAGCACTTTACATGAAGATTTACAATACGATTATAATTTAATGCTTGAGGACCTATAAGCTAACTTATGCCTTAAGGATTGTTTTAAACTTTTGTAAACTTTAAAGAATTTATTAATAAGGGTAATTATAGAATGATTTGCAAAGTTTATATTTGCTTTGTTTTAAGCAATAGACTTAAAACCCTTAAATAATAACAATTAACTCATTAATATAATATCATAAATAAAAAATGAAGCTATCCATACTTAAATTACTAACCCTAAGCTTAGTTATCCTTATTTCAAGTTGTTCAAGCGTTAAGGAATTATCTCATTGGACCTCTAATGATGTGGCCACTATAAAATCTAAAAACATTTTAGTCATTGTAAAAGCTAAAAAACAGAAGGTACGAGAAGCTTTCGAAAAACAAATAACAAAGCAACTTAAAGCGGAAAATTTAAATGCAACTTCCAGCTATGCTAAATTTCCAGAATTAGACCCTAATGATACTTTATCAAAAGCCGAACTTGCACAACTAAAGGAGAAATTTCAAAAGGCGGGCTTCAATGGCATTGTTTTTAGTCGCGTTATTGGAGTTGAAAAATTAAATAATACTACAACTTCTGGTGGTTATGAAGCTGGGGCTACTATAGGTGATTTTCCTTATTTATACAATATGGGCTTTTATGGTTTTTACTCCAACACACTACCGCAACCAAGTTTTAAAGGTGTTTACGAACCCATGGAAATACAAACTCAAACTGCTAATATATATGTATTGGAAACTGTTGTATATAACTTAGATTTAGAGACTAAAAAACAAATGGTAGCATCTGTAACTTCTAAAATAGAAAACGTCGAAACTGGTCATAATTTAGCTAAAAACTACGCTAAAACGGTTATCAAGGGCGTGAAAAAGAAATAATAATCACAATTTATTAAAGCTGAATAAAGCATTAAAATTGATTTTGTTCAGCTTTATTCATTTAAACAAGTAAAAATTATTTTGTTTGTCCGTTTTTTAACCTAAACATTGTATTTACGTCATTCCGAATTTATTTCGGAATCTCATAAAGCTGATAATTAATATATTGTGATGAGAACCTGAAACAAGTTCAGGTTGACGATAACAATTATGTCACATTACGGATAATCAGAAAATTATTAATTAATTTGAACATTCCTATTAAATCGCACATTATGAAAAAAAGTATATTACTTATTCTGTTTTTGGCCTTGGTGCCTATGCAAGCTGCTTTCGCTCAAAGTTTTGAAATTACACCATCTTATGGAACACAATTTGGAGCAAAATTAAAATATGGTTACGGTTATTTACAAGCTGAGAACAGTGGCCAGATTGGAGTTACTGTAGGGTTAGAAGTTAGACCTAATGTTGTTGGTGAATTAAGTTATTACAACCACAGTACGCAATTGAATATTAAAGATGTTGACTATAGTCCTAATAAATCTAGACTATCAGATCTTAATATGGATTGGATTTTTATAGGTGCAAATCACTATTTGAGTGATAATGAGTTTGTTAAACCTTTTTTTGGTGGTGGTTTAGGTGTTGTTTTTTTAAACCCTAAAAATGAAAATAGAGATATTATCGATTTTGATTTACATAATTCGACCCGTTTTTCATTCCTTTTGAAAGGTGGTGCAAACTTCATGTTAACTGAAGTGATCGGGTTAAATATTCAAGGTAACTTGTTTATCCCTGTTCAATATGGTGGGTTTTATATTAGCAACGGTGGCGGTGGTATTGCAACACAAAGTACTGTTGTTTTCGCAGGTTTAAGCGCAGGATTAGTTTTTAAACTAGGAGCCTAAATAAAAAAATACTTTAAATTATACTTACCTTTAAACTAAGAAACACTTTTGTTTCTAGTTTAAAGGTTTTTTATTTTAATACGGTTATATATGAAAATTGTAGTTTTAGATGGTTATACGTTAAATCCAGGTGATTTAAGTTGGGAAGGTATTGAAGCTTTAGGGCGTTTAAAAGTTTATGATCGTACACCTTTTGAAGAGGAAGTTATTCTAAAAAAGATTGGTGATGCCGACATTGTTTTTACTAATAAAACACCATTAACTGAAGCCGTTATAGAAAAAGCCCCAAATTTAAAATACATTGGTGTACTTGCCACAGGTTATAATGTCGTTGCTACTAAGGCTGCTAAAAAATACGGTATTATAGTAACAAATGTGCCTGAATACAGTACTAAATCTGTTGCACAATTTACTATGGCATTACTACTTGAAATGTGCCATCATGTTGGCAATCATAATGAGGCAGTTCAAGCTGGAGATTGGAGTAAAAGCCCCGATTTTTCCTTTTGGAACCACCCGTTAATTGAATTAAGTGGCAAAACCATGGGAATCATTGGTTTTGGTAATATTGGTCAGACCACTGCAAAAATAGCGCAGGCTTTTGGTTTAAACATTGTGACTTATAGCAGAACAAAATACCCTGAATTAGAAACTGAAACCTGTAAATTTGTTTCGCTGGATGAATTACTAGAACAATCGGATATTATCAGTTTACATTGTCCGTTGTTTGAAGCAACCAAATACATTATCAACAAAAACAGTATGGCCAAAATGAAAGATGGCGTGATGCTTATAAACACCTCTCGTGGCGCTTTAATTAATGAAGAAGATTTAAAGAATGCGTTAAATAATGATAAAGTTTCTAGCGCTGCCATCGATGTCACTTCCGTAGAACCAATAGATCCAAAAAACCCGTTGTTATCAGCAAAAAATTGCATCATTACGCCTCATATTGCTTGGGCTCCAAAAGAAGCCAGGTTCAGATTAATGCAAACCACGATTGATAATCTAAAAGCTTATCTTTCAAATAAACCAGTGAATGTTGTGAATTAGTTTTATGACTAAAGTATTTAGTATACTGATTTGTTGAAGCTATATCCACTTCCGCGAAAGCGAAACCTGAATAAAACGAATTAGAATTGAGTCGATATTTTTTTGTGCCGCACATAGCAAAAAACGTTGCCAGTCTTTATAATAGCACAATGACACACTGCGTACTCCAAACCAACAACTAATCTATTTTTGCATTTTTTAAACGCAATGCATTAGAAATCACAGACACCGAGCTGAAGCTCATGGCCAAAGCAGCAATCATGGGAGAAAGCAGAATTCCAAAAACCGGAAATAGGATACCTGCCGCAATAGGAACGCCAATCGCGTTATAGATGAGTGCAAAAAATAAATTCTGTTTGATGTTACGCATGACTTTATCACTTAAATGTTTCGCTTTTAAAATACCATGCAAATCACCTTTTACAAGAGTAATCATGGCACTTTCAATGGCTACATTAGTTCCTGTGCCCATAGCAATACCCACATCACTTTGAGCTAAAGCAGGGGCATCGTTTATACCATCGCCAGCCACGGCCACGCTATTACCGTTATTCTGGAATTTTTTCACCTCGTTAAGTTTATCTTCCGGAAGCATGCTAGCTTTAAAATGAGTGATATTTAGCGCATTGGCTACAGCTTGTGCCGTTTTAAAATTATCTCCTGTGAGCATTACGACTTCAACACCGTTGTTTTGCAATGCTTTAATGGCTTTAGCGCTAGTATCTTTAATTTTATCTGAAATAACCACAAAACCCACAATTTCTTTATTGATCGCTAAAAACGACACGGTTTTGCCTTGTTTCTGAAATAAACCAGCCTTTTCTTCCATTTTGGAATCTAATGAAGCCCGTGCAAATGCCATCATTTTAGGGTTACCTAAACTTATCTTTTCACCATGTATTATGGCTTCAACACCTTTACCGGTAACGGCTCTAAAAGCTTCAGTTTTTAAGGTTTCTATCTGATGTGATTTGCCATATTTTACGGTAGCTTCAGCAAGTGGGTGTTCGCTATTTGTGTTCAGTGAAACGATGTACTGAAGCAGGTCTTTTTCAGAAAAATCATTATTAAATGAACCAACAGTTTCTACTGTAGGCTTCCCTTGGGTAATGGTTCCTGTTTTATCTACAATAAGGGTATCGACCTGATGCATTTTTTCAAGAGCTTCGGCATTTTTTATTAGCACACCATTTTGAGCACCCTTACCCACACCTACCATCACAGACATTGGCGTTGCTAAACCAAGTGCACATGGGCAAGCAATAATTAAAACGGCAATGGCATTTACTAAAGCATAGACAAAAACGGGTTCTGGTCCCCAAATGGCCCAAGCCATGAAAGTTATTATGGAAATAAAAACAACGACAGGCACAAAGTATCCCGAAACTTTATCGGCTAATTTTTGAATAGGTGCACGGCTTCGGCTCGCCTCATTAACCATGTGTATAATTTGAGACAGTAAAGTATCACTACCAACTTTTTGAGCTTTCATTAAAAAGGTTTGGTTGCCGTTTATGGTTCCGCTATTAACTTTATCCTTCGTGCTTTTGTTTACAGGAATGGGTTCTCCGGTAATCATCGATTCGTCGATTGTAGTGGTTCCTTCAATAATAATACCATCAACAGGAATTTTGTCGCCTGGTTTTACTTTTAGAATATCGTTTAATTCAATTTTATCGATTGGCACTTCAACTTCTTCTTTGTTTACAATTTTAAGCGCCTTATTTGGTGCTAATTTTAGAAGTTCTTTAACCGCTTGATTGGTTTTACTGTGTGCTCTGGCTTCTAATAATTGTCCGAACAAAACCAGCGTTAAAATAACGGTTGCCGCTTCAAAATAAACATGAACGACTCCGCTTTCGGTTTTAAACTGTGCAGGAAAAACATCAGGAAAAAACAAACCAAAAACACTAAACAACCAAGAAACACCTGCCCCAATTCCGATTAAGGTGAACATATTGAGGTTCCATGTTTTTATGCTCTTGTAGGCCCGTTCAAAAAATATCCAAGTGGCATAGAATACTACGGGAATGGAGAGTAGAAATTGTATCCAATTCCAATATTTTTGATTTAAAATAGTATATAGTGGATTCTTTGCAAGCATATCGCTCATGGCTATTAAAAAAATGGGTAGTGTAAATGCCACGGCTATTTTAAACTTTTTTAGCAGTTTAAGATATGTTTTTTCTTTAGAAGACAAATCAGCTACAACAGGCACTAAATCCATACCACAAATGGAACAATCTCCAGATTCATCTTTTAGAATTTCGGGGTGCATCGGGCAGGTCCACTGATTTATTGCACCTCCCGTTACGTTGTGTTGTTCGACCAAATCCATTCCACAAACCGGACAATCACCAGGTTTTTCGTAGGTTTTATAATCTTCACAATGCATTGGACAATAGTAAATGCCATTTCCAATACCTTTAGGTTTTTCCGTTTTTTTAGAATGGCTCGAACAACAGCTTTTTTCATTTATATTGTGAATGGTATAATTACTACCATCATCAAATAAAGCTTTTTGAAAAATTTCAAGAGGAACATGTGTTTTCATTTCGATAGAAGCTTCAGCTGCTTTTAAGTTAACTACCACTTTAATTACTCCTGATACTTCAGAAAGTATTTTTTCAACATGACTTCGGCAACCGTTACAGGACATACCTTGAATTTTATAAATGTGTTTCATACGGTTACTAAATTTTAGAATGTTCCATATAATCCTGCCATAGGATTAATACGTATTTGTTTTTATGGTTTTCGACAATTTTTAAGAAACCAAATTCATATACAAAAAGATAAACTTCACCTTTCTGATTTTTCCAATAGTGGGTAAAATAGTTAGGATTAAAGCCTTTTTCTAGTAAAAGTTCGGATCTTAAAGTTACTTTGCCCCCTTTATTATACTCTTTTAATATTTTTCTATTGAGTTTTAACTGATTGTCTACCTTATTATAAAAACGTTCGGGTTGTACTTTCGCTTGCTGATATTGAAAGGCACTTTTACATTGTACATCACAGAATTTTTTATCCGTTCTTCCGGTTAATTCACTTTTACAGTATAAACAATTTGTATAAAACCTCATGATTTTCATTTTAACAGTATAATATACGAATCTTATTCACATAAACCACTGTTAAGTTATATATGACATTTATTATTGTATAAATATTAAAATTATGGAAAAAGGCAGGAGTATTACCTTAAAACACCTCTTAATTAAAAATATAAAGCAAATTGGTTTACAGTTTACTACCGACAAAGTTATTCAGGCCCTTGTAAAAGAGCTACCGGATGTAAAATGGAGTAAAGAATTTAATATGGCATACCTTATAAATACACCTGAAAACCTGGATTTAATTTTTAAAAAATTTAAAAGCGTCGCTTGGGTGAATAGTCATTACTTTTTTGACCATAAACCTATAAATGAATACAGTGAACCTATGGATATTACTTGGTTTAGAAATCGGGCGCTCCCTCAAGTTTACCGGCTGTGCCCTACTTCCTATTTAGATAAGCTTGAAATTAAGAAATATGCTAACAACACCATTAAATCTTATATCATCGCTTTTGAATATTTTATAAACTATTACCCAGATAAGGAACTTATAGCCATTAATGAAAATGATGTTAGGCAATATATTTTAAAATTAGTTCAGCTTGGAAAATCTGATTCTTATATAAATATGTCCATAAATAGCATTAAATTTTACTATGAATCGGTTCTTGGTATGCCCAATCGGTTTTATAAAATTGAACGCCCTAGGAAGCAAAAGAAATTACCCAAAGTACTTTCTAAGGAAGCGGTTTTAAGGATTATCGCTAATACAAACAACTTGAAACACAAGTGTATTGTAAGTTTATTGTATTCCTCTGGCATACGTCGAAATGAGTTAGTTAATTTAAAAATTTCAGACATTGATAGTTCACGGATGTTAATCCGTATTGAATCTGCGAAAGGAAAAAAAGATCGTTTTACTCTATTATCTCATAATTTACTAAACGATTTACGTGATTATTACAAGCAATGGAAACCAAGAACCTACATTATTGAAGGTATGTATGGTAATAAGTATTCGGCACAAAGTGTAGGAAGGGTTGTTACGAATGCCGGAAAAAAGGCTAAAATCCCAATAACTGTAACTCCTCACATGCTGAGGCATAGTTTTGCTACTCACCTTTTAGAGGATGGCGTTGATTTACGACAAATTCAGGTCCTACTGGGTCATAGCTCTACTAAAACCACAGAAATCTACACACATGTGGCTACAACTGCTTTCAAACAAATTAAGAATCCGCTAGACAATTGAAAAAATTCAAAACCATGTTATAAATTTTAACTTTATTTAATTTTTCTAAAAAAACATATAAAACATATATACCACATACAAGACATATCCCTTATATTTGGAAATATATAGAACATAATGTTCTATATACTATTGTTGTGTTTCATACTGACCAGCCGCATATTTTAGCACTTTCGGTTTTTGCCAACGCACAGTTCCAACGCTAAAAACCAAAAGAGCTAAAATTTCCCAACGCTCGAATTGAATATATCGATAAAAAGATTTAGATTTGTCAAAAAATGACAAGTCTTATGAAAACCACATTTGGAGAATACATCCGACTTTTAAGAAACGAAAACGAATTGACTTTAACTCAACTTGCAGCTAAACTAAATTTAGATTCTGCAAATTTGAGTAAAATCGAAAATGGAAAACGAGATTTTGACGAAAAACGCTTGCCAAAACTTGCGAAAATCTTCAAACTGAATCTCACAGAATTGCGCAATGAATATGTGACTGACCAAATTGGCAAGCATATTTACGAAACAAATTGCACAAAACAACTTTTACAAGTTGCAGAGGAAAAAGCAGAATATCGAAGAACACTTAATAAATCACTTCAAACACAATAAAATATGAAAATAGTATCTTTCTTCGCAGGAGCTGGCGGACTTGATTTAGGCTTTCAGCAAGCTGGTTTTAATGTTATTTGGGCAAACGAATATGACAAAGAAATTTGGGAAACTTATGAAAAAAATCACCCAAACACAATACTTGACAAAAGAAGTATTGTAAATATACCAGCTGATGAAGTTCCAGAATGTGATGGAATAATTGGAGGTCCACCTTGCCAAAGTTGGAGTGAAGCTGGAGCAGCAAGAGGAATTAAAGATAAGAGAGGTCAGTTATTTTATGACTTCATAAGAATATTAGAAGCTAAACAACCTAAATTCTTTTTAGCGGAAAATGTTAGTGGAATGTTGATTTCTAAACACACAGAAGCTTTAGAAGGAATTAAAGAACTTTTTAGAAACGCAGGAATAGGATACGAACTTTCTTTTCAAATGCTTAACGCATCTGATTATAATGTTCCACAAGACCGAAAAAGAGTTTTCTTTATTGGAATTAGAAAAGATTTGAATTTTAAATACCAATTCCCAACTGAAACTTTTCCAAAAATACCGCTTGAAAATGTTATATCTGATTTGCAAGAAGGTGTTTTACCAGCTTTAGAATACAACAATACCAATGGAGATAATTGTGTAGTTCCAAATCACGAATATATGATTGGAAGTTTTTCTACAATTTTTATGTCAAGAAACAGAGTAAGAAGTTGGGATGAACAATCTTATACAATTCAAGCAGGCGGAAGACACGCACCTATTCATCCGCAAGCACCAAAAATGAAATTCATAGAAAAAAATAAGAGAATTTTTGTTCCAGGAAAAGAACATTTATATAGAAGGTTAAGCGTTAGGGAATGTGCAAGAATTCAAACTTTTCCGAATGACTTTATTTTCCATTATAAGAAAGTCGCAGCAGGTTACAAAATGATTGGAAACGCTGTTCCTGTAAATCTTGCAAAATTTTTAGCAAAAAGTATAAAAACACAGATTGAACAAAATACCATTAAACAGAACAAGGAACAAAGAGAATTAGTCGAAACAATATGAGTAACATTTTAGAAGCTTTAGTAAATATAGTTGAGAATAAAGACTACGAGATTAAGGAATACACAATAGGTGGTAACAGAGCCCAAAATATGGGAGAAGCCTTGGAAGAATACATCTTTGATGCTTTTAGTAACTCTTTTGATATTGATGATGACGAAACGCGAAGAAATAAGCACAGCGAAGTATTTTCTTTTTTAGGAGCAAAGAATAAAATTCCTGATGCAATATTAAAAAATGGAGATGCTTTGGAAGTAAAAAAGGCTACTTCCGAATCTTCTATTCAGTTGAATAGTTCCTATCCAAAACATTCATTGAAAGCAACAGATACAAGAATACAATCTTCTGCGTTGACTTGTGAAGAAATAAAATGGGAAGAGAAAGAAATGCTTTATTGTTTTGGATATATCCCAAGTGGAGCCAAACATTTAAAATCCGTGTGGTTTGTATATGGTCGAATTTATTGTGATTTACAGGAAGTCTATGAAGAAATCATTGATGATATAAAAGCCAATTTAGATGATGATTACACAGGAAATGAATTGGGCGGAGCAAAAGGTGTAGATAGTTTAAAAATAACAACATTAAGAGTAAGAGGTATGTGGGTTATCAAGCATCCTCAAAAAGTTTATTCAAAGTTGACCAAAGATTGGGGAAACAATGACTTTGAAGTAAAAGCGTTAATTCCAAAAAATATATTTGATAATTTTCCTCAAAAATCAAAAGACAAATTAAATGCAAGTGTTCTCAATATTGAGGAAATTGAAGTTACTGACCCAACAAACAGAGCTAAAACTTTAAATTGTTTTTTTATTTACTATAAATAGAGGAATAAGCCAACGCTAAAAGCCATACACATTTGCAATTCGCTTCAGCCACCACACAAGCCAAAAATTGCAAAAGAGTATGTCTTTGCCAACGCTAGCAAGTTTGCGGAAAAAAAGTACGAAAACACAACAACGTATATAAAAAATAGCGGTTTTAGTGCTTAAACGAAAGTAAGTAAATATAAAAAAAGCCTGTGTTAAACCGAAAAGTTCGTGTGTAAAATCCGCTACTTTTCATATACAAGACCGTTATGTGCAACGTATCCACTCAGCTGGAAAAGCATCTAATTCCAAAATTATAACGGAAAAAAAATGCGCAATCGGACTAACTTACTCAACCGATTTCGGACTTTAACGATACGAAACTGTTGCGGCGGACTGATGCTCAGAACGAAAAATCTGTATAGAAGTTAGTTGTTTAAGAATGTGTTTATTAAAATGTGATCACTCTGCTGGTTTCTGACCAAAACAATACGCAACTGTGATGTGGTATTGATTAGCTAGACGGCATATCTTTGTATAATAAAAGTAAAAAAGAACGTGAAAATCACTCAATTTGCTTACTCAAGCGGCTTCTGACCATGGCAATACGCAACTGTTACGGCGGACTGACATTCTGGGCGGCAAATTTTGGCGGAATTTAAGTGGTTTAAAGCATAAAAACTGCATTATAAAACGCAAAAAAACATCAATTTTCTCAACACAAAAACGCGGCACATAACAAAATGTAAAATCCATTGCTTACTTTAGCGTTAAGTTAATGTGTAGTACTTCTATTCAACTTCGGATTTCCAAACGGAAATCCTACTTTCTTAGTCGCAACGCACCTTACATGAGACCGTTAACCATAATTTTCCAATAAATGCGAGAATATAATACTTACGCAAATAAGCAACTCGAAAAATTATCTAAAACTCAAGATAAGTTCATTGCAAAGTTTAATACTAATTCGTATTCAAGTTGGTTTTATGACCAAGAGACTGAATTACTTCGTTTATACAATGAGGATATAGATGAAGTATTTTTTAAATATATCCCTGTTGGAACCTATTCGCCAATATCAAATTCGTGGATGTGGAGTTGGCATAATGAAGGTTCTATTGAAGAGCATAAATATGAGACACTTAAAATTAAGAAATTTGGTAAGAAACATGGATTTGATTTTTTAACAAATGGCTTAATAAATTGTGAAAAATCTGAATGTTGGAAATTGACGGCAATCAGTAAAAATCTAATTGGCGGAATTGGGGTTTATTCTACTAATTCTAAAGATTTACAAAAATATTTTATTATTGTTAAGGTTTATAAGGACATTAACTCAATGGAAGTTCAGAGAATGAAACAAAAAAAAGTAGATTGCGGAATTCATGGGTTTCGACGAACTGCCTTTGTTTGTCAGCATTTAGACCTTGAAAACCCAAAGGGATTTGAGGAAGCTTTTGAAGCGGTTAAAGGAATGGATTTAGATGAGAGTGAAGATTTTGCGGCTTGGTGTAGTGAATGTGAAGAATATAGATTGTCGGAAGATGGATGGAATGAAGAATCTGAGAAATTTGCTGATATTAAATTGGTTTGCGAAGAATGTTATTTTGAGTTGAAAGAGTTTAATAAAAAATAAACTATGGCTAACAATGCCTATACTTAATACGGGTTTGGTGTTTAATTCAAAAGTTAGTCTGTATTTGCAAAGTCCGCCAAATCTTTTGATTTGGCTTTATAACTAAAAAAAGATAAAACAAAATAAAAAGATTTGGCTAAGTGTTTAAACGGAAATTAATTCCTTTTAATTCCCGTACTAAGCATAGCCGAGAACGTTGTGCATAATTATGAAAATAGTACTAAAATCAATCTTTCTGCTAATTATAAGCTTCTCGTGTTTTAGCCAAAACAACGGAAAAGAAAACCTGAATTTAGTTTTTTATAGTGATTGTTCTGATAAAATCATAACGCCAGAGTTTGATATAGATATTGTTCCTCAATCGGAAAATGTCAAAATACTGACTTATTACATTGAGCGAGGAGATTGGATTTCCCAAAACACTATTACTATCGATTTAAGAAAAAATGACACAATTAGAATCCCAAAAATTCTCTTTGGTGGAGGAAATGAATTACATAGCCAACGTTGGACTTATTTAAACTGCAATAAAATTTGCGAAGGAAAAGAAATAGATTCTAACTCTAACGGAAATAAAAGACTTGAAGGCGTTTTTGAGAACGGAAAACCATCTGAAATCAAGTTTTTTAGAGAGAACGGAACTTTGGAATCTCAAGAAATTTATAAGCTTGGAACTTTAAATAAAACGAGAGTTAATTATTTCGACGAAAAAGGAATTTTAACAGAATATGAAATTCACAAAAACCGAAAGAAAAAAACAATAATTCAGACATTTGACAAAAATCACAAACAGACAAATAAAGAAGTTCAACATTATTATATTGAATAAACTAACTATGTACAACAAAGCCTATACTTAATACGGGTTTGGCGCTTAAGTCAAAGGTTAGTTTGTATTTACAAAGTCCGCCAAATCTTTTGATTTGGCTTTATTACTAAAAAACATAAAACAAAATAAAAAGATTTGGCTGAGTGTTTAAACGGAAATTAATTACTTTTAATTCCCGCACTAAGCATAGCCGAGAACGTTGGCAATAATTTAGAGAACAACTAACCTTATAAGAGAAAAAATCTGTATATGGATGTAATAAAAGCGCATAGAGAATTATTTGAGATTATAAAACCTGAAATCTATAAGTTTGGCTTTGATACTTCAGATTATCAACCTCATTTTTGTTCTTTAGACTTTAAGAAAAAAAAGAATAAAGTAATCAACCACATAACTTTACAATTTTACAATGATAGTCTCGGAATAAATGCTCTGCAAGGTCGTGTGATACTCAATGAAGTTAATGATATTTTGAGAAAATTTGTGGATTTGAAAGTCAACAGGGAATATGAGACCTTAAACAATTTTGAATTCAAGAACCTTATACAAAAGGATATCAAAAAGCTTAATTCGATAAGTAAATATAAAAACAAGACAGACTACTCGTTTGATATTTTAGAACATATTGAAAAGGTAGTTATTCCTTTTTTTAATTTTTACCCAGACATGCAGACAATTAATCATAATATTCTTAACACAGTTCCCATCAAAGATTACCCAGATTGGATACATGGGCAATCAACCTTAAAAATCTTAATTATAATGCGACTTTGTAATAATCCGAATTTTGATTCATATCGAAAAAACAAGGAGAAAGAATATATAGCTTTTGTCAATAGAGATTCTACTATGTGGCAACCTGCTTATGATACATTTCTATCACTGATAAAGTATCTTAATGATTAAAAACTATTGCCAACAATATGTATAGTGCATAAGGGTTTCAGCGGTTTCCGAGTGTTTACGCTCGCCTCAAATTTGGTTGACAAACTGATAAGTTTGAGCACCGCAATCCCTTACGACACCATACATTAAACGTTGTAGTGCATTTGAG